>NSJL01000047.1 GCA_002634385.1 Nitrospira sp.
GAACTGAAAGGGAAACGGGACGCGGAGGGGGTGGAATGGGGTCGTGTGCTCCCCGGATGGCGGGACGAATTGAAGGAGTGCTCCCTGTATCTGTACCGGGCGTCGGGAGCGATGCCCCGGGAGGAGTTCGATGCCTGCCTGAACACGGTCGATATCCTGGAGAAGAGCCTGGAGTGTCTGTACAAGCGCATCACCTTTGCCCGGCCCGATGACCGGGTAGGGACGGAGATGGCCCTGCACCTGAAGGAATTGATCGCCGGAGAGGCTGCCCCGGCTCCCGCCGAAAGCTTCTCCGCCCTGGAGGAGAAGAGCAGAGCCCTGGAGAATGAGATCAGCGGACGGCTCGCCCGTTTCGCCGCAGAAATGCGGAACCGTGCGGAGGAATATCATACGATGATGGCGGATTTCTGCACGGTTTCCGAGGAGAAGCGGCGGGTAGCGGAGCTTTTCAGAAGGGGGCAGGAGCACTATTTCAGGCAGGAGTGGGACGAGGCGGAAGAGCGGTTCCGGGAGGCGCTCGCTATCGATCCCGAAGACGGCCCTTCACAGCAGTTTGTGAAGAAGGTGCGGGAATTGAGGGAGAACCCCCCTGGCGAGGGCTGGACCGGCGAGTGGGAGGAATAGCCAGGGTGTGCAGGCAGACGGTCGCAGCCCTAACTTTCCGCCAAGGTGTTTTCTACCACCTGCCTGAGGGAGATGATGCCCTTGAGCGCCTTGTCGATGGCCTCCTGTCTGAGGGTCATCATACCGGTCCGGATAGCGACTTTCCTCAGCTCTTCGGTGGAAGCCCCCTCGATGAGGAGGTTCCTGAGCTCCCTATTGACCAGGAGTACCTCATAAATCCCGGTCCTCCCCCTCTCCCCGGTGCCGTCGCATGCCTCGCAGCCCCTCCCCCGGTAAAGGGTTGTGCCGGCCTTTATGTCGCCCTTGGAGAGCTCTTCCTCTTCCGGGGCGGCCTCATAGGCCTCCTTGCATTTGGAGCAGATCCTCCGGGCGAGCCTCTGGGCGCATACCAGGATGAGGGAGTCGGCGATGAGGTACGGCTCCACCCCCATTTCCACAAGCCGCGTCACAGTCCCCACGGCATCGTTGGTATGCAGGGTGGAGAAGACCATATGGCCGGTGAGGGAGGCTTCCACGGCGGCTTTTGCCGTTTCGAGATCCCTGATCTCCCCGATCAGGATGATGTCGGGGTCGTGTCTCATGAAAGCCTTCATGGCTTTGGCGAAAGTATACCCGGTGACCGGGTTGACGCTGCTCTGGATGATCTGCCCTCCCAGGGTGGTTTCCACCGGATCTTCCGCGGTCACGATTTTCAGATCGGGGGTGTCGAGGGTCTTGAGGGCGGCGAAGAGGGCGGTGGATTTGCCGCTCCCCGTGGGCCCCACATGGAGCAGGATTCCGTAGGGCGACTGGATCGCCTCCCGGTAGAGTCCCATGCAGTGGTCGTTGAAGCCGAGCATGTCCAGCGTCAGCACGTTTCCCGACTTGTCCAGGATCCTCATGACCACGTCCTCCCCGAAGGGGGTCGGCACGGTAGAGACGCGGAGGTCTATCTCGACGGTGGGGTTATACCGGGTATAGTCGATTCTCCCGTCCTGGGGGATCCTCTTCTCATCGATCCTCATGTCCGCCATGATTTTAAAGCGGGTGATGAGGGCGTCCTGCGCGTACTTGGGAACGAGCATCACCTCCTGGAGGTTTCCGTCGATGCGGTACCGTATCCGGAGATTTTGCGGGGAGGGTTCCAGGTGGATATCGCTGGCCCTCTTCCTGAGGGCGTCTTCGACGACCTTATTGGCCAGCATTACGATGGGGGCGCTGTTCTCCGTTGCATCGTCCTTTGCCACTTCGGCCATCTCGACGGCGGGCCGGTAACTCTCGGCAAGCTGGTTCATGATGCTCCCGATTGCGATCTCTTCGTGCTCTCTTTCCTTCGGGAGCGCATAGAATTTCTCGATGGAGGAGAAGAGGAGCTTCGAGGTGGTCATGACCACCTTTACCTCCCTGATCCTGAAGCGCGCATCGCGGTAGAGGCGGACCACTTCGTCCAGGGCCATGAAATCCCGCGGCTCCACCATGGCGACGGTAAAGTGTCCCTCTTTGTACGTAAGCGGCAGGACTTTGTAATTCTTCGCGTAGGCGGGCTTGATGTGCTTCAGCAGGTCCGACTGCAGCGGGTACGAGGAAATATCCACGAACTCGTAGCCGAGATATTCCGCCTTTACCACCGCGAGCTTCTCCTCGGTGATTCCCGTCTCGAACAGGACCTGCTCGAGGTTTTTTTTCTCTTTT
The DNA here is from genome assembly GCA_002634385.1 of Nitrospira sp. Taxonomy (GTDB): domain Bacteria; phylum Nitrospirota; class Thermodesulfovibrionia; order Thermodesulfovibrionales; family Dissulfurispiraceae; genus Nitrobium; species Nitrobium versatile. The sequence goes on from NSJL01000047.1 coordinate 2,296, forward strand.
GCCGTACGGGCAACGAGGTCCTGCAGCGTCTCCTTCGTCAGGAGGCCTTTCTCGATGAGCAGTTCCTCGAAGCTCTTTCCCGATGTTCTCCGGAAGGGGGGCATCAGAACCTCGTAAAGATGAGAATGACTCTCTTTACCGCGCTTTTCTCGTCAAAATACGGGATGATTTTTACTTCCAGCAGTTCCAGTTGCGCTATCTGCTTGAAGCCGTACCCGTTGACCAGGACATCGTTCAGCTTCTCTTCGACGGGGGTGCCGACGAAGGTGGGGAACAGCGCGAAGAAGTCCTCCCCTGCCATGGAATCGACGGTATACCGCATGCCGCTCATCACTTCCAGGAACCTGTTTGCAGAGACGATCCGTTTTTTCCGGTCGAGAATGCAGATCCCTTCCTCGATGTCGTCGATAATATACTCACGGAGCTTCTTTTCCTCTTCGATGGACTGGTACAGGAGGGCGTTGTTGACGGCGATCCCGAGAAGAAAGGCCAACTGCTCCATGGTTCCGAGGTCGGCTTCGGTGAAGCCCCCTTCTTTGTTGAGGGCCTGGAAGACGCCGAGGATCCGCTGGTCTGTCCTGAAGGGAATGGGCACCACCAGGACGCTTCGGGTGCGGTATCCGCTCTTTTCGTCCCATCGCCTGTCGAAGCGGAGCTCACCGTCGATGGCCGCAAGCTCTGTATCATTGTAGGCATCCCCGATAATCAGCGGCTGTGCGGTGAAGGCGGAGTAGCCTGCAAGGCTGGTATTGGTCAGGGGAACCCTTATTTCGACGAGATTGTCTGCCTGGAGGACCTTCGAATAGAGCTCGCCGTTATCCCGGTCGATAAGGTACAGGGTGCACCGGTCGGCCTTGATGACGGAGCGGATCTGCTCTACGACGGAGGTGAGGATTTCGTTGATGTCGAGGGTGGAAAGAATGGTATTCAGGATATCGAAAAAATTGTCGAGCTGGATAGCGGAATGCTTCACGTCCCCTCCGGCGCTGTAAAAAAGATCGCTTATTATAGCAGAATCATGCGGCGAACGAACAGGGCATATGACCTCTTTCATGGAAAGATATCCCGTTGTTTTGCTATACTGGAAAGTATCGGTAAAGTTGAAAGCGTACACCCTACGGAGGTCTTTAATGGAGAAATACAAGTTCAATACCATAGAAGAGGCGCTGCAGGATATTGCCCGGGGCAAGATGGTGATCCTCGTGGACGACGAAGACAGGGAAAACGAGGGAGATCTCTGCATGGCCGCAGAGAAGGTGACCCCGGATGCCATCAACTTCATGGCGAAGTACGGACGGGGGCTTATCTGCCTCTCCCTGTCGCCGCAGCGAGTGGAGGAACTGGGCCTCCCCATGATGACAGACGATAACACTTCGTCCTTCGGCACCGCTTTTACGGTCTCCATCGAGGCGAAAAAAGGGGTGACCACCGGGATTTCCGCCCACGACAGGGCGGTGACCATCAAGACCGCCATCGATCCGAATACGAAGCCGGAGGATATCGCCCGTCCGGGGCATGTCTTTCCCCTGCGGGCGAAGCCCGGAGGAGTCCTGCAGAGGGCGGGACAGACCGAGGGGTCCGTCGACCTCGCGCGGCTTGCAGGGCTTACTCCCGCAGGCGTGATCTGCGAGATCATGAATGACGACGGCACCATGGCGCGGGTGCCGCACCTCGTGGAGTTTTCGAAGAAACATTCCCTGAAAGTCATCACCGTGAAGGACCTGATCCAGTACCGGATGCGGACCGAGCGGTTCGTGAAGAGAGTTGCTACGGTGCAGATGCCTACCAAATACGGGGGGGACTTTACCGCCATTGCGTACGCAAATGATGTTGACCCCAATGTCCATATCGCCTTGGTGAAAGGGGAGATTTCTCCTGACGACAAAGTTCTGGTCAGGGTGCATTCCGAATGCCTGACGGGAGATGTTTTCGGTTCCAAGAGGTGCGATTGCGGCGATCAGTTGCATAAGGCCATGGAGATCATCCGGCACGAAGGGAAGGGGATCATCCTCTACATGCGCCAGGAAGGGCGGGGAATCGGGCTCGCCAACAAGCTCAGGGCGTACGAGCTCCAGGATAAGGGGCTCGATACCGTGGAGGCGAACCTCAAGCTGGGGTTCAAGGCCGACCTGCGGGATTACGGGATCGGCGCCCAGATACTCGTCGACCTCGGCGTGAAGAAGATGCGGATCATCACCAACAACCCCAAGAAGATCGTGGGACTCGAAGGCTATGGGCTCAAGGTGGTGGAGCGGGTGCCTGCGGAGGTCGCCCCGCATGATAAGAATATAGTGTACCTCCAGACAAAGAAGAAGAAGCTGGGCCACATGCTGGAGAACGTGTAAGAGAGAACGTGTAAGAATAAGATAAATCTGAAGCAAAAAGAGCCCGGACCTGCTTGGCAGGTCCGGGCTCTTTGCTTTTTGGCGGAGAAAACGCGCCCGAGAGGATTCGAACCTCCGACCCTCAGCTCCGGAGGCTGATGCTCTAATCCACTGAGCTACGGGCGCATGATGAGCAAAATGCAGACTGCATAAGGCAAAAGCTTTCGGGAATCCGGCGTTCCCCTCCAAATACGTGCAGGGATTTGGAGTTCGAAACCTATGCTTTTTTAGTGGGGTGGGCGAGGGGACTCGAACCCCCAACACCTGGAGCCACAGTCCAGTACTCTGACCGTTGAGCTACGCCCACCGGGCAACGGAGCTGTATCCGTTGGCAGCAGTCATTTACTAGTAAAACAAAGTTGGGTATGCCGTGTCAAACTTTATGCTCCCCCTCTGCCGGAATAAAAACCATACCTCCCGGAGGAGATGGTGCGCCTGAAGGGATTCGAACCCCTGGCCCACTGCTTAGAAGGCAGTTGCTCTATCCAACTGAGCTACAGGCGCATCTTCTGCACCTGCTGGTCCCGGCGGTGCCCCGGCATTCTTATTTCTATTGTACAGGAAAAGCACGGACGGGGCGAGGGGAAAGAACAGGTAAAGGGAGAGAGAGAAACAGAAAAAGAGATTCCTCACTCCGTAGACGACATCTCCCTTCCTCCCTTCTCTTTTCTCTGTGCCGTCATCCCGGGACAAGAGCCGGGATCCAGTCCTTTTCAAAGACTCTGGACTCCGGCTTCCGCCGGGGTGACGGCTTTAAGGGATTCTGACTCTCTCCGGGGTGACGGATTCCGAAACAGACATAGGGGGGCAGGGGGTGCCCTCTAGACCCCTACCCGAGGAGCCCCTGTTCAGATCATTCTTTATCTGCTTCGAAGCGAAAGGAAAAGGGCGGACTTTCAACGCTCGTTGCCTCCCAATGAATTTTTTTATTGACAAAATGAGTCGACATGATTTAGCGTAATTTTCATTGAGAGGACAAAACCGGTCTTAAAAGCGGACCGGCCTCTTTATGAAGTATCAGTAGTGAACCTGATGGCTGGAAGTCAGGGAAGAGGAGTGAAATTCTCCCGCTGCCCCGCAGCCGTGAAGGGAACGAAAGCCCAACCATAAGCCACTGTCCTGGCGGACCAGGATGGGAAGGCGGGTGAGTAGGTAGCCCTGAGCCGGAAGACCTATCCATGCCTATTATTAACCTGATTTTCTCGTGGGAGGAGAAAATGGTTTGGTTATCCGCCTCTATTGACTATGGCGTTATGGGCGTACTCGCCCTTTTAAGCATCATCTCCGTCGCGCTCGCCGCCGAACGGTACCTGTTTTACAAGCAGGTCGACGTGGCGGCCTACCCCGATAAAAAATCCCTCGAGCTCGCACTCACCGGAAAGCTTCACCTCATTGCGCTTATCGGCAGCAATGCCCCGTACATAGGGCTGCTCGGTACGGTGCTCGGGATCATGCTCACCTTCCATACCATCGGCAGCCAGGGGATCATGGATACCGGAAAGATCATGGTCGGCCTCGCTCTTGCGCTGAAGGCGACCGCGGCAGGCCTCCTCGTCGCAATTCCTTCGGTGGCGTTCTATAATCTTCTGCTGCGAAAAGAGAAAACCATTCTCATGCAGTGGGAGATCCGCCATGGACGATAGAGGCTTCAATTCCATGAACGTCATTCCCCTTGTGGACATCATGCTGGTGCTTCTGACCATTGTCCTCACCACCTCGACCTTCATCGCCACCGGGGCCATGCCTGTCGAGCTGCCGAAGGCTTCAAAACGGCACGAAGCGGAAAAGAGACCCCAGGTGATCGATATCGATAAGCAGGGGAATGTCTTCCTTAATTCCAGGCCGCTCGTGCTGAACGAGATCATTGCCGCATTGGGGCCGTTGGACAGGGACACCCCGGTTGTCATCAGGGCCGACCGGACCATCAGCCTTCAGCGTTTTGTCGATGTCATGGATACCCTGAAAAACAGCGGGTTCAGTAAGGTGCGCCTCCAGACGGAGGTGATCCGGTGAACCGCCATGGCAAAGCGCTGCAGTTCTCCCTTGCCCTTCACACCCTCATTTTTGCCGCCTTCGCTGGCATCGGCGGCACTCTTTCCGCCCTGACCGCAAAGAACAGGCTGATGCCGATGGAATTCGACCTTGAAATCGTGGAGACCGCCGCCGCTCGGCCGGCGGCGCGTACCCGCACGCTGAAAGCCGCTGCTCCGGCCGCAGATGCGGCACAGAAGGCGGAGAGGACGCCGTCGGCGCCCTCTCCGAGAGAGGAAGCCCCCCGTGCGGCGCAGCCGGTAGCGGCGTCACTTACCCGGGATGTGCCGGTCAAAGAGGCTCCTGCGCTCCGGTCGGGCGGGGAGGCGGCGATTCCGGGGAGTGTTTCGGGGTCGGCGTCTCCGCAGCCGGCTGCCGCGTCCTCAGCAGGAGGCGCCGCCGATCATCCGGTACGTACGGCTTCACTGAATACGGCGGCGCGGGAAGGGGGAAGGTCCGGAGCAAAAGTTGATACCTCAGGGATCGCTGAGGGGATCAGGGGCAGGATTGAGGCCCTGAAGAGCTATCCTTTTGCCGCACGGAGGAGGGGGGTAGAGGGTACCGTGATCGTGTCTGTCAAAGTGAACGGAACGGGCGACCTCATTGAAAACCGGATACAGAGATCCTCGGGGTCCCCGGTCCTCGACGAGAGCGCTCTCTCCCTGATCAAAAAGGTGTTCCCCTATAAGCATAGCGCTGGTGTGGATATAGAGCTGGATATACCGATTACGTATCGTCTCAGGTCGTAAGGGGGAGGGATTTGATGGAGAACGAGACCGGAAGAGAGGACATGAGCCGCCATATGAGAGATATCCGCTGCAGGAAATGCAACCGGCTCCTTATGAAGGGCGAAGTGGAAGTGGTGGAGATCAAATGCCCGAAGTGCGGGTATGTGCAGCGCATAGGCAGGGAGAGGGAGGTGAAAGGGGAGGCAGTGCAGGCACTACAGATAGCGTAGTGAAATAGATACCGCTGTAAAGCGCTCCGAGCGCTGAGAAGAGAGAGGATTTCGAATCCCGGAACTCGGGTGTATAGGCGACGAACACAGTCTGCCTGCACACCCTGGTAATTGCAACGGGCGGCAACCCTGTCCCGCTGCAGAGACAGATGAATAATTTCCGGGAGGATCTGCATGAATAAAGTTGTCCTTTTCGCGCTTTTCGCGCTCTTGTTCACTCTTGCTCCCGCCTTTTCCGAAGAAGCGCACAAAGTGAAAGAAGTGGTAGTCACGGCGACACGCACCGAGAGGTCTCCGGAAGAGATTGCCGAGAATGTCACCGTCATCACCGGCCAGGAGATCAAAAACCGCAGTTATCGTACCGTGAAGGAAGTGTTGAACGAAGTGCCCGGTCTTAGCATCACCACCTACGGAAACCGGGGATCCCTTGCCTCCCCCTCCCTGCGGGGGTCTACCGCCGGGCAGGTGCTCGTCCTTATTGACGGAAAGCGGCTTAACTCCCCCACATCGGGGTACTTCGACCTAAACAACCTGCTTGTCCCCCTCGAAACAATCGAGCGCATCGAAGTGCTGCGGGGGGCCTCGTCGGCCCTGTACGGAGCCGAGGCGATGGGGGGCGTTATCAACATCATCACGAAAATCCCCGATACCCCCGAGGCGACCCTCTCCGCATACTACGGGAGCCACGATACCAGGAATTACACCCTTAGCACCACTGGGAGGACGGGGAAGCTCGGCTTTGTCCTCGGTGCGACCAAGGAAGAATCCAACGGTTTTAGAGAGAACACCGACTATGATCTCTGGGGGGTGAACGGGAAGCTTACCTATACCTTTTCCAACGAGGCGACGATAACGCTGAATGCCGACTACGGCTACCGGAGTGCGGGAGTTCCGGGGTCGGCTACCTTTCCCACCCCCACCAGCAGGCAGCGGGACATCAACTCCTTCTTGGGAGCTACGGTGAACTTCAAGACATTCCGCTTCGATCTCTATCGCCACTACGCGGAGCTCTTCTCCCTCTCCACCCGGTCGACCGGCACCATCGAAACGACCGTCACCGGGGGTGCTCTTCAGCATACTCTCTTCATCGGGAATGCCCACGCCGTCACTTCCGGGGTCGAGCTGATTCCCGAAAAGGCGGAGGGAACGCAGATCGGGGAGCGCGAGCGGACGCGAAAGGGCCTCTTCGTGCAGGACGAATTCGCGTTCCTGAAGAACGCAACCCTTACCGCCGGGGTGCGGTATGACGATTTCGACGAGGGGTCCCGTTTTACCCCCAGGGTATCGGTGCTCTACCGGCCTTTCGAGAACACGATCCTGCGGGGAGCGGCCGGGATGGGATACCGGATCCCGACCTTCAACGACCTGTACTGGCCCGATACAGGCTTTACAGCAGGAAACCCCTCCCTCAAGCCGGAGAAGTCCACCGAGTATGAGCTGTCCGTCGAGCAGAAGATCCTGAAAGGACTTACGGCAAAGGCGCTGGTGTTCCACAAGGAGGTGGAGGACCTTATCCAGTGGGCGCCCGATGCCACGGGCAAGTGGATGCCCACGAACATCAGCGAGGCGCGTATCAGGGGAGTGGAAGTGAATGCGGATCTTGCCCTGGGTCGTGTCACCCTGTTCGCCAGCTACTATTACCAGGACCCCACGGACATGGTTACCGGCCAGAAAATAACCTTCATGCCGCGGCATACGGTCAAGGGAGACATCGTCTACAAGACCCTAGGGGGCTTTACGGCATCGATCGAGGAACAGTATGTATCGTACTACATGGGGTATGGGTCCAAGCCCGAATCCTGGAGTTACGGGGTGACGAACGGGAAGGTGAGTCAGAAGTTGAAGCTGTTCGGGGGGAAGGTGAAGAGCGAGATTTTCCTTATCGGGAAGAACCTGTTCAATAAGGAGTACAACCTTTACAGCAAGGGTGGAATTTTTTACCCCATGCCGCCCGTGGAAGTGTTCGGCGGCCTCTCGGTCCATTTCTAAGACCGGTAATTGCGAAAAAAGGAGATGGAAAGTCATGAAAAAAATATCGAGAATACCTGCCGTTTCTGCGTATTGGCTGCTCTCTCTCATCCTTTGTCTCTTATTCATTGCCACTTCCTCCTTTACCCTGGAGGCGGGGGAGATTCCCCTGCCTCAGGGCCTTTTTTCGAAGGCGGAGGTCATGAAATCCGAGAGGGACGGTATGTGGGAAAAGAGCCTGGTCATCCACTTTCCGGAAAAGAGACGGGTCCTTTCGACCACGGATGGACTGGTCGACGCCAGGGCAGTGGTGAACCATGCGGCACAGCCGCAGTTATGGCTCTCGATGTGTCAGGTGCTGAAGACGGAGCAAGAGGTGGGGGGCAAGGTCTATCTGAGAAAGATCCGGGAGAGAATCGCCGGGCAGCTCGAGATATCCACCGATGCCGTCGCCCAGACCGGCACTGCCGCGGACATGGACAACCTTGCGGTGGTCACCAGGGTTTTCAAGCCCTTTACCGTCACGGTGCTGGTGACGGCCGGGGCGGAGACCAATGCCCTGCGGACGGGGGTCGACGAGGGGACGTTTGTCGAGGGAGGAGAAGAGCCGAAAGGTACGGTGAATATTCTCATCCTGACCGATGCGCGGCTCACGGACGGAGCCATGGCCCGGGCGGTCATCACCGCCACCGAGGCAAAGACTGCGGCTTTCCAGGACCTGAAGGTGCCCAGCAGCTATACGAAGGGGATCCAGGCGACCGGAACGGGTACCGACAGCATCATGGTGGTTTCGGGGAATATCGGGCCGGTGGTGACGCAGACCGGCGGCCACAGCAAGATCGGAGAGCTCATCGGGAAGGCTGTATACGAAGCGGTGCTGGTCGCCCTTGAGAAGCAGAACGGCTTCACGCTCCCCCCCAAGAGCGCCGACAGCCGGCATGCGTGCAAACAGGCAAAGGCCGGGGAGTGAGGGAAGAAATGGATCTGAATATCATTCTCTGGATCGGCGGCATGCTTTTCAGCCTAGGAATTTTCTCGGTAAAGGTGGGCTTCGGCCTCGGCTTCGGCAGGATCACGGGAAAAGGCATGTATGCGGTGCTGTTGTCGTACCTTGCTCTCTTTGTGCTCCTTGCCGTTTTTTCAGGATGGATCATGGAGCTGCTGGGACCGGCCCTCAAACGGGGGCCGTATCTCCATGCCCTGATGGCGGCGGGGATGATCGCCTGGGGAATAAGCCTGGTGCGCGCCCGGAGGCACGAGACAGGGGGTGGACCGGGAAAGGAGGCCGCTCCGCCGGCGGGCGCTGCGAACCGCATGATCCGTCCGGTCCTGCTCCTTCTCCTCCCCTGTCCGGTGTGCCTTACCGCCATGACCTTCTCCACCTGGTCGGCGCTGAGCGTTATCGCCCTGCCCCCCGCGATAGTGGGCCTTCTGCTGGGGACTACCTTTGCCACTCTCTCCCTTGCCCTCTCGAAGGTGGTACGTTTCCGGCAGAGTGAGCGGTCCGGGACGGGGCTCGGAGTGGGGATGATCGGGATCGGCCTCTATTTCATTACCTCCCTGTACCTGCCCGCAAAGATCGAGGAGGCGCGGGGCATTTACTCCTCCTTTGTCAGTGAAGGCGGCAGTCTCCCGGTCAGCGATATGCTCGGGGTGGCTATAATGCTTTCTGCCGCGTTCCTGACCGGATATCTTCTTTTTGTACGGCAGGGAGGTGGACGATGAATATCCTCGCAGGGCTGGAGACTTTCCTTTATATCATCTCCTCGGCGCTCTTCTTCCCGGTGGTGGCGGGACTCGTCCTGCTTACCTTCTGGATGATTATTGCCCTCGGAGGGTTTCTCCGGGAATGGATCGAGCGCCGGAGGGGAGTCTGTTTCCCCGTGGATGCATACCGGGAGACGCTGGAAGCGGAGGCCCGGACTGCCGCAGCGGGGACCGCGTCTCTCCTCGGGGTGAAGCTGGAGCGGCTCCTCCAGATAGCGGAGCTCGAGCTGGTGAAGTCCCTCGACCGGGTACGCTTCGCCATCCGGGTCGGACCCGCCCTCGGACTTATGGGGACCCTGATTCCCATGGGAATTTCCCTCTCCGCCCTTGCCCAGGGAGATATGCCCAAAATGGCGGGAAGTATGGTGACGGCGTTCACCGCGACCGTTGTGGGGCTTGCCTGCGGGATCGTCGCCTATCTCATGTCGCTGGCGCGGGAGAAGTGGGTGCGTGCGGATATGAGGGAAATGGAGTACCTTACCGAGCTTGCCCTCGGAGCGACCAGGGGGAATACGACCATAACGGCCGGGGAGTTGGATACCAGGGAGGTGTACGATGAGGTTTCTGAAGAGACGGAGACGGTTTGAGCGGTATGAGCAGCCCCTGGAGGACCCCATCGCGGGGGTTGCGAACCTTTTTGATGCGAGCGTTGTCTTTATCGTGAGCATGATGATCGCCCTCTTCATGGCGCACAACATGCTCGATATGCTGAACCCCCGGTCCGAAATGACCATCACGAAAAAGAACGAAGACGGTACGGTGGAGATCATCACCAAGAAGGGCAAGGAGGTCAAGGTGCGGAAAGTGACGGATAAAAAAATGGGCGGTGAGGGCGTGCGGCTCGGGACCGCGTATCAGCTCAAAGACGGGAGGATGGTCTATGTTCCTGAATAGGCTTCTCTTCAGCTTGGTGCTCACCTGCCTCTTTGCCCTTTCCGCCCATGCCGAGCCTTTGGGAGTGAGTCTCCTGCTCGGCGATACCTATACCCGGACCGCCCTCGAAGCGGTCAAAACATTAAAGAGAGAGCATCCGGAGCTGGAGCATGTTTCCTTCCATACCTACCCCTCCCGGGATATCCGCAACCGTGACCTTTCCGCCCTGAAGGCATCGAAGCTGGTGATAATCCTGATCATGGGAAGGGAGCTTTCCGATGCCCTCGCCCCCGAGCTTGCGGAGGTGATCAAGAAGGGGGGCAAAGTGTATGCCGTGGGCGGGGCCTACGACCCCGACCACCGGGAGAGAGGCATCCGGCTCGACGCGCGCATCTCCGAGTATTACAGCGCAGGAGGGGCCGGGAATATAAAGAATATGATCCTCTATGCCCTGAAGAAGGATTTTGCCTTCCGCGTTCCCTTTGCACCGCCCGTAAAGCCCCCTGAGTCCGGGATCTATGAGCATACCACGGGAAAGGTCTTCGAGAGCTTCGACGACTACGCAAAGGCATGCCCTTCCTGCCGCCCTGACAGGCCATGGGTCGGGATCGTCTTTTACCGGAACACCCTCGAGCCGGGGCGGTCGCCCTATCTCGACGCTCTTATCACGCGCCTCGAGGACGAGGGGCTCAATGTCCTTCCGGTGTTCGGGTTTCCCCCCGAGGCCCCGGTGGAACGGTTCTTTTTCACCGGGAAAGGCGAGGCCCGGGTCAGAACGGTCATAGCGGTGGGAATGAAGGTAGGGGTGAAGCCGGCCGCCCTCATCCCCCTGCTGAGCAGGCTCAATGTCCCGGTGATCAACGCCATCGTGCTGTACCGCCTGTCGCGGGACGAGTGGGAGCGTTCCCCGGTGGGGCTCGACATCCTCGAGCGTACCTGGCAGGTAGCGCAGCCCGAAATGGCGGGGATTATCCAGCCCACGGTGATTGCCACGAAGGAAACCATGCGGGACCCCGGGACGGGGGTCGAGTATGTGGAAGAGATGCCCCTTCCCGGCCGGATTCAGCGCCTCGCCCTCCGGGTCAGGGCGTGGATCACGCTGCAGGAAAAACCCAATAAAGAAAAGAAGATTGCGCTTATTTACTACAACTATCCTCCGGGGAAACAGAATATCGGGGCCTCCTACCTCAATGTCCTGCCCGAGAGCCTCTGGGAGATACGGAAACGGCTCCTCGCCGAAGGGTACGACGCGGGACAGGAGGACCTCGAGAAGCGGACTCTTTTCAATGAAATCTTTACCTATGCGCGGAACCTCGGCAATTGGGCGCAGGGGGAGCTCGACAGGCTGGCACGGAGCGGCAGGGCGGTGCTTCTCCCGGTGGATACCTATGCACAGTGGTTCGGGAGACTGCCGGAGGGACTCAGAAAGGAGATCCTGAAGAGCTGGGGGCCGCCGGAAAAAAGCTCTGTCATGATATGGCAGGACGAGCGGGGAAGGAGATTCTTTGTCCTCCCCGCCCTCCGGTACGGGAATATCCTCTTTACCCCCCAGCCCTCGAGGGGAGTGGAGCAGGACGTGAAGAAGGCGTACCATGATACCAAAACACCCCCTCATCACCAGTATGTCGCTTTTTACCTCTGGCTGAAAAACGAATTCGGGGCCGATGCCGTAGCCCATATCGGCACCCATGGCACCCACGAGTGGCTTTCGGGCAAGGAGGTGGGGTTCGGCGAAGACGACCCCGCGGAGGCGCTGATACAGGACATGCCGAATATCTATCCGTATATCGTAGATAATGTGGGGGAGGGGCTCCAGGCAAAGCGGCGGGGAATGGCGGTGAACATCAGCCACATGACGCCGCCCTTCGACAGTGCCGGGTTGAACCGGGAGCTCCGGGAGCTTGCGAGCCTTATTGTCGATTACACGGTGGCAAAGGAGAAGAGTCCCTCTGTCGCGGAAGCGAAGCGTGCGGAAATAAACCATGCAGCGAAAAAAATGGGGCTGCTCAAGGACCTGGGGCTCACCGGGATTACGGACGATGAGGAAATGGAGGAGGTCGAGCACTATCTGAAGGAGATCGCCGAAAAACAGACCCCCTTCGGGCTGCATACCTTCGGGAAGTCTCCCGATGAGCGTGCCCGGAAGTCCACTGCCGGGGCGATTCTCGCCCTGGAAAAGGGGCTGACCGGAGAGGAGAGGGCGAGGCGGCGTGCGGACCTCGAGAAGCGCATTGCGGAGAGCGGGGAAAAGGAGCTCGATGCTTTCATCAATGCCCTGGCGGGCAGATATGTCCCTGCCGGACAGGGGAACGACCCCCTGCGGAACCCGGACTCCCTGCCCACCGGGAAGAACCCGTATGCCTTTGATCCCACCAAGATTCCGACTCCCGGCATCTATGCAATGGGGGCGAAGCTGGCAAAGGAGCTGACGGAGGGGTACCGGGAACGGCACGGCATCTATCCCGACAAGCTTACCATGAATCTCTTTGCCATCGAGACCATCCGGCATGAGGGGGTCATGGAATCCCAGATCATGCATCTCATGGGAATAAGGCCCCGGTGGGACGAGCGCGGGCGGGTGATCGGCATCGAGGCGCTCCCGCGCAGTGACCTGGGCAGGCAGCGGATCGATGTGACCATTCTTCCGACAGGGCTCTACCGGGATCTTTTCCCCAATCTCATGGTGCTCCTCGACAATGCCGTCAGTCTTGCCCGGGAGCAGAAGGAGGAAGACAACACTATCAGGGCAAATGTGAGCAGGACGAAGGAGCTGCTTCTCAAAAAGGGTATCGAAGAGGAGAGGGCGGAACGGCTTGCATCGGTAAGGATCTTCACTGAGGAGCCCGGCTCCTACGGCACCGGTATCGATACGGTTATCACCATGTCCAACACCTGGAGCAGTGAGCGCCAGGTTTCCGACGTCTATTTCAAAAGAATGAGCCATCCCTTCGGACAGGGGTTCTGGGGGGAGCGTGTCGCCGTCCGGAGCCCGGCAGGAGACAGGGAGGAAGTGAACAGTATGCTCTTCAAACGGGCGCTCTCGGGGTCCAGGATGGCGGTCCACAGCAGCTCCGGAAATCTTTTCGCGACCCTTGACAACGACGACTACTTCCAGTACCTGGGGGGGGCTGCCATGGCCATCCGTGCTCTTGACGGCAAGACACCCGAGGTATACATCACCGATATTTCCAATCCGGCACTGCCGAAGCAGGAATCCCTGGACAAGGCCATGGGCCGGGAGATGCGGACGCGGTATCTCAATCCCGAGTGGATTAAAGGAATGATGAAGGAAGGATACGCGGGGGCGAAATTCATGCACCAGGTCATCGAGCACCTCTGGGGCTGGCAGGTGACGGTGCCCGAAGCGGTGGATGCGGCAAAATGGAACGAGATGTACGAAACCTACGTTCTGGACAAAAACGGGCTGGATATCAAACAGCTTTTCGGGAAGGCGAAGAATATGTGGGCATACCAGTCGATGGTCGCGCGGATGCTCGAGTCCGTGAGAAAGGAGTATTGGAAACCCGAGCGGAAGGTCGTCGAGACCCTTTCGAAGGAGTACGCGGAGACCGCGAAGGCCGTAGGTCTTGCCTGCTGCGACCATACCTGCAACAACCCGCTTCTCACCAGGTTTACCGCATCGGTGCTCCTCTCGGTCCCCGGTTTTCGGAACCATGCGCAGGATCTTATGAAGGCGCTTGACACGGTCAGGAATCCGGCCAAAAATCCGGCAAAGAGCTCCGGCAGGGCGGACGGGGGTGTTTCCTCTCAGAAGGCTGCCGTGGGAAAGACGCTCCGTGCTCCCCAAAGCGCCCCGGGTGGAGAGGGGCAAGAGGGGGGCAAGGACGGAAAAGTCGAGGGGTACGAGATGCAGGAAGTCGGTACGACAGGGGCATCGTCTGCGCCGATCCCTTACCTTTTTATCGCGGGTTTCCTCGGCGTGGTGCTGTTGCTGGCCCTTGGGTGGCGGAGGAGGGGGGAGCGTAAAAAGGCAGGTAAAGGTAGAGGTAGAGACAGAAGAGAATGAAACCAGGACAGGAACCGGGACAGCGGAAATGGGGTGGACGACGGGGCTCGAACCCGCAACACCTGGAGCCACAGTCCAGTGCTCTGCCATTGAGCTACGCCCACCATACCTGTCCTGCCCTACCAGCCCTGCCGGCTGGTGCAGGATAGACCGACGGCTCTCTTCATGTAAGCATAGCGACTGAAGAGGAACCGCCTGTAACGTCCCCCGCAAGGAATTTTTGGCGCGCCTGAAGGGATTCGAACCCCTGGCCCACTGCTTAGAAGGCAGTTGCTCTATCCAACTGAGCTACAGGCGCATTCTTTCCTTCATGGATCATGGAAGTGTCCAGAGGGGATAAGGATGCCGCTCTCTCTTCCGTGATCTGTCAACTATGGGCGTTCAGCGAAGCGTGGTCGGGGCGAGAGGATTCGAACCTCCGACCCCCTGCTCCCAAGGCAGGTGCGCTAGCCAGACTGCGCTACGCCCCGAAACAATGAAACCGGAAACACCCGGAAACACTTAGATTAATAGAATATTTCCGGAAAAGTCAATTGAAAGCACCCCCCCCTTTTCCACCACCACCTTCCGGAGTCCCCTTGATGTTTTATGAATAAAAATGTTTTACAATTAAGAAATAAGGGAAAAATGAGAATTCACCTCCTGCCATGCTGCCGTGCCGGCTGTATGTAGAGCGGCTCGAAAGGGTGCCGTTCCGTTTCCGGGAAAACGGGAGAGGGTACGGACGTGAGAAGAAGGTTGCAATTTTCTAGTTGACAAGGGTAAAATAATTACCCTATATTATTAAGTTATTGCCACCGTAGCTCAGTTGGTAGAGCAGTTGATTTGTAATCATCAGGTCGGGGGTTCGAATCCCTTCGGTGGCTCCAGAAGTATTGACCGGGAGCATTGAAAGACAACGAAAAAGAAGCGGTTGACGGTAAGAAGTGTTGACGGAAGACAAGGGTGCGGAATCCCCATCTCTTCCTTCCCGATCCTCACTTCCGGCTTTCACAATAGGAGAGGTTCCCGAGCGGCCAAAGGGAGCAGACTGTAAATCTGCCGGCTCTGCCTTCGGAGGTTCGAATCCTCCCCTCTCCACCAGAAACACAACATGACGTGGAAAAAATGCATTTTCAGGCACTTTGTTCCGGAAAATGGTATAATAATGTTTTCCGCTGCTGTCTTGTATCTTATTTCTCGTGTGCGGGAGTAGCTCAGTGGTAGAGCGTCAGCCTTCCAAGCTGAGGGTCGCGGGTTCGAATCCCGTTTCCCGCTCCAAAGAAAATGACATTCAGGCCCCGTGCAGGTGGCCTGAATGGATAAATGCCCATGTAGCTCAGTCGGCAGAGCACTTCCTTGGTAAGGAAGAGGTCACCGGTTCGATTCCGGTCATGGGCTCTTCATGATGCGAAGGATTCATGGTGTATGATTGCTTTATTCCTTATATTATTTGCGGTAAGCAAGCCTGAGAATCCTAAACCATAAAATGGCAGTCGTAGGTCGTTACGTTTTTTCAAGCAAGGAGGAGAAATGGGAAAGGCAAAGTTTGAGAGGGTAAAGCCGCATGTGAATGTGGGGACGATCGGGCATGTCGACCATGGGAAGACGACGCTGACGGCGGCGATAACGAAGGTGCTGG
>NSJL01000002.1 GCA_002634385.1 Nitrospira sp.
AGGTTTCTGGTAGTCTTTTACGAGTTCGTCAATCAGTTCAGATCGTATCTTCTTCATGCGTTCTCCCTCCGGGGTGGTCTGCTATTGTACCCCAGAAGGCTACTTACACAAAATATTTTACAGGCTCTGAAGCACACACAATGAAGACAGAATATGGAAGACAAGGGCCTCCCCTCCATATTCTGTCTTTTCTACTTCCGTGCTTCTTCCAAGAGGATATTTCTTAACGACACAGGACGGGATTCTTATATAATAGTACAGATGAAATCCCAGGTGTCAGCATCATGCAACTTCTTCTTTGACTTTTTTGGCTAGAGAGATGCTTCTGGAAAACAGAAACCTGTCCTTGGCGGAGAAGTTCTTAAAATGTAATTTATCTTTCAAAAAGGCAAGATCGTATTTTATAATCAGCTCACCGAACGCAGCGTTATAAAACGAAGAGGAAGAAAAGGATATGCCGTCCATATCCACCACAATAGTGAGGCCTTGCAATAGAAGACCGTTCAGGATATCAAATATTTTCCTACCCTCTGCATATCCTGTACATTTATCTCCAACAATATCAACAATTTTTATGGTCTCCATCTATTCACCCCAAACTGCTTCATCAGGATCAACAATTTCAAGAACACTATGCTTATCTATTGAAAGATTAACACAGGTCCCACGTAAGGGACAACTCAGATCTCTGATTTCTATTGCGCCGTCGTGTCGCTGTTTCCAATAACCCTGATAGGAGACAATTTCCATCTCTCCTCTTCCTTTCAGAAAGCCGCTGATATTTGTCAATCCTACTCCCCTCACCTTTTTCTCAATGGTTCGCTTACTTGAAACACCTTCCAGAATTGCTCGACTGATTGCTTCCGGATCGTTTTTTATCTCTGGATAAACTGTCTTCAGAGAATTAAAAAGTCCTATCCCCAGGTCAAGAATAGAAAGTATCAGCCTATTTTCTCTATGATAGGCCTGCGCT
Source organism: Nitrospira sp. (assembly GCA_002634385.1). Lineage (GTDB taxonomy): Bacteria > Nitrospirota > Thermodesulfovibrionia > Thermodesulfovibrionales > Dissulfurispiraceae > Nitrobium > Nitrobium versatile. Next base: position 974 of record NSJL01000002.1, read on the forward strand.
GAGACATAGCAGCCGATTTCCGATTGACTATGATCAAACACATTATTTATTGCTTCCAAAAGGCTTATCGATACAAGATCCTGGGCCACCTGAAAAGGGATCTCGGCATTACAATTCAGCCACTTCGTGATGTTATCAAGATATGTTCCGTCAACGCTCTCAAGTTTTTTGAGAGCCACGGAAGTACTTCGCGGCGTACAGGTTACTTTCTCCTGATTAATAATAAACTCCTCGAAAAAGCCTAGATCTTTCAAATACTTCAGCACACTCTGGTTATGTGGAATTTTGATAAAGACTGCAGTGCCTCTTTTGATATGAGACAGCATCATTGCCGACAGAAGATTTGCGCAGAATGGCCTGATAAACTTAACACTTTCGCAGTCAAAGAGAATCTTTTCGTTGGAAGTGGAGAGGCTCGCATTGAAATCAGAAAGCAAGCCCGATTGTGCAAAAATCAGGGTACTTAAACTGCATTGAGACGGGAATTTTAAAACTATTGTAGTTTCTTCCACTGCTGCCTCATTCACCTCCGTAAACTTCTCTTACTCACCTGAAAACTTGAGTCGTCCGCGTCATTTCATCATTTAAGGGTCTGCTCATTACCAATTTTTCAGTCGCTCCACTCCTCGGAGTTTTCACCGCGCTGCTATTCCCCGATAATCTTAACCAGAACCCTCTTCTTTCTCCTTCCATCGAATTCCCCGTAAAAAATCTGCTCCCAGGGGCCGAAGTCGAGGGCGCCCTCCGTAACGGCGACCACGACCTCCCTTCCCATAATCTGCCGCTTGAGGTGGGCGTCGGCGTTGTCTTCACCGACATTATGGCGATACTGGCCGACCGGATCATGGGGCGCAAGCTTTTCAAGCCATACGTCGAAGTCCCGGTGCAGGCCCGGTTCGTCGTCATTGATAAAAACGGAGGCGGTAATATGCATGGCGTTGACCAGCACCAACCCTTCCCTGATCCCGCTTTCGCGCAGGCACTCCTCCACCTGGGGGGTGATATTGAGAAACCCCCTCCGGGAGGGCACGGTGAACCATAATTCCTTGCGATAGCTCTTCATTGCCCCCTCCTGCTTCGCCTTGCCGGAGCTTACGGCCTCTTTCCTTTCAGCTCGGCCAACCTCTCTTCAGCCTTCTTCGCGTAATCGCTTCGGGGGTACTTCGCAACAATCTCCTCATACAACTGCACCGCATGCTCCTTGTTGTTCTGCAGTTCTTCGAATTTTGCCGTATCGTACAGCTCCGCCGCCTTGTCCCCCGTGCATCCGGAGAAGAGAAGTCCTGCCGCGAGGACAGTTGCTGCAAGTGTATATCTCATCGTTTCCTCCCTCTGGGGTGTGGAGGCACACCCTGAAATTCCAGTGCACTAATTGTAGCAGGTTCAAAGGAAATATTCATGCACGTACCGTCCGGAGGTGTCCCTCCCGCTTTCTGAATTCTGTGGACATGGATCGAAATTTGTGTTTTACTACCAGCACTTACGGAAGCGGGTCCTTCAGGTACCGGATAGCGCTCTCACCGGAGTCTTCGGCTCCGGGAACTACCGTCAGGAGGCGCACAATGGCACATATCGGAGTAGTAGTGGCAGCAGTGATGATTTTTTTGCTCACGCCGGTTTTCGCTGCCGATCCCGGCATCACCGATACCGGGTTGAAGATCGGGATGGTGAATGTCCAGACGGGATCGGCGAGTGGTCTCGGGAAAGGCATGGCCGCCGGCATCAGGGCTGTCTTTGACGAGGTGAACACGAAGGGAGGAATCAACGGACGGAAGATCGATCTTGTTGTGGGCGATGACGGCTATGAGCCCAACAAAGCCGTGGATGAAACCCTGCGTCTCATAGAGAGCGAAAAAATTTTCGCCTTCATAGGCTTTGTCGGCACTCCCACGGGAAACGCCATCAAACCGGTGCTCGCGGAGTACAAAGTGCCCGGTATCGGCTTTTTTACCGGGGCTATGTCCCTGCGGAGTCCTGTCACCCGTGAAATTATCAATATCCGTGCAAGTTATGACGACGAGGCAGACAGGTTTGTCGGCGCTTTCGTTGACGCGGGTCTCAGGAAAATAGCGGTTTTCTATCAGGATGACAGTTTCGGCACCGCGGTCCTTTCCGGGACCGGGAAGGCGCTGAAGAAGAGGGGTCTGGAAGTGGCGGCAAAGGGTACTTTTCAAAGGAATACCGTTGCCGTGGAATCCGGACTTGCCGCTGTCTCGGCGGCGAATCCGGACGCCCTCGTCCTGGTCGGCCCGTACGCTCCCCTGGCCGTGTTTGTGCAAAAAGCCAGGCAGTCGGGTCTGAATGTCCCCATGGCAACGGTTTCTTTCGTCGGCACCGACTCCTTTATCTCCGCTGCTGGTGCCGCGGGGGAGGGAGTGATCATCTCACAGGTCGTCCCGTCGCCCCATGACCCGAGCGTCAAGGTCGTGGCGGAATGCGCCGCCCTTCTCAAGGGCGAAAAGCTCGGGTATGTAAACCTTGAAGGCTGTATAACGGCAAAGGCCATGGTGCTCGCTCTCGAAAGGGCCGGCAAAGAGGTTACAAGGGAGAGGCTCATCGAAATTTTTGAGGGAATGAAGGGGGTGGATCTCGGCGGCGTTTCGCTCACCTTCGGCGCGGATGATCATCAGGGGTCGGATTCGGTGTTCCTTACCCGCGTGCAGGGCGGAAAGGCAGCGCCGGTTACAGGACTAAAATAAACACACCGTCAGCCGCATGGGATAAAGAGCAGGGGTACTTATGAATATAAAAAGGAAGCTGCAGGTTTTGGTCGGGGGCGTCTCCTGCGCGTTTATCATCGTCGTCGGGATCAACTATTATTCAACCATGAGTATCAGGGCGAGCGTAGGGGCGTTGACGTCCCAATCAACCCCCGCGCAGGTAAAAACAATCGAGTTGCAGCAGAATGTCGAGAAGATATCGGCGGAGTTCATGCGCATGTCGGTAGCCGCCGAAGAGAAAGAAGTGCTGGAGATTTCCGCTTCTATTGAGAGGACTCTCAGGAAAGTGGGAGAGCTTGCACACGAGCTTGAGACACTGGGGGTAACCGGCGCAGCGGAAAATATGAGCGAGCTTTCCAATCTCAAGGAACTGGTAAGCAGAGCGGTCTCGCAAAAAATCGCCGATACGAGTTCGTTACGGAAGGAATCGGAAAATATGTCCTCCAATCTGAAAAAGGTGGAGGCGGTGATCGCGGAAGTGACAAAAGAGGTCGGCAGGGTAAACAGCAAAGCCAACGCCGATTTGTCCGAGTCGAGGATGGTGAGCAGCAGGAACAACGCCTCGATTAAAAAAATCCTCACTCTCCAGGCCCGTTTGAAGGACCTGGAACTTGGAATCAACGAAATGGAAGGGGTGAAGAACAGGTTCAAGCTTACCCCCTTTGCGGACCGCTTCAAGGCGATTGCCGATTCCGTGACAGGCATGCCCGCGGAAAGCGGCGATCCGGCACTCATCGGTGAAATCAAGACCGGTGTCGCCGTTGCCTACCGGCAGATGAACGCCGAATCCGGGCTCATCGATCTCAAGAAGAAATCCCTCGCCAATCCGGCGGTGGAAAGCCAGTACGCCGACTCTAAAAAATCTATGCTGTACAGTGTCGGCGCGTTAAGTGCCAAAACCTTCGAAGTAATCGATACCCTTGAGGGCGAGATGGCAAGAAGCAGCAAGACGATGAACGCCGCCGTTGTTTTTCAGGAGGCCGCCGCAGCCATCACACGGTTGGTTGCGGAGATCAATCTCGGCGGCAAACAGCTCAGTGAATATTCAAAACTGGTGATGCTGAGTACCGGAGAGGAGGAAACGCACTCGTATCTTTCCTTGGCGCAGCGTGACAGCGGACATCTTCAGAAACGCATCCAGGAAGGCAGGGAAATTCTGCCCGTCATCAGACAGGATGCTCTTCTCAAAAAAATGGACGAAATGTCCGCCGCGATCCGGTCGTCCCGGACTGCCATCGAGCGTATTGCCTCTGCAAAACTATCCTCGCTGAAAAGTGATGAAGAAATGCGCCGTATCGTGGAAACGGTAAAGGCCGCCTCCGCGCAGACCTCCCGGAAAGGAGAGGAGAGCGTGAAATCCATATCCGGGAGACAGAGGGAAATGGTGGCGAGCGTCAACCGGCAGATCGCTTTTTCCACGACTCTGTCCGTCGCAGTCGCTCTGGCGATGCTCACCGTAGTAGCCTTCTCCGGTTTTTCCATCGCCCGGAGGATCACCGGGTCCATTCAGACGATTATGCATGCCGTGCAGACGATTGCCGGCGGAGATCTGACGGCCAAGATTGGAATTACCGGGAAAGACGAAATAGGAATGATTGCCGGAGGTCTGGAGCTGATCCAGGAGAAGTTGAGCGGGAGTTTGCGACAGATCGGAGGGGAGTCGGACAGGATTGCTTCGGCTTCGGAACAGCTTTCGGCAACCACCGGGCAGTTGGAGCGCCGTTCCGAGGCCCAGGCAGTGCAGGCCCAGGCACTGGCCGCCTCGTCCGACGAGATGGCCGCCACCGTGACGGATGTCGCTAAAAACGCATCCTCGGCTGCTGATTTTGCCGCAGAGGTGAAGAAAATGGCAAATAAAGGCGGCATGGTGGTGGAAGAGGCCGTTACCGGAATCAGGGATGCCGCCGCCCCCGTCAAGGAGGTGGCAAAAACGATGAGCGATCTTTCCCTGAGCTCGGAGAGGATAGGAGAAGTTGTCAACGTTATCAAGGACATTGCCGATCAGACCAATCTGCTTGCTCTTAATGCCGCCATCGAAGCGGCGCGGGCGGGTGAACAGGGCCGCGGCTTTGCCGTTGTGGCGGATGAGGTGAGAAAGCTTGCGGAAAAAACCACTGCGGCAACATCCGAAATAGGTACCATGATCAGCAAAATCCAGGCGGAAGTCGGCGTCGCCACCCGCTCAATGGACAGAGGCCTGGAAGCGGTCGAGCACGGGGTCGGGCTCGCTGAAAATGCAGGCGAGGAGTTGAGAGAGATCGTCTCCGGGGTCGAGAGGATTGCCGAAATGCTCAGTCATATAGCCGCGGCATCCAATGAACAGTCCGTCACGATCGACCACATGTCCGGCGATATCAATCATGTCTCCCGGGCATCGGTGGAATTCAAGAGCGCGACCCGCCAGATTGCCCAGGCGAGCAGCGATCTTTCGAAAGTGGCCGGAAATCTCCAGGGCATCGTCAAACAGTTCACAGTATGAGGCTCCTGAAAGGGTCGCAGATGGGGACATCTCGCGAGACGGATAAAATCGTATGATAATCCTTTTCAAAGAAAATCTCCCTTCAGGGGGAGGAAGAGGGTGACCCGCAGATGCAACCGTAACAGAAGCATCGGAAAGGAAAACAGTGCAATAAAGACGGTTTTGCGTTCACTAAGGGATCTCATTGGGTTTCCTCCGGTTTACGCGTATTTATGTGGTAACAGTCTATAGTTTCAGCTTTACCGTGCTTGTACTTCAAAATTTGACCGTTGCACTCTATACCAGTTATCGGTAAAATAAACTTACTATGAGGTCTCGGACTAACCATAGGGAAAAGTACTTGCTGCTCTTTATTCTTTACTTCCTCTTTATTGCGGTCTTTCCCTTTTCCCACTGCCAGGCTGAAGACAGTATCTCCTTATCCCATTCAGGTCAGGCAGAGTGTAACATAAAGCATCTGATTTTCCTCCGCTCTGATGCGCATTGCTGCTCACTGCATGCCACAGAGGGCCATTCCCGCGATGACCATCATATTCACTTTCTGGTCTCGGACTCGAATGCCCCGATACGACCAAACAGTGTCTCCTCTGCGCCTGTCCTTTTGCAGACAGCAGTAGCCATAGATACCATTCCCCCTCAACCGATACAACCATCTTTCTTATCATCGAGCCGGACGCCGCTCCAGCGGTCCCACGAGGGCTTTAGCACCTCATTTTCCGGCCTTTCGCCTCCCATCGTCTAAGATACTCTCCACGTAACGACATTATTGAGAATGCGCATAGCCCTTTATGCGTATTCTCAAGCATTTATTGACCGTTTAGTTGAAAGGAGACAACGTGTATGCGCTATCTGGTTATTGGATTTCTCCTGCTCTTCCCGGTGCCGGCCGCTTTTGCCGCTCAGGGGATGAGCCTGGAGGATGCTGAAAAACTGTTTCTTGAAAACAATCTTGAGCTCAAAGCCAAGAAAGTCGAACTTGGGGAATACGATGCCGGGGTGATCGAGGCAGGACTTCTCTCCAACCCGTCCTTCAACTACAACATCGAGTCGGTGGAAAACGGCGAGCGCGAGACCGAGGAAGTTTATTCCATCAGCCAGCCCATCGATATCGTAAGAAAGAGAGGGCTAAGGACCGATGTCGCCCGGAAGAAGAGAGATGCCCGGCGCCTCCTCTATGAGCAGGATACACTGAACGCCCTTGCGGAGCTCAAGCAGACCTATTACCGGATACTCTACTTGAAGGAAAACGAAACATCACTCAAGGGTATCCTCGATACGTTTTCAGATGTCCGGCAGAAGACAGAGGCGCGGCTCAAGGCAGGGGATGTGGCCGAAGTAGAGCTCTTGAAGCTCTCCAATGAGGGTAAAAGATTCTCAAGGACACTGGAGAGTCTGAAAGCCGAACTAGGCGCCGAAACCGGAAAACTGGCGGTTATGCTCAACATAAGCATGCGCGATATTGCGCTAAAGGATTCTCTTGCACCTCCCCCCCTTGGCTATTCACGGGATGAACTGGTTGCAAAGGCAATGGAAAAGAGAGGCGACATCAAAGCTGCTTCCGCTCAGATCGATGCTGCCGGCAACGCCCTCGCCCTTTCCAAAAAGGAAGCGATAAGCCCCATTGAAATTGAGGCAGGCTACAAGCGGCGGACCGGTGGTTTTAACGGACTTGCTTTCAGCGTCTCCATTCCCCTTCCGCTCTTCAACAGGAACCAGGGCGGCATCGCCGCGGCAAAGGCTGAACTGGAGACTGAGCGGCTCAATCTCGAACAACTGATAAAGAAGGCGGCACATGAAGTCGCAACGCGCGCCGATCGGGCGGCATTCATTGCTGACCGCGTAACGCAATTATCCGAACAGCTTAAAACGGCAAACGAAATCACCAACAGTATCCGCACCGCCTACGACGAAGGTGAGGCAAGCCTCATTGAACTGCTTGATGCGGTACGGTCTGAGAGGGAGCTGCTGATGGAGCACAATGAGTCAATGTATGACTACTGGAGAACACTATTTGAATTGGAGAAAGCAACGGGAATGAAACTCACGAAGAGCGGAGTCGCACAATGAGGCGTATAAGTGTGGTAATTGCAATTCTGGTTGCTCTCATCACCGGCTGCACTCAAGGGCAGAAGGTTGAAGAAGGGCATCATGAGGAAACCCTTACGGCTACCGTCTGGAGCTCCAAGACTGAGCTTTTTATGGAGCATGAGGAGTTTGAAGCAGGCAAAGAGGCGGAAGTGGTGCTCCACCTCACCAATCTGAGCACGTTCAAGCCTGTTACCGAGAGCACTGTGACGATGTTGTTTCTTCCTAAATCGGGAGACCCGTTCAGCATTAAAATCGATACACCCGAGAAACCCGGCATATTCAAAGCCAGGATAGCACTGAAAAAAGCCGGTGAGTACTCGCTTAAAGTGCTGGTACAGGGAGGGTCGTCTTCGGATGAAATCGAAGTCCCTGATATCGATGTGGTTGGGAAAGACCATGACCATGAAAAAGATCATAAGCACGATGAAGAGGAAGGCAGCGGCGGTACGGTCACCTTCCTCAAAGAGCAGCAGTGGACCGTGGATTTCAAAGTGGAGCCCGTATCGAAAATGACCCTGGCGCCTGCCTTTACCGTCATGGGTGAGCTCGTACCGGCTACGAATGCTGAAAGCACCGTATCTTCCTCCCTTTCAGGAGTCATCTCCGCCTCACGACCGCTCCCTTACATAGGGAAACGGGTTAAAGCAGGCGAAACGCTCATGCTCATCGAGCCGCCTGTTCAGCAGGAGGGCGGCATAGGGCAGCTTTCGGCATCCTATGCAGAGGCAAAGAGCAAAGTGGTGCTTGCACAGAAAGAGTATGAACGGGCAAAGAGGCTCTATGAGGCAAAAGCCGCCCCCAAAAAGAGAGTGGAAGAGGCTGAGATTGCGCTGGATACGGCAAAAGCTTCCCTCGATCCTCTTGAAAGGTCGATGGCGGATATGATGAACACCACTTCAGGGAACAGGATAATCGTTAAAGCCCCCATAAGCGGGACTGTTGTCGAGATGGACGCTTCAGCCGGCAAGTTTGTCGAGGCTGGTAAGCCCCTGGTGAGGATCATGAATACCTCGACACTCTGGCTCAAGGCGCATATCCCTGCAACCGAGATTGGCAGGCTCAAGAGCATCGATACAGCGGCCTTTACCATTCAGGGCATCGATGAGGAGTTCAGACCCAAACGGGTTGTGACCGAGAGCGACATGGTTGATCCGAAGACCCGCACCGTTCCCGTGATCTTTGAAGTAGGCAACCCGAACAATCTTCTCAAGGCGGGCATGTTCACCAATGTGGCGATCAAGACCGGCCGTGCAGAAAATGCCATGGCGTTGCCGGAGGAGGCACTCTTCGAAGATGAAGGAAGATTTTTTGCCTTTGTCCAGCATGAAGGTGAATCCTTTGAAAGAAGAGAAGTCAGAACCGGCGCAAAAGACAGGGGACATGTGCACATAACCGATGGGCTCGAAGAGGGAGAGAGGGTCGTTACAAAGGGCGGCTATTACGTCAAGCTTGCCTCACAATCGACGAAACTTCCGGATGAGCACGCAGGGCATGCGCACTGAGGAGAGGGGCTATGCTTGATAAAATTATACGACTATCACTCGAAAACAGGCTCATAGTGGTTGCCCTCTCCCTGGTGTTGTTCATTGCGGGGGTCTATGTTGCGGTAAAAATCCCGGTCGATGTTTTTCCCGATCTTACTGCTCCGACGGTCACGATCATGACCGAGTCTCACGGCATGGCGCCCGAAGAGGTGGAAACCCTGGTAACCGCCCCTATCGAGAGCGCCCTTAATGGCGCCATCGGCGTGCGGCGCGTGCGGTCAGCTTCGACATACGGAACCTCCACAGTGTGGGTGGAGTTCACCTGGGGAATGGATATCTACCGTGCGCGCCAGGTGGTGAACGAAAAACTCCAGCTCGTTGCAGCGAGTCTCCCTCAGGGAGTGGTCCCTGTATTAGCCCCCATATCTTCTATCATGGGCGAAATTATGTACGTCGATGTCAGGAGTGATCGGCATACGCTCATGGAGGTCAAGGAAGCTGCGGACTTCGTGATAAGGAAACGGTTACTCGCGGTTCCCGGAGTAGCGCAGGTGGTGACCGTCGGCGGCGAGGCAAAGCAGTACCATATCCATATCGATCCCCAGCGGCTGTTCTTTTTCGGAATCACTCTCGAGGAGGTCATGGCGGCTGCCCGGGGACTCAATGAAAACTTTTCTGCAGGCATCATCAAGACGGGCGGCCAGGACTATCTGCTCAGAGGCATCGGCAGGGTAAAATCCGCTGCCGATATAGAAAACTCCGTCATCGCTTCAAATGACGGTGTTCCTGTCTTGATGAAAGATATTGCCCAAGTGCGCATTGATCCTGCTTTCAGGGTCGGCGACGCGGCGGTGAACGCAAAGCCTGCGGTGCTGGTAACAGTACAGAAACATCCTGATGTCAATACCATAGAGCTCACCAACCGGATCGAGAGGACCCTTGCCGAGACACAGAAAACCCTTCCTCAAGGCATGGTCATCGACAAGGATATCCTCAAACAGTCGGACTTCATCACCAGGGCTATTGATAATGTCAGAAAGGTGGTCATCGAGGGAGCGTTCCTGGTCATCATTATCCTCTTCCTCTTTCTGGGCAATATGAGGACAACCATTATCTCCATAACGGCAATGCCGCTTTCGCTTATATTCTCTATCTTCGTCCTCCGGCTCTTTGATATCACTATCAATACGATGACCCTGGGCGGTATGGCAATCGCCATAGGCGTTATTGTCGATGATGCGATTATCGATGTCGAGAACGTCTTCAGGAGGCTGAAAGAAAACAATCAGAGGCCTGAAGGGTCGCGCCATCCCGTATTGAGAGTGATTTTTGACGCCTCAAAAGAAATTCGGTCCTCTATCGTCAATGCTACCTTCATCATAATCGTAGTATTCGTTCCCCTTTTCTTCCTGAGCGGCATCGAGGGAAGACTTCTGAGACCACTTGGCATCTCGTATATTGTTGCGATAGGGGCGTCGCTCATTGTCGCCCTGACCGTTACGCCTGCTCTCTGTGCCTATTTGCTCCCAAGGGCGAAATTCATCGAAAGAGGGGAAGACAGCTTTATCGTCACATGGCTGAAGAGGTCCTATGAGCCAGCGTTACATAGAGCAGTGAAGAGTCCCGCTTCAGTCATAACGGTTTCGATAGCTCTCTTTGTAGTATCGCTCATTCCGCTGTTCTTCATCGGCAGATCGTTTCTCCCCGCTTTCAATGAGGGCTCGCTCACCGTTATGGTTGCTACTGCCCCGGGGACATCCCTCGAAAAATCGGTTGAGATTGGAGCACTTGCAGAACAGATACTGCTCAGGCATCCCAACATCGACAAAACAGCAAGAAAGACCGGAAGGGGCGAGCTCGATGAACACGGCAAGTTCCCCAACGCCTCGGAGATCGAGGCAAAGCTCGACATGAAAGGCAGAACGCTCGAAGAGGTACTTGCAGAGCTCAGAAAGGACATGGCGGCGCTGCCGGGTACCATAGTGACCTTCGGTCAGCCCATAAGCCACAGAATCGATCATATGCTTTCCGGCACTACGGCGAACATCGCCGTGAAGATATTCGGTCCCGAGCTCTTCAAACTGAGGGTCATTGCCGAGGATATTCGCTCTGAAATGAACGGAGTCGAAGGCATCGCTGACCTTTCAGTGGAGCAGCAGGCGGATGTGGCGCAATTGAGGATCATTCCGAACAGAGAAGAGCTTGCCAAGTATGGAATGCCTATTGCCAAAGTGGCCGAAGCGGTTGAGATCGCCATGGCTGGCAAGCCGGTATCGAAGACCCTCGAAGGGGACCGGGGATTCGATATCGTTGTACGGTTCGGGTACACGGGTAAGAGGGACGTCGAGAGCGTAAGCGCTCTGCTCATCGATACCCCTTCCGGAGCAAAAGTCCCCCTTTCAGCTCTTGCAACACTATCCTCTGCAAAAGGTCCCAACAGTATAAGCAGAGAGAACGGCCAACGCAAGATGGTGGTGCAGGCAAACGTTGCGGGACGTGACTTGAAGGGCGTTTACCAGGAAGTAAAGGCGGGAATTGAAAAGAACCTCACATTACCCCAGGGCTACTATATCGAGTACGGCGGCCAATTCGAGAGTGAAGCAGCAGCGACGAGAACGATAGGGCTCCTCAGCATCCTCTCACTGCTGTTCATATTCCTCATCCTCTACATGGAATTCAGATCCTTCAGGACCGCCACGCTCATTATGGTAAACCTCCCGCTTGCCCTTATCGGCGGCATCATAGCGGTGTTCCTGACAGGGGGCGTTATCAGCATTTCGTCGATGGTGGGTTTCATAACGCTCTTCGGTATCGCAACCCGTAACGGCATTCTGTTGGTTTCTCATTATCAGCACCTTATGGAGATCGAAGGCAAAACGCTCAGAGAGGCGGTTCTTCAGGGATCAATGGAACGGTTGAGACCAGTCGTCATGACTGCGTTAGCCGCAGGCCTTGCGCTGATCCCGTTTGCCGTAGCTGCGGACAAGCCCGGGAACGAGATTCTTTCTCCCTTGGCAGTCGTCATCCTGGGTGGCCTCCTCAGCTCAACGGTACTCAACATGATCGTATTACCCTCATTGTATATCAAATTTGGAAAAGAGAAAGCGTTATGAAGCGTTTTGCAATTCTCTTTATTTTGCTTTTTACGTGGGTGCTTGCCGGCTACGTTTCCGCTTCAGGGGAGCTTGCCGCATTGTCCAGAGGTGAGGCGTCCGGTGTTTTCAGCGAGGTAAAAGACGGAAACTCCCCCTCTCCGGACTCTGCAGACATTGTACTGAAGAGGTCCATCAAGACCCATCTGGGAGGGTACTATCCCTTCGAATCGAAGCAGTTACCCCACGGGAAGCGGGAATACCCCTTCGTCATCAATGGTGATGGACAGGCAGTGACATGGAACGTGGAGGGAGCAGGGGATTCCGTGGTTCATGATGAGCGGTCAGAATTATGACATATGAAAAAACATCTACTATGAAAACAGCATAAATGGAGGCCCACAATGAAAAGATTGGTATTGTATTTTGTTCTGACAGTTCTGGTAAGTAGTCTTATAGGCTGCAGCGGGGGATTACGGGAGATTACGGCAAGATCACAAAGCGAGAGATCCGGCATGTTCATAGAGGCGCAGGACAGTGGTTCGTCTCCCCAGGGAGTCGTCGAGGTGATGCTGAAGGCGGAAATAAAAACGCATCTCAAAGATCACTATCTGCTGGAGAAAGCGGGGACATATCACGGAGAGCCCCGCTACCCGATGCTGGTAAATATCGATGGGCAGGCGGCCACCTGGGAAGTAGAGGGCAAAAAGGAGAGTGCGCCTAACTACATTGATAAGAGTGTTAAGAGAAACCCGGAAAGAGGAGAGGGAATGAAGTACTCACTCTCTAAGAGAATATGGCTTTCTCCAGGATCTCACCGGGTGTTTTTCGGGCTCCCCGGCGATAGGGTGTCCAAAGAGGTAGTCATTACGGTGGAAGAAGGGAAACCGTCCGTTCTCGAGTTCAAACCCGTCTATAGGCGCTATCGCACCCAGGGATCCATCTTCACCAGGGGCGTGAGCAGGCTGAAAGCTTTTTGGAACGGTACGCTTCTCCCCTAAGCGCTTCTTATCGGTAACAGGCGTAAGAAAAAGGCCGCAGACAACATCTGCGGCCTTTTTATATGTCCGGCAGGAGAATAAAGCCGATGCGCACAGATCCGTATATGCAACAGTTCCATAGTTTCTTCCCGTGCGGCAAGGAGAATGCGGATATATCCTGCTCATTAACCCGTTGCCCACTTCTTCGGGAAAAGGCCAGGTAGTATTGATTTACTCCGTTGAATTGCAAGGAGCATCCAGCTTACAAATTCGGTATAGGACGGGACACGTATCTTGTCTGAGCGTACGATTTTTTCGTTTCATGTTGAATCCGGTGGGATGGTGGTTCCCTTTATGCCATGCCCCGGGGTCACCACTGCGTTGTAGTGGGTTTCCGGGACTGATGCGGGCAGCAGAAGCACTCTCGCAGCCAGAAGCAGAAACAGCAGGAAACGCCTTTCCCTGCTCTTCCTCCCTACTTCCAGCGGGTGCACACTTCTCACCGGTATCCGCCCGGAACAGATCTATTTTCTTTCTATTGCCATGGTGATGGAGTGCTTCAGCTCACTCCATATATTCTCGATTTCCCCCCTGATTTTTTCCCACGGGGTATCTGCGTTTTCCTTGAGGGCGCAGATCCGCATCCGCAAATCCTCATATCCCTTTTCCAATGCCTCCCTCCGGATCTCGTACTCCCTCTGCTCCCCCTGACCGCCACTTTCTGCCTTCCCCCTTACTCGTTCGATCTCCCCTTCCAGCTCCCTGAGCCTCGCCTCCGCATCTTCCCGGTATTTCTCCTTCTCTTTCATGGTCGCCCCGTCCTTCCTGCAGGATTGCCCGGTTTCGCTGTCCGCACTCGGGAAAAAGCAGGGGCAAAGCAAGGTGACGGACACCTGCCTTGCCCCTGCTCCTCAATGCAAATAGGGTGGGTGCTGTACTATATTTTCCGATCTTCCCTTATGGTTTTTCCTCCCAGTAGGGATTGCTGCCGTAATAGCTGTAGATACCTGCCCCCCACGTTCTGTCCGCCATATCCGGCCAGTTCTCCTTATCGAAGCCGGGGGCGTTCTCGAGGGAATTCTTGTCCACATTCAGTATCAGCGAATCATCCACGGCGCTGTATTCAAAGACATCGGGCGGGACCGCAAAGAACTTATCCCCGAGCCCCAGGAAACCGCCAAAGGATAACACCACATAGGCGATCCGTCCCGCGGTCAGGTCGATCATCACATCCTCGATGTCCCCAAGGTCCTCCCCTGCACGGTTTTTTACATCCATTCCGATAAACTTGCTGCCACGTATCAATAATCCTGCCGCTGTCGCTTTTATGGAACTCGTTGTCGTCATCGTACCCTCCTTTTTTGCCCTTCCGCCCTGATTGAGCAGAAAGACTTTGTCAAACCGGGTGTTTCAGAAGAAACACCAAACACCTCAACTGCAGGAAAGTAAAAAAGGGACAGTACAGAACGCACAACAGGAGGAAAGGGAGTCAGAGAGGAAGAGAGTCAGTCGGCACGTCTCTCATCAGAAAGTGGATATCCTGCTATTAAAGCTATACCACATATAGAGAGTACTGTCAACATTACAGGAACAGCCGTTCAGGGAAAAGGCTTTACTGCGCGGTCAGTGAGTATTCCTTTTAGATTGCTTCGCTCCGCTCCTAATGACACGCAGGGTCATTTTAGAAAGAATCCCTGCCGCCGGGGATCAGGGGCTCGCAATGACAGGGAAGTGATCCCTCTCTTTTATCTCTCTCAGAAACTCTTCGCTCGGCCTCACAACGAACACAGTGTGCAGACACTCCCTAGTAGTCATCTGCCGTTGGCAATCAGCTTTCCGAACGCTTCTGCAGGGAGGAATCTGTTGAAGAGAAATCCCTGCACCTCTCAGAACCGTATCCGCACGGTGTAGGAGAGCACCGTCTCCTTATCCTTCGGCGTTGCAACGACAAACTCGGCATGGGAAGAGGACGATTTTGTATAGCCGTGGGAAGATTCGAGAATTTTCCAGTCCCCGGGGATGGGTTCCACGAATTTAATGGTGACGTCCTCTTCCTTCCGGTTCCGCACCGAAATGCGGTAGGCGGCCTCATAGGTATCCGAAACGATCTTCCTCCATCCCGTCTGTTTCCTCACCACTGCGATGTCGAAGGCGTCTCCGAGCTTCACCCTGATCTTCTCGTCCTTCGGGGTATGATCGACAGCGTCCTCGCCCGCAAACTGGAGGGCGCCCTCCCCGTCCCGTTTATATACCCTGACAATCCCCCGGGGCAGAGGGATCCCGAGACCGTTTTCCTTCCTGTTCTCAATTCTTATGAAGACACCCACCCGCTGATTGGGCATGTCCTCATTATAGGAGCCGCGAAAGAAGGAGTCCTCCCCTATGCTTACATACTCTTTCTGCGCCTTGACGGCATCCGCGTCGAGAAATCCTATCTGTTTCGTCTGGTTGTCCTTGATGGTGGACGTTCTCTGAAGCGAGTACAGGTGATACTCGGAGAAGGCGCTCTCCCGGAACGAGGGCACCGCCATCGCCTTCATGGTCATCGGCTGTATATCCGTCCTCATCTCCTTAGTGTCCATCACTCTGTTTACGTCCCCTGCCACAAGCTTGAGCTTCGCATCCCTATAGGTAGTGCCGCTCCGGTTATCGATGGTGACCCACCCGGATATATCCGCCTGGCTGTCATCCCTGCTCAGGGCGACAACGTAATCGGCGTTCCAAGAAATCCCCTGGGTAAGATAGGCGGCCTCGATGACATGCTCTCCCGGGGTGTCGTTGTGCACGAACCACATGAGTGTCGGGCGGGGGATCAGGTTCTCCGGCAATGAGGGGAAAATCACCCTTCCGGGGTGTCCGAAGGTAAGCTCATCTCCGATCCTGAAGACAGGTCCCCCCTCGTTATTCGCAACCACCGTCGCGGTAACGATCTCTTCCCTTTCCGTATACGGGTTCCTCGTGTACAGCTTTACCTCTTTTCCCACATATTTATCCAGGAGCTTCCGGGGGTTTATCAGGTCGAACTCGTAGTTCTGCTCAAGGACACGGACGCCTTTGCCATCGGTAAGGGATTCGACGGAGACGCTGGCGGGAATGATCCGGGAAGGCACCTCCATAAACCTGAGCTCATTGACGCCCTTTTCCAGGACTATTTTCCGCTTGTCCTTTACCAAACCGATATTCGAATTGTAGACAGTCACCTCGACGCCCGTCTGACTTTCGATACCAGAGGAGATACCAGAAGAGATACCAGACGCGCTGCCTGCCAGAGAAAAAATCGCTGCTGTGAGAAAAAAAACCAGGCAAAGACAATACCTCTTGTTCATCGAGATCCTCCTTTCTTCCGTAGAAGCTCTCTCAAAGCCCTCTCTTTCACCCTCTCCCTCGCCCTCCCCCCTCAAGGGGGAGGGAAATACTTCCAGGGAATAGGTAGGGCAGCCGAAGGCCGGGAGAGGGGGGTGTAGACGGGAGCTCACCGCATATACCCTTCGACAATCAGGTCCTGCCCCGCCCTCTTTACCCTCATGTCGTGAATCATATGGGCCTCCTCCAGTCTCCTGAAAGTTGCGCCCCCGATGGCGGCGAGGGATTCCCTGCCGCCGATGATCTTGGGAGCGATAAAAAAGACCACCTTATCCACAATGCCGTCCTGGAGGGCGTAGGCATTGAGGGACGCGCCGCCTTCGATCAGCACGGAAGAGACTTCTTTCCCGCCCAGAACACGCATCAGCCACTTGAGATCGGCCCGCTTCCCCTCGTATTCGATCAGGGAGACCCCTTTCTCCTGCAATTGCCGCTTCTTCTCCTCCCTGGCGGAAGCGCGCGGATCGTCCCTTTCGAGCCGCCGCGTCACCAGGATCGTCTCGGGGGGAACACAGCATACGGTAAAATCGAGGGGGATCTCCAGTTCGGGGTCGATGATCACCCTTTTCGGATTCCTCCCGTTCCGTATCCGTGCCGTGAGCGCGGGATTATCCGCCTTCACCGTCCCGATGGCCGTCAGCAGGGCATCGGCAGCGCTCCTCATCCGGTGGACCACCTTCCGGGCCCCTTCTCCGGTGATCCATTTGGACTGCCCCTCGGGAGTGGCGATCTTGCCGTCGAGGGTCATCGCCACCTTCATCGTGACAAAAGGAACCCCGGTGGTAATGTATTTTACATACGCCTCATTCAACCGGGCAGCCCTCTCCGCGAGAACCCCGTCCACCACTTCGATCCCGTGCCGTTTCAGCTCCTCCACCCCCTTTCCGGAAACTTTCGGGTTGGGATCTTTCATGGCGATGAAGACCTTCCTGATGCCCGAAGTGATAATGGCGGCGGTGCAGGGAGGGGTTCTTTTGTCCTTGTGGCAGCAGGGCTCAAGGGTGACATACAGGGTGGCGCCCTTTGCCCTTTCTCCCGCCTTGAGGAGCGCCAGGGCCTCCGCATGGAGGTCCCCGGCCCTCTTGTGATAGTCTTCAGCAATGATCCGGCCGCCCTTCGTGACAAGGGCGCCCACCATGGGATTGGGGCTTGTGGTGCCCCTTCCCTTCTCCGCGAGTTTCAGCGCCCGCAGCATGAGTGCCTTATCGCCCGCGCCGGTCGCCAACTAGAATCCGTACTCCTTCCAGCGGGTATCCACGAACTTTTTGATTTCCCAGGACATGAAGAGCTCGTCGGGCCAGTCGCGCATCATTCCCTCCTCCCGGGTCTTCCGGGTGGCATCGATGCCCATCTTTGCGCCATAGCGCGGCCACTGGGCGGCATGGTCCAGGTCGTCCAGTGGCCCCTCCGCGATGACGACGTCCCTCCTCCAGTCCACGTTGTTCAGCACGCGCCATGCCGTGTAGGAGATATTCTGCACATCCACATCCTCGTCCACGATGACCAGGAGCTTGGCGAACATCATCTGTCCCTTCCCCCATAGCCCGTGGATTATCTTTTTCGCATGCCCCGGATAGCTTTTCTTGATGGAGATGAGGGCGGCATTGTGGAATACCCCCTCCATGGGGAGGTTGATATCCCGGATCTCGGGGGTGTCCATCTTCATAAGGGGCAGGAAGATCCTTTCCGTCGCCTTCCCCATATAGCAGTCTTCCATGGGGGGCTTGCCGACGATGGTGGCGGGATAGATCATGTCCTTCCGGTGGGTAATGCAGGTAACATGGAAGACCGGGTATTTTGCCGCCGCCGAATAGAAACCGGTATGGTCGCCGAAGGGGCCTTCGATGCGCATCTCCCCCGGATCAAGATACCCCTCGATCACCATCTCACTGTTCGCGGGCACTTCGATGTCGGAGGTGATGCATTTCACCATTTCCACCGGCTCACGGCGCAGGAACCCAGCAAAAAGCATCTCGTCGATGGACTCGGGAAGCGGGGCGCTGGAAGAATAGATGACCGCGGGGTCGCTGCCCACCGCGATGGCCGCGGGCATCTTCCCGCCGAGGGCCTTGTACTTGTCGTAGTGGCGTGCGCCGTCCTTGTGAATATGCCAGTGCATTCCGGTGGTCACCTTGTCGTACACATGGATCCGGTACATGCCGCAATTCTGCCGGCCGGTTTCGGGGTCCCGGGTAAATACCATGGGAAGAGTGATGAACCGCCCTTCGTCCGTGGACTGTCCGTCCCCCGGCCAGCATTTGATGATGGGAAACTTTCCCAGGTCGGGGTTCTCCCGCTCGATGACCTCCTGGCAGGGGGCGCTCTTCACCGTTTTGGGAAGATACCTCGATATTTCAAAAAGCCGGGGCAGCATCGCCAGCTTCTCCATCAGCGTCTTCGGCGGGGCCTGGTGGAGAAGGTCCTCGATGCGCTTTGCCACATCGTCGAGCCGGTTCACTTCAAGGGAGAGGTTCATCCTCTCGAAGGAGCCGAAAATATTGGTGACCACCGGGTAGGCAGACCCCTTTACTTTTTCGAAAAAGAGGGCCTTGCCCCCCCCGGGGCTCTTGCACATCCTGTCCGTGATCTCCGCAATCTCGAGAATGGGGTCGACTTCTACAGACACCCTGTGGAGGAGCCCCCTCTTTTCGAGGGCGGAGATGAAATCTCTCAAATCTCGGTAAGCCATGGTTTCACCTGTGTTTTTTCTAAAGAATATCTTGTATTATATCCCTCTTTCCAGAGGCTTGACAACCTGAAAGCCCCCTGCCGGGTAACCCCTCCTACCCTCCCCTTAATGTAAGGGGAGGAAAAGAATCATCGGAGTCCCGCTCTTACCTGAAGGAGGAAGTCTGAATACCCCCTCTTAGGGTAAGAGGGGGTCAGGGGGAGTTATGTGCAGTGGATTTTTCTTTTGATAAGGAAAGGTGATTACAGGATCTCCAGCATAGAAAAGAAATAGGAAATCTCGAAACAGGCGGACTCGGGGGAGTCGGAGCCATGGACGGTGTTCCTCTCCACGTTTTCCGCATGATCCTTCCTGATGGTCCCGGGCAGCGCGTTCGCCGGGTTCGTCGCCCCCATGATCTCCCTGTTCTTCGCGATAGCGTTCTCGCCTTCGAGGACCATCACCACGATAGGTCCCTCGGACATGAAATCGGTGAGGCTGTCGTAGAAGGGCCTCTCCTTGTGAACGATATAAAAGCCCTTCGCCTCCTCCTTCGAGAGCCAGATCTTTTTCATCGCAGCAACCCTCAGCCCGTTCTTTTCGAACCTGCCGATGATATCGCCGACAACATTCTTCTTTACTCCATCCGGTTTGATAATCGATAACGTCCTTTCCATCCTGCTACTCCTCCTCTATAGTTTTAGTTTCTCCACCAGTGATCTGACCGCATCCACCGATTTCACGAAATCGTTCTTCTCCTGCTCATTCAATTCCAATTGGACGATCTTTTCCACCCCACCGCCCCCCATGATGACGGGCACCCCGGTGTAAACACCCTTCGCACCGTACTCTCCGTCGAGATAGGCGGAACAGGGCATCATTCTCTTCTTGTCGAGGACAATCGCCTCCACCATCTGGAAAGTCGCCGCCGCGGGGGCATAGTAGGCGCTTCCCGTCTTCAGGAAAGCGACAATCTCCGCTCCCCCGTTCCGCGTCCTCTCCACAAGGGCATCGATCCGCTCTTTCCCGGTGAGCTCCATGATGGATACCCCCCGCGCCGTGGTGAAGCGCGGCATGGGGACCATCAGGTCTCCATGCCCTCCGAGAACGAGGGCCTCCACATCCTCGGGAGAGACGCCCAGCTCCCACGCCACAAAGGTCCTGAAACGGGCGGAATCGAGGACGCCCCCCATTCCGACCACCTTTTTCGAATCGAAGCCCGAAACCTTCCGGCTCACCTGCGCCATCACGTCCATGGGGTTCGTCACGACAATAATAACCGCGTCCGGTGACACCTGGGCGGCTTTTTCCGTCACTTCCGCAACCACCTTCGCATTCGCAAACAGGAGATCATCCCTGCTCATTCCCGGCTTTCTCGCCAGTCCGGCGGTGATCACGACGACATCGGAACCCGCAGTGTGCGCGTACTCGCTGGTTCCGCAAATAAAGGACGAAGAGCCCCAGAGAGGACAGGCCTGCGCGAGATCAAGGGCCTTTCCCTGCGCGATGCCTTCGGAGATGTCAAAGAGCACGACATCGCATATTCCCGACTGCACCAGCATCTGGGTGAGAGACGCGCCCACATTGCCCGCTCCTATAACCGAAACTTTCTTTCTCATCGACAACCCCCTTTTCTGTGCGCGGGCCGAAGGCCCCGTATCTGTGTTTGGCGTACGTGCCGTCTCCTACGCAGCGATCTGGGCCGCGGCACTGTCCAGCGTCTCCGTATCCTCCACATTCAGAATTCTGGCAGAGGGTTCTATCCTCTTCACCAGACCCGAGAGCACTTTGCCGGGGCCGACCTCGATAAAGCAAGATATCCCCGAGGCCGCAATCGTCCTGATGCAGTCCTCCCACAGGACGGAGCGGCTGAGCTGCAGGACAAGGGACCTGCGTATCTCTCCGGCATCGGAAAGAAACCGCGCCCCCGCGTTATTCACAAAGGGGATCCGCGCATCACGGACCGGGATCTCACGGAGGGCGTCCCCAAACCTCCTCCCCGCCTCTTCCATCAATGCGCAGTGGGAGGGGACGCTCACCGCCAGGGGAACCGCCCGCTTTGCCCCGGCTTCCTTCAGCCTGCCCATGGCCTCCTCCACCGCCTTCCGTTCGCCCGATATCACCGTCTGTCCCGGGCAATTGTAATTGGCGACGGAAACGTATCCCGAAGAGATGCCCTTGCAGACCTCGTCGATCACTTTTCTTTCGAGGCCGAGAATGGCAGCCATGAGTCCGGCGCCTTCGGGTACCGCCTCCTGCATGATTTTGCCCCTTGTCTCGGTAATCCGCACTGCATCCCCGAAGGAAAGACTTCCCGCAGCCACGAGGGCGGAGTATTCGCCGAGACTGTGTCCGGCCACTGCCGAAGGAGAAATTCCCTTCAAGGATAAGGCGGTGAAGGCCGCCATGCTTGCCACCAGCAGACACGGCTGCGTCCTGTAGGTTTTGTTCAGCTCCTCCGCCGGTCCGTTGAAGCTCAGTTCCGCCACATCGTAGCCGAGAACTGCGGAAGCCTCAGCGTAGAGCCTCCTCACCTCCTCGAAAGCATCGTGGAGGCTCTTTCCCATCCCCACTGCCTGCGACCCCTGGCCCGGAAAAACAAAG
This sequence comes from Nitrospira sp., assembly GCA_002634385.1. GTDB lineage: Bacteria > Nitrospirota > Thermodesulfovibrionia > Thermodesulfovibrionales > Dissulfurispiraceae > Nitrobium > Nitrobium versatile. The sequence goes on from NSJL01000002.1 coordinate 22,452, forward strand.
CACGTTTTCATTATTGTTTCGCCTCTTTCAGTCTTTTGATCAGGAGGGGGACCACCTCATTGACGTCCCCCACGATCCCATACGTCGCCGTGCTGAAGATGGGAGCTTCGGGGTTCTTGTTGATGGCGATGATAATATCGGAGGACTGCATGCCCACGAGGTGCTGCACCGCCCCCGATATGCCGCAGGCGATATATATCTTCGGGCAGACAGTACGCCCTGTCTGCCCCACCTGGTGGCTGTAGGGGATCCACCCTTCGTCCACCGCCGCGCGGGAGGCGCCCACGGTTCCGCCCATCAGCTCCGCAAGCTCTTCGAGCATGCGGAAGCCCTTTGCGTCTCCCATGCCCCTTCCCCCGGCGACAATCACTTCCGCGTCCTGAAGATTGATCATGCATTCCGACGCCTCTTTCATGGTTCCGAGCACCTTCGTCCTGCAGGTGAGGGCATCGGCGGCAACGGTGAGGACCTCCCCCGTCCTTTCGGGATTGTAATCGGCCCTTTTCATAACGCGCGGCCGTACCGTGGCGATCTGGGGGCGGTTATTGGGGCAGAAGATGGTGGCCATAATATTTCCGCCGAAGGCGGGCCGTATCTGGAGCAGGTTTCCCGTCTCCTTGTCTATCTCCAACGCGGTGCAGTCGGCGGTAAGGCCGGTCCGCAGCCGGGCGGCGACACGGGGGATGAAAGAGCGCCCGATGGGGGTGGCACCGGCAAGGACAATGGAGGGCTTATGAAGCCTGATCAGGCCGGTGAGCATCCGGGCATACGGTTCATCGTTGAACGTTCCGAAAACGGGATCGTTGGCGTAGTACACCTTGTCCGCCCCCCACCTGATCAATTCCCGGGCATCCTCCGTGGTGGAGCCCATCAGAACGGCGGCGAGCTCGCTCCGCAGCTCATCGGCAAGCCTTCTTCCCTCGCCGATCAGCTCATACACCACCGGGGCTACCTTGCCTTCCCTCTGCTCCGCGAAGACCCAGACCCCTTTGTAGCCCGAGAGGTCCGCCTTCTGCCCGTCCCCTTCTTCCGCCACTTCCAGGATCGCCCCCTCGGGGCAGGCATTCAGGCATGTCCTGCAGAACTGGCAATACTCGTTGATCAGCGCCTTGCCGCCCTCCATCACGATGGCGGTGAAGGGACATGCATCGATACATTGACCGCACGCAGTGCATCTCTCCCTGTTGACGATTATACGCATTTGAGCCCCCTCAGTTCCTGGAGGAGAGCGTCCACCTGCTCCTCAATGCTCCCCTGCAGCACCTTCCTGTCCGCTTTCGCCTGTGGAGCGAAGATGTTCCTCACCTGGGTGGGGGACCCCTTCAGCCCGACGTTCTCCTCCTCGGCGCCGATGGCCGCCAGGTCCATTTTCGGGATGACCGCCTTTTTCGCAGCCATCTTCCCCTTCAGGGAGGGGAGCCGCGGAACATTGATCTCCTTTACCACCGTCAGCAGTACGGGAAGGGAAGCTTCCACCACGTCGTACCCGTCATCCATCAACCGCTGCACCCGTATCGAGCCCTCCGACACCTCTTCGATTTTCCGCACATAGGATATATGCGGTATCTCGAGAAACTCCGCCACTTCGGGCCCCACCTGGGCAGTATCGCCGTCGATAGCCTGCTTTCCGCAGAGGACGATGGCGAATCCGATCTTTTCGATGGCCTTGTACAGGGCATAGGAGGTGGCCCAGGTATCGGCACCGGCAAAAGCCCTGTCCGAGATGAGCCGCACCTCATCCACCCCCATGGCGATTGCTTCCCGCAACGCCTCTTCGGCCTGGGGCGGCCCCATGGTGATGGCGATCACCTTTCCCCCCGCCTTCTCCCTGATCTGGAGCGCCGCCTCCAGGGCATGCACATCATATGGATTGATGATGCTCGGCACCCCGTCACGGATGAGCGTATTCGTCTCAGGGTTTATCCTGACTTCAGCCGTATCAGGCACCTGTTTGATGCAGACGACAATGTTCACCTCATTCCCCCTTCTTTCAATAATAGTTTGTGCTCACGCAGGTATACTGAAAAACATACGAGAGCCGGCACTACCACCAGGCCAACCTGCCATTATAGCCTTTATTTTCCTTCTCTTTCAAGTACTACGGTAGCCACTGCATGACTGCGTTCATGGCTCATGGAAAGATGAATGAGGAGACACTCCTCTTTCCCGAGGAGTGCCGGCGCCGTTCCCCGCAAGGCGATGGAAGGTGAACCCGTGCCGCCCCGGACAATCTCGATATCGCGGTAGGGAAGAGAGACCCGGGACGCCTTGATCATCGCCTCCTTGGCGGCGAAGCGGGCAGCAAGGCCGGGAAAAGGGTCCTTTCTCCCGTAACAGAGGGCGATCTCCTGTTCGGTAAAAACCCTCCTCAGGAAGCGGTCACCCCACCTCTCCACCGCTTGTCGTATTCTGTCTATCTCGACGATATCCGTCCCGATCCCGAAAATCATCCCCGAATCCCTGCCGGTACTCTCCCCTGCCGCGCCTATTTTCCCTTTCTGCCGGTCCCTTCCGCCAGAAGCTCCTTCATCTCCCGTACCGCCCTCTCTATCCCCACCAGGATCGCCCGTGCGATGATGCTGTGCCCGATGTAAAGCCCACGGATCCCTTCCACGGCGGCTACCGGCACCACATTATAGTAGTTCAACCCGTGGCCCGCGTTGACGGTGAGTCCCTGTTTCCCCGCCATCTTCACCGCCTCCATCACCCGGTGCAGCTCCTCGTGCTGTCTCTTGCCCCTCGCATTGGCATAAAGACCCGTATGGATTTCCACCATGTCGGCGTCCACTTCCCGTGCGAGATCGACATCCATGATATGGGGATTGATGAAAAGACTCACCGGGATGCCCGCATCGTGGATCTTCCTGATGCTTTCTTTAAGGTGGTCCTTCTGCCCGATCATATCCAGTCCACCCTCGGTGGTCAGCTCCTGCCGCTTCTCCGGAACGAGGGTCACCAGATCGGGCTTGACTTCGCGGGCGATACGGATCATTTCATCGGTGGCAGCCATTTCGAGATTCATTTCGCAGGGCACGACCTCGCGCAGGAGCCGCACGTCCCTGTCCCGGGCATGACGCCTGTCTTCCCGGAGATGTACGGTGATCCCGTCCGCTCCCCCGAGAAGCGCCAGTCCCGCCGCCACCACCGGATCGGGTTCGAAGGTCTTCCGTGCCTCCCGTACCGTAGCCACATGATCGATATTCACTCCCAAAAGCATAGCACCGCCTCCTGATGTATTCAAAATATGCCTAGTAGACAAGGCGATAGAACAGCAGGCCCAGGAATTCGCGCAGCCCCGCATAGACGCTCCAGAGTCCGGAGATATCGGGCAGATAATCATGCCACCCGTACTTCTTATCTCCCCATGTCTTGAAATTCGCGGGAAAAGGGACCACTTTCAGATGAACTTTTTCGAAGCTCATCAGGGAGCGCTTCATATGAAAAGCGGAAGTTACTAGTATAGGCCTTTTGAAGCCGAACTTTCCACATATTTCCTTCGTGTAGCGGGCGTTTTCGATGGTATCCCTGCTCCTGTCCTCCAGGAGGATCTCCCTCTCAGGGACGCCGAGATCCATGAGAAACCGCTTTACGACCGGCGCCTCCGCCCTCCTGCCGCTGTAGACGATCCCGCTCGACACAACGACGGGGATGCGGAGCTTTTTCTGCAGGCGCACCGCGGTAATGATCCTTCCGAGCATCTCCTCCGAGGGGACTCCCACGCCTGTCATGTCGGGTGCGTTGTCATACACTCCGCCCCCCAGGAGGACGATGACGTCGCCCTTCGGGTTCTCCGGCAGGGAGAACCCCGCCTCCAGCTTTCCGATCAGGACATCGGAGACGGGTGCTATGGACAGAAGCCAGAGGGAAACTCCCAGCAGGATATTGAGGACACCTGCCTTCCGGCACTTTCCCCTGAGGAACAGGAAGCCGGAAAAAAGGAGGACCAGGATAAAGATCCCGGGAGGAAGGAGAAAGGGGCTTATGATCTTCTTGATGAGAAACATGTTCTAATCGGAATCGGCGAACTTGATCAGGGTCCCTTGCCGGGAGCCGTACCGGAAAACCGTAATACCCTTTACGCCCTTTTCATAGGCCATCAGGTACGCCCGCGCCACCTCCTCCTTTCTCGCCCTGTGGGGGAAATTGATGGTCTTGGAGACCGCATTGTCCGTATATTCCTGGAATGCCACCTGCATCTCGATATGGTCTTCCGGCGGGATCTCCAGGGCGGTCCGGAACAGTCTCCGCACGTCCGCGGGAATCTCCTTTATTCCCCTGAGATGCCCCTGTTCCAGCACTTTCTTCATCACTTCCTCCGAATAGAAACCGCGCTGTTTGGCACTCTCGATGAAATAACGGTTGATTTCGTACAGCTCGGTGTCGAGCACTCTCCTCTTGTAGGCGACGGCAAAGAGCGGCTCGATGCCGCTGGAGCAGTCCGCGATGGTGGAGATGGTCCCCGTGGGGGCGACCGTGGTGGTGGTGGCGTTCCTGACCCGGGGCATGCCCGGCGCGTCATACACGGAACCGGGGAAATTGGGGAAGACCCCGCGCTTTTCGGCCAGTCCGACGGACGCTTCCCGCGCGGTTTCCCGGACGAACCGCATCACCGTCCGCGCCAGGGCAAAAGCCTTCGGATGGTTATAGGGGATGCCCAGCAGGATGAGCATGTCCGCCCATCCCATCACCCCGAGCCCTATTTTCCTGTTTCCCTTGTGCATCCGCTCGATCTCGGGCAGCGGATAGATGCTTGCGTCGATGGAGTCGTCGAGGAAGCGCACCGCCTTCCTGATATCGGCGCCGAGGGAGTCGTAATCGACCGCTCCCTCCCGTACATACTTCGACAGGTTCATGGATCCCAGCACACATGCCTCATAGGGCAGGAGGGGTTGCTCCCCGCAGGGGTTGGTGCTCTCGAACTGCCCGATATGCGGGGTGGGATTGTCCCTGTTGATCCGGTCGATAAAGATCAGTCCGGGGTCTCCGGTCTCCCAGGCGCTCTGCACGATCTCGTCGAAGACCTCCCGCGCCCGAAGCCTCCCTTCGACCTCGCCGGAGCGGGGGTTGATGAGCTCGTATTCGCCATCCCTCCTCAGGGCATCCATGAAGGCGTCGGTAACGGAGACGGAGATGTTGAAATTGGTCAACTCCCCCCTCTCCCTCTTCACCCGTATGAACTCGAGGATATCGGGGTGGTCTACCCGCAGGATTCCCATGTTCGCACCCCGCCGCGCCCCGCCCTGCTTGATCACATCGGTGGCGGTGTTGTAGATCTTTATGAAAGAGACGGGACCGCTGGCGATTCCCCCGGTGGACTGGACGATGTCTGTTTTCGGCCTGAGGCGCGAGAAGGAAAAGCCGGTGCCCCCCCCGCTCTGGAGGATCAGGGCCGCATTCTTCAGCGTATCGAAGATACTCTTCATGGAATCGTCCACCGGAAGCACGAAACAGGCGGCAAGCTGACCCAGCGGCTTTCCGGCGTTCATCAACGTGGGGGAGTTGGGGAGGAAACGCAGGGACGACATCAGCTCGTAAAAGATCTCTTCCCACTGCGCGGCATCTTCGTTATAGAGCTCTTCCGCCTGCGCAATCCCGTGGGCGACACGCCGGAACATCTCCCCGGGAGTTTCCGTAACGCGCCCGTGCGCGTCCTTGCGCAGGTACCGTGCGTGCAGCACTTTCAGGGCGTTTTCCGACAATTCCATAGGTGAATTATAATAGCATACCGATTTGTTGTCAATTTTCAATAACTTACGAAAAGACTTCTTTGCGGGCAAATGATCTTTTATGCAGACGTCTCAGGTACTTAGAGCGCCCGACACCCGGCAAAAGAAACGGGGCATAGAGAATGGCATTCCGGCTCTTGTCCCGGCCCGGTACGGAATCCCTCTTAAAGACGGCGGGGATTGTCATTGTCTCGAAAGCAGCGCTGTGCGCCGTCATTCCGGATTGTCCGGGATCCTTCCGAAGAAACGATTCCAGACCGATCACGGAAGGACAGAAGAGGGACTCGCTGTTCTTCCCGGCTCCGGTAATTCGAAGCGCTTTTCCCGTTTACATATTCCTATCATTTTTTACTTTAAAAACCTGTCGCCGCCATATAAAATACAGGGCAGCACAGTATCGTTTTCATAGGATCGTTATCACCGACAGAGGTGCGTCGGAAACCTGGAGAGCACTGCATATGGATAACAGATTTTTCGAGCAGCCGGTCCTCAACTCCCCCTACGAATACCCTGCTCGTCACTGGGAGCTCGACGCCCAGGGCCAGCCGACCCAGCAGATCATCGTCAAACGTCGCAGTGCCGAGTTCATTACACCGATTCCCAAGCCCCGTAAGCGCAAGGGTGTGGACGATCAGCAGCAAATGGTTTTCGACGAGGGAAAAGGGCTCTCGACACAAAAGCAACAGTACGATCCCACCTCTATAATCAATGCGCTCCGTCTCCATGTGGACAGGTGGCGCAGCATACCGAACCCCGGCAACTGGCAGGTCACACCTGAAACCGCCCGTCTTCTGCAACACTGGCGGCATCACCGGCTCTCCGGTATCCGGCCGTTTTTCTGCCAGATCGAAGCGGTGGAAACCGCCATCTGGTTGACGGAGGTCGCCCCGAACGATAAGGCCGGAAAAAGGTTTCTTGAGCATCTGGCCAATGCCAATAATGATGCCAATCCCGGTCTGATGCGCCTTGCGTTGAAACTGGCTACCGGAGCAGGCAAAACCACCGTCATGGCCATGCTGATTGCCTGGCAGACCATCAATGCAGTGCGCCGGCCCAACAGTAGAAAATTTACCCGGGGATTTCTGGTCGTTACGCCCGGCCTGACCATCCGTGACCGGCTGCGCGTGCTTCAGCCCAACGACCCGGACAGTTACTATCAGAGCCGTGAGCTTGTCCCCGGAGACATGCTGGGCGACATTGAGAGGGCAAAGATAATCGTCACCAATTATCACGCCTTCAAGCTCCGCGAACGTATGGAGATATCGAAGGGCGGCCGCTCCCTTCTCCGGGGCCGTGGCGGAGAGCTTAACACTCTCGAAACCGAAGGGCAGATGCTCCAGCGGGTGATGCCCGGCCTGATGGGCATGAAAAGTATCATGGTGCTGAACGACGAGGCACACCACTGCTACCGCGAAAAGCCCAATCACGACGCTGAAGACACTCTCACCGGCGATGAGAAGAAAGAGGCCGAGAAGAACAACGAGGCCGCCCGTCTCTGGATCTCCGGACTGGAAATCGTCAGCCGCAAGCTCGGCGTCAATCACCTTATCGATCTGTCGGCAACCCCCTTTTTCCTGCGCGGTTCAGGGTATGCCGAGGGGGTGCTGTTCCCCTGGACGATGAGCGATTTCTCTCTGATGGATGCCATCGAGTGCGGGATCGTCAAGCTGCCCCGCGTACCCGTGGCGGACAACATCCCCGGCGGGGACATGCCCCGGTTCCGTAACCTATGGGAGCATATCCGCAAACGAATGCCCAAAAAAGGCCGGGGCAAGACCAATACCCTTGATCCCCTGAGCATTCCCGTAGAGCTCCAGACCGCACTGGAAGCCCTTTACGGTCACTATGAAAAGACCTATACCCTCTGGCAGCAGAGCGGCATCAAGGTGCCTCCCTGTTTCATCGTCGTCTGCAACAATACTTCCACCTCCAAGCTCGTTTACGACTACATAGCAGGCTTCCACCGGGAGAATGAAGACGGCTCCACCACCCTCGAGAATGGACGGTTGCCCCTGTTCCGCAACTTCGACGAGTACGGCAACCAGCTTGCCCGCCCGCTCACGCTCCTGATCGACAGCGAGCAGCTCGAATCCGGCGATGCGCTGGACGACAACTTCCGAACCATGGCTTTCGACGAGATCGACCGTTTCCGCCGGGAAATTGTGGAACGCACCGGCGACCGCTCCCAGGCCGAAAACCTTACCGATCAGGAACTGCTGCGCGAAGTCATGAACACCGTCGGCAAGGAAGGCCGCCTCGGCGAGTCCATCCGCTGCGTGGTCTCGGTCTCCATGCTCACCGAAGGGTGGGATGCCAACACCGTTACCCATGTGCTGGGGGTCCGCGCCTTCGGGACGCAGCTCTTGTGCGAGCAGGTTATCGGCCGTGCCCTGCGTCGCCAATCGTACGAGCTGAATGAAGAGGGGTTGTTCAACGTCGAATATGCCGACGTCCTGGGAATTCCCTTCGACTTCACGGCCAAGCCGGTGGTAGCTCCCCCGCAAAAGCCCCGGGAGACTATACAGGTCAAGGCTGTTCGCCCCGATCGTGACTCCCTCGAAGTCCGCTTCCCGCGCGTTGCCGGGTACCGGGTCGAACTGCCGGAGGAACGGCTGACCGCCTCATTCACCGATGAATCCGTGCTGGAGCTTACCCCGGACATTGTCGGCCCTTCAATTACCAAGAACCAGGGGATCATCGGTGAAGGGGTCGATCTCAGCCTTGTCCATACGGGCGACATGCGCCGCTCCACGCTGCTGTTCCATGTCACCCAGCGACTGCTCTATACCAAATGGCGCGACCCGGGTGAAGAACCCAGGTTGCACCTATTTGGTCAACTGAAAAGAATCACCAAAGAATGGCTCGATACGTGCTTGCTATGCAAAGGGGGCACCTACCCGGCGCAGCTCATGTATCAGGAACTGGCCGACATGGCCTGCGAGCGCATCACCGCCGGTATTACCCGCGCGCTGGTGGGTGCGCGGCCCATCAAGACGGTGCTCGACGCATACAATCCGACCGGCTCCACCAGCCATGTGAATTTTACCACCTCGAAAACAAGCCGCTGGGAGACCGACTCCCGACGCTGTCATATCAATTGGGTAATCTTTGACAGCGACTGGGAGGCCGAGTTCTGCCGCGTAGCAGAATCCCATCCCCAGGTGAAAGCCTATGTCAAGAACCACGCTCTCGGGCTGGAAGTGCCCTACCGCTTCGGCTCCGAGACGCGCAGATACCTCCCCGACTTTATCGTGCTGGTGGACGATGGTCACGGCGAGGAAGACCTGCTGCATCTGATCGTCGAGATCAAAGGGTATCGGCGTGAGGATGCCAAGGAAAAGAAGGCCACCATGGAGACGTACTGGGTACCGGGGGTGAACAACCTGGGCGGTTATGGCCGCTGGGCCTTTGTTGAGCTCACCGATGTGTACCGGATCGAATCCGATTTCGGGGCCAGGGTAGAGGCTGAGCTTAATAAAGGAAGGGTGAAGGGTAAAAAGTGAAGGGTAAAGAGTGAAGGGTGAAGTGAGAAGAGTGAAATGAGCAGAACGAAGGCAGAAAAAAAGATTGACGACCTGTTTTCTCTCATCGCCTCCGGAGAGGACGGTACACGTCAGTTCAAGGTGGACGTGCGCAATGGCGATTCTTTGGCCTCTGATATGGCAGCCTTTGCCAACTCCGAAGGAGGGATGGTCTTCATCGGCGTGGCAGATGACGGCTCGATACCGGGGCTGTCTCAGGAAGATGTGGTCCGGATTAACCAGCTCATCAGCAACACGGCCAGTCAGCATGTGCGTAGTGCTCTTGCCGTGCAGACGGAGAATGTGTTGCTTCCGAATGGAAGCATTGTCATCGTGCTAACCATACCCAAAGGACTGGATAAGCCTTACTTCGATAAAAATGGCGTCATCTGGCTGAAATGCGGGGCAGACAAACGTCGCATCAATTCCAAGGAAGAGCTGCGCAGGCTCTTTCAACTTTCGAATCAGTTCCATGCGGACGAATTACCGACAAAAGCAGGAATAGACAAGCTCGATAAGCTTCGCTTTCGCGATTTCCTGCGTGATACATACAAGCTGGACTATCCCGACGTGCCCGCTGAATTGATCCGATTGTTACAAAACATGAACCTGGCTACCGATGAGGGTTTTCTGAGCCTTGCGGGAGTTCTCTTGTTTGCCGAACGCCCGGAGTGGATCATGCCCCAGTTTGTTATAAAAGCGATCCGGTATCCGGGTAATGAGATTCATGTCAGTGATTATGTAGACACTGAAGATTTTTCCGGGCCATTGCGTAAGGTGTTTGATGATTCCCTGGCGTTTGTCATGCGCAACCTGCATAAAGTACAGGCCGGTCGTGGCGTTAATGCACCGGGAGTATCCGAAATTCCGGAATCGGTTTTTGAAGAGCTTCTGGTTAACGCTTTGGTGCATAGGGATTACTTGGTGAGCGCCCCCATTCGCCTTTTCATTTTCGACAACCGTATCGAAATCATCAGCCCCGGCCACCTGCCCAATAATCTTACCGTGGAGAAAATTCGGGCAGGAAACTCCAATATTCGCAACCCAATTCTGGTTTCTTTTGTAGCAAAGGGGCTTTTGCCCTACCATGGGCTTGGTTCAGGAATTAAGAGGGCGCTGGAGGATTGGCAGGACATAGATTTCACCGACGACAGAGAAGGGTGCATGTTCACCGCCACAATCCGCAGAAAAGCTCTGGAAGCACCTGCTTCACCGAAAGGTTCACTAGAAAGTTCGGGGATAAGTTCGGGGATAAGTTCGGGAAAAACTGGAGAGCAGATCATGAGGCTCCTGTCGGGCAGACCGGAAATGACTATTCCTGAACTGGCCAAAGTTCTATCGATAAGCACGCGCGCAGTCGAAAAACAGGTTGCAAAGTTAAGGTCGGAAGGTCGCCTCCGCCGGATCGGTCCGGCGAAGGGCGGGCGTTGGGAAGCGAGGAGAGAAGAGTGAAGGATGAAGAGGGAAAGGTGAAGAGTGAAATAGAACAACCGAGACGGGATTTGCCGGAGCGGACATTTGAGTTTGCGCGACGGGTAGTGACATTGTGCCGGACGCTGGATCAGGCGCCGGGTGTCAGCCGGACATTGGCCAACCAACTAATGAGGTCGGGTACGTCAATTGGTGCGAACGTCGAAGAGGGACAGGGCAGCCAGAGCCGAGCCGATTTTGTCGCCAAGTATTCCATTGCTTGTAAAGAGGCTCGTGAAACTCACTACTGGTTACGATTGCTGATTGCTTCGGAGATTGCTCCGCAATCGCAAGCAAGCGATCAGGTCGAGGAAGTTAATCAGATCGTTGCGATCCTGACCTCAATAATAAAGAAATGCAGAGCAATCAACGAGGATAAGAAAAGGTGAAACTTTCACCCTTCACTCTTCTAACTTCACCCTTTTATTGCTGCGAGGAGAATAAAGGAAATGGCGCGAAATAAAAAAGATCAAAAAGCTGTCGAAGCATTGACGCACACTGAAGCGAACCGCAAAAATATCCCTTCCGCAGAGCATCAGTCGCTCATGCATGACGCGGAGAAGAGCCCGATCCGTGTGGCATACGAGAGACGTAATCGCGACCTCGATCCTCAACTGGTCTGGCGCGGCAAGGACGAGCAGGACTGGTCCGACCTGGTAGTGCATGCCCCACCGCTCTATATACAGGAGAAGGTGCACCCCAAAGTGCTGATTGATGACCTTCTGCACCGCAGCAAGGAAGATGCGAAAGCTGCCGAACCCCAGGTCGATCTTTTCGCCGACTTCAACGGCCTTCCCAACGAGAACGCCAGGACCGAGTTCTATCAGCATGACGCCCACTGGGCCAACCGCATGATACTCGGCGACAGCCTGCAGGTGATGGCATCGCTGGCCGAGAGGGAGGGGCTGCGCGGCAAAGTGCAGTGCATCTATATCGATCCGCCCTACGGCATCAAATTCAATTCCAATTTTCAGTGGTCCACGACCAGTCGCGATGTGAAGGACGGCAATGCAGATCACATCACCCGCGAGCCGGAACAGGTGAAGGCGTTTCGGGATACCTGGCGGGATGGGATACATTCGTACCTGACGTACTTGAGAGACCGGCTGACCGTTGCGCGGGATCTGTTGGCAGAGAGTGGGTCGATCTTTGTTCAGATCGGGGATGAGAATGTCCATCGGGTGCGGGCGGTTATGGATGAGGTATTCGGGGATGAGAATTTCATATCCCTAATCAGTTATTCGACCACAAGCGGTTTCGACGCATCTTCTCTGAGTAGAACTGGCGATTATATTTTATGGTTTTCAAAATCGCGCACCTCACTCAAATATCGTCCTTTATTTTATGAAAAATCAGATGAATCCCTGAAAAGTGGAGACTACAGGTACGCTGAGCTATCAAACCTAAAGCGGGTTCCTGTCAGTCAACTGCCTGCAAGCGAGTCAGGACCTCGCATATTCAGGTTTGATAACATGGTAGGGCAAGGTGCATCATCTTCTCCACAACCATTTGAATATTGCGGGAAAGTTTTTGAACCACCACGTTCTGCGCACTGGAAAGCCAATTATCCCGATGGCGTCCGGAGATTAGGGTATGCAAATCGCATTCAAAGTCGGCCAGGCAGCCTCGCATACATAAGATACATGGATGACTTCGGTGTAATGACCTACTCGAACATTTGGATGGATACATCAGTTGCAGGAAGTAAGGACGGGAAAATTTATGTTGTGCAAACAAATCCTAAGGTTGTTGAGCGTTGCATCCTCATGACCACTGATCCTGGCGACTTGGTCCTCGACCCTACCTGCGGTTCCGGTACCACCGCTTATGTTGCCGAACAGTGGGGCCGTCGCTGGATTACTATCGATACTTCCCGAGTTGCCCTTGCGCTTGCCCGTGCCCGCATCATGGGAGCTCGCTACCCATACTACCTGCTTGCGGACTCACCGGATGGTCAGAGCAAGGAAGCAGAAGTCACCCGCACCGTGCCTTCAAGCCGGCCTACGCACGGCAACATCCGACAGGGGTTCGTTTACGAGCGCGTGCCCCACATCACCCTCAAGTCGATCGCTAACAACGCCGAGATCGACGTGATATGGGAGAAATATCAGGAAACGCTTGAGACAATTTTAAAAAAATTGTCTCAAGTGGTTAGTGGCGAGTTGCCAGTGAATAGTAAAGACAAAACTAACCACTCATCACTATCCACTGCCTCACCACTATCCACTAATCACTCTCCCCTCGCCGAATGGGAAGTACCGAGGGAATTTTCAAACAACTGGCCTGCCAAAACAAGATTGTTACACGATCAATTTTGGGAGGCGAGGGTCGCGCGTCAGCGCGAAATAGATGCCTCCATTGCCGCAAAGGCGGAATTTGAACATCTCTACGACAAACCCTACGAGGATAAGAAGAAAGTTCGCGTGGCCGGACCGTTCACAGTGGAGAGCCTGTCGCCTCATCGTGTGCTGGCGGTGGGTGCTGACGACGAGCTGATCGACACGGTAGCGGAAGCAAAGGATGGCTACGGCAAGGAGCGTGATTTCGTTCAGATCATCCTTGAGAACCTGAAGACCGCCGGGGTGCAGCAGGCCCACAAGGAAGATAGGATCGCTTTCACCTCCCTCACCCCCTGGCCGGGCGATCTGGTCTGTGCCGAAAGCCGCTACGAAGAAAAGGGTGAAGGGATAAGTGTGAAGAGTGAAGGGGAAAAGCGCGCCGCCATCTTTATCGGCCCCGAGTTTGGCACCGTCTCACGCCCCGACCTGGTTGCCGCCGCCCGTGAGGCAGGCGATGCGGGTTTCGATGTCCTCATCGCCTGCGCCTTCAACTATGATGCCCACTCTTCGGAGTTCAACAAACTCGGACGTATCCCGGTGCTTAAGGCCCGCATGAACGCCGACCTGCACATGGCCGACGACCTCAAGAACACCGGTAAAGGAAACCTGTTTGTCATCTTCGGTGAGCCGGATATTACAGTGGCGAGTGAAGAGTGGTTAGTGGATAGTTCGGGAAGGAGGATTGCCCCTTATGAAATCTTTAAGCTCATATCGGGAGCTGACAGTCTGGCAGAAGTCAATCGAATTGGCTGGAAAGATTTATACAATTACGCAAAACTATCCTGCCGAAGAGAAGTTTGGGATCACCTCACAAATGCGGCGAGCGGCAACATCGATTCCGGCAAATATAGCCGAGGGACAGGCACGCCGGAACACGGGGGAGTTTCTTCAGTCGCTTGGTATTGCACGGGGCTCTCTGGCGGAACTGGAAACGTTCTTGATCTTATCCGGAAACTTAGGATTTCTGGCGACTCCAAATTCAGAGAAATTGTTGCACGCCTGCACAGAGATCAGCAAAATGCTGAACGCCTTGATGAAGTCACTATCCACTCGCCACTAACCACTAATCACTTCTTCCAAGTCAAGGTCAATGGGGTTGACGTGTTTCACCCAAATACCGGAGAGGTCCGCAGCGACGGCGCCGAAGGGATCGCCTGCTGGTTCATCGACACCGACTACAATGAAGAGAGCTTCTTCGTCCGCCATGCCTACTTCCTGGGGGCAAATGACCCCTACAAGGCACTCAAAACCACCCTCAAGTCCGAGATAAACGAAGAAGCCTGGGCGACATTGAACAGCGATATTTCCCGCCCCTTCGATAAACCCAAGACTGGGAGGATAGCAGTGAAGGTCATCAACCATTTGGGCGATGAAGTAATGAAGGTGTTTAGGGTTGGATGAAGAAATGGAATTATTCGATTTAGAGGAACAGCGCCTATGCGAATATGGATTAATCGCGCTGTTCCTGTCGCATTTACGATGGCAAACGGCCACTCGGTGCCCTACTATTGAAACGTATGCGAGCTAACTTTGGAATACTTCAGGGAGGTCATTAATGAAGAAAGACATTTGGCAAACTAAACATCTCTCCGTAACCAGCCTACATTTGGACACAAAAAATCCTCGTCTCGGCCGCGAAGTATCAGCACGCGCTCCTCGCGAGATTATTCAGTACCTTTTCGAGCACGACAAGGCGATAGAGGTGGCTCAGAGCATTGCTTTGCGTGGCTATTTCCCTAATGAGCCACTATTGGCAGTCCAAGAGGACAGTCGATATGTTGTTGTAGAAGGTAATCGACGGCTCGCAGCGCTTAAGGCTCTGCGTGAACCAGGACTGTTAGAAGGCACTTTAGCGCGTCAAATTGAAAGATTCTCTCGCCGAGTCACTGACCCTAAAACGATTGCCACAGTCCCTGTCACCATAGCTCCGAGTCGCAGAGCGACAGACCGCCAGATCGTGGGGAGGCATATTGGAAGTCCTGTTCTCGCATGGCAGGCCGAGAATCGGGCAAGCTTTATTCTGGACAAACTCGAAGAAGGATACGAAAACGATGAGTTGCGCGATGATCTCGGCTTTTCGCTTGCTGACATCCAAAAGGCGCGGCAGACAAGAGCCATTGCTGATATGGCACGGTCACTAGATCTGCCAGATGAGGTGAAAGCTAAGCTTGACAGGCCCCGTGCCAAATTATTCACTACACTTGAGCGAGTTTTTGACTCCTCAGTGGGACGCGAGTCTCTAAAGGTTGTGCCGGACGCCGAGCACGGCCTTCGAGGCACCACGACGAAGAGCGAGTTCATTCGTGGATTTGAAAGGCTCGTAACCGACGTGGTGCTCGGCAAGCAATCGTCACGAACACTGAATACTAACGATAATATTCGAGCCTATTTTGATTCGTGGGAAACATCAGAACGACCCGCAGACAGGCGCGGATCATTTGTCCCTGCAGATATCATAATAGGTAAGTCTGTTGCTTCGGTAAGCAACAAGCCGCTGCCTGTAGCGTCCTTAAAAAAAACGAAGCAAGTAAGCAAGACGGTGTTGCCGCGCGACTTCAAAGTCAGATTTGGCAACGATCGACTTGTAGATATCCGTCGTGAGTTAACTAGACTCAGGCGCGAAGATTATCCCAACGCAGGTGCGGTGCTGTTGCGGGTTTTCTTTGAACTCGCGATCATGCACTACCTGGAGCGCAGTGGCGAACTCCCGAAAATCATCCAGAAGCTGGGAGGCAAGGGCCAACTGCCATACGGAACGCCGACAATGAAACAGCTCGTGCCAGAGATAATACGAATCTCCGAGAACAACTTGCCTAAAGATAAGGCTATCAAAGTCGAGAAGGCGATCCGATACGACCCTGCAGCGCCATTCACACTCAGTGATCTTCATGCATTTGTTCACCAAGCGGATTTACCTAGTGATCGCGATATTTGGCAATTTTGGATTCGTACGGAACCCCTTTTTCGATTGATGTTAGAGGATGACGTGAAGGATGAGAACAAATGACAACCGCTAGTCCGCTTCGATACCCCGGTGGCAAATCGGCTATGGCGGGACTTTTGGGGCAGATCCGTAGACTTAATGGGCTCGGTGGCCGTGCAATCGCAGAACCGTTCGCTGGCGGTGCGGGCGCGTCGCTTGCTCTCCTCTATCTTGAAGAAACCCACAAGGTTCTTCTTAATGACGCAGATCCTGCCATCCACGACTTCTGGTGGTCTCTCATCAACCGCCCTAAAGTATTTATTGACATGCTTACAGTAACACGTGTAGACATGCATGAATGGTATCACCAACGAGATATTTATCGGGAGAGCTGTGGAGTAGACCGTGTTCGTCGGGGTTTCTCAGCGTTTTATTTGAATCGCTGCAATCGATCCGGGATTATTATAAATGGAGGTCCTATCGGTGGGGTACAGCAGAATGGTAACTGGAAGCTCGATGCAAGATTCAATAAAGCTGACCTTCAGCGTCGCTGTGAGAAAGTCGCTGAGTATCGTGATCGCATCCGAATCTCCTGTTGTGATGGGATTGAGTTTATTGATAGCATAGATCCGGTATCATCATTTTTTTTTATTGACCCGCCATACTTTGTCAAAGGCAGCATGCTTTATCTGAATGCGTTGAAAGCGGACTACCATGCTAATCTTGCAGATCATCTCAAATCTATATCGGACTCAGCTTGGGTTCTGACTTACGATGACTGCCCAGAAATCCGTAGAATGTACGACGGTTGGGCAACAATTCGACCATTTACACTTCGCTATTCTGCAGCAGAGCGGAGAAGCGGGAAGGAGATCCTTATTGTTCCGCGGTGGATGCATCTGCCAACGAGTCAAGGATCAGCAGCTATTACATGGTAAATTTCGCCTCTACTGGGCGCTGAATTATGAACGGATGACACAAATTCTGAAGAAGTGCCATAGTCATGCAGTTCCGCATCTCCGACACCTTTACCGGCAGACGCGCCATTCTGACCGGCAACGAGCAACGGTCATGAAAACCACGGTCTTTAATCAGCAACTGAACCCGTGTATGGAGAGGATGAAACCATCATCAACATAAGTTGTTTGAATTGAACCAGTTATGTGCAGAGCAAGGATGAGACACCATGAATAACGAGATTATTTTTTACACCACGCCTGATGGCAACACAAAGATTGAAGTTGTTTTTCAGGATGAAACAGCCTGGCTTACGCCGAAAGCCCTGGCCGAACTCTTTGGGGTTCTGGTTCCCGCAATCAACAAGCATTTGAAAAACATTTTTGAATCCGGCGAACTGGTGGAAAATTCAGTTATTTCCATTTTGGAAACAACTGCAGTCGATGGTAAGAACTACAAGACCCGGTACTATAATCTCGATGCTATCATCGCCGTTGGGTATCGGGTCAGCAGCTACCAGGCGACGCAGTTCCGTATCTGGGCCACGAAGACACTGAAGGAGTTCATCATCAAAGGTTTTATTCTGGACGATGAGCGCCTCAAACAAGGGAACCGAGTCTTCGGCAGGGATTATTTCGGCGAACTACTTGAACGTATTAGGGAAATCCGGGCGAGCGAGTGGCGGTTCTATCAAAAGATTACTTTGAGGGGGAGAATGAATAGGCTTTCATCTTGCCTCCCGCATCGGCGCGGCAAAAGGCGCATACCAATAATCTGTTGCCAGGGATGAACTAATGCAATTCCTCATCTCCGACACCTTTACCGACAGCCTCGTCAAACTAACGGGCGAAGAGCAGAAGGCCGTAAAAACAACGGCTTTTGATCTGCAACTGAACCCTGCCAACCCCGGCATGCAGTTCCATAAGCTCGACAGGGCCAGGGACAAAAACTTCTGGTCGGTACGGGTCAGCAGTGATATCCGGATGATCGTCCATAAGACCGACGAAAGCCTACTTTTGTGCTATGTGGACCACCACGACCCCGCCTACCGCTGGGCTGAACGGCGCAAGCTGGAAATCCACCCCAAAACCGGCGCGGCACAGTTGGTAGAAATCCGGGAGCGGATCGAGGAAATCACCATTCCCCGGTGCGTGGAGGTGCCAAAGCAGGCACCCCCCAAGCTGCCCCTGTTTGCGCATGTTGCAGAGGATGTGCTGCTCGGCTATGGTGTTCCGGAAGAGTGGCTGAAGGAAGTACGGCGGGCCGACGAGGATTCCCTGCTCGCGCTGGCCGATCATCTTCCGAGCGAGGCAGCAGAGGCATTGCTTGATCTGGCTACAGGTGTTACGCCACAAGTCCCGCAACATGCACCTGCCGGTGCAAGCCCCTTCGATCATCCCGACGCACAGCGCCGGTTCCGGCTGATGAGCAATGTCGAAGAACTGGAACGTGCCCTCACCTATCCGTGGGAAAAGTGGACTATCTTCCTCCATCCGGCACAGCGGCAACTGGTTGAACGGGACTACAGCGGTCCGGCACGGGTTTCGGGATCGGCGGGAACAGGTAAAACAGTCGTTGCCCTGCACCGGGCGGTCTTCCTCACCCGCACCCATCCTGATGCCCGGGTGCTGCTCACCACTTTCTCCGACACTTTGGCAAACGCTCTTCGCACGAAATTGAGGCGGCTGATCAGTAGTGAGCCGCGTCTTGGCGAACGGCTGGAGGTACATGCCATGGATACCATTGGCCGACGCCTCTATGAGTTTCATTTTGGCAGGCCGCAAGTCGCCTCCAGGGAGGTGATAGGTAGATTTCTTCAGCAAGCTGCTGAAGAGATCGGGGGTCACCGGTTCAGCATGCACTTTTTGCAGACCGAGTGGGATCAGGTGGTTGATGCATGGCAGTTGGAGACATGGGAAGCGTACCGTGACGTTGTCCGGCTGGGTCGAAGAACACGTTTGCCGGAAAATCAACGAGTTAAGCTCTGGTCGATCTTCGGGCAGGTTCACGCTGCCCTGAAGGCGCACAATCTGGTCACCTTTTCAGGAATGTTCAGCCGTCTGGCATCTCATCTAACGGAAAGCAAGCATCCGCCCTTCGACTTTACCATCGTGGATGAAGCACAGGATGTCAGCGTGGCACAGTTACGCTTTCTCGCTGCACTCGGGGGAAGCCGGCCCAACCGGCTTTTCTTTGCCGGGGACCTCGGCCAGCGGATTTTTCAGCAGCCCTTTTCCTGGAAGGCGCTCGGGGTTGATATCCGCGGGCGTTCCCGGACACTGCGGATCAATTACCGGACGTCACACCAGATCAGAATGCAGGCCGACCGGCTGTTGGGACCTGTGCTATCCGACGTTGACGGCAATACCGAGGATAGGCACAATACTATTTCGGTATTCAACGGACCGGAGCCGGAGATCAGGGTGTGGAAATCTCCCGAAGAGGAGATAGGAGCGGTCAGTCAGTGGCTTCGGGATAGGCGGAGCGAAGGGGTGGCCCCCCATGAGATCGGCGTATTCGTGCGCTCTACCTCCGAAATGGATCGGGCGCGCAAAGCCGTGATGAAGTCTGAAATCCCTTATAAAATCCTTGACGAGAATGTTGAAACAACCAGCGGGCACGTTTCCGTCAGCACCATGCATCTGGCCAAGGGACTGGAGTTCCGTGCCGTTATCGTTATGGCCTGTGATGACGAGATCATTCCCCTCCAGGAGCGCATTGAAACGGTCGCTGATGATGCAGACCTCCAGGAAGCCTACGACACCGAACGGCATCTTTTGTACATCGCCTGCACCCGTGCCCGGGACTATCTGCTGATAACGAGCGGCGGCGCACCGTCAGAGTTCCTGGACGATTTGCGGAGATGAAACAGACTGAGGAGACAGTTTGCCTGCACATTCTAATATCTGTTTAGTCGCCAATCATACTTCTGGTAAGACACTTTTATCGTATCTGCATGCTTTTCAAGGAACTTTCCTTTCTCTTCGTCGTACAAGTAAGGGGCGATAAACCGCAGACATGCGGCGCGGTCTGCTCCGAAGTCTCCGGCATACCACTTGAATATGCGGGAAAGGGATGCATGCCTCCTCTCTTTATCGAGTCTGAGGCCGCCTGCGTTAAGGAATGTCCTCCCTGCGATGTCAAGTTCCGTGTAAAGCGTGTCGGCGGTATAGACGTCAATGGGGGGGCATGACGATGAAGCGCAGACAAGGGCGAAGTGGATTCTCGGATCCATGAGGTGAATGGCATGTTTGAGCCGTTGGTCACCTTCCCTGAAACGTTTACAAGGGGCGTGCGGCGGACGCTTGTTCCCGCGCAGTATCCCGTGCTCTATATCGTCGGGGCTGAAACAGAAGTCTCCTATCCGGTACCGGATGCGCCTGAAGAAATTCCTCACCTCCTTCACCGAATCCTTGATGCCCAGCTCTATAACGCCATGGATCACGATGACGTTATAGAGGTTAATCCAGAAGGCGATCTGTTCCTCCCTGCTTCCAAGCCCCGTCAGGTCCATTCCCCTGAGCGAGTAGCTCAGTGCAACGTACTCTCTATATATCCTGGACTGGCTCATACGCTCATAGGCGACCCTTCCCGCCGGGGTGTCGAAATAGGCCCCCCGCAGGATATTCATACACTGCTTGAGCCGGTGCGCTATTTCCCGCGGAGGCATCGCTGCAAGCTGCTCCCCGTCGTTGAGCACCATTGTATTGAAGCTGAAATAGCGCGGACGGTGGGCCTCTTTTCTCTGCCTCCCGGAAGCGGCCTCCTTTGCTTGTGAGAGGGCGACCACGCTGTTGATGTAGCCGATATGGGTGAATGCCTGGGGGATATTGCCGAGCGCCTCCTTCCACCGGACATCGTACTGTTCGGAGAAGACACCGAGGTGGTTTGCCACGCCCTCCATACGATGGAGCAGTTGTTCAGCTTCCTCAAAACGTTTGAGTCCGATAAAACAATCGATCAGCCAGAAAGTACAGAGCAGAAAGACGCCCTCTCCCCCCGGCAGGTGGTCTTCGGCCTTGTAGCGGTAGAGGAAGCCGTCATGGCCTAACTCCCGCTGTATCGCCTCAATCGTTGATACGATGCGCGGGTCGTCGAAGGGGAGAAAGCCCAGCAGGGGAAACAGCAAGGCGCTCGCATCGAGGGCATCGGTGCCGTAGTGCTGGACAAAAGACGCTTTCCCCTGGTTCCATCCCTTCTCGAGAATCTCTTCCCGTATCTCCTGCCGGGTCTTCTCCCACACTTCCAGGTCGGCGGGGAATCCGTACCGGTGTGCTATGGTAATCCCCCTGTCAAGGGCAACCCAGCACATCACTTTCGAGTAAACAAAATGGTAGGGGCCTCCCCGGATCTCCCAGATCCCCGAATCTTCGTCCCTCCAGTGCCCGACCACATAGTCGCAGAGGCCTGACAGAAGCGGCCACAACCCATAATCTATCTTGCCGGCATAATCAGAAAGCGTGAGCGCGGCATCCATGATCTCTCCGAAAATATCGAGCTGTTTTTGTCCGGCTGCAGCGTTCCCGATGCGAACCGGCCGGGATCCCTTATATCCGTCGAGATGCCCAAGCTCCTCCTCGGGCAACTCCGTTTCGCCGTGAAGACCGTACATTATCTGCAGTTTGTCCGCCCCGTGCTTCAGGAGCACTCCCCGGATCCAGCTGAAATATCCTTCCATTTCAGACAGATGTCCGAGGTTGAAGAGCGCCTGGAGCGTAAAGGAAGTGTCCCGCACCCAGGTATAGCGGTAGTCCCAGTTCCTCACTCCCCCGATCTCTTCGGGAAGGGAGGTGGTGGCGGCGGCGGCGATACTCCCGGCAGGACGGTGATAGAGGAGCTTGAGGAGAAGTGCAGAGCGCTCGACCATATCCTTGTAGGGACCGAGTTCGATGGTGCGGCCTGTTTCACTCGTGCCGAGCCACTCTCTCCAGTATGCTTCGGTGTCCTTCAGCGACGCTTCGGCCTTCGCGACATCAAGCTCCCCGGGATGATCCGTACCGTATTCCAGCCGTATCCATACGCGGTCACCCTCGGCAAGAGACCACTCAGAGCACGCTCCGTCCCCTTCGATCACCACCCCGTAATTGCAGGAGAGTGCCATACATTCGTCCTCTCCCCGCGCGACCGCTCCATTGGCTGCTCTTTCGATGACAGTACGCGTATGGGCGTAACGGAACCTGGGCTCGAAAAGCATCCTGACCACCATGCTCCCCTTGAGGACCCTCACGCACCGGTACAGCTCATGCCGTTCCTCCTCCTCCCGGTCGACGGGCATGAAATCAATGACTTCCATGCTTCCGCTCCTTGTTCTGAATCTCGTGACAAGAATATTCGTGCGGGAGAGATACTCCGCCGCCGAATCCCATTCGGATACAGGTGACACGGAAAAGCGGCCCCCTTTTCGATCATCGAGCAACGCCCCGAATACGCTGGGAGAATCGATATGGGGCAGGCAGAGCCAGTCGATCGAGCCGTCAAGCCCGATGAGTGCGACAGAGTGCATATTGCCGATGATCCCGTAATCGCTGATCTTCTTGTACATTCGCCATACTCCTGGTGCTCAGGACCTGCTCGCATTGTCCCTGAGGTAGTCGACTATCTCCCTCTTCTCCTGGTCCGTGACCGCTCTTTTCCCCATGGCGCCCATATGGGCCTGCATTCTATCGACGATACCGGGCCACTCATCGGCGGTATGAAGCCCGGGGTCGGGAAGGGGATGGCACTGCGAGCAGACGTTCCTAAAGAGAGACGCTCCCCGGGACCGGGGGGAAGGAATCGCCTCAGGAGCCACCGGCTTCAGGGCATGCGCTTTCAGATACGCGACAATCGAGGTCCGCTCTTCAGGGGAAGGGCTCTCAATGTTCATCATACGCATCCCTCCCCTGCCCGCCATCATCTCCATCCGGTGGAACATGCGGTCTGCTATCACCGGCCACTCCTCTGCGGAACGCATTTGCGGACTGGGAAGATGATGACACTGGCTGCAATAGCGGGCGACAAGTCCGGCCCCCTCGCTTCGGGGATCGGGGAGGTCTTCCGGCCTGATGCCCGGAGGGAGGAGCCCTGCCATCATATCCTGCATCATCCCTCTCATCTGCTGCTGATTCATCATCATTCGTCCATCCGGCCTTATGTCCATCATTGGCGGCATCCGGAACGAAGAGGGGTAGGTGCCGAGCCGGCCCGTCACCAGGATTCCTGCCATTCCGAGAGTGATGAGGACAGCGGCGATGAAAGGCAACCGATTGGTGTCCATGGGGTTCCTTCCTTTCTACAAGAGGTCCTTCCGCATCCTTTCGTATTCCTCTCTGCTGATCTCTCCGCGGGCATAGGGTCTCTTCAGTATCTCCATGGAGGATTCCTCAATCCGTCCGTGGGAATCCCTCTCCGAACGCGAAAAGGCCGTCGTCAGGACTGATCCTTTATGGGCTGTCTACTCAATAGCACACGGATCGATCTTTCATCTGTAGCGCCTGTGCGATCACCGATCGCACCGCGGGATCGCATCAGGTTGGTGCATTACCTCGCCCGCATAGAGGAGCAATGACGTTGGTACTCAAAAGAATGGGGGGAGTAAGACAGCTCTCCCCCGTCCTTCCGCCCGGAACTACTTCTCCTTCCCGCTCAGCGATTTGATATACGCCACCAGGTCCCTCATGTCCTGCGACCGCGGATCAATGGTCTTTCCCTTATTGGCCATCATGATACATACATTATTTGCGTCCTCAAGCGCCAACCATGTTCCGCCAGGATTTCGCCATTCGGTCCTCCCTTTCTCTCCCGCTCTCTCCAGTCCCTTACCGTTCGGATGGCACGTGTTACAGGAATTCCCGGACGTCCCTCCGGCAAACTTCGGATCGGTGAAGAGCTTTTTCCCCCTTTCGGCATTTCCGGCCGCAAAGGAAAGGGAGAAAAAGCCTGCCGTCAGCAGCAGCGTGAGCAGTATTTTCCCGAATATTTTCATGGTGTTCACCTCCTTCCTTTCTGCGACGTAAAGGCTTTGTCAAAAACTTTCTGTACCGCCCTGCCGGACATTCCCCGTCTTATATAGAGTGCATACGCCACCCTCTCAATCTCCACATACAAAGCGTTGCCTCTTTCCATTGTTTTTCTTCCACGCTGTTGCATATTCGAAGAGGCGGAAGGCCTGTGTCTCCCTCCTCTCCTCAAGGATATCATTTCGCCTTCTGCATCTCAACGCCGCAGACGCATTTGCCCTGCTTGTTCGCCACCGTCCCGCATTTGCAGTCTTTACCGCAATTACAGTCGTATTCCCCGGTCCTTTTCATCTCAACGCCGCAGACGCATTTGCCCTGCTTGTTCGCCACCGTCCCGCATTTGCAGTCTTTGCCGCAATCACAGATATGTACACCCCTGTCCGCTGCCACGCTCGACGACGCGGGCAGTATGAATGTCTGTAACATCAGCACCAATGCTGCGGTAAACACTACTACCATTCTCAGACTCTTTCCCATGGTACTCCTCCCTATGCAGTGATAAACGTTAGTCGTGCACAACTGTCCCCTCATTAAGAAACCAGACCTTCACCCCCTTACCGGGATTGCTTTTCAATAAAAATGTAGCGTATCCGAATGAAAATAGCTGTAAGGAAGCCTACAATTTGATGCGCTATTGCGGGGCTGAAGGGCGCTCGAAAGGCTTAACCCGAGATGACCTTGAGCCGGTCCATCGATTTTATGACGACATACTTTCCTTCGAAATCGATGATTCCCTCATTCCTCAGCTTGTTCAGGGTGGCGGTGACCGTTTCCCTTGTGGAGGCGATGAGGTCGGCATAATCTTTGTGGGTCAGTTTGATCTTGATGAGATACCCGCCGTCCCGGGGGACGCCGAAGTCGTCGAGCAGGTTGAGAAGCACCTTAGCAAGGCGCTGTTCCACGGTGCGGTAGAGGAGGTCGAGCAGTTTGGTTTCTATTTTCCACCGCTTCAGGCCGATCATCTTCGTCACCCGGATCGCAAGGCCCGGCACCTCCTGAATGAGCCGGTCATAATCCGGCTTTTTCATGATGCAGATCAGACCGCCTTCCACTGCTATGGCGGACTCGTCGCGCTCCTGGGGCTCGATAACGCCCATCTCCCCGAATACGGTGCCGCCCGAAAGAATGTCCAAGATTATCTCGTTTCCATGGGGCGTGAGCTTCGTTATCTTGATGGCCCCCTTCTTCAGGATGTAAAAGTTGTCGTCCGTGCAACCCTGGAAATAGATAACCTCGCCCTTCTTAATCTCCTGCATACGGGTAAGGGTATCGATCACCTTCACCTCTTCGTCCCTGAGATGGCTGAAAAGATCGAGATTCTTGAGATACCAGAGCTTTGTCCGTTCGTGCATCGCGCCCCCCCCTTGCCATTCACCCGATTATCAATCATTATCCACAAAATAAAAAGTAATGTCCATTACATCAAAACACGCCCTAAAAAGTAGTAAACTATAAATAGCACGGCAGCTCTGAAAGGAGGAAAACTGAGATGAAGCATACCGCGCTCGCCTTTGTTACTGCGATTATTGTCGCTCTTATTTCATATGCCCCGGCCCTCCCTGCAGAGGCAGGAGAGGGCGGGGGCCGGCACTCCCATGGCGCCCACGCCGGACATACGCATGCAGGGGAGGCGGGCGAGGCGACCGTCAGTCTCGAAACGGCTCCGGAACAGCTCAGCACCGGGACGCCGACCTTTATCTTCTTTGTCATAAAGGATTCGAAGGGAGCCCCTGTGCAGGAGCTGACCGCGACGCATGATCGCATGCTTCACGCTGTGATTATCGGGGAGGATTTCAGCGTGTTCGGGCATATCCATCCCGAAGACTCCGGCCCTCTGCCTCCCGAGATGAGAGCGCGGGGCCGCTATCCCGTTCGCTTCACCTTCCCGAAAGCGGGCAGGTACCTTATCGCCGTCGATGGCGCGATTCAGGGCCGGCATTTTTCACAGCAGTTCCTCGTCTCCGTTGCCGGCGGGCCGCGGATGGCCGGGTTCGCAAAGGATGTATCGCGGGAAAAGAGATTCGGCGAGTACACGGTAACCCTGACAGCCACGCCCGAGCGTATCGTAGCGGGAAGAGAAGCAACCCTCGGCTTCCATATCAGCGAGAACGGAAGGCCGGTTACCGACCTTGAACCGTACCTTTCGGCGCCCCTGCATTTGGCGATACTCCTTACCGATCTCAACAGCTTTGTCCATGCCCATGGAGAGCTTCCCGATGGGCCGCCGGGACATCCCCCTGTCGCTCACGTTCACGGCGAGGTTCCGCATGCGTTCGGGCCGCGCATAGAGGCCAGGGTTGTCTTCCCGGTCAAAGGGACGTACCAGGTCTTCGGCGAATTACAGCATCAGGGCAGGGTCGTTGTCATCAGCTTCATGGTCGAAGCGGAATAGCCGCCGTACGCAGCCGGAGGCGCCATGACCGAAGAACGCAGAACCGCCGAGGACATCAGGCTTGCCGATAATGCGGCCCATCGGGTCTTCTGGAAAAAATGGGGGCCCTACCTGAGCGAGCGCCAGTGGGGGACGGTCCGTGAAGACTACAGCGAAGACGGCGGCGCCCGGGACTACTTCCCCCACGCCCGCTCGCGCGTCTACCGGTGGGACGAGGACGGGCTCGGCGGCATATCCAACATCTACCAGAACCTCTGCTTTGCGCTCGCCCTCTGGAACAGCAACGACCCCTTTCTGAAAGAGCGGCTCTTCGGCCTCAGCAACACGGAAGGCGACCGCGGGGAGGACGTGAAAGAGCTCTACTAGTACCTCGCCAACACCCCCACGCACGTTATCAGTACCAACAAACAGCAAGCGTCCATTGACGATCTGGTGCATCGATTCATTGACCATCTCAACAGCCTTTCTGATTATGAGGTCTTGCATACTGCCGGCATCTTTTCCCGTCACTTTTGCCTACTTGCTTAGATCGAAAGTCTTCAATCAGACCCTTACTCCCTCCCATTCTGTTATAAAGTCATCGATGTATGCCGCCACCGCGTCGGGACGATCCTCCTGCACCCAATGACCTGCCCGCTCAATGAATTCCAGGCGTACCGGCCCTTTGATCGCTTTTTTTAAGCGCACTGCGGCCTCCTTTGGCATCCACGCGTCATTGAGAGCCCAGCAGACCATAGTGGGGCAGATGATCCTGGAATAATCAATACTCATTGTTTCCTCGTTGGAGGGCTCCGAACAGGCCTTGATCAGGGATTTGAAGCCGGTAAGTCCCGGTCCACGCCCCCAGAACCGGAGATAGTTTTGTTTGATGTTCTGATCGGTGAAGGCGGCTTTCTCGTAGCTCCCCGTTCGCAGTAATCCCGGGAAAGACGCTGCCGCCTGACCGAAAGCCATTTTCAGTGTTTCTTCCGAAGCGCCTGCCAATGTACTGAGCGCTTCCACTTCCAGGACGGGCCAGTAGTCGAAGCTTACCGGATTGATGAGGATGAGCCGGCTCAGGTAGTCGCAGTACTTCGAAGCGAAGACCTGAGCTGCGCCCCCGCCGTGGTCGTGACCAATGAGGATAACCTCTCCCTTCAGCCCCAGCCCCTCGATGACCCCCTTTATCGCCTCGGCCTGATTGTGAAGTGTATACTTCACTTCATCAATCGGCATGTCGGATTGACCGTATCCGATCATATCCATGGCATGAGTCCGGTAGCTGTCCTTTAAATGATTTTGAACGTGTCTCCACAGACGCGCATTTGTCGGAATGCCGTGCACCATCAACAAAGCAGGACCTTTGTCACCAACGCTCTCCACATGAATAGCGATCTCTTTTACTGAGACCTTTACTCCTACCTTTTGCTCCATGGGTTCCCTCCTTATAGGGAAATGGTTGTTACGTTGCGCACGGGGATCAAACCGTTTCGTAGAGAAGGATATCCGGAGCATCCTGCAGCAGCGGCTCCAGGGCTTTCACTACCTCTTTGGTGAACAGGTCGGAACCGAGATAGCCCTTTGCATGCTCCACGGTGTCAAAGCCATGCGCTACCTGGACGTCCTCCTCGCGCACAAGCAGTTCCTTCGACGCGGCGCCCGGGACTTCCTGCAGAAAGCGTTGCTTGTACTTGTTGTAAACGGCCGCGGCTGCGGTACGGTCACCGGCGGCGATTCTCATGGTAATCTGAAGGTTCACCATCTTTTCTTTCTCCTTTACTATTCAGGGTTACCGGCACAACGACCGGCCAATTGAGAATAACAAAGTACAATAAAGTATAATAATGACTCCCTTTCAAAGAGAAATTCTTTTTTCACATGTCATTCATTGTTATATGCTATAAATAAAGAATGGATCTGAGTCAGCTCCTCTTTGCCGTAGCAGTAGCCAAAACCGGCTCTTTCAGCAGGAGTGCCAGACCGTCTTGCCCGGTATAGTTGCCCTTCCTGTTTTTTGCTATACTTTAGAAAAGAGAGATACCTCCCGGTCCTCCGTTCCATTCCCCTTGTGATGAGAAGGCATTCGGTCGGTAAGGCCTCTTCTCAAAGTAATAACCCGGAATACACCCCGTCGACCGGGGAGCGAACGACTTTTGATACTCTTCCGGACTGCCTGTTCAGAACCGGAATGCCTGAGGCAATCAGGGAACAGAGGTGGCATATGGAGAGAAAAGTTTTGGAAGTCAAAGGGATACGGATGAGTTGGGAAGAGCACGGCGAAGGGCTCCCGGTCATTTATCTGCACGGCATTCCGACTTCTCCCGGCCTTTGGCGTCATGTCGTCCCCTCCGTCGCCGCCACCCGCGCCCTTGCCTGGGAGATGGTCGGATATGGGGGGTCCATTCCCGAAGGCAAAGGGCGTGATATCTCTGTCCGGAGCCAGGCCGATTACCTGGTATCCTGGATGCAGGCAGCCGGGGTGGAGAGAGCGCTCCTGGTCGGACATGATCTGGGGGGCGGGGTGGCACAGATCGTGGTGGTGCGCTACCCCGAACGGGTGCTGGGGCTGGTGCTGATGAACGCCGTCTGTTACGACTCCTGGCCGATACCGGAGGTCAAAGTGATGCAAACAGCGGGCATGCTGATGGAAAGGCTGCCCGAAAAGGCCTTTTCTTTCATCTTCCGCCAATTCCTCAGTCAGGGGCATGACCGTCCGGGGCGAGCGGAAGAATCACTAGCGGTGCACTGGCCCTATTATGCCGCAGCCGGAGGAGCTTCAGCCTTTATCAGGCAGATACGCTCCCTCGACGTACGGGATACCCTTTCCATCAGCGATCAACTGTCGCACGTGAAAATTCCGGCCCGGCTCGTCTGGGGTGCCGCCGACCGTTTCCAGAAGATCGGGTACGGCTATCGTTTGGCGCATGATCTGCGCGCACCGCTGGAGCGGATCGAGGAGGGAAAGCACTTCGTTCCCGAGGATCACCCCGAGAGGGTGGCGCAGAATATCAATATGCTCCTGGAACAACTTCGGAGCGTCTGATTCCGACGACCGGCAGCCCTGTGGCGGCCGGTGCGGTATCCGCTGGGCATTTATTTGACTGTAAAATGCTTTTCTGTTAGCTTTTGCTTATACGATAAAAGCAGTCGTATGGGGGCTCCGGATGGGGGACAGTAGCTTGAAACGTGAGTGAGCACCGTAAGGAGGTTTCAGATGAAGAGATATCCCATGACGTTGGTTTTACTACTCAGTCTCATGTTTATTGCAGTCGTTGCCTGGGCTGCGGGTGAACAAACGATCAATTTGAAAGAGGGGCCTGATGGCAAGGGAGCGAAAGGGAGTGCGGTTATCAAGGATGTAGAGGGTACGGCCCGCGGTGCAGAGCAAAAAGAGATCACCATCAGCGCATCGGGCTTGCAACCAGATTCCGTCTATACGGTCTGGTTTGTAAACGAGAAACCGAAGATGGATATGGCAGGGGTGGGTACAGGGGATTTTTCGTTCAAAAGTGATAGTCAAGGGCGGGGCAGCTATACGGCAAGCGTCCCCGCTTCGGAACTGCAGAAGTGGAGTCTCCTGGAGGTTGCCCTTCATCCCGATGGCAATCCGAAAAACATGGACAACATCAAAATAGCGCTCAAGGCTGACCTCAAGCAGCCGGGCTGATACGCTTGTTCACCACGATGAGATAGAAAAATTTTGATTGGTATCGTGTCCCCATCCGGAGCCGTTCACTTCAATAAACGGGCGATTCAATGACAGGAGGCGGTCTGGGGTTCCCTGACCGCCTCCTGTTGCTGTTTCACGTCACTTTCAGCTACTCAGAATCTATTCTCCTATGGGGAAATTGTACTATACTATCGGATGGAAGTCGTTACACTGATCGAAAAGTACTACGCCCCCGGCTCGAAAGCATACCACTTTCTGATCCATCACGGCAGGATGGTGGCCGCAAAGGCGCTTCAGGTCGCCGGGAGGCTCAATGGGAAGTGCCCGGCCAGCACGTTTCCGGATAGTACGTTCATCGAGGAGGCATCCCTTCTCCACGACATCGGGATCTATCTCACCCATGCTCCTGAAATCGGCTGCTTCGGTCCCCACCCCTACATCGTCCACGGCTTTCTGGGGAGGGAGATCCTGGAGAGGGAGGGGCTCCCGGAGCATGCGCTGGTTTGTGAGCGCCATGTGGGCATGGGCCTGACC
Organism: Nitrospira sp.; assembly: GCA_002634385.1. Classification (GTDB taxonomy): domain Bacteria; phylum Nitrospirota; class Thermodesulfovibrionia; order Thermodesulfovibrionales; family Dissulfurispiraceae; genus Nitrobium; species Nitrobium versatile. The sequence continues at coordinate 52,961 of NSJL01000002.1, forward strand.
GTCGTGGATATCGAAGCCAATGGGTTCCCCCTTCCCCTGAGGGACATGACCCCCCACACCCTCGAAGAAAAGATCATCTGTTTTGCGGACAAGTTCTATTCGAAATATGAGAAAACCCTGCTCCAGGAAAAGCCGGTTGCAGAGGTGCGGAAGACGATCGCTCGTTATGGAGAAGACAAGCTGAAGCGGTTCGATGAATGGATGAGGTTCTTCGGGGAGCCGGAGCATAATGATAAGTGAGAGGAAAGAAGGGTGAAGAGTGAGGGGTGAAATAAGAGATAATAAGGCAAGATGAAATCAGGAGAGATCTTTTAGGAGTGGTATGACAAAGGTATACTGTAAAAAGGCGTCCTACGATTACGCTGTTATCAAACCGGTCGTTTTCGAGATGATGGACCTCCATTGCGCCGGGAGGATCCGTGCGGGAAGCCGTGTGCTCATCAAGCCCAATCTCCTTGCCCCCGCCCCGCCCGACAAGGCCATTGTCACCCACCCCCTGATCGTAAAGGCTGCTGCGGAGTATGCCCTGGAGAGAGGAGCCCGCGTGCAGGTCTCGGACAGCCAGGCCATGGGGACCTTCGAAAGGGTGCTGAAGGAGAGCGGGATAAAAGAGGCGCTCCGGGGCCTGGACGTGGAGTGGAGGGAGCTGAACACCTCGGTCGCCATCGATATCGGGGAGCCCTTCAACAGGATCGAAATCGCCCGTGATGTCATGGAAGCGGATGTGGTGATCAACCTGCCGAAGCTGAAGACCCACGCGCAGATGCTCCTGACTCTGGGGATCAAAAACCTCTTCGGCTGCATCGTGGGCCTGAAGAAGCCGGAATGGCACTTCAGGACAGGGGTAAACCGGGAGATGTTCGCTCAACTGCTCGTGCGTATCCATAAGGCGGTCAATCCCGCGGTCACCCTCCTCGACGGCATTCTGGCGATGGAGGGCGAGGGTCCGGGACGGAGCGGCGTTCCCCGAGAAGTCGGGGTGATCATGGGCAGCAGCGACGCCGTTGCGCTGGACGTTACCGTCTGCAGGATGCTCGGACTGGACCCGTTCAGCGTATTTACCAATGAGGCGGCGAAGGACCTGGGGTATCTGCCGGAGGAGATTGAGGTGAAGGGAGAGCTGCCGGAAATCCGCGGATACCGGTTTCCCGAAATCGTCCCCCTCGTCTTCGGCCCGAAGGCGCTCCACGGCTTCATGCGGAGATACCTCGTCCAGAGGCCGGTACAGGACGATGCGCTCTGCAGGCTCTGCGGCGAATGCTGGAAGTACTGCCCGGCCCGGGCCATCACCCGGGACCGGCAAAAGCTTGCTTTCGATTACGAGAAATGCATCCGCTGCTACTGCTGCATCGAGGTGTGTCCCCATGCCGCATTGCGGACAGAGGAGCCCCTGCCGGGAAGGCTCTTCAAGAGGCTGAAGAGGGACTCCTTTTAAAATCCCTCCGCACCTCCCTTTTCCAAAGGGAGGGATACCCCTCTTTAGGAAAAGAGGGGCGAGGGGAGATTTTCCCACTTCCAAATTCCCACTTCTCCCTCTGTTTTATTTCCCCTGCAGCGCCCGCTCCACCGTCTTGATGGCGCAGAACTCCCCGCACATGCTGCAGACCTCTTTCTCGGTGGGCGGCACCTGGCCCCTCCACTCCCTTACTCTCTCGGGGTTGAAGCTCATGGAGATCTGTCCCTCCCAGTCGAGGTTCTTCCGGTACTGCGCCATCTTCCGGTCTCTTTCCATCGCGCCAGGGACTCCCTTCGCGATATCCGCGGCATGGGCCGCGATCTTGGAGGCGATGACACCCTCGCGGACATCCTCGATGTTCGGCAGGCGGATATGCTCCGCCGGGGTGACGTAACAGAGGAAATCCGCGCCAGCCGCACCGGCGATGGCGCCCCCGATGGCCGCTGCGATGTGGTCGTATCCCATTGCAACATCCGTCACCAGGGGGCCCAGCACGTAGAAAGGGGCACCCTTGCAGATCTCCTTCTGCATCTTGATATTCAGCTCCACCTGGTTCAGCGGCACGTGGCCGGGCCCCTCGATGATGGTCTGGACCCCTGCTTCGAGCGCCCTGTCCCGCAGATCGCCCAGGGTGAGCAGTTCCTCCAACTGGCTCCTGTCCGTTGCATCGGCGAGACATCCCGGCCTGAAGCCGTCCCCGAGGCTCAGGGTCAGGTCGTATTTCCTTGCCATTTCCAGGAGCCTGTCGTACTCTTCGTAGAGGGGATTTTCCCTGTCATTGTAGATCATCCATTCGAGGAGAAAGGCCCCTCCCCTGCTCACCACGTCGAGGATTCGCCTGTCCTCCCGCAGACGCGCGATCGCTTTTTGGGTGATACCGCAATGCACGGTCACGAAATCCACTCCGTCCTGCGCGTGGGCCTCGATCACCTCAAAGAGATCTTCGGGGTCCATCTTCGCAATATGTCCGTGCTTTTCGGCAGTCTTCACGATCGTTTCATAGATGGGGACCGTCCCCACCGCGACCGGGGACTTCCTCATCAGGGTGTTCCGCAGGTCCCGTATGGCCCCGCCGGTGGAAAGGTCCATGACCGCATCCGCGCCGTGCTTCACCAGCACTTCGAGCTTTTGTATCTCGTCATCGTACGAAATCCTGTCCTTTGAGGTCCCGATATTCGCATTGATCTTGGTGCTCAGCCCCTTCCCGATCCCCAGCGGTCTGATGTCGTGAAGGACATTTCTCGCAATGACGCTCACCCCTTCGGCAATATCCGCCGCGAGACGTTCGGGAGAGACCCTCTCCGCGGAAGCCACCTCCCTCATTTCCTCCGTGATAATCCCCTTCCTTGCCTGTTCTATCCGTGTCATCTCTTTTCTCTCCATAGTTTTAGGGTGTGTATGCAAACTCTCATCTGCTGCGACCGGCTGCAGAGCCCCCGGATCTTCGTTCTCCCGGGCACATCGTCCTCAACGGAGCGCTGCTCCGCCTCCGGGCGTTGTACCCATAACGCCTTGCCCAGGAACTCTTCGCTCGGTCTCGCTACGAAGACAGTCTGCATACACACCCTAGGTATTTTTCTGCGGCTTTCTTCGGGTCGGCCTCTGCCAGAATCCCGCTTATCAGTGCCACACCATGTGCCCCCGCCTCCCGCACTTCCGGACAGTGGTGCAATTTTATACCTCCCAACCCGAAAATCGGGAGGTTTACCTCAGCCCGCGCTTTCTTCAGCGCCTCCACCCCCACCGGTTCTCCGTAACGGAGCTTCGCGGGGGTCGGATAGAGGGGTCCGAAGGTGATGAAGTCCGCCCCTCCCCTCTCCGCCTCCAGGGCCTCTTCCCGTGAATGGGTTGAAACCCCTATGAGCAGCCTGTCTCCGACCGCTTTTCTGACCGCATGGCCAGGAAGGCTCGCCTGACCGAGGTGCACTCCGTCGGCCCCGACACAGAGGGCGATATCGAAGCGGTCATTGATAAAAAGCCGTGCACGGTGCCGTGCCGTCAGGGCCCGCATACGGTACGCCAGCACCAGCAACTCCCTCGTGTGCAGTCCCTTCTCCCGCAGTTGCACCGCACGCACGCCGCCTTCCAGGGCCGCCCCGACGACCTTCAGCATTGCATCCCGGTCGCCGAACAGCGAGCTGTCCGTTATCAGATAAAGGGTAAAATCCATCAATCACCCAAAGGCAGAAAAAAACAGGTAAAGGTAAAGGTAGAGGTAGAGGTAGAGAAAAAGACAAAAAACAACTGATTTTATCCTTTTTCCTTGTCTTACTCTTTACCTATACCTTTACCTGTCTTTACAACATTCCCTCAAAGGGGCTGCTTGCCGTGGCATAAAGCTTTTTGCCCATTCTTCCCGCTTTATAGGCGAGTCTCCCCGCAAGCACCGCGTGCTTCATCGCTTCCGCCATGGCGATAGGATCTTTCGCGTCCGCGATGGCGGTGTTGATCAGCACGGCATCGCAGCCGAGCTCCATGGCGATAGTCGCATCGGAGGCGGTGCCCACCCCGGCGTCGACCAGCACCGGTACTTTGGCGCCCTCGAGGATGATCTTGATATTATACGGGTTCCTGATCCCAAGCCCCGAACCGATGGGCGCCCCCAGGGGCATTACCGCAGCAGCCCCCGCGTTTTCGAGCCTCTTGGCCATGATGGGGTCGTCATTGGTGTAAGGGAAGACAATGAATCCCTCCTTCGCAAGGATCTCGGTGGCCTGCAGAAGCCCCATGGTATCGGGGAAGAGGGTCCTTTCGTCTCCGATGACCTCGAGCTTTATCATATCCGACACCCCCGCTTCTCGGGCCAGACGGGAATACCGTAGCGCGTCTTCGACAGTATAGCAGCCGGCGGTATTCGGCAGTATCTTGTACCTCTTCGAATCGACGTAATCCAGCAGGTTCTCGGATTTCCTGTCGGTGATATTCACGCGCCGTACCGCCACGGTCACCACATCCGCGCCGGAGGCCTCCACCGCCCGGGCTGTCTCCTCGAAGTCCTTGTATTTTCCGGTCCCCACCCAGAGGCGGGATCTGAACTCGATCCCTCCTATTACCAAAGTATCTTCCATCTCTCCTCCTGTTCTCCTTATATCTGTATTACTCCTGAATCCGACAGTGCGGCTTTATCCCCCGCCGACGAAATTGACGACCTCCACGGTATCTCCCTCACGCAGCAGACAGGACTCATACTCCGTCTTTTTTATAATGGAGAGGTTGACCTCCACCGCAACCCTGCCGGGAGCTATTTTCAATTCGTCCAGCAACTGAGCGACATTCGTCCCTTTCGCCTCGTACGGTTCGCCGTTGAGTGTGATTCTCATATCTCCGTTCTCCCGAATGTGTGCCAAAAACAAAAATCCCCTATCCCTGGAGGGATAGAGGATTGTATACCCATCTCTATGTTCCCATTCCCTACGCCGGAATTAACCGGATCAGGTTCGCGGGGTCTTTCCTCTTACACGGGAAACTCTCAGGCTCTTGTACGCCTCCCCCAGGGTACTTTAACTATATAGGACGCAGCGTTTTTTGTCAATTCAGGGGTGCAATCAAAATCCGTATGGGTATGGACATAGTTACCAATTAGGAGGGGAGGAGGAAGGGGGGAAAAGCGATATCGAGAGCATTTCGTTGCGTCTCTCAGTGAAACGAAACGGCCACCCGGCAATTGTCTGAATAGGCAGCCTTAGGTATGGGGCAAGGGGGCACCCTCTTTCTTTGCGAGTGAATTCCTCCCTGTTCTCAGGGGAAATACTGATCGTGATATCTCCCCCTCTCCCCTTCATGCATACAAGGGGGACAGGACGTTACCTGTCCCCTCCGATATCCCAGACACTCGCTACAGAGAAGAGGACACCCCCCTGCCCCCATACATGCTTCATTTCAGAATCCGTCACTCAGGGAGAAAGCCTGAGCTCCTCTACTCCGTCACCCCGGCGAAAGCCATAGTCCCTCCTCTTTCCGTCACCCCGGCGAAAGCCGGGGTCCAGAGTCTTTGAACCGGAGTCTTTCGGAAAAGGACTGGATCCCGGCTCAGAGGATCCGCCGGGATGACGACAGAGGAAAGGAACAGCCTCCCCCTTTCTTTCCAAAGGGAATGCATGTGAAGTGAGTCTGAGGGGTGAGGGGCAAGGGAGGAGGGGAGTTCTGAGCAGACCTTAGCTCTTGTTCGTCTCCTCTCTTCGTGAAACGGAGTGGCCACCACAGTGCATGTTTGAGCGGAAGCGAGTTTGCGCTGTGGTAACGGGGTGAGCGGTAGAGAGGCAGAACAAGAGGTCGGGGAGTGAAGGACTTCACGACTCCCCTGACACAGAGAGCAGGAGTCAGGGGTGAGTCTCCCCGGAGGATACGAGCATCAGAATCAACTATCCGCGAGGGAATACGGTGATTCGTCGCATTGCAAGGACATCGAATCCCCCTGCCCCTGCCCTCCCTCCCCCGAAGGAGAGCGCATTATGAGTAGGCACATAGAGAGGGAGAGACGCAGAAATCTCTCGTGAGAGCGATGACTCCTTGCTGCCTTCTACCCCAAGGGATATACCCTCACTTTTGATTGCACCTGCGGAGCATCACTGGATCGCCCTTCCTGATCCCGTACCTCCCCGAGGCATCGCCCCGGTTCACAAAGAGCTCGAGATGCCCGGAGCTGTTGATGAGACAAGAGAGTGAATTTTCCTCCGCCTGTGCATAATGCCCAACCGGCGGGATAGGTATTCCCTTCAGCTCGGCATGCCAGACGCCGAGGGTCTCGAGGTCGCTCCGGCGGATATTCGTAATGGCGTTTCCGAACCGGTCGATATAGATCACTTCACCGGTAATGCCCTCTCCCTCCTGCCGGGGCAGGGGAAACACGATACGAACGGGATCATCGATGCGGGGGCCGAACTCCTCCAGGGCAACCCCCCTGGAGAGCCAGGCTGCGGCAGGGGCAAAGACATCCCTCCCCTGAAAAGTGGGACTCTGCAGGGAGAGGACATATTTCTCCTCGAGGATATGGATGACCCGCACACTTTCCGGGGAAGAGAGCACCGTGGAGAAAACGCCGTTGTCGGGACCGACAAAAAGATGGCCTCCGGCTTCGACGATGATCGCCCTCCTTCCGGACCCCACTCCGGGATCGACAACGACCACATGAATACTGCCCTTCGGGAAATACCGGCAGCTCTCGCCAATGAGGAGCGCCCCCTCCCGGATATCCTGCGGTGTGATAGCATGGGTAATGTCCACCGGCAGGACCCGGGGATTGATGGAGAGGATGATCCCCTTCATCTCCCCGACAAAGGGATCTTTATACCCGAAATCGGTGGTGAGGGTGATGACAGGGCTCATGACTCACGACTGTATGCGCGGGACCATTTTCAGGCTTCCGATGAGATCGTTGATATCCGGTATCTCTTCCTCGCGCAGGAATTGTTCAATCCCCTCAATCACTTCCACCGTTGCGGAGGGGTTCACGAAATTCGCCGTGCCCACCGCCACCGCCCGGGCCCCTGCAATAAGGAACTCGAAGGCGTCCCGCGCATCCATGATCCCCCCCATCCCGATAATGGGGATGGTGACGCACTTGCGCACTTCCCATACCATACGGACGGCGATGGGGCGAATGGCGGGGCCGGAGAGCCCCCCGGTGCAGTTCGCCAGCACCGGAATGCGCCGCTTCACATCGATCACCATTCCGGTAATGGTGTTCATCACCGAAACGGCATCGGCCCCACTCTCTTCGGCAACTTTTGCCATAAGGCCGATGCTGGTCACATTGGGCGAGAGCTTCACGATAAGAGGCAGGGAGGTCGCTTTTCTCACCGCGCGCACCACCTGCTCCATTGCCTTCGGGTCCGTACCGAAGACGATCCATCCCGCCTGCTTGTTGGGGCAGGAGATGTTCATTTCGAGGGCATGGACTCCTTCGGCAACGCTCAACTGTTCCGCAGCGGAAACATACTCTTCGACGCTGTCCCCGAAAAAGTTCGCAACCACCGGGGTAGAAAACCGCCGCAAAAAGGGAAGCTTGTCCCGGACAAAAGCTTCAATACCGATATTCTGGAGGCCGATGGCGTTCAGCATTCCCGACGGAGTTTCCACCACCCGCGGAGTGGGGTTCCCCTGACGGGGGACAACGGAAAGCCCCTTCACCACGATGGCGCCGAGCCTGTTCAAATCGATGAATTCGGAGTATTCTTCTCCGTAGCCGAAGGTTCCGGAAGCGGTCATGACGGGATTTTTGAGAGTCAGGGAGGCGATCTGTACGGAAAGGTTCACCATGCAAGCTCCTCCATGTCGAATACAGGCCCCTCCTTGCAGACCCTCCTGTACCCCGAGGTCGTTTTCACCACGCAGCCGAGGCAGGCGCCCACCCCGCAGGCCATATGCTCCTCAAGGGATACATCGCACCGGACCCCTTTCTTCGCCACAATACGGTGGAGCTCCCTGAGCATGGGAGTGGGACCGCAGGCATAGAGGGGGAGCAGAGGCCCTGTGGTCATTTCCAGACGGACGGCGAGGAGATCGGTAATAGTCCCCCGCATCCCCGCAGAGCCGTCGTCCGTGGAGATAACTACCTCCTTCGCCACCCTCTTCGCCTCTTCACCCATCACCAGTTCCTCCGCGCTCCGCGCCCCGTAAAAGAGATGGGCACTGCCGGGATACCTTCCGAGAAGGGAGAGCAGGGAGGCGATCCCGATTCCCCCCGCAACGGCGATAAAGTCCCCCTGCGGCACAGGGTATCGGTTCCCCAGGGGACCGATTACCCGTATACAGTCCCCCTGCCTGAACCGTGCGAGAGACTGCGTTCCCTTCCCCCGGATGCGATAGAGGAAAGAGAGGGTGCCATCCTCTCTCGTGAAAATGCTAAAAGGCCTCTTCAAAAGGGGGTCGCTGGTATCCCCGGCCTGGAGCATGTAGAACTGCCCCGGCTCCGGGTCCGCGGCCTCCGAGAGGGGGCGCAGGCGCAACAGCTTGAAATGCTTGCTTACGAAGCGGTGTTCGTCGACAGCGGCATTGAAGTACTTATGCAAAGCTGATCCCGGTAATCTCGTATTCGATGGTGCGCGCCGGCGCCTTCACCACGGCGACATCGCCTACTTCTTTCCCGATAAGCGCCTTCCCCACCGGAGAGGTGATGGATATTTTCCCCGCTTTGACGTTGGCCTCGTCGGGCCCGACGAGGATGAACTCATACTCCTCGTCCGCCTCCACATCCATCACTTTTACCTTTGCGCCGAAAGCCACCCGGGATTGGTTTATTTTCGAGGTGTCAATGACATCCGCCAGCGCCAGTTTCGCCTGCAGTTCCTGGATGCGCCCCTCGATGAAGGACTGCTTCTCCTTTGCTGCATGGTACTCGGCATTCTCGGAAAGGTCTCCATGGGCCCTCGCTTCGGAGATATCCTGTATGTTCTTCGGCCTTTCCACCTTCAGCAGCCTGTCCAGCTCTTCTTTGAGCTTCTGGTATCCTTCGGCAGTCATCGGTACACGCTTCATGACAGTAACCTCTCCTCCTTGCAAAATAGAAAAAAGGAAGCAATAAGCGAGTGTCGGCGGACCCTCCTTCGGACTTCCTTCTTCATCGTTATGTGCTGCTTTTCAGTAAGATAACACGAGCAGGGGGAAATTTTCAAAAAAAGCGGTCATCCTCTATGCACTAGCCGCCGTCTCCCGGTCGCTTTCCTTGACGGAGGAAGGCAGGGGGACCCTGAAGGAATACCGTTCATCGTCCAGGAGCATCTGGAAGGCCCTTTTGTTCGAGGCATTTACGATAAGGGGAGCCCGGAGATTTGCGGTGACCTTATTATCGGATACCGTCAGGATTACCATGACAATGACATCTCCGGGATTCCGGATCTGCAGAAACTGCTCCACGTCGTCCTTTATGGTTAAGGAGTAGTCGGGAAACAAGGGAAAGGGGTCGGTAACGATAAAAGCAATATCCGCGTCGTCCACCGCCTGAAGCCATTTGATAGAATCCCTGTACTCGATGATAAAGAACCTCTTCAGATCGAGAAAGCCGGGGATCCCCATGGGAAAAGTGATGAAGGAGTCCTCTCCGACTTCTACCTCGCCGAACCGTGTTGTATTAATCTTCATGACAGCCCCACCGTTTCCTATTCTTTCTTTTTAATAGCGAAAAAATCATTGAGCCTCTCCATATCCAGGCGCGCCGCTTCCACATTCAGCTTCTTCAGTTTTTCATACAGCTCCTCCCGGTAGATCGGGAGATCCCGTGGTGCATCGATCCCGATTTTTACAAATCCGTTCCCGATTTCAACGATTTTAACCCGTATGGAATCACCGATGGTGATAATCTGGTCGACTTTACGTGTTAATACCAGCATGCAGGCCTCATCTGAGGAAGTCGAAAAGGGTGGTTCTCAGGAAGTCCGAAGAGAGGAGCCGGAGACCCTCCAGTGCCGCCTGGCTCTGCGCGAGATCCGTCGTCAGTTTCGCAATATCGGCGTCCTGCTCGTTGGAGAGATACGCCGTGATGTCGAACTCCCTGTTGATCTGGTACAACTCCTCCGTCTCCACCCTGGTCACCCGGGATCCCACCTCCGACTGGAGCCGAAAAACCTTCTCCATCAGCTTGTCCAGGTAGTCGATGGCTTTTTCAATTCTCCCCGCATCGTTGTTCTCCAGGGATATTTTCAAAAAGCTGAGCGCCCGCACGATATTGTTTTCATTAAGGTAATTGTTGTTAAAGCTGTAGTAATTCGAGTTCTTGTTGTCGGTAATGTAGTTGTAATTGGCGATGTCATTTCCCAGGCTCGCATTCTGTGCGCCATAGGTCAGCGCCCTGTCGCTGCTGTCGTACCGCGCATAATCGGGGATGTCCAGGGAATCGGCGGCGTTGAACCCCAGTTCGGCGGCCGCGGTGGAGAGGGGATCACTCCAGAGCAGATGGAGGGGAAGGTTCCCCTCATCGTTATGGATCTTCAATACACCGGTCTCGGCCTCGTACACTACCGTATAGGTGTCGCCTGAGGGATCGGCGGCCTCCAGAGCAGCCTTCACATCGGCGGCAAGGGTGTTTCCGGTCGCATATACCCCGCCCGTAAGGCTCGCCGTATAGACGTTCGGATCATCCCCCTTCCTGAATCTGATGTCCGTCCCCGCCACATTCAGATCGGGAACAGGAGCATCGCCCCTGTCATAATTGGCACGTAAGCCGGTAGTGTTCGCTTCGTCGGAAAAACCGAGGATATTCTGTGCAGTGGTCGCCGGATCGGCCCACAGGAGATCGAGGGTATCCGGCCCCAGGGAAGTGATCTTGATCTTATTGATAGTCGTATCGTAGACGACCGAGTAGGTATTCGAAGAGGCTGTGGCGTTCTCCAGCGCCTCTTTCACCGCAATGGCAAGCTGATCCGCCGTGTAGGAGCCGGGCGCTATGGTGGCAATCCCGGAGAGGGACCCCTCGTTGATGATGATTTTGTTATTCGTGGAGTCGATCTTTGCGGTATCGAAGCTCGCCTTGTACACCAGGGAATTGAGCCCGGTACGTGCGGGGTCGGTGCTGGAGGCGGTGATCTCGAGCTTTTCGGAATTGCCGTCCGGCTTTGTCGAGATAACGAGCCGGTAGTCGGGGGCCGCCGTTGTTCCGAAATTCACCAGTTCGGCCTTGACCCTCGATCCCGCCTGCTTGTTAATGGCATCACGCACGTCCGCAAGAGAGGCGTCGGAAGCGATGTTGACATCACCGATGGCGAAGTCGCTGGTGATACCGCTGCCGATGGTCCTGTCCGCGGAACGGAAGCCCAGGAACTGTTCAAGAGTGGAGGAAGCGTTTCCGAAATTGATCGTGGTAGCGCCCACGGCAAAATCACTGGAGATCGCCGGTCCTCCCCCTGCCGCCGTATCGGTGGAAGAATCGAACCCGAGCAGCTTTTCAGCCGTTGTTTCGGCAGCACCCCAGGTAAAATCGATGTTGCCCGCGGTTGCGTTGGTTATCGAGAAACCGTTATTGGGAGGGGCGACGGTATAGGCAACGGTAAAGCTCCCCGGCGTTCCATATGCAGTGTCGAGCGCCGCCTGCACCTGGGCGGCGAGCTGCGCCCCGGTGTACGTTCCCTCCGTGAGGGTAGCGGTATGGGTAGCGGCACCGTCGGTGAACGTGACCGTCTTGTTTGTACTGTCCACGACAAACGGGGGAGTAAGGGTAATCTTCTGGTTGGTGGAGTCGTACGTGGCACTCACCAGGAGCCCCCCGTTCAGGGAGGAGAGTGCCGCGGCAAGCTGCTCTCCGGTATAGGTTCCGTTCGACAGGGTGTAATCGGTCCCGTCAATCCGTATTACGTTATTGGTATCGTCGACGACAATCGAGGGACCTTCGCCGCCGGCCGCCGAGCCGTCATTCACCAGGAGAGAAAGGGATCCTCCGCCCGTAAACTTGTTTGTTGTTGCGGGAAAGCCCACGGCAGTATCGCTCATGTCGGAGAGCCCATCGGCGAGTTTCAGGGTATCTTCCGCCTTGTATCCCAGGACCTGGTTTGCCGTCGATGCGCTCCAGAGCAGATCCCGGGCCGCTCCCGACGCATTGGTGATCGAGAATTTACGAAGGCTGTCGTCGAAAGATACTTCATAGTCGCCCGCGGCATCCGCGCCTTTCAGCGCCCTCTGTATTTCCGCCGCAAGCTGCTCTCCGGTATACAGGCCCGTCGTCAGCATCGCCGGGGAGGCCGCTGCCGCCGCCCCGGTGCCGGCGGTGCCGAAAGCGATCTGGTTGTTCGTGGAATCGATGAGGAAGAAATCGACGGAGGTATAGACGGCGGAATTGGGGTCGGCGTCCTCATAGATTTCATCCGTCGAAAGGTTCGCCCCGGTGAAGTCCCAGTTGTACTCCGGAAGGATGGCGCTGGAGGGATCACTGGAAGAGGTGCGCCGGAAACTGAACAACTCGCTCGCGGATGCATTCACCCCGATGGTTACTCCTGCACTTATATCCACGTACATGGTGTTCCGGCTGCCCACAAATTCTCCCGTATTCTTGTCGAGGGGGGCGGTGTTCGACGTATACCCGCCGAAGATGTAGCGGTCTCCCACCTTGGTATTGGCGATATCGATTGCCTGGGCCAGAAGACCTTCGATATTCCTGGCCAGCATCTCCCTTTCGTTTGCGGTGGAACTGCCGTCGGCCCCCTGCACCGCAAGCTCCTTGGCCCTGATGAGCACTTCGTTCACATCCGACAACGCCTTATCCATCGGGTCGAGGGAGTCCCGTGCAGATCCGATGGATCTCTTGTACTCGCCGATAACCGACAACTGGTTCTTGTAGGAGATGATCCTCGTAATCGCAGCGGGGTCGTCGGAGGGCCTGTTCACCCTCTTTTGCGAAGAGATCTGCTCATTGGCCCGGTAAATGGCTTCCATATTGCGTTGGAAGTCGGAGAGAAACCTGTCGTAGAACATTCTGTCAGTAACTCTCACGGCTACCTCCCCGTCATTTCCATAAGGGTGCTCAACATCTCGTCTGCTATGGTAATCATCTTTGCGGCGGCTTCATAGGACTTCTGCCATTTGAGGAGGTTGGCCGCCTCCTCGTCGAGGCTGATCCCGGAGATTTCCTCGCGTCTTCGCTCGAGCTCTTCCACAATGGTATTCTGCGCCTTCAGGCTCATCTTCGCCCCGTATGCTTCGACACCGACGTTGGCGACGATGGCGCGGTAGTAGTCGAGGGGGTTTTGCCCCTCAATAATGGACAGATTGATGAGATCCGCAATATACCGCGCGTTTCTGTTGTCCCCGGGCAACCCGTTCACCGCTTTGGAAGAGACGGCGTTGTCGCTCACGAAGGTCTCCCCGCTCGCCATGGTAATGCTTTCGTCGAACCCGAAAGTCTCCCTGAGGGAGGCCGATCCCCAGGAGAGGGTGACCGTGGGGTTTCCGTTGGTGAAAGTAAACTGGTTGCTCTGGGAGTTATACGATACCGCATAGGTATACGGGGTGGTACTGTCCGCATCCTCCATCAATTGCTTCAGGTATGCTGCAAGCTCTTCGCCGGTGTAGGTGCCGTGTGAGAGGGTAACCGTTGTCGTAGTCGCCCCCCCGTCCTCGCTGAAAGCGAAAGTATCGTTGGTGGCGTCGATCACGAAGGGCGTGGACACCGGTATGGTACTGGTCGCCTGCACCCCGGCATTGAGGGCGCCCAGGACACCCGCACCGAACCCGAAGGCCGCCTCGACCCCCGGCAGTGCGGAAGACAGGGCTATCTGGTTGGTGTTCGCCGTCCCGTTGATGAAGGTGAATTTTTTCAAAATAGGATCGAAGCTCACCGAGTAGGTGGAAGAGAGGGATTCGTCGGCATCCTCCAGCGCCTCTTTCATCAACTGCGCCAGCTCGTCTCCCGAGTAGGAGCCGTGTGACAGGACGACCGTCTTGTTTCCGTTACCCTCGTTGAACGTAAAGGTATCGTTTGATCCGTCGATGAGAAAGGTGTCCTGCGCAGCCGCAATCTTTTTATAATCGGTTATTTCCACCTTTATTTCCCGGGCGGCATTCGCCCGCGTCTCGATGAGGAATTCCTCAGACCCGTTGCCCGAAAGCACCCCCTGGTCTCCCTGGAGGGAGATCCGTATCCCGTTGAACTCCAATGTCCTGTAGTCCGGGGTGGTCGAGGTGTAGGGAGTCACTGTCATCTCAGAGGGATCGATCGTGCTCCAGGTACTCCCCCCATCCGAGGATTCCCGTACGCGCCAGTAAATTCCGGAAGTTCCCTCCTGCCGGTAATCCGCCTGGTTTCCCAAAGCCTCATCAGGGGTAAGGGAAAGACTTGCATAGGTGGCGGCATCTATATAATTGACCTTATATTTCTTGTTATAGGTGATCAGATCCAGATCGGTCACATCGACCGAGGAGATGGTGCCCCCTCCTGCCGGGTCGGACGTCAGATAGAGCGTCTCGAAGAAGTTATTCCATGTAGTGCCGTCCAGTCCATACCCCTGGCGGTTGTAAAAGTTTATGGACTCTGCGAGATGGAAAGCGAAGGTATTCAACTGCTGCATGGTTTCGAGGAGGTGGCCTTCCCGTGCATCGGCATTCGCGCCCAGTTCGCCGTTCCCGCCGCTCCGGATATCCGCGGTGACCTCCACATTCCCGGATGCAAGCCCCACATAAAAGCGCATGGCGTCGCCGGTGTCGGTCTGTACGCTTACGCTGTTCACCTTGCCGCCGTCCACGAGGGCCGTTCCTCCAAGGACGATATAGTATTTATCAGAACTGTCCGTAAAGGTAGTCACCTTGACGATTTCGTTCAATCTCTCAAGAAGGGAATCCCTCTGGTCCCTGAGATCGAGGGACCCCGGAGAGCTGGCGACCTTTTCGTTAAGGGTGGCGATTTGGGAGGTGAGGATATTCACCTCATCCACAAGCTTCTGGCTGCTGCTGTAAATCTCTTTCCGCTCCTCTTCGAGGGATATGTACGCCCTGTTGATACGAACCGTGAGGTTCTGGGCATTCTGCAGCAGGGAGGCCCGCTGCGCATAGGCCTCGGGATACTGTGCTACCTCCTGCCATGCCGCGAAAAAGTCAGTAATGGCGGCGCTTATTCCGGTGTCGTTGGTGTCATTGAAGATACTCTCGACCTTCGCCGAGTTCTTGTCGGCGGTCTCCCAGTAGGAGAAGGAGGATTTCTCGTTCCTCAGCTGGAGACTCACGAAGGAATCGTACATCCTCTTTACCTCGTTCACCCTCACCCCCCTTCCGCTTACTCCCTTGGTGACAACGGTTCCCGAAGGGATGGTTTCAAGGACTACCTGCTGCCTCGTATAGCCGGGCGTCGCCGCATTGGCAATATTGTGGGCGGTAGTGTCCAGGGCCTTCCGCGCAGTCATCATCGCTGTCTTTCCAATATCGAATAAGCCGAAGACGGACATCGCTATGCCTCCACCGATATCTTTTGAGGTGCGCTCACCTCAAAGGTGCTCAGGAAGTTGTACGAGGTTTTTATGTAGTACAGCGACTTCTCGATAAGAATGCTGTTGAACCTGTTCAGTTCGGTAATGCTGCAGATGAGAGAGGTAAATCTGGCGGCGAGAGAGGCCAGGGGCTCTTGATAGACGGTCTCCGCCCTTTTGGAGACCTCATAAATCGTCATACTCCTGAAACCAAGGTCCTCGAGGATCCTCTCCCGGGACTCGTCGCACACCTTGATGCTGGTAGTGATCACCTCTTTTTCCCGGAGCAAGAATTCAAGGGCATCAGGATCGAGACTGGCGACGACATCCTTTTCCTTCTGCAAAAGCTCCATAAGCCGTGTACAAAGGGAGAACTCCTTTTCAAGAATCGTGAGCAGATCCTCATACGATTGAGTCAATGATGGCCTCCTTCAGTATTTTTCCTGCTACCGCCTCGCCCTTTACCTCGTAGGTACCGGACGCGATGGCATTTTTAATCTCTTCCACCCGATCAGTCCGTATCTCCGGAACTTTACTGACTTCAATCTGGAGCCGTCCGATCTCCTTGGCCGCAGCGGATACGGTAACCTGATCCTTCGTTACCACCTCCTCGGCCTTCTCCTCGCCCGCTTTCGTCTTTGTCTTGTCCGCCTTCGGCACGGTGGACCCGGTAAGCTCGAACCTGTCGGTTATTTTCATCTTCTTCCTCCTTCTCCGGTGTGCTTGTAGCTATACCATTATTATATTATCGGAAAAGATGAAAAAAAATTAACCGATCAGCCCAAGGGGATTGACCGGAACCCCCTCTTTCCTCACTTCGAAATGCAGGTGGGGTCCGGTGCTCCGCCCCGTTGCTCCCGACAAGGCAATTATGGTATTTGTATCAACAACTTCTCCTGCTTTCACCAGGTTTTCGGAATTATGCGCGTAGAGGCTTGTCATCCCGTCGCCATGCTCAATGATCACACAATTGCCGTACCCCCCCGAATACCCACTGAACACCACCTTTCCCGGAGCTGCCGGAGTGACGGGAGTACCTTCGGGCAGGGCGATATCCATCCCGTTATGCTGTTTCAGCTTCCCGTCAAGGGGATCGTGTCTTAATCCGTACCCCGAAGAGATTCTGCCCGGAACAGGCATCTTCAGCCTTTCCTTTCCCTCTCTCCCGGCAACATCGGGACCGGAGACACCGGGGAAGGAATCCGCACTGTTCCGGGTGATCTCCGCGAGACCCTCCTCTTCACCCGGCTCTTGCAGAACCGGGTTCCTCGTAAGGAACTCCCCCACTCCGATTCCCTTTTCGGCGAGGGATTTGGCCATCTCCCCTGTAATAAAGGGCAGATAGTTGGAGACGGTCCTGTCCTTCCCGAAGGAGGTCTGTTCCATCATGATCTTCAGGAATTCGCTCAGGAATACGGTCTCGATCTGCCTGGCGGCGGCTTTCGGATCCATTTTTCCCTGGACATCGGCCAGGGGGGAAATCTGCCCTGCTATCGGGGGAATACCGTTCATGTCCTTCACATTATTACCAATTCGGCCTTGAGGCTCCCCGCAGCCTTGATGGCCTGCAGTATCGCCACGAGGTCCCGCGGGGTCACTCCCAGCGCGTTAAGAGCTTTCACCAGGGCGCCGATGGTCGCCCCCTTCACTTCCATGAGGGAAGCCTTCTTTTCCTCGACTTTTACGTCCTTCTGGGGCACTACCACGGTCTGAGCCCCTCCCGGAGCGAAGGGCGGGGGTTGTGATACCTCGAAATCGGTCGAAATTTCGATGGAGAGGCCGCCGTGGGCCAGGGCGATGGGGCTGATGGTCACGTTCTCGCCGATCACCACGGTCCCGGTCCTTTCATTGACAACCACCCGTGCAGGGGTATCGATCTCGACATTCATGAGCTCGATCTTCGACATAAGTTCCACTACCCGGTCATTATAGGAATCGGGGATCAGGACCGCGATCACCGAAGGACCTTCCGCCCGGGCGAAGTTCCCCCCCAGTCCCTCGTTCACTTTGTCCGCCACTTTTTTCGCGGTAGTGATGTCCTGGGAGGCGAGCAGGAGATCCAGCCTGTTCTTCCTGTTCAGATGAACCGGGACCTCCCTTTCCACAATCGCGCCGTTCGGTACGATGCCCACATTGGGATGGTTCTTCGTTGCCGAAGTCCCCCCTCCCCCTGCGGTGAACCCCCCTATGGAAACAGGGCCCTGGGCCACGGCGTAGACATTTTCATCGGGTCCCTTCAGGGGGGCCATCAGGAGGGTTCCTCCCTGAAGACTCTTTGCATCGCCGATAGAGGAGACCTGGACGTCGACCTTCGAGCCGGGTTTCACCATGGTAGGGAGCTTGGCGGTGACGATCACCGCAGCAATATTCTTGGTCTTCCCCTTCAGATCGGCGGAGTTCACCGTCACTCCCATTCGGGTAAGCATATTGGCAAAAGGCTGAAAGATATACGTGCCGTCCTTGTCGCCGGTTCCGTTCAACCCCACCACAATGCCGTACCCGATGAGCTCGTTCTCCCTCACCCCGGAAAACTGCGCGATATCCTTGATCCTCTCCGCGTACGCAGAGGAGGACAGCAGACAACAGGCAAGGGAGAAGGCGCAGCAGAGAAACAGTACCCCCCTCCCCTTCGCGGACCGAATCGTATTTCCTGATCTCATTCCCTGCTCCTTACCCTTTCCGCTCACCCTAAAATGGCCACACTTTATCCATCAGCCGCACCAGCCAGCCCTGCGCCTGCTTATCGTCAAGCACCCCGTCCCCCACCAGGTAGATCTGGGCGTCCGCCACATACTGGGAATACACGGCATTGTTCGCCGATATATCATGAGGTCTCACGATCCCCCTCAGGACGATAATTTCTTTTTCATTATTGACGACGACCTCTTTCCGTGACTCGATGACCAGGTTGTTATTAGGGAGCACTTCCACCACTTTTGCGGTAATCGTAGCGCTCAGCGTCCCTTCCCGGGAGGTATCTCCCGAGCCGTTGAAATCAGACTTGCCCTGGCCGTTTACTCCCTTTGAAAGGTCGTTGAGCACCGGGACATTGTCCACCTTCATGCCGAAAAGGTTGGTGATCGTGTTATCGGCGGTGGACTCCCGGTTCGCGTTGGTGACCGCCTTTTTTGAAGCAGTGGTCGTCTCGGTGATGAGTATGGTCACCAGGTCGTTGACCCTTCTGGCCTTCAGATCTTCGTACAGGAATATCCTGTTCGCCCAAAGGGAGCCTTCCGCGGCGGGAACCTCTCTCTCCTTCGTCTCCACATAGCGGGGAGGCATGGGGGCGTTTTTTATTTCACGGGCATCCTTCAGCCCGGAGCAGCCGGCAAGGCCCGCGAAGAGCAAAAGGCAACCGGCGGAAAGGGCGATCGCCCTGCCGCACCGTATTCTCCTTTTTTCAGTCTGCCGTCCCCTCATAATTTCACCCGTACGATGCCCGGAGTCTCAAGAAGCCCGACCACCTCTTTTCTGGATATTTCGCAGTACACCCGGGCGCTCCCGCCCACCGTCGCATCACCCTTGAGCTGCCCCTGTGTGGACACCACCACATTCTCTCCTTCTACGATAACCGTGACCTTCTGTCCTCTCTTTACGCCTCCCTGCGGGGCGAAATACGCCGTCCTCAGGACAACCCCCTGCCCGATATTCGACCGGAGGGCCCTCCCCCCGATCTCTTTTTCGTCAGTGATCGCCCCCACCGGAAGCCGCGAGCTCTTCTGTCGCACCGCGATGAAATCGCCCTCCGACAGGAGACTTCCGGCTGCAAGGGGTTTCGAGGAGATGAGGATGTCTACCATACTGTCATAAAGTGCCTCGACGGAGACGTTCCTCGTCCCCCCTTTCGTATCCGTAAGGGCAACGGTAAGGGCAACCTTATTGCGCCCCACGTACCCGTTCATGGTCACGCCGTCGATACGATATTCCTCACTGGTACCGAGCCCCTCACTTCCCCTGGTCACCCGCATCCTTTCGAGCTCCACCTCCCCCGAAAGGGACTTCTTCAACTCCGCCGCTACCGCCTGCCGTATTTCCTCCATGAGGGCCGTCCGCGTCCCAGCCTCTCCCCTGCCGCCGAAAAGGCAAGCAACAAGCAGAAGACAGCAAAAAAGGAACTGGAGGACCCTCTTTCCACCCCGTACGCTTTTCATGGGATTACCTCTTCAGGGAGGACGAGGTCTGGAGCATCTCGTCGGAAGCCTGCACCGCTTTCGAGTTCATTTCAAAGGCCCTCTGCGCAACGATGAGATTGGCGAGCTCCTCCACCACATTGACATTGGACATCTCGAGAAACCCCTGGCTCAAGGTCCCCCGTCCCTCCGTTCCCGGCGTTCCGGTAACGGGCTGCCCCGACGAGTTCGTCTGGATATAGAGATTTTTTCCCATGGACATAAGCCCGGCCGCATTGACAAAGCGTGCAATCTCGATAGTGCCGACTTCGACGGGGGTGGTGTTGCCGGACTGCAGGACCGTCACACGGCCGTCGGACCCGACGGTGATCTGCGTTGCATCCGACGGGATGGTAATTGCCGGTTCGAGGGAGTACCCGTCCGAGGTAACGACTCTGCCGTCACTATCGGTCTTAAAGGCGCCCGCCCGCGTATAAGCGATGGTCCCGTCAGGCCGCGTCACCTGAAAGAAACCGTCCCCCTCGATCACGAGATCAAGAGGGTTGTTCGTATTCGTGAAATCGCCCTGCGTAAAGAGCTTTTGCACTGCAACGGATTTCACCCCGAGACCCACCTGTATTCCGGAGGGTATCTGGGCTCCCTCCGCCGAAGGGGAGCCGGGATTGCGGAGTGTCTGGTAGAGCAGATCCTGGAAATCGGCTCTCCCCCTCTTGTAGCCCGTCGTGTTCACGTTGGCCAGGTTGTTGGCGATGACATCCACATTAAGCTGCTGTGCGTGCATCCCCGTTGCTGCGGTAAAGAGCGATCGTATCATTCTTCCTCCTTAAACTGCCTGCTTCTTTCCCGAAAACCTCCCGTTACACTTTGGCGATATCGGTAACCGTCCGTGAAGCAAGCTCGTCAAAATTCTTTATAATCCTCTGTGCCGCCTCGTACTCTCTCATGGCATGGATGATGCTCACCATTTCAATAACAGGGTTGACATTGGACAGCTCAAGGGTCCCCTGCAGCACCTCGCCGTCCGTATCGCCCGCCTCTTTTCCCGAGAAAAGCGAGCTGCCGACATGCCTGGGAGTATCGACTTTCACGACTTTCAGTTTTCCTACCGGCGAGTTTCCGGAATTGACCGTACCGTCGGGAGATACGGTCACCGGGCCGCCGTCGTTGATACGCAGGGGCCTGTCTCCCGTATCGAGCACCTTCTGTCCGCCTGCGGTCACCAGGTACCCTTCGCTGTCCAGGCTGAAAACACCGTTTCTCGTGTAAAGAGTCCGTCCCTGCCCCTCCACCGCAAAAAAGCCGTTTCCGCTGATGGCAAGATCGAGGGGATTCCCCGTCGATTTCATGATGCCCGGAGATTCATCGACGAACATCTTTCCGGAATCTATTGTCATCACCCGTGCAGCTGGATACAGGGAGGCGGCCTTCTGCATATCACGGGCAACAACCGAATAGGAACTGGCGGAAAAGGACTCTCTCTTGTACCCGATGGTACTGGCGTTCGCCAAATTATTGGCGATGGTGTCCAATTCCCGACTCCTGAGAGTTGCCCCGGACATCGCTACATACATTCCCTTGTGCACTGCATAGCCCCCTTTCCTTGCGTCAGCGCCTTCGACAGGTAAGGCTCCCCTTGATAGTTGCAATATTGATGCCAGAGAGAGTCGCCCACCCCGTTCCCTGCCCGCCCTTCGAAAGCAAGGAGGCCGGAGAGGGAAGAGTGGCGCTACCGGCAGGAAAAAATTTCCCATGCGGGAAAATTATACCTTTTTGACACCAGGGTGTGCAGGCACACCCTACTTATCGCTTTGCGAGGAAGACTGCCCTGCCGATGGCAAGGTGTCCCGGCATTTTCAAATCATGGCGGGTATCATAATGAAAAACTTCCCGGAAACCACTTCGCCTCAACACGGACAGCACCTCTTCCGGTGAGTAGCACCTCTGATAGAGCGTGACGTCGGATCTTTTCCATCCCTCTTCCAAAAGGAAAAGGGTAAGCCGGGTCACCCCTATCCGTGCACGGATATCATAGCCCCCGTTGATAATACAGACATGGTCATCCCTGACAATCGACGCCGACTTGTGCCACTGCGTCTCGAACGCCTCTTTCATATTCAGGTCGAAGAGAAAAAAACCGTCCTCTTCCAGGGAGTCGAAAACATTCTTGGATACCCTGCTCAGCTCCTCCCGGCTCATCATGTGATTCATGCAGTCGAAGGTGGAAACAACGGCATTGAACGGCAAGGCTACCGAAAAATTCCGTGCATCCGCCAGGATGAATTCTCCTTCGGGCATTCTCTTTTTTGCGTAGAAAAGCATTTCTGCGGAACCGTCAATTCCGACCACTTCATAGCCCCGCAACGCCAATGTCTCCGCCAGACGTCCCGTGCCGCAGCCGAGATCAAGGATACGGCTGCCCCGGGGCAGCTTATGCAGCAGCAGCGTGTCGAGAATAAACAATGCCTGATCATGAAAATCAAAATAGTTTTCGTAAAACCAGGCGAAAGGATTATAGGCATCACTTTTTCCGGCAGTGTCCATCGCTCACCTCCCTCTCAAACGGTCAGCAGGTATCTACGGTTGCTCTTCCCTATGCATCTCATTGTAATGTAAGCTGTTCTAAGCTGCTTCTTTCTTCTGCTTTTATTGTAGGGTATTATCCTCTCTCATTCAACAAACAATGCCGGTGATGAGGACGCAATCAAAACCGGCAGCATAAAGAAACTCTCGGAGGAGAGAGAGGAGGCAGGGGGAGGAGCGATATCGAATAGGCAGCCTTAGGTATGGGGCAAGGGGGCACCCTCTTTCTTTGCGAGTGAATTCCTCCCTGTACTCAGGGGATCTCCTCATTCCCCTCCCTCGAGGGGAGGGGAGAAAGGGGAGGGTGTCCTGGCCCCCTCTGCTATTCCAGACACTCGCTGCAGAGAAGAGGATACCCCCTCTGTCCCCCTATGTCTGTCTGTTTCGGAATCCGTCACCCCGGAGAGAGTCAGAATCCCTCAAAGCCGTCACCCCGGCGAAAGCCGGGGTCCAGAGTCTTTGAACCGGAGTCTTTCGGAAAAGGACTGGATCCCGGCTCAGAAGATCCGCCGGGATGACGACAGAAACACACGACTCCTTCCCTCGTCCTCCCCCGAAAGGAATGCGTGTGAAGTGAGTCTGAGGGATGAAGGAGAGGAGGGGAGTTCTGAGCGGACCTTAGCTCTTGTTCGTCTCCTCTCTTCGTGAAACGGAGTGGCCACCACAGTGCATGTTTGAGCGGAAGCGAGTTTGCGCTGTGGTAACGGAGTGAGCGGTAGAGAGGCAGAACAAGAGGTCGGGGAGTGAAGGACTTCACGACTCCCCTGACACAGAGGAGAGAGGTCAGAGGAGAGCCTACCCGGAGGATGCGAGAATCAGACAACAGAGAGACTCGATGGAATACCATGATCCTGTCGCATTGCAAGGACATCGAATCCCCCTGCCCCGACCCTCCCCGACAGAGAGCGCATTATCAGAGAGGCGCACAGAGAGGATAATACCTTTCAATTTTGAGAAACTACCGTTCCCTCTATTCTTGCCGCGCCATTCTCCTCAGGATCTGCTCCAGCTGTCTGAGGTTCTCTCCGTACCCGGCCCAGTCTCCCCGCCGCATGGACTCATTTGCCCGCTCATATACCCGCATCGCTTCTTTTGCGAGCCCGGGTACAGAGCCACCGGGAGTTTCGACCACTTTCTCCCTTGCCTGCGGAACAACCCTCCTTCCGCTGAACAACCGCTGGAGGCCGAGTTCCAGGTTCTCTTCCATAACGACATTGTTCTCATAGGCGAGGATGACCCTCCTCAGCTCAGGCAATCCCTTATCCTCGGCAGCAAGGTAGAGAGGCTGAACATACAGAAGAGATCCCTCTATGGGGATAACGAGAAGACTTCCCCGGATAACCTGGGAGCCGCGCTGTCCCCACAGGGTCAACTGCTGCGCTATGTACGAGTCCTGGTCGATGCGTGCATCGATCTGTTTCGGTCCGAAGACGAGCCTGTCCCTCGGGAACGTATAGACGATCAGTTTCCCGTAATTGGGTTCGTCACAGCGCGCTGCAAGCCATGCCGCAAGATTGTCCCTTTTGGAGGGGGTATAGGGGAGCAACAGGATATACTCCTCTTTCTTCTCTCCGGGTAGCTTCATTATGGTGTAATAGGGCTCTATGGCTACCTTGCCGTACGTGGGCAGCTCCCACAGGTCTTCCTTATTGTAGAACACCTTCGGATCGGTCATATGGTAAGACGAGTACATCTGGGCCTGCACCTGGAGAAACCCCTTCGGGTACCGTATATGCTTCCTCAGGTCATCCGGCATCTGCGGGAGCGGCTTGAAGAGCCGGGGGAAGATGGAGCGATAGACTTTGATCAATACGTCATCCGGGTCGCTTATATAGAAATCGACAGTGCCGTTATAGGCATCCACCACCACCTTCACGGAATTCCTGATGTAATTATAAGGAGCGTTCCTGCCCAGGGGGCTTGAGTAAGGGACCCTGCCCGAGTAGGTATAAGCATCCAGGATCCAGAACAGTTTCCCTTCGTCAGAAACGACGATGTAAGGATCTTTATCGTAAAGGAGAAAGGGCGCCACCGTGCGCACTCTCTCTGCAATGCTCCTTTTATACAGGATCTTGCTTTGGGGGGTGATGTCCGAAGAGAGGACGAGTTTTGCCGTCTTTACTTTCATGGCGAAGACCGCTTTCCTGAAGAGCGACGACAGCCCGATACCTCCTTTGCCCGCATATGAAGTGGAGACATTCCCTTCCGAAGTCGGATAATTGAATTCCGGGACGTTCGTCTTCACCACCACATAATCGCTCGAAAGCTCGCCGTAATATATCTCCGGTCTCGTAACTTTCACCGTCCCGGAGGAGACAGGAGGTATATCCTTGATGAGAAATTCAGGAAGCCCCTCTCCCGATATCCTGCTAACCGGCCCCATGGCAATGCCGAACCCGTGGGTGAAGACCATCCGCTCATTGATCCATGATTTGCTCGGGAGGTCGTTATAAGAGAGCTCCCGCGGGGAAAGCATCACCTGCATGTATTCGCCGTTTATGGTATAGCGGTCATTGTCGACATCGACGAATTTATAATAAGTCCGTATCTGCTGCAGCTGACTGTATGTCCGGAGGAGGGGAGAGTCATCCCACAGCCTGATGTTTTTGATGGTCGCATTGTTCCTTTCGATATCGCCCGAGGTCAGAGTGTAGGAGACGTCGAACGGCCTGACCTCTATTCCTTCCAGGTCATAGCCGAACCGGGTGAACTTGATATGGTGCTCTACGAATTTCCTTTCGAGCGCAAGCTCATTGGGGGTGACTTTCAGGTTCTGGAGCAGCGAAGGATACGCCATAAACCCCGCCAGATACACCAGGGCGGTAAGGAGCAACGGGAAGGCCGCTATTTTCCACGCCCCACGGGAGACTCCTACGAAGAACAAAACACCGCTTGCGGCGGTCAAGACGCTGAGGAGCCGCAAGACGGGGAGCCTGGCATGTACATCCGTATACCCGGCGCCGGTGATTATCGTATGGGAGGAGAGCAGGAGATGGAACTGATCAAGATAAAAACCGGCAGCCGCAACAATGATGAGCAGTCCTGTAAGGATGCTGAGGTGTTTCTTCGCTCCCGGGTCGATGGAGACGCCCGTCCCTTTCGGCAACATGCCCCCCCTGATGAAGTAGCTGACCGACACGAGGAGCAGCGCTGCAAAAAGGAGAAAGCCGGTAAGCCCTCTGATGGCGTCAAGCAAGGGGAGTTGGAAGAGATAGAAACCGATGTCCCTGCCGAAGACAGGATCGATTACCCCCATTGCAATACGGTTTTGAAAAGACAGGACCTCTTCCCACAGGGAACTGCCCGCCGCCGCGCCGATGAACGCGGCTGCAACACCTGAAAGTACGGTCAGGGGTTTGTTCCACCTGCTTAAGCGCCCTATGTCCAGGGCAACTCTTTGATTGTCAAAAACGAGCAGGTGAAGGGGAGAGATCCGGTTTCTGTTCGCAATGATGATGTTCCCTGATACAAGGACAAGCGCAAAGAAGCCGCCCGCAAGGCCGAGGAGTGCCCTGGTGGAGAGGACCTTGGTGAAGACATCAGCATAGTCAAGCTCAGAGAAGAAGAGCCATTCCGTGTACAGGTCGATTATGATTGCACCGCCTGATATGGTAAGAAAGAACGCCAGGACGAGGAGCCAAACAGCTATCCTGTTCTTCATTCTTTGTTTTCTCCTTGATGAATTTTTTTCATTATTTCAATCGCAGTGCAGTACCGGGACGGCGTATCGATACATCAATTTGCCTGACCATGCAGTATCTCTTACATTATAATGCTCCTGACGCCCCTCCGCTACTCCATCAGTTGCGCTTTTTGTTCGACGTACGCCCTCTTCAGTTTCTCCTGAAGCTCATTGAACTTCTCTTCCGCTATGCCGATGCGCTCCAGCTCGATGGCAGGGACAGTAGAGGGCATCCTGAGCCCTATGCCGAGATTCAGGCACATCGTATCCGCTATCTTGATAATTTCGCAAAGGGTCTCATGAGTGTTGTCCTCAAAGGGCGGAAAACTCTCTGCATGGTGATATTCGATGACTACTTCGAGATTTTTGGGAAGTTTCCATTTCCGTGCGATCAGGCCCCCCACATTGCAGTGATTGAAACCGAGTATCTCATCCTCGACCCTGATGAAATGCTCTCCCTGCTCGTAGACGCTTTCTATGACGAGGGAATACGATTCCGCCATACTGTTGTTCAGGATGGTCTTCCCCACATCATGAATGAGTCCCGCAACCATCGCCTCCTCGGCAGGCAGCATCTGTGTCTCCATGGCAAGAAAAGAAGCGGCAAGGGAGACGCCGAGACTATGCTCCCAGAGCTTCTGCTCGAAAAGTCCGAAGTTCCGGTGGAGGTCTTTCAGCGACGCGGCAACCACGAGAGACTTCATCGTGTTGAAACCGATGATGATGATCGCCGTGGAGACCGTGTCGATGCTCCTGCCCCTCCCGTAATACGGAGAATTCGCAATCCTCAGGAGACGCGTGGAAAAGGACTGGTCACGGGAGATGATCCTCTCCAGCTCGTTGATGGAAGAGTAGTCGTCGTTCATGAGATGCAGCACCTTCGTCGCCACCGTGGGCAGGCTGGGTACATCGATGGTCTCCAGGATTATTTTTTCCAGTGTGTCTTCTCTCATAACGTCTCGAACTCCGTCAGAATGCTTTTGATTTCATCCAGCTTGAAGGGCTTGCCGATCACCTTTACCCTCTCGTTTTTCAGGAATTCCTCAAGGTGCTCATCCAGGACCGCCCCGGTAATAAGGGCAAATCTCTTCGCGAGCCCGCCGTCCCTGCCCCTTATCTGCCGGTAGAGGAGGTCACCGGTGGTCCCCGGCATCAGGTAATCGCAAAAAACAGCCCAGTACCGGCTGTCCTCCACTGCCCGCATCGCCTTCTCACCCGACAGGAAAACGTCCGCCTCATACCCGAGGCTCCCGAGGAAAAGCCTCATCAGCTCCGCCACATCAGGCTCGTCATCAATGATCAGTACCCTGCGCATTACGCCGCGATCTCTTTCTCGAGTCCGTCCAGCACGCTGACGATCTCCTCCACCAGCGACAGGGCGGAGGTGATGCTCACCCTGACCGCATCCCTGTCGCCCCTCCGGGATGCCTCATACGCCAGAAGACCCTGCTCATGCAGTTTCTTATGGTTCCCTTCCAGCAAGCGGAAAGAGGAGAGCGCGCCGAAAAGCTCCCTGCCCTCCCCGTACAGCCATCTCCCCATCCTCGACTTGTCCGCGTGCAGTTCGTCGGAAGCGGTCGCGGCCTCACGTGTATCGAGGAACTCGAGGATGCGGAGCATCCAGAGCACATAGTCGGCCTTGAGGACGCCTATTCTCATTTTCGGGTCCTTGAACCCTTCCAGGAGCCGGAGGAACTCCTTGGCGTCCGCACTGAACTTGTTGAAGGAGGTTGCCATTTCCTTGACGGTCTTCGAGCTCTCCCGGGCATCCTCCGCTATGCTTGTCAGGTTAAAGGATATCTCCGTCGCCGTCGCGGACTGCTCCTCCGAGGCAGCGACCACCTGGTGGACCATGTCGGATACCTTCTGGAAGCTCTCGGAGATCTCCCGGAACGCCTCGTCGAGCTTCCGGGCGCTGTTTCCCGTCTGTTGGGCCTTTTTTACGGCGATATCCATGATGCCGGTGGCATCCACCGTCCCTGAATGAATGGAGCTCAGGATGTTGTTGATCTCATACGTGGCGTTCGCCGTCCGCTGTGCGAGCTTTCTCACCTCATCGGCTACCACGGCGAAGCCCCTCCCCTGCTCCCCTGCCCGGGCCGCCTCGATGGCCGCGTTCAGGGCAAGGAGATTCGTCTGGTCCGCGATATCCTTGATCATGAGAACGATCTCATCGATCTTCCTGGAGAAAGCGGACAGATCCTTTACCTTCAGGGAGGCTTCCTCAAGCTGGGCATTGACATCGTGGATGGACGAAACGGTCTCGTCGATCATCGCCTTCCCCTGGGACGACGCATGCTTCGCGCTCTCCGCAGCCTGCGAAACGGTGCTGATGCTCCGCGCTATGTTCCCGATGGTATTGGACATCTCTTCCGTTGCCGTTGCCGCGGAGGTCGTCCTTTCAAGGTCCTTGTCGACCTTCTGGGAGACATCCTTCCCATGCAGGGTCAGGGTCGTGGCATCCTTCAGGATATGCACCGTTTTGTCCGCCACATCCCTCATCACCTCCTGCATCGTCACAATGATCTTGTTGACATCCGTCGCCAACTCGCCGAACTCGTCGTCCGTCTTCGCTTCCACCGTGATGGTGAGATCTTTCGCCGCGATCATTTCGGCGGACTCCCCTATGCCTTTCAGAACAGCAATGATGTACTTATTGATAAACCAGAAAGAGAAGGCAAAAGCAGCGGTAAAAACCACGAGAATGACGGCGATAATGGTAACCGTCGTCCTCCTGACTTCCCCGTTGATCGTCTCCATGCCGCCGGTGAATTCCTTCCGGGAGCTCTCTATCGCCCCGTTGGCTATCTCCATGAAGCCCTGTGCCCTCGGCGTCTGCACGGTCTTGATGATCTCCAGTGCCTCCTGTAGCTTGCCGTCCCTGGCGAGGGGAATCAACTCTTTCTGCAGCGTCTCGGCAAAAGGGGCCCACATCTTTTCGATTTCGACCGCCTGCTCCCGGTATCTGCCCTGTTTGAGACGGGCGAGGTTCTCATTACTCCTCTCCAGGTTCAAAGCGATGACCCCCTCGATCTCTTCCACTGTTTCAGGATTTTGGGACAGGATGCCCCAGAGGAACGCAGACCGTATCCCGTTTATGTTGGACTTTAGCTGGGTGATGAGCTGGACGTCGTTGCTCATCTCGTTGAGGGAGTCGTATTTCTTCTTGACGGCGAGGGCGTTGAAGCCAATGGTGGCCATGATGACCGCAAGGAGAG
This sequence comes from Nitrospira sp., assembly GCA_002634385.1. GTDB lineage: Bacteria > Nitrospirota > Thermodesulfovibrionia > Thermodesulfovibrionales > Dissulfurispiraceae > Nitrobium > Nitrobium versatile. Next base: position 81,907 of record NSJL01000002.1, read on the forward strand.
CACTCATGAAAAGATAACCCGCGACAACCTTCGTCTTGAGACTTAAGGATAGAAGCCTATGCAGTATGCCTTTCACTTTTCCTCCCCTTTTCCTTAGCAAAAGAGCCCCCTTTTTGCCCAGAGTGTCCCTATGGAACGGTACGACCTATACCGAATTGATGATCTCCCCGGCCATTTCCTCGAGGGAAAGGACCTTATCGGCGATCCCCGCATCCACCACCGCCTTCGGCATTCCATAGACGACGCAGGTCTCCTCGTCCTGTGCAAAGATCCTTCCCCCCGTCCTTTTCAGGATTGTCAACCCTTTTACTCCGTCGTTCCCCATCCCCGTCAGGATTACCCCCAGCGCCCTCCCCGGAAAAAGCTCCGCTACGGAGGTCATGAGGGCATCCACTGACGGCCGGTAAATGAAATCCTCCTTGTTGATGGAAATACTGACCACCGTCTCGATTCCCCTCCCCCTCGTCACCCGCATATGCCCGCCCCCGGGAGCGACCAGGGCCAGGCCCGGTTTCAGAGGCTCCCCTTCCACCGCCTCTTTTACCGTTATCTGGCTGAGCTGATTCAGCCGTTCCGCAAAAGGACCGGTGAAGTTCGGCGGCATATGCTGGGCGATAACGACCGGAACTGGAAAATCCTTCGGCAGACGGGGGATGATTTCCTGAAGGGCCTTGGGCCCCCCTGTAGAGGTGCCGATGGCGACAATACCGACCCTCCTCTCCCCGGTTGTCCTCACCGGGAGATGCCGGGGGGGCTCGACAGCTTTCGGAAGGGAGAGGTGCCGTTCCGACGGTCGGAAATGCTTCCTTACCAACCCCTTCCGTCCGATATGCTTTATCTTGTCGATCAGTATTTCCCGTATTTTCACGATATTGACGGAAAGCTCCGAAAGATTTTTCGGTAAAAAGTCCACCGCGCCGAGATCGAGGGCCTCAAGGGTGACTTTGGCCCCCTCGGTGGTGAGAGAACTGACCATGATCACCGGCACGGGGTTCCGCTCCATGATATGTTTCAACGCGGTGATTCCGTCCATCCGCGGCATCTCGACATCCATGGTGACGATATCGGGACGCAGGCTCGCAATTTTGTCGATCGCCTCCAGGCCGTCCCGTGCGGTGCCGACGATACGGATTTCGGGATCAGAGGAAAGCATGGTCGAAAGCGCGTTCCTCATAAAAGCGGAATCATCTACAATCAGAACTTTTACCATAGTAATACAATTCACTCCTTTAAACTTTACCGGTACTGCATTGCCCCGGAAAAAGGGCAAGGAAGGGCGAAGCGTCCGCCCCTTTGTTCAAAAACCGAAATCTTTCAGGAGATCGTCCACATCCTCCTGAGAGACTTTTTCAGCCGCCATCGTTTCGGAGCCTGCCCCCTGCTCTATTTTGACTCCGAAGGTGGTGATCATCTTGACCAGTTCCGATTCAATCTCTCCCACAAGGGTTATCACTTTCTTTATGGTTTGCCCGGTAAGATCCTGAAAAGACTGGGTTGTCAATATTTCGGTGAGATCGTCTTCCAGGCTGTTCTTGAAATTTTTCAGGAAACTCACTGACGCATCGGGCTCCTTGATGTTCCGGATATGAGAGGCGAGGTCGTCCATGCTCAGAGTATATTTTTCCACGATCCCCATGGTTTTATTGGCGGCCTCCTCCGTCTTCTCGATGACAAACTGAAGCCTGTCAATGGCATTGGGCATCTCTTTCTCCGCCAATCCTCTCAGTTTCGGATCAAGGGCCTCTTTGAAGCTCCGGATCGAATCGTGAAGCTTTCGCGTGACCTTCCCCACCTCTTTGAACAGCTCTCCCTGAATATCGCCCTGTCCCTTCGACATGATATTCTGAATGGCCGCATCCGCTCTTTCATAATCCTGGCTCGCAATGGCGTTCATAAAGGTGATCATCTCATCGAACATGGCATACCGGGGATCCTGAACATTGAGACCCTTCTTCTCGAAGAACTGTTTCACATCCATCACCTCTTTCACCATGATCTCTCCTCCCATGCCCTCGATCTTCCTCATTACCTCTACTTTGTCGTCATCCGTCTCCTTCACCTCGAAGATTTCGTCTTCGAAAAGGCTCATGTCTTCCATGGGAATGAGCTTCTTCGTTTCCAGCAGCACTATCAGCTTGTCATTGACCTTGGCAACCCCCGATACGATATCGGAGGTATTAAAATCAGTGGGAGGCTCTATCTCCGATTCGTCTATGGAGATAACGCCCGTTATGCCGTCCACCAGAACGCCGAAGGTAATACGGCCGCTCGTTACTACGATCACCTTTTCCCCCACGGAGTCCCCCCCGTACAGGCCGATAAGCTTTTTCAGGTTCACTACCGGAATGATCCTCCCCCGCAGGTTGGTGATTCCCTCTATATAGTCGGGAACCCGGGGCAGTTTTGTCAGTTGGGGCAGATTGACGATTTCCTGGACCTTCAGAATGGGGATGGTATACTCATTGGCATTCATGGTAAATCCGATGTATTGCATATCTCCTCCTTGTTATCTGTTGCTCGAGGCGAAAACCCCCCGGGCGAGAACCGCAAGATCCAGAATCAATACCACCCTCCCGTCACCGGTAATCGTCGCACCCAGAATGCCGCACTCCTCGGACTCGATGCCGTTTATGGTCTTGATGACCACCTCTTCCTGTCCGAGCAACTCGTCAACGGCCATGCAGAACCTCCGGTCCCCCACCAGTGCAACCAGAACGTAACTGTTGTCCTGCCGGTCCTCCACATGCCGCTGCACATGCAACACATTCGCCATTTCGAACATCGGGATAACGCGGCCCCGTATCGTCAGCACCTTCTGCCCCGTTATATCCTTTATATCGCTCTTTTTGACCCGAATCGTCTCTTCTATCATCGACTGGGGAAGGGCATAGAACTCATTTCCGATGCGCACCATCATCGCCTGCAGGATCGCGAGAGTCAGGGGAAGGCTTATTTTAAAGGTACTTCCGATATCTTTCTTCGTAATAACTTCAACATATCCGTTCAGTTTTGCCACATTCGTCTTTACCACATCCATGCCCACTCCCCTGCCGCTCAGTTCCGTGGAGACATCCTTTGTGGAGAACCCCGGCAGGAAAATGAGATTGACCGCGGACTCGTCGGTCATCTTTTGGGCCTCTTCCTCTCCGATCAGTCCCTTGGCAAGGGCCTTCCTCTTGACCGCCTCGACATCGATTCCCTTTCCGTCATCGGAAACCTCGATGACGATCTGCGTTCCCTTCTGGTACGCGCTGAGAATGATCCGGCCCTTCCTCGGCTTCCCCTTTGCCACCCTCTCGTCGGAAAACTCTATGGCGTGATCGATGGAATTCCTTATAATGTGGACAAGGGGATCTCCTATATTTTCGATGACCGTCTTATCGACTTCCGTCTCCTCACCGAACATCTCCAGATCGATGTCCTTCCCGAGAGCCCTGGAGAGGTCACGGACCATCCGGGGGAACTTCCCGAAAACTTTCTGTATCGGCTGCATCCTCATCTTCATCACGGCAAGCTGCAGGTCGGAGGTCACCCTGTCCAGAAAGCCCGTTGTCTCGAGGAGGCTCTCCACGCTGGGGTCACCCGAGTAGCTGGCGTCAAGCTTTGCCGCAAGATTGAGGAGCCTGTTTCGCGCCAGCACGATTTCACCTGCAAAGTCCATGACTTTATCGATTCTCGCTACATCGACCCGGAGAGTCGAGACCACTTCCTTCTCTTTGGCGATCTGCTGCACGTGCTCCTCAGCAGCGGCCGGGGTTCTGAGGGGAGAAGGAGTTTCGGGATCGGGATGCCTCATGCTCTTTTCTGCAACTTCTTCATGAGGTTCGTCTATTTTTCCCTCTGTTCTCTCGGGAGTTATTTCTTCTTTTCTCTCTTCAGTCTTCGCCTCCTCCGTAGCGGGCGGTTTCCCCTTGCCCGATGCACTCTCCAGGGCGGCATCCAATTCACCCAGCAGAGAGGAGAGATTCTCCTCCACTCCGTCTTTCAATCTGATATGGGAGATAAGGAGTTTCAGGGCATCTACGCTCTTCAGGATAACATCCATAAGAGAGGAAGAGAGGCCCGTTTCCCCGTCGCGCAGCCTCTTCATGATGCTTTCCGCCCTGTGCGCCACATCGACAATAGGCTGAAAACCGAGGAAGCCTGCCGCTCCTTTCAGCGTGTGCATACCGCGAAAGATTTCATTGAGAATATCCTTATCGTCCCCACGGGTCTCCAGTTCGACAAACATGGGGTCGATCTTCTCGAGGGTCTCTTCGGCCTCTGTGACGAATTCGTTTATTATTTCATCCATTTCATCGGCCATTCTATCCACCTGCCTTGAGAGACTTCTTTTTATCTGCTATTTTTTCAAGTTTCTCTTTAAGGATCTCTGCGGTAAACGGCTTCACGATATAGTTATCGACCCCTGCCTTGATCGCTTCAATCACTTTCTCCTTCTCCGCTTCGGCCGTCACCATCAGAAAGGGAATATCCTTCAGGGGGGTCTGCTCCTGCCGTACGTTCCGGAGAAGCTCGATCCCTTCCATATTCGGCATATTCCAGTCGGAAACAACCAGCCCGTAATTCCCTCCCTTGAGCTTCCCGAGTGCCTGAGCACCGTCCTCCGCCTCATCTATATTTTCAAATCCAAGCTGTCTGAGAAGGTTTTTCACAATTCTTCTCATTGTCGGAAAATCGTCTACCACAAGCACCCTCAGCTCAAAGTTAAACATTACCCTCACCTCCGGCAAATATTTTCTTCAGGATCTTCTTTATGCTTTCGCTTATCTGGTCGGCACTGGCAGGCTTCACAAGGTAGTCGTTCACTCCCGCTTCGCACGCCTTCTTTCTCTCATCTTCGTCGGCCTCGGTGGTAATCATGATGATCGGCATGGACTGCCATGCAGGGTCCGCCCGTAATGTCTTCGTCAGCTCTATTCCATCCATGTAGGGCATGTTCATATCGGTGACGACCATGTTGATACTTTCCGTCCCGAGTTTTTCCATGGCATCCAGTCCGTTCTCGGCAGTCACCACCTCGTACCCTTTTCCTTTCAGGTACAGACTGAGGATCTTTCTCGTGGTTTTATCATCGTCTACAATCAATAGCCTCATCGTTTCCTCCCACCGCGCCGCCGCCTCTCTCTTTTTTTCCCACTCCGGCAGCGTCTACCATCTACCCTTTCTGGTAAATAATTACCTTGTTGATCACCATCGGCCTGAACGCCCTCGTTACATTATGAAGACTCTCCGATGTGCCGATAAACAGATAGCCGCCCGGTCTCAACGCGTCGTAGAGCTGGGAGACGACCTTCTGTTTCGCCTTTTCATCAAAATAGATAAGGACATTCCTGCAGAAAACCACATCCATTCCCCGTATCGCCCTGACATCCCGCTCCTCGATAAGGTTCACCCTCATAAATTTGACCATGGACTTGATCGCCGGGGAGAGCGCATACTGCTGGTTGGAATTGGAGAAATATTTCCTGAGATACGTCTCGGGGACGTTCCTGATGGAATAGGAGCCGTAGACGCCCGCCTTCGCGGAGCTCAGGACGGATTCACTGAGATCGGACGCGAAGATTTCCTTTCTGAATCCGGAGATCCCGTTCTTTTCCTGGAGTACCATGGCAATAGTATAGGGTTCCTCTCCCGTCGAACTGGCCGCCGACCACACTTTTATGTCCCGGCGCCCCATTTTCGAGTTTTCCGTACTAATGCGGGAGAGCAGCTCTCCGCAAAAAACCTCGAATTGCTGGGGTTCCCTGAAAAAGAATGTCTCGTTGGTGGTAATCAGATCGAAAAGCTTTACCAGCTCGTTTTTATCGGAACCGTATTTGATGATATACAGGTAATCCTCGTAGCCCTTCAAGCTTTTCTCCTGAACCCTCCTCCCCAGCCTGTTCTCGATGAAATATTTTTTATTGTCCGGAATGAAGATGCCGCTCTTCTCGTAGATGAAATCCCTGAGCTGCTTGAACACCTCATCTGTCATCATCAGGCTCATAAAGAGTGTAAAGCCTCCCTTATCTTTTCCTGCACATCCGGATTAGGATGTCCCTCATGCGCGACGAGCGCCTCGTATGCCTCCCTGCCGCCGATTTGCTTTATGGAGTCGATAGCGGACATAACGACGGGAATGAATTCGTCATCGAACATGGAACTGATGAGGAAAACGGCCTTTTCCTCATCGCAGGAGAAGGCGATCGCCTTAATGGCATAAAATCGCACCCAGGGGTCGTCATCATGCAGGGCGTCAAAAAGCTCGGCGGAGCAGGAACGGGCATCCCCCAACCCCACCACGGCGGTCTTCCGGATATCGGGGTCGCTGTCCCCCAGGAAGTGTATGAGCTTCGCAACCGCCTTCTGGGTCCCCGCACGCCCGAGTCCGTAAATGGCGGCCATTCTGACCTTTTTTTCGGTGTCGTCCGCAAGCTGCAGAAGGATATCCACCTCACAAATGGTCTTCGCCGCCACTTCCCGCACGTTGCTGTTATAGCGGGAAAGGTCGGCAAGGAGGGAGCCGGTATCAATCTTCAGAAGCGCCTCCACGATCTTCTCGACAACATCGTAATACCTCTCCACCGCCAGAAGATCCACCAGGGGGGTATAGGCCTCTTTTGCCTGTATATTCCCGAGTGCCTCGATGGCGGAGCGCCGCACATGGGCATCCACATCCCTTTGAGAAGCCTCGAGGAGGTGCCCGATCACTTCCGGGTCACCGATTTCACCCAGGGCCTCCACCGTGGCCCTTCTCAGGTCCCTGCGCATATCGTTCAGATAATCGATGAGGCGGAAAGTCGCCCTTTTGCTCCTCGTCTCTCCGAGGATTTCGATGGCAAAGGACTTCCCCCTGTACTTGATGTCGGAGGATTCGAGAAGGTTCAGCAGTTCTTCCTCGGCATCGATGGCATTGATGGCGCTTTTGAGCAGGGAGATCCTCTCCTCGCTCCCGGGCACCGACGGGTCGAGGGAGCCGGCGATATCGACGATATAGGGAACAGCCTTCCTGCAATTGAGAGCAACCATCCCTTTCAGGGCGATCTCCCTGTCATTCCAATCCCCGTCCTTCAACATGGCAATGAGGTAATCCGACAAATCCGCCATCTCGGGGGTGATGCCGATCAGGATAAGACTCTTGATAACCGCGTTTTTTTCCTCCTCGGAAGCCCGGGGCAGGTATTCCAAAAGGGCATCGAGCACCGAAGCGGTCTTGAGTCTCCCTAGTGTCTCGATGGCGACAAAGCGCACGACTCCGGAGGGACTGGAAAGGAGAGCGGCGATTTCTCCTGCCGCTTCCTGCGCCATTAAATCCCCCAGTGCCTCGAGGGCGGAAAAGGCGACCCATTCTTCGTCTCCAAGGGCATGCACCAGCTCCGGTACGGCAGCGCGGTACTCCAGCACACCCAGCGCCTTTGCAGCAGCGGCCCGTACGTTGGCATTCACGTCTCCGAGGAGGGGAACGACCCGGGACGGATCGACTCCCCTCTTTATCTCTCCGAAAAGGTCGATGGCGAACTTCCTGACATCATCGTCCTTATCCTTGAGCAGGGAATACAAGAGGGGTACGGCTACCTCTCCCAGTTCCTTTAAAATAATCAGTGCGGTGTTTCTGAGGAGGGTATTGGAGCGCAGAAGGGGAAGCACCATATAGGCAGTTACCTCGCCGCCGATGGAAATAAGGGCTCTCATGGCAGCATCCTGAACCCCCGCATTCTCATCGTTCAACGCTTTCACCAGGGGATAAATGGCCCGTTCATCCCCCTCTCCCAGCGTCTCGGCCGCCCTCCGCCGTGCCGGGGGGTCGTCGCTCTCCAGATTTTGTATGATTTTTTTAATATTTTTGACCACGCAGCGCTCCTTCGTGGAAAAATGAGTTGGTATAGAATATAAGATATGGGAGAAAGGATTCAAGGAATTTTACTGCGCCGTCTCTTCCCGCCACAAGGGGAAGCGCTCTCCGGGAAAGCACATCGCATTTTTTCTCCCGCTGCCCTATTCCCGGAACTGCTCCATCCTGCCCTTCAGCTTCATCAGGGCCTTGCCGTGCAACTGGCAGACCCGCGATTCGCTGATATCCAGAACCTTGCCGATCTCCTTCATCGTCAACTCCTCGTAGTAGTAGAGGGTGACCACAAGCCTCTCTTTCTCCGGGAGCTCGTCGATGGCTTTGCCGAGGAGGGCTTTCAGTTCCTTCAGGTTCAGTTCATCGAAGAGGTCCCTTGCCTCCTCGTTCGCGATGCACTCCAGGATATCCAGGGACTCCCCTTCGTTGTTCACCCCCAGGTCCTCCAGGCTCACCATATTCATGGTGGTTGCGGTGGACAGGATTTTATAAAGGTCGTCAAGGCTTATGTTCAGTCTCGCCGCCGCTTCCTCGTCCGTGGCGCTCCGGTTGTTTTCCTTCTCAATCTCCCGGTAGACGGCCCGCACTTCCTCCAGTCTCTTCCGGACGTCCTTCGACGCCCACTGCATGGAACGCACCTCATCGATAATGGCTCCCTTGATCCTGAAGTCCGCAAAAGTGCTGAGGCTGATATCCAGGGAGGGATTATATCTCTCCATCGCCTCAAGGAGTCCCACCACCCCCGCCGACACTAGGTCCTCGATACCCAGCTCGGGAGGGAGGCAGAAAGCGTACCGGGAGGCATAATATTTCACCCGGGGCAAAAACTGCTCAACGGTCTTTTCTTTCTGATATGCGTTTACTTTTCCCATAATCTTTCAGTGATTGAAACAGCCACCCCAGCAATTGTCTGAACAGGTATCCTTGGGTATGGGGCTACGGGGAAAACTTTTTCTTTGCGAGTGAATTCCTCCGTGCTGAAGGGGATTCCTTGTGTGTGGGGACCTCTGAGGGGAACACCTTTCCGCTCATTCTCGCCCGGCATCCCGCCGGTCTGCGAGGCTACGACAGCCCGCTCCACCCTCCCTGGTTTCGCCTGGGCTGGCGAAGCCGCTTCCAAGGCATTCCCCCCAGGGTCCCCCTGATGCATGCCTGTTTCAGAATCCGTCACCCCGGCGAAAGCCGGGGTCCAGAGTCTTTGAAAAGGACTGGATTCCGGATCAAGTCCGGAATGACAAAAGAAGAGAGAGCAGGGACTCTTCGACTCCCCGACACAGGAAACGCAAAAATCTCTCGTGACAGTAATGACTTTTTGTTGATCCCCCCTATGAACAATTTCTGTCATTTTCTTTAATAGTCCCGGCGACATTACCGCATCCGGAGCGCTTTCCGCAGGAAGAACTGGATATTTCCCTTCATCTCGGTGAGGGGACTCTCGAGCATCTTCTTGCCGATTCCTGCCAGTTTCTTGGAGAAGGCACTGTTGGGGTACATGGCGATGAAGCCCTTCTGTGCAATAATGGCGTCTTTCACATGCTGGTCCATGGGCAGGTATCCGAGGTAGTCCACCGAGAGCTTGAGAAATTTGTCGGCAACGATCGCCAGCTTGCGAAACGTATCGAAGGCCTCCTTCTCGGAACGGGCCGTGTTGACGAGAATACGGAAATGCTTCTCGCCGAAATCCCTCGACAGGACCTTGATGAGGGCATAGGCGTCCGCTATGGAGGTGGGCTCCGGTGTTACCACCACCACCGTCTCCTGGGCGGCACTGCAGAAGAAGAGCACATTATCGGAGATGCCCGCCCCGGTATCGATCAGGAAGATATCGAAGGGCACATCGAAATTGTCCAATTCCTCCAGCAGCTTGAGCCGCTGGGACTCTGTCAGTCCCGTCAGCTCCCTGACACCGGAGCTTGCAGGGAAGATCATGATACCCAGGGGCCCCGTCGCGATAATGTCCTTCATTCTCTTCTCCCCCATCAGCACATGTTTGAGATTGAACCGCGGGGCAATACCGAACAGCACATCTATGTTGCTCAGTCCGAGATCGGCATCGAGCACCAGAACCTTCTTGTTGAGGCTCGCGTAAAACAGGGCCAGGTTTGCCACAAAATTCGTTTTTCCAACGCCGCCTTTGCCGCTGGAAACTGCGATGATACGCGGGTTCGTCATGTTCATTTAGATACCTCCAATAATCAGACCGGCAAGGAATTCCGAAGTGGGGATTCGTATGTCGTCAGGGACTCCCGGTCCCGTGGTAACAAAAGAGAGGGGGCGGCTCGTCAGCAGGGAGAGATTGTACAGCGTCCCGAACTGCGTCGCCATGTCGAGCTTGGTGTATCCTATGGAGTCAATCATCTCGCTGTTGCAGCTCTGCCATGCCCTCAGGGCCGGCTGCACGCTCATGGTCGCGTCGATCAGAAAACACTTCTTTACCGGGAACCCTGAAACGAAAATATCCCGTATATCACGCAGTATCCCGTTATAATCGTATCCGGGGGTATCGATGAGGAGGGGCCCCTTCTGTATCTCCTTGTAGACGATCTTGGGGAGATCGCTGATCTTCTTCACTACCCGCAGAGGACACCGCAACTGCTTCGAAAGCTCCTTCATGTGGGCGACGGAACCTATCCTGTCGGCGTCCAGGGAGATAAGGTTGACCTGCTTCCTCTTCGCCGCAAACAGATGCGCTATCTTCGAAATGGTGGTGGTCTTCCCCACCCCGGGGGGGCCGAAGAAGATAACCCCCCGTTCCTCCACGGGGGCGAGCCCCTGTATTTTCACGTCCTGCTTGATCACATTCTTCAGACTGTCCAGTGTCTCCTGTGACCGTTCCAGGAGGATGATGGCAAACTGGGAATCGACACCCTGCCGCATGAGGAGATTGAAAAGCCCCTTTTTGTCCTTTCCCACCCGGAGGGTCGGGACAATGGGCCGCAATGTCTCCTTGAGGAAACCCAATTCGTCCCGGAGGCTCCGGATCTCCCGCACGATATCCTCCACCCCGAGGGCAACGCTCTTCTCGGGTGGAGCGGCAATGGTATCGTCCACCGCCGCGGTGACCTCCACGGCATCCTTGTTGATGATCCCGAAGGGCCCGGTTTTCACCGACTTGCTCGAAAGGATGATGGCATCGGGCCCCAGCTCTTTCTTGACCAGCTCAAGGGCCTCTTTGAAGCTCTTCCCGACATATTTTTTAATCTTCATGCAGCACTCCTCCTCCTGCCCTTACTCACTCTTCACCGACCCGATGGAATACACCTTCGTGTTGGGAACGATCTCCCCGTGGGAGACCACCATAATGCCGCCCGAAACCCTTTCCGCCAGCTTCCGCACGAACCGCCTGACAGCGGTGGAACAGAGGAGCACGGGCTGGAATCCCTTGACCACCCCCGCCTCATAGCTCTTCCTGATACCTTCGGTAATCTTCTCCATCATGGCGGGATCGAGGGAGAGATAAGAGCCCTGCTGGGTGGCCTGCACTGATTCGATGATCGACCGCTCCACCCGGGGATCGAGCAGGATTACGGAAATGGATCCGTCCGCGTTCTGCAGTTGCTTTGTTATGCTCCGGGCAAGGGCCTGCCGGACATACTCCGTAAGGACCTCCGCATCCTTCGTTACCGTTCCGTAGTCAGACAGTGTTTCGAGGATAGTCTGGATATCCCGGATGGAGACCCTCTCCCGAAGAAGGTTCTGAAGCACTTTCTGCACAACCCCCAGGCTCATCACCCCGGGGATCAGATCGTCCACCACCTTGGGATGGGTCCTGGAGACGTTATCGAGCAGCTTCTGGGCATCCTGCTTCCCGAGGAGCTCATGGGCATGGTTCTTTATGATCTCCGTAAGGTGGGTCGTGATCACCGACGGGACATCCACCACCGTATATCCGGCGAGCTGCGCCCTCTCCATATCCCTTTCATCGATCCATAGTGCGGGGAGTCCGAAGGCCGGGTCTTTCGCCGGAATCCCTTCGATCTTCTCCCGTTCGGTTCCGGGGGAGATGGCCAGGTATTTGTTGAGAAGCACTTCGGCGGACGCCACCTCGACCCCCTTGATAAGGAGGGAGTACCCCATCGGCTTCAGAGAGAGGTTATCCTTGATATGTACCGGAGGGACGATGAAGCCCATATCCGTTGCCATCTGCTTCCGTATGGATTTAATCCTTGCCAGAAGAGTCCCTCCCTCTTCCACGAGGGGAATGAGCCCGTACCCGATCTCGAGGGAGAGGGGATCGATGGGGAGCAGCGACTCGAGGCTCTCGGGCGCCTTCACTTCCTCTTCCGTTGCAGGCGCCTCCTCCTCCGCCCGGACCGCCTTGCCCAGGAAGTAGGCCCCTGCCCCGGTGGCGAGGGAGAGGGTCAGGAAAGGGAGATGGGGGAGCCCCGGTATCAGGCCGAAAAAGGCGAGAACGCCGGAAGCCGTACCCAGGGCCTTCGGGTTCATCAGGAGCTGCTTCGTCATCTCCGCGCCCAGGTTCGCTTCCGATGCCGCCCTCGTCACGATAAGACCCGCCGCGGTGGAAACGATGAGGGCCGGTATCTGTGTCACCAGGCCGTCACCCACCGTAAGGATCGTGTACGTTTTCGCCGCATCCGCCAGGGGCATCCCTTTCTGCAGGACGCCGATGAGGAATCCGCCGATGATATTGATGACCATGATGATGATGCCCGCAATGGCATCGCCCCGTACGAACTTGCTCGCACCGTCCATGGAGCCGTAAAAATCGGCCTCCCTGCTGATATCCAGACGCCGCCGCCGCGCCTCCCCCTCGTCGATAAGCCCTGCATTGAGGTCTGCGTCGATGCTCATCTGCTTGCCGGGCATGGCGTCGAGGGTGAACCGCGCCGCCACTTCCGCAATCCTTCCGGAGCCCTTGGTGATAACGGTAAAGTTGATGAGAACCAGGATCATGAAAATAACGAACCCGATGACGAAGTTTCCCCCCAGGACGAATTCGCCGAAGGATTTGATAACCTTCCCCGCAGCCTCCACCCCCTGGTCGCCATACATGAGGATGAGCCGCGTGGAGGCGATATTCAGGGAGAGACGCATAAGGGTTGCCACCAGCAGGATGGAGGGAAACACGGAAAAGTCCAGAGGCCGCCTGATATAGGACGAGACAAGCAGCACCACGAGGGACAGGGTGATGCTGAAGGAGAGGGACAGGTCGAGAAGCAGGGGCGGAAGGGGGATGATCATAAAGACGAGGATCACCACGATACCCATCGCCAGCAGAAGATCGCTGCGCTTCAAAAGAGTTTCGAGCATTCCTATCTCCCCACTTCTCTGCCCTTCAGCTTGTACACGTTGGCGAGGATCGTCGCCAGCGCCCGGTACAGGGTCCCGGGGATTTCCTGTCCTATATTCAGTTTGAACAATGTCCGTGCAAGGGGCTTGTCCTCGTAGACGGGAACCCCGTGCTTCCGCGCCAGCTGTTTGATGCTCTCGGCAATCAGATTGGCGCCCTTCGCCACCACCGTCGGGGCTCCCATCTTTACGGCGTCATACTTCAGGGCAACGGCATAATGGGTGGGGTTGGTGATGACCACATCCGCTTTGGGCACCTCCTGCATCATCCTTTTCCTCGCCATTTCCCTCTGCAGGCTCCGTATTCTCGCCTTGACCTGCGGGTCGCCGTCCGTTTCCTTGTGCTCTTCCTTCACCTCCTGCTTGGTCATCCTCAGGTTGCGCTCGTACTGCCATCTCTGGTAGCCGTAGTCGGCCGCCGCAAACACGGTGAGAATAATGGCGGAAATAAGGAAGAGCCTCCGTATCTGTTCAAAGGAGAAACCCATGATTCCCTGTATATCCATATCGATGAGGAGGGGGATCGTTATCAGCTCACTCCTGATGATAAGGTAGAGAAGCGTCCCGAGGACAACGATCTTCAGGATCCCTTTTATTGTCTCGAAGAGGTTGTTCAGGCTGAAGAATCTCCCCAGTCCCTTGAGGGGGTTCAGCTTGGAAAGGTCGGGGCTCAGGGGAGCCGCGGTGATCAGGAAGCCCGTCTGCAGGAAATGGACGGCGGCGACCGCCAGGAGGATAAGAGCGAGGACAGGCGCCATCATAAGGCCGATCTGCGCCGCATCCTCCCTGAAAACGTGCAGGAGAGTCGTCTCGTTCACCGGGAGCTGGAACCCTCTTTTCAGAGCGCCTTTCATGTAACTCACAAGTGTTGCAAGAAAGACGCCGCTGAAAGAAAAATAAAGGAAGAGCACCCAGAGGGGCATGAGCCCGGTAAGATCCCGGCTCCGGGGTACGTTACCTTCCTGCCGCGCCTTTTTCCGTTTTCGGCCGGTCGCTTGCTCTGTTCGTTCGTCCTGGTTTTCGGCCATCTATCACCTGACAAAGAGCAGCATCGCGTCCTTCACATGGGAAAAGGACTTCACTATTACGAGGAAAGTGAGGGGTAGCGACACCACCAGAATAAGAATACCCACCACAATATGGAGGGGGACACTCACGAAGTAGAGATTCGCCTGGGGAAGCACCCGCGAGAGGAACCCCACCGCGATATTCACCAGAAGCAGCACCAGCATGACCGGGGCGGCCATCTTGAAGGCGAGGGGGAAGAGCAGCCCGTTCAGCTTCAGGATCGAGCCGGCCATCCCGTTATAGTTGATGACGGAGATTTCAAAACTGCGGGCAATCCCTTCGATGAAGTAGAAGTGGACATCGAAGATGAAGAAGAGGCTCATGGCAAGGATGCTGTAAAAAAAGCTCAGGGGTCCGAGCTGCTCCCCGAACAGCGGATTGAAAACCGCCGCCATGCCGAAACCCATCTGGATGCTCATCCATTGCGCCGCCATCTCGATGGCGGCCAGGATGATCCTCATCGAGAGCCCCATGGCCGCCCCTACCAGGAAGGCCTCGAAAACCGCTTTGACCGGGTTGTCGACCCGCACCGTCACCACCGGAAGCAGGAGAAGGGTCAGGGCAATGGCAAGGCCCGCCCTCGCCATGAGGGGGATACCCCTCGCCCCGATAAAAGGGATGAACGAGAGCATCACCGCAACCCTGATAAAAATGGGGATGAACCGTTCGGCATATATGTTGACCAGCGTATACAGCTCCATAAGCTCCACGGAAAAGCAGGAAGCGCGCGCGCATTCCCTGCCGTATGGTTTCACCTCACATACAACGGGATATTCTCAAAAAGGTTCCTCGTAAAACTGACCAGCACTTTGACCATCCAGGGGAGGGCCACAAGAAGCGTAATGAAGACGGCGATTATCTTCGGAATAAAAGACATGGTCATTTCCTGCAGTTGCGTAACCGCCTGGAAAAGGCTGATGAGCACCCCCACCACAAGACTCACCAGCAGTACGGGACCGCCGACAAGCAGGACGGTCTCGAAGGTCTGCCGGGATATCTGGTTGAGCAGTTCGACCGTCATTTGAAGCCCCCCACCAGCGATCCGATGATCAGTTCCCATCCGTCCACCAGGACGAACAGGAGAAGCTTGAAAGGCATGGAAACCATTACCGGGGGAAGCATCATCATCCCCAGGGAAAGGAGCACGCTCGAAACGACCATATCGATAACGAGAAAGGGGAGGAAGATAAGAAACCCGATTTCAAAGGCCTTCTTGAGCTCGCCGATGGCAAAGGCGGGAACAACGACCCGCAAAGGGAGGTCCATGGGCCGGGCAGGCCTCTCCGCCTTCGACAATTTCAGGAAGAAAGCCAGCTCTTTCTCTTTTGTCTGTCTCAGCATGAACTCCTTGAGGGGGACGCCCGCCCGCTCTAGGGCGGTCTCCCCGTTGATCTCCTTCTTTGTGTAGGGGATGTATGCTTCGTTGTATATCCTGTCCGTGACCGGGGCCATGATGAAAAGGGTCACAAAGAGGGAGAGACCGATAATCACCTGTGTGGGGGGCACCTGCGGTGTCCCGAGCGCCTGCCGCAGGAAAGACAGGACCACGACGATACGGGTGAAGGAGGTCACCATGACGAGAAGGGAAGGCAGGATGGAAAGGAGCGTCAGGAACACCAGCAGCTCCATGGGAGTGGAAAGCCCGAATAATCCGCTCCCCCCCGCGGGAGGTGCGGCGGGAGCAGCGAAGGACAGTGAAGGGTGCATGAGCAGGCCCGATACGAAAACAAGACCGGTCAGCAGGGAGGGCATCTTGCCCCGCAACAGTCTCCTGATCCTCTCGGCGGCACCGCTCGCCTCGTCCGTCTCCAGCCCCTTGAAAACAGACTCCTCCCGCAGGGAGTCTTCCACCGCAGCCGGGTCCGGCTTGGAGAGGAGGGAGATGCTCCCCTCGGTGATGCCCACGACCAGGTATTCGTTCAGAACCTTTATCAGTGCAATCCCTTTCTTGGGTCCGAGGGCCTGGTAATGCACCACCTCGATCATGCCCTTCCGGGGCAACATCTTCTGCTTGAGCAGCCTCAGGAAAACATAAATCCCCCCAAGGACAATCAGCAGCACCAGCATACCTTTCAACAATTCAAAGCCCAAACTGCCCCCTCCGTCAACTTATTTCAATTGCCGCACCCGCTCCGTCGGGCTGATGATGTCAGTGAGCCTGATTCCGAACTTCTCATTGACCACGACGACCTCTCCCCTTCCGATGAGCTTCTGGTTCACGTACACTTCCATGGGCTCTCCCGCCAGTTTGTCGAGGGCGATCACCGACCCCTGGCCGAGCTGCAGGAGCTCCTGCACCAGGATTCTCGTGCTCCCGATCACCACCGTCATCTCCAGGGGAACATCGAGGATAAAGTTAATATCCCTCTGGACAGGCTGCGCCGCCTGCGTATCTCCGCCGAACTCCTGCATATCCACTCCATTCACCTCTTCCGCCATTATTTCGTGCCTCCCTTGCCGCCGGTGGGCAGCACGCTGGTAATCTTCATCGCCTGCGCACCTTTGAAAACCCCGAACCGCCCCTTGAATTTGGGCACCCCCTCCACCAGAAGATTCAGATCTTCATCCGCCCTTGTATTGAGGATAAGAGTATCTCCGGTCTTTATTTGCAGGATCTCCTGGACGGTCAGGGTTGTCCTTCCCAGCTCTCCCGAAAGGGCAAGGGGTATCTCCTTCAGCCCCTCGTTCAGCCTTTCAAGCCATTTGACATCCAGCTCATCCCTGTCGGCGGAGAAAGCGCTGTACAGTTTCTCCTTGATGGGCTCGACGGACCCGTAGGGAATGCAGAGGAAGGCTTTGCACTGCTTTCCCTCGATCTCGAGGACGAACTCGACCTTTATGACCACATCCACCGGAGTCACGATGGTGACGAACTGGGGGTTCATTTCCGAACGGACATAAATCGGCTTTATGGGGTACACCGGCTTCCACGCCTCTTCCATATCGTCGAAAAACATCAGGACAACCTTATGAATGATTTTCTGCTCGATGGGGGTAAACTCCCTTCCCTCGGGCTTGTAGTATCCCTTTCCGGTCCCACCGAAAAAGAACTCGATAAGGCTGAATATCATGGGAGCATCGAACACCAGCAGGCCGAATCCCCTGAGGGGTTCCATCTTGTAGATATTGATGCTGGAAGGGAAGGGAATCCCGCGCATAAAATCATAGAACTTGGTGATATTCACATTTACGTTGGTCACATCCACCATGTGCCTGATGGCGGCGGAGAGGGAAAGGCGGAAGTTCCGTGCGAGCCGCTCGTTGGCGATGTCGAGGGACGGCATTCTCCCCCTGACGATCTTCTCCTGTCCGGTGAAATCGTACACTTTGACCCCGGAGGTTTCCTCCAGTTTTTCCGTTTCGACTTCACCGTCCGCTATTCCCTTCAGGAGTGCATCAACTTCATCTTGCGAAAGAATATCTTCCATGGTACCCTCTGGTACTACTGCATTACAAAGTCCGTCAGATAGACATTCTTTACCGAATTGTTCCCCAGTATCTGGTTCGCCATGATATTCACCTCGTCCTTCAACTGCAGCTTCCCTTCCGGGGACATGAGCAGGTCGGAGGTTTTGCTCGTGAGGAGCGTAATGATGGCATCCCGTATCTGGGGATTCTTGTTCTTCGCTTTTTCCATAAGGGCGGGGCCCGCCACTTCGAGTTGCATGGTTACCTTCAGAAAACGGTTCCCGTTGTTGTCGCTGAGGTTCACCACGAAGGGATCCAGGGCAACCATTACCCCATCCTCTTTCTTCGCCTCCTCGGCGCTCTCTTTCTTTTGCGCTTTCTCGCCGCCCGATTTTGTGAAAAAGAAGAAGGCTCCCGCGCCGCCGGCCAGTACGGCAACGGCAACAATGATCACCAGCAGCATATTTTTGCCCTTCTTCTTTTTCGGCTCCTCTCTCTCTTCCGCCACCTCTTCATTGTCTTCAGCCATGTAACCCCCTTGCCTCATTTTCGCGCAGAGCACTCTGCATATCTTTGCCCGGAAGCAACATAACGGGACAGGAATGCGAAAATCGTACTTAGCACAGAGCATGCCAGATACAGATGACTGTTTTGATTGACTTTTACGAAAAGGCGGTCAATATTATGACAGTCCCCTTCTTCAGAGAATGCGTTCCCCTGTCAAACAACTTACAGAGGGGGACAGGGAGGGAAAGCGATAGGGGAAAAGCAGGGAGGTGAAGAGAAAAGGCAGGCGGAGGCGGGGCGGCAGGCGGTTTCCCGCGTTTGCCGCCCCATCCCCGGAATTCTTTTCACCGCGGATTACCGTTTCAGGTTCATCAGCTCGGTCAGCATATCATCCGTCGTGGAGATCACCTTGGTGTTTGCCTGGAACCCCCTCTGGGCGGCGATCATCCGTACGAACTCCTCCGCCAGATCGACATTGCTCATCTCAAGGGAGTTCGCCATGATGGTGCCCCTTCCCGATGCGCCGGCGGTCCCGATGATCGGCTGGCCCGAACCCGATGACTCCGCGAAGAGGTTTCTCCCCATCTTGGTCAGCTCGGTGGGAGCGGTGAACTTCGCGATGGCAATGCTCGTAATCTCCTGCGTCTGCCCGTTGGTAAACACGCCGGTCATCACCCCGTCCTGGTCGATGACGAGATTCATGAGGCTTCCCGCCGCATACCCGTCCTGCGTCTGCGTCAGGACGGAGTCCGGGGAGCCGAACTGGGTCGTTCCTGCAAGCCCGCTGCCGTTCTGAATCAGGCTCTGGCCATAGTCGAAGGAGATTGCCTGGTTCGGATCGACGGTTCCGTTGAAGTTGAAGCTGTTGAACTCCTGTATGTCCGCAACGAGACGCCCGGAGGTATCGAACTCGAGGTACCCCTGGGCACCCACCTGCACCTGGTCCGTTTTGCTGTCCTCAGAGGAGATGACCGCATACCAATGCCACCTGCTCCCTGTATCGCCATTGGTGATGGTCGTATTCTCGGCGGTTTTCGTATAGTAAATGGTTACCATCCGGCTGTTGCCGAGAGAGTCATAAAAGGTTACGGATTGCGGAGGGAAGTCGGAAGTGTCTGCAGGGTCGGCGGGGTCGAATCCCACGGCGGCGTAGGTACTGGTGGCATAACTGCCCGTACTGGGACTGGCACCGGCAGCATTCGTATTCACCGAGAGGGTGCTGTCGGACAGGGAGCTGTACCCCAGGATCTGCTCCGCCGTCGTGCTCGCATTGCTCCATTTCAGCGTAACAGGGACCGAATTGGTGGCGGTGCTGTCACCGTTGATGATCGTGAACTGTTTCGTCGTGGTGTCGTACGTTACCGTATACGTATCCGTGGCGCTGCCGTCGTACTGCTCGAGGGCCGTCTTGATCGCCGCACTGAGACCGTTTGCGGTATAGCTCCCCGGGGTGATATAGGCGGTCCGGTCGGTGCCGTTGTTGAATACCAGCGAGTTGTTCGAGCTGTCGATGGTAAAGATCGTACTGTTGCCGTACACGTCCGAATCGCCGGTTGTGATGACCGTCCCCGCGGTACTGTCCACAATGGTCTCCGTTCCCGGCTTTGCGCTGAAGCCCAGTGCCGATTCCGCCGTCGTCAACGGATCGTCCCACAGGAGATTCACATTTCCGCCGAAATTATTCGTAATGATCAGCTGATTGTCCGAAGTAAAGGTCACGTCGAGCCCGTCGGCCCCGGTATGGCCGGGAGTCCCGGTAATCGTATCCAGGGCGCTGTTCAAGGCGGTCTCCAGCGCAGTGGCGAGGGCGGCGCCGTTCGCGTAAGGGCCCGCGCCGATGGTGGCCGTCCCCGAGCCCGCCCCGATCTGGATCCTGATGGCGTCGGTGCCGGTGAGGTCGAGGGGAAAAGTGGTGAGCGACGCACTCGTCGTCTGACTGCTGTTAACATCGTCAGTGGTACCGCTGAATCCCAGGGCGACTTCCGCGGTGGTGCCCAGATCCCCCCAGAGGAAATTCACCGTATTGCCGGAACTGTTGGTGATAGTGAATTTATTGGGAGAAGTGGAATCGAAATCCACGGAAAAAGCATCGTTCACCACACCCGCCAGAGCGGCTTCCAGCGACAGCTCGACCTGCGTGGCAAGCTCGTCGCCCGTATACTTCCCGGAGGCGATCGTCGCCGTGTACACGGTGGTGGAAATACCTCCCAGGGTAAACTTGATGGAATTATTGGAGCTGTCGATCTCGAAGGCGGCGCTGGGGTCCTTCGCTTCAGTGGATGCGTCAAGGTTCACCGCGATATCGGCGCTCGAAGAAGTCTTCGGGGGGCTATTGACCGCAGACACATTGATTGTCCCCAGCTGCCCCCCCTCCTGGGTGAGGTATCCCTGCAACTCGTACCCTTCCGGGTTCACGATGTTCCCCGCGTCGTCGAGCTTGAACTCGCCCGCCCTCGTGTAGTACGTTGTGCCGGCGGAGTCCTTCACGATGAAATACCCGTCGCCGTCGATGGCCATATCGAGGGGGTTCGAGGTAGACTCCAGCGTTCCCTGGGTGGTCAGCGGCATCACCGCCTGGAGATAGGTCCCCCTCCCGATCTGGCTCGAAGACCCCCCGAGGGCCTGACTCAACACATCCCCGAAGACCGCCTTGCTCGCTTTGTAGCCTACCGTGTTGGTATTGGCGATATTATCGCCGATTACCGAAAGAGCCGTCCCGTTCGAGCTCAGTCCGCTCACCCCGGTGTACAGCGCCGTCATTATACTCATAGCAAACCCTCCTTAAAGGTTTCTTTCATCGCTTATGCCTGGCTGCCGGCTTCGGGATTCTTTACTTCCCGTACCTCGGAGATATCGATCTCCTTGGTTGCCTCCGACATCGTTCCGTCCTCCTGCGTTTCCTGGTACGAGAGGACAATCTTTATGGTCCCGTCGGACTCCTGGCTCACCCCGCTGACCGTACCGGAAATACCCAGGCTGTCCGTCACCTCTTTTCCGATCAGTCCCATGGCGGTGGAAGTCTCGATGGACTGGCTTATGTTCGTCATCTGCTCCAAAGCGCTGAACTGGGCGAGTTGAGCGATAAACTCCGTATCTTCCATGGGATTGAGGGGATCCTGGTACTCGAGCTGCTTGGTGAGGAGATAGAGGAAATCCTCCTTCCCCAGGGAGTTGTTCGTCGTTCCCGTCGATGAGCTCGAGCTGCCCGTATATGCCGGATTCGTGTAGATGCTGCCGGTGGTATCCGTCGTCATGGTGCCTCCTTAGGCGAAATATTCAAAGAACCGGGGCCTCTCTTCCCTGGTCTGTTTCTGCTGCTGATTGCGCTGCTGATCGGCATTCCCCTGTCGCTCCCGTCCGTCGGAATAGAAGTCTTCCTGGTGATCCACCCACATCCCCCCCACTTTGATCCCCGAATCCTCAAGGGAAGCCCTGATCTGGGGAACGGCCAGGGAGAACATGTCTCTGGTTGCGGGAGATTCCACTCTGATATCAGCCGTCAGGACCCCGTTTTCCATTCTGAGCTTTATCTGGATGCTCCCGAGATCGGGAGGGTCCAGTTTGACGATAAGGTTCTTTGCGCCCGATTCCGCTGCCTTTGCCGCCGCCTCACCGAGTTCGTTCACCCTGTGCAGCGGGAGGGCCTCCTTTACCACGGAAACGCCCTTTGTACCGTACTCCGCGGAGGTGGAGGCCGGAAGGGAAGCCGTTGCAGGGGAAGCGGCATCCCTGTTGCCCGGGGCGGAGTCCTCCTCCGGGCCCACTTCGGCAGACAGCAGTGTCCGCCCGTCCCCGTCCTTTCCCTGGACCAGGGCATCTTCCCCGGAGGACGCCAGGGGGTCCGCGTCACGCGGAGCCGCATTTTCACCGGGCGTCCCGGACGGCCCGGGGGTGATCTCGGGGGCCGCTCCGGCCTCAAGGCGGAACGCTCCCGCTTCTTCCGGTCCTGCCGGGGGAGCGACAGCTTCATTCTGAAGGCCGGGTTCGTTCACGGAAACGGCTGTCGCTCCCTGCACCTTTTCCGCGCCTGAATTCGTCAGGGGGAGAGCCACCGGCAAAGCCGCCTCCTTTGCCGCGCTTTCTCCGGCCTGGAGCGCCACCGCCGCTGCACTGCTGCTTTCCCCCTCGAACTGAATACCGTACCTTTCCGACCCTTCCCCCGCTCCCGGAATGCCGGCAGCCTGCGCCACCGGGGGGGGCATGCCGCCTCCATGCATCTGGACCATCAACTGCTGCACCATAGCCGCCATTTCTCCGTCGAGGAACACCTCACCGTTTCCGGGCATCTCTTCCGTGAGGAGACCCGGGGCCATGATTTCCCCCTCTTCTTTCAGCGTAAAACCGTCCGCCAGAGAGGACAGAGCGCCTTTCTCCCCTGTCAGCATCGCCTGCAGCAACGCGACAAAAGCGCCGCCCGGCGCAGCGAGTGTCTCTCCGAACGGGAGAGGACTGCCCGGAGCGGCTATCAGGGCCGTAGTGGCGGCGCCGGGTGCACCGGCGGTGCCGGCCGCGCTCTGCATCGTATTTGCCATGTTCATCTGTATCATACCTGCTGCCATGGGAACCCTCCCTGGATCTTTGTGGAGATTTCAAAGCAATTGGCATGCCAATCATTAACCCGGCACTTACACATCGGGAATCCTTCTTAAAGAAGGATCCCGGGCCGATCGCGGACCGGGCAGGGACAAGAGCCGGGATGACAGCACACAACAACCGTAGAACAGCTTTGCAAGCAAACATCCTTTTGTTGCTTGCTCCAGATAAGGGGAGATGAGGAGGAGGGAAGCGAACAGCAGGGAAAGACGGAACTTTTTTCCTACGGGGAAGTTTTTTCCGGGAAAACCGGTCCCTTTGCAAGGATTTTCTTTGAAAGAGAGGCAGCCCTTTCACTCTCCATCTGGGCCAGTATCTTGCCGGCGGTCTTCGGCTTCAACGCGGTAAGGATCATCACCGCAGTCTCCTCGTCGAGCCTCTCCAGTTTCCGTGCTGCATCCTCGGAGGGCATGTATTCATACATCTTCGCCAGCTGCGAGAGCTTTTCCTTTGTCTTTTCGTCCAGAACCTTCCGGGATTCTTCCAGCTCTCTCTTCAACTTTTTATAATTCTCGATTTCCCGCTGGATATCCGCCCTCAGAATCATCAGTCTCTCTTCCTCGACGGACTTCTGCTGCTGGACGGGTTGTTTCGACGAGGGCTGCGGCTGCTGGGAAGAGGTACGGGACGGGAATATGACCAAAAGACCGCAGGCAACCACCGGCAGGATGCCGGAGAGTATCCTTCCGGTGCTTTTCCTTTGCTGAGAACAGTTCATTGCCCTCTCCCTCCTCATTCCCCTCGTCCTTTCAGTTGGCTATTCGGCTACTTGGTGCCGTGGGGAGGATTGACCCTCTTCCGGGCATGTCCGGCAACGGCATGCTCGTCAAGGCGTATCTGCTCTTTTCTCCGGGAATCCCTTTCCCGGGCCTCCCTTTGCTTTTCGTCCAGCCGCTGAAAGATCTTTCTTTCCCGGGCTGCTTCCTCAAGGGCCCGCCGCGCTGTCTCCGCCATCCGCTGCTTTTCGGAAACCACTTTCTTCTGGTTGTCCATCGCCGTAATGAGCCGCTCCACCCATTCGTTCCGGCTCTGAATCTCTTCAATGGCGAGCACCTGCCCGGAACAGTCGCATTGCTTCCGGAGGTCCTCGAACTGTCCTTCCAGGAAGGCGAGGTGTTCTTCAGCAGCCGCAAGATCTTTAAGGGAAAGGGCGAAACGGTTCCTGGCCTCGTCCTCCTTCCATCTCTTGATACGCAACAGGCTTTCGACCGGAGTGCTCATGCCTTGTTTTCAGCCAGGGCAAAGAGAGACAGGAGACATTCCTTGTAGGTAACCTTTTCCTTGATGTCCTGCTTCAGAAGGGCGTTGATCCTGTCCATCATCCGGATGGCCTGATCCAGTTTCGGGTTGGTGCCCTCCTTGTACGCACCGATGGTGATCACATCCTCGTATCTCTTGTAGAGCGCCATGCTGTCGAGGACCTTTCCCACGGCGTTCTTCTGTTTCTCGTCGGTAATATCCTTCGCCAGCCTGCTGATGCTCTGCAGCACATCGATGGCAGGATAGTGATTATGGTTGGCCAGATCCCGCGACAGGATGATATGCCCGTCGAGTATCGACCGTGCGGCATCGGCAATGGGCTCATTCATGTCGTCCCCCTCCACAAGCACCGTATACAGTCCCGTTATCGTCCCTTTTCGTCCCCAGGTACCCGCCCTCTCGAGGAGCCTCGGCAGGAGATTGAAAACCGAGGGAGGATACCCCTTCGTGGTAGGGGGCTCGCCCGCGGCAAGACCCAGTTCCCTCTGCGCCATGGCAAACCGGGTCAGGGAGTCCATCATAAGGAGAACGTCCTTTCCCCGCGACCGGAAATACTCCGCAATGGCGGTGGATACGAAGGCGCCCCGGATTCTCATCAGGGGCGACGTATCGGAAGTAGCCACCACAATCACCGACCGTTTGAGACCCTCCGCCCCCAGGTCCTTTTCGATAAACTCCCGCACCTCCCTGCCGCGTTCTCCGATAAGAGAGATGACGTTGATGTCCGCAGCCGTATTCCGTGCGATCATGCCGAGGAGGACACTCTTGCCCACGCCGCTTCCGGCCATGATGCCGATCCTCTGCCCCTTTCCACAGGTGATCATCAGGTTGATGGCTTTGATCCCGAGGTCAAGGGGCTCCGCGATGCGTTTCCGGAAAAGGGGATTGATGGGCTCGTTGTAAATGGGATAGCGGGGCCCCGCAATGCGTCCCTTCCCGTCGAGGGGCTCTCCCATCCCGTCAAGCACCCGCCCCAAAAGACCGTCCCCGACCCGCACATATCGCTGCCTTCCCTTGGCGACGATCTTCGAACCGGGGCCGATGCCGCGCATATCGCCGAGGGGCATGAGAAGGATTTTGTCGTCCCTGAACCCGATAACTTCGGCCTCGACAAAGGATTCCTGCGCCGAGGCATTCGCCTGTATCTGGCATACGTCGCCGATATTCGCCCGGGGGCCCGTGCCCTCGATGACGAGGCCGACCCCCTTACTCACCCTGCCGTATACTTTGACCGGGTCGAGGTCACGGAGGGATTCCCTGCACTTAGCTATTAGTTGCAGTGCCGATGACATCCACCACTTCCTTCATCTTGCCGTCCACCGTGGCATCGATCTCGCCCGTCCCGGTCTCAATGATACACCCGCCCGGGGCGACGGTCGCCAGGGTCTCGATGACGATCTCCTTCACCCCCGCATGCTCCCGCAGGATTTCGCTGCCGCCGGCAATGACTTCGTAATCCTCGGGATTCACCTTCACGATGATCTGTCCCTCCCCCTCTCCCACTTTCCTGACGGCATCGCGGGCGACCTCCAGGATGATATTCCTGTCCAGCTCTATCTCCTTATGGACGATCTTTTTCGCCACGTCCAGGGAAAGCTCGATCATGGCGGGGAGGACCTCGTTCAATCTCTTATTCTTGAAACTCTCCAGTTCCTTGATGATTCCCTCGAGCCTTTCGAGCTTCTTCCGGACCTCTTTCTCTCCCTCCTTCAGTCCCTTCTCATAGCCGGTTGCGTGCCCCTTTTCCATCCCACGCACCAGGCCCTCCTCCTCCCTGGCCTTTATCCGGCTCAGGATCTCCTCTTCGGAAATTTCGGCCTTCGGTTCAGGGGCGGAAGCCGGCTCCTCCCGGATATTCCCGTCATCGTCAAATTGAAGGGGTGTATAGGGTTGTATGGTATCGTCCTCAGGATTAAGCAATGATCTCCTCTCCTCCCTTTCCCCCGATGACGATCTTGCCCTCTTCCTCCAGCCTCCGCGCTACCCGCACGACATTCATCTGTGCCTTTTCCACGTCGGAGACCTTCACCGCGCCCTTTGTCTCCATCTCCTCCTTCAGTATCTGGACAGCCCTCTGGGACATGTTCTTGAATATCTTCGCCTTCAGCTCGTCGGAAGCCATCTTCAGCGACAGGGCAAGGTCATCGGTGGTAATCTCCTTGAGGATCATCTGGATACCCCTGTCGTCGATATTGATGAGGTCGTCAAAGGTGAACATGAGCTTCCTGATTTCGTCGGCGAGGATCTGGTCCTTCTCCTCGATATTCTTGAGAATCAGGTCTTCAGTAGCCCTGTCGAGCTGGTTCAGAATCTCCGCAACGGTCCGGATACCACCGATCTTCCTGCCGCGCGTGTAGCTCTGCAACTGGGACTGAAGGACGTCTTCCAGCTCTCCCAGGATAGAGGGAGATATCTGGTCGAGACTCGCAATCCTGAGGGAGACATCGATTTTTATATGCTCCGGCAGTTTCGAAAGGACATCGGCGGCCTGGGTCGGCTCGAGATAGGCAAGGATGATAGCGATGGTTTGCGGGTGCTCCCGCGAGAGCATATTGGCGATGGCGCCGGAATCGAGCCAACGAAGGATATCGAAGGCGCTGGCACCGCTTTCGATCTTCTCCATGAGTTTCTTGGCATGCTCCTCGCCGAAGGCCTTCACCAGTATCTTCTTGATATATTCCTCGTCGACAGCGAGCATGGCGCTCCCCGTCTTCTCATAGAAATCCTGCACCACGCCGTTTGCCAGCTCGGGAGAGAGCTTGACGCGCGCCATCATCGGGACGATTCTCGCCAGTTCGAGGGGATCCAGATGCTTGAAAACCTGTGTGGCGGCCTCCTCTCCGATAAGGGAAAGAAAGGCAGCTACCTTTTCGACCCCGTTGAGTTTTCTCATACCCTACTCTGCCAGCCACTCCCTGATGATCGCAGCGGCCCGCCGCGGGTCCTTCTTCACCAACTCCATGACCTGGTCCTTCATGATCTGCTCGGTGGACGCCTCCACCTCAATCTCCGCAGGTCCGGCAGTCACCGTTGTCTCCGCCGCGGCCGGCCTCATCTCGACCGGGGTGGGCTTCAGCGTCTCGATGAGCGGCTTTATTACGAAGAATATCAGCAGGGCAACCGCCGCAAGGGGAACCAGATACTTGAGAAGGGAGAGGGCGATCTTGAGGAAATCGGTCTTTTCCTTGGGCATTTCCTCTATCCCCGACTCGAAAGCCACGTTCTCCACGATGACCTGATCCCCCCTTTCCTTGTTATACCCTATGGCAGCCTTCACAATCTCCGCATACTTTTTCAGATCGGCTTCGGGCCTCGGTATATAGACACTCTTTTCCTTTTCCTTCTTATACGTTCCGTCCACCAGTACGGCAACGGAGAGGCTCTTCACCTCCCCACGCGGCTGGATGATCTTGCTGACGCTCCTGCTGACTTCGTAGTTGATACTCTCGGTCTGTTTCTGGGAAGAGGGAGAAGCGGACCCCGTAGCGGCTGCCTGCTGGTTGGGCTGGTTCGAAACGACACCGGGGATCCCTCCCTGTCCTCCGGAGGATTTTTCCTGGGAGCGCTGCTCGCTCTTTACCGCGATGGTATCAGGGTCGAATTTTTCCTCGGTCCTCTCGACCTGGGTAAAATCTATTTTTGTGGCAACGCGCACGATCGCCTTTCCCCTCCCCACGATCCCCTCCAGCATGCTCTGGAGCCTGCCCTCGTAATCCTTGTCCACCGCTTTCTGGTATTCATTCTGCTTCGCATCGGCGAGGGTGTCCCCGGCAGTGGGTTTCGAGAGGAGATTCCCCATACTGTCGATAACGGTGACGTTCTGCGGATTCATCCCCTCGACGCTGCTCGAAACGAGGTGCACGATGCCGCCGATCTGTCCCTGGCTCAATACTCGTCCGGACTTCAGCTTTACGACCACCGATGCGGTGGGTTTCTCCTCTTTTTCGGTAAAGATGGTCTTTTCCGGAACGGCGATATGCACCCGCGCCCTCTCCACCTCGCCAAGCTGCTGTATCGTCCGCGTCAATTCCCCCTGGAGAGCCCTCACGTAGTTCAGTCGCTGCACAAACTCGGTAACGCCGATCTGGGTCTTGTCAAAGATCTCGAATCCGATGCCGCCGCCCTGGGGAATTCCCTGGGCCGCCAGCTCAAGCCGGAGCTCATATACTTTGTTGCCCGGGACATAGATAGCATTCCCCTCGACCCGGTAGGGGATCTTCACCTCTTTCAGCTTGGTGACAACCTGCCCGGCATCCTCCTGGGAGAGGTTGCTGTAGAGGACCTGATAGTCAATCCTTTGACTCCAGAGCATGATTCCGGCCATAAGGGCAAGACTCAGAAAGACCACAGCGAGCAGCGCACCTTTCTTTTTCGCAGGCCAGGAATTGAATTGCCGTATGATGTCGTTCAGTGTCATAGCCGTCTGCTACGGGCAGGATACCGGAGTCACAGGGAAAATTTTTCCTACCACTGTCTGTTTTTTCCCCCTTACACCTGCATCCTTATGATTTCCTCATAGGCGGTCAGGAGCTTGCTTCTCACCTGCATCAGGGTCTGCATGGACAGATCGGCCTTCTCCATGGCGATCACCACGGTGTGGATATCCTTCACCTCTCCCTTGGAAAAATCCTCTATCGCCTTTTCGGCCTCGCTCTGGATCTCGGATGTCTCCTTCATCGCATCCTTGATCGCATCCTCAAAGGAAGCGCCGCCCTGCTTGTTTGCCCGTGAGACCTCCGTTCCCTGCGGGCTGATTTCCCCTATTTTTTGTATCTCGCTCATAAGGCCACCTCCTTGCAATACGCCCGGTTACACTCTGGTGATGTCCAGGGTCTTCATGTACATCTCCTTATAGGAGTTCACCAGGGTCAGATTGGCTTCATACGCCCGGGCAGCAGTCATAAGATTGACCATCTCTTCAATGGTATTGATATTGGGATAGCTAACGTACCCATCCTTGTCCGCATCGGGGTGCGTCGGATTATATGTTGTCTTAAACGGCCTCGGATCCTCCACGATCTTCGGGATGTCGACCCCGACGGAAGTGGCATCGAACAGGTACGATTCGAACGCTATATCCCGCCTCCGATACGGCCCCCCCTCCGGTGTTTTCGTAGTATTGACATTCGCAATATTGGAGGCAATGACATTCATACGAATCTTCTGCGCCTCGAGGGCCGTTGCACTCACCCGTAACGGTAAAAACATTCCTTCCATGTCAGATCACCCTCCCGCTCTTGCCGCTACGCCGCATAGCGCTCCTATCGTCCTCCCCTGAGGACATCCTTCATCATCCTGATCTTCATGCTGAGTAATTGCGTTGCGGTGTTGTATATTAATGTATTTTCCGCAACCTTTGCCATCTCTATATCAAGGTTGACAGTATTGTCGTCCTGGTTGGACATGGTGGTGACGGTCTCGTAGATTTCGTAGCTGTGTGTGCTGTGCCGGTCCGCCCCGGTGAATGCCGATTTCGCCTTTTCCAGCTCGTTTTGAAACGAAATATCCCTGGCTCTGTAGCCGGGCGTCTCCGAGTTTGCGATATTGGACGCCAGTATCTTCTGCCGGAAAGCGGCAATATCAAGCATCTTTTCCAGTGTTTTTATGCTGCTGTCCGCCATAGCCTCCTCCGTCTTCTTTTTTTACCGCATCTGCCCCGTAATAAATAATGCAATTCTCATTCCAGTCTTCCGTTTTGTAGTGCGAGGTTCAGCTCTCCTTTGACTAACCCCTCCCCACCTCCCCTTACTCCAAGAAGAGGTGTCTGAATCCCCCTCCTACTCTTTCAGCTCCTCCTCGGAGATACCGTACTCCTTGATTTTGTTCCGTATGGTACGCACGCTTACTCCCAACACCTCCGCGGCTTTCGTCCTGTTTCCGGAAGTCTTCCTGAGGGTTTCGATAATCATCTCCCTTTCCATATCCTTCAGGCTCCCCGTCCTTCCACCGGACGGATCGGACGGATTGCCTTCGGCAAAGGCGTCAGGAGGGGGCAGCAGTACTTCCCCCCGCGCAATGACCGCAGACCGGTAGATGAAATTCTCCAACTCCCTGACATTGCCCTCCCAACTCTTCTTCAGGAGATAGTCGATGAAATCCGCGGACAAGGCCAGCACCCTGTTCATCTTTGCGGAAAGTTTGGAGAGGAAGAAATTCGCCAGCGGCACGATATCCTCCCTGCGCTCCCTGAGGGGCGGGAGCTTTATCGGGAAAACATTCAGCCGGTAGTAAAGATCCTCCCTGAAGTTCCCTTTCCTCACTTCCGAGAGGAGGTCCTTATTCGTGGTGGCGATGATGCGCACATCCACCGGAAGGGGAGTGCGTCCCCCGATCCGGTCGATCTCCCTCTCCTGGAGGGCACGCAGAAGCTTCGCCTGCAGCGGGTAGGCCATTTCACTGACTTCATCGAGGAGCAACGTCCCCTTGTTGGCCAGCTCGAATTTTCCCTGCCTCCTCTCCACCGCCCCGGTGAAGGCACCCTTCTCATGGCCGAACAACTCCGACTCAAGAAGACTCTCCGATATGGCGGCGCAGTTGATTGCGATAAAGGGCCTCTCCGTCCTGGAGCTGTTCCGGTGGATAAGGCGCGCCACCACTTCCTTTCCGGTGCCGCTCTCCCCGGTAAGGAGCACTGTGATGTCACTCTTCGCCACCTCCCGCGCGATGGAGAGAATATGCTTCATTACCGGAGATTCGGCGATGCTGTCTTCCCCCCCGGACGGGAGTATCCTCTCGATCACCTGGCTGAGCATCGGGAAGGAAAAGGGCTTGATGATATAGTCGGTAGCCCCCAGCTTCATGGCATCCACCGCGTTCTCCACCGTACCATACCCGGTGATCACGATGACCGGAACGAATATATTTTTCCTCCGTATCTCCTGGAGGAATTCGATTCCGTTCATCTTTGGCATTTTCATGTCGGTGATGACCAGGGAGAAGTCGTTCAGATTGCACTCCTGCAGCGCCTCCACGGGGTTATGGAACACAACGGGATTGAAGCCGCACCGCTTGAGAGACTCCCTGAGGGCCATGGCCATATCCATTTCATCATCGACGATCAATACCGATTTCATTATCGTGCCACCCACTGGGCAAAAAAACAGAAAACCATTCTGCCGGAAAGACTTTTTTGCCGGTTCCGTATCATCGGAAGCACCGACTTCCCCCTATCCTTTCGCGGGGAGACGAATGGTGAACTCCGTTCCCTTTCCCGCCGAGCTCCTTACTGCGATCGTGCCCCGGTGCGCCGAGATGATCCCCGAGGTAATGGACATCCCCAGCCCGGTCCCCCTGTCCTTGGTGGAGAAGAACGGTTCGAAAATTCTCGTCTGCGTCTCTTCGTCCATACCGATTCCGTTGTCTTTTATGGAAAGAGCAACGAACGCAGGCTTGCCGTCCGCCCCTCCTCTCTTCCCCTCCAAAGGGTTCTCCTGGTCACCCGGCGCATAAATGCGCACCCTGATCTCCCCCCTGTCGGGTATCGCCTGGACGGAATTCAGGATGATGTTGATCATCGCCTGCCGTATCAGTCCCCGGTCCACCGGCAGCCAATATCGCCCCTCCTCTGAAAGATGGAATTGTATCCGCTCTTCCGGGAACAGCTCCCCGAATTCCCTGCAGATTTCCCCGATAATCTCGTTGATGCAGCAAACCTGGGATGCCGGTTTGATCTCCTTCGAGAACCGGAGCATGTTATCCAGTGAATTCACCAGGTACCGCACTGAATTGGAAATCCTGCTGGCGTATTCGCCGTGCTCCGTCCCCTTCAGGTCACCGGCGAGCAGGCTCGCAAACAGCTCGATGCTCCCCAGGGGATTCCGGATCTCATGGGCGATCTTCAGAACCAACTCGCCCATGGCGGTCAGGCGTCTGTTCCGTTCGTTCTCCGCCTCAAGCTGCTTCAGCCGCGTGACGTCTTTGAATAGTACCACATGCCCGATGCTGTTGCCCTCCCGGTCACATACATCCGAGCGGGAGACGAGGGCATAAAAAGGCTTCCCGTTTTCCGGGACGATCACCTCCCCGTTAAGGGAGGCCCTGAAAGAGTCTCCCCCGATAATTTTCTCCGCCCTGATCGTGAGCAGCCTTTCTGCAGCGCTGTTGACCAGCCGTATCACCCCGCCCCCGTCAAAGAAAATTACCCCGACATCGATGCTGTCAAGGATACTGTCGAGGAGTTGCTTCTTGTGCTCCACCTCCTCGGTCAGCCGTCCGACCTTTTCTTCGAGGTTCCGGTAATACTGGGTAAGCGTTGCCGATGCAGAGTTGAAACTCTCTATCGCTTGGTTGAGCAGACTGATATCGACCAGGTTCGCCATGCGTGGTCACCCTCCTCCCGCCAGAATCATTGCCGCTTCACCGACAAGCCCGCCGCCGTCGGCAGCCTTTTTCAGATAGCTCCGGTCCCCCGTCAGCTTCCCGTACTGGTACTGCACCCATTGCAGGTTCAGCGGGTTTTCCACTCCCTGCTCCAATGCCCGCTTGTAATAAAACCGCGCTTTCTCCTCTTCTCCCCGCCGGTAGTAAAGATCGCCCGCTTTCAGGGAGGACACGCTGTCCCCTGCATCGGAAGCCAGCACATAGTGCTTCACCGCGTTTCCCCCGTCGCCCGCCTCTCCATACAGGTCAGCCAGTCGGGAATGGACCCAATGCTCCTTCGAGAGTTTGGCCGCATTGACAAGGTGTTGAATCGCCCGGGGATAGTCACGCTCCCGCCTGTATGTTTCCGCCATCAGGTAGGAGGAGCGGAAGAAATAACGCTTGTCGAAGAGTATGGGAAGGATGAGCTTGCGTGCTTCGCCGTATTTGCCCTCATTGATAAGAATCTCCGCGAGAGAGAGCGACGCATCGCCGTTTTCCCCCTTTTGTGCCCTTTTGAGGAGCAGAGTCCCCTCCCTTTTCCTGCCGTTCGCCGCCAGGTACCGTGCGGCATCCGCAATAAACGGGCTGCCCAGATCGAGGTAGAGGGAATACTTGGAAAGATACTCCACTCCCTTCGGGTCCCTCAAGTCAAGGAGCTTCCGCAGCCGTTTTTCCATCTCCTGTCCCCTGACCTTCTTATCCCTGACGAACGTCAGATAGCGCAGGGCATTTCCCGTGTCGCTCTTCCTGTCATAGAGCTTTGCAATCGTCATTGCCAGGTCATTGTCCATCTCGCGTGAAAAGACATCGAGGTTCAGCGCAAGGGCCTCATCGTGTTTTCCCCTGTACTCGTACACTTTTGCCAGGGTCTTCTTCGCATTGTGCACCTCGAGGCTCGACGGGGATTCCCGGAGGATTCCCTTGCAGAGCTTTTCGGCATCTTCAAAGCGGGAGGCATAATAGTAAATCAGCGCCTTGCTTACCCGGAGGTCCTCCTCTTTCAGAACGGATTCAGAGATCTTGTTGATCGTGCTGATCGCTTCCCGGTGCATTCCCTTCCTGCTGAACAGGTCCGCCTTGATGAACAGGGCACGGGGCTCGGTCTCCCGGATCCGGGGGGGGAGTTCTTTCAGGAGAGACTCGGCCCCGGCACTATCGTTCAGCCTGAGCTTCAGCTCCGCTTTGGCGATAAGAGCCTTATCCCGGAAATCCCCCCCGGCTTTCTCGAAATAGTTCCGGGCCTCTGCATATTTCCGGGAGGCAAGGGCGCTGTACCCGAGCAGAAGCATTGCCTCGTCCGCATAGGCGGATTGAGGGTACGCCGCGAGGAGGCGATTGATATTCAACCGCGTCTCATGATATCTCTTCAGGGAGAATTCCGCTTTGCTCATCCCGAAAAGGGCTCTTTCGGCGACCGGCCCCTTACGGGAAGAAAGAAACACTTCCCGGTAAAGCTCCCCCGCCTCGGAATACTTTTTTGCCTTGAAGAGCTCGTCGGCAGTCTGCAGCTTTTTTTCAGAGGCACAGAGCGGTGACACAGGGGAGAAAGCGGAAACAAGAAAAAAAGAAAGAAGAAAAAAAAGGGAAAAAAGGGATGCGGAAGATTTTTTTTTCCCCTCGATCCCTGTATTTCCGCCTCTCATCCTTTTCTCCTCTTTTCTATTCGCTACCGAAGAATACAGCAATCCGGCTTTGCTATGAAAGAAACATGCCATCGGAAACAAAAAAAGAGATAGAGCGCCCTCCATCAATTCCCTATTTAATTCAAGGGGAAATATTTCTCGGTTCACGGGGGACGTCTCCCTCAAGTCAATAATATGACGGGAATAACAAAAGAAAAGTTCCGCAATGTTACTTTTATGACACTGTTCTTTTTTCCCGGCAAGAGGAAAAAGGGCACTACGGCAGGATCAGCCGCTTCATTTTTTCGATGAGGGTCGTTCGGTTGATGTTGAGATACCGTGCAGCCTGGCTCTTCACCCCATTATGCAGCTCGAGGGCATGGAGGATAAGCCTCCTTTCGTACTCTTCGAGGGCGGCGTTCAGATCGATGCCACCGATAAAGGGGTTGGCGTCTTCCTCTCCTATTTCGGGCAGATCGGGAATGCGCCTCCCGGTCATTCGTTCGGGAAGATCAAAAGGAGTTACGATATCGTTATCCTTGAGGACCAACAGCCTTTCGATGGTATTTTCGAGCTCTCTGACGTTCCCGGGCCAGGCATAGGTGTGGAATATTTTAATGGTATCCTCGGAAAGGGTAATCCGGCTCCTTCCGAACCGCTTTGCATGCTTTTCGATGAAAAAGTCGCACAGCAGGGGTATATCTTCGATACGTTCACGAAGGGGCGGGATTTCGACGGGGATGACGTTAAGACGGTAATAGAGATCCTCCCTGAACTTCCCCTCCTTTACCGCCTCTTCGAGGTTCCGGTTGGTAGCGGCGATAATTCTGACATCCACGTTCACCGTCCTCGTCCCGCCTATCCTTTCAAAGGAGCGCTCCTGGATCACTCTGAGAAGCTTCACCTGGAGGATGGGCGGCATCTCTCCTATTTCATCGAGGAATATCGTTCCGCTGTCGGCAAGCTCGAATCTCCCTATCCGCATGGCAACCGCCCCGGTAAATGCCCCTTTTTCGTGGCCGAACAGCTCCGACTCGAGGAGCTCCGAAGGGATAGCGCCGCAATTGACCGGGATGAAGGGCTTCTCAGCGCGGTTGCTTTTATAGTGGATGTTCTTGGCAACCAGTTCCTTACCGGTCCCGCTCTCACCCATGATAAGAACAGTGCTATAACAGTTCGCGACCTTTGCGCTCAGTTCGTAAATACGTTTGACAGCCTGAGAGGTGCCGATAAGGGGAAGATTGTTGACGTTAATGGCCGCACTGTTATTTTCCACGTCATAAGTTTGACACACGAAAAGTGAAAAGGTCAATAGAATTTTGAAAAAAAATCCCGGGAATTTTGGGGAGAAAAAAAATACAAAGACAGGGAAAAGAGCTCGCCGGAACAAGGCCTTTTGGCGTTTTTCTGCAGGCCGTGTTCGGCTGATGAGCAGAAGGCAGAGGATTCGCCAAGAATGAAGATCAACAGTCCGCTTTTGGAGTCTCCCCGCAGCAGGGCAGCAGAAAGGTGAAGACACTTCCGGATACGCAGAAAGGGGTTCGTCTTCCGCCGTCATCCTGGCCGTCTCCAGTTCCTCCGTCCGCTCCCTCACCTCCCTTTCGAGATCTCCAGTGTACTCCTGCAGGGTCTCTTCCATCTGTTTCAGCCTCGTGAGATCCTGTACCGTCTCAATGGCCGCAATCAGATTTCCCTCGGGATTATAATAAATAGGGGCGGCTTCGAAGCTGATATAGCGGACCTTTGCGCCGAGATTCCGGTACCATCCCTCTGCATGCAGGCCGTTCGGAAAAGAACGGACCATCCGCAGAGCGTATAATTAGGACACCAGTTCCTCCACGCTGTTTTCGATGATGATATCAGCCAGACAGGGGCGCTGTTTCTCGTAAAAGGCCTTCCAGTGGGCCACGTCGTCGGCCCGTATCCCGGTCAGCTCTTCACGTGCATGATTCCAGATGAGCACACGATGCCGGGAGTCGATCACAAATGCCGGCACCGCGGGAAAATGAATCAGATTCCGGGAAAACTCCCACTCCTCCCTCAGCAATTTTTCCGTGTATTCCCTCCTCTTGCTCCGTCTATTGCTGCATCCTCTTTTCATCAGGCGAGCGAGGAACCCGGAGACGCCGTCCGAACGAGAAGCACGGAACAGGCAAAAACGCAAACGAAAGCGGGGGAAAAAAAGGAAAATCATCCGAAAAGGAAATCCTGCAGCCGATCATAGCAGATACAGGGAGACCACACGACCCGGGCCGTTGATTGTATGGAGCGGGCGACGGGATTCGAACCCGCGACCTTCAGCTTGGGAAGCTGACACTCTACCACTGAGTTACGCCCGCTTTGAGGGGGAAACATCGACCGGTCACAAAAAAAAGTCGGTGAAATTAAGATTCTCTATTGTATACCTTTTTAGGAGTTTTTTGCAAGAAATATCTTCTCTATCCGGCTCTCATGATCGCACCGTTCCCGGCGGAGCTCACCATTCTGGCATACCGGGCGAGGTAGCCGTGCCGGATCTTGGGTTTCGGCTGCTTCCAGGCCGAAAGCCTCCGGCTGATCTCCTCATCGGGGAGAAGGAGATTGATTTTCCGCTTCGGGATATCGATGCCGATCCTGTCACCGTCCTGTATGACCGCAATGGGCCCTCCCTCCATCGCCTCGGGGGAGATATGGCCGATACAGGGGCCCCGCGTGCCCCCGGAGAACCTGCCATCCGTTATCAGGGCCACCGATTCGCTGAGTCCCATCCCGGCGATGGCAGCGGTGGGGGAAAGCATCTCCCGCATACCCGGCCCCCCCTTCGGACCCTCGTACCGGATGACGATCACCTCTCCCTCCCTGATCTCTCCGTTCAGAATGGCTTTCATACCCGCCTCCTCGGAGTCGAACACCCGAGCAGTACCTTCGAATTTCAGCATCTTTTTCCCCACCGCCGTCTGTTTGACCACGGCCCCGTCAGGAGCGAGATTCCCCTTCAGGATGGCAATTCCCCCTTCCTTGTGATATGCTTTGTCCAGGGGTCTTACTACCTCCTCATCCATAATGTCGGCTTGCCCGGCAATGTCCAGGATGTTCTTTCCGGAGACCGTCTTGCTGCTGTTGAGCAAGTCTTTCAATCTCTTCAGCACCGCGGGGATGCCGCCGGCGGTATCGAGGTCCTCCATATAATACTCCCCGCCGGGAATCATATTGGCGATATGAGCCGTTTTCCTGCTCAAACTATCGAATACCTCGAGGGAGAGCTCCACTCCCGCTTCGTGGGCGATGGCAGGGATGTGAAGAACGGTATTGGTCGATCCGCCGAGGGCAAGGTCCACCATGATCGCATTTTCGAAGGCTTTGGCGGTCATGATCTTCCGCGGGGTAATCCCTTTTTTGATCAACTCAACGATCCGCACCCCGCTTTCAAAGGCGATCCTCTTCTTCTGGGCAAGAACGGCGGGTGCAGTGGCACAGCCGGGCAGACTCATCCCTATGGATTCCGTCACGCAGGCCATGGTGTTCGCCGTATACATCCCCTGGCAGGAGCCGGCACCGGGACAGGCGCACATTTCAAGGGCATTCAGCTCGTCATCCTTTATGAGTCCTTTCCGGTATTTTCCCACTGCCTCAAAAGTATCACTGGTAAGATTCAGTCTCCTGCCGCGGTAACGGCCCGAGAGCATGGGGCCTGCAGTCACTACGATACTGGGCACATTCAACCGGGCCGCCGCCATCAGCATGCCCGGAGTTATCTTGTCGCAGTTGGTGAGCAACACAAGGCCGTCCAGCTGATGGGCTTCGGTGATCGTCTCCACCATGTCCGCTATCAGTTCCCGGGATGCAAGGGAGTAATGCATTCCCTTATGCCCCATGGCGATCCCGTCACAGATCCCGGGAATGCCGAAGAAGAACGGATACCCTCCCCCCGTATGAATGCCTTTTTCGATAAACCTTTCCAGGTCGCGCATTCCTACATGGCCGGGGATGATATCGGTAAAGCTGGTCGCAACACCGATGAAAGGCTTATCCATTTCGCTCCGGGGAATTCCCGTGGCATAGAGAAGAGCCCGGTGCGGGACTCTTTCAAGTCCCTTCTTGATCATACCGCTTCTAAGCTTCATACAGTTCTGTTTCCTCTTTTCATTTTTTCATTAATAATGATATTTAGTAATGATATATAGTATGGCTCGCCCACTGAACAAGGCGGAAGAGGGCACCCTTCACCGTTTATGTGCCGCTCCCCACCTTTTTGCTGTACTCCCGGATCATCTCTGCAATTCTGTCCTTTTTGTGCAGCTTTTCCTTTTTCATCCTGTTTTCTTCGATCTCTTCCTCAGGGGAAAGATAATGTTTCCTGCTGTATTCCGCCAGCATTCCATCCAGATCTCTATGCTCCTGGTACAGCTTCCTGAATTCTTCATTCTCCCTTTTCAAAATCTCTATGATCTCTTCTTCATTCATGCCCGTACCCTCCTTGTCAATAGGATTATTTACCCCTAATTTTACAATAAACGCCCACCATTTTACATCACCTTTTCCTGGAAGAAGAGGGCAAAAGCACAACGTGCCCGGTGAGTGAGCATCCCCCTTGCGACCGCGCAAAGACAAAGACAGGTAGAGGTACCTTGAAGATTCCGTTTGTGTACGGTGCCCCGGCCTTTCCCTACTCCTCTTTCGAGAAAAGAGTGGCTATCATATTGTAAAAGAATAGAAATATGGAAAGTGCCTCTACTGTCCCAAAGGCGACGGACAAGTTCCGGTACAAGGGCACCGAGGGAGCGGTTATCTGGGCAGTATAGAAAACGAGCATTCCCACCAGCCCTATATTGGCGAGGTAAAACTGTACTTCACCCATCTTTACGCTTTTCAGACGCTTTCCCGCGAACCGGGGGAGTATGTGATAGCCCACCCCATAGATCATCATCGATACCCATCCGAGCATGTTCAGATGGGAATGGACGAATTCCAGATGGCGCAAGGACGGATAAGCGAACATAGCAATTCCGATAAATGCGGCCAGGGCGAGGTAGATAATACTCATCACGATAAAATTTCTTACAAATTTCTCCATCTGCTTTCCTCCTTCTTCTTCTGCGTAGAGCGCGCTGCTTTATTTTACCCCAAAGGAGCATCCCGCGCTATGACCTCCATCATAGGCCATTCCCCTACCCATTTGTCTGGCATTAAACTGCCGCGTTTACTTTTTTCGCCACTGCATCTTTTCTGTCTCCTTTTTCCTTCCGCTTTATGACCGCGGTCATAAAAACTCCTGCGCATTTCATCTAAGCTATTAGTATCTGCTTATCAGCATACCAGATATGAACGGAAAGGAGAATATATCATGGAAACGACGAAAAAGAAAGTAACAAAGGATACGGTCATCGGCGACCTGCTCAAAGAGAATCCCGCCGCAATGAAAGTCATCGAAAAATACTTCGGAAACGGATGCTTTACCTGCCCGGGAATACGGGTCGAGTCCATCAGTTTCGGAGCGATGATGCATAATGTCGATCCGGAGAAAGTAGTCAAGGAAATCAATGAATTGGAGGAGAGTTAGAATGGAAACAAAATGCTTCGTCTGCGGTGTCAATGACAAGGAAAGGGTGTATCTCCCCTGTATCCATGCCGGAGAGCAAAAGCTCGTTTGCGTCAGATGTCTTCCCATCCTGATCCATGGGGCGCATTGATTCCGCATAGAGCGGCGGAAGAGGTAAGGCGGGTGGATAGGAGGAGGCGGTGTGCTTGTCCCCCGTTTCCTGTTATCCGTCTTACGGTTGAATAGGTTTTTGCGGCCGTATGTCCAATTCAGGCCGTAGCTGTATCCGCCCTTCCCCCTGATTTCTTCCGGACTGCAGACCGTCCGGCGTTGCAGAGGGGGCCGGCTCTCTTTCTGCGGGTCTTATTGCCGGGGTTACCTCCTGGCGTACCGGGAATGTTCCGGCGGGCTCTTTGTGGGGAGGTTGCAGCAGGATTATGCTTATTCTGCGGTTCCGTGGATCCCGGGGGTTCTCTTTTATAAGGAGCTCGGTATCTGCATACCCGACGACACGGGCTATCCTGTTGGTGTCGATACTATTACTTTCCAGCTCCCTGCGTGCAGAGGACGCCCGGGCAGTGGAAAGCTCCCAGTTGGTGATCTGACCATTCATGAGCGGGGCGGCATCGGTATGCCCTTCAACCGCAATCCTGTTCAGCATATCCTTGATATTTTCACTCACCAGCTTCAGCAGCGCCTTGGCGCTCGGACTGAGCTCCGCGCTTCCGGGAAGAAACATGGACTTTCCATCGGAATCCACCAGTTGAATCCGCACCCCGCCTTCAAAGATATCCACAAGGGCCTGGTCCTTGAGGTCCCTCAGCTTCTCTTCGATCGCCCTCTTCAGTTTCTCTTTCAGATCCTCGGCGGTAAGCTCCGTTCCCATCCCCGGATCCCTGGAGCTTGTCTTCAAATCACCGGACGGACTCTGCAGTATCTGGGAGGACTCCTTCATGAAGGACTTCCCCGCCTCCTGAAAGATGCTGAAATTTTTGAAGTACTGGGCCAGCACCGCCCTCTTTTCCGAAGAAGTCATGGTCAAGAGCCACAGGAGGAGGAAAAAGGCCATCATGGCCGTTACAAAATCCGCATACGCCACTTTCCACGCTCCCCCGTGGTGCCCCCCGTGGCCTTTTTTGATCTTCTTGATAATGACTATTTTTGATTTATCCGCCATAGGAATAAAAAGCCCGGTATGAGGAAACGAGGCTTCGGCTCAGGAAACCCGCAGTGTCTCTCCCTGTTTTTTCGCTCTGCATTTATTTCTTTATCTGTTTGATCGCCTCTTCCATCTCGACAAAGGAAGGCTTGACATTGGCGGGGATCACCCGCCTGCCGAACTCAACCGCTATCTGGGGCGCTGCCCCACCCACAAAGGCCACAAGGGCGACCTTCAGAACATTAAGATACTCCTTATCCTCATTGGCAATATATCCCAGGTTCTTCGCAACGGGGCCTACGAAACCGTAGCTAAGAAGAACACCGAGGAAAGTGCCCACAAGGGCGGCCCCGATGCTGTGCCCCAGGACTTCGGGCGGTTCGCTTATCTTGCCCATGGTGATGACGACCCCGAGCACGGCGGCAACGATACCGAGGGCCGGCAAGCCGTCAGCGACTGTCGAGATGGCATTCGAAGGAATCAAGGCCTCTTCGTGGTGCGCTTCCAGCTCCGTATCCAGAAGGGCCTCCAGCTCATGGGGGGCGATACTGGTGGTCATCACCGTCCTCAGCGTGTCGGTAACGAGGGTAATGGAATGGTGATTTTTCAGAAATTTCGGGTATTTGCTGAAGATTTTGCTCGCTTCCGGGTTATCCACGTCCGCTTCTATCGAGACGAGCCCTTCCTTTCTTATTTTCGAGAAGATCTCGCTCATCAACAGCAGTATCTCTATATAATCGCCCTTGGAATAGGCCTTCCCGCTC
Organism: Nitrospira sp.; assembly: GCA_002634385.1. Taxonomy (GTDB): domain Bacteria; phylum Nitrospirota; class Thermodesulfovibrionia; order Thermodesulfovibrionales; family Dissulfurispiraceae; genus Nitrobium; species Nitrobium versatile. Next base: position 123,305 of record NSJL01000002.1, read on the forward strand.
AACACCTTCACCACACCACCGACAACAGCCTTTATCACCTTCATCGGAGAGGAGATGATGAAAGAGCCGAGAGCGGCGCCGCCGATAATGAGCAATTCCGTCGGCTGAAAGAGAATACTCAGGTTTCCATGATGAAGAACATAGCCGCCGATGACCGAAAGCAACACAATAACTGCGCCGATGATTGCGAACATCTATCGTCTCCTACTTTCTCATTTCCCGCAGAATATCCCTCTGCCTCTTAAAGACAAACTTCACGATCTCGTCACGGATCTCCTCTTCCATGGCGATGAACTTCACGGCACTACGGCAGCCGTCCGCCAGGAGCTCCTCCTTTACCACCTCTCCATAGGCATGCAGGGCGACGGGGGGGAGCAGGGGGAGCATCATTTTCAGCTCGAGCACCTCTCCTATTCCGTACCGTTCCCGTGAGGTAAAGCTCATCCCCCCGCCGCTTATGTTGACATCGGCAAGGGAGAGGGAGCAAAAACCCTCCCTTTGCAAAACAAGCATGCCGATCAGGGCATCCAGCTTGGCGTTCAGCATCTTCAGCCAATCGGTAAGAAGCTTGTCGTCGAGATCGGGAAGCGCTCTCATTTCGGCCGGGAAGGCCTCCCCCGAAATCTTGGAACGGATCCCTTCTCTTTTATCGGGGGGAACACGATATATCTCAAGGGGGATATGGGCGTCCACCCTCGAAAACTCCCGCATGCCTATATATCTCTCGTCGTCCGTCTGCATCTCCGCCATCCTGCTGTGTCGTTCCCTCCCCAAAGCAAGGCATTTATTATAATAATTTCTTCTACGCAACTCCAGAACGAACAGCGAGAATTCCCGGGTGTGTCTGCACACCCTAGGGTGTGTTTACACACTACCTTCTGCTGCGACCGGCTGCAGAGTCCCCGGTCCTCGTTCTCCCGGACACAACGTCCTCAACGTAGCTTCTGCTACGCCTCCGGGCGTTGTGCCCGTGACGCCTTGCCCAGGTACTCTTCGCTCGGTCTCGCTACGAACCCAGTGTGCAAACACACCCTAGTGGGGAATTACCAGTTCGACCCTCCTGTTCCTCGCCCTTCCCTCTTCCGTGTCGTTCTCCGCTACCGCCCGGTACTCCGCATATCCTGCTACGGCAAACCTGTTCGGATCCGCTCCTTTTCCTATCAGGAAGTGGAGGATGCCGGCAGCCCTCCCGGTGGACAACTCCCAGTTTGACGCGTACTTGCCCCCGGACAGAGGAGTGCTATCCGTGTGGCCCTCTATGACGACTCTTCCGGGAACGGTCTTCACTATTTCTGCAACCTTCTCCAGGAGATCGAAAGCTTCCGGCCTGATCTCCGCAGAACCCGGGGAAAAGAGCACCATATCGGAGAAAGTCACCACCACCCCCCTGAATTCATTCTTAACCGATACCCCGGGAGTGCCCCCGATCACCTTATTCATTTCCCCGGCAATCGACCGGCTCCTGCCCTCAATGAGCGGTATGGGGTCGTCGATGATTCTGAAGCTCTCCCGGAGGGACACGGAGAATTGCTCTACCTTCGCCTTGTCCACCGTGGAGAGCGCATACAGGGCGGCAAAAAAGGTAAAGAGCAGGGTAATGAAATCAGCGTACGAGATCAGCCATCTCTCGTGGTTCTCGTGCTCTTCTTCGCGGGAGCGCCTTCTCTTCACTGTTCTTCTCCTGCCCGCATCGCCTATCTGCCTTTGTCATGCTCCGTCAGGAAAGCGTTCAGACGCGCCTTCAGGAAATACGGATTGACGCCGCTCTCGATGCCCAGTATTCCGTCGATAATCAACTCCCGCATGAAGACCTCCTCCTTCAGCCGGTTCATGATTTTTTTCCCGAGGGGGAGCAACAGGAGATTCGCCGATCCGACACCGTAAATGGTCGCTACAAACGCCACGGCGATTCCCCCGCCGATCTTCGAGGGGTCCGATACATTCCGCATCACCTGTATCAATCCAAGAACGGCACCCAGAATGCCGATGGTGGGGGCATACCCTCCCGCCGACTCGAAAACCCGGGCTGCCTTTTTCATCTCCTCCTCATAGGTGATGACTTCCTGATGGAGGACCTCTTCGATCATAGAGGGGGTCATCCCGTCGATCACCAGGCTCAATCCCTCTCTCAGGAAAGGGTTCTTTATATTCTTTATCTGCCCCTCCAGCGCGATCAATCCCATTTTCCGCGCTTTGACCAGGATGCCCAGGATCTCCTCGATCACCTCTGCGGGAGCAAAGGAACGTGCCCTGAAAGCCAGGCCGATAGCCCTCACCGCATTCATGACGTCCCGTGAGGAGAAGCTCAGAAGGGTCGCGCCCAAAGTGCCCCCGAACACGATCAGGGCAGCGGCGAACTGGATGAGATGGGCAGTGCTCCCCCCTTCGATGATATTGCCTCCGATGATGGCGCCGACCCCGATAAGGAGGCCCAGAAAAGCCGCTATATCCATAGAAAAGAGACCGCTCCTTCTCTCTCGATTGCCGCTTATTTTACCAGAAAGGGCCGGAGAAATATAGGATAATAGCTCCGTCTCCCCCCTCAGGCAATGACGGAGAGAGTGGAAGAAAATACCTTTTCCCTCCTGTTCAGAGAGTCAAGCGTTTCACTGAATTTCTGCAATCGCTGGAAATAATCGAAGGTCTCGCCTGTAGCTCCGAGGGTGGCTCTCCGAAGAGCGATCGTCCCGAGTTCCGTATCCAGGTCCCGGTCCAGTTGCTTTTTCAGCCGGAGGAAGACTCCTCCGCTGCCGGTAAAGAGCCGCGAAATTTCAGCATCATATTTCAAAAGGAGGGAGACGAGCTTTTCCTCATCCACGGACAGGGTATCATCCTCGTGCGTCGTAATCCCGGGATCATCAATGCTTGCATACAGCGACCGGGATCCGCGGGACGGCACCGGGACCTCCCTTTTCAGTCCGTCCCGCATCGAGGTATAAAGGTTCAGCAGGGAAAGCTCATGGATGCCGCCCCCCTCCGTACCGCGCGTACCCACGCCGATAGCGGCAAGACTGTCGAAACCGGCGGGCTGTCCGTCAACGGGATCGGTAGCGTTATGCTTCAGCTCGACACGGATCCCCTGTGCCGCTCTGTCCCGGGAGAGAGTCCCGGAAAACCCGATCCGGTCGTTCAGGAACTCAATGGTCCTGTTGTATGCGCTTACCATGCTTTTTATATTTGCCAGCGCTGCTTCGGCGGAGGGTCCCACCGATACCGCCACCGCCGAGGAGGAGGAGCTCTTGAGGGAGAGGGACAGCCCCGGTATTACCTCCGTCAGCTCGTTGCTCTCCTGCTCATGGCTCGTACCGTCGATGGTCACCCGGGATTTCACCGCCGCCTGCAGTTCGTTCTTGACCGTTACGTTCAGGGGATAGGTATCGTAGCGAAGAATTCCCAGGCGCTTCAGGATGCGGTTCTCCTCCCCGAACCGAATCGGTTTCCCGGTCGCTGAAGAAGTCAGTATCAACCTGCCGCCCGCAAGGGAGGCGTTTACCCCATGCTGCAGGGCGCCGCCATCGAGCTTCCGGTCAAAATTGTGATCCTCCCAGGAGTCGAGCATCCCGTTTCCGTCGCTGTCCTCCCCGGACTCGGCAATCCCGTTCTCATTCGCATCCCTTTCGGACCCGTAATCGAGCACGCCGTTTCTGTTTCTATCCTCCCCCCAGTTAATCTTTTCCGCAAGGGTCCGGAGCGAATCGGCAGTACCGATGGAAACACTGAAATCATTGATCGTTATCGTGCCGGAAAGACCAAGGGCAACGGAAGGATCGGAAAAAACGTCGGAGGCGACACGGTGCTGTGCCGCAAGCCTTTCCACGAGGATCGAGTAGCTCCCCTCACCGCTGCCGGACGAGGCGGCTACGGTCAGGACGCTCTCGTCGGAAGAGACGGCCTTTTTCGTAGTGAGTCCCTCTCTGCCGAGGAGGAGGGTGCTGGAGCGTTCCAGTTCGCCCAGAAGGTCCTTCAGGGTATCCCAGTCTGCGAGACGGTTCTCTACGGCAGAGGGATGTAAGCGCATTCTCTGCGCCAGGACAGGCTCGTTCCTGTCCCGGATTTCACGGAGGGCGTCCACTGCGGACCGCACCCGGAGAGCGGACCCGAATCCGTCTATCAATACCACCGGTGGAATCTCCCTCCGGATCAGATCGACGGCCCCCGTGAATAGCGTGTTCTTAAGCCTGGTCTCCTGGTCCCCCCCTTCCTTTGTATCCCGTGGGGGTTCCTCACGGCGAGCCGTCCCGGACTCCAGGGGAGCATCCATCCTGGCATACCGGTATCGCAGTTCCCTGATTTTGCCGTCGAGCCTCCTGATTGCGCGGGAAAGTCCCTCTTCTTCCGTCCACCCGCGCGGTCCGCCTTTTTCAGCGGCGTCCTCCTCTCCTGCATCCGGAAGCACTCCGGCGGGTTCCCCCGCAGGAAGAAATTCCGCCCCGGCCCTTTGTGCGAGGGTGACACCGGAGGAGGAATCAGGATCGCCGGGATGTACCGACCGTGACCGGGAGAGAGTCAAAAGCTCCTGCTCCAGCTCGCTCTTCACTGCTTTCAGCGACTCAAGCTCTCTCAGGGAGAAAGCGGAAAGGGAAAAGGCATTCCGTCCCCCGGCCGGCGACCCCGAAAAGGAAGCGAGAAGGCCGTCCCCGCTGCCGGACTCCCTGCGGGCTTCGGTAAAAGTAGCGCGGGTGACCCCGCCGGTAGCTACCAGTCTGCCGCCCTGCAGCTCAACCCGGTAGTCGATCTCCTGCCGCACCTCCTGCCCGCGGGCAAGGGCGAGGAGCCTGTTCGTGCTCGCGTGTCCGAGCTCATGTCCGACCACATAGGCGATAGTCAGCCCCGGCCGCGCTCTTTCCGTGGCCCCTTCGGCAGAATAGGAAAGCATGTAGGGCTGTATCGCATCCGGAATTCTCATCGAGTTTCCCGCCGTCTCCCGTATCTGTCCGCTTTTTTTCGCCTTTACTATACCGCACCCCGTTCATCATTTCAATAGCGCCAGCTGCAGAATTTTCCCACCGGGAATTTTTTTCCCGTTGTTCCGACAAGGGAAACAGAAGAAAGCGCCGGATTCCCGGATACCAACAGGGAGGGAATACATGGTACGGCACTTGCTTACCCTCATACCGAAATTAAAGTTTTTTGTTAATTTTTCCGATTAAGTACATCAGGGAATACTCCCGGTACTCCGCACAATCGGAGAGAGAGAAAAACCATGAGGAAAAACGGAAAACTTTACTCCATCAAGGAGGTCAGCGAGATCACCGGGGTCCCCTCGTATACGCTCCGTTTCTGGGAGAGGTCCCTCGACGGATACCTCAGTCCCGTCAGGACAGAGGGAGGACACCGCCGGTACGACGGGCAGACCGTCGAGACGATACAAAAAATAAAGAACTTTGTCTATGAGAGAGGGTACACCCTTTCAGGGGCATTGAACGAGTTGAAAGGAAAGGAATCAGGCAGAGGACGGAAACGAAAGAAGATGGAAGTCGAAATGCTCGTCGATGAGATCGCCGAACTGCTCAAGGAGAGGATACTGAAAGATGTCAGGTAAGAGCTACAGGGAAATAGGACGCTTTCAGCGCAAAGTAAACGCCGCACGGGAAATATATAGACGGGGATTCGACTATACGTACTCCCTCTATCGCTTCAAATGGAATATGGCAGCAAAATACGGCACCCGCTTCGCCTTTCCTCTCCACCTGGACATCGAAGTCACCGATGCCTGCAACCTTCGTTGTATCATGTGCGTCCACTCGTACAAGAAGGAACTGAAGACTGGCTTTATCGATATCTCCTTTGCCAGGGATCTGATCGACCAGGGTGCGGGAAACGGTCTCTACTCCCTCAAATTCAACTGGCGCGGAGAGCCCCTCCTCCATAAGGGGCTCGAGGACCTGGTGGCCTACGCGAAACTGAAGGGGATCATCGATGTCCAGTTCAACACCAACGGCATGCTCCTGACGGAAGAGCGTATTGAGAGGCTCATTGATGCGGGACTCGACAGGATCATCTTCTCCCTGGACGGGGCGACAAAGCAGACCTATGAGCGCATACGGGTCGGGGGCAACTTCGACAGGGTGGTGGAGAATATCGGGAAGGTGTACGAAAAAAAGAGGGAGAGGGATTCGGTGCGCCCCTTTGTGCGGGTACAGATGGTCCGGATGAAGGACAATAAAGATGAGGTGGACCTTTTCATGCGCACCTGGAAACCCTTTGTTGACGATATACGGATCAGCGATGTTACCGACCGCGGACAGGGAGACCAGCTCGCTGTGGGGGACCAGGTGGCGGTGGGGAGGAAGAGATGCCCCCAGCCCTGGCAGCGGCTGGTGATCTCCCGGGAAGGGGATGCCCTCATGTGCTGCGGCGACTGGTTCAAGGAGCAGAAGGTGGGGGACGCGAGAACACAGACTATCAGGGAGATATGGCTTGGCCCGCAGATGAGGGAGATACGGAGGATTCAGCGTGAGGGAAAACTGAACGGGATCTCTCCCTGCAAGGATTGTTTTGTGAAAGAAAGCTATGTCTGGGAAAAGAGAAGGAACGGGGATAGAAAGGAGAAATAGATGCCGGATACGTCGGTGCCTTTTGTAAAGATCGGGGACAGGACCGTAGGGGAAGGACATCCCCTTCTGCTTATTGCCGAAGCCGCGAACGCCCATGAGGGCGATTTCGAAAAGGCGCTGCAGCTTGTCCATGCCGCGGCCGATGCCGGCGCCGATGCGGTGAAGTTCCAGAGGTTCAGGGCGGAACGTCTCGTGACGAAAGGCGATCCGAAGCTCGCCCACTTCAAGGCCCTGGAGTTCGATGATACCCGTTGGAAGGGCCTGATTACCGCAGCACGCGACAGGGGCCTGCTGTTTTTAGCGGACCTCTTCTACGAAGAGGCAGTGGAAGAGATGCTCTCTCTCGGCATCGACGCCGTCAAGATCCATTCCACCGATATCGCAAACCCGCGCATGCTGCAGGCCCTGAAGGGAAAGGGCCTTCCGGTGCTCCTCTCCACCGGGGGATCGACACCGGAGGAGATCGGTCGTGCCCTTGCCCTCCTCTCGCCGGCAGAGGCCGTGCTCATGCACGGCTTCCAGGGGTTCCCGACCGGCATCGACGATCTCCACCTCAGGAGGATGACGACACTGAAAGAGCGCTACCGGCTTCCCGTAGGTCTCCAGGACCACGTTGCGGGGGACTCGCCCCTCTGTCCCCTCATCCCCTTTATCGCCATGGGAATGGGAGCGGCTGTCGTGGAGAAGCATATCACCCTTGACCGGTCGAAGAAGGGGATCGACTATTACTCCTCCCTGAATCCCGGTGAGTTCAGGGATATGGTCTCCCGGATACGGGAGGCGGAAAGAGCCATGGGGAGCAACTCCATGAGCATGGGGGAAAATGAAAGGACCTACCGGAAAAGGATGAAGAAATTCATTGTGGCCTCGAAGGATCTGGAGAAGGGGAAACCTGTTCCCCCTGCCGCCCTCGACTTCAAGAGAGTGGGAGAGGGGATCACCCCCGCCCTCGCCGATAGGATCTCCGGAAGGGTGCTGCGGCGTTCCGTAGCGGCGGACGAGCCGCTCCTGCCCGGGGACATCGAGCTGAATGCCGTCATTCTCATCGCGGTGCGGATGAGCTCCACCCGCCTCCCGGGAAAGGCCCTCATCGAGCTGGAGGGCCGCACCACCATAGAACATCTCATCGACAGGCTGAAAGGCGCACGGGTCCCGAAAGCCATCGTCCTCTGCACCTCCACCCACCCCAACGACAAGGTGCTCCTCGATATTGCAGAGAGAAACGGCATCAAGGCGTTTGCGGGCAGCGAAGATGACGTGATGGGCAGGTTTCTCGGGGCGGGAGAACGCGAAGGGGCGGAAATAGTGGTGCGGGTGACCGGAGACGATATCCTCATCGATCCCGTGCATCTCGACAAGCTGGTGTTCCATCTTTTCGAGAAGAACGCCGACTACGCCTGCATGACCGGCCTCCCCAAAGGGACGGAATGCGAGGCCATTTCCTATAAGGCCCTCAAGGCGGCGCATGAGCGGGCCATCGATTCCCGCTGGACGGAATACATGACCTATTACCTGAAGGTCCCCGAGCTTTTCACGGTGGTGGACATGCCGGTGGAAGAGCGCTATACGCGGAAATTCAGGCTCACCCTCGACTATGCCGAGGACCTTGAAGTGCTGAGGACCGTTTTCAGGAATCTCTACCGGAAAGGGGAAGTCTTCACCCTTGACGAACTCATCACCTTTCTCGATGCCCATGCGGAAGTGCTCGAGCTGAACAAGGAGGTAAAACCGAAGGTGCTTCCCCCCGAAATGAATACAGGGTTACGCTTATAAGGAGGTTTGTGCATGTCGAAGGTGACTGTCTATATAACCGCGCATAACTACGGGAAGTATCTTCCCCAGGCGGTGGAAAGCGTTCTCAAGCAGACCCTCCGGGACTGGGAGCTGATCATTATCAATGACGGTTCCACCGACGATACGGCGGAGATTCTGCAATCCTACTCCGACCATTTCAAGATCCGCATCATCCACCAGGAGAAGCCCCTGGGGCTTCCCATCTCCTGCAACAACGCCCTGAAGGCTGCCCAGGGCGACTATATTATCCGCCTCGACGCGGACGACTTCTTCGACGAAAACGCCCTTCTGGTTCTTTCGAACGTCCTGGACTCCCACCCCGAGGTGGGTCTCGTCTATCCCGATTACTACCACATGTCCGAGGATGGGGAGATCCTGGAGTTGGTACGGCGCAAGAAGATCGACGAAGATGCGCGCCTCCTCGACCTGCCGGCCCATGGGGCGGGGACGATGATCCGGGTGTCGTCCCTGAAGGAGCTGAACGGGTACAACGAAACGATCCGCTGCCAGGACGGCTACGATCTCTGGATACGCTTCATCCATAAGTTCAAGGTGTACAACGTGAACCTCCCCCTCTTCTACTACCGCCGGCACGGGAGCAATTTGACCAACAACATGGGGAAAATCCTCTCTACCCGCCGGAAGATCAAGAGGGATTTCGTAAGAGAGCGTTTCAAGTACGATATGCCCGGAGTCCTCGCCCTTATTCCGGCAAGGGGCAACTGCCTGCCGATGCGGGAATTGAGCGGCAGGCCCATGATCAGCTACACCATTGAGGAAGTGAAAAAATCCGAAACGGTGGGAAGGATGGCGGTGGTCACCGAGGACGACGCCATCGCCCGCTACTGCGCCTCCTGCGGCGTCGAGGTGATCCTGAGACCACAGCGCCTTGCGGCCCCCAACACCCCTGTCGAGCCCTCGATTCTCTTTGCCCTGGACACGCTGGTGCAGCGGGAAGGGTACGCCCCGGATGTCGTGGTGATGCCCCACATCAATTCCCCGCTGAAGAAAGCGGCACACATCGACGAAGCGGTGGATACGCTGCTCATCTTCAAGACCGACAGCGTCATCTCCGTATGCGAGGACAGGATGTTCCACTACCAGCACCGGTACAACGGCCTGGAACCGCTCTTCAAACAGCGGCAACTCCGTCTCGAAAAAGAGTCTCTCTACTCGGAGAACGGAGCCATTTATGTATCGCTTCGCGATAAAGTATCCTCCATGAATTTCCTCGGGGAATCCATCGGACATATCGAGATGGAAGAGGAATTCTCGGTCCATGTGGACAGGGACTTCGACTTCTGGCTCGCCGAGAAGCTGTTGGAGAGAGAGAGGAGAGCCATGGAGTGCCCTACGGGAGTATGTGCATGAGGATCGGGAACAGAGACCTGGATACCGCCGTTTTCATCATCGCGGAAATCGGTGCGAACCACGAAGGAAATTTCGACGATGCGGTGAGGCTCATCAGAGCGGCAAAAGAGGCAGGTGCGGACGCGGTGAAGTTCCAGACCTACCGTGCCGACAGGATCGTCGCATGGACCGAGACCCAGCGCTTCCAGCACTTCCGCCGCCTGGAGCTCACCGATGACGAGTTCAGACGCCTTGCCGCAATCGCGGAACAGGAGGACATCATCTTTCTCTCCACCCCCTTCGATCTCCAGAGCGCGGACCTTCTCGATTCCCTCGTCCCTGCCTTCAAGATCGCCTCGGGAGACCTCACCTACCATCCCCTGCTGAGACATGTCGCGTCGAAAGGGAAACCGGTGCTGCTCTCCACGGGCATGGCGGATGAGGAGGAAATAGAGAGTGCGCTCCGCGTCATCGAAAATGAGGGAAACCGAGAGGTCGTCCTGCTCCACTGCGTCTCCTCCTATCCCACACCGCCGGAAGAGGCGAACCTGCGCGCTATCAAATCCCTGGCGGAAAGATTTGGCAGACCATCAGGATACTCCGACCATACCCTCGGCATCCTTGCCTGTGTCGCCTCCGCGGCTCTTGGAGCGCGGGTGATCGAGAAGCACTTCACCCTCGACAAGACAAGGGCAACTTTCAGGGACCACCAGCTTTCCGCGGACCCGGACGACCTGAAAGCGCTTGTCACCCAGGTGCGCGAGGTGGAGAAGATACTCGGAAACGGGGCGCTTGCCCCCGGCAAAACGGAAGAGGGAAACGTATCCTCCATGAGGAGGAGTATCGCCGCCCTTGTGAATATTCCCGCAGGAACAGTCCTGGACAGGGGCATGCTCACCTTTCTCAGGCCGGGCACCGGAATTGCGACGGAAAAGATCGACCGGATAATCGGAATAAGGGCGAGAAGGGATATCCCGCAGGGGTCTCTTCTTTCCTGGGACGACATTGAATAAAGGAGAAGAATGAATATCCTGTGCGTCATACCGGCCCGCGCCGGCTCCAAAGGGGTTAAGAACAAGAACCTCCGTGAAGTGGCGGGACGTCCGCTCATCAGCTACATCATCGAATCCGCAAAGCGGGCAGAGACACTCGGCCGGGTAATCGTATCCACCGAGAGTGAGGCGATTGCGGAAGCGGCCAGGAAGTGGGGTGCGGAAACCCCTTTCATGAGGCCCTTTGAGCTCGCCCGGGACCATATCTCCCTCATACCGGTCGCGCAGCATGCGCTGCACAGCATGGACGCATTGGGCTGGCGGGCCGATGCAGTGGTCTCCCTGCAGCCCACCTCCCCCCTTACCTCTCCCGAAGATATCGACAGGGCGGTGGGGCTTTTCCGGGAGAGCGGCTGCGATTCGGTGGTAAGCGTGGAAAGAATCGAGAAGCACCACCCCTTCCGGGCATACGCTATTGAGCGGGATACGCTGCTTCCCTTCACGGAATATACTTCGGAGAAATACCTTCAAAGACAGGACAGGCCCCCGGCATATGGCTTTACCGGGGCGCTCTATGTACGGAAAAGAGAGCTGCTGGAGAATTGGAGTGGAAAGGACTTCTGCCTCGGACAGGATGTGCGGGGTGTGGTGATCGACCGGTCCCGCTCTCTCAACATCGATGCGGAGGATGATCTGGAATATTTCGCCTTCCGGATGAGCAGGGCGAAAACTTGATAACACTCTTTAAGATTTCTGTCAATTTTACGATAAAGGAACAATACCATTCGGAATCCAGCTCATATCGGAACGGCACGGTCTCGACGATATGAAGTATGGGCAAAAGGAGTCAGCCGATGAAAGAAGCAACCTGTCTTATTTGCGGCTCAGCGGAGCACGAACATCTCGCAACGTTCGACAACGATCCTTACCTTAGAAGGCTCAGCAATAGGACAGACTATTCCGTAACGTATGTTGTATGCAGACGCTGCGGCTTTGTTTTCACCAATCCCATGCTCGACGGGGCCGAGCTCGACGAGATGTACTCCGAGAAGTACCGCCCGGCAGCGCCCGATGAGAAATTCATCAAAAATAATCTGGAATTTATGAGGGAAAGGTACAAGTGGATCATAAAAAAGATCGGTGAAAATACCGGGTCGAAAAGAATACTCGATATCGGGTGCAGCGCAGGGACCTTACTGAAAACATTCAAAGACAACAGCTGGGACGCCCACGGCATAGAGCCCTCTGAAACCTTCGCCCGCTACGGGAGCACACAGTTCGGACTTCCCGTCAAGACCGGCTTCTATTCAAAGGATTCCTATCCCGGGGAGGAATTCGACATTGTTGCCTGTCTTCAGGTGCTCGAGCATGTTCCCGACCCCGAGACAATGCTTTCAGCGATGAGGGGAAATCTTTCCTCCGACGGGTACCTGGTGATCGGCGTTCCCACCTTATTCAGGCCATTGCGCCCCATTCATCCTCAGACCCTCGCATCACCGCATCTTTATATTTTCTCGTCAAACACGCTTCGCCTCCTTTTGCAAAGGACAGGCTTCGATATCGTCGCTATTGACCATAGCTTCAAAGGCCTTATTGCACTTGCGCGGAAGGCAAAACCCTCCGGTATAGATTTTTCGGAAGGCGATACCTGCGCTGAATTGATAGCGGCATACAAGGCTTTCACCGACCCGGCGAGTCAATACAACCGCAACATGGATCTTCTCAAGGCCAACAACCAGGACCTTGTCCCCCTTTGCGAAAAGACCCCCCTCTCCTCCGGAGATATTTGTGCAGTGCATGAATCGCCTGAAGGAGATACGGAAAAGGAATACTGGAACCTCCTTATCAGGAGGGGGGCCAGGACATTTCCCCTGTTCAGGGAAAATCCTCATCTTGCCGCATGCAGAGCCGCGGACAAAGTCGTTTCTGAATCGGCAGCCGGAAAATTCGGTAAGGACGGCATCATCATCATGTTCGGCCTGGAAATGGGCCACCTCCCGCTGGAAGTGGTAAAACGTCTGCACAAAGGGAACGTTCTCCTCATTTGCGAGAGGGACGAGAATATCTTCCAGAGGGCCATGCTCTATAACGACCTCGGCCCGCTTCTCAGTGACAAGCGGGTCAAGATCCTTGTGGGCGAGCATATGCCTTTTGATGAGTACATCTCCCGGTTCAGCAAGAACTATCTGCTGACCGGAAAAATCAATCTCATAAAGAATATGCCCTCCTATAACCTGTACCCCGACTTTTACAAGGCCTTGGCAGAGCGGATCCCGGACAGGTTGAAAGTCATCAAGGTAAACAGAAGCACCATCGTAGGCCTCGGTCTGAAAATGATGGAAAACACCCTCGATGATATGCATCTTACCATGCAAATGCCTGGAGTTGCGAATCTCAGAAACCTTTTTCGCGACGTCCCTGCCGTCATTGTCTCAGCAGGGCCCTCCCTCGAAAAGAACTTCCATCTTCTGCAGGAAGTGAAGGGGAAAGGAGTCGTCATAGGAGCCGATACCGTACTGCGCCTTCTCGTTCCCAACGGCATTGTTCCCGATTTCACGATTACCGCCGATCCTCAGGAGACTACCTACAGGAAATTCAAGGGCATCCCCATGGATCCCGCCTCCTTCCTCGTCTGCCATCCTATCAACTATCCGGATATCATAAGAACTTTCGCAGGCAGGAGATTCGTCATGGGCTCCAACAACACGATATGCCGGTGGCTCTCCGAATATTATAAAGACAAGGGTCAGATCGATTACCGCTCCCAGTCCGTCGCCCATATGGCTTTCAACCTCGCGATGCTCATAGGGGCGAATCCGATCATCTTCATCGGCCAGGATCTGTGCTACTATGACGCGAAAAAGAAACATGCAGGCAATCTGAGCAAGGGGTCTCCCTGGGAGGGGAAGGAGAACAAAAGTTTTATTGAGGACAAGGACATCTTCGGGAATGAGGTCAAGACGACTACTCTGTTCCAAAGTTTCGGAGTGCTTCTCAATGAGGGGGTCAAATCTTCGAAACGCCTTTGTATTAACGCCACCGAAGGGGGGCTTGGAATAGAAGGCACCGTGGTGATGCCTTTCAGCGATGCCATCCGGAAATATTGCTCCGGAGAGCCGGTGGACGTATATAACAGAATCATTTCAGTATACAAGACCGATGAGATCAAGGACGTACAAGGTCTCCTTCGGAAACTTGATGCGGCAGCGGAGGAACTGAAAGAGATCAATAATAATTCCAGAAAAATCCTCAAGAATGTGGAAAAAGTAAAGAGAGTGATAGAAAAAGGTGAAGCAGGTTCCAAGAGATACATTGAATTATCGGATGCGTTGCAGAAAGGCACGGAAAAAATGAAAGGGAAAGAGCATATCCTCAATCTCTTCACCGAATACGCCTACGATCTCGAACTGTACATGTCGAAACAGGACATCCAGGAAATCGACACCATAGAAGACCTCAACAACCGTTTCGAGAAACAGGTGGCCAGGGCTCTTGTTTACTATAATGGATTGCTGAAGGTGGGAGTGCCCTTTGAGAAAGGACTGCGCACCTTGTCTGCACGGGTGAAAAAGCTGGAAGAGCTGAAAGAGCTTTTTCTCCCTCTGAAGAACGATACGCGATCCGATACTCTTTCCAAAGGAGGCGCGCAGTTGCTCCTGAAGCTCGCAAAGGACTATAAAGAGCTCTTTCTCTTCGAACAAGCAGAGGAGCTTTTCAAAAAAGTGCTCGAACAGGACCCAAAGAACAGGGATGCCCTTTTTCACCTCGGAGAGATCTTCTATACTGTCCACCATCCACGGGAGGCACTTCACTTCCTCAGGCAGGCGGATGCCGATAAAGCAACGCACAAGAAACTGAAGAAACTCATTTCCGCCTGCAACCGGAAAATGGAGTTCTGGGATCAGAAAATCGCCGATGCACGAATAGAAAAGTGCGAGCGCTCCCTTCCCGAACAACTGGTCTACGAAGGTGAATTCTATTACCATCTCGGACAGAGGAAGCTTGCCGAGGCAAAGTGGAAGGAAGCGATAGACCTCGATCCCCTTTCTCTTACCCCCTACCTCGACCTGGTGAAATTGTATGAGGAAGATCAGGAATGGGATACGTGCATTGAAATATTCGAGCAGGCACTGAACAGCCTGGGAGAAAATCCGGTGCTTTACCGGGAGCTGGCTCTGTTTTCGGGGAAGTGCGGCGAAGTGGAGAGAGCGTTCGAGTTTTTCGAGGCGGCGACAGCACTGGACGAGGGAATGCTTGTCGGCGCCGGCGATTTCTTCGTAACACTAGGAATATTCAATAAGGCATTGCTTTTTTATGAGAAAGCGGCATCTTCGGGAATTGATCACCCGGAACTTACCTCAAAGATGGCTTTCTGTTACGCGAAGCACGTCTCAGAACAGATGGCGGGCAATCCGTAGCGCACAGAAGAATCCCGTGAGGGCATAAAAAATGAACATAATCTGTGCACACTGGACCCGGACAACACGCAAATTCATTATGCCTTTGCTGAGGGCACTGACGAGCCTGGGACATACCGTACGGATTTTTGGCAGCCAGCCCCTCGATGCATTACGAAATGCCGAGGCGGATTTATTTCTTACTACCTCTACTGAGTTAAAACATGCAGTTCAGGAAGACAAAGAATGGCTCCTGGAACAGACGGGCAAACCGTACGTGACCATCTGGTTCCAAACGCCTCTCCGGAACCTAAGTACTTTAAAAAAACTTACCTCGCCTCTTCACCTGGCCATGTTCATTCCGGACAGCTCTGACGTTGCAGAGCTGAAAAACCTGGGATTCCGGAATGTATTCCTCTTTCCTATGTCATGGTGGGTAGACACCAACTATTTCAAGCCCTCTCCTCCTTTCGAACAGTATCAGCACGAGGTCGCCTGGGACTGCACTTTCAGTCCTTTGCAGGCAGTTTTGAAAAAGTACCGGCAGCAGTATCCGGATGGTACTACACGGGGAATTATCGACAATGCTCTCAAGGTCTTCACCAGCCGGATAGGCAAATATGTAAGCCCTTTCCATTTCCTGGCCCGGACGACCGAACTGGACATATGGTCATCAGAATTCCAGTCGCTGCAGGATAAGCTCTTTTTCCTTCAGAAATCTTTGGAAAGGGAGCACATCCTCCGAATGCTTATAACGAAAGGGATACCACTGCATATCTACGGAGGGTTCTCTCTTGACCATAATAGCAAAAATTACAATCACCTGGTAAAGGCGCCCGAAGGAGTCTTCATCCATGACTATATAGATACCTTCAGGGAACTCCCCAAGCTATATTCCTCTTCACGCATTCTTCTTTCCCGGATGATGTACCCGAGCGGAACCCATGATCGCCTTTTTTGTGCAGCCGCTTTGAAAGGATTCGTTCTTTCAGAATGGAAGGACGATGCTGCAGAAGCCTTTGAGCCCGGAAAGGAGATCATCATGTATCGTGATCTCCACGAAATGCCGGAATTGATCAAGTATTACCTGAGCCATGAAGACGAAAGACAGCAATTGGCGGAAGCGGCACATAAGAGATTTTTATCGGCGCATACTCCGCTTCACCGGGCAAGGGAGTTCGCGGAAACAATAAAAAAACTCTTGTAAGAGAGAAGATAGAGAGGGATACGATGAAGATAAGAACCGTTCTGAAACCGGTGAAGAAATGACTGACAAGTGTTTGTACGCAAAATCAGAGAGTCTCCGGGATTGCTATTCCCCTTACAAGCTCCTGCATCATAAAGAGAGACTGGAATCGTTGCGGGAGGGGAAAACAGTATACCCTGCCCAGGTCACCTTCGGACTGACAAACCTATGCAATCACCGCTGTCCTTATTGCTATCCGAAGGGACGGTACGCCGACAGGAGCAGGGCACAAATGAATTCCGGGAGAGTAATACGACTACTGCAGGAGATTCGTTCGGCCGGTATAAAAGCGATACAGATCACCGGAGCGGGAGAACCAACCATTCATCCCTCTTTCAAAGAGATACTGTCGGAGGTGAACAGGACAGGTTTACGGAGCGGCTTTGTAATGAACGGGTCCGGGCTTTCACCCGAGGATGCCGCCTTGTTCGAATGTGCCGACTGGGCGCGTTTCAGTGTTGATGCTGCAAGTAATAAGACATACGAGGCCATTCATGGCTCTTCCTCTTTTAGAAAAGTACTTTCCGTCATCAGTGCCCTTGCGAAAAAATGGGAGGATGCCGTCATCGGTTTTTCCTTTGTCATTGCTCCTGCGAATTTCAGGGAGATTGTTCCCGCTGCGGAACTGGCAAAGGAGTTGGGCTGCAAGAATATCCGTTTTATCCCCGCACACACCGAAGAGGGCATACATCTTTTCGACGGCATATGGAATGAATGCCAGGAGATGGCCCAAAAAAGCAAGCTGCTGGAAGACGAGACGTTCTCTGTCTCGGCCCAACTGGACAGATTCTTTTTCAGCAAGAACACTCAGAAGAACTTCAGCCGCTGTTTTTATCAACATTTATCCACTTATATCGGCGCGGACGGTAATCTTTATCCCTGCTGCTTGCTGCAGGGGGAGTACCCTCTCGGCTCGATTAACCGGAAGAGCTTTAGTGAGGTATGGTCGGCAAGGGAGCCCATCTCCATTGAAAAGTGCAAAGCGGTCTGCTCCTTCACCAGGCAGAATGAGCTGATGGAGTATCTTTTCAAACCAAATCCCCTTCATGTGGATTATGTGTAATCGACGAGTGATACGGGTGCTGCTATAATGAAAAAAATTCTTTTAATACAACTACCGACCCCTCAACTTTTTAGCGATACCGATTATTTCCCCCTCGGGTTGCTCTATCTGCACTCTTATCTCGTATCGCACGGTGCAGCGGTGTCTTTCCTTGACCTCTCAGGACGCACTGACGACGTCGAGAACTGGGCTATCCCTGAAGCCGACATTTATGGGATTACCTGCACTGTCGTCCATGACAGCCTGCTCAGAAGGCTCTCTTTCGTCCTTAAAGAGCGCTATCCTGAAGCCCTTGTCATTGCGGGGGGCGCCCATGCGATCACGTTGCCTTCTCACCTGCTGCGTACTACGGCAGTGGATGCAGTATGCACGGGAGAGGGAGAGAGGATGCTGCTCTCCCTTGCTCAAGGCAATTCCCTGCCTTTCATCGAGGGTCTTGTATGGAAAGACCGCTCAGGGAACCCCCGGTGCAATGCGTCAGTGCCGGTGATCGGAGATATCGATACCCTTCCCCTCCCCTCGTACCGGATTCTCGACACGAACAGGTACGGATGCGTCATCTCATACGGTAATATGGCTCTCCGGGGAGGGACTGTCATCACCAGCCGGGGATGCCCTTTCCATTGCTCATTCTGCGCCTCCCCGGCCATCACCCGGAGGAAATTCAGATTGAACAGTGTCGCTTATATCATGGAGATGGTGGATATGTTGTCGGGAGATCTCGGGTATGAAGGTATCCTCTTTGTCGACGATATCCTCACCATCAACGAGGATAGGCTCTCCCTCTTATGCAAAGAGATGAAGAAACGTTCACTTCCGTGGAGCGCCCTGGGAAGGGTGGACTGCATGAACGAGAAAGTCCTCACTATGATGAAGGACTCCGGATGCGTACAACTGACGGTGGGAATCGAGAGCGCGTCAGTTGGTATGCTGAACAAAATGCGGAAGGGAATCACTCCTAAACAACAGGCGGATGCAATGCTTCTCGCCCATAAGGTCGGCTTGCCCGTAAAAGCCTGCTTTATTGTCGGGTTTCCCGGGGAGACGGATGCAACCATCGCGGAAACGGAAGAGTTTATCAGGAAATATGTTGTTGCGCTGGGTTTTTACGGTACGCTGAATACCTTTGTTCCGCTGCCCGGCAGCGATGTTTTCAATAATCCGTCCGCATACGGAATAAGCATCGATGCGGAAAAAGCCTTTGACTCCTATTTTATAGCGGGTGCAGCCGGAATAGGAGGGTATTTCCACCGTGAGAACGAAGGGGACGTGAGGAAATGGGTCGACCTTCTCCGGGGTGCGCTGCAAGGGCAGCTTACCTATTACCGGATGCAGTACCGCACGCAGCTGCCGGGCGCGTCCCCTGTGCCGCAGGGAGACAGACGGTGAATAAAGCACTTACCGATAAGACGTACTGGGATGACATCTTCCTCAAAGGCAGAAGGGTCATCACCTACCCGGATACAAGACACAACCGTTTCCATATGAGGCTCTCCCGCCTGTTCGCCCGCTATATTGAAAAAGGCTCCCGTGTTCTGGAAATTGGCTGCGGGGGCTCCCTGTGGCTCCCTTACCTCATGAAAGAGCTCCAATGTGAGGTAAGCGGAATCGACTATTCCGAGCAGGGACTGAAAAAAGCTGAGAAGCATCTGAGGATGCAGGGAGATGCCTACACGCTGCACCGGATGGATTTCCTCACTCCCGATCCGGCGCTCTTCCAGTCTTTTGATACTGTCTTTTCGGTCGGAGTGATCGAACACTTTGAGGATCCTTCCGGGATTGTGGGAATCTGCAAAAAGTTTCTTAGAAATCAAGGTCTCATGATAACCATCATCCCCAACACCGCGGGTATGCTTTTCGGGTTGCAGCGGATTGCCGACAGGGATATCTACGATAGGCACAAGAGTATCAGATACGATGCTTTGATCGAATATCACCGCGGGAACGGACTGGAGATACTCGAATCGTCTCCCATCAGATTTCTCGATTTCAGCATGATTAATCTGCACAGGGTACCGCCTATCCCTTACCGGGTACTCTCCTGGCTTGCAAGGATGATCAATCTTCCCTTCCTCTGGTGCGAGAGGGAATTGGAGATCTATTTCACGCCGGAATCCCTGTCCTCCTCCTTATATGTGGTGGCACGTAAGGTGGAATAACCATGCATCGGCACGGAGGGCAGAAATGAAAAAGATACGGACTGTCTATATCAGCAACGGAGAGAACGGGTGGCATGTACTGCAGGAGATTCTGCGCAATCACCCTGCTTTCGAAGTACAAGCGGTATTCACTACTCCGCCGCCTGAAAGTGAGGAATCGATATCGGGATACAGGAGCTTCAGGGACCTTGCGGAAGCATTCTCTCTCCCCCTTTTTGAAGTGAAGAACAGCGCATCCCTGCGGAATATCATTTCCCTGTCCCCTGATATTATCTTCTGTATCGGCTGGTCAAGACTCCTGCCAAAGGATATCCTTGCCGTTCCCCCTCTCGGGGCCATCGGTATGCACCCTACCCTCCTCCCTGAGGGAAGGGGAAGAGCGCCGATTCCGTGGGCGATCATCAAGGGCATGAGCAGGAGCGGAGTCACGATGTTTTATCTTGATGAAGGAGTGGATTCTGGGGACATCATCGTACAAAAAGAGTTCGAGATACGCTTCGAAGATGATGCCGCAAGCGTATACTTCAAGGCCGTCTCCGCAATGGTCGGATTGGCGAGAGAATACCTTCCCCTTCTTGCCGAAGGGCAAGCGCACCGGAAAGAGCAGGAGGAGGCCAAAGCGAGCTGGTGGGAGAGAAGAACCCCTGAGGATGGCTGCATCGACTGGTCGAAAAGCGTTCTGGAGAACTACAACTTCATCAGGGCGCTTACCCGGCCCTATCCGGGAGCGTTCACCTATCACCGGAAAACCAAAGTCCGCCTGTGGAAATCCGCACCTCGCGACTCAGGAGGCCGAAGCAAGCCGGGCGTCATTCTCGACGTGAACCGCCACCATCGCTCTTTTACCGTTTCATGCCGGAAGGGCTCACTGGAGATACTATCATTCGAGGGGATTGATTTCACCTCGCTGCGGACAGGAGATACCCTTGGGAAGGTTATGCGATGAGACTCTCCTTCGGGAAAATACTGGCACTTGCTGCCCACCTCGATGATGTCGAGCTGGGCTGTGCAGGCTTCCTGTCCAAATTCCGGAGCAGCGCGGAAATTCATCTGCTTGCCCTCTCCCGGGAGAGGAGGAATTCCCTGGGAGAGGTCCAGGAGGTACGGGACCTTTCAGAGGCACACAGGGCGACCCGTCGTATGGGGCTGAAGAAATCCTCTCTCCTTGTCGAAAATGTTCCGACGCAGCTCTTCGACTCCCATACGCAGGCAATCCGGGAGATTCTGTTGCACTACAACAAGATAATACAGCCCGATCTCGTTTTAACTCCTTCAAAGAACGATATCCATCAGGATCACCGTGCTCTCTGCGAACAAGCGGAAAAAGTATTCAAAAGAGTATCCCTCCTGGGATATGAGATTGTAAACAGCAGCTTTACCTTTCTTCCGGACCTTTTCGTCGAGCTCTCGGAAAAAGATATGGCGAGAAAAGTCGCCGCTGTTTCGTGCTATAAGAGCCAAATGAACCCTTCAATCACTACAGCGGACTATTTTTCGAAGCAGGTCATTGAAGCAATGGCTGTTTCGCGGGGAGCGAAAATAGGAGTCCCTTATGCAGAGGCTTTCGAGGTGTACCGTTTTGTGGTGCGGTGATGCATTTCTGCAGCCAACAACGGGAGAGGGAGGTTGCCCGTGACACAGATAGATGAGAGGCTGCGATGCCCCCGCTGCCGCTTTTCCCTCACGCCGCATTCCGGGGAGGAACTTTCTCACACCGGTGAGTATCTTCTCTGCGAGGGGTGCCGTACGTCCTATCCTGTCGTAAACGGTATCCCGAGAATGCTTCCTGAACCGAAAGGGAATGATCAGACAATTGAATCATTCGGCTATCAGTGGACAAAAGTTCCCTCCTGGAACACCTCGGAAAAGAATGCCGGAGTAATTGATGATTGGGTGTTGCGCTGGTTTGGATGGAATGACTTTGAGGGGCTTAAAACAGCGCTGGCAGAGCGCCGCTTCATTCTCGACGTAGGTTCCGGACTCGGGCATGAGCTTGATAACTTTTCGAGAGTGAATCCCGAAGCCGTTTTGGTAGGCCTGGAGCCGAGCAAGACAATCGATATCGCGTCATCGCTGCTCCGCCGGCGCGAAAACATCCTGCTGATTGAAGGCGATATCATGTCCCCTCCTTTTGCAGAGGACACCTTCGACATGGTCTTCTCCAAGGGGGTGCTGCACCATACCCCCGATACCAGGAAGGCATTCTGCAATTGCGCCTCTCTCCTGCGGCGGGGGGGCGAAATCGCAGTGTATGTTTACAACAAAAAAGCTCCGCTCAGAGAGTTCACCGACGACTATCTGAGGAATTCTATCACCTGCATGCCCGCTGGTGCGGCATGGGAAACCTGCAAAGGAATAACGGAATTGGGAGAGAAGCTGTCCAAGCTCAGCGCGGAAATAGAGCTCGAGAGGGGAATTCCACTCCTCGGGATAAAGCCGGGAAAGCATACTCTTCAAAGATTGATGTACTATACCATGATGAAAATGTTCTGGAATGAGGCTTTGAGCTTCGAAGAGAACAATCTGGTGAATTTCGACTGGTATCATCCTTACTATGCATGGCGGCATACTCCCGGAGAGATCAAGGAGTGGTGCCATGAGCTCGGCCTGCACATCGTATGGCTCAACGAGGAACCGAGCGGAATTGCCGTCCGTGCGGTAAAAAAGTGACAGATCATTTCAGTTGCGGAGGAGATGCGTTATATGTGCGGAATAGCAGGAGCCTGGGGAAAAGGAGACATAAAAGTGATGACCCGTACTCTGGCGCACCGGGGTCCTGATGATGAGGGGATATACGAGGATTCCACCCATGCGGTAAAGCTCGGGAACAGACGATTGAAAATCATCGACCTTGTACTGGGGCACCAGCCCATGCATAACGAGGACAGAACCGTCTGGATTACCTTCAATGGGGAAATCTTCAACTACAAGGGACTGCGCAAGAAGCTGACCGGCCTGGGGCACTCGTTTTATACGGATACCGATACGGAAGTGATCGTCCATGCGTACGAGGAATACGGCACAAAATGCGTAGACCACTTTAACGGCATGTTTGCCTTTGCTCTCTGGGACGGACAGAAGCTCTTCCTTGCCCGTGACCGCATGGGGGAGAAGCCTCTCTTCTACTACCACGGAGAGGGTCGCTTCCTGTTCGCTTCGGAGATAAAATCCATTCTCACCGAAGTTGCCCCCGAACCCTCTCTTCATCCGGACTTTTTTGTTTTCGAAGACAATCTCTCCGACAGCACCCTATTCAAGGGCATAAAAGAACTGAAACCCGCCCATGTGCTCACCTATGACGGTAAGAATACCGAAATCCGCCGTTACTGGTTCCCCGAAACGATCGATTCGGAAAGAAGGAGCGATAAATTCTACATCGACAAGCTGGCAGAGCTTTTTTACGATGCAGTACAAACCCGCCTGGTGGGGGACGTACCGTGGGGGATGTATCTGAGCGGCGGTCTCGACAGCTCGGTCATTGCGTGTATCGCAAAACCGGATATTGTTTTTTCCGCTACATACAATAACTGGGACCCGCGGTTTGATGAGACGGAATACTCCTCCATCGTCGCAAAAAAATTAGGAGCAGAGCAGATTTTCGTCACTTCCACTCCCCCGGAGGTGGAAAGCGGATTCTCCGATATTATCTGGTACCTTGACCAGCCCATTTCCACCTCCTCCACCATCACCAGCTTCAAGCTTGCCGAAGAGGCTTCGAAATACGTGAAGTTCATCTTGAACGGCCAGGGAGCCGATGAGGTGTTCGGCGGGTATACCCGTTACATATTTATGCTCATAGAGGATTCCATGAGAAACTCGGACTGGTTGAAAAACTATGAGCCAATGGCGCGCAGATTTTGGGGACTCCATGCATTCATCGATCCGGCCGATCGGTATTTCAACTTTATAAAACGCACGGAACCCACCACGTCCGACCCCCTTCGCCTTGTCCAGGAAAGCTTTTCCGCACAAACCGGGATCATCAACCAGATAGGGTACACCGACATGGTGATCAGCCTCCCCCATCTTATTACCATGGATGACAGGGGATGCGCCCATGCCGGAATTGAAAGTCGTTCCCCCTTCCTTGACCACCGTATCGTCGAATTCGCTTTCCAGCTCCCCATCGATCTGAAGATCAGAGAATACGAAACAAAGTACATTCTCAGGCAGGTAGCGCGTCAGTTTTGCCCTCCTGAAGTCACTTACAGGATGAACAAGATGGGAATGGTGAGCCCCATCGGCGTATGGCTGCAAAGAGAGCTGGCCCATTGGACGGCTGATCTGAGCCGGAGTCTCCGCAAAAGACATTTGGGCTTGCCCATACTGGGTCCAGAGGAATACGGCATTTTTGACCGCAGGCTCCACGCAGTCATCAGTCTTGAGCTGTGGTTCAGGAGGTTTTTTGATGCAGAGAGCCGCAGGAATGCCGCACCTTTACGGAGAGCGATAAGCGCATAGCGACGCTATGAGGCCGCGAAATTACAGGATTGCAGTTCTTTCCACGAATGGAAAAGTCCTTCACAATCGCTATGTTTTTCTGAAGGCCCTTGCCGCCCTCGGCAACGACATACGGGTTATCTCTTATGAGCAGCTCCTCAAGTCTCCTCTTTCCAGTAAGGACCATAATGCATGGACAGAGAGATTCAAGAAAAAGTTGGACGACTACTCCCCGGACTTCCTCCTCCTCTTCTGCGTCGACTATGTGCTTCTGCATCTTGTTGAACAGGACTTTTTACTCTCATGCTTCCCTCATGTTTCCTTGTGGGATTCAAACCCCTTACGATCTCTATTTTTTTTGTCGAAACACCGGGAAAATCACCGGTTCCTTCTTGTACTCGACAGCAAGATCGTAGACGACCTCCGTGCTGTCGGGATGGATCAGGCGGCTTACTTTCCTTATTATTATGCCGATCCTGCGGTATTCTCCCCGCAAAAAACCTGCGAACAGTACCTCCACCCTGTTTCTTTTGCAGGGACTTTCGCGCCGGCACACATGGTCCCGTCCCGGTTCAGTATCGGCTCCCATCAAAAGAATTTCTGGACAGAACAACTGATTTCGTTGAAAGATGCGTTCATCGAACTGCGTAACAGGGCGAAGTGGTATGTTGATGTCTTTGGCTACCTCAAGGATAAAATGGATATATGGAGCACAGAGTTTGTAGAAATATCGGATGCCCTCATGTATTCTCAGAAGTGGATCGAAAGAATACAACTGTTCGATACTCTCTCAGCGGCACGCATCGATACCCATATCTATGGAGGGCTGCAGGGAGGATATGCAGGCAAGAACCTGAACCATAAGCTCAATGTCGTTTCGCCGTACCTTCACCTCCACGGCTTTCTGAACAAGCATACCGAACTGCCGAAACTGTACAATTCGTCAAGAATCAATCTCTGTTGCACCCAGTTTCCGAGAGCCTGCCACGAGCGGGTGTTCCAGGTAGCCTCCTGTAGTGGCTTTATCCTCCACGAATGGAAAGAGGATGTGAATTCTCTCTTCTCTCCGGGGAATGAAATTGTGCTGTACAGGAGTCTCGAGGAGCTGCCGGATCTTATTGCCTTCTACCTCAGAAAGGAAAAAGAAAGGAAACGTGTCGCTGAAGCAGCGCGTAAACGTTTCCTCGCAGAGCATACTCCCCTGCACCGGGCCAGGAGATTTATGGAAATCGCTCAAGAACGCCTTTGAGCAACTGCGATGCATTGCCTACCAGAAGGCCTGCCCGGGCTGTCTTTCACTCCCTGAGTCGCTGCGGCATAGAAGGAGCCCTCTTTTCATACGCTCACTGCTATCTTTTTGGTGGATTGCGCTTCCTCGCTCTTTCCTCCATAAGGTAGCGGGGAGGGCTTTCTGCTCCCTTTTCTACAGATTTCTGCCCAGGCATCCCTTATGGGGAGCAGTAAACGGATCACTTCATTGATCATTGTAGCATCATTTTTAAAGTTCGCTCTGGTAATTTGGACCATGATATAATCATAAAGGTCATTGAGATTGTGCGCGATCTCTCCGCCTTTTTCCATATTGAGGCAGGACTGCAGGTACTCAATAATCTTAAGACTCTTGTCGATGAGGATGATCTTATTTTCTGTGTTTCTCCCTACCTCTCCAAGGGCGTCTCTGAGGAACTTGATCGCTCCATTGTAGAGCATCAGGACCGTCTCTTCAGGCGAAGCGGAAGCGATATTGTTTTCCCTGTACTGCGTTACAGCCTCATTCTTCATAGGTACGGCCCTCCTTACGCGCGCCGGATCTTGTCACTTCTTTGCACTCGCGCTCAGCGCAGCCAACTGGTTGGTAATATACTGGCTTTGCGCATTCAGCTTACCGAGCAAGACTTCGAGACGGGTGAATTTTTCCCGTAACGCAATTTCCTTGTTGATGAGCCTTTCCTCTATCCTTTCCTGCTGTTCCTTTATGCTGTCAACCGAGGTTTGCAAGGACTCTTCTTTGGAAGAAAGGATTCCGCTGGTCGCATTCGTGTACGCCTCCAATGTCGTCACCAGTCTTTCCGCAACGCCCGAAGAAACGGCAATGGTCCCGAATCCTCCTGTTTGTGTAGAAGTAGTACTTATACTCAAGCCGTCTTCCGCGTACCCTGAATTTGCGGTAAGTACATTTCCTTCCCCGTTGGCAGCATGGTTGTTGATACTTCCTGCAATGTCCGCACCCTCATCTTTAGATTCAGCGGAATCAACCGAGCTGTAAAATCCTATCTGTCCTCCTGAAAGGGAGTCGGGAGAGGTCACTATCCTGTCATTTACCACTTTGAAATATATATCCGCACCGTATTCCGTAGCAGTGATCCTCAGCTTACCTCCCTCGTTCGATGCGGAAAGCTTTGCGTTTTGCGTCGCAAAAGTGCTGTTCAGGTTGTTCACCACGGTATTTATCGTCGCTCCCGCGCTATAGGTCACTGAGAAGTAGGTGTAGGTCGGAGAGCTCTCCGTATGGTTTTCAGAGTACGTGAAAGTAAGCTCCTCGCCCGTGGGAAGACTGGTTATTGTCGAGCTTCCCAGCAGAGTCGCCTTTTCAGGAGCGGTATTTATATTGATACTATAGGTACCCGCCTGTGTCGCAGACGTTTTGCCAATATAACGTATCGAGGCATTTGAGGGAGTACCGGTTCCTATAAAAAGCCTGGCCACCGCATCGGGATTGTCACTTAAGGCGTCGCTGAGCTTTGCGCTATCAACCGTCAATTTACCGGTCTTTTTGTCTGAAGTGACCCCGATGGATGACAAGCCAAGATAACTGCCGGAAGAGACCCCGGGTATCCTGCTGGTGATAATATCACCCAGTTTTTTTCGTATCTCCATGATAGTGAAATCACCAAGCAGGGGATTTGCTTTTTTGACTTTGGGATCATAGCTCAACTGATCATTCAGGAACTTATTGACGGAATTGTATGCGGCAATGAAACTTTCGACAGCCTTCTGCGCACCGGAGTAGTCCTGAGAGACAGTGAGGCTTAATGAGGAGGAAGAGTCCGCCTTGAGGAGATTCATGGTTACCCCGGTAATCACATCGGATATTGAATTGGTGCTTTTTGTGATAGTGGTTCCGTCCACTGTGATCACCGCGTCCTGAGCAGCTTGCATTTCGGGGTTGAAAACATCGATGCTAAAACGCTCTCCGGAGGAGAGGGTACCGCCGGTAAATTTGATTTTTACTCCCTCGGTCCCTGTTACCCCGTCGGCTTTCCCGTCTATATTCTGAAGGGTGTCATCCGCACTGATAGTTACCCCTGTCGACGTATAGGTATCGCCGTTTGCCCCTTTCCATGTAATCCCGCCGTCAGTAGAATATTTATAGGCGGCAGTGCCGGAGGCGGGTGTCCCCCCGCTCACAATTTCAATAAGAACCGTCTTGTTCGTTGTTCCTGTGTACGTCCCTCCTGAAGCGGCTGTTCCTGTATAGGAGTTGGTGGTATACGCATAGGCTTCTTCAATCGTTTTATTCGAAAAATCAAGGCTCGTGTCGTTCTGTGTTATAGAAATGGAATTGGCTGATCCTGACTCCTTTGCAGTGAGCACAAGCCGGTACGGACTTGAACCGGTCCCGTCATTCAGGATAGAAGCGGTTACGCCGGAATTGGCGGAGTTTATCGCATCACGCAATCCCATCAGTGTCGTCGAATTGGTGACGGAAATAGAAGTCTCAGAGCCGCCGCTGCCCACCCTGAACTTGAAGCTTCCCGTTCCCGACGCGATAGCCGTGGTGTTTTCGTCGACCCACCCCTGCGAGCCCTTTTTATTCGCGGTAGCCAACTGACTTACCTGAACAGTATGGCTTCCCGTTTCTGCTGTATTGGTTGCGGAGACCGTCATAAGCTCCACTCCGCTGGAATTTTTCGTGATAGAGGCCGACTTGGTGTTAAACTGGCTGTCGCTGTTAAGGGTTTCCGACGCAGACTTCAGAGAGGAAAGCTTCGCTTTGATGTCGAGTACGGAAGCGATTTTCACTTCATAATCTTTTTGTTTTTTCTGAAGCAACACTATAGGCTGTTTCTCGAGATTGATCAACTGACTCACCAGGTCATTGACGTTCAGACCGGAAATCAGACCGCTTGAAGAGATTCCCATACATACCTCCTTCCGCTTGCTTTTATGGAATGGACCTGAGAGCGGACTACTACGGTACCTGTTGTAGTTATCGGCGGTAATAAAGAAAAACTTTAGCGTACTTTACGGCGGGAGAGGATACCGAAAAATGGTATTTTCATGAGGAAACCCAAGAATAGATACTATTAAGACACACCCCTCTCTTGTATCGGGCAGCGTGTACCCTCACTGTTGCGATGCTCTTCTTTCAGTATTTCGCGCTGAAGAGCAGTGCTTTGATCTTATCAAAATGCGCGATAAGGTTAAGCATCTCCTTGGCCGGAATCTGGCGTATCACATCGCCCTTGTCGTCCACCACTTTCACAACAAGTTTCTCCGTTTCCTGGTCAATTGAAAATTTCAGATGACGGTCGGCAAACGATTGCACCAGTTCATTTGCAGTACCCACCGCATCCTCCAACTTCTTGCGGTCAGTCTTCTGCTCGTTCGCTCTATCCTGTGCCTCAGCTGCCTGCTGCGTCTCAAAAGCCGGACGCCGGGGAGAGAGGGTGCTGGCCTCTTGTGAGGACGTTGAGGATACAAGCGCACTCTGTACAGATGTCAGGTTATCTACCTCCATTACGCGGCCCTCCACTTTGGAATAGTGGGGGCAGGGGGCTTTCGTTCTTTGCTCCCCTGCCCCGCACTGACGTTGTTACGTGCTGTTACCTACTGATTCCAGGTTACCTCAGCAGCTGGAGCGCCGTCTGCGGTAAGGTGTTCGCCTGTGCTAACATCGCAGTACCCGCCTGGACCAGTATCTGGTTCCTGGTGAATCGCGCTGTTTCATAGGCAAAGTCTGCATCCTTGATCCTGCTTTCCGAAGCAGCCATATTTTCGGATGCAGACTCAAGGTTGAGAACGGTGAACTCCAGCCTGTTCTGGATAGCACCGATCTCGGAACGGATCTTGTTTACCTCGTCAAGAGCAGCATCAATGGAGAGGATGGCATTCTGCGCACCTGTCTGCGTGGAGAGATCGAGTACCCCGATATTATTGTTCAGGTTCGCAGCATAGGTCTTGGCCTCAAGATTCGAACCCAGTCTTGTGTAATTATTTCCACTGACCGTGAAGTTCGCTTTTGAGTTCAAAGTCAGAGAACCCCTTTCGACATTGTCGGAATTCCCGGACCTTGTGCCGCTTGTCAATCCGAGAGCGGAATCGGCAACGCTATTCGTAAAGACCGTAATGTTCCTTCCGTCGGATGCGCTCAGCTTCAGCTTGCCGCTTTCGAGGCTCGCCGTGATGCCGGTATAACTGGTAAGGCTGTTGACAGCGATAATCAGCGAGTCAGACCCTCCGGAAACCTCACCTACATCATACCCGTTGATATAGAGATCGCCGGATGCGAGGTTCATTTGTCCGAGGGTCACCGATCCGGTGAGAGTTGTGGTATTGGCAGATGCCTCAACGGTAGTGGTCCCTTTCACAAGGTTGACAGCGGCAGCCTTGGAGATGGCGCTCGTCTGTCCGTTGTACGTCGTCACGGTACCGGTTGTTCCGCCGCCCGTCCCGCCGAAGTAAGTGCCGGAGAGCCCGAGGAGAGTACCCACCGATGCGCCTGTAGCAATATACATGCTGATATCAGTACCTTTTTTGGCACTGATGACAAGTCCTGCAACAGTAGCAGTACTCGTGTAGGACGTCCATGCCCGTGCAGTCACATTCTGTATGCTCGCGTTATTCACCGCATTGACGAGCTTGGTAACGAAACTGCTCATACTTCCTTTGTAATACAAATCCATCGCAGTGCCGAAATCAACACTGGTGGCGTTGATCTGTATCGAGGTGCTGCTACTGAAAGTAATACCTCCGGAAATATTACTTGCAGCCAAAAACGAGGCAACTGCCGTTCCGATTGATCCAGTCGATCCACCCGCCACATGGATGCTTGCAAAAGTTGCCGTACCAAGGGAGAGAGTCATGGAAAGAGTTGCTGTAGTGGCACCACCGCCACCGACTGCAGTGGTACTGACCGTTGTACCGACGCCATCAACCGTATAACACGCCATGAGGGTCCCGATGGAACCGCCGGCTTCCGCTGATGCCGACACCGTGACCGTCCCTATCTGCACAAAAGTGGTTGCAGACACTCCGGATCCTGTTACCGTCTTCCAGAAAGCGGAAGCCACGAGGTCGGTCATCGTCGCAGCACCACCGGCTCCGCTAGTGGATGCATGGGTTGCACCGGAGGTGGCAAAAGTAGCCACTGTCAGCTCCTCTCCGACGATTTCAAGCACGGAGACCTGGTCATCGCCGCTCGCAGTAACGATATCCGTACCATTGATCTTTACGTCTTCCGCCGTGATCTTGGCATTGATACCGTTGTTAGCGCCGTCGGTGAGGGTCAGTTCAGTGGAAGCCCTCTTTCCGAGGGACTTCGACCTCAGGTCGTTGATGGAGAAAGTAAGGTTCTGCTGATAGTTCGCACCGATCTGGAAATACCTTCCGGAGAAACTGCCGGTGGTGAGCTGCATGGTGTTGTACTCAGTGGTCGTCGCAATCCTCGTCAGTTCCTGTACGAGGTTGTCGCCTTCCGCCTTCAGGTTGGCGCGGTCCGTGGGAGTATTGTCATCAGATGCCGCCTGAACAGAGAGCTCCCTCAACCGCTGAAGAATGTTGGTGATGGCGTTCACGCCGCCTTCGGCGGTCTGCATCAGGGCGATAGCATTATTGGTATTCCGCACTGCCTGATTGAGGCCCCTGGTCTGCGCCGACATCTTGGTGGCAATGGCAAGACCCGCGGCATCGTCAGCCGCCCTGTTGATTCTGAGACCCGAAGAAAGTCTTTCGAGAGATTTTGCTAATGCACGGTTGCTTTCACCCAGATTCCTCTGGGAATTATTGGCAGCCAGGTTGGTATTGACTGTCATAGCCATAATGAATTCCTCCTTGAAGTAGGTTCAGCTCCGAACGGATGTTCGTCGCCGTACCCGGAAAAAGCTTATTTCGGGCATCCTTGCCCTTGAGGACATCCGCATGGCCCCTTTTGCAACCGATCACCTCTCTTTCGGACCCGATTCGCTTTTATCCCTGTCATTTTTATCGGCTCTGTCATGAGAAACTTTAGTTTTTTCTTTCAGGGGAAAATAGAGGGGCAGCGGAAGAGAAGGGATTTTGAGAAAACCGGGAAGAGAAATCAGCCGACTCTCCCAAAAGAAGGAAGGGCTGACACAATTCGAGCTTTCAATGTCAGATAAACATTCGAGGGGAAGGCTTCAGGCAGTCAATAATTTGACGTAGTCGGTAGTTACCGGCTGCTCAGCTCATGCACCGCATCCACCAGGGCAATGGCATTCTCCACCGGTGTTTCGGGCAATATGCCATGTCCGAGATTGAAGATGTGGCCTTTCGCACCGGAAGCGCCCTTGAGGATTCCTGCCACTCTCTCTTTGATCAGCTCTTTTGTTCCGAACAGGATGCAGGGATCGAGATTGCCCTGGACAGCAACATCGCTCCCCAGCGCGCCGAGGGCATCCACCAGGGTAATGCGCCAGTCCAGTCCGACGACCTGTGCACCGGACTGCTTCACGAGCCCGAGCATGGAGCCGGCATTGAAGGCAAAATAGATGACGGGCACGTCTCCCCGAAGCGAAGCAATGAGTTGCTTCACGTAAGGTAAAGCATACCTTTCAAAATCAAGGGGAGAGAGCACCCCTGCCCACGAATCGAAGATCTGCACCGCATGTGCCCCCGCGTCGATCTGGGCCTGGAGATACGCGATGACGACAGCGGTGATCTTCTCCATAAGCTGCGCATAGAGCTGAGGGGTCTGATACATCATCCTTTTGGTAGCAATAAAGTTCTTCGAGCTCCCCCCCTCGATCATGTACGTCGCAAGGGTAAAGGGGGCTCCGGAAAAGCCGATCAGGGGTACCTGCAGCTTTCCGACGAGTATTTTTATCGTCTCCATCACAAAGGGGACGTCTTCCTCCGGCTTGATGCTCCTCAGACGAGAAACAGAAATATCGTTCCTGATGGGATCGTACAGGATGGGGCCTTTCGATTCCGAGAACTCCAGCTTCATTCCCATGGCTTCCACCGGGATGAGAATATCCGAAAAAAGAATGGCAACATCGGTCTTGAGGATATCCACCGGCTGAATGGTCACTTCTGCGGCAAGGGAAGGGGTCTTGCAGAGGGTAAGGAAGTCCACCTTCTCGCGCACCTTCTGATACTCGGGGAGATATCTCCCCGCCTGCCTCATCAGCCACACGGGGGTATATTCAGTTTTTTGACCGCGGCACGCCCTCAGGAACGTATCGTTCATTAAGCCTCTCTCCTTTTCATTTTTAATGGGACATACCTGCAGAAAGGCTCTTCGGAAAGGTAGTCCCCGTGCACCGCGTACGCCCGGGCACGGCAGCCTCCGCAAACATTCACATACTCACAGGAACCGCATCTGCCTTTGTATCCCTTGAAATCCCTCATCTCCCTGAAAAGCTCCGCGTTCTCCCATATATCCTTGAAGGACTGCTGCCGGATATTCCCCGCAGCCTTGGGGAAATAGCTGCAGGGGAGGACGTTTCCGTCCACATCGATCAGGCAGATGAGCTGACCGGCAAGGCACCCCTTCGACCCGCCGGTGGAGAATTTCAGGGTGCGCCGCTGGAAGGTGCCGCCCTCCTCTTTCGACTTCTGCAGGACAACACGGTAGTAATGGGGCGCGCAGGTGGGCCGTACCAGCATATCGGGCTCATTCTTCTCCATCCGGTAGTGCCAGTCGAGGATCTCCTCGTACTCTTCCTTCGAGATCAGCTCGTTCATGATCTCTTCTCCCCTCCCGGTGGGGACGATCATGAACATGTACCATGCAGTGGCGCCCAGTTCTTTTGCAAGACGGTAGACCCGGGGGATCTCTTCCTGGTTGCGCCTGGTAAAAGACGAATTGATGATGAAGTCGATGCCATGCTTCCTGAAGAGCCCCGCGGCGTTCATGATCCCCCGGAAAGCGCCCTTCTCGTTCCTGAAGTCGTCATGGACCTCCCCGGTGGAGCCATCGAGGCTGAGGGATACGATACGTATCCCGGATGCCTTTATCTTTTCACAGATCGTATCGGTAACGAGGGTGCCGTTGGTGGCAAGGCACATCCTGAGCCCCTTTTCCGTGCCGTACTGCGCAATATCGAAGACATCCTTCCTCAGGAGGGGCTCCCCTCCGGACAATACCACAACGGGCTTGGCATACCCCGAAATATCGTCCAGAACTCTGAAAGCCTCTTCAGTGGAGAAATCGGGATGCCCCTTCGCCTCCCTCTCGGAGGAAGAGCGGCAATGCACGCACCGGAGATTGCATCTCCTCGTTATTTCCCATGCGATCCATTTGGGTGAAAATTCCATAGCTGGTATTATACCTTTTTTTCTCTTTCTTCCGTATTCCCTTTTTCAAGGGATACTTTTTTCAGGTCACGGGATCTCCGCTCCCACCTTTTTCGATTCCCAAAGCTGATACTCGACGGCCTCCAGCAGGGGGCCGAAGGTCTCAGGCCGCTTTGCCGAAAGGGCCACCGCACCGTAGCGCGCCTTCACAAACTCCACCTCTTCCGGCGCAACCCTGTCGATCTTGTTGAAGACGATAACCCTTGGTTTCTCCGTGATATTCAGATCCTTGAGAATCCTTTCCACCGACGCGATCTGCTGCTCGAAGCGGGGGTTGGAGACATCCACGAGATGGATCAGGAGGTCCGCATCCTCCAGCTCCTCGAGGGTTGCCTTGAAAGCCGCCATCAAGTCCTTGGGCAGGTCCCTGATGAATCCCACCGTATCGGTAATGACTATCTCCCGCTCCCGGGGAAGACGGAGTCTCCTGCTCGCGGTATCGAGGGTGGCGAACATCTTGTCCTCCACAAAGGTTTCGCTCTTTGTCAGTGAGTTCAGGAGCGTGGATTTCCCCGCGTTCGTATACCCGATGATGGATACGATAGGGATGCGGTGCTCCACCCTCTTCTGTTTCCGCTGCCTCCGGGCCTCGCTCAGGACATCCAGCTCTTTTTCGAGACGGGCGATCCGGTCCCGGATACGGCGCCTGTCGATTTCCAGCTTCATTTCACCCGGCCCCCTGCCGCCGATTCCTCCCATCAGCCGCGACAGCGCCGTCCCCTTTCCCGTAAGCCGGGGAAGGGTATACTTCAACTGGGCCAGCTCCACCTGCACCTTGCCGTCACGGCTGTGGGCCCGGCGGGCGAAGATATCCAGGATCAATTGCGAGCGGTCGATGACCTTGAGCTCCGTACTCTCTGCAATAGCCCTCATCTGGGAGGGAGTAAGATCCTGATCGAAGATAAGAAGCGTCGCCCCCTTGTCCATGGCATTTATCACAATTTCCCTCATTTTTCCTTCACCAAGGAGATAGCGGGGATTGATCTCCTTCAGGCGCTGAACGACCGTATCCAGAACCACTACGTCGCTCGAAACCGCCAATTCTTTCAGCTCCTCCAGGGAATCTTCGAGCTCATGCTTCGGTGCGGTGGAGGCGCTGACCAGGATGGCCCTCTCGCGGACATCCTTCCGGTCGATGGTCCTCGACCGGTCCATCTCCTCTTCGAGGGCACGGACAAACCCGGCAAAATCCAGGTCGAAACGATAGAAATCGGCTGTCTGCATCTCGTACTTCTTACCGGAACCGTAGGGCATCAGGTAGGCGGTATAGAGAGTGTGCGGAAGGCCCTCCCTGATACTGATCGCAGCGATCATGTCGAACCGCAGGAGGGAAAGGTCGGTGATATCCTCGTTATTGAGCGGCTCGTCCCTGAGATGCGTGTGAATGAACCGCAGTCCCCGCAGCGCTTTCTTCCCCAGGGGGTATTCGTCCAGGTTCGGAATGAAGACACTGTTGGCATCGCCCGCAATCACATGGGTAATGGAGCCGTTCCGCGCCACAAGAATCCCGATCTGCCTGCCTATCTCGAAGGACAGGCCGGCCAGGTACCGCCCGAGCTCCTGGGTAATCAGCCTGTCCGGCGGGATCTTCCTCCGGTAGACCTTCTCCAGGGAATAGAGGTAGTTCTTCTTCAGTCCCGATATATTTCCGTAAACAGTGGCGATCTCGAGCCCCCCTCTGTGATTGAGTGTACAGGCACACCCTAAAGCGTTACCGTGAATTCCATCTCTCTCCCCCCGAGGAGAAGACTCTTCCTCAGTATCCGTACCCGCACCGTGTCCCCTTTCCTCTTCGAGAGGAGATGGATCTTCATATCGTCCACACTGCCCACCGGGACTCCATCGAGAGAGAGGATGACATCCCCCTCCCGCAGTCCGGCCTTCTCGGAAACACTGTTTTCCGAAAAACCCTCGATAATGACCTTCCCCTGCTCCTCCTTCAGCGAGACCATGAGCTTCGGAGTGGGGACAACTTCGATTTCCTTCGGGAAGAGGATATAGTCCGCAATGTCCTTTTCCACCTCCACATCGCTCAGGAGCGTGGCGTAGGAATACCCGTTCCTCCGGAAAGCGCGCTTGGGAATGCCCACTCCATAGGAGATATGCCCGCCCCCGGCGATAACGACCATCTGTCCCTCCTTCTGGAAGTCGGGACGCTGCCGGAAGAAAGCGTCGATGGACTGGGCCATGGTCTCATCCCAGAGGATCTGGGACTGGTAGAAATAGTCGAAATTCCTCTCCCCCGATCCAGCATGCCGCTGAAAAACCTCCCTGAGCCGCTCCCGGTATTCGCTCTCGGAAAAATCCATCTGCGGGGGGATGAGCTTCTTGTCCTCATCGGAAAGGGCATCGATCCCCTTCCGGGATACCTTCTCCACGATCTCCCGCGGGATATTCAGGGCGACCACCGGGATGCCCTCCGCCCGCGCAAAATCGAGAATGGGCTTGTAGAGGCGGTAATCGAAGGCCCATCTCTTGAAATACTCGGATTTCCTCAGGAACTCCTTCTCATCCGCCTTCCCTGCTATGTAGTCATCCAGCACCTCCTGGTAAGGGGTCTGGAACATCTCCATCCCGATGGCAAGCTTCCTGTTTTTCCGGTAAAGACCTTTTATCACCTCCAACTGAACAGCGTGATGGGAAAAACGGTCGTGGTACTCTCCCACATAGACGATCTTCTTTCCGGAAACGCTCTCGATGACATCGTTGAGTGTCCTTATGGTCGAGGTATCGACAGCCGTAGTCTGTTCCCTGCTCCACACCGCAAGCCCCCTCCTGCTCTCTTCTGTCCTCTTCTCCACATTACGCCCCCCGCTGAAGGCGAGATAACCGTATTTACCATAGTGGAATATTTTTCTGAAAGCGGCTTCGACCTCTTCCTTTGATTTCCCATGAAAAATGCCCACCACCTTCCGGGGATCCCAGGGGTTCTTTTTCACCACAGCGGTAAACCCCTCGTCAGGCCGGGGAAGAGAGCCGAAAAGCCTCGACACAAGGGGGTTCCCGTTCCCGAGGATGACCATGGAGGATGAATGCACCTCGGTATCGGTCAGGTCGGATGCTCCTTTGACCGTCGCCCCCCTCTCCTTGAAAGTCTTTATGACGGGACTGTAGATCTCTTTCTCCCCCTCCGGGAGAACGACGAGCGGCTTTTCCTCTCCGATAAGGCGGGCCAGCACGGGAGGTATCTCTCCTTCGGACAATCTCCTCATCACATCGTAGTCTCCGTCCACCACGATCTTTTCGGGGAGGGAAGGGGGAGCCAGCGTCCCGCTTATTTTTGCCTTGTCGAGCCGGACAGTCACCTCCTCCCGGGACCCCTCCCGGAAATACAGGGTAACAGGAATATCCAGGGCATACACGTTCGACTTCTGCCCTGCGCTGAAGCCGACCTCCGCTTTGCCGTCATTGCTGTCATAGCTCCGTCCGATAGTGAAGCCGCCGAAGTATATTTCCGGCACCCCCGCAGTCGCCACCCATTGTTTGAAAAACCCTTCCAGGTCCTTTCCCGAAGCCTTTTCAAAGGACTTCCGGATATCCTCCCAGGAGGCCTTCCGGAAGAGGTTTTCCCGGACAAACTCTTTCAATGCAATGGAAAAGGCATCATCTCCTACGGTCTTTTTCAGCATATGAAACACCATTGCCGCCTTCCCGTACCCGATGGCCTTTGAGGCAGTATCCTCTCTTCCTTTAAAGTCCTTCAGCGGAAAATCGCGGGCAGGGTTCACATAGCTCTCGTAATCGATCAGCATCTGCTTCCTGTACTCCCAGCCCCTGCCCTTCTGCTCCTCGTAGAAATGGTCCGCGACATAGGTGGTCAGCCCCTCGGCCCAGTTTCCTTTTTCGTACTCGATATAGACGGAATTGCCGAACCATTGGTGCGCAATCTCATGGCCGAGAGACGTCTCCACGATGAAGGGGAGCTTCACCACATCCCGGCCCAGAAGAGTAAAGGTAGGCATGGAATAGCCGGAAGGGAGGAAATTTTCGACCACCGCGAACCTCCGGTACGGATACGCCCCGAAGCGCTCCCCGTAGAGAGAAAGGTACTTCTTCGCATAGTCGAGATACGTTGGGGCAAGCTCCCTTTCGGAGGGGAAAAAATAAGCGTACAGCTCGATCCCATTGAACTCCTGCTTCAGGACAGTATACCTGTCCGAGGCGACAAAGCTGATTCCGTCGACAGGATGGGGAAAAACAAAGGAGAATTCCACTGCATCTCCCTTTACCGTCTGCCGCACCTCTTCCGCCTCTGAAAGAGCGGTATAGGCGGCAGGGAGAGTTGCTTCGAGCCGGTACGTATGCAGCGAATCCGGCCGGGGATACCAGAGGCCGGTCAGAGAGACCCCCTCCGTACCGATGCTATTCCCTACAACCCCGTAATTGGTGCCTCCGCCCGCTGTATCGTCTTTAAAAACTCCCTCGTACCGGATCTCGACAGTGCCGTCCTGGAGCGGGGTCATCCTCACCGACCCATTCTGCATCTCGAAGGGGACTTTCCGGCTATTCTGCGTTATCTCCTGAATAGCAAGATCTCCTGTTTGCAGACGTATCTCCCTGCCGCCCTGCACAGCGACAACCGCCTTGCCGCTTACCCGGGACCGGGAGATATCGAAGGAAACCTGCAGGGAATATTCGGGCGCATCCGGAATCCGCGGTTCCGCATGTACCGTCCACGGCAGGAGCAGGAAGAGCAGCATAACCAAGGAGCGAGCGTGTGCCATTTTTCTAATTATACACTAAAAGCGCTCCGGGACACCCTTGTTTTCCTCTCCCCGGCAGGACGCTGGAAGGGAGTTGCAATTAGGCACTATATGTTTTAATATTCCCCGTCTGCAGTTCTATTGCCGGATGCCGCCAGGCATTCGGAGGAGGAGGTCGTTTTCCATGAGATTACAACCGGTAGCTCTGGGTGTCGCCCTCGGTGCGGTCTGGGGAGCATCCCTCTTCCTTACCACATGGGTATCTTTCTACAGCGGATATGGGCGGCTCTTCCTCGAAGTCCTTGCCCGATCCATTTATCCCGGGTATACTATCTCTCCGGCGGGAAGCTTCCTGGGACTCGCATACGGCTTTCTCGACGGATTCGTCAGCGCTTCATTGATAGCATGGATCTATAACAAGGTAGCGAACGGCGGGCAGCGGCACGGCACGGAAACGAAAGACAGAGAGACGTAAACGGGAGCGGCGGGCGATTTTTTTCCGCTCCTGCCCGTGGGGGGCGGCCACCGCATACCGGAAAAGGGAGGAACATCATGTCCAAGGTTTTTTTCGCATCCGCACGGATTAAAAAATGGAAATACGAAGACAGCATGCCCGGGAAACTGGAAAGATTATTGAAGGAAATGGACCTTTTCCGCTACTTCCCCCCCAAGGAATGGGTTGCGGTGAAAACCCATTTCGGCTCCGAGGGAGCCCACCGGATCGTTCGGCCTGTATTCATCAGGAAAGTGGTGGAGTCTCTGAAAAAAGCGGGGGCAAAGCCCTTCATCACCGATACTGTTCGCATTAAGGGGCTCGATTATCTGGAAGTGGCGAATCAGCACGGGCTCAATCATCTGTCGATGGGGGCTCCGGTGGTCATTGCCGACGGTCTCTACGGGAACGATAACGTCATGGTGAAGGCGGGGGAAATCCTCGGAGAGATCGCCGTCGCCTCCCTGATCCATGACGTGCCTGCCATGGTCGTCTGCTCCCATGTGAAAGGGCACATCAACTCGGGATACGCGGGTGCCATCAAGAACATCGCCATGGGGACAGTCAGCGGAACCCACCGTCACTGTGGCTGGAAATGCGGAAGGGGAGCCATGCACGCGGTGGGAGAGGGTGCGTTCGTGTGGGACAGTGAAAAGTGCGCCTTCTGCTTCCAGTGTGAGGAAGTATGCCCTCTCGACTGCGTCAGCTTCGAGAACGACACCTTCACGGCCCAGGACGAGCGGTGCTGGAGGTGCGGCCGCTGCACGAGGGTGTGCCCCGAGGGCGCCCTTTCCCTCCCCGGAGATGACACTCTCTTCATGAAGTCCCTTGCCGAAGCATCACAGGCGGTGTTAAGCACCTTCAAACCCGGAAAGGTTGTCTACATCAATTTTCTCACTGAAATACAACCGGAATGCGACTGCATGCCCGCATCGGAAGTCCCTGTCATCCAAGACCTGGGAATCCTCGTTTCCGACGATATCGTGGCGATCGAACAGGCCTCCATCGACCTGCTCCTCAAGGCAAAGCCGCTCCCGGCCTCCCTTGCGGAAGATGCAAAAATAACCGCCGGACAGGATATCCTTATGGCCCTCCATAACAAGAACTACACGCTTCAGGTGGAGGAGGCGGAACGGCTGGGGCTCGGAAGCAGAAAGTATGAAATGATCGAAATCGTCTGAAAGCAGCTTTCTCCGCATAGAAAAAGGGGCAACGTGTTTCACGCTGCCCCTTTTTTATCGTCAATCCGCGCTATCTTTTTGCTTTGCAAGCAAGTACCCCTGAAAATAAAGTGCTGCTGCCCGTGGGAACTGGGCAGCAGCTTAGGGGAGGTAACGAGGCGCTTCTCAGCTTTAAGATTATCAGAATTGATATTTTATGTCAATAATTATTTTTAATTTTACTTATAATTTTAATTTTACCTTGGAATATAAAGACAAATTGAGTGATTCGGATCGGGAAATATCATTTTTATTATTGAAGCTCAGATACTTATGACTAATTAGTGCGCTTCGGAACCCCATTCAGAATCCGGAGAGGGCTAAAGAGGCTCTATCTCGATAAACGCGCACTTCAGATACTCTGTCTCGGGGACGGAGAGGAGCACGGGATGGTCCTTTCCCTGGGAGCGGTATTCCAGCAGCCGCGGATTTTTCCCCGCATCGCGGGCCGCATTGTGCAGCATCTCAAGAAAGACCGTCTTTTCAATGTGATAGGAGCAGGAGGACGTGGCAAGAATCCCTCCCGTTTCCAGCAGTCTCATGGCAAGGGCATTTATCTCCCTGTATCCTCGCAACGCTTCCTTGATCTTTCCCCTGCTCTTTACGAAGGCAGGTGGATCGAGAACAATGAAATCGTACCGGCTCCCTTCCTGCACCAGCCTTTCCAGAAAGGCAAAGACATCTTCCTTATGGAAAGTGCAACGTTCCTCAAGGCCGTTGATCCGGGCATTCTTCTGCGCCTGCGACAGGGCGGCCTCCGAAACGTCAATGAAGGTTACTTCCGCACCTCCCCGGACAGCCTGCAATCCCCATGCCCCGGAATAGCAGAAGAGGTCAAGCCCCCGTCCCCCCCGCACCATTCCATCCAAGGCAAGCCTGTTCTCTCTCTGATCGAGAAAGAATCCGGTCTTCTGGCCCGAAAGGGGATCGACTTCCAGCAGGATCTCCCCCTCCCGGATCACCGGGAGCTCATCCAAAGCGCCTTTTATTACTTCTTTCAAAAGGGGAAGCCCCTCCAGCATCCTGCTTTGGCTGTCGTTTTTCACCACGATCACCGAAGGGACCAGCATTTCGTCCAGGATTTCGAGAACGGTATCTCTGAACCCTTCCATACCGAGGGTAAGGAACTGTACGGAAAGGCATGATCCGTATCTGTCCACAATCAGCCCGGGCAGGAAATCTCCCTCGCTGAAGACAAGCCTGCACGAATCGACGCTGCCGAGAAAGCGCTCCCGATGGTGCAGGGCATTCCCTATCCTTCTTCGAAAGAATCCATCGTCGATTGGCTCCCTTTTCCTGGTGAGCAGGCGGATGGCGATGAGAGAGGAGGGATTGATGTAGCCGATCCCCAGAAAACTGTTCTGCCTGTCATAGACCTCCACGAGACTCCCGGACTTAAAGCGCTTCGGACTTTCGGACATTTCGTTGGAAAAGATCCACGGATGCCCTGCAAGAACACGGTGAGAACGCTTCAGGGATACTCTGCCCATTTCGCCCGCTCTCATGCTACAGTCTCCCCTCCTTTGCCGGTGCACATGCGTATACTCCCATCATAACCGAAACGAGAAGAAGCAGCACTCTTTTTCTATTCATCCTGTCCTCCGTTACTGTTGCATATTCGGGCAATAGGTGCTTTCGTGGCAATTTCTGCAGCTCTGGTCGCTCAGGGGCTTTGCCGTGAAATCCCCTTTCGTCAGCGCCTCCACCGCCCCCTCAAGAAGGCGGAGGGACACGGTAATATACTCCTCAATCCCCTGCTTTGTCCCTCCCTTCCCCCTGCCCTGCGGAGGGCACCATTTGACCGCAACATTCTTCAGGGAATAGATACCCACACGGTTCACCGTATATCCCTGTTCCTTCAGCA
The DNA here is from genome assembly GCA_002634385.1 of Nitrospira sp. Classification (GTDB taxonomy): domain Bacteria; phylum Nitrospirota; class Thermodesulfovibrionia; order Thermodesulfovibrionales; family Dissulfurispiraceae; genus Nitrobium; species Nitrobium versatile. Next base: position 165,123 of record NSJL01000002.1, read on the forward strand.
TTGCCGCATACAGGAAGAGCTGGAGGTCTTCCTTCCCGTTCACGATCTGGGAGCAGGTGAGCCCCGCGGTCCCGGTCTTGTAATCGATAATCTGCACCCCGTCCCCTATTGTATCGAGTCTGTCTATTTTACCTTTCAGCCTGATGCCTTTCACCGGCTCACCCGAAACAGCCTTCTCCACTTGGGTGGAAACATATCCTGCTTCCCTTATTTCGAGCTCTTTCTCATAGATATCCGGCACCATCCTGATAAAGGAATCCTTGAGCAGTCTTTTCCAGTACTCATCCATCTTTTTCTCCTTCACGATCTCCCCGATGATCTCCTCAGCCCTCTTCCTCATCGTCTCGGCATCCCTCAGCGGCTCTCCCAGGAGTCTCTCCATGATTTTATGGAGGATCGTACCGACAGTGGCGGCTTCGATTTCATATTCCTTTACCGTAGGGGGTCTAAGTTTCAGTATTCTCTCGATAAAGAACCTTCTCGGGCATGTCCGGTAGGCATCGATATCGGTGACTCTCAGGAAGTGCGGACGGGGGAGCAGGGATGCCGGAACACGGATTTCCGCTATATGCTTCAGGAAGGGATCCACGCTCTTCCGGATGAAATACTCCTCCGGGGAAAAAATGCCCGGGATCTCTTCCTTCTTTTCCTCCCCGGAGAAGAGAAAGGATGACGGGAGGAATACATCATTCCCGCTCATTGCCGGATACGACAAACGGACATTCCTGCCGGCGCCGATAATCGAGAAGAAGGCGTATTTCTGGAATTCGATGTATTTCTGATGGTGCAGCAGACCCATTTTCTTTTTGAGCACATCGGGCAGCAGGTAATCCATCTCCTGCCTCCGCGGCATCTCGCCGTCCGCCAGTCCCCCGAAGAAGAGGTAACCGGGGGACAACCCCAGCGCCCCGGAGAAATCCATGATCCGGACCCCTTCCCCTTCCTCTTCGAAAGGGGTGGTATGGAGGAGGTGCCGCAACACCTCGGTGAAACGGGAAAGGGAAACCGGCGCGGGATGCAGCTCACCGAGAAAGAAGAGTTGTTCGATCACCTTTTTCAGCGCTTCGAAAAGCTTCCTGGCCCGCGGGTCATTCAGAGGACCGGGGAAAGCGAGGTCATTCGTCACCTTCTGCAGCGCCTCCGCATGGAGAGCGAAAGGGGCTCCGTTTCGTATCTCTTCGAGGGGGAGTATCTTCCTGAAGACCCACTTCAGGTCCCGCTCCACCTCTTCCCGCTCCTTCATAAGGCTCATATCGAGGGTCTCCGAGCCCTCGGCAATAAAGAAGAGCCATGATTTCCTGCCCGCGATAATGCCGGACTGCAGGGAGAGAGACGGCACCCACTTCCCGAGGCTCTCCGGAAGACGGTGAAAAAAGCGGGACGACAGGAATTGCGCGAATTTCAACCGCGGATACCCCTCCTGCACCGCATCCAGCAGACAGAGGAGATCAAGAAACGGCCTCATTCCGCCAAGACTCTTTCGCCGCGAGAGAGTATGGGGAATGCCGTAGCGCCGGAAGACCCTTTCCACCATGGCAGCGTATTCTTTCAGATCGGGGAAAACGACGACGATCTCCTCCAGGTCCCTGAATGCGCCCGATACATACAACGACTTGATCTTCCGTGCAATCCCCTCCACCTCTTCCTCATTATCGGAATAGGCGCAATAGAGGAGGGGAGCAGGCCCCCTTGTTCCCCTGCAAAAGACCTCCTCTATGGCGAAATTCTCTTTGAGAAAGCTGCGGTACCCCTCCGAGAGATCGCTGCAGCGGGGATCGAGAGGGATCGAGAGAAAGGCCTCATCGGAATCGTGGATCAACGCCTTGAGGATATTCTTTTCGGAGACGGAGGGATCGTGAAAGCCATCGACGATCAGAGATCTCAGGGACCTCGGGCCGCTTCTTCCTCCCTCGATATAGGCGTGACAGGCATTGAGAAGGTCATCCTCGTCCGCCAGCCTGTTTTCGTCCAGAAAGAAAGCGTAGCCCTGGAAGAGACCGAGGGCGTCGAACACTTCACCGGCCACGGGTTCGGGCAGGGAAAGCTCCCGGAACAAGGCGGAAAAAACATCCCGGAGGGATTCGGCATCCCGTTCCGGGTACCGGTGCTTCATCTCATGAATGAAGTCCGCAAGAAGAGAGGAAAACCCGAGTCCCTTTCCGGAAAGCCGCGAAAGGACGACAGGAATCAGGGAGCGGCTCAGGACTCTCCTGGAGCCGAAAAAGGCGTAGAGTCTCTTGCAATAGGAAGCGATGGTGCCCATCTCGGGGGGGATACAGCATCTCGTCCCCGTGAGGGCAGGAAATATCCGCTGCGCCTCCTCCACCCTCCCGGGAGAGGGCGCGATATAGTGTATATTCGAATAGTCCGGAAAGCGTGAGCTCTTCATCGCCTCCCTGAAGAGCAATCGCGTGGGGTTTTCCGAACCGGGGGGGAGATAAAAGACTCTCACCCGGGAGAACAGATTACCGGACTGGGCCATAACGCAGTCCCCGTTCGTATTGAGCAGTGTAGCGGCAACTCATTGGAAAAGTATAGGGCTTCGAAGGAACTTTCTGCAAACGGCATGCAGGAAGCCCGTGGACGGACTGTGTACGGGCTCCTGTGACACTTCTGCGCCTACTCACGAACGGCAATAATAGTGAAGGGCATAGTGAGATCCTCCCTGAACTCCTCCGCAGTATCCGCGGCCCTGTCGTTTTCCCCGTCGTAATACCAGTTCACGGAAACATTCCGCCCGCTCCTGAACGCTTCCTCCAGGCAGTCAAGCATATCGATAACGCATTTTGTGCTGGAGGTGTTCAGGTAGCTCACATTAATCCTCGCCTCCACAGGCCCCGAAGTCCGGGAAAGATACTCCCGTATCCATGCCATGACAGGGGCGAAGAATGCAAAGGAATTTTCCGGGTACGATTCCCCGCTCATTTCCAGGACTCCCGTGGACGCGTCGAAGTGGATGCGCGGTGTCGATTGGGTAGCCTCAAAATAGAGATTTTTCATAGAGAAAGCCTCCTCTCCTGTTCCATTATATTGTCGCCGTCAAGCTGAAGAAACAGCAGGAGTCGTCGACCACCCGAACCGAGTAACTCAGAGGCTCGGAGGCCCTTCGGGCAATATCGATAAGACCCAGGCCGGCCCCCGGGTGCCCTTCGGATGTCCGTGCACGGATCTGCTCTTTGTAGAGAGCTTTCAACTGCTGCTTGTCGAGACGGTTGAGATGCTCCAGTTTGCCGGTGAGGGTATCGATGTCTTTGTTTTCTACCACGTTTCCCGAGCTGATGGTGAACTTGTCCCCCGATTTTCCTATGACCAGGATACCCGAGCTGAGCTCGGGGTTGCCTGTTTCAGTAAAGGCACACCGGGCCGTATAATTCCGGACATTCTGCGTCTGCTCCACGAATACCGCGAAAATATCCGTAATGACGGACTTGGTCGCCTCCTCACTCTCGAGATATCTCTTCACGGCTTTTCCGAGCTCTTCGATGATGCTGTGGGAGAAGGGACCGATAAAACATATCATGATCCCCTTTTCCGTGAAAGATTTGCGCAAGTCAAACAGGTCAAGGCTCTCCATCCGTGTATTCCCTCCTTTTGCTCATATCCTGAAGCCCAGGAATGTAATATCGTCCCTTTGGGGTCTGCTCCCCTGGTATTCCCGCAGGGTCTCTTCAAAAAGCTCCTTTTGCTCCTCCAATGGGCGGGAGGCGGCAGCGATGATCATGTTCCTGAAGCGCTCGTTCCCGAAGGCCAGCCCCCGGTCTCCTCCGCTCTGGTCCATGAGCCCGTCCGTCGCCAGGTAGAATGTCGCACCCGCCGCCGGAAGGACCGAGTTCGCATAACCGAACCCGGCATCGGAATTCGAGTAGCCGATGGGCTGCCTGTCGCCCTTGATCTCCCGCAGCTCGCCCTCCACGGCACAGAAGAGGGACATTTTCGCCCCCGCGAAAACCACTTCGTTCCCGGCCGGCTTGCAGTAGCAGATGCCGATGTCGAGGCCGTTGTCCATTCCCATCCGGCCGGCGTCCTGCTGCAGCGTAGCCTTGAAGATCCTGTTCAGCTCCTTCAGGATGGTCGCCGGGTCGTCGGGACAGAGTGCGTCGGTAATGTGGTTCAGCACCGCATGGGCAATCATGGTCATGAAAGCGCCCGGCACCCCGTGCCCGGTGCAGTCCGCAACCGCGATCAGGAAGGAGTCCCCATGCTCCCTGAAGTAGTAGAAATCGCCCCCCACCACGTCCCTCGGCCGGTACACGGCAAAGAAACCGGGCATCCAGGCCCTGAGCACGTCATCCTTGGGCAGGACCGAGGACTGGATCATCTGCGCGTAGCGTATGCTGTCCATAATCAGCCTGTTGGATTCCTCGAGCTGCCGGTTCGCCTTCAGGAGATCCTCCGTCCTCTCGTTTACCCTATGCTCCAGGTTCTCGGTATAGTCCCTGACGGTACGTACCATGTGGTTGAAAGACTCCGATACCATGCCTAACTCGTCGTTCCTCGCCACCGGGAGGATGACGTCGTAATTGCCCCTCGCTATCTCGCGGGAGGAAGCGGTCAGATCGACGAGGGGGGTAAGGACGATCCTGTTCAACAGGAGAGTAATGATCACGATAAGGGAGAGCAGGGAAAAGACGATGATACCCAGAATCGGCATGAAGTCCCTGATGCTGATAATCTTCGAGATGTCCAACAGAACGATATTGTACCACCCTATCTCCTTCAGGAAGGCGCCGGCCATTAAATATCGCTTTCCCCCGATGCGGAAGAAAGAGGTCTCGACCTCCCGCGTGCCTCCGGCAAGGGAGGCAAGGATCTTCGCAAGGGCGGCCCTGTCTTCTTTCTCCGCCATCTGGTCGTAGATGGTGATCTTCCTTTTTCCGGTGTTCCATACCCGTGCGTTGTGCTCGAGATACTCCTTGTTCTTGTGTCCCATAATCGCCCCGTCCCTGTCGATCAGGATTGTGGACACGCCGTCCTCCCCCGAAGAGACGATTTCATTGACGAAGCCGGTAATGTCGATACCGCTGCCCCCTACGCCGATCTTCCGGCCTTCGTTTTTTACTATCGCATTTACCCATACTTTGGTCGCCTTGACATGGACATCGAAATCGAGGTTGAGGGCATAGGACTCCACCTGTTCCATGGTCTTGAAATACCATACATCGGAAGGGGCGTCCTCCCTGAGGGTAACCACCACCATCTTCCCGTCCGCCGGGATGTTGTAATAGCGGTGTGAGCCCCAAACAGCGACGAAGCAGCTCCGGTCGGCAAAATGCTGCCGGAAGCTCTCGAGCTCCGCAAAAGCATCTCTTCTGGCAACAAGGTTGTCTTCATCGAGCATCCACTTCTTGATGACGGGTGAATCCACGAGCTTCAGGGCGAGTGCCGCTTCCCGTTGTATCACCGAAAGCAGCTTGGTCTTTTCGAGCAGTACCTGCTTGATCGCAAAATCGGCACCGAAAGTCCGCACCACCCCTTCCACGGCCATGTAAAAAGCGAGCAGGGTCAACAGTCCAATGGCAAGATACACGACAGAGACGATCAGGATAAAGCGTCCCTTGAGACCCGGCCTCTTCAGCACGATCGCCCCTCCTCCGGAAAATAGTCCCCGAGCTTGCGGAAAAGCCTCTGCACACCGGTTCCGACGGCCTTCAGGCCCTCTCCCCTTTCCGCCATCCCTTCGAGCTCCGACGCCTTTCGCCCCTCTTCTTTCAGGCCGCATTGCAGCAGCACTCCCTTCAGATTATGGAGCATCTCAGGCAGGCGGTCATATTCCCCTTTCGCTATCTTTTCCCGGACCTGGACAGTGAGGGAGGCAACCGATTCCGCGCAGATGCGGTACATCTCCACGGCAAAATCACGATCGTTTATGTATGACTTCATGACATGAGCGACGACTCTCTCTCTCCCCTCACCCGTCGCGGTCTTCCCTTTCCGGTCAAAGCGTTTTTTTTCAGTCTGCTTCCTGCCGTTCGGCGCAAAACGCCTCAGGACAGCCTCCAGGGCATCACAGCTGACAGGCTTTGTAAGATAGTCGTCCATGCCCGCCCTCTTCGCACCCTCGATATCCGTGGACAGGGCGTCGGCGGACAACCCGATAACCGGGACGCCGGTACGGAGCTTCCGTATGGTCTTCGTAGCCTCGATCCCGTCCATGACCGGCATGTGAATATCCATGAAGACTATATCATAGCGGTTTCCTCTTACCTTCTCCACCGCTTCCGCACCGTCACGCGCGATGTCGGGGTCGATCCCGAAAAACCGGTGGAGCATCTCACGGGCGACAAAGATGTTCATTTCGAGGTCCTCCACCAGAAGCACCCTCATTGTCGCAAGCTCCCCGTTTACCGCGGAGGTGTCCCGTCGCACGGCCCCGGCTGACCTGGCGGAAGGATCCGTCTCGATGACGAAAGAGACAAAGAAAGCGGAGCCCTTTCCCTCCGCACTTTCCACTTCGATATCTCCGTCCATCATCCTTGCCAGGCTGCGGGAAATGGAAAGGCCGAGCCCCGTGCCGTCATACCGGGGAGAGCCGTGCTTCCTGAAGGGCAGAAAGATCTCTCCTTGCGCCTCGCGGGCAATGCCGATGCCGGTGTCCTCCACGCAGAGCTTCACCCTTATCCTGCCTTCGCCGGCACTTTCCCGCCGGACCAGGAGAAGACGGATCTCTCCCTTTTCCGTAAATTTGGCGGCATTTCCGAGGAGGTTCAGGAAGATCTGCTTCAGGCGGAGCTTATCCCCGATCACCGGCATCCTGGCGTGGGGCAGCTCGGTCCGCAGCGAAACCCCCTCCTTGACGAGGGGGGCGACCATATCGATACACTCCCGGAGAAGCGTGACAAGATCAAAAGACTCCCGCACCAGGTCGAGCTCCCCTGCATCGATCCTGGATATGTCGAGGACATCACTGATAAGGGACAGCAGGTGCCGGGAGCTTTCCCCGGCGTTGTCGATAAGCGTGCGCTGATCTTCATTGAGGGGGGTGGTGCGCAGGATCTCGATCAGCCCGATGATGGCGTTGAGAGGCGTCCTGAGCTCGTGGCTCATCGAGGCGATAAAGCGTTTTTCCGATTCAAGTGCGCCCCGCATCCGGAAGGAGAGGTCCGTGAGCTCCTGGTTCGATTCCTTGAGCCGGTTCTGGAAAGAATCGCTTATCGTGGCGATGCGGTAGAAGCGGCGGAGAAGTTTCTCGTAATTTCTTCCAAGCTCGCGGTATTCCTCGATGAGCGGGGAATCGTGGTACGCAGGGTCCGAGAGGACCTCTTTCGACCTTTTGACGACCTGCTGCTCAAAATCCTCGTGTGATGTCTCGATATTCCGGTACATCATAGGCTCCTCCGCGTCGATTTGGGGAAGATACAAAAAAGGTGCATCGTACGCTATAAAGCAAAAAAGATGCCGACGAAGGTCGCCTCCCGCAGGTGCAGGCGCTCCTATAATCCATACTCTTTCATTTTCCGCACCAAAGTCTTGAAATCGATTTGCAGAATCGATGCCGCCTTCACTTTCCTGCCTTTGGTATGGGCTAGTGCCCGCTGAATCGCAATCTTCTCCGCATCACTGATGGTCATTAAAGAGGGAAAGTCCGTTTCCGCGGCGTTGCTGCGAGGTGATCCGTTCCCAGGAGGGTGGGCAATGCCCTTCTCGTGCACTATCGTAAGATGCTCCGGACCGATATGCTCTCCGTCGGTGATGATGGCGGCGCGCTCCAGGCAGTTCCTGAGCTCCCTGATGTTGCCGGGCCAGTAGTGCGCAACAAGGACTTCCATCGCTCCCTCGGATATACCCGGAATATGCTTGCCCAACTCGCTTCTCAACCGCTCCAGGAAATGCTCCGCAAGAAGAGGGATATCCTCCTTCCGCTCTCTCAGGGGCGGGAGGAAGATAGGAAAGACGTTGATGCGGTGGAAGAGGTCCTCCCTGAAACGTCCCTCTCTCACCATTTCAGCAATATCCTTGTGTGTTGCGGCGATGATCCGGCAGTCTACGGGAACCGGTCTGTCCGAGCCAAGGCTTTCGTAAACACGCTCCTGCAACACCCGGAGTATTTTGACCTGGATGTCCAGCGGCATATCGCCGACCTCGTCCATGAGAAGGGTCCCCCGCTGCGCAAGGGCGAATTTCCCCTCCCTGTTCCTGTCGGCACCGGAGAAGGCGCCTTTTACGTGGCCGAAAAGCTCGCTCTCCAGGAGGGGGGCCGGTACCGCGGCGCAGTTGACGGCAACAAAGCTGTTCTCCAGCCGGTCCCCCGCATAATGGATGGCCCGCGCAAGCACTTCCTTTCCCGTGCCGCTCTCGCCGCATATCAGTACCGTCGTGTTCGGCGCCGCCGCCACCCGCTCGGCAAGTCTGAGGGCATCCATCATAAGGGGGGAGCGCGTGACGATATTCTGAAAACTGTAGAGACCGCGCAGCTGCCCCCTGAGCCTCCTGTTCTCCTCGTTCAGGCGATGGTACTCCAATGCGCGTTTGACGGTAGCCGCCAGATCATCGGCAACATACGGCTTCTGGATGTAATCGTATGCACCGCTCCTGATGGAAGCCACTGCTTTGTCGATACTGCCGTGGGCCGTGAGCATGATGAAAGGGATATTCTCCCACCTCTCTTTTACCGCTTTCAGGAGCGCCAGTCCGTCCATGTTCGGCATCTTCTGGTCGGAGATGATGAGGTCTACCGGGGCACGCTCCAGGATACGGAGGGCTTCGGCGCCGTCACATGCGGAAAGCGTATCGAAGCTCCACTGCTTGAGCTGGCTCTCGATCAGGAACCGGGCACTCTTTTCGTCATCAACCACCAGGACAGTCTTTTTCTCCACTTTCCGATTCTCCAATTAATTCCCTTTTTGCCGAGAGCTAATTGTAGCATAGATGGAAGATACGGGAGAAGAAAAATACTTTCAGGAAACGCCCGAAGTGTCTGGCGTGGCAGGGGAGATGCTGAAAAGGATTCCGGCGATCCCCGACAGGCGGGGACAGGCTCCGCACTGCTTTCGAGATAATGACACCTCAGAAAACAGAATGGCGGAGAGGCAGGGATTCGAACCCTGGGTGGGATACAATCCCACAACGGTTTTCGAGTGCGACCATAGAACTTTTCACACTTGCTTGCAAGGCATTGAAAAATGGGTAAATACCATTTTATTTCAACCACTTTTGCTAATGAATGCATTGTTGCTACAAGTTGCGGGAAATTGCTGATTGTTGCGGGTAAGGGTTACAAAAATGGTTACAATAGGGAAATTTGCAGGAGGTGGAAGAGCGACCGAGGGAACGACGAGGACAAGCAAGCCGCATAGTAAACGGAAAAGGGAAGGTTTCGGGCCTCTCTTTTTTATTGACTCTTGGATTAGAATGCGTAGAATAGGTAAAAACACTCAGGAGGTTGCCATGATGAAAGGACTGATTACACTTCTTTTGTTCTGCCTGCCTGTCGCTGCTTTTGGGTTTGATTTAGATACACTGGACGATGACTTTGACCCGAGGGATTTAAGGCTTTATAAAACGACGCTTGCGGTCTGCAATATAACTGATAGCAAGGGAAAGATGGTGACTACTGCCAAAAAAGGTGATACCCTCACCTTTGCAAATTACTTTATCAAGACTGATTCAGAGCTTGTGGATTACGATGTAGATATTAATTATCCTTCATCTGATTCAGGTAAATTTAATATGACGGCGAATTACAAGGGGCAGTTATATATAACAGGTAGTAATAAAATTCAGATCGCTGCACTGTATTTTGTAATTCCGAATAGCTCTTATTCTTCGGGGACGCTAACGGTGACAGCGACCGTTTCATCTTTCGGAACGTGCTCAAAGAGTATCACTGTTAATTGAGCCAAGCAGGAAAGGGAGAATCGCCTCCTTGCTCACGGGATTGCCTTTGATGTGATCGAGAAGCCTTTCCGTGAAAGAGGTGAAAGAGATAGCGGCTCTCTCTGCCGAGGAGCAGGAAAAGGGAGGCTTCAGCTCACTTTAAAAAGTAAAATATCAGGGGATAGGGTAGCTCCCGAAAAGCCGCACTCCGGCGGCCTTCCCTGATCAATTCCGGAGAAACCACGGCGGAGAGGTAGAAATGGGAACGAAAAAGGATAAAGACTGGTTTGACCGCAATGAGATTGTTCAAGTTCTTGAGGGATTGATTCGCAAGTATCCCCCCACATCTGAAAAAAATCAAAAAATGGCATATCAGGCTTTTCTTGAAAAATATCCAGAGAGCGTCATCTTCACTGTCTGGCAAGGGCACTATGTTACTACCAAGAAGCCGGAAGCAATTGCAACATCGCTTATTAAAGCAATAGATGTGAAGAAAAAAATCGGGCACATAAAAGAACGGGAACACTATAAGCATCCTGGACGACCCCGAAATAAAGAATGGGAACTGTTTTCTAAAGCCGATGATATTTTAGCGATGAATACCATGCTTAAATGGGAAAAAATAGGCATCGACATCATTGAATATGAGGAACTGAGAGATGCAATGATCTTAGGGATGATCTATAAACAGAAGGACATAGCGGAAAAGGTGACTCCTCGATGGAGCAGGGAAGCCATAGATAAAATGATAGATGAGATAAGGACTTTACGCAGTGTTCAATTCATTTTTTTAAAAGAGCTTGCTGCTTCCGTAGAAAGCAAAGACCCCTATTTCATTAAGAATGCGCAATACAATTTTAAGTGGCTAACGGGTAAGGGCATAGAAGATTATCTGCTTGAGGCAACACCGCTGACCGGCAGAGGAAGAAAAATTAATCACAACACATTATTGATTGGCATTAAGAATGCCCGTGCATACAGTCGCCAGGGGAAGATTGAAAAGACGCATTCATTTTACGAGCGGGACAAGCTCTCCTACCTGTGTTATCTCGCAGCTTCAATTGAACTGATTTTCAGAAAGCCTCTTGATAGGATGGAACGTGACATAGCAAAGAAAAGGGCAAAGCTTGCCATTTATCATTTGGCGGAATATTACTCCATACAATTAAGTGAATTGATATTCTCCCCTTTTTCCAATGATGCTTATCGTAGCGCTTCCTTACTGGGATATGAGGCTTTTTCGGAGACAGCAAAGCAGACAGAATTCCACCACGATTGCGAAAACGGGGAAACGACAAAACAAGACTCACCACCGAAAGAAAATGAGCTTTTCAGTTCAAGGAATCTCCAGAAACTTGTGGAATACCGCATTTCGCAAGAGGAGACCCTTAAAAAAGAGCTCACCGAGATTCTGTCAGATTTAGACAAGAGATAGCCTCTTCTCCACCGCCTGACATTTTACCCACGTAATTACCGCAAAAAGGATTATTTGTGTGGGTTTGTCATATTCCCACCGTATGATGAAATGGAATCATCACATCGTTCGGAGGGAATGGAATTGGAAAAGAGCACGCTTGAGGATACCGCCGTTGTCGCCTACCTTGCCCTTAGGGGGCACCGATTCAAACCAGTTAAGAAGTACGATGGGCGAATAGCTTTCGAGGTTGAAGGGGATATCGCCCATAGCCTACAAGAAATTTATGACAACAAGCCTTGCCCTATCCTGGATTATATCAAAAGCCTGAAAACAGTTCGGGGGGCTATTTTCAGCCTGAAGCAGGCAGGGGGGAGGCAATAATGAGGAGAAGAATAAAGGCATTTCTGGTTGCTCTCGCCTGTTATGAGCTTATGCCATGGTTTGTTATCGCCTTCCTCTTTTTCCTTCTGAAGCTACGCGAGGTGTAGCATGGACAGGCAAACGATTCTGAATAGTCTGGACATAAGGACCTTCTATGTTTCCGAACTCTCCTCCCTGAAGACTAACGGCGACAACAAGGCAATAGCGCTGTGTCCATTGCACGAGGATACTAACCCGTCCCTATCTGTGAACCTCTCGACGGGGCAATGGAATTGCCTTGCAGGATGCGGGGGCGGCAGTGTCTTCGATTTCTATATGAAGAGACACGGATGCGACTACAGGACCGCGTTCAATGCCCTTGCAGACCGTGCTGGACTAAAAGCGAGTCCAGCGTCAAAGATCGTTGATACATACCCATATAGGGACACGGAAGGAAAGGTGCTCTTTGAGGTCGTACGCTACGAGCCGAAGAGCTTCAGGCAGAGAAGGCCGGACAATAAAGGCGGGTGGATATGGAACCTTCAGGGCATTGAGCTTGTTCCTTTCAATCTTCAGGCAGTCATTCCGGCAAAGTCCGTTCTTATTGTGGAAGGGGAAAAGGATGTTCTTTCCCTCAAGGGAATTGGCCTTGTAGCTACCTGCAGCGCAATGGGAGCCGGTAAATGGCGAAAAGAGTACAATCAGTGGTTCAGGGGCAAAAAGGTTGCTATCCTGCCCGACAATGACGAGCCAGGCCGGAAGCACGCCGAACAAGTAGCCCGGTCCCTTCACGGTATCGCTGAATCGGTAAAGGTGGTGGAGATCCCTGGACTCCCGCCAAAGGGTGATGTATCGGATTGGATACAAGCCGGGGGTACCTGTGAGCAGCTTCTCGAATTTATGAAAAACACCCCTGCATACGATCTGTCCGAAAGTCCAGATATAGGGGGTGGACAGTTGGACAATGCAGTATTTACGCCACTTTCAGCACTACAAAGGGGTGCAGACCTTCGGACAATAGAATGCTGCATCGAGTGGTGTATTGATCGGCTCCTGCCTAAACAGAGTATCACCCTACTGCATGGCCGGGGAGGTATCGGGAAAACCTGGGTATGCCTTGTGCTTGCCGACAGCATAAGCCGGGGTATCCCCTTCATGGGACTTGATACCCAAAAGATGAGCGTCGTCTTCATTGATTTCGAGAACTCCCTGCCGGTCTTGGTGGACAGGATACGGAAGATCGGGGCGGATGATGTTCTGTTTTGGCACAATGCCAACGAGGAGATGAAGCCGCCGAAGCTGGACAGTCTGGACGCTGAGGCTTACAAACACCTACCCAAAGGAAGCCTTCTCGTATTCGATACTCTCCGCGCCTCTCAGTCCAAGGACGAGAACAACAGTCAGGACATGGCCGTAATCATGTCCAAGCTGAAAGACCTTCGGGACATGGACTTTACAATTCTCCTGCTTCACCATACTCCGAAAGGGAACGACCGGACCTACAAGGGCAGCACGGCAATTCTTGATCTTGCTGACCATGTGCTAAGTCTGCACAAGGTGAAGAAGGGTAATCCCGAAGGGGGAGAGGTGGAGGACGAAGACGACCAAGAGTGCTTATACCGACTAGGAACAAAAGACAAGACCCGGTATGAACCCTTTCATGTCTTTATGGCCTTCGATAAGGAAAGGGGTTTTGTGAAGGCCGAAGACCCGGACGAACTGGACTTGCAGGGAATATACCACTTCCTGAAAGAGAAGCCGCGCCTTAACCAAGGAAACATATTTGAGCTTGCCAAGGACGAATTAGACATCAAGAGCAAGGGAAAAGTTATCAGTCTCCTGAAGAAGGGAGAGGGGAGATACTGGACCTCTACCCGCGAGGGAAAAGCGGTTTTCTATCAGGCAATCGGATGTGTCCACGTGTCCGACCCTATATACCGGACAGACGGACAGATAAATCCAACACTCCTTGAACCTGTCCGGGACTTTCGGACAGATGACCAAACGAATACCCCTGAAACCCTTGATGGAAGCCAATTGTCCAACTGTCTGGCCCCTTATTGGACAGAACGGACAGATGAAGTGATTGAGGTTCTGGACCTGTCCGAGGAGGCGCTATGAAATACATGGTGTCCGGACAGATCAAGGTTAGAACGAAGGATGGGGAAAGAGCCCTTCTTGCAGGGCAAATCATCTCCATGCCTGCCGATAAAGCAGCGGCTCTCCTGCTTGCCGGGAAGATCACCGAGATGCACCCCAGACCCCATGATCTGCATGAACGAGATAGGTTATTCCACGAGCATACCGAGAGGTTGAGCCTCTACCCCTTCTCACCGGAAAAGATACCTGCAGCACTTTGGGAAATGATTAGGGAAAGCAATAGGCAACTTGATACGGCGTGGATGTCGGGAAGCATCGATGATTTCAAGCGGGGGATGGCGGAACTGGAAACGCTGTGCATACGTGCATACTATCACACCATCAGAAAGCATGACGAGAATTAACCTAATTAACTGGAGTTGCCAGTAAACGGAGGAATAATGCGAAAGATTGACGATAGCAAACTTTTAGAAATGATTGAGGACGGTAAATCTCAAAAAGACTGTGCTGCATTCTTCAATGTCAGTGAACCGGCAATCACGAAACGCTTAAAGAAGCTAAGAGCTTGTGTGCTCCCGGAATCAGTGAAGCGGCTAACGGGCAAAGAACAGCGCTTTGTACTCGCTCTTACTCAGGGGAGAACCCAAACGGCGGCAGCAATGGAAGCCTTCGATGTAACGAGCCGGGATAGTGCTAAAACGATAGGATGCAGGCTTGCCAAAGAACCGGAAATTAAGGCTGCTATTACCGACCTGTTGAGCATGAAAGGTGCTTCTCCGGAATGGGTAGCGGAGAGATTCAAACACTGGGGAGATTCCATGGACCCTCAGGCATCATTAAGGGCAGTGGAGAATGTGGCGAAGCTGCACGACCTCTTCCCCGCATCCAAGAATATGAATTTGAACATTGACACGGTAACTCTCGTGAAAGTCGATTTGAGTGAGTACGAGAACCCAGAGCCCATAACGATTAACCAGAACGAAAATTTTGACGGGCCTCAGGAGGAAGAATGATATTTATCGCCCCTTGGGAGTCCCTGTTGCCCCCCTCCCCCTACCAGGGAAAACACTTTTTAAATGACGGCACAAGGAGGAAATGAACATGGGACCGAGGAAACCAAAACCCACTAAAAAGGAATTGGCACGGATGAAAGTTTTAAGCGACATGGGACACAGCCCTACCGCCATAGCAAAGAAGATCGGCATGAGCAATCATACTGTCTCTAAGTACCTCTCCATGGACCTCTTTAGCGATCCCGAAATAAAGAGTTTTATGCAGGTAATCAGAGACCGGGAGATTGATGACTTATGTCTGTTGGGCGGGAAAGCACGGGCACGCCTGCATGAGATGCTGGATGAAGGCAAAACTAAACCCATTGAGACCGTCGCCATTATGGACAGAACCTTTCAGCAGAGGCGGCTGCTAGAGGGACAGAGTACAGCGAACATTGCCTACGCTGAAGTATCGAGCCGCTATCGGGAAGCTATGGACCGGCTGGAAAAACTCTGCAATGAGAACCCCGGACTCCGGGAGTTTGTGGAAAGTGCCACAGGGGGACATCTGAAAATGGGGGGAGAGGATGGGGAATAGACGGCTTTTTGTATATTTCGTACCCAGAGGGGCCTATATGGGGATATCCCTGTTTAATCCTGCTCCCCTACCCCCATCAGAGGCATAGGATAATGGCGAATTGGAAGAACCATGAGCGGAAGACAGCGGCAGCGCTTGGCGGCAAGAGGATAAGCCGGGGAATGAACTTCTCACTATCAGCACCGGACATAGAGCATCCCCTTTTGTCCATTGAGTGCAAGTACCGGCAGAAGATCAGCGGATTTCTGAAAGATGGACTGAAGCAAGCGGAACGGTATTACCCGGAGAAGATACCTGTCTTGGTGCTCAAGGAGAAGCACATGCGGGGGGAGCTTGTGGTGATCAGGTTGTCTGATTTCAAAGCAATACTGGAAGGTTAATGAAACCGTTGTGTGATTTTAACACGCTGTTTTATTTGAAATAAAAAGCAGGATGTAACCGAACTGTAACCATGAAACAGTGGAACAAAACTACGGGACCAGGAAAGCGGCTCATCTCCATAAGAGAGGCGGGAGAGTATCTTTCCCGTTCCCCTTGGACCGTTGCGGAGATGGTACGCACCGGCAAGCTCCCCTATGTCCGGGATGGCAAGCGGAAACTTCTGGACCTCAGGGACCTTGATGCATGGATAGACGGCAATAAGTTCATCGAACACGACACCGGAGCGCTCCCCTGCCAAAAATAAACCTTGATTTTATTATATACGTTTTGTATATAATTATTCATGGATAGAACCGAACTTCATGAATGGCGCAAGAGTAACGGCTATAGTCAATCGGATCTTGCTATAGAACTAGGAGTCAGTACGAATACTGTAAGCAGATGGGAACGGGGAGAACTGAAGATACCACCTTTCCTTCACATCGCGCTTAAATGCCTTAAGAAAAAAGGGGGTGAAATTAGAAAGGCAGGCAGACCGCCGAAGGATGCAGCAAAAATGAAAACGAAAAGGAGGAAGTAGTTATGGGTAGCGTGTATAAGCGCGGTGGCGTATGGTGGATTAAATATTACCGCAATGGAAAGCCCTTCTATGAGAGCAGCGGTTCCGAAAAGGAGACGGAAGCAAGGAAGCTCCTGAAGAGCCGTGAGGGGTCCATAGTTGATGGTAAGTTCCACGGCCTGAAGGTTGAACGCATCACCTTTGATGAGCTTGCAGAAGACCTCTTAAATGATTACCGCATCAATGCCCGGAAAAGCCTTGACCGCATAGAACTCAGTATAAAGCACCTGAAAGGGTATTTCAGCGGCACAAAGACTATCAATATTACTACCGGGGAGATTCAGCGTTATGTTCTGAAACGGCAGGCAGAGAAGGCAGAAAATGGAACAATCAACCGAGAGCTTACGGCGTTAAAAAGGTCTTTCACTCTTGCATCAAGACAAACCCCTCCGAAAGTGGTAAATGTTCCTTATATCCCTATGCTCAAAGAAAACAGCGCGAGAACAGGATATTTTGAGCATGATGAATATTTAGGCATCAAAGTCCATCTTCCGGATTATCTGAAGCCTGTACTCACTCAAGGATACCATACCGGTATGAGGTTGCGGGAAATCCTTGACCTTCAGTGGTCACAAGTAGACATGGTAGAGGGGAAAATAATTCTTGATGCTGACAATACCAAAAACAATGAGGCACGTATTATTTTTCTCTCCGGGGAATTGTTTCAAACCCTTCTACAACAAAAAATACTCAGGGATGAGAAATGCCCTTCCTGTCCTTATGTATTTTTCAACCCCCGCGGAAACCAGATTAAAGACTTTGGCGATGCCTGGGATAGAGCACTATTGAAAATGGGTAGAGAACTGCATTACAAGTGCAAGGATTGCGGAGAGATAACGGCAATCTCAGAGAAAAAGCTGCGGAAGCGACTTACCTGTCGAAAGTGCCAAGGAACGCAGCTAAAGAGACATGACAAAATTTTCCATGACCTTCGGAGAACGGCAATCCGGAATATGGTACGCGCCAGTATCCCGGAGAGGGTAGCAATGAAGATCAGTGGCCACAAAACCCGCTCGGTATTCGACCGCTACAATATCGTAAACGAGGCCGACCTAAAGAGCGCGGCAGAAAAGGTTACACAGTTACATCGGGAAGCAGAGGAAAGAGTGAATGGTTACAAAACGGTTACAGTGGGTACCAATAGGGGAACCGAATGAATCTCACAGAAAAGGGTAACTCTTTGAAAATGGCGGAGAGGCAGGGATTCGAACCCTGGGTGAGATGTAATCCCACAACGGTTTTCGAGACCGCCCCGTTCAACCGCTCCGGCACCTCTCCAGTAAACCGCCATTGAGCTGATAGTATAACATAGTTACCTGTCCGAATGCCCGCTTCAGGCCGGAACAAAAATCCTGCAAGCCAGCACTTTCCCGGTCTGTTTCAGCAGGTTACGTCCGACTTTTCCTTTAGGGCCATACAGGACATCGTAGTCATGCGGTGTTCGTACAATACAGATAACACCCCAATAAAATAGTATTATGTCCCTGTTTTGTTCTCTATCTCCTCTGCGGATCATGCTTTTGGCGGTAGATGTCCCTTTCAAGAATATCGAGCCTCCGGTGGAGCTCTTTGATCTCGAAGGGAGGTAGGGGGCCCCGTCTCTTCGCCGCCTCCAGATCGTCGCGGATATTGTCCAGTCTGCGCTGCAGCTGCACCGACTCCGGAGAGGTAAGCTCTCCTGACTTTTCCCCCCGTATGATTCTTCGCTGGAAATCGTCGATTCTGTCCAGGAGACGGTCATAGGGGACTGCCAGGACAGACTGCACCAGAACGCAGGACATGAAAACGATAAAGGATGCCAGAAACATCTTCTTCATGGTACTTCTCCTTCTCTATTTGTAATACATGCGGGGAACCCGGGCTCCTCCCCGGCAAACAGCAAATAACTATACCCTCTCCGGAAAAAACCTGTCAATATGTCCTGCTCCCATCTTGACTTTTCGCATCCTGTTCCGATTTACTAAAGTCATCAGGTGTCTCTATGGCCTATCAAACCGGCAATTGAACATCAGGAATCCCTCTTAAAGAGAGATTCCTGACGAGCCGGAATGACAGGCAAAAACTTCATGCTATTTATCTGCCGGAGTAATGATAAGGAATAGGGTGCAGTCCCTAAGGAAGCTTTCCCCCTTAGGGGCTTTTTTGTTGCATTCGATATGTTTTATGGAGGGAGACAATGAGAGGAAGGACCCTGCAGGGAGCCCTTATCGCCCTGGCTGCCTTAGCGCTGTTCTTTTGTGGGGCGCCGGCAGTGGATGCAGGGGGTGCCCCGCAACGCATCATTTCCCTTGCCCCGAACCTGACGGAGATCCTCTTCGCCCTCGGACTGGAAGACCGGATCGTGGGAGTCACCACCTTCTGTGATGCTCCTGAAGAGGCGAAGAGGAAGCCGAAGATAGGGGGGATGTCCACTCCCTCTCTCGAAGCGATCCTCGCGGCAAAGCCGGACCTTGTCGTGGTAAACACGGATGGCAACCAGAGGGAGTTTGAGAAGAGGTTACGCGCTTTTCGTATAAAAACGTACGTTTTCACGGCCCGGAGAATCCATGACCTCCCCGCCGCCATCCGTGAAATGGGTGCCGTCCTGGAAGTCCGGGAGAATGCGGACCGCCTGGCGCGGGAGATCGAGACGGCACTGGCGACGATGACCGAAAAGCGGCGCCTTTCGTCCCGCCGGATCCTCTATATTGTCTGGCCGGAACCCCTCATTGTCGCCGGGCCCGGCACCGCCGTACATGATGCCATTTCCCTCATCGGCCAGAAGAATATCGCGGCTCAGGCACCGATGGCATATCCGAAGTATTCCCTGGAAGAAGTGCTGCGCCGGAGTCCCGATATCATTATTATCGGAAAGGGACACGGGATCGGGGAGGTATCGGAGAAACTCCTGAAGAGGCTGCGGTCGGTCCCCGCGGTGCAGGGAGGGCATGTCTACTATATGAGCGATAACCTTTACCGGCTGGGTCCGCGCCTTGTCAAGGGACTTGAAGAGCTGTCCGGGATCGTCGACAGGGACGCGGCGAAGAGATGAAGGGAAAGATAACACTTCTGGTGTGTGTCGCTGTCCTTGCGTTCGGAATCGCCCTTTTTGCCGGGCCCCATTCCATCAACCCCTTCCGGATGGACGGCACGGAAGAGGAGATCCTGCTGCATGTCAGGCTCCCGCGCGTTTTCGCCGCCGCGCTGATAGGGATCGCCCTCGGATCTTCGGGCGCGGTGCTCCAGGGGATCCTGAGGAACCCCCTGGCAGACCCCTATATCCTCGGGCTGTCCAGCGGCGCCTCCCTGGCCGCCTCCGCCGGGCTCATTCTGGGGATCGCCTCGTTTGCCGTTCCCCTGCTCGCTTTTTTCGGAGCGGTGGTCACCGGCGGCATCGTCGGCATCATGAGCATGAGGAGAGGCGGAATATGGCCTGAACGCCTCCTCCTGGCGGGCATCGGCCTCGGGTTCCTCTTCTCCGCCCTGCTGATGCTCCTGATGAGTCTCTCCACCGACGAGGGCCTGCGGAGGGCCATTTTATGGATGTTCGGAGACCTTTCCACCGCGGAATGGTCCACCATCCCTTACGGCCTCTTTTTTATCACTACGGGAATCGTTATCGCCCTCCTCAGGTCGCGCGCACTCAACAGCCTCATTCTCGGCGATGATCTCGCTCACAGTCTCGGCTTCTCTCCCCAGCGGGAGAGACTCATCCTGTTCGTCTCCGTCTGCCTGATGACCTCCTCTTCGGTCTCGATGGGCGGAATGATCGGGTTTATCGGCCTCCTCATGCCGCATATCATGCGTTTCCTGGTGGGATCCAACAATGCACTGCTCATCCCTTGTTCCGCGCTGGCAGGGGGCTCCATCCTCATGATCTCCGACCTGCTGGGAAGAACGGTCATCGCCCCCACCGAGATCCCCTCCGGGATCATCACCACCCTGATCGGCGCCCCCTATTTCCTTTACCTGCTTAAAAAGAGGGATATCCTGAATGAATAAGGGCATCCTCTTCTTCCACCATGTCAGCTTTTCCTATGCACCCCCGGGGGGGTTCATCGAGGACCTGAACCTTTCGGTGGATGAAGGGAGATTCATATGCCTTCTCGGGGCGAACGGCTCGGGGAAGTCCACTATCCTCAAACTCGGGAGCGGAATCTATACCCCCTCGAAGGGCACCGTTACGTTATGGAACAAGCCCCTCCGCGAATACAAGGGCAAGGATAAGGCAAAACTCCTCAGCTACCTGCCGCAGGTGCTCGACCTGGGGGTGCCTTTCCGTGTCAGAGAGTTGGTGGAAATGGGGAGGTATCCCTATGGTGACGTCCCTCCTGCGGTATGTGTCTCTGATGCGTTGCGCATGGTGGGCCTCGAGAACAAGGAGAATTCCTTTGTCAATACATTAAGCGGAGGGGAGCGGAGGAGGGCCTTCATCGCCATGACCCTTCTGCAGGGTGCAGGGGTCCTGCTGCTCGACGAGCCCCTGGCAAACCTGGATATCAAATACCAGCTCGAACTGATACGGATCCTGAAAAGCATAAGAAATGTGACCGTGATGATGGCGCTCCACGACATCAATATGGCCTTTGAGTTCGATACCGTTATCCTGGTTAAAAAGGGCAGGATCCTCGGAATGGGCTCTCCCCATGAAATGCTGACGGAGGAGATGCTCGAAGAAGCCTTCGAGGTGAATCTCGCTATCAAAAGGATCGGTCAGCAGGCCTTTATCAGTTATAAGGAATAGACTCTGTCCGTTCTTTCCGGTCCCGGGTGCTCTTCAACGGGGAGTGTACATCTTTCTACGCTGAACGTGGTACACTACGTGGCACAGAAAAGGAGGTGAACACGGTGAATAGAAGAACTGTCATTCTGAGCATCTCTCTTGCAGCCGCTCTTTTTTCCCTCTCCGCATGCTCACCCGCTGTCAGACCCGATCCGGTATTCGAGCGGCGGAAAGCGGAACTGCTCAGCAGGGTGGAAAACAGGATACGGCATCTGCAGGATGATAAGGCGTGCATTGAAGCGGCACAAAACCATTACGAACTGCAGAGGTGCAGGCCTGCCCGTCCCGACGGGCCTCCGGAGCCCCCTCCACGTTATTAGAAGCTGTTTCAAAACCCTCTCGGTCACCCTCTCCCCTCGAGGGAGAGGGTGACCGAAGGTAGTGCACTACTGTCCGCTCGTGCGGTAGTGCGCTTTTACAAAATCAAGATATTGTATAAACCCTTCCGGGTCTACCGTGTCCATGAAGCAGAGACTCTTTCCCTGCGGTGTTTTGATGACCTCTCCCTTATGGTCGAGAAATAGAAGCAGGCAGTCTTTCTTATACTCGTATTGTTCGCCAAGCTTCTCTTCCTCTTCGTCAAGCTTTTTTGTCAGGTCAATGCGCACGGGAATGAAATCAGCCATGATCTTCCGGGAAATATCGGGGTTGTCATACACCTGGGTCTGGAGAACCTCGCACCGGGGGCACCCCTTCCCGTAGAAGAAATCGACGATAAGAGGCTTTTTCTCCTCATGGGCCTTTTCCATTCCTTCATGAAGCGAGTACCAGCGCACCGCTGAAAAGACTGCAGCGCCCCACAGCACCGTCCCCATGAGCACCATGACCTGTAGCAGGACTTTCCCTTTCTTTTTCATAAAATCTCCTCTCTGCAGCATGAATCGGGATGAATGGCTCCGGAAAGCGTCCGCTACCAAAACATCCCTGCATTCCGGTTCCTTCTGTACCGGCCCCGAATGAAAGACTGCTTCTCCTCTGCTCAGCTGCTTCGGGACGGCCTCTCCACCTTTCTCCCAATTATAGCAGGTATTCCTGGTAGCTTACATAAAATGGAGAAGAGAGAGGGCAAGCAGGATTCCGAAGGCAAAGAGGGAAAGGGCAAGCAATATGCTGAGGAGCAAAGAGGGGCGGCAGGACACGCCGGTTCCGTACCCTTGAAGAGCTCCGCCTCTCCTCTGCCGGGGTCATGGGAGAAGAGGGCAGGCAGCGGGAAGACCTCCTGCCTTCCGCCTATTTGCTTCCCTCAACTCCGTTTTTCGCCTTTTCAATCTTCGGCTGATCAGAGGTCACTTCCTCTATCCCCTTTTTAAAACCCCGGATGGCCTCTCCAAGACTCCTTCCGAGGGAGGGGAGCTTGCTGGGACCAAATAACAAAAGTCCGATCACCGATATAATCATCACTTCGGGCACTCCGAGTCCAAACATGAAAACCTCCTTTGCAGCCCGCTGCCCCATGGGGCAGACTTCAGAAACTGCACTTCTCAATTATACTACATTTTACGAGATCCTAATGGAGAGATAGAAGGTCTGTTCCCCCCTTCTGATCAGGAAAAGCACCGGGGCGCCCTTCTTCGTCTTTGCCATGGCACCATGGTATTCGTCCAGGTTCTTGACCGGGGTGCGGTTCACTTCCTTTATGATATCCCCCGGCTGGATTCCGGCGCTGTCCGCGGGACTTCCGGGCTCAACCTCTATCACTACCACACCGTTTCTGTCCCGTATCCTGAGCTGGTCTGCGATATGAGGGGTAATGTTTTCAACGGTTATCCCCAGCTCGCTCCGCGGCAGGAAGGCGCGGGACGACATCCGCTCCTCCGTCATTTCCTGTACCGTAATCCTGAGGGGAAGCTCTTTTCCCTCCCTGACTACCCGTGTCTCAACGGTCTGCCCTACCCCTGTCTCTGCCACCGCTCTCGATAAGGCGGAAACGTTCTTGACCGGTTTGCCGTTGAAGGAGACGATCACATCACCCCTCTTGATGCCCGCGGCATCCGCGGGCCCCCCCGGCACGACATCGCCCACGAGGGCACCTTCCATCTGCTTCAGTCCCAGGGATTGTGCAAGCTCGGGGGTCAGACTCTGGATGGAAACCCCTATCCACCCACGGACCACTTTCCCCTTCTCCTTAATCTGCGAGATGACTGTCTTGGCCATATCGCTGGGGATTGCAAAGCCGATGCCCTGTCCCGAGGCGATGATGGCGGTATTAATGCCGATCACCTCTCCGTTCAGGTTTACCAGCGGTCCCCCGCTGTTGCCCGGGTTGATGGGCGCATCGGTCTGGATGAAATTGTCGTAGGGTCCCGACCCGATCACCCTTCCCTTCGCACTGACAATGCCCTGGGTCACCGTATGCTCCAGCCCGAAGGGGTTGCCGATGGAAAGCACCCAGTCTCCCACCCTCATTTTTTCAGAGTCACCAAGGGGAAGGGTCGGCAGGTCCTTGAAAAGGGAGGATATCTTTATGAGGGCCAGGTCTGTCTTGGGATCTCTCCCCACCACCTTCGCGGTGAATTCGCGGCCGTCAGCCAGTTTTACCTTTATCTCGTCGGCCTTCTCGACCACATGATTGTTGGTGATGATAAAACCGCTCTTATCGAAGATAAATCCGGAACCGAGACTCTGCTGTTTCAACTCCCTGTCGGGGATGCCGCCGTCAAACCTCTTGAAGAACTCACCGAAGGGACCCTCATCGCCGGGTCCGAAGAAATGCCTGAAAGGATTTCCCGGGACCCTGACCGTTGTCGTGGTGCTGATATTGACCACGGCGGGGCTCACCTTGGCGGAGAGGTCGGCGAAGGACTGAGGAAACCCGACAAAGGGGGAAGAGATCTGTCCCTTTCCCCTATCGAGCCTCGATCCGACAAAGACCCCGGCCACAACCAGGAGAATGCCCGCAATCACCAACGCAATCACACCGCTTTTTTTCATGTATCCTTACCTCTATTGATGAATTGTACTAGGTCGTGTACGCAAAGTGTGTCTACTGCGGCCGGCTACAGAGCCCCCGGATCCTCGTTCTCCCGGGCACATCGTCCTCGAAGTAGCTTCTGCTACGTCTCCGGGCGCTGTACCCGTGACGCCTTGCCCAAGGACTCTTCGCTCGGTCTCGTGACGAAACACTTTGCGTACACGACCTAGTCTGTTCCTCTCCAAAGGGCAGACCCGGCATGCCCTTCCTCACCGGGAAAATATCATTTTACAAAAAAACCGGTACAACTGAACAGGGCGGGACGAGGCACAGAGTGTCAAAGGTTTCCCTGAAAAAATATCTTCCTGAATAAATTATAGTAATATTTCGCGTACTTTGATATGGTTTGCCTGCAGCGGAAAAGAAAAAGAGGAGGAAGGGGGTACAGTACCCTTCCTCCTCCGGGAGAAACACACGCCCGTTAGGCGGCTTTCTTTTCGTCGTACCCGTCTCCCAGGATGGCCTTCAGGTCGGCATCCGGAGTGGAAATCGGCATGATGTTGAAATTCTGCACCAGGAAATTCACCACGTTGGGCGTCAGGAACGCCGGAAGAGAGGGACCGAGCCGGATATCCTTGATACCCAGGTACAGAAGAGTAAGGAGGATCGCCACCGCCTTCTGCTCGTACCAGGAGAGGACAAGGGAAAGCGGGAGATCGTTCACACCCACATTGAAAGCCTTGGAGAGCGCCACCGCAATCTGGATCGCGGAATAGGCGTCATTGCACTGTCCGACGTCGAGGAGTCTCGGAATGCCTCCGATGTCGCCCAACTGTTTGTCGAAGAAGCGGAACTTTCCGCAGGCCAGGGTCAGTACGACGCAGTTGTCGGGAACCTTCTCCACAAACTCGGTGTAGTAGTTCCTTCCGGGCTTTGCACCATCGCAGCCGGCTACCAGGAAAAAGTGCTTGATGTGGTTGTTCTTTACTGCATCGATGACCTTGTCGGCGACGCTCATGACCGTGTTCCGCGCAAAGCCGGTCAGTACAGAAGCACACTCCATATCCGCAGCAAATCCGGGAAGGGCAAGGGCCTTTTCGATCAGCGGGGCATAATTCCCGTCGGAAATATGGGTGACTCCGGGCCAGCCCACACGTCCTCCGGTGAATACGTTCGCCTTGTACGACTCATCGGGCTCCTGGAGGCAGTTGGTGGTGACCATGATGGCGCCGGGGAACTGTGCGAACTCCTTCTGCTGGTTCTGCCACGCGGTTCCGTAGTGGCCGTAGAAATGGGAATATTTCTTCAGTCCGGGATATGCGTGGGCAGGCAGCATTTCACCGTGGGTGTAGACGTTAACCCCCTTGCCCTCGCTCTGCTTGAGGATCTCTTCAAGATCCTTGAGATCATGTCCCGATACCAGGATCGCCTTGCCCTTCTTCGCACCCAGGGGAACAGGGGTGGGCACGGGATGTCCATAGGTGCCGGTGTTCGCCGCATCGAGGAGCTCCATCGCCTTTAGGTTGATCTCGCCGCACTTGAGGGCGAGTCCCACCCAGTCGTTCAGGGACAGATCCCTTCTCGTCATCGAGGCAAGGGCCTCATGCAGGTAGTCATAAACGGCATCATCCTCCTTGCCCAGGATTCTCGAGTGGTCCGCATAGGCCGAAACACCTTTTATTCCATACAATACAGTATGATGCAGCGAAAGAATGTCAGGGTCGATAGAGACATCCGATTTGGGTCCCACCTTGTCTCCCTGCCGTACCAGACCCTCCATGGTCGCCTCGGGCTTGAATACGGCCGGTCCCTCGGAGAATGCAGTATTCCCTCCCGCAGCGCTCACCTTTGCCGCAAGTTTGTCCCTGAGGGCGACACAATCCCTGATCTGGACGACAATGGCATCCGGATCGAAATTGACGTTGGTCAGGGTGGAGAACAGCGCCTTCACCGTAAAGACGCCCGCCTCTCTGTCGCGAACGCCGACCTTGAGCCCCTCCGTCGCATACAGGGCGAGCCCCTGAAGCGCATGGACCAGGAGATCCTGAAGCGCCGCAACGTCCGGAGTCTTGCCGCACACACTGACCGCAGAACAGCCAACTCCCTTTGATGCCTGCTCACACTGGTAACAAAACATGTTTTTCCTCCTTAGCACTCATCTGGGGTGTGTCTGCACACTGTGTTCGTTGCGAGACCGGGCGAAGAGTACCTGGGCAAGGCGTTACGGGTACAGCGCCCGGAGGCGTAGCAGAAGCTACTTCGAGGACGATGTGCCCGTGACAACAACGCACAGGGACTTTGCAGCCGGTCGCAGCAGAAGTCAGTTTGCAGACACACCCTAAAAGTTCTTCCGGCTAAAAGCCGGGGTCTGACTTCTTCGATAGTTCAAGTTTACAAAATTGAAAAAAAAAAGCCTTTGACTTAGATCAAAATCCTGAAAAAAATCACACGGAAGGGCACCCGTCAAGACATTAAATAAGTTTTCATTATATTTCAAGAGCTTTTAAAAGAAAGACCGCCTCAGACCGCCGGAAGGAAGAGCAGGTCTCCGCAAGAAAGGGGCGGACTGCTTCCGTTTCCCGCCTTCGCCGCTCACCATTTCGGGAAAAAAGCGCCGGTCCTTCTCCTGTACTCGCCATATTCCGGAAAAACGGAAAGAAGCTTCTTCTCCTCGAACCTGGCCCTGACCGCCTGGCAAAAGAGAAAAAGAAAGAAAAGAAGTACATTGGCGGCGGAGAAGCGGAAGAGAAGCACTCCCGAGACAGCAAGGGCCTCTCCAAGATAGAGGGGATGCCGTACATACCGGTACGGGCCGTCAAACACCGGTGTCCTCGCTTCTACCATTATGCTGAAAGAACGCTTCAGGTACAGGATTCCCAGCAGAGTGATAGAATTTCCCGCAAGCACCAACGCCATTGAAAACACATTCCAGCGCAGGAAAGGGTGGGCGGAGATCCCGAACAGCGATAGGACGGACTCGCGGTAAGGATGTCCCGGCCCGAAACAGCGCACGATCTCCCCATCATGGTAGATAAGGAGAGGAAGCACGGCGCAGAAAAGGGGATACCCTGTTTCCCACAGGCCTTTTGCAGAACGGACCGGTTCCGTGCGCAGAAAATAGGAGGAAAGGAAAAGGAGTATGGTGAGAGAAATCAGCAGACCGTTCACCCGTGCGGCCGCATCGAGAGTTCTCCATTCCCTGACAAGGAAAGAGAGGTGGAAAGCCAGAAAGGAGATAAAGAGCAGGACACCGGCGACCCGGCCCCGCATATCTCTGCTAGTCATGGGATACTACTGTATCACCTTTGAGGATCCCGGAGCAAACAGCAGCCGTTTGTCTCTTCGCCGCCGCCCATGGTATCTTAATAAGAAACATTGGTTGGAGAAGGGATCGCTTCCCATGATAAAAGCAAAATATCTCTTGTGGCTCGGGATCTCGTCGGCGGCCGGCGCCGCCACCGGCATCCTCTCCCACCGCAAGTCTCCGGAGCAGGGAGGGCTTATCGGTGCGGCAGTGGGGTTCCTTGCCGGCTCCCTGGCGGTGGAAATGCATCGCCGCCTGGCGGATGAGGATGACGGCATCAGCTACTACTCCAAATCCTCACCGTTGTACGAGGACTTTGATGAGGCCGAATACCTCTGATCCCTGCGTCCGTGCGCTAATACTACAACGAGACTTCGGGATATCAGACTATTTCACAAGTGTTTTTATTGTCATTCCCGCAAGCAAAGCGCGTCGGGAATCCTTCCGAAACACAGGAAATCGATTCCGGACAAGCCGCAATGACAGCCACTGTGTCGCTCTTTGTCATAGGTCCATCCAAAGTCTCGTTGTTGTACTAAGAGGGCTGGTTGTTGTACTAAGAGGGCTGTCTGAAAAATGAAACTTCTGATGTTTTATGTCCATGACTGGTGGTATAAGACCGCCTCAAAGAGCCTTTCCGAATCTCCGGACGTAGCCCGGGAAGAAGGGGTCACGAATGCAGTGGTGATCTTTTTCCATGCGGAAGCGGAAGACGAGAGCCGGAGGGAGGGCGTTCTGCAGAAATTCGTGAAGAATACCAAATGGCTCGCGGGTAAATTCGGCACGAAAAATGTGGTGCTCCACTCCTTCAATCACCTCTCCTCGAGCAAGGCATCCCCTGAGTTCGCCCGTGAGCTGCTGGACGAAGTGACCGGGCGTCTGGAAAGGACGGGCTACACGGTTATGCTCACCCCCTTCGGCTATTTCAACGAGTTCAGGATGCATGTGGCCGGTGACTCCCTCGCAAAGGTCTTCAAGGAGTTCTGAGGAGACGTCTCGCACGCATGAACTTCGTGCTCGGGTGAGGAAGTGGTAGCATGTATCCTTTGTTATGGGGGAGGTTAGCAAAGAATCATCGCTCTCACGGGAGATTTCTGCGTCTCTAGAGCTCACTCCACTACCCCAGCAAAACTCGCTCCGCTCAGACAGTTGCTGGGGTGGCCGTTTCATTTTGCTGAGAGACGCAACGAAATGCTCTCGATATCGCTCTTCTCCCCTGCTGTCTCCCCCTTGCATGAGGATTCCTTCCGTCACCAATTTTCGTGCTTCGCCTGATTGCAAAATAGCCCTCCTGCGCGGTATGGTAGAAGGAGATGCGCCTCATCCGGTCCGGATACGGGTGCATACCCTGCTACTATAGGGAGGTCTTCTCATGGGAACGGCATACAGAATCCTCTTGGTCGCTTTTTTTACTGTCCTGCTTACGGGATGTCTCGGCACCACTCCGCCGCAACAGGCACGCTCCGAAAAAGACCCCTCCCCGGAGCGGCATATCAGGAACGTCAGGCAGCTCACCTCCGAGGGGGATAATGGGGAGGCCTACTTCAGCGGGGACGGGACCCGGCTCATTTACCAGTCGAACAGCGGCGGGTATGCCTGCGACAAAATATGGATAATGAACGCGGACGGGTCCGGAAAGCGAATGGTCAGCCCGGATCATGGAGCCCATACCTGCTCCTTTTTCTTCCCTGACGGGAAGAGGACTGTCTTTGCCTCCACCAGCCATCTGCCGGGAGACTGCCCGCCCCGGAGGGATCTTCCGGGGGGATACGTATGGCCTCTGTACCCCTACGATATTTTTGTCGCCCATGCAGACGGATCGGGCATGAGGAAGATCACCGACAATCCGAAGTATGACGCGGAGCCCATCGTCTCGCCCGACGGGAAACAGATCGTTTTCGGTTCCCAGAGGGACGAAGACTTCGATATCTACCTCATGAACGCAGACGGCACCAATGTGCGTCGCCTCACCGACAGGGTGGGATACGACGGCGGCCCCTGGTTCTCCCCTGACGGCACCAGGATCGTGTGGCGGGCATGGTACCCCGAGACAGAGGAGGAGAAGGCGCGCTGGCGCGACTGCATGGAAAAGGACTACATACTCCCCTTTCCCCTGGACCTCTGGGTCATGGACGCGGACGGCTCGAACAAGAGGAGGCTTACCCGGAACGGCGCCACGAACTGGGCGCCCTCCTGGCATCCCGGCGGGCAGCGCATCGTCTTCTCCAGCAATATGGATGACTGGCACGAAAACTCGAAGAGATACGGGCACAATTTCGAGCTCTACCTGATCAATAGCGACGGTACAGGCCTGGAGAGACTCACCTTTAACGATACCTTCGACAGCTTCCCCATGTTTTCTCCCGACGGAAAGAAACTGGTCTTCGCCTCCAACAGAAACCCGCAGAAGCCCCGGGCAACCGATATTTTCATCGCCGATTGGGTGGAGTAACCCGGAAGAACACCCGGAGGTACGGCGTGAGTGCGACAAGGAGAGATACCGTAACCTGTTCTGTTCTTTCTCTTTTCTTTCTGTTTCTCCTCGCCCTGCTCCCCGCCTGTCCCGGCGCGGAAGAGCCGGTCGGGGGTGCGGAAACCGTGCGGCACGAACTGAAGGTATCACTTACTCCCCGGGAACAGCGGCTTGCCGTGGAAGATACGGTTACCCTGCCGGAGCCGCCTTCTTCCCGGCCCCGTTTTCTCCTGCATAAAGGCCTCCGCCCCGTCTCCTCCACCCCCGGAGTACGTATCATCGCTGAGGGGGAGCGGGAGGGACCGGTCCCCCTGGAAGCGTTCAGCGTGCTGCTTCCCCCCCGCACAAGGTCTTTCTCTATCGTTTATGGGGGGAGTATCCATCATCCCGTTGAGGCCTTCGGAAAAGAGCAGGCACGGGGGTTCAGCCAGACACCCGGAATCATCGGGCAGGAGGGGACGTATCTTGACGGCAGTTCCTTCTGGTATCCCCGCTTCGAAGAGGAAATGGTAACCTTTACCCTGCAGGTCTCCCTTCCTGCGGGATGGGATGTGGTAAGCCAGGGAGAGCGTTCTTTTCACGAGAGGAAGGGCGATGCAACCCGCGTACAGTGGGATTCACCGGAGCCCCAGGACGAGGTTTTCCTTATCGCAGCACCCTTCACCGGGTATTCGCGGCGGGCAGGCCGCATTACTGCCATGGCCTTCCTTCGCTCGCCGGACAGGGGGTTGGCCGAAAGATACCTGGAGGCCACGGGACAGTATGTGGCGATGTACGAAAAGCTTATCGGTCCCTACCCGTACAAGAAATTCGCCCTCGTGGAGAATTTCTGGGAGACCGGCTTCGGGATGCCTTCCTTCACCCTCCTCGGGCCGAAGGTCATCCGCCTCCCCTTTATTATTACGTCCTCCTATCCCCACGAGATACTCCATAACTGGTGGGGAAACGGGGTTTTCCCGGATTACCGGAAGGGGAACTGGTCGGAAGGGCTCACCGCCTATCTCTCCGACCATCTCCTCAAGGAACAGCAGGGCTCCGGCGAGGAGTACCGCCAAACCACCCTCCAGAAATATGCCGATTATGTACGGGAAGGAAAGGACTTCCCCCTCACCGAATTCCGCTCACGCCACAGTTCCCCGTCCGAGGCGGTGGGATACGGCAAATCCCTCATGTTTTTCCATATGCTCCGGAGGGGGCTCGGCAATGCGGCATTCGTGGCAGGGCTGCAGGACTTTTACCGGACCCGCCTGTTCACCTTCGCCTCTTTCGACGACCTGCGGAGGAGCTTTGAAAAGGTGTCGGGCAAAAACCTGGGAAGGGAGTTCCGGCAGTGGATCGAACGGCCCGGGGCCCCCCTTCTGCGGGTGAGCAATGCCGCCGTGCGCCCCGGGGCAAATGAATATCTGCTTACCGCCCTCCTTGAACAGGTCCAGCCGGGAGATGCGTATCTCCTTTCCGTTCCCGTTGTGGTAACGATGGAGGGAAGGGAAGCCGCCTATCATACCGAAATCGTTATGGACCGGAAACGCGTCGAAGTCTCGCTCCGGCTGCCCGCCCGTCCCATACGCCTCGACATTGATCCTGGTTTCGACCTCTTCCGGAGACTCCACCGCGACGAGATCCCTCCTGCCTTGTCCCAGGCCCTGGGAGCGGAAAGGATGCTCATCCTCCTCCCGGCCAGCGCAGGGGAGAGAATGCTCTCTGCCTACCGGGAGCTCGCGAAGGTGCTGGGCAATGCCGGACCCGATGCAGTGGAAATACGCCTCGACAACGAGGTAAAGCAGATCCCTGCCGATCGCGCGGTCGCTGTCCTGGGCTGGGAAAACCGGTTCCTCAAAGAGGCGATTGCAGCCCTGTCCCCCTATGGAGTGAGCAGGAAGAAAGAGGGGATACAGCTCGGAAATACTACTGTTCCGCCGGCGAGCCGCTCTCTCGTGATGACGGCAAGAAACCCGAAGAACAAGGATATGGCGATTGCCCTGATCGCAAGCGACTCGGCAGAGGCCCTTCCCGGGCTCGGAAGGAAGCTCCCCCACTACCACAAATATAGTTACCTCGTCTTCGAGGGAAACGAGCCCTCCAACACCATGAAAGGGCGCTGGCCGGTGGTCGATTCCCCCCTTACCGCTTTTCTGCCCGGCAAAGAGCAAAAAGAGAGGTCTTCCCCTACAATCGGGAGGGGGAGGCGTGCCCCACGGCACCCCCTTGTCGCCCTCCCCTCCGCTTTTTCCGCTGAGCGGATGACAGAGACGGTGCGGCTTCTGGCAAGCGCGGAAATGAAGGGGCGCGGCCTGGGGACGCCCGAGCTCGACCGCGCCGCAGAATTCATTGCGGCAAAATTCAGGGAGGCCGGTCTGCACCCCGGAGGGGACGGGGGGTATTTTCAGACCTGGGAGGACCGGGGGGGCAATCCGGAGGGCACAATGACTATGAGGAACGTGATCGGGATTCTCCCCGGGGAAAAAAGAGACGGGCAGAGCGTGGTGATAGGCGCCCACTACGACCACCTCGGCCTGGGCTGGCCCGATGTGCGCGAAGGGAACAAAGGGAAAATACATCCGGGAGCCGACGACAATGCGAGCGGTATCGCGGTACTCCTGGAGCTGGCACAGGTCCTCGGGAAGGGCACTCCCCCTGACCGCACCATCGTCTTTGCCGCTTTCACCGGCGAAGAGGCGGGCAGGAGGGGCTCGCGGCACTATGTCTCCCGTCTGAAACAATCCCCCGCTGAGAAGTGCGTTGCCATGATAAATCTGGACACCGTGGGACGTCTCGGGAAGAACAGGCTGCTGGTGCTCGGGGCGGGCTCCGCCCGCGAGTGGGTGCATATCTTCCGGGGAGCGGGATATGTAACCGGGGTGGAGGTGGAAAGCGTTTCCGGAGAGCTGGATGCCAGCGATAACGTCAGCTTCGAGGAAGCCGGGATTCCCGCGGTGCAGCTCTTCAGCGGACCGCATCTCGACTACCACCGGCCTACGGACTCTCCCGAGAAAATTGACTCCGGGGGGCTCGTAAAAGTCGCTTCCGTCGCAAGGGAAGCGGTGGAGTATCTTGCAGGGGCGCAGGCGTTCCTGACCCCCGCTCCGGCCGGAGGTGCCGTTGCAGTGCCTGACCGGGACAGGCACATTCCGAAGGGCGAAAGGAAAGTCGGCATCGGCACCGTCCCCGACTTTTCCTTCACCGGCAAGGGGTGCCGCCTTTCGGGCATTGTGCCTGGCTCTCCCGCCGAAGCATGCGGGCTCCGGGAGGGGGATATCATCGTCCGCATCAACGCCACTCCGGTGGACAGCCTGAAAGACCTCGCCGTCCTCCTCGGAACCCTCTCCCCGGGGAGCCGGATTTCCATCACCTTTCTCCGCGAAGGCAGGGAAATGACCGTGGATGCGGAAGTGGTAGCCCGCTGACCGGGAGATGCCATGAAGCGGCAGCAAGAGATATTTTCCGAAGCCTTTCAGGAGAGCTTTCCCTGCGCCTATTTCGGTGACGGGAGAACGGCTTCCGTCGAATATGTTATTGCCGGTGCCGGGCAGTCGCAGCGCTTTGACGAGTTCCTGGCCCGGGGATACCGCCGTCTGGGGAGGATCTTTTACCGGAATGTCTGCCGGGACTGTTCCTCCTGTATTCCCCTTCGCCTGGAGGTGGGGGAGTTCTGCCCGAGCAGGAGCCAGAAGCGCACCCTGAAGAAAAACGGGAATATACGGCTGGAGATCCTGGCTGCTCCCGTCCTCACCTTTGAAAAGGTGGAATTGTACAGGAAATACCTACGTTCCAAGCACGGGGAGGTGGAGGAAGCGTACCGGGACATCGAGCATATGCTCTCCCTTTATCACGGAAGTATTCCTGTCATCGAGATGAGCTATTACCTGGAGGACAGGCTGGTCGGAGTGGGGATCGTGGATGAGGGAGAGAATTCCCTCTCCTCCAATTATTTTTTCTATGATACGGACTTTCTTCCCCGGAGACCGGGAGTATTCAGTATCCTGAGCGAGATCGCCCTTGCCCGGCAGAGGGGAAAGCGCTACTACTACCTGGGCTTTCATATCGAAGAGGTCGGGAAGATGTCGTACAAAAAGCACTTCCGCCCCAACCAGGTGCTTGCAGAAGGCACGTGGGAAGAGTTTCTCCGGTAGCAGCCGTCGGAAGCTCCCGCCGTTGACACCTCCGCAGCAGCCTGCTACCCTTTCAATAAAGGCTGAAACAAGGAACATAGGGAGACTTTTTTTCCGTCATCCCGGCGGATCCTCTGAGCCGGGATCCAGTCCTTTTCCGAAAGACTCTGGACCCCGGCTTTCGCCGGGGTGACGGCTTTGAGGGATTCTGACTTTCGCCGGGGTGACGGCGTAGAGGGGCTCCGGCTGTCTCCCTGAGTGACTGATTCTGAAACAGAGTGTGTACGAGGGCATGGGGGTATCCTCTTCTCTGCCGCGAGTGTCTGGAAGAGCAGAGGGGACGGGACACCCTCCCCTTTCTCCCCTCCCCTCAAGGGAGGGGAATGAGAGGGTCCCCTGAGAACAGGGAGGAATTCACTCGCAAAGAAAGAGGGTACCCTCTTGCCCCTCACCAGAGGACACGCATTAAGGGCTTACCAATAAGAGCATATTAATCAGGAGTAGGAGGACACTATGTACTACCTCTTCTTCTTTACCGCTTTTATTCTTTTGCTTCCCCGCCTCGCCTCTGCGGAAATACGGACAGAGGTGATTGAGTACAAGCAGGACGGAACGGTTCTCGAAGGGTACCTCGCCTACGATACAACGATGAAAGGGAAACGCCCCGGTGTGTTGGTGATCCACGAGTGGGTGGGCATAAACGACTATATCCGGAAGCGGACAGAACAGCTGGCGAAACTCGGCTACGTCGCCTTTGCCGCCGATATCTATGGAAAGGGGGTCCGGCCCAAAGACCCGAAAGAGGCTGCGGCCCAGGCGAAAATCCACAAGTCGGACCGCGCCCTCATGCGCGCCCGTGCAATGGCGGGGCTTGAGGTCCTGAAAAAGCAACAGCTGACCGATTCGAAGCGGCTGGCGGCCATCGGGTATTGCTTCGGGGGTACGGCGGCGCTGGAGCTGGCGCGCAGCGGTGCGGATATCGCCGGGGTGGTCAGCTTCCATGGGGGGCTCGACACCCCCTCTCCCGCTGACGCCAGGAATATAAAAGCGAAAATACTGGCTCTCCACGGCTCCGAAGATCCCGTGGTTCCCCTGAAGGAAGTGCTGGCTTTTCAGGATGAAATGCGCTCTGCCGGGGTCGACTGGCAGATGATCCTCTACGGGGGGGCTCTCCACAGCTTCACGAACCCCGCATCAGGAAACAAAAGAGACAGGGGGGTAGCCTATGATCAAAAGGCGGATCGACGCTCCTGGGAAGCCATGATGCTGTTTTTTAAAGAGATATTTCATTAAGATCTCCCTTATCCCCCGCTTCCGGATGATTTCCGGCCGCGTCCGCCCTTTCGTATTGCCCCGGTGTCGGCGCGGACGGGCTTCTTCTGCTCGCACTTCTCCTTGCAGGGCATATTTTTATGGACGAGGGTCTTTTTCAGTCTGCAATGGAGGGCGATAAAGGTCCGGCAGCTGCGGGAGCCGTCCACTGCATCGGACCGGGGGAAGGAGGCATAAATACACTCCAGATCGCAGAAATACATCGGACTTTTCTCCTTTCCGGGGGGAAGAGGGCTTCCCTTTTTTCCTTTCATTATACCTGTGAAGCGTCCTTCAGGGAAGCCGGCCGTTCCCTCTCCCTTCCGCTTGTTGACTCCCTCACCGGAAGAGGTACAATTTGATTAGAAAACCGGTGCAACAATCCCTGGCGATGCCTTTTCGACCCTGATTCCTTTCCCGCACTCCCCCCGATTCCGCCAGGTGCTCCTTTGCACTCTGAAAGGCTCTTGTACTATGCTTATTACGGGATCACCTCAAGGAGAACAGATATGGATAAATGGAATATCGACTCAAACACTTCCCACGCCGAGTTCGATTTGCGCTTTCTCTTCTTTTCGCACCTGCACGGTCAGTTCACCAGGATCACCGGCTCCGCATATCTCGATCCCGGCGATCCTCCCCACTCCTTCGTGGAGGCGGAAATAGACGCCACCAGCGCCACTACGGGGGATGCACTACGGGATACGCAACTGCACAGTCCCCTCTTCCTCGATACGGCGCGCTACCCCTCCATTGTCTTTGCGAGTACGGCACTGGAGCTTGAGGGAGACGACCGGGCCCGCATCACGGGAAACCTGACCATCCGGGGGATTACCCGGCAGGTAGTCCTTGAGGCGCACTACAGCGGACCGGAAGAGAACCCTGAGCAGGACCGCCTCACCATGCACCTTGTCGCAAGGACCACCATCGATCGCGGAGACTTCGGGATCACCCTCGAGGAGGCAAAGGAACTGGGATCCATGATCGTCGGCAAGGAAATTCAGATTACCCTGGATGTGCGGCTCGTCTCTTCCTTTGCCGCATCGGAGGTACATGCGCGGAAATAGAAGGCTCCCCCTGTCACGTTTCTTTTGTCCGACACCCTAAATCTCGTAAGAGCTGCCGCTCAGGGTCTTTTCGCGTGCCGCCTTTACGAAGGAGCGGAGATCCTCCGGCAATTCCGCCAGGACGTCATCCAGCTCCTTCTCCGCTATCGCCTCCGTAAGGACCGAGAGGACGGCACGGGCGTGGCGTTCCGCCTCTCCCCTGGATACCCCCTCCCTTTCCGCGATACGCCGCAGGAACTCCTCGAGACCGAAGGGCTCGGGAGAATCGGGATGCAGGAGATAGTCGCCGATCCTCCAGGGGAGTTGCTCTACGAGATCTTCCGTCTCCCCGATGGACAGACGGCTTCCGAACACATTGAATACGGCATGAATCGCCCTTTCCGCCTCTTCGGCGGAAGAGAAACGTCCGCGCTCCCGTACTGCCTGGATGAATTCACCGAGATGCATATCGTCCCCCTTGCGTTACAACAGAGAACCGGGAGTCCCTTGACAGGATCTCCGTTTTTTTCAGGTTATGCAGATGATGCATCGCCCTTTTTAAAGTATTTATCAGGTAATTCACTCTTCGTCAAGAGAGGGCAGGGAATCGGAAGGAATGGTATAGGTACGTATAAGGTTCTCGAAATCGTCCGCCGGTAAGGGCCTGCTGACCAGATGCCCCTGTATTTCATCGCAATGCCTGATATGGAGATACTGCAACTGCCCCTCGGTTTCCACGCCCTCGGCAATCACCTTCTTTTTCATGGTATGCGCCATGGCGATCACTGCATTGACGATGCCCCTGTCGTCCGGGTCCTCGGTGAGCCCCCTTATGAAGGATTGATCTATCTTTATCCTGTTGATGGGGAGCCTTTTCAGGTAGCTCAACGACGAGTAGCCCGTACCGAAGTCGTCGATGGAAAAGAGGACCCCCATTTCCTTGAGCCGCCGGAGAGTGAAAACGGTAAGGTCGACATTCTTCATTGCGATACTCTCGGTAATTTCCAGGTCGAGGAAGCGCGGGTTCAGGCCGGTCTCCTCTATTATCCGTGAGACCTTCCCGACAAAATCCGGCTGCTGGAACTGGCGGGCGGAAAGGTTTACCGTGATGCGCAGGGACGGAAGGCCCGCATCCTGCCACGCTTTGCATTGTGCGCAGGCCTTCCGGAGCACCCATTCGTCGATGGAGAGAATATATCCCGTTTCCTCGGCAAGGGAGATGAACCGGAGCGGATCGAGCATTCCCAGCTCCGGGTGCTGCCAGCGCACCAGCGCCTCCGCACCGACCATCCTCCACGTTTCCATGTCCACCTGTGGTTGATAATACACGGTCAGCTCGCCGCGTTCGAGAGCCTGGTGAAGACTGCTTTCGAGCATGATCCTTTCGAGCGTCCTGACATTCATGGTGAGATCATAGAATTGGTAATTGTTCCCCCCCTGCTCCTTCGCATGGTACATGGCGATATCGGCATTCTTCAGCAGGGTTTCCGCATCCTCCCCGTCATCGGGATAGATGCTGATCCCGATGCTGGTGGACATGGAGAGCCTGTGTCCCGCAATGGAATAGGGCTCTTTAAAAGAGAAGATGATTTTTCGGGCCATGGCGATAACATCCTCCGCCTGGGAGATACTCGGCAGCAGCACGTTGAATTCATCACCTCCGATGCGGGCGATGGTATCGGACTCGCGCATGCTGCCCTTCAGACGGCAGGCAACCTCTTTCAGCAGCTGATCGCCGGCATCATGTCCCAGCGTATCGTTAATATATTTGAAACGGTCGAGATCGAGGAAAAGCACGGCTACTTTCTTGCCGTCACGCCGTGCCTGGGCCATCTCGAGGAGCAGGTGGTCCATGAACATCGTCCTGTTGAACAGCCCGGTAAGGGGGTCCTGGGTTGCCTGCCGCCGTATGGTCTCTTCCATCCGTTTGCGTTCGGTGATATTGCGCAAATAGGCCTCCAGCCGGCCTTCCCGCGGATACGCATGCACCTCATACCATCTGTCCGAGACAGGGTAATTCGCTTCGAAATGAACGGGCTGCCTCTTTTCCACGGCAAGAAGATACTGGCGATAAAACTCACTGCCCACGCACTCGGGGTATTCCTGCCACACGACCTTTCCCAGAAGCTCGTGTGCAGGACGGCGTAATATCTTTTCCGCAATGGAATTCATTTCGATGAACCGCCACTGATCGTCAAGGACCAGATACGCGTCGGTAATGCTTTCCAGGACGCTCTTCAACCTTTCGTTGGCGTTCTTCAGCGCTTCTTCCGCCCGCACACGCTCGGTAATGTCCACTGCTACCACGCCCACCATCTCCCGCTCCCGCATGCCTTCCATGGTGAACCGGTACACCAGCGCATAGCCGAGGGCCCCGTCCGGCCGGGGATATGTCTCTACCGTCTGGGAGGTCTGTCCGGTATCGAGCACCCGCATGATATTCTCCCTGTAGCGTCCGGCAAACTCCGGGGGGAAAATATCGTAGGCGCTTTTCGTGCCCACATCCTCCGGCTGCAGGCCTATGGCTTCCAGGTATGTCTTGTTGGCGTACAGGAGCTTCAGATCACGGTTGGTAATAAAAGCCAGCGCCGGGCTGTTGTTCATGAAGGCCTGAAACCGCCTTTCACTCTCCCGGAGTTCAGCTTCCGCCCGCGTGAGTCCGGTGATGTCCTGGTTCACCACCACGGCCCCCCTGATAGTCCCCCGGTCATCCCGTATCGGCACCGCCGAATTGATGATCGTCTTGCGCGTGCCATCGAAGCATTCTATGTCGATCACTTCATTGAGACTCGTTTCCCCTTTTGTGACAGCGCGACCCCCCGACCATTCCCCGGCCTCGATCCGCTTTCCGGTATCGGCCCACCATCCCTTGTACTCCCCATATCCATCGGGACCGACATAGAGGGCACCCTTCCATATCTGCTGCCCGGCGGAATTTCCCTTGACGATCTGCCCCCCCGAATCGATGATCCACACCCCCACGGGAAGAATTTCCAGTACGGTACGCAGCAACTCCTCGCTCTGCGCCAGCGCCTCCTCCGCCTTCCGGTGCTCGGTAACATCATGGCCGACCAGGAGGATCTCGACGAACCGGCCTTCCTCATCACGGATCACCCGGTGCGTCCAGGCTACCCACACCCGGCCGCCGTCTTTCCGGGTGCACTCCCTCTCTTTCGCTACAGAGCTATCGGGATCTCTCAGGATATCGTCCATAATAAGAGGGGAGACACCTTTATCCGGTTCTCCGCAGGCGGGGGTAATGGTCTCCATAACGCTTCTGCCGAGCACCTCCTGCTCTGCATACCCGAAAAACCGTTGCGCGAACTCGTTGAAGAATATAATGTTTCCCTGAGCATCTATCTTGAGGATGCTACTGTTGGCAAGCTCCACGAGCTCCCGGTACTTCTCCTTGCTCTGCAGCAGGGCCTCTTCCGCACTCTTTCTCTCGGTAATATCCTCGCAGGCGATAAGAACACGGAGCTGTCCCTTATTGCCCCGCAAAGGGCGTGCAAACTCCTTTACCCACCTGATGGTTCCGTTCTTGCAGACTTTTCTGAACTCCCAGAACGTTATCCGCTCAGGATTCCGGACGGATTCATTGAGCCGCAGCAGGACCTCCTCCCTGTCCTCCTCATGAAAGATATTCAAAATCGGCTTCCCCGTGAGTTCCGCAGGGGTATATCCCAGCTGAGAAGCCCCGAAGGTATTGACCGACTGTACAATTCCTTCCTCATCCACAATGAAGAGTATCATGGGGTTCTCTTCAAAAAGAGTGCAATAACTGATTGCATCGGCTGTGGTCTCCTCCGCAGTGCATACTGCCTTGAACTCCTCCGAATACCCGCACTCCCTGTCCGGCTTCGACGCCCCCTCCCGGGCGGATGCTCCTCTCGCTTCCTCCTCAGTCATGGTATCCTCCAGAGGAAAGGCAGGGTTGTATCAGGATACGTCCAGCTTGGCGTGTTTTGCAGCGCGCTGATTCCCACAGGCAAGGACTTCATCTATTCATATTATATCACCAATACTTTGTGGTTGCTTTGTGACAAAGACAGGAAGAGAGGCAGCAGATACGGCAGAAGAGAGGCAGTAGGTGAGGCAGAGGAAAGCAGAGAAAGATAGAAAGAGACAGAAAGAACAGAAAGAGAGGGATCACTCCCCTGTCAGTGCGTTCTCCCCTGTAATTGCGAGCTCTTTTCCCTCTGTCATTGCGAGCCCCTGATCCCCGGGGCAGCAGGGATTCTTTCTAAAATGACCCTGCGCGTCATTAGGAGCGGAGCGAAGCAATCTCAGGGGGATACTCCCTCACCGGGCATTGTGATGCGTTTGCCCTGAGAGGAAAAAGGACCGGAGGGCGCAACTATCCTGTATTTTGGTAAAATAAAATTTCTCTGGCTGCTATCAGTCTCATATAAAGGGAGAGTCTATGAAAAGGATCGCAAACTTTTTGTTCGAGGCAGGGATGCTCAAACGGACACCGCGCACGGGTTTCCAGTTCCTCGGTTCGGGGGCGGAGTCCGTTGCGGAGCATATATTCAGGACAGTATACATCGGGTATGCCCTCGGACGCATGTCCGAGGGCGTTGATGCCGACCGGATCATGAAGATGTGCCTGTTTCATGACCTTCCGGAAGCGCGCACCGGGGATCTCAATTACGTGAACAAGAAGTACGTCAAAGCAGACGAGGTGAAAGCCGTCAACGATCTCGCCGAAACCCTTCCCTTCGGCGGTGAGATCCGGGAGCTCCTTTTCGAATTCCTGGAAGGCAAGACCCGTGAGGCACAGCTCGCCCGTGATGCCGACCAGATCGAGATAATCCTCGCCCTGAAGGAGTACAAAGACCTCGGGAATAAATACGCCGACGAATGGCTCGACTTTGCGATGAAAAGGCTCAAAACGGATGTGGGTCTTACTCTCGCCAGGACCATTCTCGAAACGGATTCATCCCTCTGGTGGTTTTCCGACAAGGGCGACTGGTGGGTGGACGCGGGAAAGGGGAAAAAGGAAGGGACGGACCGGGAGCCATAAAAGCCCTCCCGCCGGCCCTAGAGCGCCTGCTTCAGCCTCTCCGCAACGGTATCGATAAACTCCTCCGTGCGGGCATAGTGCGCCACCGGCGGCTTTGCAATCAGCATCAAATCCTTCGTCATTACGCCGCCCTCCACTGTCTTAATCACCGTGTCTTCCAGCGTATGTGCAAAACGCACCACCTCCGGCGTGCCGTCCAGCTCGCCCCTCTTCGCCAGCGCCCCGGTCCATGCGAAAATAGAGGCGATGGAGTTGGTGGAGGTGGGATTCCCCTTCAGGTGCTCATAATAATGCCTCATTACCGTACCATGGGCAGCCTCATATTCGTATTTCCCATCAGGGGAAACCAGAACGGACGTCATGAGCCCGAGACTTCCGAACCCGGATGCCACCATATCGGACATGACATCGCCGTCGTAGTTCATACAGGCCCAGAGCATGCCCCCTTCGGATTTCATCACCTGGGCCACGGCGTCGTCGATGAGAAGATAACGGTACTGTATCTCCGCCTGCTCGAATCTTTCCTTCACCTTCTCCACCTCTTCAGCGAAGATATCCCTGAAAAACCCGTGGTACTGCTTGGATATGGTGTCCTTCGCCCCGAACCAGAGATCAATCCTCTCACCCAATGCATAATTGATGCAGGATTGCGCAAAGCTCCTGATAGACTTCTCGGTGTTGTGCATTCCCATGAGAACGCCGCGGCCTTTGAAGTCGTGAATCCTGATCACCTTTTTTTCCCCGCCATCCGCAGGGGTAAAGACCAACTCGGCGCTGCCGGGGCCTTCCACAAGGCATTCCACGTTCTTATAAATATCGCCATAGGCGTGGCGCCCTATGATAATGGGCTTTTTCCAGCTATGGACCGCAGGGGGGATGTTCCCGATGATAATGGGCTTCCTGAACACTGTTCCGTCAAGAAGGGAGCGGATGGTCCCGTTGGGGCTCTTCCATTGCTGCTTGAGGTTGTATTCCTTTACCCGCGCGGCGTTGGGGGTAATCGTGGCGCATTTGACGCCGATCCCGTACTCCTTGATGGCATCCGCCGCGTCCACGGTAACCCTGTCGTCGGTCTCATCACGGTGCCCGATGCCGAGGTCATAGTACTTCAAATCGATCTCCAAAAACGGCAGGATCAGCTTCCCTTTAATGAGCTGCCAGATAATCCTGGTCATCTCGTCGCCGTCCATTTCGACCAGCGGGTTCTTCACTTTGATCTTGTCAGCCACAACGGCCTCCCTTTTTAGAAAGATAAAGCAATAATTTAAACGGAAAAGGAAGACGATGTCAACTTGAGTACGTCCGTCAGAAACCAAGGGCCTGGGGGGCCCGGGGGCAGGGGATGACGTCACGGATATTGGCCATTCCGGTAATATACTGCACCAGCCGCTCGAACCCGAGACCGAACCCGGCATGGGGGGCGGAACCGAACCTGCGGAGGTCGAGATACCACTGCAGACCCTCCGGGGGAACGCCCGACTCGCGCATTCTCTCCTCCAGCATCTCCAATCTCTCTTCGCGCTGGCTTCCACCGATTATCTCCCCGATCTTCGGCGCAAGGACATCCATGGCGGCAACGGTCCTCCCGTCGTCGTTCACCTTCATATAGAAAGCTTTTATCTCCCTGGGGTAATCCGTAATAATAACCGGCCCTTTGAATATGCTATCCGTCAGATACCGCTCATGCTCCGATTGGAGATCCAGTCCCCATTCCACCGGGAACTCGAAAGTCTCCTTCGCCCCTTTCAACTCCTTAATCGCGTCCGTATAGGTGATATGGGTAAAGGGCGCCCCGGCCAGTATACGGAGCTCTTCGAGTGAAATCCGTTTATAGTGCGCCTCCAGGAAGGCAAGCTCGCTCTCTCCCCTCTCCAGGGCGGCGCGGCAGAGAAACCGGAGAAAATCCTCCGCCAGTTGCATATCCTCCTTCAGGCCCGCAAAGGCCATCTCGGGTTCGATCATCCAGAATTCGGAGAGATGGCGCGAGGTATTGGAGTTCTCCGCCCTGAAAGTGGGGCCGAAGGTGTAGACATTCCCGAGGGCCAGGGCAAGGAATTCGGCTTCCAGTTGTCCGCTCACCGTCAGATAGGCTCTCCTGCCGAAAAAGTCCCGGGAGAAGTCCGTCCTCCCCCCCTCCCCCTTGGGAAGGTTTTCGAAATCCAGGCTGGTCACGGTAAAGAGCTCTCCCGCTCCCTCACAGTCGTTGGAGGTGAGAATAGGGGTATGCACCCAGATGAATCCCTTCTCCTGGAAAAACTCGTGGACCGCCGCGGCGAGGATATTCCGTATCCTGAATACCGCACCGAAGGTGTTCGTCCTCGGCCTGAGATGCCCTATCTCGCGCAGAAACTCCAGGGTATGGCCCTTCTTCTGTAAGGGATAGGAAGCGGGATCAGCACCGCCGAAGAGCTCCAGAGCGGAAACCTCCACCTCCACTTTCTGTCCCTTTGCCGGAGATTCCCGGAGAACTCCCTCTGCCCTCACCGCAGCACCGGTGGCAACGCCGGCAAGCACCTGAAAGGCGGGCGTCCCTGCCGGTACAACAAGCTGCAGGTTTTCCTGCGTAGAGCCATCATTCACTGCGACGAAGGCAAATCCCTTGGATTCGCGCTTTGTCCGTACCCAGCCGCATACCGTAACCGGCTGCCCCGTATTCTCCCGGGAAAGCACCTCTTTTATGCGTACCCTTTCCACATACCCTCCTGCCGAAGCGATAGAAATGAACAGTCCTTCCGCTGATCTGCCTTCCCCCCTTTGAGCGCTTTCTTTATGGAGAGAATGCCTTTCTTATTATATCACCAGTTGAAGAGAAACAAAGTACCGGAGGGAGCAGGTTTCAGTTCCCCTGCATAGTGCTGCTCCTCAGTGCGGAAGCGGATTCAGCGGGGGCACTCAGCAGGGGGGCCGAAACCCGTATTTCAGAGTTGATGGCCGGGAGTGCAGGCACCTAAAAGTCGGGGAACATTTTAATGGAGAGCTGTCTTCCTTCACCGGTCACCGCCTTAGCGGAAAGAATCCCCCCCTCGATGTATTTCAGGTCAAAATTTGCAAATCCCGCCGATACAAGATCAAGGGCGTTGGCAGGACAGCCGCTTTCGCAGCCCGCGATTCCCCTGATCATCCGGGGGAGGAGGCCCTGTATGTCCAGGCCGTTCAGCGTCATGCCCTTTAGGGAGACAAAATCATCGATCTTCCTCATCACCTCATTAATATCCAGGTGGTGAGGATTTTCCACGGGAAGGGAAAAGGAGCTACTATCCAGGCTTACATCGATAAGCATCTCGCACCTCCGTGCTCTCAAAGAGTTCCCTGCACATCGCACCGGCACCGCAGGGGTCCATGCAGAACTCCCCATTTTACCCGATTCCGTAAAAATACTCAACGGCATATCGTAACCAGGTGCGATCAAAAGTGGCGGCGAGAGAAAGCTCTCCGAGCAGAGCACTTTCCCCTCCCTTTGTTGCAGGTCAGTCTCAATCAGTAGGGGGTATCTTGGGAATTCTGGGACCTTTCGGGGGCTTGGGCGGAGTTTCCGGAACACCGGGCGGTTGCGGGTCTCTCCCGGGAGCCCTTTTCTCTGTTTTGTCCTCCCTGGCGGAGCTCTTCTTCATCTTTTTCCCTTT
The DNA here is from genome assembly GCA_002634385.1 of Nitrospira sp. GTDB lineage: Bacteria > Nitrospirota > Thermodesulfovibrionia > Thermodesulfovibrionales > Dissulfurispiraceae > Nitrobium > Nitrobium versatile. The sequence goes on from NSJL01000002.1 coordinate 209,968, forward strand.
CTCAGACATATTGCCTCCTTGAGCGCAGCCCGCGAGGGCTACCCTCCCTTCGCATCTTTCTTACTTCCGCAGCTGCCGTCACCGTTTAGGGAATACGGAATGCACAACCTCTTGTCTATCCTTTATCAGTTTCTTCTCCGGCGGTCAAGAGGAAGCAGAGCGCATTCCTCCACCGGTCGGCATCAGCGGGACATGTTGGCCAGGTGCCTGTCTTTTATTTCCACTATTCGGTTTCCCATGGCATTCCTCTGCTCTCCGTCGAGGATTCCCTCCGCGTTTTCGAAAAGGTCATCCTCCTCTTCCTCTATGTGGCGCTCCACGGTATCCCTCAGGGCACTGATCGTAGAAAACCATTTTTCATCCTCCTGCGTCGTGATCAATTCCGCCAGAAGTCTTCGGGCATTGCGATGCTCCTCAAGGGCGTCCCGGACAATAGGGCGTATTATCTCGTCCCCCCCGAGCGCTGCATAGAAGACTTCCTCCTCTCCCAGCATATGGAGTTCAAGCTCCTGTCTGAGCTGTTCAAATAGCTTATTCTGCCGGACAGTTCTCATTCTGGCCCTCTCCCCTGTCCTGTCCAACTCGTCAAAGAGGAGCAGCATATTCTCATGATCTTTCTTCAACAGCTCAAGAATATCCATAAATCCCCCCTGTTTTGCTTTTTCGTTCCGTAACACCGTTGTCTACCGTGTTATCATTCCTCTCTGCCACGGCATCCGCCTCCCCTTTTCATTTCTTCCGGCACTAAGTAAGAAAGGCCGGGCATCGGTACGCAAACTGTTCCCCTGCAGGAGCGCGGGAGAAGCGGTACGATGGAGAGAAGAGCGCGGCCGGCATACCAAAACTCCATGAATGAAGGAACAGGAACAGGGTAACCTGTGTCTTTACTTAAATTGGAACACACAGAGGGCCAAAAATCAAGACGGCTCCGGCAAAAGTCCGGATCAGGATCCCGCCCTCTTCTCTTCCCTCGAAGGGAATACCGGAAGGGAAAGCCTCCAATGCAGGGCGGCAAGACGGAGGCAGAGGGTTACCAGAACAGAGATAATAATGTCGAAGCGCCCAATGGGATGGAGCAGCGAAAGGGCCACCAGTGTTGAAGCGCCGCACAATGAAGCGGTAGCGTAAATTTCAGCCCGCAGGATCAGGGGAATCTCCCCTGACAGCATATCCCGTACGATACCGCCGGCAACGCCGGTCATCACCCCCATCATGCTGCTGACAACAGGAGAGACCCCGAGGTGGAGGGCCTTTTGCGTTCCGATTATGGTAAACAGGGCGAGACCGAAGGCATCCGCCGTCTTGAGAACTCTCCCCTGAAAATCGAAAAACCGGGCCAGGACAAAAGTCAGGAGGGAGGCTCCGGACGCCACAAAGATATACAGGGTATCCGAGATCCAGAAGACAGGATACGCGCCCAGGATCACGTCACGGAGGGTTCCTCCGCCCAGCGCCGTTGCCAGTGCCACCACGACAACACCGAAGAGATCCATCCGCTTCTTTCCGGCGGAGAGAGACCCCGTAACGGCAAAGACCGCCACACCGAACAAATCCAGAAGATAAATAACCGGAACAGAAGCGGGCATAGCTCTATTATAGAAGTATTTTCTCCGGTATACACCCCCCCTTGAAAAGTCTTTGACATTGGAGAGCTCTCACCCTACAATTTGGATAAGAAGGGATTGGCGCGCAGCCGGAAAGTTCCTGAAAGCAACAGAGCGCTGGGAACTTTCAGGAGAGACAGCGTCAGCACAGGCAAAACAAGAGATCAAGGGAGAAATCAATGAGAAAGACAATTCTGACCGCAGCAGTTATTTTTATGATCCTCCTCTCCGTTCCGGCCCTCGCCGCCGATAACGGGGGGGCCGCCATCATCGCGGACACACTCATCGTAAGGCCCCTCGGCATTGCCTCCCTCGCCCTGGGAACCGCCGGCTTTATCGTCTCCCTGCCCTTTGCCCTTACCAGCGGGAGTGTGGAGACCACAGCCCGTGAGCTTGTGGGGGAACCGTTTCATTTTACCTTTACCCGGCCCCTCGGCGACTTCAGCAGGCGGGACGGTTTCGGGCAGGACCCGTAGCCGCCCATAAATCCTGAATATCCCTCCCGACCTCCCTTCAGGGAGGGGGAGGGAGAGAGATTCTTAGCTTAAATGGCGGTTTACCAGTTTGGTCATCTCGAACATCGATACGGTGTTTTTGCCCCCGAACACCTCTTTCAGGTTCTCATCGGCATTGATATTCCTCCTGTTTTCCTGATCCTGCAGGTTGTTTTTCTTTATGTATTCCCACAATTTCTTCACCACTTCGGGCCGCGGGAGGGGTTTGTTGCCCACAACTTTTGCCAAAGCAGGGCTGATGTTCATGGGTTTCATAATTCCCTTCTGCGGCTCTCCTTTCGCCCTGGCTGTCGTCTTTGACGCTGTCTTCTCCCCCGCCTTTGCCGTCCCCTTCTTCTCCGCAGCCTTCTTCGTTGCCATATGCGCCTCCTTGGATAAAGTCATCAATGGTTATCACAATAGTATCAGCGCTGCATAGAGCCGTCAAGCGTATCGTCCGGCCTGTTTCCGAAGGTCTTCATACCCGGCGCTCAATCTTTCCACCAGTTCCACGTTTTTCCTCACCCCTTCAGGTACGCCTTCGCCTGTCCATGGATCGCAGGACTGATGTCCTCCGGGACCGACCTGACGATGCGCTCCAGGGCGGAGAGCACCTTTTCCCTCACGTCCGGTCTCAACCGGTGCGCGTGTTGAAAGGTGTTGAGCAGGCGCCCCGTGGTGGTGGCGTTGATGGGAGCGAGCTCTATCACCGTACCCGCCACCCACGCGACCCCACGGTCGGTCCAGACCATTTTGTTGTTCACTGCCATGGGAAGGAAGAGCGCCCTGCACCAGGTAGGCTGGGTGATATCGAAGGAGGGCCGTTTTTTCTCCTCTTCGATCATCTCGAATACGTCATCCCGCGTGCCCCCCGCCACAACCCGGAGGTAATTGGCATAGCCGCTGAGGTGGGAATGCCACGCTTCGTACGCCTGTTCAAGCACAAAGCGCCGCGAGGGTGCCGAACTGCGGTTGAGGGCCGTCAGCGCAGCCACCCGGTCCGTAGCGGTGGTCGCCCTGGCATAATGCTCCAGTATCAGCCGGTGGCTTTCCGGTGCGTCATCGCAGGCCAGCAGATCCAGGAGCACGTTTTTCAGCATACGCTCCTCGATGCCGAAGGCAGGCAACAGTTCAGTAGAAACCGTATAGGTGTCGAGTCTGTCGAACTCTTCAAGGAGCTGTTCCCTGACGTTCCGGTTCACCTCCCGCATCAATCTCTCCCGCGCTCCGACCAATTCCTGGTACCAGGTGGCATACTCCCGGTCAAGGGGCTGCTCATCAATGCGGAGGATATACGCCTTCAGGGAGGCGGGCAGGCTCCGGTCGGAAAGGATCCTGCCGTACAGGGTCACCCAGTGCCGGCTCACTTCTGCATCGGGATCATGGAGGAGCCTGATGCGCTCCTGGTCCGTCAGTTGCCGCATGGCCTCCACCCGGTTACAGGCATTGGGATCGAATTGCGCCTGAAGGGCCCGGGTCACCGGGGTGGCATTTCTGAAGAGAAACGTTCCATAGAAAGAGTAGTCCCGGTTCAGCGAGGGAAAGGCAGGGGGCTCCGCAATATTTTCGATGACCAGCTCGGCCTCCGCTTCTTTCATCGGGAATACCCGCTGCGTGCCGTCCATATCGCGTCCCCGCACATCTACCAGAGCCAGAGAGAGGGGCAGGTGGAACGGGGCGAGTCCCGAAGGCGTCTCCTGCCGGAAGCGGATCCGGTAGCGCCGGCCGGTTGGCTCGTACTCTGCTGTAGCGGTGACTTTCGGATACCCGACGGTATAGAGCCATCCTTTCCTGAACTGTTCGAGGGAAGTGCCTGAAACCTCTTCAAAACATTGAAAGAATTGATCTGTCGCCGCGTTTCCGTAGCGATACCGGGTAAAGTAGAGGTCCTTCCCCGCACGGAACGTTTCCGGTCCGAGGAGCAGACGCAGCATCCTGATCACCTCTGCCGCTTTTACATAGGTTACTCCGTCGATCAGCTCATCGGGGTCATTGAATCCCTCCCGGACAATCCTCCCCGCATGCCCCCCGTCCTCAATGGCCAGGGGGCCGAGGAGAGGGTTCCGTATACTGTCCACCTGGTAGAGGCGGATGAAAGAGGGATCGAAGACATCGGCCATGAACTGCCGCTCCACCTCCACGGTATACGCCTCATTCAACCAGACATCGAAGGGGGTATCCATGGTGGTCTCGCTGCCGCACTGGTTATGCTCGAACTCATGGACGATCACTGCGTGGGCATACAACAGGGCGGTATCGAGGGTATGTTCGTTGATAAGCGCGGCATCCGTTACTATGGTCGTATTGCCCACATTCTCCATGCCCCCGAAGTTGGATTTATTCATGCAGATGGTGCGGTACGTATCGCCGGTATACTCATATTCCTGGGTCTTTCGTATCCAGAGGACGGATCTCTTCAGGATCTCCATCGGGATGCGGGCCTCTCCGGCCGTGCCGGGGGGCACCAGGTATTCCAGCCGGACCCTGCGGCCCGACTCGTACACGACCTCGTCTTCCAGCATATCCCATGTCCCTGCACAGGCAATAAAAAGGTAAGGGGCCATGGGAACGGGATTCTCGTACGTGATTACCTGCCGTCCGGGCTCACCCGGTTTCGGCACCGGTCTCCCCACGGGGTTCAGGCGACGGTCGATATTCCCGTTGCTGATGAGGTGCGTATACCTGTTGTCCGCTTCGAGGGTGGTGGTCATGGTGCACTTGGCGCGGCAGTCGTCGAAAATGGGCATGATGCGCTGGAAACCCCATTGCTGGCATTGAGACATATACTGCTGGGGGGCCCCGGGAGGGGTAACGTCACGGTAGATCCCCTCGAGGAGGTGATCCGAAGGGAAACAGCGTGTCAGGGTCCTTATGAAGAATCTCTCCCCCTCACCCACTTTCCGGGGCAGTTTCACGGAAAGGCGGCTCTTGCCCCGGTCATAGAAATACTCCAGGGGACGCCCGTTCCTGTCGGAGGGACCCCCAACCCACTCGACAGTGAGGATTTCGAGACTGTTCGCGTCCAGGGATATCTCCTCCCTGTCGTGCCGTGCTGTCATTTCGAGGCAGTTGCTCGCCTCGACCCTGTCCTCGAAGAAATTAAGATAGATAGTCAGATGGTGCAGCGTGACCGGAAGATCCCCGAAATCCTCGCGTCTGTATTTGAAAGAGCGTTCATCCGCCATATTTCTCTCCTCCGCAGGGTGTTTTCTCTCCGCTTCCTCACTTGCGAACACACCCTAGTACTCATTGTAGCAGAATACGGCCTGCTGAAAAACCTTTCTCCCCTTGCCCTTGCTTTTCACACCGCCTTGTCTCATAATTAATTTTTCCAGGACAATTTCCCGATGAGGAATCAAGTGAGCGATAAAAAGCCGGATTTGAAGGGTTTCAGCCTCCTGCTCCTGGAGGACGCTCCCCTTCCGCCCGATACTTTCGAGGGTGCCCTGCGCTCTTTCGGTGCGCGGGTGATCCACGCTTCGGACACCGGAGAGGCAATCCGCGTTCTCGCCCGGGAGCATATCGGCATTATTGCCGCCTCCCTGCACCTTGTCGACGAGAGGTTCATCGAAATGATCCGGGAGCAGAAGGCCCGCTATCCCGATACCCTTTTCTATCTGATCACCGAGCAGGACTACGACAGGGTCGAAACATCCCTCGACGCCGTCAACCAGGTGGTGGACGACTATATTCAGAAGCCCCTCGATGCACTGCGGTTTACGCGCATGGTCGAAACGACCCTCGGGAGGCCCCGCACCGGGAACACGTCCCTCTCCGTCGTCGAACCGCTGGTGGCCAAGATAAAGCCCTATTTCCTCTTCCGTTCGTCCGCCATGCGCAGCGCCCTCTCCTCTCTTCCCGGAATTGCCGCATCCGGTCAGACCGTCCTCATTTCCGGGGAGACCGGAACGGGCAAGGAACTGGTCGCCCGCTCCATCCATGTCCTGAGCCCCCGTTCTTCGGGTCCTTTCGTCCCCATCAACTGCGGGGCCATCCCGGAAAGCCTGATCGAAGGAGAGCTCTTCGGACACGAAAAAGGGGCGTTTACCGGGGCCCACCGGACGAGGAAGGGCAAGTTCGAGACCGCCCACAACGGGACCCTTTTCCTCGACGAGATCGGCGACATGCCCCTCACCCTGCAGGTCCGTCTCCTGCGCGTCCTCGAGGAGAAGAAGATCTACCGGGTGGGAGGAGAAAACCCGATACCGGTGAATGTCAGGGTAATCGCAGCGACGCGGATCGATCTTGCGAAAGCGGTCTCCGACGGGCTCTTCCGGGAGGACCTCTATTACCGTCTTAATGTCCTCCGGATCCATCTGCCCCCCCTGCGCGAGCGGATCGAGGATATTTCGCTGCTTGCCGTGCACTTTCTCGACAGGGCTTTCGCGGAAATGGGCCGCATCCCCCCCTATCCCGTGCTTTCTTCAGAAACGATCTATTTACTGGAGCGCTACCCCTGGAGAGGCAATGTGCGGGAGCTCAGGAACGTCATGACCCGCGTGGCAACCCTTCTTCCCCCCGGCGCAAAGCAGGTGTTCCCCCAGCATATCCTCTCCTATCTCGAAGAAACGGAAATGCCTGCTCCCTCACTCCCGCCGCAGGGCGCCTCCCTTATCACCATTCCTTTGGGGACCCCCCTCGGCACCGTGGAAGAGCTGCTCATCAGGGAGACCCTGAAACATACGAACGGCAATCGCTCCCGGGCAGCGAGACTTCTCGGCGTCAGCCTGCGCACCCTGAGAAGGAAATTGAATCAAAAGAAATGAGGCCTTCCTGAGAAAGGAAAGCCCGGGGAGAGCGGATCCGGCTGCATCCCGGGAAGACTCCGCCTGCGGGGCTATCTCTTCAGGATGCGGCTTAAGAAGAGCTTCGTCCTTTCCGTCCGGGGCTGGGTGAAAATGCGTTCAGGGGTATCGATCTCGACGATTTCACCCCGGTCGAAGACAACCACTCTGTCGGCAACGTCCCGGGCAAAATCCATTTCGTGCGTCGCGATGAGCATGGTCATCCCCTCCCGGGCAAGGTCCTTCATTACCGCAAGCACCTCCCCCACCATCTCGGGATCAAGGGAAGAGGTGGGCTCGTCGAAGAGCATCGCCTCGGGCTTCATAGCCAAGGCGCGGGCAATGGCGACGCGCTGCTGCTCCCCTCCCGACAGCTCGGAAGGATACTGCAGTACCTTTTCTTCCAGGTTGATCCTCCGGAGAAGTGCACGCGCCTGTTCTTCCGCCTCTTTTCCGGAGATTCCGAGAACCCGGACGGGCGCTTCGGTGATGTTCTCCAGAACCGTCATATGGGGGAACAGGTTGAAATGCTGAAAAACCACTCCCACTTTACGACGTACTTTTCTCAGCATCTCCTCATCTGCCCGGGAGGGCCGGACACGGTTGATCGAGTGGAGCTCGATGGCACCGATGTCGATTTCACCCTGCTGGAAGAATTCCAGGCCGTTGATGCAGCGCAGGAACGTGCTCTTGCCGCTCCCCGAGGGGCCGATGCAGACCACCACCTCCCCCTTCCGGACAGTGAGGTCTATTCCTCTGAAAAGCGGTGCGCCTCCATACGCTTTATGCAGGTCTTTTACCGTAATCATTTCCCGGCGCCTTTCAGCCTCTCTTCCAGCCTCCTCGCAAGCAGGGAGAGCGGGTAGCTCATGGCAAAGTAGAGGAGCGCAACCACAAGACCGAGCTCGAAGAAACGCAGGGTCGAGACCGCCAGAATGTTGTATGTCTTGGCAAGCTCGACCATGGCGATGATGGACACCAGTGAGGAATCCTTGAAGAGTGCGATAAAATCGTTGGTAATGGCGGGAAGGGCGATCTTGAACCCCTGAGGCAGTACGACTCGCCTGAGGGCAAGTGCCCTGCCCATACCCAGCGACAGGGCCGCCTCCATCTGCCCCTTGGGCACTGCCTGGATCCCCGCACGGTAAATTTCGGCCTCGTACGCGGCGTAGTTCATTCCGAGGCCCAGGATCGCCGCGGTGAGGGGGTTCAGGGAGATGCCGATATTCGGCAGTCCGTAGTAAAGGATAAAGAGCTGGATAAGAAGCGGCGTGCCCCGGTACACTTCGATATACGCCACCACCGCGGTGCTTACGGGCGGTCTTCCGAAAATTCTGAAAAGAGCGAGCAGCAGGCCCAGAAGAACGGCAAGGGCCATGGATGCCGTAGAAATGATGACGGTGGTGGCGGCCCCCTTCAGAAGGGAGGGGAAAAAAGTGTAGAGAGGAGCTTTCTTGCTCTCCTCCAAGCCGATATATCCATCAGGGGACTTGCTTTGCCCTGGAAGCTTTTCCTGGGCCTTGTTCCATAACCCCCATTTCTCGTAGATGCGCTTCAGCTCGCCTGTTTGCAAAAGAGTGCCGAGAGCCGTATTGATCCTGTCCCGGAGCTCCTCGTCCCCTTTTCTTATGGCAATCCCGTAAAAACCCTCCCCCACGGGATCTCCGGCGTATTTGAGTTTCGGATTCGGCCTGGCATAATAGGCGGCGATGGGGAGATCGAGGAGCACGGCATCGATCCTCCCGATAGCAAGGTCTTCGTAGGGCTCCACCTGGCCCGGGTAAATCCGCACCTCGACGCCGCCGAGAGTTTCGAGCATGGTCTGTGCCACCGTGCCGGAAAGGGTCCCCACCCGCTTTCCCTTCAGCTTCCCGAAGCCGGTGATGGCGGTCTCCTCCTTTCGCACGACAAGCTGCTCGGTGTAGATATAATAGGGCCTGGAAAAGAGCACACGGCTTTCCCGCTGGGGTGTAATCTCGATCCCGTTCATCGCGATATCGAAATCCCACCTTTCGAGCGCCGGGATGAGGCTGTCCCAGGCGTTCTGCACCGGGCGCACCGTTACCCCTAATTCCCGCGCAATGGCACCGGCAAGGTCGACTTCGAAACCGACGAGCTTCGAAGGGTCCTTGGGGTCAGGGAATGCATAGGGGGCGCCGCCTTCCACATCCACTCCCCAGAGGAGATACCCTCTCTTCCGGATCGTTTCAACCCCGCTTTCCGCATGCAGACGGGGCGTGCTCAGGCCGGCGAAGGCGAAAAGAACGACAAGGCATACCAGTATTCTTTGTATCCGGTGCATTCGGAATCTCCGGTGGATAAACTACACGAAAGAAATCGGTCAGGTCAAGAAAAAGAGGCGGCAGCCAGCAAGCCGCGACAATCAAGAGAGGTATGTTGAAAGCAAGTATTCTATAGAACCATATGTTAACAAAAAGGTATAATAAGCCAAGCTGTTTTACCCAATCTCGGGCAGTAAGGATGGTTGAATGCATTCACTGAGTAAATCTTCCCCGTAGCCGCCATGGAATTCCTGCAATCCCTTTTGATCATTTTCGGCGTTTCAGCCGTAGTAGTCTTCGTTCTCGGCAGAATGAGGGTCCCCTCCATCGTCGGCTTCCTGGTGGCAGGGATCATCCTGGGTCCCCACGGCTTCCGTCTCATCGACAACATACATTCCGTGGAGCTCCTCGCCGAAATCGGCGTAATCCTTCTCATGTTCACCATAGGCCTCGAGTTTTCCCTGAAAAACCTCCTGCTGCTGCGCTCTGCCGTCTTCGGAGGGGGCTCCCTGCAAGTCCTCCTCACCATAACACTTGTGACCTTGTTGAGCTATTCTCTTTTCCAGCCGCAACTGAACGTATCTGTTTTCTACGGGTTTCTTGTGGCATTAAGCAGCACGGCCATTGTACTGAAGCTCCTTATGGACAGAGCCGAAATCAACGCGCCCCAGGGGAGGATGTCGGTAGGAATCCTCGTCTTTCAGGACCTGTGTGTCGTTCCCTTCATGCTGCTTCTCCCGGTTCTCGCCGGCAACGGGGGAGGATTCGGGGCAGTAGTCACCAGTATGGCAAAGGCCCTTTTTGTTATCGGCATCGTCCTTCTTTCCTCCCGTTGGGGGGTCCCCCATGTACTGCATGAAGTAGTGAAATCGAAGAGCCGTGAGCTCTTCGTCATTACCATCATTCTCCTGTGTCTTGGAACCGCTTTTCTGACCTACAGGCTGGGCCTCTCCCTGGCTCTGGGGGCCTTTCTTGCCGGTATCGTCATTTCTGAATCCGAATATGCGTCCCAGGCAGTGGCGGATATTCTCCCCTTCAAGGAAAGTTTCTCCGGGCTTTTTTTCATCTCGGTGGGAATGCTGATGGATCTGGACTTTTTCCGCGGCCATTTCGTCACCGTAGTCAGTGCTGTTCTCCTCATTACTTCCGTGAAGCTGATCGCGGCCGTGGCCGCTATCTCCGCACTCACCCTCTCGGTGCGGCACGCACTGCAGACCGGTTTCTATCTTTCGCAGATCGGGGAGTTTTCGTTTGTTCTTGCACTTGCCGGCAGGGCTCAGGGCCTGATGACGGATGCGGTGTACCAGGTCTTTTTGTCTTCTGCAGTCCTGACGATGATGCTTACCCCTTTCATGATCACTGCCGCGTCCCCCGTCTCGGAATGGTGTGCCTCGCGCACGGCTCTCCGGAGGCTTGAAAAATCCCGGAAAAGAACGCTTCAGCACGGGCAGGAAGAGAAAAGGACCGGTCATGTGATCATCATCGGCTTTGGAGTAAACGGACGCAACGTTGCGCGAGTATTGAAGGAATCCGCTATCCCGTACGTAGTGCTGGAATTCAACAGCACTACGGTACGGAAACTGCGCAGGAAAGGAGAGCCTATCTGCTACGGCGACGGCACGAGCATCGAGATCCTCCACAAACTGCAGGTACAAACCGCCCGGATACTGGTCGTTGCCATTTCAGACGCTGCGGCCACCCGGAGGATCGTACAGATTGCCCGCAAGGAGAATCCCGCTCTGCACATCCTGGTACGAACCCGTTTTGTGGCCGAAACAGATGATCTGATGAGAGTGGGAGCCGACGAAGTCATCCCCGAGGAATTCGAGACGTCCATAGAAATTTCTTCCAGAGTGCTCCACCAGTATCATGTACCGTGGAACATCATCATGGAAAAAATTGAGGACATACGCAGAGACAGCTATCACGTACTTCGAACCGTCAGTCTGCCCCCCGCCAAGCCCCTCGCTGCGAGGGAGAAACTGCTTGCCGATATAGACACGGAGAGCTACCTGGTAAAAAAAGGGGCTCCGGTTGCCGGATATTCCATCAGGGAATTGCATTTCAGGACCGCAACCGGGTGCACGATTATCGCCGTTCAACGGGAGGAGCAGGTCTTTCAGAATCCCCATCCGGATTTTACTCTGAAAGAGGGCGACAGTATTCTGTTCATCGGGAGAAGGGAAGATATTACCCGCGCACTGGGGTACTTTGAATCGGACAGTGTCCTTTCCGCGAAGTACCTCTGATGTAGAAGATAGTGTGCCCGCGCCCCCTAGCCCCTAGAGCCGCGCCACGAATATGGGACATCCTGCATGGGCGATGACTTTCTCCGTCACACTCCCCATGAGAAGCCTCCTCAATCCGGTACGTCCGTGGGAGCCCATTACGATGACACTCGCTTTCATCTCGTGTGCAAGGGCGACGATCAGCCGGTGGCTTTCTCCCTCCCTTACCACGGTATGGACAGCGACACCCGCGGCCTCTGCCTGCGCTGCGGCAACCTCCGTATATCCCCTTGCCTTTCCGATCAGATCCTCAACAGCCTGCGGAGCCTCTCCATAGAATTCCGGAGGGACATCCACCACTGATACAGCGGTGAGTGTCCCTCCGTACGCCTGCGCAAAGCTGACGGCCTTTTCACCGGCAATCCTGCTGAATCTCGATCCGTCCGTCGCGAGGAGGATATTCTTCCATCCCACTTCTGCATTCAGGGGAACAACCAGGACATCCCGCTGGCTGTACCCGATGACCCGGGCCGTGACACTGCCCACAAAAACCCGTTCCGCACTGCGCATCCCCCGCCTCCCCATAACGATAAGATCGCAGTTTTCCGCCTCCGCGAGGTCGATGATGCGCTCATGCGGCTCTCCCTCCTCGCACACCGTCTTGACCAGGACCCTGGCGGACTTTGCAGCCCCGGCGGCTTCTGCAAGGGCATTCTCGCAGGGATACCGGATCGCCTGCTGGACATTGCCGATTCCCACCATATCCAGGTCCCCTTCATAGGGGGGAACCACAGATACCACAGTGATCCAGCTCTTCTCGTCCGCAGCAAGCTTGAAGGATTCCTTGAGGGCATGCATACTGGTCACGGAGCCGTCAATAGCCACCAGCATCTTTTTGCAGCCCTTTTTGCAGCCGTCGGTTTCCACCCGTTACGCCTTTCCGCGTCCAAGGGCGTGAGCCGCGGAAAGCTCGCGCTCCGCTCTCCGCCCCTGCCACATTGCCCGAAGGACGATGAATGCCCCGAGAGCGAGGGCGAAGATCATGATGGCAAAGCTGGTGCTTTTCAATATCTTGACAGTGGTCTCTCCCAGCGTTGAGATAAGCCCCAACTGGGACAGGTACACCGGTATCATCAGTCCACGACTGAAGAGGACGATCACCATGATAACTCCCATGACCACCTTGATCATGAAAGGCTTCACATAGGTGGTGCCGATGGCTCCCAGCTGAATTCCGAAAAGGGATCCCGCCAGGATGATCATTGCGAGACGGATATCCACAAGACCGCTCATGGCGTACTTGAAAGACCCTCCCAATCCCATAATGAAAGCGATCACCAGTTCCGTCGCAGAGGCCATGAGACTCGGGGCACCGAGAACATAGATCATGGAAGGGACGCCGATAAAACCGCCCACCGCGATCGTGGCGGCAAGCATGCCGGTAGCAAAACCGAGGGGAATGGTAAAGAGCACCGAAACTTTCGCGTTCAGGCTCTTAAAATAAACCATCGTCCCCGGGATGTTGACCGACTGCACCCAGCGGGCAATCTTCGTCACCTTCTCTGCCTCGTTTGCAGAGCCCGACTTATAGGTCTTCCATGCATCGCGCAGGACAAAAGTGCCCACTACGGCGAGAATCACCACAAAGGCGACACTGACGTAGAGATTGGACCCCGCGTCGCCGAAGGACTTTTTGATCGCCTCCTGGATATGCACACCGTAAAGAACGCCGGCTTCTGCGGACACTCCGAGTACGATGCCGAGCTTGACATCCACCTGCCCGTATTTCGCTCTTTTCAGCGATCCCACAAGGGCCTTGGGAAATTTATGGCACATATTGCTCGCCACCGCCACGAGTCCGGGGACCCCCATGCTCATCATGCCGGGGGTGAGCACGAAAGCGCCTCCCGAGCCGATGAATCCGCTTACGAGACCTCCCACAAACCCGACGAGGAAAAGATATACAATATTCATTGTATCGAGATTAACAAAGTTTGATGCTTCCTTTATGATGTCATGCATGTCATTTTACCTCCTTGCGTTTGGATGCCTCGACCCCCATCACTGTCCAGAAGTTCCCGGTAAAAGATCCGTGTACAACAGAAAAAATGAATGCCGTCACTATGGGGAGAAAGGCGTACACCCCGCCGCGACCGAAGTAAGAATTGATGAGGCCCTGCTGCGAGAGCAGGATTGTGTACAACATTATCGAGACAATCCCCATAACCAACAACTTTCCATAGGGTTTCTTTTTTGCCTTGCCGTAGCCGCCTGCCATTTCTTTCCTCCTTTTTCTTTAAAAGCGCCGGAAGGCGCCTGTTCTTTCCCACTCTCACCCGTTATCCGCAACTACAACCAGGGGACATCTGAGTCTCTGCCATGCCTCGGAAAGCTTCTTCCCCCTCCCCCTGCAATCGATATCCAGGGTGTCCGACGATCCGGTAACCGCGAACAAAACTCTCTTTCTTGAATTGGTATAATCGATAATCGCCTCTTTCAGGCACCCTTTCTCCTTCTGTAACCGGTACTGGATTCCCTCTTCCCTGATCTCCGAGAGACACTGCTCGAGTGCCGGGTCGGACCCTCCTCCGGAGGAAACATAGAGAATGTCCAGACCGGCGCCGATTCTCCTGCACGTATTCACGGCATACCGGAAAATCCTTCTGTCTATCCGGCCCCCTTTTACCGCTAGAAGGACCCGTCTCTCCTCCCGCACCATGGTGCGGGCGGTCTCGAACTCCGCCTCTTCGGCGAAAGCCGCCGCTATCATGGCGGTTTCGAACTGCTTTGCTACTCTTTTCAGCCTTTCCATCTTTCGCACGTATCGTCCGGGGCTCAGTCGGCCCTGAGCTCTTTCCTTTGGGCTGTTCTCTTGACTACGGAAGGTCTGTTGCTCTTCCTGAGCTTCTCCTCTTTCAGGATCTGCCGGGCGGTTTCGAATGCCCCCTCCTCGGCGAAAGCCGCCGCCATCATGGCGGTTTCGAACTGCTTTAAAAGCTTCTTCATGCCCTCTTCCTCCTTATCGTTGGGTATGTTTCCTCTTTATCAGATTCCATACCAACCGGAGCATTCAGCATATGCCGTTGTTTTTATGCAATTTTCTCATACTAACCGCAAAATACGTTATGCAAAAAGCGTTTCATTCTGCATCAACACTTCACGGGACTCATGGTATGCACTGATAAATCAAAGGAATCGGGAGCGATGCATTCGTGTCATGCCTATTGCACAATGCAACGTTTTATAAAATGGCTGTCTTCTCCTCATTGAGAGCAAGGAGAGATCGGGTCACAAGGGAGTGAAGGAAGGCAGAAGAACGAAAGACCCGGGAGCAGAACCCCGGGTCTTTAAAAAGGCGACACCTCTACTTTCTACGCATTCATTTCCTTTCGAAAAATGAATCAGTTGTCATGAAAAATAAAGGGCTGCTCATTATACTTTCCGTAGAAGGCCATGTTGATAGAGACTATCTCTTCGAGAATTCTTTCGTACTTGATGCCGAATTGCCTCCTGAGCGCCGCGGCAATATCCGTATAGCGCGCAAAAAGCTCACCGACAGTGGAGGTGCGGTACTGGTGAATGAACTGTTTGCAGTGTTTGTACGCTTCGTCGGATTCCGCATAGGGAGTTTTCCGGAGGGCTGCCTCCACCTGGCGCGCAATCTCCTCCCTGAGGGAGTCAGATTCCTCCCCCCGGGTGCGCCTGCGAAAGAGCTCTCCCACAGAGAGGGAATCCAGCTCCAGGCACCCGCTGAACCGGGTGCAGTTGAAGCAGCAAAATCTCAGCTCTTCCCTCAGCGAATCGATGAGGCAGGTCTCAAGCATCTCCCTGAAAGTGTCGTCCGGATCGAGCTTTACGATATCCAGGAGACGGGAAACGAATTCCTCGCTCCTCTCCATCACCCCGGGAGGGGTTTCCCGCACCCGCTTCGAATTCTCAAAGCCGATGATACTCCCGGCGATGGTCGCATAATACCGCAGATCCTCGGGGAAAACGGAAATTTTTTTCCGGAACTCTCTGTCATTGACTTCCTTGAGGATTGCCAGCAACGAAAACATCTTATGGTCCGACATGATACTTCTCCTTCTATGGGGTACAGCGACGGTTTTACGCAGGATATTATACATATCGGGATGTCTTTTGGCCATTTCCGCTATAATAAAATCGCACTACTCCACGGAGAGGGATATGGAAAAGAAGCTTTCAGAAGAGGAAGAGAAAAAAATAAAGATAATGCAAGCATTATCGTTCTTCAAACCCTTCACCGGGGAAGAGCTCGTGCTTATCCTTGCCACGAGCCGCTGGCTGAAATGCAGCGCCGGAGAGCCCGTGGTGAGAGAGGGAGATACCGAATGCTCCTTTTACATCATCCTGAAGGGGAGTGTGGAGGTTCAGAAGAAAACCGGTGTCGCTCATTTGAAGAAGACACTGGGATTATTGAGCACGGGGCAATGTTTCGGAGAGATGTCGCTGGTCACGGGGGAAACGCGGAACGCTGACGTTATCGCCTGCACGGAAACATATGTCCTGAAGATCGATGCCGCTGTTCTGAACAAAGATACCGATTCCTTTAAAATGAGATCCCTCCAGTTCAAATTTTACAAAATATTCGCCGAGATACTCGCGAAGAGGCTGAATGCGCTGGACAGGGAATTCGTCAAACTCTATTGAAGGAATTCAGAAGGACAAGGCAGAGGAATCCTGCCTTGTCCTTCTTGACAGACTCTCTTACGATTTCACCCTGACCGCCTCGCCGGCAGGGGTCTTTGCTTCAGAGGGGGAGGTGACCGAGGCCACCATATACCCCAGGGCCGTTCCCACTATGGATCCCACCACGAGGTGCACCGATCCCACACACACGATCCCCAGCATGCTCCCCACTGCCACCACCATCCGCACCACCACCGAGGGCTCCCCTCCCGCACCCAGCAGATGCTTCAGCACTACCATCGCCCCGTAGCTGCCAAAGTAAAAGCCCGGAATCACCCCGAACACCAGAAAGGAGAGTCCCCCCAGCGCCGCACCGATCTTCGTCCCCATTCTCACTATCGTCTCTCTTGCTTTCATTGTCCTGCCTCCTTGTATTTTTTCCTCTCTTCCTGCCCTGTATCCTTATGCCCTCTTTTAAGCACCTTTTATGCCAATTCTTAAGCTGTTGTTTTTTTTATTATTCATAGATATTTTCGTTTGCAAAACTGCAAATCCCCCTCTCCACTTTGCAGTTTTGCAAAAAACTGACCGGAACCACATTATGGATTTATACAGTACTTATTGCTAGAATAATTCCGGAAGGAAGGATGTATGAAATTTTTCAGAAAATCAGAAGAGGACGAACAGGAAGCGGTACTGGACGAACTGCGACAAAAGATTGCAGACGCAAAAATGCCTCCCGAAGTGGAAAAAGTCGCACTGCAGGAACTGGAAACCCTTTCCAAAATCAGTCCTTCCGCTTCGGAATACACTATCGGGTTGACCTATATCGATTACCTGGTCTCCCTGCCCTGGAACAGGAGGACGGAAGATACCCTGGATCTGAACCGGGCCGAAAGGATACTGAACGAAGGCCATTACGGACTGTACGCCGTAAAAGAGAGGATCCTAGAGCACATGGCGGTCAAGGTCCTTGTGGCGAACCGGAAGCCCCGGCTGCTCATTGTCGACGATGAAGAGATCGCCCGCAAAAACCTCTTTCATGTTCTCAGCAGGGACAGCTATGAAGTGTACACCGCTGCTGACGGAAACGAGGCACTCGACAGACTCCGTTCCATGGAATTCGACGCGGTGATTACCGATATCAAAATGCCCGGGAAGGACGGGATCGAAATTCTCGAGCACATCAGGACAAAGTATCCGGATACCCGGGTCATCATCATAACCGGCTATGCCACTGTTCCTTCAGCGGTGGAGGCCATGAAAAAGGGAGCTTTCTACTATATCGCCAAACCCTTCAAACTGGAAGAGGTGCGCACGACACTGCGGCAGGCGCTGGAGGAAAGAAAAGAGGCGAGGAGTGTACGAGGGTCCGTGCTCTGCTTCGCGGGTCCCCCCGGCACCGGAAAGACCTCTATGGGAAGAGCTGTTGCCCGGGCTCTTGGACGCAAATTCGCACGGATCTCCCTGGGAGGAATGAGGGACGAAGCCGAAATCCGCGGACACCGGCGCACCTATGTAGGAGCGAGGCCCGGAAGGATCATCGAGGAGATCCGCAGGGCGGAGGCGGGAAATCCTGTCGTCATGCTCGATGAGCTGGATAAGATCGGCCATGATTTCAAGGGAGATCCGGATGCGGCGCTGCTCGAGGTGCTGGACCCTGAACAGAACCACAGTTTTGTGGACCATTATCTCGATGTGCCCTTCGATCTCTCCGGCGTCCTGTTCATCCTCACTGCGAACGTGGTGGAAAATGTCCAGACGGCACTGCGGGACCGCATGGAAGTAATTGAATTTTCAGGATATACACAGGAAGAAAAAGCGGAAATCGCCGCACGCTTCCTCATCCCCCGCCAGATCCGCGATAAGGGCCTTTCCGCGCATTCTCCCGTTTTCCGTCAGGAGGCGGTTTACAAGATCATCAACGAATACACCCATGAGGCAGGCACCAGGAGCCTCGAAAGGAAGATCGCGGACATCTGCAGGAAGATCGCGCGGGACACGGTATCGGGTGCCGGAACCGGACCTGTCGAAGTCGATTCTTCCTTTGTAGAGCACTGCCTCGGCCAACGCAGGTACCTCTGCGGAGCTCCGGAAAAAGAAGACAGGGTGGGAGTCACCGCCGGCCTCGTATGGGCGGAATCCGGCGGAGAAATTATCCTCGTGGAAGCGGCGAAGATGAGAGGGAAAAAGGAGCTCATCCTGACCGGCTCCCTCGGGGAGGTGATGAAGGAGTCGGCCCAGGCCGCTCTCAGCTATATAAGGAGCAACGCGGAATCTTTCGGCATTCCCGACGACTTTTTTGAACACCATGATATCCACATCCATGTCCCCTCGGGCGCCATCCGGAAAGACGGGCCCTCTGCCGGCATCACCATTGCGATGGCCCTCCTCTCCCTTCTGACCGGAAGACCCGCACGGCGAGAAGTCGCCCTTTCGGGAGAGATCACCCTTACCGGCAGGATACTCCCCGTAGGCGGTATCAAAGAGAAGATCCTGGCTGCGAAAAGAGCATGCATCACCGACATTGTCCTCCCTGAAGCGAACAGGCCGGAGACAGACGCTCTGCCCGATGCGGTAAAGGGGGGGATAGCTCTCCACCTTGTCAGCAGCATAGAAGAAGCAGCACGCCTCGTGCTGCGGGAAAGGCATCCCCGAACTTTGTAGAAGAGAAAGAAAGCCTCTCCCGGATAGCGTTGCTTTTTGCAATAGAGGGCATTTACAATAAAGAATGCTTCCGTTCCACCCCAGTATCCGACAGAAGATCACCCTTGGGTATTACGCCATAGTGGCGATAATCATCGGCATCTCCGTGTTCACCTTCCTGGAGCTCAGATATGTCGAACGGAAGATCGCCTTCGGCGAAATCATTTCCGAGTTCCTCAACACGACCCTGGAGATCAGGAGGTTTGAGAAAAACTACTTCCTGTACGGCAAAGTATCGGACTACCAGGAGACGCTCCGCTACGTAGAGTCAGCCGGGGAACTGCTCGGGAGCAACTCCCGGGCATTCACCACCATCGCAACCCCCCAGCAGATCTCCCTTGTCCGGGAAAACCTTCCGAAGTACCGGAAACTGCTGGAAGAATATTCGGGCCTGGAGGAAGAGGGCTCCCGTAAGGTGCTGATCGAGGGGAAGATACGAAAAACGGGGAAGGATATCACCACCACCGCGGAAGAGATATCCAAAACCGAACGGAGGCACCTGCAGGTGATCCTGAACGACTCCCAGAGCGTCCTGATCCTCTCGATCCTCACCCTCTCCTTTCTGGCGATCGTCATCGGCCAGGTGCTTTCACGCATGGTGGTCAGACCGCTCAAGCAGCTGGAGCAGAGCATGGAGCAGATTTCCAGCGGCACTTTCGAAATCATTCATATCCATTCAAAGGACCGGGAAGTCATCTCTCTTACCAAGGCGTTCAACAAGATGCTCAGAGAATTGGATCTCCGGCAGAGGCATCTCGTGCAGACGGAGAAGCTCGCGTCCCTGGGAACCCTCCTCTCCGGCGTTGCCCACGAGCTGAACAACCCCCTTTCGAACATCTCGACCTCGTGCCAGATCCTCGCCGAAGAGATCGAAGAGAACGATATGGAGTACAAAAAGGAACTGCTCCGGCAGATCGAGGAGCAGACGGACAGGGCGAGGAATATTGTACGCTCCCTCCTCGAGTTTTCGCGCGACAAGGACTTCCGGAAGGAAGCGCTCCCCCTCAGGAAGACCATAGAGGAAACCATTCGCTTCGTAAAGGGCCAGATTCCCACCGGCGTGGAGATCAGGGTGGATATCTCTCCCGACATCGTTTTTTATGCCGACAAACAGCGTATACAGCAGGCTTTCCTGAACCTGATCCGGAACGCCGTGGAGGCTATCCCCGGAGAGGGGAGTGTCTTCATCAGCGCCCAGAAACACCGGGCGGTGGACAAGGCGGAAGAGGGGGAGCCTGAGATCTATAACTACCTGAACTATCACGGAAAATGCACCCTTGAAGAAGATACGGTGGATATCGGGATCCGGGATACCGGAGTGGGGATCCCCCGTGACCTTCTGCAGAAGATCTTCGACCCCTTCTTTACTACAAAGGATGTGGGGAAGGGGTCGGGGTTGGGACTTTCCATTGTGCACGAGATCATCGAGGAACACGACGGCTGCATCGCCGTGGACAGCATGCAAGGACAAGGAACAGTCTTCCTGATCCGGCTTCCCCTGCCGAAAGAAATGCGGACCATGGAGCAACGGGAGAAAGAAGAGACCGAAGAGTAAAGGAGTGAAAAGTGCAGAACAGTGCAAAAATATTGATCATCGATGACGAGAAGATCGCTCTCAAGAACCTGGAGCATGTGATGAAAAAGGAGGGCTACACAGTAACCGGCACACAGAGCGGACAGAACGCCCTCAAGCTGCTGGATGAGCAGCAATTCGACGTCGTTCTCACCGATCTGAGGATGGAGAAGGTGGACGGCATGCAGATCCTGAAGAGGTGCCGCGAGCTCTATCCCGATACTGAAGTGATCATGATCACCGGCTACGCAACCCTTAAGACAGCGGTGGATTCCATGAAATACGGGGCCTTCTACTATATCGCCAAACCCTTCAAACTGGACGAAGTGAGAAAAGTGGTGAGAGAAGCGGTGGAAAAGGTACTTTTAAAGAAAGAGAACAGGCAGCTCAGGGACCAGATCGACAGTTACCAGGGAAAAGTAAAGATCATCACCCAGGATCCCTCCATGCAGAGACTCCTCGATACGGCGCGGCAGATCGCTCCCACTGACTGCAATGTGCTTCTGAGCGGGGAGAGCGGTACCGGGAAAGAGCTTTTTGCGAAATATATCCACTACAGCAGCAACCGGTCCGAAGGGCCCTTCTTCGCCCTCAACTGCGGGGCCTTCAACGAAGAGCTCCTGACCAACGAGCTTTTCGGGCATGAGAAGGGCGCATTCACCGGGGCGGCGGTAATGAAAAAGGGCCTTATCGAAGGGGCATCCGGAGGAACCCTTTTCCTTGACGAGATAACGGAAATGCCCTCCTCCATGCAGGTAAAGCTCCTGCGGGTAATACAGGAAAAGGAGGTCCTGCGTCTCGGCGCAACACACCCGTTGCAGGTGGATGTCCGCTTCATCGCGGCGACCAACAGGGATATCCATGAGTCGATACGGACAGGGGCCTTCAGGCAGGACCTGTATTTCCGCCTGAATGTCGTATCCCTCCACATTCCGCCCCTTTCGGAAAGAAAGGAGGATATTCCCCTCCTGAGCTACTACTTCCTGAAAAAATATGCGGCTCTCATGAAAAAGGAGGTTACCGAGATCTCCCGCGACGTTGTTTCCCTGCTGATGAGCTACGATTTCCCCGGGAATGTACGGGAATTGGAAAATATCATCGAAAGGGGAGTGGCCCTTACGGGAGGAAAGACGGTGGAGGTCGCCCATCTTCCGGAAGACCTGCGCGAGCTGAGCATACGGACGTTCAGGAAAAAAGAGGGGAAAATACCCTCTCTTGAGGAACAGGAGACCGCCTACATCCGCTGGGTGGTCAATGAGGTGGGGGGGAACAGGACCCTGGCCGCGCAGGTATTGGGAATCGACAGGGTCTCCCTGTGGAGAAAGTTGAAGAAATACGGGCTGGAGGAGGAGTAAGCTCAGGATGCAATGCGGAGCACCCGGCCCCGCTTCACGATGAACCCCTCCGCCTGGAGGACCCGGAGATTCTCCCTGATTACATCGGGGTCGGCCGGAACCATTCCTGCCACCTCCTCCTCCGGCAGGCCGGGATGCCCGACAAGGGCTTTGAGGATCATTCCCCGCACCTGCCGGTTCGAACCCCGGAAGGGGCTCTGCTTCTTGTGATGGCGACTCCTCCGTCCCGGGTTCTCCTGCGACCGTTTCAGCATGACCCCGTAATCCATAAGGGCATAGTACCAGGTACGGGGGTCCTTCCTGTCCAGGGTCCTCTCGACAAGGGGAGCGATTTCCTTGTCATGGATTTCCGTCCTGTCCTGGAAGAAACTGTGCAGGAAAACCGTCCTGATGTTCGTCTCGATAAAGATTGCGGGCTTGTTGAAGGCGAATACCATGATTGCTGAAGCGGTATACCTTCCTATTCCGGGAAGCTGGAGCAGTTCCTCCTCTGTCCGGGGCACCTTTCCCCCGCGTTCATGGACAACCTTCCGGGCGATTTCCTTGAGGGCCAATGCCCGCCGGTTGTATCCCATCCCCTGCCATACCGTGAGGACCTCATGGAGGGTCGCCCTGTCCAGCGATTCGAAATCGGGAAAGGCGGAGAGAAACTGCCCGTACTTCTCCGCCACTCTTTCCGTCCGGGTCTGCTGGAGCATGATTTCGGAAACAAGAATACGGTAGGGGTCCGTCGTCGCACGCCAGGCGAAGGAGCGCCCCTGTTTTCGATAGTAGGCGCGTATTTCTCTCCTGAAAGCGCGGACGGCGCTGTCGGATATATTCATTTCCATTATCTCCTCCCTTTCTCTTCCGTGCGAAGATCACAATATGCTTATAGCATAAACCATTACGGCAGCAGATACGGCAGAAGAGAGGCAGTAGGTGAGGCAGAAAAAGACAGAAGAGAAACAAAAGAGAAACAGAAGAGAGTCAAAAGAGAGTCAAAAGAGAGGGATCACTCCCCTGTCATTGCGTTCTTCCCTTTTGTCATTGCTCTTTTCCCCTCTGTCATTAGGAGCCCCTGATCCCCGGGGCAGCAGGGATTCCTTCTAAAATGACCCTGCGCGTCATTAGGAGCGGAGCGAAGCAATCGCACGGGGGTTTTCGCGTGCCGGACGCGCTGGTGCTTTTGCCCCGGGAAAAGCACGTCATTTCAGCAAAAGAAGCAGATTTGCTATAATAGCCGTGCTCCCGGTCTGGTACGGCGCAAGAAAGCAGGAAATGGCAGAGGAAAAAACTTATAATAGAGAGTATTTCAGGGTTGACACTTTCCTTCCCTTAAAGGTAAACGTAGTACCCCCCGAGGCGAGAGACGGACTTCAGGCGAGGACGGGCGAGTTCCATCACCTGAAGCCCTGCATCGTCAATATCAGCGGAGGCGGGATGAGCTTTAAGGGGGTAAGGGGATATGCTGTGGGCGATCTCCTCGAGATCATCCTCACCCTCCCCCTGGCAATTCCCGTCACTCTTTGCATCTATGGCGAGGTACTGCGGACGCAGCGGACGGCGAACGGCCATTACCAGATGTTCATCAAGTTCACGATAATTCACCACCGTCTGCGGGAAATGATCGTCAATTTCGTCTTCCAGTGGGAACGGGAGATCATGCGCAACACGCAGCAAAGCTCCTATACCCGCCACTACCCGACTCCTATCGGGAAATTGGTCGAGGGCACCTTCGTTCCCTTTGAAATCTATTGCAAGGACAAGGAGGGGATAAAATTTCTTTTTTCCGAAGGTCTTCCCTACGATACCATAGCGCGGGAGTTCTTCCAGGAACGGGGGGTCACGAAAATCTTCGTGAAAGAGGAGGATATGTCCGCCTTCGATGAATATATCGAAAAGACGAAAGTAAAGGCCAGCTCTTTCGACAGGAACAACATAGTGTCCTTCAAGGAATACTCATTTACCAAGAAACAGCATCACTGCATCGACAGGGAGATCCTGCTCCCGAGAACGGAAATCAGCTTCAGCCTCTACCGCCTGCACCAGTTCAACTTTACTCCCCTTATCGAAGTCACCCCCAAACTTCCGGTCATGCTGGACGAAACAATCCTTGCCCCTCCCGGCGACCTTCTCATCAAAAGGTCGGATTTTCCCCTTTATCTCGACTATGTGCGATCCCTTGCCGACTCGGCACCCGATGATACGGTTTTGAGGGCGCGCATCGTGAAGGAGGAGGCGAAGATTCTGATGAATCAGCTCCTGATGGCCCCCCGGAACAAGGAGATGATGCACAAGGTTTTCACGATGGCAAACCGTCTTACCGATACCGTAGTGGAAAACAGCGAGGCCCGGTATGCCCTTCTTTCCCTGAAAAGCGGGGATTACTATCCTTATATCCATTCCGTCAACGTGGCCTCGATGTGTATCAGTATGGGAGTCGCCGGAGGCATGAAAAGGGATGCCATCGAGAAGCTTGCCATCGGAGCCCTTCTTCACGACATAGGACACAGCGTTATCAACGACGATATCATCAACAAGCAGGGGAAGCTGAGTGACACCGAATTCGGGGTGCTCAAGACCCATGTCATCGAGGGGGAAAGTTTGCTGCGCGGACACGAGATACTTCCCGATGAGTCCCTCAAGGTAGTGCTGCACCACCATGAAAAGCTCACCGGCCAGGGCTATCCTTTCGGCCTCTCGGGGAACGCCATCTCCCTGTTCGGCAGGATCGCCGCCGTTGCGGACGCCTATGATCTCCTGGTGACCCACCGTCCTTTCCGGGAAGCCTCGTCCTCTTTCCAGGCTTTTTCCACCCTCGCACGGGAGGCGAAAAACTACGATCCGGAAATTTTGAAGGTCTTCATCAAGCTATTCGGCAAGGTCAAATAGAGGAACTTCCCCTCTGCATTTCTGCTATACTACAGCCGTACTGCGGCTTAATGCACCGGGGTGGAGGATGCGGGACGACGCCACGACAAAGGAGCAGCTCATTGCCGAGGTGAGGGAATTGCGGGAGAGGATCGCCGCAATGGAAGCCTCCGGGGCTGAGCTCATGGAATCTCATATCCGCTACAAGGCCATTGTAGACGCTTTTGACGGACTCGTATATCTGTGCTCGCCCCGCTATGAGATCGAATTTGCAAACAAGCGCCTGATCGAACGATCCGGCTTCGACCCCACAGGGGAAAAATGCTTCAGGGTCCTCCACAACCGGGAAAGCGTCTGTCCCTGGTGCGTAACGGAAAAAGTCCTGAAAGGGGAAACCATTCAATGGGAGATCCTGAGTCCCCTGGACAACCGCTGGTATCACATCGTCAACACTCCCCTCCGCCATTCCGACGGCTCCGTATCCAAACTGGCCCTCATCCGTGATATCACCGAACGCAGGCAGACGGAGGAGGCCGTTGTCCGGGGGAGAAACAAGCTCGAGACGCTCCTGACCGCCATCGGCGAGGGCATAACCGTCCAGGATACCGAGTTCAGGATCCTGTACCAGAATGCCGCCCACAAGGAGAAGCAGGGAGACCACGCCGGAGAATACTGCTACCGGGCATACCAGCACAGGGATACGATCTGTGAGGGCTGCCTCCTGGTAAAAACCTTCGGGGACGGCAAGGTGCACCGGAGAGAAACGAGCGCCTTCAGCGAACAGGGGATACTATACCTGGAGGTCTCCGCCACCCCACTCAGGGACGCAGAGGGAAATATCGTTGCGGGAATCGAAGTGGTGCGGGATATTACCGACCGGAAAAAACTCGAAGCCCTCCTCACCCACTCCCAGAAAATGGAGGCTGTCGGGCAGCTTGCAGGGGGAATTGCCCACGATTTCAATAATATACTGACCGCCATCATCGGATACGGCAACCTGATGCAGATACGGATGAAAGACAACGATCCCCTCTTCCCCTATCTCCGGGAGGTACTCAGCGCGGCGGACAGGGCGACCCATCTGACCCAGGGACTTCTTGCCTTCAGCAGGCGGCAGCCCATGGATATGAGGCCGGTAAGCATCAATGCCGTTATTGCAGGAATAAGGAGACTGCTCGAACGGATCATCGGCGAGGATATCGAGCTGAAGATTTTCCTTTCCTACGATGAGCTTG
The DNA here is from genome assembly GCA_002634385.1 of Nitrospira sp. Classification (GTDB taxonomy): domain Bacteria; phylum Nitrospirota; class Thermodesulfovibrionia; order Thermodesulfovibrionales; family Dissulfurispiraceae; genus Nitrobium; species Nitrobium versatile. The sequence goes on from NSJL01000002.1 coordinate 235,732, forward strand.
TCACCGTGGCTGACAGCAGCCAGATCGAACAGGTATTGATGAACCTGTCCGCCAACGCACGCGATGCCATGCCCGGAGGAGGCGAGCTGGCAATCCGGACGAAATCCGTCCGGCTCGACGAGGAGTCTGCCGGGACGCTCGGCCTCGCCGCAGCGGGGGCATATGCCTGCATTACCGTCACCGACACCGGCTCGGGAATAGACGAGCACACCCAGGCACAGATCTTTCAGCCCTTTTTCACCACGAAAGAAGAAGGAAAGGGAACGGGGCTAGGGCTCTCCATCGCATACGGGATCATCAAACAGCATAAAGGACACATTTCCGTTAAAAGCATGCCGGGAGAAGGCACTTCTTTTACCCTCTATCTTCCCTGCAGCAGGATATCCCCCGAGGAATCGGAACCGGCCCTCCGCCATTCCGCCATGGCGGGCACGGGGACTATCCTGCTTGCAGAGGACGATACCAATGTCCGGCGGCTCACCCGCTCGATCCTCGAAGAGTTCGGCTACCGGGTGATCGAGGCAGTGGACGGGGAGGATGCCCTTCATGTATTCAGGGAGAACAGGGATGCGGTACAGCTCCTTCTGCTCGATGCGGTCATGCCGAAAAAAGACGGAAAGGAGGTGTACGAAGAGATCAGGAAAAACAGCCCCGGCATCAGAGTCCTCTTCACCAGCGGGTATCCCCTCGAAACCCTGCAGAAAAGGGGATTTGCCGAAAAGGAGTTTCCCTTTCTCCCCAAACCGGCCAGCCCCGGCGAGCTTCTGAAAAAAGTGAAAGAAGTGCTGGAAAAGTAGGGAACCGCCGACTGTCCCGGGATTCCGGTCAGGGGTCCGGAGGGTTTGAAGTACGTTCCGTATCTGATACAATTAGAGCAGGTACCCACATCGTCCGCATTCCATCCTCGCTCTGCCGCTCTCTACCCTATCATGCCCGTACAAGGAGGAAGATATGGAACGGTATATCTGTATCCATGGCCATTTCTATCAGCCGCCCCGGGAAAACCCCTGGATCGAGGAGCTGGAGATACAGGACTCCGCGTATCCTTACCATGACTGGAACGAGAGGATAACCGCCGAATGTTATGCCCCCAATTCCGCATCGCGGCTGATGGATGGCACAGGGAAGATCATCAAGATCCGTAACAATTATGCCCATATGAGTTTCAATTTTGGTCCCACTCTCCTCCTCTGGATGGAAAAGAACCAGCCCGAAGCATACCGCAGGATCATCGAGTCGGACCGTTTGAGCTGCGAGAGGTTTTCCGGCCATGGCTCCGCCCTCGCACAGGCGTACAACCATATCATCATGCCTCTTGCCAATACGAGGGATAAACGCACCCAGGTCATCTGGGGTATACGGGATTTCCGGAAGAGGTTCGGCAGGGACCCGGAAGGCATGTGGCTGCCGGAAACGGCAATGGACATCGGGACCCTCGATATCATTGCGGAACAGGGCATCAAATTCACCCTCCTCGCACCATGGCAGGCGAAGGAGGTGAGAAAGCTGAGTGATGCGGGCGAATGGGACTCAGGGGAGTGGCAGAACGTGGAGGGGGGACGCGTCGATCCCACCACCGCCTACCTCTGCAATCTCCCTTCGGGGAGACGTATTACCCTTTTCTTTTATGAAGGCTCCCTCTCCTATGCCATCGCCTCTGCCGGACTGCTGAAGAGCGGAACAGAGATGGCAAACCGTCTCGTCAGTGCCTTCTCCGGGGAAAGGGACTGGCCGCAGCTCGTCCATATCGCCAACGACGGGGAATCCTACGGACACCACCACCAATTCGGGGATATGGCCCTTGCCGCATGCATGCATCATATAGAGGAGAACAACCTGGCCCGTATCACCAATTACGGGGAGTTCCTCGAAATGAACCCGCCGACCCATGAGGTCCGGGTAGCGGAAAATACTTCCTGGAGCTGTATTCACGGCGTGGAGCGGTGGAGGTCCGACTGCGGCTGCAATTCGGGCAAATTCCCCCACTGGAACCAGAAATGGAGGGGGCCGCTGCGGGACGCCCTGGACGAACTGAGGGATCATCTCATCCCCGCGTACAAGCATAATATCCGTGACTATCTGAAGGACCCCTGGGGGACGCGGGACGACTATATCGAGGTCGTTCTCGACAGGTCCCCTGAAAACGTGGAGGAGTTCTTCCGCGCGCATGCGCTCCGGGAGCTGACGACGCAGGAGAAGAGCCGGGTACTCAAGTTGCTGGAGGTCCAGAGACTGGCCATGGCCATGTACACCAGTTGCGGGTGGTTCTACGACGAGGTGTCCGGTCTTGAAACGGTCCAGGTCCTGTGCTACGCCGCCAAGGCGATCCAGCGGGCGGAGGAGGTCTTCGGGTACTCCCTCGAACAGAACTTCATCGATGACCTGAAGAAGATACCGAGCAACTACGATTCCGACGGTGCCGCAGTCTACCGGCGTATGGTGGTCCCTGTCAAGGTCGACCTCTCGCGGGTGGGGGCGCATTATGTCATTTCCTCTCTCTTCGAAGAGTGCCCGGAGCATCAGCAGATTTACAAGTATACGGTGGATACCGAGAAGTACGACAGAGTGAAGACGGGCAAGTTCAGCCTCGCCACCGGTCAGGCGTATATCCGCTCCGTTGTCACCTGGGACGAGGTGCATAAGAGCTTTGCCGCGTTGCATTTCGGAGACCACAACCTGAATGCGGGATTGAGGGACTTCATCAGCAATGAGGCGTACCTGTCCATGCGGCAGGAGATAGGGACCGCCTTCGAGAGGGGGGATGTAGCGGAATCCCTCCAATTGATGTTCAAGCACTTCGGGCCGCATAACTATACCCTCTATCACCTCTTCAGGGACGAACAGAGGAGGATCATCGAGAAAATCCTCGAGATGACCCACTCCGGTATCGAGGCCGCCTACCGCCAGATCTACGAGCTCAACAGCCCTGTCATGAATTTCCTCAGCTCGCTGAACATCCCCATTCCTACCTCCGCCCTCATCGCCGCGGAGCATATCGTCAATCTCGACATAAAGAGGACCCTCAGCACGGAAGACGTCGACATGGAAAGACTCGAGCGCCTCCTGCAGGAGGCGTACCGATGGGTCCTCTCCCTCGACAAGACAGTAATAGGGTACACCTTTTCCCTGTGGCTCAGCCGCACCATGGCACGACTTGTAGAGGCGCCGATGGAGATTCCCCTTATGGAGAGGATCATCAGGGCGGCGCAGATCATGCAGCCGCTCTCCCTGGAAATGAACCTGTGGGAGGCACAGAACGACTGCTTCTCCCTAAAGGAGAGCCTCTATAATGAAATGAGAGAAAAGGCGACAAAAGGCGATACCTTTTCGGGCAAATGGACGGAAACGTTCCGCAGTCTGGCCGACTACTTCGGGGTGAAGACAGAGTAAGACAGAATGAGACAGAGTGAAGCAGGATAAAGCAGAAATAAGACAGAAAAAGACAGGAATAAGAGAGACAGAGGAAAAACTGCTGTTTCTCTCTTTTCTGTCTTACTCTGCAGCTCTCTGTTTCACCCTGCCTCATCTCTGTCTTATTCTGTCTTATCTCTTTCTTTATTTTGTCCCCGGTCTGGACGAGGGCCGGGGGGCATTGGTATAGTAATTTGGTAGGAGAAAGGACGGAAAAGCACCAGGGCAGAGCCGGACAGACAGGGAGATGAGAGGACGGGGAGGAGAGGTACAATGAGCGAAAAGAATCGGCAGGAGGCCATGTCTACCGGCCCCGGAGTGACAAAGAATTCATTCAAAGACCTCCTTACCCTGCGTGACCGCTTCATCTACACGGTAGAGTTGGTTCCGGGCAGGGGATCACGGGGCAGGACGCAGGACGAGTTGCTCCATTTCGCCGCTCAAGCGGCAAAGGGAGGGCTCGTCCATGCTCTGTCGGTCACGGATAACCCGGGGGGCCACCCCGCCCTGGCTCCCGAGGTGATCGGCCTCGAAATTCGCCGGCTGGGTATCGATCCCATTGTCCACTTTACCTGCAAGGACAAGAACAGGAACCAGATCGAGTCGACCCTGCATGCGTTCGACCGGATCGGCATCCATAATCTCCTGGTGATGACGGGAGACTTCCCCCTCTACGGCTTCCAGGGCAAGGCAAAGCCTGTCTTCGATCTCGATTCGGTGCAGCTCCTGCGCCTCATCAGCCGGATGACCCAGGGGCTCGATATCGATGACAGGGCGCCCGGCGGCGGCACGACGGTACCGCCGACCCGCACGGTCAGGGGGTGCGCCGTTTCGCCCTTCAAACAGCGCGAATCGGAGACCATGGCCCAGTATTTCAAGCTGTGGAAGAAGGTGCGCGAAGGGGCGGATTTCGTCATCACCCAGGTCGGCTTCGATGCACGCAAGTTCGATGAATTGCTGCGCCACATGCGGCAGGCAGGGATGACCGTGCCCGTCCTCGGCAATGTCTATATCCTCAGCCTGCCCGTGGCACGGGTCATGAACCGGAAGGGCGTTCCCGGCTGTGTCGTGACGGACAAGCTGTTCCGCTCCTGCGAGGAAGAGTCACGGGCTCCCGACAAGGGGAGATCGGCCGCCCTCCTGAGGGCTGCCAAGCTTATTGCCGTGCTCCGGGGCATAGGGTATGACGGCGTCCATATAGGCGGACCGAACCTGCGATATGAAGACATCGAGTGGGTCATCGGCAGGTCAATAGAACTCTCGGACACCTGGGAGTCGCTTGTTCCGGAGTTTGACTACCCTCAGGCCGGGGGGTTCTATCTTTTCGAGAAAGACCCGCTCACCGGACTCAACCGCGAGGGCCTCTCCCGCAAGGCAGGTCTTCCCGCCAAAAGGCTCGGGCATGGGATCATGCGGCTCTTTCACCACGCCGCTTTCGCACCCGGTGCGCCTCTCTACGGAGCCGCCTGCTCGTTTTTCAGGGCGGTCGACGGCACCCGGTTCGAGCGCCCCGTAACGAAGGTGGAGTATTGGATAAAGTTCCTCAGCTCCCGTTGTCGCCGGTGCGGCGATTGCACGCTGCCCGAAGTAGCTTTCCTCTGTCCGCAATCGCAGTGTCCCAAATACCTTTTCAACGGACAGTGCGGCGGGTCCTCCGAGGGATGGTGCGAGGTCTTTCCCGGCACCCGGCAGTGCATCTTTGTAAGGGCCTATGAGCGGCTCAAAGCGTACCGGGAGGAGGAATCATTGAAAGGGGAGTATATCCGGCCCCGCGACTGGGCACTCAGCGAGACCTCTTCCTGGGCCAACTATTTCCTCGGGCGTGACCACCGGGCGGAATCGTGCGAATGCCCCCCCCGGTCCGGATGACCCGGAAATCCCCAAGGGGATGCGACGCCCCCGTTCTTATTCCGTGCCGGGTGCACTTCAAAGTGAGGGCACAAAGAAGAGGTGCAGAGAAGGGGGAGGCAGCAGGGGGGAAGAGTGATATCGAGAGGATTTCGTTGCGTCTCTCGGCGAAACGATTTTTCATTCAGGAAAATCCCTCCTCACCTCCCTTTTCCAAAGGGAGGAAGCCCCCTCTTTGAAAAAGAGGGGTAAGGGGAGATTTCGTGAGAGCGATGACTCTTTGCTGACTACCAGAACAGGGGGTACTTGCCCTCACTTCTAATCACACCCTTCCGTACCTGTCCCTTTGCCTTTTCCCTCCACGGCTCTCATAATACCCTGCAGTATCTCAGCAGGCGCAGGCGGACAGCCGTGAATGGCGACACTGACGGGAATTACCTGATCCACCCCGCCGAGGGAGGCATAACTCTTCCCGAAAATGCCTCCATTGCAGCCGCAATCGCCCACCGCAACCACCAGTTTCGGGGGCGGCGTGGCATTATAAGTCCTCCGGAGGGCTATTTCCATGTTCCGCGTTACCGGGCCCGTCACCAGGAGCAGGTCTGCAAAACGCGGTGAGGCCGTAAAATGGATACCGTACCGTTCGCAGTTATAGAAAGGATTATTGAGGGCATGGATCTCCAGCTCACATCCGTTACACGAGCCTGCATCCACCTGCCGGATCGTAAGGCTCTTCCTGAAATGCCTGGTAATTGCCTCTTCGAGCCTTTCGCCTATCTCCTCGATCCGTGTGCCGGCATTACGCGGAATATCCTCCGAAACAACGCCGGTACGGAATATCTGGTAGAGTATTCGTATCATAGGTCATGTCCTGAATAGGATTGATTAAAGCTTTTATTGCACAGGGGAAAGTCGGGTACGATATTCCCCGGTATCGCCTGTTCAAGTCCCAGCCAGTTGAGACTGGAGGGGTCCCGTACCATGCAGCGGTTGATCTGTCCCTCCGGCCCGGACTGGACCCAGTAGAGGATCTCTCCTCGCCAGCCTTCCACAGCGGCAAACCCGGCCCTTTCCGGGGCGGGGTCCGCCACAGGGCGGGAAATCTCCCCCTCCGGGAGGGTCCTGAGTATCTCACGGATCAACCTGATGGACTCCCGCACCTCCTCCACCCGCACCCACACCCTCGCGTGGACATCTCCCGAGATGAGCACCGGGACATTCACCCCGATGCGGTCATAGGGCGGAAAGGGGTGGTGAACACGACAGTCGACATTCAGCCCGCTCGCCCGCGCCACAATACCCACGGCGCCGAGCTCCCGGGCCTTTTCGGGCGGGAGGACGCCGGTATCCCGCACCCTGTCCTCAAGGGAGGAATTATCGTCATAGATGGTGATCAGCCTCTCGAATTCATCCCCGAGCCAGCTCAGTTCCTTCACGATCTTCTCCCTTCCGCCCTGATCGATATCCGCCGAAACACCCCCGGGGATGACCTTGTCCATAAGGAACCGGTGGCCGAAAAGCTCATGGTGGGTGCGCAGGAGGATCTCCTTCAGCCGCATCATTTGATACAGCATGAAGGCAAAAGCCGCATCGTTGCAGACGGCGCCGATATCCCCGATATGGTTTACTATACGCTCCCGTTCGAGGAAGAGAGCCCGGAGCCAGAGGGCCCTTTCCGGGGGGGTGCATCCCGTCATGGATTCGAGCGCCATGCAATAGGCAAGGCTGTGCGCGACTGTGGTGTCTCCCGAAACCCTTCCCGCAAGCCGGTGGCCCTCCCCCCACTTCAGGGATTCAAACCGCTTCTCGATACCCTTATGCACATAGCCGAGCCGTTCTTCGAGATTGAGGATCTGCTCTCCCACTGCCTGGAACCGGAAATGCCCCGGTTCGATAATGCCGGCATGAACAGGTCCCACGGGGATCTCATACACCCCCTCCCCTTCCGCCCGTGACCAGCGGTACTCTCCTTTTATCCGCGGCAGGGGCCGGGACCCGTCGAAGGCTTTCCGCAACGGCCAGGCATCCCTGGGCCAGTCCTCGAACTTGATCCAGGGTCTCACATCGGGGTGCCCTTCGGGAACGACCCCCATAAGGCTGTTCATCTGCCGCTCGAAACGGTACGCCGGCAGATACTTCTTCGTGAGGCTCGGAAAGGCGGGATCATCCATTGTGGTGACCGTTTTCACGACGACATATTCATTTCCCCACCGGTAACAGGCGAAAATCCCGAACCACGGCGTCTCCTCGTTGGCCCATTCAGCGGCAAGGAAGGCATACGCCTTTTTCATCGCACGCGCCGCCTCGGCAAATTTCTCCTTCGGTACCGTGCAAAATGCCACCGTCTCCGGGAACTGGTACTCCTCCCTGAATTGTGCATCCCCCCCGAGGGCTGCTGCAAGCGCGTCTTTGAGCAAGCTCATTTCAGTATCTCCACTGCCTTATGGAACCATTGATTGAGAAAGTCCGGTATATACAGCCCCAAGATCAGCACAAGGGCCATATGCAAAAGCACCGGAATATGGGCTGCTTTCATGGGTTTCTGGTAGGACGGCACCTCCCCGGCAACCATGGCCTGCACTTTCCGGAAAAGGGCGGCGAACGCAACCGCGAGGCCGAGAAGAAGAAAAGGCGTCATGAGAGGAGCCTCCTTTATCGTAGCGGTCAGGATCAGGAATTCGCTGGTGAACACCCCGAAGGGGGGCATGCCGACAATGGCCATGGCGCCGAACATCATTCCCCATCCCACGGGGGGGTTCCCCTTGATGAGTCCCCGTATCCTGTCCATCTCCTGGGTCATATGCATCTGCGCCGCATGGCCGACGGTGAAGAAAAGGGAGGACTTGGCAAGACTATGGACAAGCATGTGCAGCAGCGCGCCGTAGGTCGCAATAGGACCTCCCAGTCCGAACGCAAACGTCGCGATCCCCATATGCTCGATGGACGAATAGGAGAACATCCGTTTGATATCCTTCTGCCTGAGCAGGGAAAAAGCTGCGACGAGGAGCGAAAGGATCCCGAACCCCATCATGATGTCGCCTGCATGGTGGGTATGGGTCGACCCGTCCACAAGGGCCTTGCACCTGACAAGGGCGTAGAGGGCGATATTCAGCAGCAATCCCGAGAGCACGGCTGAAATGGGGGTCGGGCCCTCGCTGTGCGCATCGGGAAGCCAGTTATGAAGGGGTACCAGGCCCACCTTTGTGCCGTAGCCGACCATCAGGAAGACAAAGGCAAGGGACAGAACCGTCGGTTCGAGCTTTCCGCTCAGCTCGATAAGATTCGTCCAGAGGAGCGCTTCTCCTCCCTCCCCCAGGACCTTTTCCGCGGCGAAATACAGGAGAACGGTCCCGAAGAGCGCCTGGGCGATGCCGACGCCGCAAAGGATGAAGTATTTCCATGCCGCCTCGATGGCGGTCGGCGTGCGGTAGAGGGAGACCAGCAGTACCGTGGAAAGGGTGGCAAGCTCCATCGCGATCCACAACACACCGACATTGTTCGTAAGGAGACAGAGGAGCATGGCGAAGATGAAGAGCTGGAACATCGCATGGTAGAAACGCATCCCCCAATGGCCGACCCGTCCGTGTTCCCGTTCGCGCCTCATGTACCTCCTGCTGAAGACGGCGGTCGTCATCGAGACAAAAGCGGTCAGCACGGCCAGGTAGACGCTGAAGGCGTCGACAAAAAAGAATTTTTCCCCCGCGAGCAGGGGACCTTCGCTGTAAACCTCCAGGGCAAGTGCGACGCCCGCAACAAAAGTGGCGGCCGAGCCCGCAATATTGACCTCGGGCGCGCGCTTTCTGTCCCCCATAAACGCGAGGACAACGGCGGCAAGGAGCGGAATACCCAGAAGGATAAGCAGCGGCATATCAGTCCTCCTCCTTCAGCCGTGCCATCTGTTCCACGTCGAGGCTGTCAAAGGTGGTATTTATGTGAAAAAAGAAGATACCGAAGATGAAAGCCGCTATCAATATATCGATCGCCACCCCCAGCTCCACCACGAGGGGCATGCCGTAGGTGGCGCTGGTTGCGGCAAAAAAGAGACCGTTTTCCATGGCGAGGAAGCCGATGATCTGGGTGACGGCATGTCTCCTCGTGATCATCATCAGGAGCCCGATCATGACGGTAGCGAGGGCTATGGCGAGAATCGACCGGGTCACGAAGGTGGAAAGCTCGCGGACCGGCGCCGTCAGGTGATAGGAAAATATCACGAGGGCGATGCCGATGATCATCGTGAGGGGTACATTCACCACCGTTTCGATCTCTTTCCTGATCCTGAGCTTATGGATTAGGGAATGGAGAATATAGGGCAGCAGGATGACCTTCAGGGTAAGGGTCAGGACCGATGAGATGTAGAGGTGATGCCTGCTCGCCATATAGCCGACCACGGCCGTGCTGATCGAAAGAAACACCCCCTGCCACGCGAAAAGATGAATAAGACCGTAGATCCTCCTCTGCACGAGCATGCCGAAGGCGGTCAGGAGAACCATCGCCGCAAAGAAACTGACAATCTGCGCCATAATCTGTATATTCATATTATTCTTGGCATGTCACTCCAGGATGAAATGGGAGAGCATTCCCAGCGTCGCCAGCAGGAACGCAGCTCCAAGGAATTCGGTCACGCGGAAAAGACGCATTTTTGCAAGGCCCGTCTCGATGAGCACCAGCACGATTCCCGCAACCCCGAGCTTCAGCACGAGATACAGGAGCGCTGCGGGGACCATCAGCATCTCCCCTTCCCCCGCGATTCCCCAGGGGAAGAAGGCCGCAGCTCCCAGGGCCATAAAAAGAAAAAGCTTCATCATGCCCGCCCATTCGATAAGGGCGAGGTATCTTCCCGAATATTCGAGGAGCATCGCCTCGTGTATCATGGTCAGCTCAAGATGCGTCGAAGGGTTGTCCACGGGAATCCTGCCCGTCTCCGCCAGTGCGATCATGACAAAGGCGAAGAAAGCGAAGGCGAGGGAGGGCCTCAGTATTCCATGAATATCGCTGTGGGCAATCACCTGGGCGATCTGGGAAAGGGAAGTGGACTTGCTCGCCAGCGACATCGTAAAGACCGCCATGAGCATTGCCGGTTCGGCAAGGGAAGCGATCATCATCTCACGGCTTGAACCCATTCCGCCGAAAGCAGTGCCGGTATCCATGCCTGCCAGGGCGGTAAAGAACCGGGCAATGGCGAAAAGCGCAACAAGGGCAATGACATCCGCCGTAACCGCCAGGGGGAGGTCCACCGACAGGATCGGGATGATTCCCCCGGCAAGGAGGGTCGCCCCAAACACGAGATAGGGCGTAAAGCGGAAGATCCATGAGGCGTTTTCCGCCAGCACCACGTCTTTCGCAAAGAGCTTCGCGATATCCCGGTACGGCTGGAAAAGGCGCGGCGCTTTCCGCCCCTGCGACCAGCACTTCACCATCCTCACCCACCCGGTGAAGAGGGGAGCAGCAGCAAGAAGGAGCGAAAGCTGCAGTATCTCTATGAGGAAGGGGGATAGATTCATTTCACAAATAGTAAAAGCACGATAATCGTTATAAAAGAATAGATGAGATATGCCTGGATCCGGCCTTGCTGGAGCTTCCCCACTTTCCGGGATATCCGGAAGCTCATCCCGGCGACCGGCCGGTACAGCCAGCCCCAGAAGCGGTCACGCACCCTGAGGTAGTACGTGAGCCTGCGCGGAAAGGCGCTGTGGGCCGATTGAGGGGTCAGCCGCACCTGCTCCTTTATGTTGAAAAGGAATCCGAATATCCTCCTCAGGGGCATGGAAAACGAGGTCCCGTTATACTGCATCCTCTCGGTGAGCTTCTCGAACCCGCAGTCCCAGAGGGGCACGCGGTGGAGAGTCCCCGGCCTGACATGGAGGAGCACGTATGCGGACACTACGACAACCAGGATACCCGAAAACACGATGATCCCCGAATAGGATGCCCTTTCGGGTGCGACGGGGGTCAGCCACAGCCATCCGTGTGTCCCTGCAGACACGCTTATGGGAGCGCCCACTATCTGCACGGGAACACTATCCATCCATCCGATGAAAAGGCTCGGCAGGATTCCCAAAAGCAGGCAACCCGCGGCAGTCATGATCATGCCCGTTTTCATCGTCCAGTCCGCCTCGTGAACGCGGATTTTATGCCGGCCCCTCCAGTGCCCCAGGAAGGTCGTACCGAAGGCCTTCACAAAACAGGCAGCCGAGAGGGCGGCAGTGAGGGCGAAAAGCGCCGCGCCCACCGGCATGAGCAGCTTCAGCAGAGGTGCGGGCAGGGACGGTGAAAGGAGAAACGCCTGAAAGGTGAGCCACTCGGAGACAAACCCGTTAAACGGCGGAAGCGCGGATATGGAAATGCAGCCGATAAGAAAGAGAACCGCTGTCCACGGCATCATATGGATAAGTCCCCCCATCTCCTCCATGGTACGCTCCCGGGTGGCATGCAGCACGGACCCCGCACCCATAAAAAGGAGGCCTTTGAACAGGGCGTGGTTCAGCGCATGGTAGAGTCCCGCAGTAAGCGCAAGGGCGGCGATAAGCGGCAGCCGGAACGAGGTGAATACCATGCACAGACCGATGCTTATGAAAACAAGCCCTACATTCTCGATACTCGAGTAAGCAAGGAGCCTCTTCAAGTCGTTCTGCATGAGGGCATACAGCACCCCGCTGATCGCTGAAAGCAGGCCGAACATCATTACGAGGGCGCCCCACCACCAGGGAAATATTTCGATGAGATCAAAGGTAACCCGTATCACCCCGTATACGGCGGTTTTGAGCATGAGGCCGCTCATCAGGGCGGAGACATTGGAAGGCGCTACCGGATGGGCTTCGGGCAGCCATACATGCAGGGGAACGATGCCTGCTTTTGCGGCAAAGCCGGAGAAGGCGAGAAGAAATGCCGCCGTTGCCCATCCCGCCGGAAAGGTTGCGGCGCGCATTGCGTCGAAGGAGTAGCCGCTGAAATCCCTGAACCCCGTGGCAAGTCCGGCCATTACGCCGAAGGACAGGAGGATAGCGACAGCGCCAATATGTGCGATGACAATATAGAGGAAAGCGGCCCTCCTGTTCTCCGGCCGCTCGTCCTCGTACAGAACGAGAAAATAGGAGGCTGCAGCCATCAACTCCCATGCAATGAGAAAAATCAGGGCGTCATCGGCAAGCACCACCGTGATCATGCCTGCAAGGAAAAGGGAGCTGAAAACGATGAGCCGCGCCACCGGCCGGTGCCCCAGGAACCCCCTGACATAGCCGACCGAATAGACCGAGACGCAGAAGGCAAGCAATCCGATCGTTGTGAGAAAAAAACCCGAGAGGGGGTCGAGACGCAGGTGAAACGGTAAATCGGGCAGCCCAAGGGCAAGAACGGCCCTTTCCGTGGCGCCCCCTCCCACCGCCCCGATTCCCGCTGCAACCGCCGTCAGAGAGGCAATCGCCGCCGTACCATAGCACACCGTAATCATGAGCCTCTCGTTCCTCCTGAAGAAAGGAACAAGGGCCGCCTGCACCAAAAAAAGCAGAACGGACAGCAGCGCGCTCTCCAGAGGGGAAAAAATCATTTCTCCCCTCCGAAGATTTCCGTTTCCTTCCCGGCAAACGCCTCGTAAAGCTCTTCAGGAGACTCTCTCTTCAAAGCCGCCAGGATATCCTGCTCTTTCAGCAGCCGCAACAATTTTGCCTGAATCCTCAGGAAACGCTGCTCGCTTTTCGGGAAGATGAAAAAGAGGGTATCCACCGCCTCTTTATCCAATGCTCCGAAAGGGATGGGATTTGCAAGACAACAGAGGGCGATGGAAGAGAGCGGTGCGGTAAACTCCTTGAAAGGGCGCGGGTGAGGAAAGGCAATCCCGTGGCCTACGGCGGTCGGACAGATGCGCTCCCTGCTCATGATGGCATCAAAAAGCCTTTTAGGGTCCAGTTCGGGGATGCGCATCCGTATCAGCTCCAGCGATGCGGAAATTGCCTCTTCTTTTGTTCCTCCGCTGACCCGGTAATAAATTCCGCCTCTTCTGAGAAATTCGGCAATGGAGATGGACTCCTCATCTGCGCGGGTGGGGTTCCCGACAGCGGTCTCATAGGAGAATTCTCTCGTATCCTCCATCCAGGAGGTAATCTCTCTCCTGTCGAAGCGCCACTGACCTCCCACCCTGAAACAGGGGATCGTCTCATTCTTTATCATCCTGTATATCGTCTTCTCCGATACACTGAGGAGAGCGGCGACATCTTTTACACTCATGTCCATATCTGTCTATAAATGTCCAAAATTGGGCGATAATGGGATTAATAATACCTGTTATTCTGATTTTTGTCAAACAAAAAGCCAGGAAAAAATAGGTAAAGGTAAAGAGTAAGGCAGGAAAGACCAAAGAAAAAGTTAGAGACAAAAAACGTCCGAAAAAGAGAAATGCGGTAGAGCGATTGTCATTCCGGACAAGCCGGAATGACAAATTCCCTGGTGCTCTCTTTTCGGAATGACGGTCTGCCAAGTACGGTTTATTTTGCCAGACGCTCTAAGCCGGAAAGAGGAAACAGCAGTTTTTCTTTGTCTCTCTCTGCTGTACTCTGTCGTTCTCTGTCTTACTCTGTTTTTCAGGGTACCAGGAGGGTGGGTAGCTCCGATGTCTCCGCTATCCGGTGAGAGACGCTCCCCAGGATGAGCCCGTGCAGGCGGTCCTTTCCCGTAGTTCCCCCTGTGATCATGCTCGCATTGAACTCCCGGGATATCTGGATTATTTCCTGCACCTCATTTCCAGCCGAGAGATGGGGATCCGCGTCGACGCCCGCTTCCCGCAGGGCCCTGCAATACTGCTCCAGCCTTTCCCTGCTTTCCTGCTCGATACGCGACAGTTCGGGTTGCTCGAGTCCCTTGGCGATCTTGTCTCCGATGATATGGGTCACCATGACCTTCTTCACGATACTGCCGAGCGTCAACAGAAACTCCAGCGCCCTGCCGGAAGCGGGGGACCAGTCGGTGGCAAGGAGGGGTCTCTCGAAAATGCGGTCATTGGTGCGGGTGACGATCTCTCCGTTCCACTCGAACTGAACCATGTACTTATGGACGAGCACCGGCCGGCGGGTCCGCCGTAAAATATCCATGGTGCGGGAGCCGATAAATAATTCCTCCATTCCGGTCTGTCTCTTTTTCCCGGTGACGATCAGGTCCACCCCCTCCTCATCGGCGATGGAAAGAATCCGGGGGACCGGGTCTCCCACCTCGATGACCACCCTGCTCCCGATCCCTTCTCTCTCCAGCGCCTTCTGCCAGGCTTCGAAGCGGATCCTCGCCTCCTGACGCAGGTGCTCTTCCTCTTCCTTCAGATATCCCCCGAAAGGGACAAAGGCAACCTCGTCCCGCGGGATGATATGGACAAGGAGTATCTCCCGGAGGCCGGCTTCCTTCAGGACAAAGAGGGACTCCAGGGTATTGAAGGCAAGCTCCCTGAACTGCGTCGGAAAAAGGATTTTCTCAATCTTCATTTGCGGCTACCCCCGTTGCGTAAAATGGAAGAGCTAGGGTGTGCAGGTATACCCTAAAAGAAAACAAAAGTGATCACCAGAAAGACCGGCATCAGAATCGTGAGAGAGTACTTTATCACGTATCCGAAAAAGCTCGGCATGGGGACACCCGCCTCTTCCGCAATGGAACGCACGAGGAAGTTCGGGGCGTTCCCTATATACGTAACTGCCCCGAAAAAGACGGCACCCGCGGAGATCGCCTCCAGGTACAGCTCCCTCTCCCGTATCAGCTGCGCAACGGCCTTTGTCTCGGGTATCCCCGGATAGAACCCCCCCAGGGCGGTACTGAGAAAAGTCAGATAGGTAGGTGCATTATCGAGGAAGCTCGAGAGAATTCCGGTAATCCAGAAATAATGGACAGGCTCCCGCACCGCGCCGGTCAGGAAGCCCAGCGCCCCCTGCTCTCCTGCCTGGAGGATCTTCAGGCAGGGGAGCATGGTCAGAAATATCCCGGCGAAGAGCACCGCCACCTCTTTTATGGGGGCCCAGGAGAACTCATTGTCCTCACGCACCCGCCGCGGCGTCACCACCAGGGAAACAAAGCTTATAAGGAGAAGGAGAGCATCCCGCACCAGGTCCTGCAGGGCACGGTGCATCCCGAACAGGGATATCTCCCTCCAGTGGACCGTCCCGCTCAGGAGGACCGCTCCCACCACGCCGAGGAGCAGCAGGAAGTTATATCCCCCTTCCACGCGCAACGGCTCCTTTTCTTTTTCTTCAGGGGGAAGAGAGGGGCTTTCCCTGGTGAAGAAATACCTGTCCAGAAAATAGTAGACGACGAGCAGAACCCCTGCAGCAAGAGCCATATGCGGCAGAATTGCAAGGGTCCAGAAAAAGGGCACCCCGATGAGAAAGCCGAGAAAGAGGGGGGGATCCCCCAGGGGAGTGAGCGCCCCCCCGATATTGGCCACGAGGAAGATAAAAAAGACCACTATGAAGGTCCTGTGCTTCCGGTGGGCGTTGGCCCTCAGAAGGGGGCGTATCAGGAGCATGGCGGCCCCGGTGGTACCCATCCACGAGGCCAGCAGGGTTCCCACGGCAAGAATCCCGGTATTGAGGAGAGGGGTGCCGCGCAGGCTTCCCCGTATCAGGATTCCCCCCGATATGGTATAAAGCGCCCCCAGGAGAATGATAAAGGGAAGGTAATCGGCAACCATGAGGTGGAGAAAGTCGTGAACGACTCCTCCTCCCTGCAGGAAAAGGAGAAGGGCAACGATTATCACTGACCAGAAGACGGAGACCTGAACGAAGTAATGATGCCAGAACCGCGGCGCGACGAGGGGGAACAGGGCGATAGAGAGCAGCATGCCCGCAAAGGGGACCGTGCTCCACAGCGGCAGCATCGCCCCCAGGGACACAGCCGGCACGAGAGCGTCAGCCTGCATGTTTCCTCCGGTACATGCCCTCTATTCTATAACGGAACGCAGAAAAAATACAGCGGGGAAGGCAGCCGCAGCCTCTCTCGTCCACCGCGGCTCCCTCCTTCCCCTTATTTTTTTCCGGCCGGCTGCACCTTCTTCATCTCCGCAACCCGTGTGCCCATCTCCGCCCGCTGTTTTTCGCTGAACATTTCCTGGGCGTTCGCAAAGACATCCTCCTCCTCATCCTCGACATGCTGCTCCACACTTTCCTTAAGGACGGAAAGCTTGGCGTCCCAGTATTCATCCTTCTGCATACCGCTCAGCTCTTCGAGAAGCAGTTTGGCGACATGGTGCTCCTCGATGGCCTTCAGTATCATGGGACGGAGGTCGTCGTCCTCCCTGAAGGGCGGATAAAAGATATCCTCTTCCCCCGCCGTGTGCAGATCGAGGGCCTCTTTGAGCTCCTCGAACACCCTGTCCTTATCGCCGTCTTTTGATTTCTCCCCCCTCATCTGGTCCAGCTTGTCGAACAGCGACAATACCGCTTCGTGGTCCTGACGTAAAAAGTCGAGAATGTCCATTATCGCCTCCTTACTGTATGTTCCTGTGAGTACCTCTGCTCGCCGGCAATCGACCCCCTCTGCCCTCCGGAAAGGGCGCAGCCCCTGTAAGGGCAGGGGTAGAAGAAGAAAAACCCTTTACTTGCAAGGAAGTGGTAGCAGAAGACATAGAGGGGAAACGAGAGCGAGGCGGCATGTTCTTGAACCCTGCCCTACCCGAATGACACGCACGAACTCTAAATAAATTTGACCACAAAAAAAGGGAAAACTCAAGGAGGCAGGGCATAGTCAGGAATACAACCGCGGCTAACTCCCCCTCCCCCCCTCTTACTCTAAGAGGGGGGGAATACAGACCCTCCCCTTTGGAAGAAAGGGGTGCCGGGGAATCTTCTCCTCCCCTTGAAGTAAGGGGAGGAGGGGAGGGGTTACGCAGCGGGGAGCCGAAACCAGCAACGCAAAATCGACGGTCCCTTGGTGTGTACGCATTCTACTGCCCCCCCTGCCACTGACTGATCAGGGCAAAAACACCCACCCGGATCATCTTGACCGCAATGGCCGCCAGGAGCAGGGAGGCCATCCGGGTGATCACCCGGGCGCCGTTCATTCCTATACGCCTGATAATGAAATCCGCCTTATCGAAAATGAACCATGCCAGGAGGAGGTTCAGGATAAGGGAGATGATAACCGGCACCGGTCCATAGTTCCCCGCAAGCACCAATGAGGTGGTTATGGTGGCAGGCCCCCCCAGGAGCGGCGTCCCCAGGGGCACCACCCCGAAGGTGGGAGAAACGGTCATCTTCTGCGTTCCCGCCCGCGACAGCTCGGAAATGGAGATAATCAGCAGCAGGATACCTCCCGCGATCATGAAATCCTCCACCAGGATGCCCAGCACGGTGAACACGGCCTTTCCGAGGAAAATGAAAAGCACGGTAATAATGAAAGCGGTCAGGACGGAGTGTTTTGCAATCCTCTTCTTTTCCTGCGGCCCCATGTTTTCGGTGATGGCAAGATAGATGGGGAGCACTCCGGGCGCATCGATGGCGACCATGAGGGGAATGACGGTAAGCAGGAAGTAGTGGAAATATTCCATAGACCTCCCTTTTGTGCAATGAGCCGTGCGCTGGGAAAGGGCGGGCTCTCCCTAAAGCATAGAGAGATGTATGACGGGCTGTCAAGGGAAAGGCAGGGCAAACGCATCAAAAGACACTTCAAGAGAAAACAACGGGATTGCTTCAGGGAACGACCCTTCGCAATGACAGCACAGAAGAACCTCTTTCCCTTCTGTCATTAGGGGCGCAGCGAAGCAATCCCAAGAGGATACACATTAGCCGGGCATTTTGGTGCGTTTGCCCTGAAGAGAGAGAAGAAATGAAGATTCTCGCATATTCTCTTTCAATACGCTACAATTTAGTAATACGAGATACGCATATTTCGTCACTCCGGTAAAAACCGGAGTCCAGAAGTCTTTGAAAACTCCGGATTCCGGCTCTTGTCCCGGTCCAGTCCGGGATCTGCCGGAATGACGGAGAGGGGAAATCCTTACATTAAGGAGGCTCAGATGGGAGGACATGACATCATCGCAATCGGGGCTTCGGCAGGCGGAGTGGAAACACTCCAGAGACTGGTGGGCTCGCTTCCCCGGGATATCCCGGCAGCGATTTTCGTGGTACAGCACACCTCTCCCGAATCCCCCGGCCTCTTCGCCAACATCCTGGAGCGTTCAGGCCCCCTGAAGGCGAAATATCCAAAGAATGGAGAGCATTTCCATCCGGGAACTATTTATGTGGCTAAGGCCGACCACCATCTGCTGGTAAAGAAAGACCACGTCCTTGTCACCCGCGGCCCCCGGGAAAACAGGATGCGGCCCGCCATCGACCCCCTCTTCCGTTCGGCCGCCGCAGCGTACGGCCCGAAGGTCGTGGGTGTCGTGCTGACGGGGATGCTCGACGACGGCACCGCAGGGCTCTTTACCGTAAAGAGGTGCGGCGGCGTGGCCTGTGTGCAGGACCCCGACGATGCCCCCTACCCCGAAATGCCGCAGAGCGCCCTCGAAAACGTGCAGGTAGATTACCGTCTTCCCGTGTCCGAATTAGGCTCCCTGCTCGACCGCCTTGCACGGACAGAAGCTTCGAGCGATATTCCGATCCCTGAGGACGTGGTGGTCGAGGCCCGGATAGCGGAAAAGGCGATGAGCGATATCAATATTATCGAAAAAATGGGCACCAAATCGCCCTTCGGCTGCCCCGAATGCGGCGGCGGGATATGGGAAATACAGAACGATCCGGTGCAGCGCTACCGGTGCAACACCGGCCACGCCTTCACGGCCCGCACCCTGCTGGCGAGCCAGAACGAGACCATCGAGCGCGCGCTCTGGGCGGCAGTGCGCTCCCTGGAGGAGCGGGCCAATATGCTCGCACGCCTTGCACGGGACGAGAAGGGCCGGGGGCGTAACAGCTCTTCGAGGGATTACGGGACCGAGGCGGACGAAGCAAAGAGAAATGCTCAATATATAAGAGAGTTACTATTACATATCGCCTGACGGGAAGCGGACAGTCTCACCGCCTTTCTCCCCTTTCCTCAAAACGTCTGCTCCACATATTTCGCCAAAGATGATTCCGGCACAATTTGAATACTTCCCGAAACTCGTCTATAATGATGTTTACATTGATCGTTAAGTTCACCCTCACCCTTTCCCTCTCCCCTCGAGGGAGAGGGGTCCCCTGGAAATCAGAGATTTTCTGGGGAATAGGTAGGGCGGCCGAAGGCCCTGGGAGAGGGGGAAATGAGTTCTGGCGAGTCGCATATCCAAAATGCCACAGGAGACAGGAATGGCACGAAAGGCCGAGAGAAAGAAAACCCCGCGATCAGAGACGGCTCCTCCCGTGAAGGAGATCTCCGGGGACGGCTCCCCCTCCGAAACGACAGAGGAACCGGCGCAAGAGACGAACACGGACGGTTTCTTTATTGTTGGCATCGGCACTTCCGCGGGAGGGCTGGAAGCCCTCGAGCAGTTCTTTCCTCCCCTGCCCTCCGACAGCGGGATGGCGTTCATCCTTATTCCCCATCTCGATCCCACCCATAAGAGCATCATGCGCGATCTGCTGAAAAGGTATACCCGCATGGAAATCTTCGAAGTGGAAAACGGGATGGAAGTCGAGCCCAACCGCGTGTATATCATCCCGCCGAACAAGGACATGGCGATCATGAACATGCGGCTCCAGTTGCTGGAGCCCGCTGAACGGCGGGGCCTGCGCCACCCCATCGACTTCTTTTTCCGTTCGCTGGCCCAGGACCAGCGGGAGAGGGCCATCGGCATCATCCTCTCGGGGACCGGTACGGAGGGCACCCTGGGACTGAAGGCCATAAAGGGCGAGGGCGGACTGGCCATCGCCCAGGACCCGCAGGATGCCCGGTATGGCGGGATGCCCGACAGCTCCATTGCCAGCGGTATCGTGGACTACGTGCTCCCCGCCGATAAAATGGCGGAGCAGCTTTTGAAATACATCAGAAGCTCTCTCGTCCGTCCGCCCAAGGCACCGGCGAAGATCGAAGGGAAGGTCGACTATCTCCAGAAGATTTTTGTCCTGATACGGGCCCAGACCGGGCACGATTTTTCCCTCTACAAGTAGAACACCATCCTGCGCAGGATCGAAAGGCGCATGGCGATCCACCAGATAGAGGAATTGTCGGGCTATGTGATCTACCTCCGCGAGAACTCGCACGAGGTGGAAGCCCTCTTCAGGGAGCTCCTCATCAGGGTCACCAACTTCTTCAGGGACCCCGGGGCCTTCGAGGTGGTCAAGAGGGAGGTAGTCCCGCATCTCCTGAGCAACAGGTCCTATGATACTCCCGTCCGCATATGGGTTCCCGGATGTTCCACCGGGGAGGAGGCTTACTCCCTCGCCATTCTCTTCAGGGAGCATATGCAGGAGATCGAAAAAAACTACAAGATCCAGATCTTCGCCACCGATATCGACACCGGCGCCATCGAGACGGCCCGGAACGGCGTCTATCCCGACAGCATCACCGTGGACGTCTTCCCCGAACGGCTTTCCCGTTTTTTCATCAAACAGGACAACACCTACCGGGTGAAGGACGAAATCAGGGAGATGGTGGTCTTCGCCATCCAGAACCTCATCAAGGACCCGCCCTTTTCGAAACTGGACATGATAAGCTGCCGCAACCTCCTCATCTACCTCGGTACCGAGCTGCAGAAGAAGATCATCCCGCTCTTCCGGTACGCCCTGAACCCGAACGGGATACTCTTCCTGGGCTCCTCCGAGACCATCGGCGACCACTCCGATATGTTTTCCGTATTCGACAAGAAGTGGAGGATCTACAAGGCCGCCCGCTCCTCTTCCCTCCCGCTGCCGGCGGTGGACATGCGTACCGCGGTGCCCCACGAAAGGGTCTTCAGGGAGAAAGGCTTCGAGAGCAAGAAACCCGGAGAAGTAAGCATCGGCGAGCTGGCGGAGAGATCTTTGCTGGAGCGCTATTCGCCGTCCTGCGCCATTGTGAACGAAAGGGGAGATATCCTCTACCTCCACGGCCGTACCGGCAAATACCTGGAACCGGCGCCGGGGAAGGCGAGCCTGAATGTGCTCACTATGGCACGGGAGGGGCTGCAGCTCGAGTTGCGGACCGCCCTCCGCAAGGCGTTCACCCAGAAAGAGGACGTGGTCAGCGAGGGGATCCAGGTGAGAAGCAACGGCGGCTTCCAGACGATCAACCTCGAAATACAATACATCAGGAAGCCCGAGTACCTGCAAGGGTTGCTCATGGTCGTCTTCATCGATGTGCCGGCCCCGCGGGACAAGGAGACCACCCCGAAAGAAGGGTATGAAGAGAGAATCGACAAGCGAGTGGTAGAGCTGGAATTCGAAGTGAAATCCACCAAGGAACACCTGCAAACCACCATCGAGGAGCTGGAAACCTCCAATGAGGAGTTGAAATCCGCCAACGAGGAGCTCCAATCGTCCAACGAAGAACTCCAAAGCACCAACGAAGAGCTGGAGACCTCCAAGGAGGAGCTCCAGTCGGTCAATGAAGAGCTGCTCACCGTGAACGCGGAGCTGCAGAACAAGATCGACGAGCTGTCGCAGACGAACAACGATATGAGCAACCTGCTGGTCAGCACACAGGTTGCTACCATCTTTTTGAACAACGAGCTGCGCATAAAACGCTATACCCCCGCCGCCACCGGCATTATCAACCTGATCCAGACGGATGTGGGGCGGCCGGCGGGCGACATGTCCTCGAGGCTGGACTACCCGGAGCTGGTACGGGATGCGGAGGAGGTGCTCAGGACCCTTGTCGCAAAGGAAAAACTGGTCAGCCACGCCGAAGGGAAATGGTTTACCGTGCGGATCATGCCGTATCGCACCAAGGAGAATGTGATCGACGGAGTCGTTATCACCTTCCTCGATGTCACCGAATTGAGAAAAACACAGGAGACCCTGGAAAACACCCTCTCCCTTACCGAGGGGATCGTGGAGACGGTGAGGGAATCCCTCCTTGTCCTCGATTCCGAGCTGTGCGTGGTCCTGGCGAACAGGACCTTCTACCGGACCTTCCGCACCTCTCCCGGGGAGACCGAAAACAAGCGCATTTACGATCTTGGCGGCGGCCAATGGGACATCCCGGAGCTCCGGAGACTGCTCGAAACGATCCTGCCCGAAAATACCCAACTCCAGGATTTCGTGGTGGAGCACGAATTCCCGACCATAGGGAGGAGAAAGATGCTGCTCAACGCCCACAGGATTCTCCAGAAGGCAACCAAGGCCCCGACGATTCTGTTGGCCATAGAGGATATCACGGAGAAAAGATGAAAAAACCTCCTTCGGACCTTGCCCTCCTCCGCAAAAAGGCGGAACAGAAGCTGCGCAAACAGACAAAAAGGGTAGAGGAGCTTTCGAAGCAGGACATTCAACGCCTCGTCCATGAGCTCGGCACCCATCAGATCGAGCTCGAAATGCAAAACGAGGAGCTCCGTCACGCGCGGACTGAGATGGAAATATCCCATCGGAAATACTCCGATCTTTTCGACTTCGCTCCCGTCGGCTATTTTCTCATCGACCACCTTGGCCTGATAAAAGAAGTCAATCTTACGGGAGCGGATATGCTGGGGATCCAGAAGCGTTTGCTGCAGGACAGGCCTTTTTTCCTTTTCGTCCATAAGGACGACCGGAGCACGTTCCACTCTCATCTCAAAGAAACGCTGGAGAGGCAGTCCCGGCAGACCTGCGAGGTGCGGATCGGCAAAAAAGACGGCTCCCTCCTCCATTTCCAGCTCCAGAGCATCGCGGTGGAAGACCGGAAGGGGGCCGAAGCCCTGTGCCGGACGACGGTGACCGATATCACCGAACGCAAGCATTGGGAGGAGCAGCTCCGGGAGAGCGAAGAGAAATACCGGGAGCTCGTGCAGAGCGCCCGCAGTATTATCCTGAAGACCGATATGCAGGGCACCATCATCTTCTTCAACGAGTTTGCACAGGAATTCTTCGGATATACCGTTGCGGAAGCGGCGGGCAGGAAGGTGGTGGGCACCATCGTTCCTCCCCTCAGCCCTTCCGCCCAGGTATTCCGGGAAATGCTCGTCAGCATCACCCTGGATCCCAATCATTACCAGGAAATCGAGGGAGAAGGGACGCGGAAAAACGGAGAGCGGGTATGGATTGCGTGGACGAACAGGCCTATTCGCGACAGGAGCGGAAATCTGACCGGAGTTCTTACGGCGGGGCAGGATATCACTGAAAGGAAAAGGGCCGAGGAGACGATGCAGCATCAGGCGCACCACGATGCCCTGACCGGGTTGCTCAACAAAACGCACTTCATGGAGTACCTCTCCAACGCCCTGCGCCAGGCTCGGCGCTACGGGTATATGCTGGCGGTCATGTTCCTGGACCTGGACCGCTTCAAGGCCATCAACGACTCCCTCGGACATGCCATGGGGGATACCCTGCTCCAGTCCGTCTCCGAGCGCCTGAGGGCATCCGTCCGCGATTCGGATGTGATCGCCCGTATCGGCGGGGACGAATACACCATCCTGCTGCCCCACATCTCCCATGCGGAGGATGCCGCAAAAACAGCGGAAAAGATACTCGAGCACTTCACCAGGTCCTTTCTCCTCGATGGGAATGAGCTCTATTGCGGGATCAGCATCGGCATCAGCCTCTTCCCCGAGGATGGCGAGCAGCCCGAGACCCTCCTGAGGAACGCAGACATCGCCCTTTACCATGTCAAGGAGCACGGCAGGGGCACCTTCGAATTCTACAACCCCGCCATGAATATCAGGACCCTCGAGCGCATGATCCTCGAAAGTAACCTGCGCCGCACCCTCGAACGCGGAGAATTGGTGGTGTACTACCAGCCCCAGGTGAGCATCGACTCCCGCACGCCCCTCTGCGCCGAAGCCCTGGTGCGCTGGCAACACCCCGAGCGCGGGCTGCTGAACCCTTTCCAGTTCCTCCCTGTCGCCGAAGAGACGGGGTTCATCGTCCCCATGGACGAATGGGTGCTGCGCACTGCCTGCGCACAGAACAAGGCCTGGCAGGAGGCCGGGTATACTCCCCTCTGTCTCACCGTCAATGTCTCTTCCCGCCAGTTTCAGAACCCCTCCCTGGTGGACCTGGTGGAGCAGGTGCTGGAGGAGACCGGCCTGGACCCGAAATGGCTGGAGCTGGAGGTCACCGAAGGGACGGCCATGCAGAACATCGATGTCACGATCTCGAACATGAGCCGCCTGAAAGAAAGGGGAGTCAGGTTTTCCATCGACGATTTCGGCACCGGGTATTCGTCCCTGAACTATCTCAAGCGGCTGCCCATCCAGAAAGTGAAGATCGATAAATCCTTTATCCATGGACTGATGACGGACAGCAACGACGAGACCATTGTCGAGGCGGTGATCGCCATGGCGCACAAAATGAGATTCCAGGTGGTCGCCGAAGGGGTGGAAACCGAGGAGCAGTGGGAGCTGCTCCGCTCCTGCGGCTGCGACGCCGTACAGGGCTACTGCGCCAGCGAGCCCCTGCCTGCGCCGGAATTCGAAAAATCCTTAGCCCTCCCTGAAAAACAAACAAGAAGGAAGAAGTAGAAAGAGCCACCAAAAAGAGGGACACATTACTATTTTTGTGCAAAAAATAGTAATGTGTCCCTCTTTTTACAAAATAATGTTGCATTAGCGGGCAGCGTGTGTTACAGGTATAGAAAACGCTTTGCCCGGCAGAGATGCATGCTCTTCAGGAGGCAGCCATGTCAAAACACCTCTATGGAGTACGGGGGAGACGGGAGAGTATCGACCTTGGGGTCCCTTGAAAGGATCCATCCCCTGAAGGCAACAGCCAGAAATGAGCCCGCCTTGTCCATTAGGACCCTATACCATTAAAGATTACAGGGAGAAGGCTATGGAAAAGCACCAGACATCTGCAGGAAGATACCGGAAGGCCGACAAAACCTTCCGGCATGGGACGTATTATACAGAGGCGGAGGAGGAGCTGCGGAGGAGCGAGCAGCGGCAGAGGGCGATTCTCGACAATATTCCCGATATCGCATGGCTGAAGGACGTGGAAAACCGGTTCATCGCCGTGAACGAAGCATTCGGGAGGACCTGCGGCAGAAGGCCCGAAGAACTGGCAGGAAAGACGGATTTTGACATCTGGCCGAGGGAGGTCGCCGAGAAGTACGTGGCCGACGACCGGGAGATCATGACCTCCGGCAGGCAGAGGCGTTTCGAGGAGTCCTTTGTGGACAGGGAGGGCAAAAGGAAGTGGGTGGAGGCGATCAAAACCCCTATTTTCAACGACGAGGGCCAGGTGATCGGGATGACCGGCATCGCCCGCGACATCACCGCCCGTAAAACGATGGAAGAGGCGTTGCAGGCCTCTGAAAGGCGCTATCGCCGCCTTTTCGAGTCGGCGAAAGACGGTATCCTCGTGCTCGATCCTCAGACGGGAAAGATAACCCATGTCAACCAGTGCCTGACCGAGATGCTGGGTCATTCCCCCGGGGAGGTCCTGGGGAAGAAGCTATGGGAGCTCGATTTATTCAAGGAGGGGGTGATAGGGGAGCCTGCCCTCCGGGAATTGCGTACCCGGGGGTATCTCCGTTTCGATGACGTTCAGTTCAGGACAAAGCACGGCAGGACCCTTATTGTCGATATCTACCTGGTCGACAACAGAAGAGTGGTGCAGTGCAATATCCGGGACGTGACGGAGCGGCGGCAGGCGGAGGAGGAGCTGCGGAGGAGCGAGCAGCGGCAGAGGGCGATTCTCGACAATATTCCCGATATCGCATGGCTGAAGGACGTGGAAAACCGGTTCATCGCGGTGAACGAAGCATTCGGGAGGACCTGCGGCAGAAGACCCGAAGAACTGGCAGGAAAGACGGATTTTGACATCTGGCCGAGGGAGATCGCCGAGAAGTACGTGGCCGATGACCGGGAGATCATGACCTCCGGCAGGCAGAGGCGTTTCGAGGAGTCCTTTGTGGACAGGGAGGGCAAAAGGAAGTGGGTGGAGGCGATCAAAACTCCTATTTTCAACGACGCGGGCCAGGTGATCGGGATGACCGGCATCGCCCGCGACATCACCGCCCGTAAAACGATGGAAGAAACCATCAGGCTCCAGGCGTATCATGACTCCCTTACCGGTCTGCCCAACCGTCTTTTGTTCCTGGATCACCTCCGACTTGAAATGGCCCGGGCACGCCGGAAGAACGAGAAGCTCGCGGTGCTGTTCCTCGATATCGACCGGTTCAAATCGATCAATGATACCCTGGGTCACCGGATCGGCGATCGTTTGATCAAACGTGTCGCCAAGCGTCTGAGGGCCGTCGTGCGGCAGATCGATACCGTAGCCCGTAGCGGGGGTGACGAATACACCATCCTCCTGCCCCAGATCACCCGGCCGGAATATATCGCAAAAGTCGCTCAAAAGATACTCCTGTCCTTCGATCGGCCGTTTACCATAGAAGGACATCAATGCTATGTTGCCCTGAGTATCGGCATCAGTGTCTACCCGGGCGACGGCGGGGACGCCGAGACCCTCCTGAAGAACGCCGCTGCTGCTCTTTACCACATAAAGGAGAACGGAAGGAACAATTACCAGTTCTATAACCCCGATATAAATAACAGGACCCTTGAACGGATGAGGCTCGAAAACAGCCTGCGCCGGATGGTTGCGAGGGAGGAACTGGTGGTGCATTACCAGCCCCAGGTACAGATAGCCACCGGAAGAATGGAATGTGCGGAAGCGTTGGTGCGCTGGCAGCACCCGGAGCTGGGGCTGTTGAAACCGGTGCATTTCATTTCCCTTGCAGAAGAGACGGGACTGATTATTCCCATCGGCGAAAAGGTGCTCCGGGAGGCCTGCGCACAATGCAAAACATGGCAGGAAGCGGGATATCCGCCGCTGCGCGTGACCGTCAACCTGTCGGCCCGGCAGTTCCTGATGCAGGATATCGTAGCAATCATCTCGCGTACTTTGGAGGAGACCGGTCTGGCCCCCGAGCTCCTGGAGCTCGAAATAACCGAAAGCGTCGCCATGAGGAACACGGAGCGTACCGTTCCCCACCTTTCGCGTCTTACCGAAATGGGGGTTGTGATCTCCATTGACGACTTCGGCACGGGCTACTCGTCATTAAGCTATCTGAAGAAGCTGCCCATTCAGAAAATCAAGATCGATAAATCCTTCATCAGCGGCCTTCCCGGGGATACCGACGATAAGGCAATTGTCAGCGCAGTGATCGCCATGGCGCACACGATGCGTCTGAAGGTAGTCGCCGAAGGGGTGGAGACCGAGGAACAGTTGCGCCTCCTGCGTTCCGGCGGCTGCGATGCCATACAGGGCTATTTCAGCGGCAAACCGCTCCCCGCCGCGGAA
Organism: Nitrospira sp.; assembly: GCA_002634385.1. GTDB lineage: Bacteria > Nitrospirota > Thermodesulfovibrionia > Thermodesulfovibrionales > Dissulfurispiraceae > Nitrobium > Nitrobium versatile. The sequence continues at coordinate 263,289 of NSJL01000002.1, forward strand.
TTCGAGAAGATGCTCTCACAAGGAACAAGGGGGAAGGAATGGGGCAATCGCATCAAAATGCCCGGCTAATGTGTATCCTCTTGGGATTGCTTCGCTGCGCCCCTAATGACAGAAGGGAAAGAGGTTCTTCTGTGCTGTCATTGCGAAGGGTCGTATCCTGAAGCAATCCCGTTGTTTTCTTTTGAAGTGCCTTTTTGATGCGTTTGCCCTGGGGGAAGGAAGGGGTGAGTTGACTGTACTTTCAAAATGGCCTATACATTAACTAAAGCAGTAAAGAGGACAGATGAACGGAAGGGAGGGGAGCGATATGGCGGAAAAAAAACTGGAGGGGATGAAGGTCGCCATCCTGGTGGCAGACTACTTCGAGCAGGTCGAAATGACCGAGCCGAAAAAAGCACTGGAAGAGGCTGGTGCACAAACAAAGATCATCGCCCCGAAATCCGGCCAGGTGAGGGGATTCAAACACGATACCAAAGGAGACGCCTTCCCGGTGGATATGACCCTGGAGGAAGCGAATCCCGATGAGTTCGATGCGGTCCTCCTCCCCGGCGGGGCCCTCAATGCGGACAAATTGCGGATGGACCCGCGGGCGAGGGAGTTCGTCAGGAGGATCGACGAGCAGGACAAGCCTGTCGCTGCCATCTGCCATGCCCCCTGGCTCCTCGTCTCGGCGGGACTGGTGAAAGGGAGGACACTGACCAGCTACTATACCATCCAGGACGATATCCGCAACGCGGGCGGCCACTGGGTGAATAAAGAGGCAGTGCGCGACATGAATTGGGTGAGCAGCCGCCAACCCGGCGATATACCGGCTTTCAACCAGGCCATGGTAAGGCTTTATGCGGAACACGCGGCACGCCTGCAGCCGGTCGGCTGAACCGGTAATGAACCGGAAAGATTTTTCCCGGGGCTGCACAAAGCAAGGGAGCTTGCAATCATTTGGTGAGGGAAGGGAGGAGCACCATGGAATCACCGGGAACACCAGAAGGAACGACGGTTACCAGGGAAAGGACGGAACCGAAGCTTAAAAGCCTGGAGACCCTTTCCGGCTATACGATTACCGCCACGGACGGCGATATAGGAAAAGTGCATGACTTCCTTTTCGACGACGAATCGTGGGGAGTGCGGTACATCGTGGTCGATACCGGCAGATGGCTGCCGGGCAAACTGGTTCTTATCGCGCCCCAGGCCGTCAGCTTGCCGGACGACAAAGCGAAAACGCTCCCGATACGCCTGACCATGGAGCAGATCAGGAACAGTCCCGGCCAGGAAAAGGATATGCCCGTCTCCCGCCGGTATCAGAGGGAGCTGAACGCCTATTACGGGTGGTCTCCCTACTGGACTTTCGGGGGGTTCTACAACGCCGCCCCCCCTCTCCAGCCCTCTGAGCCTCCTTCGGAAATCCTGGAAGAAGGGGAGGAGCCGGAAGAAGAAGGAGCAGACCCCCATCTCAGAAGTATGGGGGAGATAACCGGGTATATCGTCCAGGCGAACGACGGCGAAACAGGACATGCAGGGGATTTCATCGTCGACCTGGAAGGCTGGATCATCCGCTATATGGAAGTCGATACACGAAAGTGGCTGCCCGGAAAGAGAAAGCTCTTTCCCGTACAATGGATCGTCGAAATAAGCTGGAGCGAATACCGGGTATATGTGGACAGCACTACGGACATTATTAAAGGCAGTCCTTCCCATGACCCTTCCGTCCCCCTGACGCGCGTGCAGGAGGACGCCCTTTACCGTTACTACGGACAACAGGGATACTGGAGGTGAGGGTTCCGGCGTATGCCCGGGATGAACCTCTCTCCATCGCTCTCCTCATGATATGGGATTATGCCGCCGCAGGGCCGCGGGTTACCGTCGAAACCGTACGCTACGCCCTGCACGACAGGATCGAGGAAAAACTCCCCTTTCTGCGCGTGCCGGTGCTGGTGGTATGCGGCTCAAAGGATCCGCTTGTCCCCCTGCGGTGGGCGAAGCACGTCGTCTCCCTGCTCCCCGAAGGCTCTCTCACGGTCATTCCGGGCAAGGGACACGCGCTGGTCTATTCCGCCCCCGGTGAACTGGTGAAGGCACTATGTCCTTTTCTGTACATTCAGTGAGCTTCCGGCAGTGAGCTGCCGGACTCTTTTCGTGGCTTTTTTTGCCTCTGCTGCCCGCGGAGGGTCCTGTCCGCCGCAGCTTCAGGGGTTTCCCCTCCGCCGTCTTCCCGTATCGTAGCACCGCGTTTTTTCAATTCTGCGATGGCCGCCTTCGAGATACCCGGAATTCTATCGAGATCCGCCCAACTGGTGAAGGGTCCATGCTCGTTCCGGTAGTTGATGATCTGCCGCGCCCCCTCCCTGCCCACATTCGGGATATCGACCAGGTCGTCCATTGTGGACTCGTTCAAATCGAATGTTTTTCCTTCTATCCTGTTATATGTCACGATACACCTCCTCTTGTTGCTGAAAAATCCCAGGGTACGGATGATTCCGGACATGTCCGGAATTGCCCCCAAATAAAGTATAGCGCCGTTCCCTCCGGGTAACAATTCCCCTCACGGGCGACCGTATTACCATGCCCGGTGAATGGGTATCCCCCTTGGGATTGCTTCGCTCCGCTCCTAATGGCACGCAGGGTCATTTTAGAATGAATCCTAGCCGCTCCGGGGATCAGGGGCTCGCAATGACTGTCATTGCGAAGGGTCGTATCCTGAAGCAATCCCGTTGTTTTCCCTTGAAGTGCCTTTTAGATGCGATTGCCCTGTCGACCGGTACTTTTCCCTTTTTTTACCCCTCAAAACGTGCTAAGATTTAAGTACAAATTACTAGTGATCCCTTTTTGGAAAAGGAATCCATGAAAAGCTCTTTTCCCTCCACGAAGAGACCCGTTCCAGAGCAGTACGCGCGAGGCGGATGACATGGGCGACCTGATGAAAGAGCTCACCGATATCGTGATCAGGACATACGACCCGAAGGTGCTGCGGGAGAGGATGCGCAGCGCCGGCATCGTCCTCTCAAAGGACGAGGAGGGTATCTGGCTGTCCCGGAATGGCGACAGGATCAAAGTGGAAGAAAGCAATGCCCTCTATCAGCTCCTCCAGCTGATGCTATCCAGCGAGGAGAAGCACGGGCGCGGAACGCGATGAGGGCTCCCCTCCCCGTACTCTGCGCGCTCCCTTCATGATGCGGTGACCACCCTGTCCCGCCCTTCCGCCTTCGCCCGGTAAAGCGCCGCATCCGCTGCCCGCAGAAGCTCTTCCGTTGTAGAGCCGTGCTCCGGGAATACGGCAACACCCAGGGAGAGCGTAACCGGCCCGAGGACGCTTCCGCGGTAATGGATCCTGAGGGACTTGACCCTTTCCCGCACCTGCTCGGCACGGCGCAGGGCATTCTCCAGGGAGGTTTCCGGCATGACGACCACAAACTCCTCCCCTCCGTAACGGCAGGCGAGGTCTTCCTCCCTGATCTGTTTCTGGAGAAAGGCACCCAGCTCATGGAGCAGCATGTCTCCCGCCTCGTGTCCGTGGGTGTCGTTGAACTGCTTGAAATGATCGATATCGAGCATGATGATCCCCAACGGCCTGCCCTTTCGCCCGGTACGGTGCATCTCTTTTTCCACTATCTCTTTCATATACCGCCTGTTGAACAATTCGGTGAGGGGATCACGGATGGACTGGTTGTACAGGACTTCACGAAGCCTGAAGTTTGCCAGGGACAGGGCAACGCTTTCAGCGGTGGTGATCGCCAGTCGTTTCTTGTGCTCCATCAGGCGGGTCCTCTCTTCTTTCGAATGATCCCTCCACGCGGTACTGAGCTGCAGGTATAGCAATCCGAGGGTTTCATTGTGGGCCACCAGGGGAGTACAGATATACGCTGTCCTCAGAGTGCCCTTCACGTGGGGGCAGAGCATCCCGGAGGGGTCCTCCACCGAGTACACCCTCCCGAGCCGCAATGCCCAGCACTCCTTCGGGGTCACCACCTGGTCCTCGAGCTGCACATCGCCCCATACCACTATGGATTCCAGGATATTTTTCGTCCCCTTGAGCAGGAAGACGGCCCCCGACTCCCCGGTGAAAATCTGTCGCACCGATTTCGCAATGACTCCATGGGCCTCTTCCACTGTGAGACTGGCCTGGAGCAGCCCCCCCATTGCACTGAGCATTTCTATTTCCCGGTTGCGTTGCTCCAGCTCGTTCACGTAACCTTCGAGATTGCTCTTTGCCTGCTGCAGATCGCTTTCCGCCCTCTTCCGCCTGGTGATGTCCGAAATGAATGCATAATAATACTGTACCTGTCCCTCCCTGTCAGGGACCTGGTGGACAATGATTTCGATGGGAACCCGTAAGCCGTCCTTCCGCACATACTCCTTTTCATACACCTGGGGCTCCCCGGTACGGTGCAGCTTTTCGAACACCTCCGCCTCGTACTCCCTCCATTCCGGAGGGGTGAGGTCCGTTGCCCACCGCACCTTCGTCAATTCTTCCGCGCCGTACCCCGCCAGCTCGACGAAGGCGTGGTTATAAATCATCAGGCGGCCGTCAGGATACCATGCGGCAAAAGGCTGTGCAGACGTCTCGATCACATTGGCAAAGAATTTCTCGCGCTCCTGCGTCTTGCTCAACTCCCGGTAGAGATAGGCGTTGTCCAGGGCCAGGGATACCGCCGCTCCGAGCTTCTGCACGAAATCGATCTGAATCTCGGAGAACACATGGGGCAGGGAATGGTAATGGAAAACAAAGTCACCGACGGCATCACCCCGTACGATGAGGGGAAAGTCGAGGAGTGAGCGGATCCCCAGCATGGCGGCAAACTGCGGGTTTACCCGGTCGTCACCCTCGACATTGTTGACGACAACCGGGGACTTCAGGTCCGCAGCCAGCACCGTATGGCGCACCTCATTGCCGGTGAACTCCCTTCTGATCAGCTCCCCGGGAAGACGGTATACATATTCGACCACCCACTTCTTCTCCTTCAGCAGGAATATCATGGAGGTTTCAGCGCCTATGGCCCTGGTCGCCTCCACTATCACATGCTGCATGATCTCATCGGGATCCACCGTTGCATGAATACCCATGTTGATGTGGTTGAGCGCATCACTCAACTCCTTTTCCCTCTCGATTTCGCTCTCCCGCTTTTTAAGCTCCTCGTAAAGACGGGCGTTCTCCAGTGCGAGGGAGGCCGCCGTGCCCACCTTGTTGGCAAAATCGATCTGGGCCTCACTGAAGGTTACCGCAGTGGAATGATACGTGAAGAAAAGGTTCCCGATAATCCTTCCCCGCATCATGAGGGGGATAACGAGGACCGAACGGATGCCCAGGGCCTTCATGACCTCGTTGTTCACCCGTTTGTCATGGAAAGCGTCATCGATGGCCACGGGTCTTTTGCTTACCTCAGCAAACAGGGCGTGGGGGGCCTCCTTGTCCGAAAACGACCTCCCGATCCACTCCTGCGGCATTCCGTGAATGTAGCGTATTATCCAGTTCGTTCCCTCCCGGATGGCAATGCTGGAGGATTCACACCCGATCGCTTTTGCGGCTTCCACGACAACGCTGTTCATGATCTCGTCGTAATCGAAAGTCGAGTTGATGATGAGATTGATACGGTTCAGGGCATCTCCCAGATCGACCACCCCTTTGCGTCTTTCCTCTTTCCGTCGTTCGATCCCCTGGTCATTATTTGTAATAGCAGTACCTTCCATACGAACTCTCCTTTGCAGCGGGATAGTGGTTTGTACACGAGGTAGATAGTGTCCTGCTATTTATGAGTGCATTTTTCCCCGGCAAGAGGTACCGGTTCTTATATTGTAATGGTATTTTGCAAGAAGTGCATCAGCCGGCGAAAACAGGGTGCAACGGATAGTGAGGAATGCATCAGGAGCAGGTCTCCGTATTGACACGCCCTTTCGCCTGCGGGTATGCTATTTCTCCCCGAGGAGCCACGGGCCGGAGTATTCCGGCCGGCAGGACCTTTGCAGTGGGGGGCATTTCCCGGAGATGCCGCTTTCTGCAAAGGTTTCTTGTTTTATCAAAGAAATCAATCCCTTACCGGAGGCTTAGTATGGAGTGGATTACCGACTCACAGGTCTGGATCGGTCTCGTTACCCTGACAGTCCTCGAAATCATCCTGGGCATCGATAATATAGTGGTCATCTCGATTCTCTCGGGGAAGCTGCCGCTCCACGAGCAGAAAAGGGCGCGGAGCATCGGCATCGCCATGGCCTTGGTAACACGGGTGCTCTTCCTGTTGAGCATCGTCTGGCTGGCAAGCCTCACACAGCCCCTGTTTTCCGTCATGACGCATTCGATCTCCGTCCGGGATTGTATCCTGATAGCGGGAGGGCTCTTCCTCCTTGTGAAAGGGACCCGTGAGATACATGGCACCATTGAGGCAAAAGAGGAGGAGCAGACGGCGAAAACGTATTCGACGGTGGCCGCAGTGGTCTTCCAGATCATCCTGTTCGATATCGTCTTCTCCCTCGACTCCGTCATCACCGCCATCGGCATGGCGCAGCACCTGGGAGTGATGGTCGCCGCCGTGATGATCGCCCTGCTCCTGATGCTGGCCGCCGCCGGAGCGATCAGCTCCTTCATCCACCGCCACCCGTCCGTGAAGATCCTCGCGCTCAGCTTTCTCCTGATGATCGGGGTGACCCTTGTGGCGGAGGGCCTGGAATTCCATGTGCCGAAAGGATACATCTATTTCGGCATGGGTTTTTCGGGGCTCATCGAGGCACTCAATCTTGCGGCAGGGCACAGGAAGTCCCTCGCGACACGGAGGGACTGAAGGGAAGGGAAAAAAAGCAGGGGCGGAGAGCTTCATCGGCTTCGTTCGGCCGGGATCTCTCCCCGCTTGACCGGACGCCGTACTCTCCTCTGCCGGGGGTATCTACTCCTCTTTCCTGATAATTTTCCGCGCGGTATCCAGCATGCCCTCTTCGGCAAAGGTCACTGCCATCATCGCCCTCTCCACCTTTTCCCAATACGCTTCCCTGATCTTCGCCACCAGCAGGTCGATGTCGGCGGGCTTCTTGAGGAAATCGAATCCACCCAGCCTTTTCGCCTCCTCTTCGTCCTTGTCGGAACCATGACCGGTCAGGATGATGACCTGCATGTCCGCATGCTTTTTCTTGATCTCCCGGAGTACATCCAGGCCGTGGAGCCCGGGCATTTTCAGGTCCAGAACAATGACATCGGGATTCTTCTCCTGCAGGGAGGAAAGGGCCTGCTCGCCGTCATAGACCGTATCCACAAGAAGCTCCCGCATCCTCAGCCTCTGCGCCAGGGTGTTCACAAAAGCCTCCTCGTCGTCCACCAGCAGTACCTTTATCTCCTTTTTCCTCTTCATGCAAACCTCCTCTTTTTCTGCGGGGCAGGCAGTTGCCCTCTCTCCGCTCCTCTCCATTGTAAAACAATATGTACACCCTGTCAAAGAAGGTGCATTTTCCCCTCTATGCCTCCTTCCCGGTGCCCGAAGCCAGGGGAATCGAAACGACACTCGCCCCCCCTTCCTGTTCCCGGAGAACGCCCCCCAGTTCCTCCGCAACAGTGAGGAGCAGTTCCCGCTCCTCCCCTCTTCTCTTCGGAACTGAGGATACACGGCTTCCCTCCGGGATGAGCCGAATGCTTACCATGCCACGGGAAAAAGCCGTCTCGAGAACGATCTTTCCGTTATGGGCAAGCAGGCACATCTTCTCCTCTATAAGGCAGAAGACGAGATACTGGAGAGGAAAGGGGTTACCCTGCAAGAGAGGGATATCGTCCTGAAAGGCCTTTTCGAGGGAAATACGCCTCTGCCGCGCCGGGCGGCAAAGCAGTACGGTAAGCTCTTCGAGGATTTCGTTCACCTGAAAAGAGCAGAAGGGAGAGTCCATGCGGTGGGCGAAACGGCTGAAGCAATCGATAAAACCGATGCTCTTTCCTATCTGCCCGTCAATGGACTGCAGTGTCTTTATCTGCTCTCCCGTGCCGCGGGAGTCCTTCAGCCGCCCCATTTCGATCAGGTCCTGCATCAGGCCTGCCGACTCCCTGATGACGGCAAAATGGTTTCGTATTTCGTGGCTGAAAATCGAAAAAATCTTTCCGATGAACTGCAATTCCGCCGCCTTCAGGCCGACACCCCGTTCCCCTTCCATCATTCTCCTTTCGGGCCGTTTCCCCGGGTACCGCGTCTCTTCAGCGCCTTCTCGATCTTGTCCACCACGTCCCGTATTTCCACCGGCTTCACCAGGTAATCGATCGCCTCGCTTTCCATGCCTTCGAGGCCGGTACGGCAGATGCCGTGCCCCGTTACCATGATTACTTCAATCGCGGTATCGAATTCCTTGATGGCATGGAACAGATCCGCTCCCCCCATACCCGGAACCCGGTAATCGAGGAGCACCACATCGGGCGGATCGCTGTTGATGACCGCCAGGGCATCCTCCGGGCAGAAAACCGCCCGCGCATCGTAATCCCGCAGTTCCAGCCGCTCGGAAAGGGAGCGGGCGAATTCCGCCTCATCATCCACCACAAGTACTTTAGGACGCATTATACGATCTCTCTCCTGTCGAAACGTTCGATATCGGCCATTACCGGTACTTCAATCGTGAACGTGGTCCCTTTGCCCACTTCACTCTCCACCTGGATCGCTCCCCCCAGCCTTTTCATGATTCCGTACGAGATGGAGAGGCCGAGCCCGGTACCCTTCCCCTTCTCTTTCGTCGTGTAGAAAGGCTCAAAAATATATTTCATCTTTTCCTTCGGGATGCCGGCCCCGTTGTCGCTGATGGACACCTTGACCTTGCCGGTGCCGGAACGGTCCGTGACGATCCCGATACGCCCCCCCTCCTCCACCGCGTCAATGGCATTGTTGATGATGTTCAGCAACACCTGCTGGAGCTGCCCCCTGTCGCTCTGTATTCTCGGAAGGTCCTCCTTGCAATTCAGCTCCAGATTGATGCTGCGATGCTTCATCTCCCGTTCGAGAAACCCTATTACCTCCTGAATGGCCTCGTTCAGATCGAAGACCTCGGGGGTGACATCCATTCGCCGGGCAAACCCCAGCAAGCGCTGCGTAATGGTGCGGCAGCGGGTCACGCTTCCCGAAATTCCGGAAAGCAATTCGAGGAACTTCTGCCTGTTCGGAAAATCGTCGGTCACTTCCAGGATATCTTTCATCAGCCCCGCCTTTTCGTTGATGACGGCGAGGGGGTTATTGATCTCGTGGGCCACCCCGGCGGCGAGCCTCCCGATGGAGGCCAGCTTGTTCGCGTGCTCCGATTCGCTGATGGCCTCTTCCGTCCTCGTTTCCGCCTCTTCTATCCAGCGCACCATGGTGCGGGTGGTACGGAAATGGATACCCACCATCGCCGCTATCACCAGGGCGACCAGGTACAGCAACACGGAGTTCTTCCGTACAATTCCCATCAGTTCTGTATGGACAGCCGACTTGATGACGACACCGAGGGTCCAGGGTGAATTCCTGATCGGCGTGTAGCCCAGGATGTTCCGCCCGTCGTCCAGGTGCACGATAGTGGTCTTCGTGATCCCCTGCTGCGGTATGGAAACCGGAAGAGAGATCTTTTCCATCACGTTCCCGTGAAAACGCGTGGGCGTTTGAAGGATCCCCTGCCGGTTGATGATGAAAGCATCATCATTCTCCTTCAGGCTGATGCCGGAAAGATACCTCCCGAGGGTCTCCATATCGATGGTGGCGCGCAGGATCCAGAACGTCCTCTTGCCCGGAGACTCCCTTTTGACGGCGACGGCAAAATGGGGGAGCTTTCGATACCCCAGAAAGACATCGCTTACGTACACGCCGCGGATAGCGACCTCATGGAACCAGTCCTGGTCTGCATAATTCCGGCCCTGCAGACGGTAGGGTCCGGCATACGCCTGCTGGACGCCGCGGGAGTCGATGACGCCCAGGTCCACCAGCTCTCCGAACTCCCGCTTGAACTGGTGAAAAACCTCGTCCAGCTGCCCGGAGTCGGACAGGCGTTCGTACTGGATCGCGGAAGCGAGGAATTTGAGCCCGGAAAGCTTCTCTTCAATGAAAAACTCTATTGATTTCTGGGAGTTTTCCATCTGCCACTCCAGTTGCTGCTGGAACTCCTCTTTCAGGATGCCCTGCAGCCACAGGAGGCAGACGATCATCAGTATCAGGAAGGGAATTCCGGCTATGGCCCCTATAATCAGGAAAACCCTTATCCGCAAGCTCTTATAGCGCTCCCTTCCGGACGAGGCGCTATCGGTCATGCCGGCGAGGGCCGACCGGAGGGACCCGAAAGCTCTTCTCAAGATCTCTCTTCCTTTCTATCGGTTTCCGAGTCGTTTCTTCCTGCTCGGAATCACCGGTACACTGTTATTCCTGAGCTTGTGGTTTCATCCCTTCCCAAGGTAACCCCTCCCGACCTCCCCTTACCTTAAGGGGAGGCGGCTGACTTCTCCCTTCCCTCCTCAGGGCAAACGCATCAAAATGTCCGGTGAGTGTGTATCTCCTTGAGATTGCTTCGCTCCGCTCCTAAGAAACTCCTGGGACAGGGGTCTCCTGCAGGGTAAGGGTATACCCCAGCTCCTGAGCCTTTCTTTTGAGGTTTCGTATGACCCTCTCTTTATATTGCTGTTCATAATACTCTGCTCCGCTATCCCTATAGAGCTGTTTGGTTGTCCAGAGAGTGTAAAAGATGCGCGCCAGTTTATGCGCCGTGGCGGTGATCGCCTTCGGAGCCC
>NSJL01000068.1 GCA_002634385.1 Nitrospira sp.
CCTCGGTGGACACCCAAAACCGGCCATTAATGGACACCTCAAAACCGGCCATTTCCTGAGGCCGTAGGGGCCGAGACGTTGACCGCGACGTGGAGCTTGTGGCTCCCTCCGTCGCATGGGGAACGTCTTGGATCCAGGCAAGCAGCAGCAAGTGGTGGCGTTGGGGCGACTCGGCTGGTCTCTCCGGCGCATTGAGGTGGCGACGGGAGTGCGCCGCGAGACCGCCAGCGCCTATCTGAAAGCGGCTGGGGTGGCCGTCCGCGGTCGTGGCCGGCCAGGCGCAGGCGCGGCAAAACCGGCCATTTCGCCGGGGGTGTCCACCGACCCTCCGGTGCCGGCTCGCGCTGCGAGCCGGGCTCCGTGCGCCAGCGCCTGCGAGCCCTATCGCGAGCAGATCGTCGAGGCGCTCGGCCGCGGCCGCAACGCCATGGCGATCTGGCAGGACCTGGTGGACGATCACGGTTTCACCGCCCGCTATGCCAGCGTCCGGCGGTTTGTCGGCCAGCTGCGGGCACGGCCACCGGTCGAAGCGCGCGTGGTCATCACGACCGCGCCGGGCGAGGAAGCGCAGGTCGACTACGGCGAAGGCCCGATGGTGCGCGATGCGGGCACCGGTAAGTACCGCCGCACGCGCCTCTTCGTCTTGACGCTGGGCTACTCCCGCAAGGCCGTGCGCCTGCTCACGTGGACCTCGAGCACGCAGGTCTGGGCCGAGCTGCACGAGCGCGCCTTCCGGCGGCTCGGCGGGGCGCCGCGCATCGTCGTCCTCGACAATCTGAAGGAAGGTGTTCTCCGGCCGGACATCTACGAGCCGACGCTCAATCCGCTCTACCGCGAGGTGCTCGCGCACTACGGGGTCGTCGCCTTGCCGTGTCGCGTCCGTGACCCCGATCGCAAAGGGAAGGTCGAGGCCAGCGTCGGGCACGCACAGAAGACCCCGCTGCGCGGGCAGCGCTTCGAGGCGCTCGACGCGGCACAGGCCTACCTCGATCGCTGGGAGGCACATTGGGCCGACACGCGCATCCATGGCACGACGAAGCGGCAGGTCGCCGCGATGTTTGCCGAAGAACAGCCGACGCTCCTGCCGCTGCCGCTCGAGCCCTTTCGCTACTACCGCCACGGCCTGCGCACCGTGCATCTCGATGGCTGCGTCGAGGTCGAGGCCGCCTACTACTCGGTCCCCCCCGGCTGGATCGGCAAGCGCATCCAGGTGCAATGGACCGACCTGCATGTCCGCGTCCTCGCGCCCACGACCGGCGAGCTCCTGCGCGAGCACGTCCGGACGAAGCGAGGCTGGCACCGCATCGACGACAGCGACCGCTCGCCCCGCACGCCAGCGACGACGCTCGCCCTGCTCGACCGCGCCCGCCGCGCAGGCCCGCATCTGCACACCGTCTGCACCACCATCCATGCCCGTGAAGGCGCCACCGGCGTCCGGCGCATCCTCGGCGTGCTCGGCCTCGCCAAGCGCTTCGGCCCAGCCGCCGCGGACGAAGCCGCCAAGGTGGCCCTCGATCTCGAGGCTCCCACCTATCGCTTCCTGCGGCGCTATCTGGAGCGGCTTCCGCCAGCGCCGCTCACGCTTCGGCAGGTCGATCCCCTCATCCGTCAACTGACCCTCTACCGCGATCTCATCGATCGCACGACAGGAGATCCGGCATGAATCTCGTCGAGCTCGATCACGCGCTGCGAAAGCTCCGCCTCTCCGGCATGGCCGACGCCCTCGAAGCGCGGCTCCGGCAGGCCCAAACCGAGCGCCACGCGCCACTCGACCTTGTATCGGCGCTGGTCGGCGATGAGCTGATCCGCCGTGAGGACCGCCTCATCGGTCGCCGCCTGCAGCAGGCTCGATTCCGCGACCCCGACCGCTCGCTCGACACTTTCGATTTCGACTTCAACAAGAAAATGCCGCGAGCGCTCATCCACGAGCTCGCCACGGGTCGCTTCATCCTGCAGCGCGAAGACGTCCTGCTGCTCGGGCCTCCGGGGACCGGCAAGAGTCACCTGGCGCAGGCGCTCGGGCGAGCCGCCATCCATCAAGGGCACCGCGTCGCCTATCGCGAGGCCCACACGCTGCTCGAAGAGATCACCGACGCCACGCTCGACGGCACACGGAAGGCCTACCTCAACGACCTCGCGGCCTACCCGCTGCTCATCATCGACGACCTCGGCATGCGCAAGCTCCCGCACACCGCCGCCGAAGACCTGCTCGAGCTCATCATGCGGCGCTACGAACGCGCCTCGACGCTGCTGACCTCGAACCGACCGGTCGACGACTGGGGCAAGCTCCTCGGCGACACCGCGGCCGTCACCGCCCTCCTCGACCGGCTGCTCCACCACGCCCATGTCCTCAAGGCTGGGCCCCGTAGCTGGCGCACCAAGATCCACACCGACTTGCGCACGGAGGCGACTAAGGAGTAGAACTCACCCGTCTCGGTCCACGGCCGGAAATGGCCGGTTTTGACCCGTCGACAAATGGCCGGTTTTGAAGTGTCCACCGAGG
>NSJL01000048.1 GCA_002634385.1 Nitrospira sp.
GGGCTCCGAAGGCGATCACCGCCACGGCGCATAAACTGGCGCGCATCTTTTACACTCTCTGGACAACCAAACAGCTCTATAGGGATAGCGGAGCAGAGTATTATGAACAGCAATATAAAGAGAGGGTCATACGAAACCTCAAAAGAAAGGCTCAGGAGCTGGGGTATACCCTTACCCTGCAGGAGACCCCTGTCCCAGGAGTTTCTTAGGAGCGCAGCGAAGCAATCATGTCTTTATAGAAATCAACAGCTTAGAGATTGCTTCGTCGCGAAAAAAAGCTCCTCGCAATAACGCTTCGAGAGATTTTCAGTACCCTGCCAGGGGGTGTAGGCAGGACGCCCCTTTCTCCTTTTCTATCCCAGCGCCTCGGGATGCGCAGCATCGTTCGAGCAGTTGCCGAGGGGGAGGGGTCCGCCGAAAACGCGGTAGTGCTCCTTAAGCAGCGCGCATACCTCCTCGGGATCGTTCACCACATGGAACAGGGAGAAATCCTCGCGGCTGATGGTACCCTGCGTCACCAGGGTGTCCCGCATCCAATCGATAAGCCCCTGCCAGTACTCCCTGCCGAAAAGGATAATAGGAAAGGACTCGATCTTGCCGGTCTGCACCAGGGTCAACGCCTCGAAAAGCTCGTCCATGGTGCCGAAGCCGCCGGGGAATATGATGAAGGCCATGGCGTATTTGATGAACATCAGCTTGCGCACGAAGAAATAGCGGAAAGAGAGCTTGATGTCCTGGTACCCGTTGGCCGCCTGTTCGTGGGGGAGCAGGATATTCAGTCCCACTGACGTGCTCTTCCCCTTCTTCGCTCCCTTATTTGCCGCTTCCATGATCCCGGGACCTCCCCCGGTAATAACGGAAAAACCGGCGGCGGAGAGCATCTTCGACACTTTAACCGCCTGCTGGTAGTAGCAGGAGTCCTCTCCCAGGCGGGCGCTGCCGAAAATCGTCACTGCAGGCCCCAGATTATAGAGGTTCTCGAATCCCTCCACCAGTTCCGCCTGTATCCTGAAGACCCTCCATGTCTCTGATTTCCTCAGGTCCTCGATATGTACCTTTTTCCCATGATCAATCTGTTCATCCCTGTTCATCTTCCTTCTACTCCTTGTCAAATTCCAGGGCAAGATGCCCCATGCTCTTGGGCGTCTGGCCGATCTCCGAAGGGGACTCGATCTCTTTGGAGCTCGATACGCCCAGACTCCTGAATTTTCTGATGGAGGGGATCAACCGCGTCTCCATGGACCGGACCCCCTCGTTATAGGATTCCACCGCTTTCCGGAGAGAAGCGCCCGTCTTCGAATAGTGCTCCAGGGCGATGGAAAAACGCTCGTACAGGTCCTTGCCCAACTTGCTGATTTCCTGGGCATTCCGGGTCACCTGATCCTGCTGCCACCCGTAGGCGATCGCTTTGAGCAGGGCGATAAAAGTGGTGGGCGTCGCAAGGATCACCCTTTTGACGCTGCCGTCCTCGATCAGCTTATGGTCATGCTCAATGGCGGCACTGAAGAAGGATTCGCCGGGGAGATACATGACCACGATCTCCGGAGACTCCGCGAACTGATCCCAGTAGGACTTCGAGCTGAGAAGGTTCATATGGTTGCGTACGCTGCTTATATAATGGACAACGGCTCTTTTCCTTTCCTCCTCGTTCGCCGCGGAGGCCACCTGCAGATAAGCGTCCACCGGGGCCTTGGCGTCGATGACGATGACTCTTCCGTTGGGAAGCCGCACAATCAGGTCGGGCCGCAGCCGTCCGGAGTCCGTGGAGACCGATTCCTGCTCGTAAAAGTCACAATAGGCGGTCATGCCCGCAAGCTCGGCAACCCTGCGCAACCCCAATTCCCCCCAGGAACCGCTGGCCTTGGGTCTCCTCAGCACGGTAACCAGGTTACTGGTTTCATGCTGGAGCTTCTCCTGCATGGAGGAAAGATTCCGCAACTGCTCGCTCAGGCTCCCGAAGGTCCGGTTCCTGCTCTCCTCCATCTCCTTTATCTGCTGCTCGTAGCGCTTCAGCAACTCCTGGAGGGGCTTGACGGTTCCCTCCATGGCCGCCTGGTGCTCGCCCATCTTTCCCTTCGTATCCGCCACCACCTTTCCGAGGCTCTCGGAGGCGAGCCGGAGAAAATCCTCGCTGCTGCTCTTCAGCGCCGCAGAGGAAAGGGCGTTGAAGGTATCGGTCATTTCCTTCCTCATCACCTCGATAAGCTCCTTCTGCTGCTCGAGGCTCTTATAGGAATCCTCCAGCCTTTTGTACGACTCCTCCAACCGCGTGGCGGTTTCCACACCCCGGCGCTTTTCGGCGTCAAGGGACTCCCTCAGCCGGCTCAGTTCCGACTCCTTTTGCTGTACCTGCTGCCTCAGCTCCCCCACTACCGCTTCGGCTCCCTTACTCCTCCCCTCGCTCTCCGCGATCCGGGCGGCATACCCGGAGTGGAGCTCGGCGGTCTGGCGGGCATGCTCCCTCCTGAGAAGCATCCCTGCCGCGAACCACGCCATCGTTCCCCCCACAACAACACCTGCTACGAGATAGAGGATTTCCGACACAGCACACCCCTTTTGTCCTGCCTGGGCACGCCGATGCGTGCCGATCCCGGTATTCTACACCCAAGTACCTCCAGAAATCACGCGCAGCCGCGGAAAGGGATGTTACTAAAAGTGGTAGTAGCCCCTTTGCTACGGGGTAGTCAGCGGGAGTCATCGCTCTCGATATCGCTCTTCCCTCCTGCTGCCTCTCTTTCCCTATTCTTCGAGCATATCGGTGATTTCGGTGCGGACAAGGGCGAGGATGGCCGAATGGGGCACAATCAGGTACTTCTTTCCCTCGAACTCTATCTCGATGGCGGATTCCCTGAGGAAGAGGGCATAATCCCCTTCCACGGCCTGAAGGGGGATATAGCGCAGCTCCTGTTTCCTCCGGGCAGACCAGGGCTCTTCCGGGGAGGAAGCAGGGTCATGGACGGGATATCCGGGGCCGGTGGTTACCACATAGCCCCCCTGCACCTTCTCCTTTTCCTTGATGGTAGGGGGCAGATACAGTCCTGCGTTTGTTCTGTCGAGACGGTCATCCGGATCGATCAGGACCCTGTCTCCCACGACAATAAGATTTTTCTTTGCTTTCATAGCGATATTGTAATATATTTTTTATACCATGTCCTCTTTATAAAAGCACAGTGCAGCGTTCTTTTTCCCGCACGGCACATTCGACAGAGCGAATGGATGCCAAAAGGGGCGAATATGTGTTATAGTAAAGATAACTTTTAAAGTTACTGAAACCTCAGAGACTTTAAAGTCTTTGGGGTTTTTTTATTTCACAAAAAGGAGGGAAACAGCATGGCAAGAAAGGTATACGTAGGCAATATTTCCTTTCGGGCGACGGAGGACGATCTCAGGAATCTTTTTGCAGCCCACGGGCAGGTGGAATCGGTAAAGCTGATCACCGATGCGATGACAGGGCAGCCCAAAGGGTTCGGTTTCGTGGAAATGGTAACCGAGGAAGACGCAAAGAAAGCGATCAATGCTCTCCACGGCGCATCCTTCATGGACAGGACCCTGACCGTTGCAGAGGCAAAACCCCAGCAGCCCCGTGAAAGGAGCGGCTTCGGCGGAGGCGGCAGAAGACAGGGAAGGAGATAAACCACTTGGATATAAAGGTTGTCGGCAACGACGTAGAAAAAGCACTGAAGACACTCAAGCGTCAGCTTCAGAAGGAAGGTATTTTCAAGGAGATCAAGAAAAGAAGCTTCTACGAGAAACCCTCCGAGAAAGAGAGGCGGAAGCAGAGAGAGGCGCGCAAGAAAAGGATGAAAGCCATGAGATTCAGAAGGCCTGCCGTCTGAGGCATTCATCGCCTGCATTTCCCAGGAGATCCGCAAAACGTCCCTCCCTCCCGATCATTTCAGTTCTCCCTTCCTCGAGAAAAGGAGCCTTTCACCAAGGTGTCCGCTGAAGGCGGGCGTAGCAGCGCCGTCCGGCAGGAAACGCCCACGGAGCGCCTCCTTTCCGTATTCCTGCCGGGGAAACATACTGTCTGTGTTATGAGGAAATCTCCACCCCGATGGATGCGAGCCAGCGAAGGGCCTCCTCCCGGAGCCTTTTGTCATGGTAGGCAAACCATTGCTGTTCCAGCTCGGGCCATCGGGCGATGGTTTCCCTGAAGCGCCGGAGGGCTCCCTTGCCCTGGAGAGTCCCGAGAAGAGCGTTGCGGACAGGCTCGCTCTTGATCGTTTCGATGAAGTGGATCATGATTTCGTAGGATTCTTCCGAAGAGAGCGTGGGGATCTCCATGAATCTCCCCATTTCGTCTTCCAGGATCTCTTCCGCGTATTCCACCATCCCGGGGGCCTCGGCTGCAGAGATCTCTTCCCCCGCCTCAAGCCCGTCGATGATATAGCTGAAGATCTTGATGACCTCTCCCGTATCCGTATCGAGATAGGAGAGCATGCCGTTACCGCTCTGTATCTCCATGGCGAAGGCGACTTCGTCGATGTCCAACGGCACTTTCTTCATTGTGCCACCTCGCGTGCCCTCTTTATTCCTGCTTATCTATATTGTAGCACCCCCGGGGACTTCCAGGGTGTGTTTGCACACTGTGTTCGCAGCGAGGCCGAGCGAAGAGTCCCCGTGACGCCTTACCCGCCCGTCATCCCGTTCACCACGTTGATCGGCTTCGGTACCGGTTTCTGAATGAGGGAGAGGACGTCGTCGACGGTCTCGATGCTTCCGTCCTTTTTCAGATATACCACTTTGGCGATCTGGGCGTTCTGTATCATGCGGGAACAGAGGAGACAGGGCCTCCCGTCGGCGAAGGTCCTGTCCGTTTCGAATCCCGCCACGTAGATGGCCGCTTCCTTCATCCTCTCCGGAGGGCTGTTGATGATGGCGTTCTGTTCGGCGTGCACCGCCTCACAGAGCTCATACCGCTCACCGGAGGGAATGTTCAGCTCCTTCCGGGTGCACCTGCCGGAATCGATGCAGTTGACATACCCCCGGGGGGAACCGTTGAATCCCGTCCCGATGATCACATTGTCCTTCACGATCACCGCTCCGTACTGCCGGCGGAGGCAGGTGGAGCGCGTAGAGACCACCTTGGCGATCTCGATGAAGTATTCCCTCCAGGACGGTCTCATGCTACCCGCACTTCGTGAAGCCGCAGCTATGGCATATGGCGCATCCGCCCTCGTGCTCCACCGTGCCGCCGCACTCGGGACAGGCCCCAATGCGCATTACCTCGTGGTGCTTGGAATCGCCGTTTCCCTTACCGTTCCCGTTGGCGGGATGAGGGTACTTCTCCAGGGCCTTTGCGATGGCGTCAGAGCAGGAGAGGATCTTCCCCCCCTCCGTCCATGAGGGCTGATGGCAGGAGATGCCCTTCATCTGCTTCCAGATCTCCTCGGGCTCGACATTGGAGCGCAGGGCGAGGGAAATGAGCCGGCCGATAGCCTCCGCCTGGCTTGCGGCACAGCCGCCCGCCTTCCCGATGTTGGTGAAGACTTCGAAAGGTCTTCCGGTTTCATCCTCGTTGATGGTCACGTAGAGGTTCCCGCACCCCGTCTTGAGGAGATGCGTAGACCCGTTGATGACCGCGGGCCGCTTCTTGGGGACCACCTTGCCCTGCACCGGGGCCGCAGCCTTCAGCGCTTCCTGTCCCTTCGAGGTGGAAAGCACCTGCTCCTCCCGCGAGCCGTCCCGGTATACGGTAACTCCCTTGCAGCCCGTCCGGTATGCCAGCATGTAGACGTCCTCCACATCCCTGGTGGTTGCAGACCGGGAGAAATTCACCGTCTTCGAGACCGCGTTATCCACGTACTTCTGGAAGGCCGCCTGCATCATGATGTGATCGGTGGGGGTAATGTCATGGGCGGTGACGAACAGGGCGCGCATCTCCTCCGGGAACTCGCTGAATTCCGCGAGGGAGCCCGTCTCCGCAATCCTCTCCATCAGCTCCCGGCTCCAGAGCCCCAGCGCCTTCGTCTCTTTTTCGAAGTGCGGATTCACTTCGATAAGCTTCGTCCCCTCCATGACGTTCCTGACGAAGGATACCGCAAAAAGGGGCTCGATGCCCGAAGAGCATCCGGCAAGAATGGAAAGGCTGCCCGTGGGGGCGATGGTAGTAACCGTGGCATTCCGTACCGGCATCTCACCGTTATAGATACTATGCTTGTAGTTCGTGAAGACTCCCCTCTCCTCGGAGAGGGCGCTGGAGGCGATCCTGCCCTCCGTCTGGATGAAACCCATAACCTCGGAAGCCAGGCGGATGGCCCTCTCCGAGTTATAGGGGATTCTCATCTGGATAAGCATGTCCGCCCACCCCATGATACCCAGGCCGATCTTCCTGTTGGCCTTCGTCATCTCCTCGATCATATGCAGCGGGTATTTATTGACATCGATCACATTGTCGAGGAAGTGAACGGCCCTCCAGGTGACCTCCTTCAGCTTCGTCCAGTCCACCTCCCCGGCTTTCACCATCCTGGCCAGGTTGATGGAGCCAAGATTGCAGGACTCATACGGCATCAGGGGCTGCTCGCCGCAGGGATTGGTGGACTCGATCTCCCCAAGGGCAGGGGTGGGATTGGAAGCGTTGATCCTGTCGAGGAATACGATTCCCGGCTCCCCGTTCTTCCACGCCTGCTTCACGATGGTATCGAATACGATACGGGCCCTGATGCGGGAGGAGACCTTCTTCGTCCGCGGATTGATGAGGTCGTATTCCTTGTCCTCCTCCACCGCCTTCATGAAGGTTTCGGTGAGGCCCACGGAGATATTGAAATTGTTCAGCTTCCGGTTGTGGTCCTTGCAGGTGATAAAATCAAGGATGTCGGGATGGTCTACCCTCAGGATGCCCATATTCGCCCCTCTCCGGGTGCCGCCCTGCTTCACGGCCTCGGTGGCGGTATCGAAAACAGTCATGAAAGAGATGGGTCCGGAGGAGATTCCCTTGGTGGAACCGACCACATCTCCCTTGGGCCTCAGCTTCGAAAAGCTGAACCCGGTGCCTCCCCCCGATTTGTGGATAATGGCCGCATACTTCACCCCGTCGAAGATGGATTCCATGGAGTCCTCCACCGGCAGGACAAAACAGGCCGAAAGCTGGCCCAGCTTCCTCCCGGCATTCATCAGCGTGGGGCTGTTGGGAAGAAAATCAAGGGAGGTGATCAGTTCGTAGAACTCGTCTTCAATGCTTTTCACCTCCGCTTCGGATTTCCCGTAAAGGGCATCGGCAGCGGCGACATGATGCGCCACCCTGCGAAAGAGCTCTTCCGGGGTCTCTATAACCTTCCCCTCTTCGTTTCTCTTTAAATATCTTTTCTCAAGGACAGTGACGGCATTCTGCGACAGACTCAGGATCTTCGACGATGCTTCTCCCATTGAACCTCCTCCGTTCGGGCTTTTCAACACGTTGTTAACAGTCTGGGGAACATCTCTATGTAGTATCGTATCAGAGATTAAACCACAAGATCTTGTACAAGTCAAGGATAAAATCGGCTTTTTCTAATTTATTGTTTTTTAAGACAGTTTGCCGTGAAATACCGGTGAACAGATTGTGAAGAAATCCGTCCGGCACCATGTTTCGCTCAAAAAGGGCCTCCGCCCCTTTGCCCCCTCCCCCCGCCGCTGCTATGATATACATAAGCGAAACACAAGATAATCTTTCCATTGCAGATTTCATATATATGAGGTACCATATACGTTTCTTCCAATACGGGCCGCAGAGCGGGCGGGATCTCCTTTACCGCCCGGAGCTCTGAAAGCAAAAGGGGCACCATGCACTTCTCTCTACTCGCCGTGCACGACAAGAGCCGGACAGGAATCATCGAGACATCCCGCGGAAAAATCCATACCCCCGCCTTCATGCCGGTGGGCACGCAGGGAACGGTAAAAGCCATGTCCTCCGAGGAACTGAAGGAGATGGGGGCGGAAATCATCCTCAGCAACACCTATCACCTCTACCTCAGACCGGGACACGAAGTAATCCGGCAGATGGGGGGGCTCCACTCCTTCATCCATTGGGACAGGCCCATTCTCACTGACAGTGGCGGCTTCCAGGTGTTCAGCCTCTCCTCCCTGCGGAAAATACGGGAAGAGGGAGTCGAATTCAGGTCCCATATCGACGGTTCCCTGCATCTTCTCGGACCCGAAAAGGCGATGGAGATCCAGGCCCTCCTGGGGTCCGATATTGCCATGGCCTTCGACGAGTGTACGCCGTACCCCGCGGAATACGACTACGCCGTGAGCTCCCTCGAACTGACCACCCGGTGGGCGGCACGGTGCAAGGAGTATATGCGACAGCACGCTGCCTCCTTCGGATTGAGGCCCGGCGAGCAGGCTCTTTTCGGCATCGTCCAGGGCGGCATGTACCGGGACCTGAGGAAGAGGAGCCTGGAAGAGCTGGCCGGGATCGGGTTTGACGGGTATGCCGCGGGGGGGCTGAGCGTGGGCGAGCCGAAGGAGGAGATGTACGGGATCATCGAATATCTTGCGCCGCTGATGCCCCCGGACCGGCCGCGGTATCTTATGGGGGTAGGAGACCTGCGGGACGTTCTGGTCGCGGTGGAGCATGGCTTCGATATGTTCGACTGCGTCATGCCCACACGGAATGCGCGGAACGGGACCCTCTTCACCAGCAGGGGGAGGATCAGCATCAAGA
Organism: Nitrospira sp.; assembly: GCA_002634385.1. GTDB lineage: Bacteria > Nitrospirota > Thermodesulfovibrionia > Thermodesulfovibrionales > Dissulfurispiraceae > Nitrobium > Nitrobium versatile. Next base: position 8,645 of record NSJL01000048.1, read on the forward strand.
GAACGGAATACAAGTCCGACCCGGCCCCCCTCGACCCCGATTGCGACTGCGCTGCCTGCCGGAACTATTCGCGGGCGTATCTGCGCCATCTCTTCCTCTCGAAGGAAATTCTTTCCATGAGGCTGAATACACTCCATAACCTGCACTTTTATCTCTGTTTTTTCAGGAAGATGCGGGAGGCGATCGAAAGCGGCTCGTTCCGCCACTTCAAAAGCCACTGGGAGGGAGTTTTTGAGCAGGGCGACTGAAATACGGAGGGTCCTGCTCCTCACTCTCTTCCTGAACCTCTCGGTCGCAGGGGTAAAAATAGCGTACGGCTACTGGACCTACTCCGTGGCCATCACCTCCGACGGCTTCCATTCCCTGTTCGATGCGGTATCCAACATTGCGGGCCTGGCAAGCATCCGTATCTCCTCCCCCCCACCCGACGAAATGCACCCGTACGGACACCGGAAATACGAAACGGTCTTCACCATCTTCGTCGGAGTGCTCATGTTCGTCACTTTCTTCGAAATCCTGAAAAACGTCTACGCCTCCCTGCAGGGGAAATACGCGGCAACGGTCACCACGGAGAGCTTTCTCGTCATGCTCGCCACCCTGCTGGTCAACCTCTTCGTCGTCACCTATGAAAGACGGGTGGGACGACGGCTCGGCAGCGAATTTCTCATTGCCGACGCGCTGCATACGCGAAGCGATGTAATCGTCACCCTCGGCGTTCTCGCCGGCCTCGGCTTTATCAGGCTGGGGTTCCCCCTGGCAGACCCCCTGGTCGGCATCGTCGTGGGGTTATTCATCGCAAAGACGGGGCTCTCCGTCATCAGGGAGTCCACAGAGACCCTGGTGGACAGGACCCAGGCGGACATTTCCGCTATCAGGGTAGCCGCATGCAGCATCCCGGGAGTGGAGGAATGCCACGACATCAGGACGCGGGGCCCCAAAAACTATGTCTTTGTGGACCTGCATGTCCTCGTGCTCCCCTCCCTCTCGGTGGAGGACGCCCATAGAATTGCGGACAGGGTGGAGGAGGAGATCAAGAGCAGGGTCCCCGAAGTGGTGGATGTGGTGGTCCATATCGAACCGTCTCCTCCCCAGTGAGGCATCCGAAGGGATATTTATGGTTTTGAAAAGTATGGTATAATGAAAATCGACCGATTTTGTAAATCATCCTCGCACAACGACAATGATGCCTGATTGTGCCGGTGTGGTGGAATGGCAGACGCGACGGACTCAAAATCCGTTGGGCTTCGGCCCGTGTGGGTTCAACTCCCACCACCGGCACCACTTTTTTCAAGGACTTAGCTTCCCTCGCGCGTGTCATTCTGCACTACCTTTCCTTCAAATGTAACCAAATTGTCACCGTTCACCCGTTCCATTTTCTCTACGGCGGCCCTGTGTAACTGTGTCACCTTTTCCGCCGCGCTCTTCAGGTCTGCTTCGTTCACAATGTTGTACCTGTCGAACACGGAACGGGTTTTATGTCCTGAAATCTTCATTGCTACTCTCTCCGGGATACTAGCACGAACCATGTTCCTAACCGCTGTACGCCGGAGGTCATGGAAAAGCCTTCCTTCGAGTTCTACCGCTTTACAGGCCGTCGCCCATGCTCCCCGAAAGTCCCTTATCTGTTTCCCTTTCGGAGTGAAGAATACATATGGACAAGAGGGGAACTGCTCGTCTCTGATCATCTTCTGATTAAGCAGAGTCTGGTACAATTCCCCGGAAAGGTAGATTGTCCGTGCCTCATCGTTCTTGGTGGTCCCGGCATCGAGGAGAATTCGGCCCTCTACCATATCAACCTGTGTCCATTGAAGAGAGAGAATTTCACCTAAACGCATACCAGAGTAATAACCTTGAGTCAGAACAGGCCGTACATACTCAGGCAAGGCCGCTTTGAGCTTTAAATACTCGTTATGCTCAAAGTACCCGGTCCTTACGTTGTTTTCCTTCAGTTTGGGGATATAGGGCACGTTTACCACCTTTGGGGGAGTCTGCCGTGCTGCAAGGGTGAAGGCCCTCTTCAATGCAGAGAGTTCCCGGTTGATGGTTCCGTTCTTGGCTCCCTCTCCCTGCCTCTTCAGTATATAACGCTGAATCTCTCCGGTGGTAATGTTCACCGCCTTTATCCCGCTGAAATGCTCTTTCAGGTGCTTTATACTGAGTTCCGCCCTGTCCAAGCTCTTTCGGGCATTGATGCGGTAATCATTTAAGAGGTCCTGTGCAAGCTCATCAAAGGTAATGCGCTCTACCTTTAAACCGTGAAACTTGCCGTCAACTATAGACCCCTCGCGGCTCTTCAGGAGCTTCCTTGCTTCTGTCTCCTTTTCAGAACCGCTGCTTTCATAGAAGGGCTTCCCATTTCGGTAATATTTAATCCACCATACGCCACCGCGCTTATACACGCTTCCCATAATTACGCTCTCCTTTCCTTTTCGTTTTCATTGTCCCTTGCCTATTCTGTTCACCTCCTTTTTTCTTTTCCACGCACTCAAGGGTAAGTGCAAGGAATGGCGGAATCTCTCTCATTGCTGCTTCCCATCGGTAAACTGTGGTTTTTGTTACGCCAAGAATCTGTGCAAACTCCTCTTGCGTGTATCCGCTTCTTTTTCTCCATGCTTTTAACTGTTCAGGTGTCATGCCTTATTATATACCATTGGTATATTTTTTCTCAAGTACTTTCTTTTAGGTAGGAGAGCGTTCCAGTATCGTCCTCAACGACTTTATTGCGCCTTATCCACTCATTGATATCCTCAATGTCCAGGAGTTTTCTCCTACCATCTCGAACATAGGGGAGCTTTCCAGTACGCACCATCTCTGCAACAGTCCAAGTGGAACGGGAAAGATATTCCCCGGCCTCTTTTATGGAGATGAGCCGCTTTCCCGGTCCCGTAGTTTTGTTCCCTTTCATTCCCTCTTTCATGGTTACAGTTCGGTTACATCACCCTTTTTATGCCTTACAATTCAGTCTCTTACAAGCACCCATCGGATTAAATATCCGATAATAGACAGCCCTTTCATTCTGTACAATCGCAAAGACTGCCTATCCCATACGACGGGGGGATACGGGCTTTTCAACAAATCGCATTTGCAAATTTAAATACATTTCAGCCATCGCGGGCAATTTTGGGGATATGGACATGCTTATACAAATCTCTCCCCTTATTTCCACAGGTCGAAGCATGTAGAAGGGTTCTCTGTTTCATCCAAAAAACCGAAATCCCGAATTTTCGCGAACTCACGACGAAAAGAAATAAACCTATTCACAACTGACATATAGTAGTTGATCGTAGAAGCTTGTCTCCGCAAAGATAACAAGTACATCTCATATGTTTCGGACTCCTTCTTATTGTTTTTTCCAAAATACCATTTGATATAGCCTGAGAGAATACCCTGATATCTTATTTCTGAACCCTTTTTAAGCGATAGGGATTTTATAAACTCATGCATGGCAATAGTCATGATTCTTCGCTCTATACTCATTACGGCTATCTCCTCTAAATTGTTATGATCCCCTCATCAGGAGGGGGGACCTGAGCCTTATTGCTCAAGGATCATCACCCCCTCCTACATTTTGCCTAAAAGTTTTGTACCAATCTGTACATTTTGCTCGCTTATCAGCTCGTTTTGGATCAAACATGCTTGAGCTATGTTTTATCTTTTATTTTCAATAGGATACCCAGCTTGGCTCACCAGCTCATAAATTGTCTAATAGGGCTGAAGGTGTTGGCAAGGGAGATAGGCTTTCCGGTACCCTTGAAACCCTAATAATTTGCTCTTTCCCTTTGCCACACACCTCGATGAGTTCCTTGCTGTACGCCTTGGAAATGTAACGCTTAATCGTGGCATCGCTCACCTTTAACTTTTCCTGTATAGCTTCTCTCGATGGTTCTGCTCCCGTAGTCCGCTTCAGCTCGTCGGCAACTTTTATGAAGGTAATGATATGCGGTGGTATCGAATCAGTCTGAACGATGAAGTCAGAGAGATCGTATATCAACTTGTAGTCATCCTTATCAGCAAGAATTCTTTCCTCACTATCCTTTTCTCTTTGAAACTGATGGAATAGGGCAGAGGCCTTTATCAGCGTTAGCACTTTATCGAAATCTCTCATGAACCTTTCCTCATGTGTCGGAAACAAGTTGGCAAGTTTATCTCCATAGGGAATTGCGATCTCCAAGGGTTCCAGTAAGCTGTCGGCAATCTGCCATATCCGAGGGAGTATTGCCATAGATGCTTGAGCTGGTGAGCTAGAGAGTGTAACACCTTGAGAGATAGTAGCTTTATTAAGCTCACCCCCTTTTGAACTGCCATGAGCTGCCCTAGCCGCTTTACTTTTAAGCACCTGTCGGGCCAGCTCTGCATCGTGACTCAGCTCTAGTACAACAATCCTCGTTAAAAGCTCATGATCGATGCTACTGCGCGTAGAGGTGGAGAGTACAATGAGCCCGGCGGTACTCTTGCTTAATTCTCCCGCTGAGAGGTTGCCTGATATACCCTTATTTACTGTGCCGAGTCTTAAAGTGCCCTCTGTAAGGGCTGTTCGGAGAATGTGGGCTGTTTCCTCTGAACCGTTCAGCTCATTGAAGATAATAACTTTATGGCTTAGTTCGAGATCAGTATATAGGAGATAGTTTGTAGTTACCCGTGTAAAATCCTGTCTCGCTTCCGGTGGTACCGTGTCAAGTACGGTCTTAATAAGCTCACTCTTGCCGACACTAGAGGGACCAGTGATGATCATTGACAGTCCCCTATCGAATCGGCGCGAAATTGTCGCAAGCTTAACCAAAATCAACTCCTTTTCCCTGCCTATGTATCTCTCACGGCATGTCGATAAAAACTTGCTCATAAGCTCAGGACTTTTCAACAGGTCTAAGGCTGCCTGTTTTGCATCATCAGTGTGCGAAGGTTGTTCTGACGCTGAATTCTGGTTTAATGAGCTCATCTCCGGCCTCCTTTGGGTGCTAAAAGATTTGCAAGTAAAGATCGGGGGGCACTAAAAACCTTTTTCTTGAATCTTGTCATGGCATTCTCCTTTCGGGTCTTTTCATGCATCATGCCATGCAGCCCGGTCATTACTCGAAATTAAAATATTTCGGTTGGGTTTCTATGGAGGTTTTAACGGTATACTTCAGAAAATAGCAAAATATGAGTTGAAAGCTAATCTCTAACTGCCATGTATAGCATTGTCGATGTCTTTATTTTTCAGAGTGGGCCAATTCGATAGAGCAACTCTTGATAAAAAGTCGTTAATTATTTCTGCTGTGTGGTTCTTCGATTTCTCAGCTGCAATACCAGCGCGATTGTGTAGGGTCTTATAGATGACGATTTGTAAAGCTTTAAAGAGGAGCTTTGAGGGCCGTCCTCCTTTCGTCATCTTTATGGGACTTAATAAGGAGAGCCTTATCCCCTCCTCAAAGAAATCAAAAAGAAGGGCTGACTGGCGCAGACTAGCAAATGAAATGGATGCAAGAAGCGGCTCGCTTATTTTCTCTTTGTCATAATATTCAAGTCGCTTCAACTCTTCAGAGAGAACCTCTTTAACATTTTTATCTAGAAAACGGAATAAGAGTACTTTTTTGATATTTTTAATAGCATCTCTCCTCTCCTTTACAAGCTTCCGGTTTAGCTCAATAAATTCTTTGTTCTCAAGTGCCATGCCTTCTGTGAATTCAAAAAGAGCTAGATGGATGATGTCTAAAATATCAGAAGGGAGGTTCAAATCCTCAAGAGATGGTAAAGCGCCTATTCTCTCGATTTGCTCTTTAATGATACGCTTTTGTCCGCTTATAGCCATTTCAAGCATGCCTTCAGGAGCAAAAAGTTTGTAATGGGAAGGTATCTGATCAAAAGAATTATTCCGTCGAAGGTGTGCAACTTTTAAATTGTCCGAGAACCCTGTAAAGGGCAAATAAAGTACTGTATTTTCATCTAAATAGTTTTCAGCTAGCTCTAGGGGCATCATGTCTTTTCATTCCGTAATTATATGTGAGTATTACAGGTTCATGATAAATCAATAAAAGGCAAATAAACAATAAGAAAAAGGCAAATAAAACCTATGAGCAAGTTGTTATAATAAGGTCATGGGCCGAATACCAGGAGATACCCCTTCAAAAAGCGTTTTAAGCCGAGAACTGAAAAGATTGAAGCCTCAGCATCAGGAGGTAGCACAGCGTCTTGTCTGCGGGGAGAGGCAATGCGATATTGCCAGGGAAATGGGTTTCCATCAGTCTTGGCTCTCTCTCATCGTAAACAGTCCGATATTCAGAGAGGAAATGCAGAGACTGCAAGAAGAAAGAGATAGCATGGTTTTAATACCAAGAAATGATTGTCGTTTTTTATTCCATTCGTGATCTCATTTTCAGTTGAAGTAGTCCAGAGTGATGACAGCGTAAGTCAGTCCGGATTGAGGTTGCCTTAAAATGTGCGAATGACTTTTGGCACTATCCTGCCAGGGTTTAGTACAACCACCGCAAACCCACGGACGTGAGTCCGTGGATATTTATTACAAAATTATCATTGAATACATACCATCTTTTTAATTATATCTTGATAACAGTAGTGTCCGACAGATTTCATAATAGATTCAGTTGGTTGCTGTTGCTGCCAGTATTTTGGTCTGAAGCTGTATCTGAAAGCAGCTGAAGTAACGATGTTTTTTCGAATGGAGTCACGCTCAGAAT
>NSJL01000049.1 GCA_002634385.1 Nitrospira sp.
CCTCCCGCCCTCCCTTCTGCAAGGGAGGTAGTTCCCCCTCTTTCTCTAAGAGGGGTGCGGGATATTTTCCCTGGGATGTCCTCTACTAGGGTGTGTCTGCAGCCGGTCGCAGCAGAAGGCAGTGAGCAGACACACCCTAAGGAGCAGCTTAGGAAAAGGACAGATACATAGGCCGGACAGCATTGCCGTGCGCGGAGGGTCTCCTCCGGGCCCCCTTCCTCCAGGCTGTCCGGTGCCGTGGTGGTGCCTTCCCGGTTACACGTCTGTAACTGAGAAGGCGGAGCATTGAAAAAACAAGTAAAAAGTGAGAAGTCAGAAGTAAGAAGTGGAACAGAAAAGCAAGACAGGGGCCGGATAAGGAGCAGGCGGGGGATAATAGTTTTTGCTTCGCCCTTAGCCCTTTCCTTCGTACTTCCCACTTCTTCCTTCTCACTTTTCTTCCTGGGAGGGCCTGTTATGAAGGTGGTGATACTTGCAGGGGGGCTTGGAACACGCCTTTCCGAAGAGACGGTCTCCCGTCCGAAGCCCATGGTGGAAATAGGGGGAAAGCCTATCCTGTGGCATATCATGAGGATTTACTATGCGCACGGATTCAAGGAGTTCATTATCTGCTGCGGGCACAAGGGGCACATGATCAAGCAGTATTTCTCCGATTATTTTCTCCATATGTCCGATATCACCTTCGATATGAAGCGGAATAAATTCACGGTGCACCAGAACGGTGCGGAGACATGGAAAGTGACCCTGGTGGATACCGGGGAAAAGGCCATGACCGGGGGACGCCTCAAAAGGGTGCGGGACTATATCGGAGCCGAAACGTTCTGCTTCACCTACGGAGACGGTGTGTGCGATATCAATATCCGTCAGCTGGTGAAGTTCCACCAGCTCCAGAACACCCTGGCCACCCTTACGGCCGTCCAGCCGCCCGGCCGCTTCGGCGCCATCAGCCTGAAGGCGGGGCAGAACAAAATCACCAGCTTCCGGGAGAAGCCGAAGGGGGACGGTGCGTGGATCAACGGGGGATTTTTTGTTCTTGAGCCGGCTGTTATCGACTACATCGAAGACGATATGACGGTATGGGAGCAGGAGCCCCTGATGAACCTGGCGCGGGACGGAATGCTGTCCGCCTATAAGCATTACGGCTTCTGGCAGTCCATGGATACCCTGCGTGACAAAGTCTATCTCGAGGAGCTCTGGAATTCGGGGTCGCCTCCGTGGAAGGTATGGTAGCAGTGAAATTCCCTCTCCCTCTGCAGGGAAGGGGACGTACAGGGCTGCAGGGCAGCAATGACCGCTCTGCCGGCGCGCCTGCAGCACCGGCGCCGACAGGGGGGAGCGGGAACAGGGGGATTTGATGGATGCCGATGTGACAATCATAGGAGCAGGAGTGGTGGGGCTTGCCGTGGCCGGGGCACTGGCGGACGGAAGGTCCGGTATCTATATTCTCGAGAAAAACGATTCCCACGGCAGGGGAACCAGCTCACGGAACAGCGAGGTGATCCATGCGGGGATCTACTATCCTCCCGGCTCGTTAAAGGCGCGGTTCTGTATCGAGGGGAGGGAGATGCTCTACGAAATCTGCGAACGGAACAACCTCCCCCACCGGAAGACGGGGAAGCTGCTCATTGCCGCTTCGGAGAAGGAGATGGAGAAAATCGGGCAGCTGTACCGGAACGCCCTCCGGAACGGGGTGAAATCCGTTTCCCTCCTGGAGGAAAAAGAGGTGCGGGAGATGGAGCCGAATATCAAGGCCTTCGGAGCCCTCCACTCCCCGGAAACGGGCATCCTCAACGCCCACTCCCTCATGGACTACTTCCTGCACAAGGCAAGGGAGAAGGGTGCCGAAATCGTGTACCGGACCCTGGTAATCGGGGTGGAAATCGTGTCCGGGGGATACCGGATCACTACCGTGAACGCAGAGGGAGAATACTTCGCCTTTACCTCGGAAAGGGTCATCAATGCGGCGGGGCTCCAATCGGATGTGGTGGCGCGGATGATAGGAAAACAGTACCTGCTGCACTACTGCAAAGGGGACTATTTCAGCATCGACGGTGCAAAGAGGGACATGGTCAGGAGGCTTATTTATCCCGTACCGGAAGAGAACCATGTGGGTCTGGGAGTCCATCTCACCCTCGATCTGAGCGGCCGCATGAGGCTGGGTCCCGATGCCACCTATATTGAAAGGGTGGAGGATTACCGGGTCGACAAGGGGAAGGCGGATATGTTCTATGCCTCTGCCGTCAGGTTCCTGCCCTTCCTCCGCAGGGAGGATATCATCCCCGACATGTCCGGTATCAGGCCGAAGCTCCAGGCCCGGGGAGAGGGGTTCCGCGATTTCATCGTCAGCGAGGATATGCCCGGGTTTATCAATCTGGTGGGCATCGAGTCGCCGGGCCTGACGGCCGCCCCGGCAATAGCCCGCTTTATAAAAAATATCTTTACCTGATGAGCTTCCTGCCCCGCAGGGAGAGACTGCGGCAGCGAGAAAAGCTTCATTAAAGGAGGAGAGACGCGCTATGAAGATACTCATTACCGGCAATATGGGATATATCGGGCCGTGCGTGGTGGAACGCCTTCGCTCCTCCCAGCCCGATGCAACGTTGATCGGACTCGATACGGGTTTTTTCGCAAACTGTCTCACCAATGCGTGCATTCTCCCCGAGTGCAGGGTGGACGCCCAGTATTTCGGAGACGTCAGAAGACTGGGGGAGGGATTCCTGGACGGGGTGGACGCCGTCGTCCACCTGGCCGCCATCTCCAACGATCCCATGGGCAATACCTTTGAAGAGGTTACCCTCGACATCAACTACCGCACCAGCGTAGCCCTGGCAAAACGGGCCAAGGAGGCGGGGGTAAAAAATTTTGTGTACGCATCGAGCTGCAGCATGTACGGATGTGCGGACGACAGCCCGAGAAAAGAAGATTCCCCCCTCCACCCCCTGACTGCATACGCACGGTCCAAGGTGTATACGGAAAAAGAATTGGAGAGGATCGCCGACAGCTCTTTCCTGGTGACGAGTCTCCGTTTTTCTACGGCCTGCGGCATGAGCGAGAGATTGCGTCTGGACCTGGTGCTCAACGATTTCGTTGCGGGAGCCATTGCCTCCGGGAAGATCACGATCCTGAGTGACGGAACACCCTGGAGGCCCCTGATAGCAATCAGGGATATGGCGCGCGCCATCGATTGGGCACTGCAAAGGGAGTCCGGGAACGGGGGGCCTTTTCTGGCGGTGAATGTGGGGAGCGATTCCTGGAACTACCAGGTAAGGGAGCTGGCGGAGGCGGTGGCGCAGGTAATCCCGGGTGTGGAAATCTCCATAAACAAGGACGCCCCGCCGGACAGGCGCTCCTACCGGGTGAGCTTCGGGCTTTTCCGGGACCTGGCGCCGGGCCACCAACCGCAGGCGGACCTGCTCTCCACCATCGAAGAGCTGAAGGTGGGGCTGGAGGCGATGCATTTCAGTGATGCTAATTTTCGCAGCTCGCAGTTCATGCGGCTTATGGTCCTGAAGAGGCTGCGGAGCGAGGGTCTGCTGACGGAAGCTCTTGAATGGACTTCCGCGGGCAGAAGCCAGTATGCGCACGCCCGGGGATAAACAAGTGAAGAGAGACGGCGCGTCCACAGGGAAACTCCCTTTCCTTTCCCCCGGGACGGGAGGGAGAGAGAGGGGGGAAACGATCATCTTCTTTTTTCCCATTGCTGTCATTGCGGGCTTCGCAGTAATAAAATTCGGCATTTCCTTCGACTGGTACCGCTGGATTGTCAGGGAGGACGGCCCTGTCGAAAATATCACCGCCCTCGTCTACGGTCTTGCTTTCCTCTTAGCCCTCTCCGCCACGGTCGTATTTTATCGGGGGCAGGAGCGGGTGCCCGGGGGCCTGTATGCTCTCTTTTCCGCCGGGCTTTTCACGATGTGCATGGAGGAAATAAGCTGGGGGCAGAGGATCTTCGGCGTGCAGTCCCCCGAATTCTTCAGGCACTATAACGATCAGCAGGAAATAAATCTGCACAATTTTTTCACCCGGTACTACCTGCATGCCTTCTATATCGTCGTCGGGTTCTACGGGTCTTTCGGGAGCCGCCTCCTGTCCCCACGGATCAGGGGACGGTTCTCCTCCCTGATGCGGCTCATCGTGTTTGACCGCTGCCTGTTCTTTTATTTCTTTCCCGTTTTTGCTTTCTACCTGTACTTCGACCATGTGAGCAGGCTCGAAATCTCCCTGTTCGGCGCACCCGTCCTCTTTAAGAGATATATCCATGCCAAAGACCAGGAACCCGCGGAGCTCCTGCTCTCCCTCGGTTTCCTGCTCTTCACTGCCATCAACAGGTACCGTCAGAGTGCGGGACCGGCACGGAGACGTGCCACTGTGTATTCACTACCCCTACAGGAGCCGAAAAATGACCACAAGCGGAATAAGATGCCGCTTTTGCGGTAGTCCCCTGTCCGATACCTTCGCCGACCTCGGAGTATCGCCCCTGGCGAATTCCTATCTCAAGCAGGACCAGCTCCTGAGAATGGAGCCTTTCTATCCGCTGCATGTGTATGTGTGCCCGTCGTGCTTTCTCGTCCAGCTCCCGGTGTTCGAGGCGCCGGAGGAGATATTCAGCGACTATGCCTATTTCTCCTCCTATTCCGACAGCTGGCTTGCCCATGCCCGGCGGTACACGGAGATGATGGTGGAACGCTTCGGGCTCGCCGCGTGCCACTACGTCGTCGAGATAGCCAGCAACGACGGCTACCTCCTCCAGTATTTCCGGGGAAAGGGTATTCCCGTCCTCGGGATCGAGCCCGCACGGAATGTGGCGGAGGCGGCCCGCAAAAAGGGGATCCCCACGCTTACCGAGTTTTTCGGGGCGAAGAAGGCCGAAGCCCTGTCCACCGGGGGACAGAGGGCGGACCTGCTCATCGGGAACAATGTCCTTGCCCATGTGCCCGGGCTTACCGACTTTGTGGAGGGGATGAAGATCTTCCTGAAGCCCTACGGGATCATTACCATGGAGTTCCCCCACCTGATGCGGCTGATGGAAGAGAACCAGTTCGATACCATCTACCACGAGCATTTCTCCTACTTCTCTTTTCTTACCGTCGAGAAGGTGTTCGCCCGGTACGGCCTTACCCTTTTCGATGTGGAGGAGCTCCCGACACACGGCGGGTCGCTCCGGATCTACGCACGGCATGCGGAGGATGCTACGAAGCCTGTGGGGGAGAGGGTGGAAGAGCTGAGGGAAAGGGAGAGAGGAGCGGGCTTCGACCGCATGGAGTGCTACCGTTCCTTCGGGGAAAAGGTGCGGGAAGCGAAGCGGGCGATCCTAGATTTCATGGTGCGGGCGAAGAGGGACGGAAAGACCATTGCGGGGTACGGCGCCCCGGCAAAGGGGAATACCATTCTCAATTACTGCGGTATCCGGACCGACTTCATCGATTATACAGTGGACAGGAGCCCGTATAAGCAGAACCACTACCTTCCCGGATCGCGCATTCCGATCTATCATCCGGAACGGGTGAGGGAGACGAGACCCGATTATCTGCTGATCCTCCCCTGGAACCTGAAGGATGAAGTGATGGAGCAGATGGCGCATATACGGGAGTGGGGAGGCAAATTCGTAACTTTTATTCCTGAGGTGAACATTCAATGATTTTCAGAGAGACGAAACTGAAGGGTGCTTTCATCATCGAGCCGGAGAGGATACGGGACGAGCGCGGCTATTTTGCCCGCACCTGGTGCCGGAGGGAATTCGAGAGCCGGGGGCTCAACCCGCGCCTGGTACAATGCAATATCTCCTATACCCGGAGCAGGGGCACGCTGCGGGGCATGCATTATCAGGAGGAACCGTATGGAGAGGCCAAGCTGGTCCGCTGCATCCGCGGGGAGCTCTACGATGTGATCATCGACCTGCGGCCCGGCTCCCCCACCTACAGGGAATGGCTTCCGGTTACCCTGGCGGAAGGGAACGGGAGGATGCTCTATATACCGGAAGGCTTTGCCCACGGCTTTCTCACCCTGCAGGACAATACGGAGGTCTTTTATCAGATGTCCGAATTTTACCGGCCCGAATACGCCCGGGGGGTCAGATGGGACGACCCTGCCTTCGGCATCCGGTGGCCTGTCGAGGTAAAAGCGATTTCGGAAAGGGATGCATGCTATCCCGACTATGAGCCGCAGAAATACAGCATGTACTCCACCCTTCCTTTTCTCGAGGGAGAGCACGCCGAGTACTGGAAAAGACGCTGATTTTACAGGGTGTGCAGCTATGGAAACGGGAAGTCTGAAAGAGCTTGTCGCCATAGACCGGGGCCGTATCGGCGAAGAGATATACCGCCTTATCGTATCACTGTATCCCTTCTGCCGCAGCATTACCGGCAACGGGGTGCGCAGGACCCTTGCCCTCATCGGCGAGCGCATTCCGCTCACGGTGCACGAGGTCCCGTCGGGCACGAAGGTGTTCGATTGGACGGTGCCCCCGGAGTGGAATATCAGGGATGCCTATGTGAAAAATGCCGCGGGAGAGCGGGTCGTGGACTTCGGGGAATCGAACCTCCATGTCCTGAGCTACAGTACCCCGGTGCATGCAACGGTTTCCCTTCAGGAGCTGAGGGAGCACCTTTTTACCCTGCCGGAATACCCGGACTGGATACCCTACCGCACCTCCTACTACCGGCAAAACTGGGGCTTCTGCATGAGTCACGCGCGGTCCCTGGAGCTCGGAGAAGGGGAGTATGAAGTCTGTATCGATGCCTCCCTGGAAAAAGGCTCCCTCACCTATGGGGAGTGCTTCATCGAGGGACGGGAGCCCCACGAGATCGTCCTGTCGTGCCATGTCTGCCACCCGTCCCTCTGCAACGACAACCTGTCCGGCGTCGCTGTCGCCGCTGTCCTCGCCGCATATCTCGCACGGCTGCCGCTGCGCTATTCCTACCGTTTCCTGTTCCTTCCGGGCACCATCGGTTCCATCACCTGGCTCGCCCTGAACGAGCGGAACCTCTCCCGTGTACGGCACGGTCTCGTGCTCGCCGGAGTCGGCGATGCGGGAGGGTTTACCTATAAGAGGAGCAGGAGGGGCGATGCGGAAATCGACAGGGCGATGGTCCAGGCGCTGAAGGATTCGGGGGAGGAGTATGCGGTGGTGGACTTCAGCCCGGTGGGATACGATGAGCGCCAATACTGCTCTCCCGGTATCAATCTGCCGGTGGGCTGCCTTATGAGGACACCCCACGGGTGTTACCCCGAATACCACACCTCGGCGGACAATCCCGGGCTGGTGAGGCCCGGCTCCCTTGCCGGGGCGTTCGCCCTGTGCGCTTCCCTGCTGCGGGTGCTGGAGGAGGACGGGAGATACATAAGTCTCTCTCCCAAAGGCGAGCCGCAGTTGGGACGGAGGGGACTGTACCCGTCCACCGGCGGGCAGGGGGAAAGGAAGGCGCGGGAGCTCGCCCTCATGTGGGTGCTGAACCTGTCGGACGGCACCCTTTCCCTCCGGGGGATTGCGGAGAGGTCGGGGCTTCCTTTCCCGATGGTCAGGGATGCGGCGGACCTGCTTCAGGAGCATGGCCTGCTGCGGGAGTATCCTGCACAGACCCCCAGTAGGGGGGAGACCCTGCAGACCGGTACGGAGGAAGGAATGGCGTCTCTCAAAGATAAAGTCGCCGTCATCACCGGCGCGAGCCGGGGAATCGGCAGGGCCATCGCCCTCTCCCTGGCGAAGGAGGGGATGGTCCTCTGCCTTACGGGAAGGGATGCGCATGCCCTCAAAGAGGTGGCGGAGCTCGCCCGTCCGATGGCGGCCGCCGTACACTGCTATCAGACCGACCTCACCGACGAGGAGGAGATCCGGAGCTTCGAACAGAGCATCGTACGGGATCTCGGGCGCGTCCATATCCTCATCCACAGCGCCGGTGTTTTTTCCATGGGACTCCTCGAGCATTCCCCTGTGGAAGAGCTCGACCGCCACTACCGGGTCAATGTCCGTGCCCCCTACCTGCTGACCCAGATACTGCTCCCCCTGATCAAAGCCGACCGCGGACAGGTTGTCTTCATCAACTCCAGTGTCGCCTTCGGTGCCAAGGCAGCCGTAAGCCAGTACGCGGCGGCAAAGCATGCCCTCAAGGCAATCGCCGACAGCCTGCGGGCGGAGGTGAATGCCTCCGGGGTCCGGGTGCTCAGCGTCTATCCGGGGAGGACCGCTACGCCCATGCAGGCGGCAATCCATGAGGAGGAGGGCCGCACCTACCGGCCGGAACGGCTTCTGCAACCCGGGGATGTCGCTGCAGTGGTCGTCAATGCTCTCCGCCTGGAAAGGACAGCGGAGCTCACCGATATCTCGATGAGACCGCTGTCAAAGCTTGAATAGGCATACTGCGGGAAAGAAAGACGTTTCCCCGCTGCACGGGATTTCCCCTTCGTTTTTCCCCGGTACGATCCGCATCAAAAAAGGAGGATAAAGGTGCCCTTTGTACAGAATGAGAGTCAGAAGGCAGAGATGTCTCTTTCGTCAGGAACATCGGTCATCCGCATCCAGCCTTCGCGGGGATGGGTTCCCCTCAATCTCCGTGATCTGATGGAATACCGCGAGCTTCTCTATTTTCTGGTATGGCGCGACATAAAGGTACGGTACAAGCAAACGGTGCTGGGTGCCTCCTGGGCGATTGTACAGCCGTTTTTCACCATGGTGGTCTTCAGCGTCATCTTCGGTGCGGTGGTGAAGATCCCTTCGGACGGCATCCCCTACCCCATCTTCAGCTATGCCGCCCTGGTGCCCTGGACCTTCTTTGCGGGGGGCCTGGGGAGGGCGGCGCACAGCCTGGTGGGGAACTCCAACCTGATCAGGAAGGTCTATTTTCCGCGCCTTGCCATCCCCATCGCGGCGGTCCTGTCGGGGGTGGTGGACTTCGTCCTTGCCTTTGTCATGCTGGTGGGCATGATGCTGTTCTACGGCATAGTCCCGACGGCCAATGTGGTATGGCTGCCGCTCCTGCTGGTGCTGGCCTTTGTCAGCGCCCTCGGACTCTCCCTCTGGCTCTCCGCCATGAACGTGCAGTTCAGGGATGTGGGCCACGCCACCGGGTTCCTGATACAGTTATGGTTCTACGCGACCCCGGTCACCTATCCGGCCAGCCTCCTTCCCGAGCCCTGGAGGATCGTATATGGTATCAATCCCATGGCTGGCGTGGTGGAGGGCTTCCGGTGGGCGCTGCTGGGCACCGATACCTCGCCCGGCCCCATGCTCATCGGTTCCTCGCTGGCGGCCCTCTTTCTGCTGGTCAGCGGTCTGTACTATTTCCGCAGGTTCGAAAAGACCTTCGCGGACGTGGTGTAGCCATGGACAACACTATCGCCATCCGGGTGGAGGGGCTCGGAAAAGAATACCATATCGGGAAAAAGCAGGACAGCTACCGGACTCTGCGGGAGACAATAGTTGACTCGTTCAAATCTCCCCTCCTGAAGGCAGCTCACCTGCTGCGCGGCAGGGCCTCTGCGGTCGACGGTCTGAACGAGAAGTTCTGGGCGCTCCAGGATGTTTCTTTCGAAATCAAAAGGGGCGAAGTGGTGGGGATCATCGGCCGCAACGGGGCGGGGAAAAGCACTCTTCTCAAGGTACTCTCCCGTATCGTGGAGCCGACGAAGGGATGTGCCGAGATCCGTGGAAGGGTAGGTTCCCTGCTGGAAGTGGGCACCGGCTTCCACCCGCAACTGACCGGACGGGAGAATATCTATCTGAACGGGGCCATCCTGGGCATGAGGAGGACCGAAATAGAGCGGAAATTCGATGAGATCGTTTCCTTCGCTGAAGTGGAAAAGTTTATCGATACCCCGGTGAAGCACTACTCCAGCGGTATGTACCTGCGGCTCGCCTTTGCCGTGGCTGCACACCTCGAGCCGGAGATCCTCATTGTTGACGAGGTCCTGGCAGTGGGGGACACGAACTTCCAGAAGAAATGCCTGAACAAAATGCATGATGTGGGGCAGCACGGACGCACGGTCTTCCTCGTCTCCCACAACATGAGGGCGATCACCCGCCTCTGCAAGAGGGCTATTCTTCTTGAGGCGGGCATGGTTGTCCGGGACGGGCCCGCGGACAAGGTGGTCAACTCCTACCTGAACCCTAGAAACAGCACCAATGTGGAACGTGTATGGCCGGATCCGGCATATGCCCCTGCGGGAGATGTGGTCCGTCTGCGCGCGGTGCGGGTCAGGGGGGGGGACGGACTGGTCAGAGAGGTGCTCGATATACGGAAGCCCATCGGCATCGAAATGGAATTCGAGGTGCTCAGGCAGGGATATGTCCTTGTCCCCCATTTCAATATAGATAATGAGGAAGGGGTATCCCTTTTCACGACGATCGACAACGATCCCGCATGGCGGAACAGGCCGCGTCCCGCAGGTATCTACACGAGTATCGCCTGGATACCGGGAAATCTCCTCTCGGAAGGAATGCTCTTCGTGGAGGCGGCCATGCTCACCCTGAATCCCCGAAGCACCCAGTTTACGGCATCCGATGCGGTCTCCTTCAGGGTGATGGACAGTTTCGAAGGGGATTCCGCGCGCGGCGACTGGACAGGGTCCATGTCGGGGGTTATCAGGCCACTGCTGAAATGGAGCACGACGGTGCATTCCGGAGGAGAAGAAAACGGCATGAGGGAGAGCATATAATGCGCATCAGCGTCATCAGGAGCAGGGAGCAGTTTGAAAGGATCAGGGAGGATTGGAGTGCCGCGTATGCCGCCGATCCGGAGGCGGCGGTATTCGTCTCCGGGGAATGTGATGACGGGGTACATATCCGGTACGCCATAGAAAACGGCTTCCGCATCTACGACTTCGGCGCGGGGGGCGAAAAATACAAATATTCCTTCGGCACACAAGAGTGATGGAACAGGAACCTGTTCATCAGGAGGGAACCGCTCTTCATCAGAATGAAAAACAGGGTTCCACATCCCCTGAAGCAGGCGATGTGGAAGTTGGCCATGCGATAAAACAGACGCATTGATCCCCTTTGTGCCGCATCCAATTCTTTTTCCCGCCCCTGCAGGGAAGGCGCAGGGTGCGCGGCATGTATCCGGTAAAAACATTCAGCCTTCCGAAGGGGGCCGGGAGCAATGCAGATCGATGTCATCACCCGCAGCGAGGATTTCGAGAGGATACGGAAGAACTGGAACGAAGTGTATTCGGCAGACCCCGAGGCGACAATATTCACCTCCTGGGAATGGCAGCGTGGGTGGATGGATATCACCCCGTATGCGTGGAGCGTGCTGGCCATACGGCAGGGGGGCTTTTCCCCGTACCGTTCCTTTCTTTCCCTGGGCATGCATACGGCACGGAAAGGAAGATTCAAAGTTTTCCGCAAGCTGGTGATCGGAGGAGAACCCTGGGCGGACAATACGGGTTTTGTCTGCGCTCCGGAGCACGCTGAAAAGGATCTTGCCGCCTTCGCACGCTTTGTGCAGAAGAAGATGCGGTGGGACGCCTTCGCCCTCTGGCATGTGGCGGACCGGCGCCTTGATTCTTTTCTCGCCCATTTCCCCGGCGGACCCTTTCGTGTTCACGAAGTCGGACGCGTCCCCTGTCCCCATATACTTTTGCCCGATACCTGGGAGCACTATTTGCGTAACTTTCTCAGCACGGCGACGAGAAAGGATCTGAAATATCACCTGCGGAAAGTAGAGGGGCTCAGGGAATTCCGTATCACCCACGTGGGGAGGGAGAACTTCGAGGAGCAGGCAGAGACCCTCCTCTCTCTCTGGAAGGCGAGATGGGGACAGACGAGGGGGGAGGAGCTGTCCCGCATCCGCATTCTCCTTCGCCGCTGCTTTGAAGGAAACAGCCTGTTTCTCCCCCTCCTGTGGAACGGCACAGAGCCTCTTGCGGGGGCCGCAGCGTTCCTTGACCGCAAGACGGGTACCTTCACCGGCTATATCATGGGATTCAATGAGGCCTTTGCAAAATTCTCCCCGGGAAGAGTCATGGTCGGATATTGTATCCGGTACGCCATAGAGAACGGCTTCCGGATTTTCGATTTCGGGGCGGGCAAAGAGGAGTATAAGCTCTCCTTCGGCGTCTCGGAACGCTTCAACAGGAATGTGGTCATCAGGAGGGAATCCCTGTCCTCACGGTTGAGAAGAGGGATGCCGGAACCCCTGAAGAGGGCGGTGAAGGAACTGGTGGGAGTCTGAAGCACGGAACGGAAAAGAGAAGGGAAAGAAGGACGGGAAGAAAGATCCTGTCTCCCGGGAGCCGACCATGAAATTCCGCTACACACGCGTTGCGCGGAAATTGCTTATGCTGGACAAATCCGCCATCGTCTCCGCACATCCCGACGATGAGGTGCTGTTCTTCAGTTCCATTCTGGATAAGGCCGATAAAATAGTGCTCTGCTTCCTGGGATGCGAGTCAAAGCCGCACTGGGGCGTCGCGCGGCAGAAGAGCCTGGAGGAGCATCCCATAAAGAACATTATCTGTCTCGGTCTCAGCGAATCAGAGACCTTCTGCGGTCCCGACTGGAACAACCCGGTAGTAACCCCTTACGGACTGGAGATCACCGGTAATACCCCCTCCGGCGAAAAGTACAGCCGCAACTACCAGGAGTTGAAAGATCTTTTGCGGCCCCGGTTGCGGGGCTGCCGGAACGTGTTCACCCATAATCCCTGGGGGGAATACGGGCATGCGGAGCATGTGCAGGTATACCGGGTGGTAAAGGAGCTCCAGGGGGAATTGAACTATACCCTGTGGTTTTCCAACTACTGCAGCAACAGGTCCTTTCCCCTCATGCTGCGGTATGTCTCCGGCTTCACTTCGGAGTATGTGACCCTGAAGACGAACAAGACAGCGGGCAGGACGGTCAAAGACATCTATAAAAAGAACGGGTGCTGGACATGGTACGGCGACTGGGAGTGGTTCAACGAGGAATCGTTCATGAGGGACAGGGACAGTATCGGGGACAGTCACTCCTATGGTCATATCTTCCCCCTGAACATGATCAAAATGAGGCAGTTCAATGAGCCGGGAGGCGGCCCCCGGAAGGCCCCCCTGGCGGCCGAGCACCTCCGCGAGGCGATAACCCGGCTGGTGAAGAGGGTGCGCAGAGAGTCATGAAGGCGCTCCTGAAGAGCCTCGCCCTGCGCTTCGGGGTGGAGGTCCGGAGATGCGTTCCGGATGCCGGCGTCGCGGAAAGGGTATCCCTGCGTCCGAAAGGGACGGAGAGGGGGTGGGCGCTTATGGCGTATATCATGGGGCCGTTCCTCCTCAAGGAGGGAGAGCCTCTCCCCGTTACCCATACCCATTTCGGGGAGTCTCTGGAGATCGCGTCGACTTTCCTGCGCCTGGGGTACGGTGTGGATGCCATCGATTACCGCAACAGGACCTTCATCCCGGACAGGGACTACGCTTTTTTTGTCTCCGCACGCACCAATTTCGCCCGCATTGCCCTGCAGCTGAACCGCGACTGCGTCAAAGTGGCGCACCTTGATACCGCCCATTGGCTCTTCAACAACTGGGCCTCCTACCGCCGCGCCCTCTCCCTGCAACAGCGGAGAGGGGTAACGCTGGGGGGAGTGAGAATCGTTGAGCCCAACCTCGCCATCGAGCACGCCGACTATGCCACGGTGTTGGGAAACGGGTTTACCCTCGGGACATACGCCTATGCCCGGAAGCCCCTCTTCCGTACCCCTGTCCCGGCCTGTATGCCCTATCCCTGGCCGGAAAGAAAGGACTTTGCGTCCTGCAGGAGGAGCTTCCTGTGGCTGGGGAGCGGGGGTCTGGTGCACAAGGGACTGGATCTCGTGCTCGATGCTTTCGCCGGCATGCCCGGTTTTTCCCTGTATGTCTGCGGACCGATACAGAAAGAGCGGGACTTCGAGAGGGAGTACTCACGGGAGTTGTATGAAACACCCAATATCCACACCGTTGGATGGATTTCCATCGACAGCCCCGGTTTCCAGGAGGTAACGGAAAAGTGTGCCGGGATTATCTATCCTTCCTGTTCCGAGGGGCAGGCGGGAAGCGTAGTCACCTGTATGCATGCGGGGCTCATCCCCCTGGTCAGCTATGAATCGGGGATTGATGTGGAGGACTTCGGCGTTCTCCTGAAGGACAGCTCCCGCGATGCCATACGGGAAGCCCTGCACCTGATTGCCTCCCTCCGGCCCGGCGAGATCGAGGAACGGGCGCGGAAGACGTGGGACTACGCACGGAAGCATCATACCAGAGAGAGCTTTGCAGAGGAATACGAGCGCGTCATAGCGGATATTCAGTCCGGACATTTACCGTACGGGGGAGAAAGATGACAACGAGGAGAAGGAGAGACGGCGCACTCGCTTTTTTGCTTTTCCTGGGCAGTATTCTCATGCTTTTCTTTGCAACGAAATCCCCGGTGTCAGCCGATGCCGCTACCGAGGTGATCATCGACAACGGGGGAGCGGGGACCTCGTACACGGGGACATGGGCGGTCTCGGGGGCGCTGAATCCCTATGGGAAGGATTCGGTGTACGGGCGCGGGGGCGCGACGTACACCTGGAAGG
>NSJL01000050.1 GCA_002634385.1 Nitrospira sp.
GGGCTCCGAAGGCGATCACCGCCACGGCGCATAAACTGGCGCGCATCTTTTACACTCTCTGGACAACCAAACAGCTCTATAGGGATAGCGGAGCAGAGTATTATGAACAGCAATATAAAGAGAGGGTCATACGAAACCTCAAAAGAAAGGCTCAGGAGCTGGGGTATACCCTTACCCTGCAGGAGACCCCTGTCCCAGGAGTTTCTTAGGAGGAGCTTTTTTTGCGACGAAGCAATCTCTAAGCTGTTGATTTCTCTAAAGACACGATTGCTTCGCTGACCGAGCAATGACAGCTAAAAGACTTTTTCAGCACCTGCTAGAATCTGAACTTGTGGAGGATCTTCCTCTTGTCGGGCCGTACCAGTTTTATCCCGTCGTGCTTGATTTCAATGGTGCCGTCCCGGTAGAGGCTGCCGATGGCCTTCTTGAAAGTCTTCTTGCTCATGTCCAGCTCTTCCCGGATACTCTGCGGAGAGCTCTCGTCGGTCAGGGGCAGAAATCCCCCCCTGCTTTCCTTCAGTTTCTTCAGGATCTGCTTTTTAACCTCTTCAATATCCTCGAACCCTTCCCGGGTGAGCACCGCGTCGATCCGCTTGTCCTCGCGTATCTTCTTGACGAACCCCCGCGCCCTCTCCCCGACCGCCAGCTCACGGAATATCTCGTTCTTATAGAGCATCCCGAAATACCGGTTATTGACGATCACCTTGAACCCCCGTTCGGTAAGACGGTATACCAGGAGATCGACCTCTTCCCCCTCATGGAGACGGATATCCTCCTTCTCGATGAACCGTCCGATCTTCGAGGTGGCGGTGATCCTCTTCGTCTGCTCTTCAAGAAAAAGATACACAATGTACCTGCTCCCGGCCTTCATCTTTTCGGCCTGTTCACGGTAGGGTACGAGGAGGTCCTTTTCGAGCCCCCAATCCAGGAAGGCCCCGATCCTCGTTACCTCTTTCACCCGCAGATAGGCGAACTCCCCCACTGTCGCTTTGGGGGTGAGGGTAGTAGCGATGGTCCTGTCCTCGGAATCCTTATAGATGAAGACCTTCAGCAAATCGCCGATCTTCACCCCCCCCGGCACATACTTCCTTGGCAAGAGGACGTCGCCCTCCGGGGAGTCGAGGAAGACCCCGAAATCCGTCTTTTTCTTTACCGTAAGCTCACTGTATTTTCCGATTTCCAGCATGTTTTCTTTCCTTAATCCGTCTTTATTCCATTGTCGCATCAAACCGGTACTGCCGGCAAGACAAAAGAGCGGTACTGCAACGCATGCGGACAGCATATCATTTTCGCGGAAGGAACACAAAGGAAACGCATAACGTCAGGGAAGCTTCTCTTCCCCTCCCCTTAGGGTAAGGGGAGGCGGGGGAAATAAAAGGGATGAAAAAGGTAAAATACAGGGATGTCTTTTGCAAGCGTTCAGGAAACAACGATGCCCACTTTATACGACCTTTTGAAAGAAAATATCCTTGACCTGTCCCGTCGCCTGGAAGAGAGCGAGGTAAAGAGGATCTACAATCTCTCCCTCCCCTATTTCGCCCTGTTCCTCCTCTTCCGCAGAGAGCCCTTCGCCGTGGTGGAGGACTCCGCCGAAGCCGCAGCTGCCCTGCACGCCGACATCCAGTTCCTGAAGAGCATTCTGCCGGACGCCCCGGAAAGCCTCAGGAAGACAGCCCTGTTCCCTCCTGCCTCCACCCCCGAATCCCCCGGGGAGAGGGCGCGGGTGCTCCATACCTTCATGACCGGGGAAGAGATGTCCCTTATCACTTCAAAGGACGCCTGCCTGACCGGCTTCCTCTCCACCGAGATCGAGGAGAAAGTCCTGCCCCTGAAGAGAGGTGCCGAGATGGAACGGGGGAAGCTGGAAGCCTGGCTCAGGGACAACGGGTATAAGAGCGTCAGTGTCGTCATGGAGCAGGGGGAGTACAGTCCGAGGGGCTGGCTCTTCGATATCTACCCCGTCACCATGGACGCCCCGGTGCGGGTGGAGTTCTTCGGCGACGTAATCGATCTCATCCGGCAGTTCGACATAGAGACGCAGCGCTCCATAAAGGAGGTGCAGGAGATCCATCTCCTCCCCGCCCGCGAGGAAGAAAGAACGGGCAACCTGATCGATGACCTCAGGGAGTACCGGAAGATGGACCTTTTCGTGAATTCCGGGGCCGCGGAGGACAGGGAGTTTCAGGAGAAGGGGGGAGAGCCGGTACTGGTATCCCACCGGCCCTTCACCGGCGAAGGAATTGACGCCCTGGAGTTTCCCCGCACGGGGCTGGGCATCCTGCCCGAGGAGAGAAAGGGCATCGAGGATATTCCCCCTGCCCTGGTGAAGACCGGCAAACGGATACTGGCGATCCTCCCCTCCGATGCACAGGCGGTGCGCCTCAAGGAGATCCTGTTCGACGGCGCTGTCGTAGCGCCCCTCGTAAAGAAGCGGGACGTCCCCTCCTACGAGGGGAATATCTGCATTACCATTGGGCGGCTCTCTTCAGGAGTGCACCTTCCCGAACTCCTGATCCTCACCGACCGGGACATCTTCGGGGAGAGGCCCACCTACCGCCCCATCAGGAAATCAAAGGTCTCGCGCCTCCTGTTGAGCATCGACGACCTGAAACCGGGGGATTACGTGGTGCACAAGGACCACGGCATCGGGCGGTTCGCCGGGATCCAGCGGCAGAGGACCGACGGGAGCGAAGAGGATCTCGTCAGTGTCGATTACGCCAACGGCAGGATCTATGTCCCCTTCCACAGCATCGACCGCCTCCAGAAGTACAGCGCCGGCGAAGGACACCTGCCCACGCTCGAAAAGCTGGGGAGCAGGAACTGGCAGAAGACGAAGCAGAAGGTCCGGGAACGGGTCAGGGAGATGGCGGAAAAGCTCCTCAAGCTCTACGCGGAAAGGACGGTTTCCCGGGGATTCGTCTTCAGTGACGACACCCCCCTCCACCTCGAGTTCGACGACTTCTTCCCCTACGAGGAGACCCCCGATCAGGTCGCCGCGGTGGAAGAGATCAAGAAGCATATGCATTCCGATCAGCCCATGGATATGCTGGTCTGCGGCGATGTGGGCTATGGCAAGACCGAGGTCGCCATACGGGCTGCTTTCAGGGCCGTCTTCGACGGGAAGCAGGTTGCCGTGCTGGTACCCACCACTCTCCTTGCAGAGCAGCACTACAGGAATTTCAGGACGAGATTCTCCGGCTTCCCGGTGAAGATCGACTACCTGAGCAGGTTCAGGGACAAGGAAGAGGCCAGGAAGTGCATCACCGCCGCCGCCCGGGGAGAGGTGGACATCGTCATCGGCACCCATATGCTCCTGAACAAGAAGGTGCAGTTCCACGACCTGGGCCTCCTGATCATCGACGAGGAACACCGTTTCGGGGTTGCCCAGAAGGAGAGGTTGAAGGAGTTGAGGAAGGGAGTGGATGTCCTGACCCTCACGGCGACCCCCATCCCCCGGACGCTCCAGATGTCCCTTTCAGGGATACGGGAGATTACCACCATAGAAACCCCTCCCGAGGAGAGGCTTGCGGTGCGGAGCAGCGTCGCGGTCTTTAACGACCGGCTTATCAGGGAGGCCATCGAGAGGGAGCTTGGCAGGGGCGGACAGGTATTCTTCGTCCACAACAGGATCATGGACATCGACAAGATGGCCGCCTCCGTGCAAAAACTCGTTCCCGAAGCAAAGGTCATCACCGCCCACGGCCAGATGAACGAGACGCAGATGGAGAGGATCATGCTGAGCTTCCTGCACAAGGAGACCAACGTGCTGGTATGCACCGCCATCATCGGTTCGGGGATCGATATCCCCACCGCCAACACCATCATCGTGGACAGGGCGGACACCTTCGGCCTTTCCGACCTCTACCAGCTCAGGGGAAGGGTCGGGCGGGGGAATACCCAGGCGTATGCCTATTTCCTGATTCCGGGGGAGGACCTCATCACCGACGACGCAAAGAAGAGATTGCAGGCGATCCAGGAGATGAGCTACCTCGGCGCCGGGTTCAGGCTGGCACTGAAAGACCTCGAGATCCGGGGGGCGGGCAACCTCCTGGGACCGGAGCAATCGGGGTACATCCACGGCGTGGGATTCGATCTGTACATGGAGATGCTGGAGAAGGCGGTAGCGGAGCTCAAAGGGGAGGAGATACGCGAAGAGATCGACCCGCAGATACGGCTGCATCTCTCCGCTTTCATCCCGGAGGAGTACATCTCCGATATCACCCTCCGATTGAGCCTGTACCGCCGCATCTCCTCGGTGAAATCCACGGAGGCGCTGGAAGACCTGCGGGACGAGATCCTCGACAGGTTCGGTCCCCTTCCGGAGGAGGTAACCAACCTCCTGCATATCATCAAGGTAAAGATTCTGTCGAAGATCCTTTTTATCGTGAAAGTGTACGATATCGACGGCAGGTACCGCTTCCTCTTCCTTTCCGACCCCGGGAACCAGTACAGGATTCCGGAGGATTTCTTCGACCGGCTCCTGAAGATCCTCTTCGAGATCTCCTCCCGTCCCGACCCGCGCAGGGGAAAACTGAAGTTCCTGCCCGACGGGTTCGAGCTGGACACCCGGAACCTGCCCGTCGGCGATGCCCTCGCCC
This sequence comes from Nitrospira sp., assembly GCA_002634385.1. Taxonomy (GTDB): domain Bacteria; phylum Nitrospirota; class Thermodesulfovibrionia; order Thermodesulfovibrionales; family Dissulfurispiraceae; genus Nitrobium; species Nitrobium versatile. The sequence goes on from NSJL01000050.1 coordinate 4,599, forward strand.
GAGTGGAAGAACTGCTGGAGCTCCTGTCGGAAAAGATGCGCGGAATGGACAGGGGAAGAGAAATCGGGTAAACTGAACGGGTGATAATGAAAGGAGCAAGAAAAAGCCGATGAGAGGGATAGCGTATCCTGCATGCATTCCCTCCCTCTTCGGCATCCTCGTCGCCCTCTTCCTGCTGGGCGGCTGCGCCGGGATGTCCGTTGAGGAGCAGAGGGAAGCGGAGTACTTTTACAAAATGGGTGTCTCCTACCTGAACGAGGGGAATATCCAGATGGCCTATGTACAGCTCCAGAAAGCCCTGCAGGTCGACCCCGACAGCCTGGAGGTGTTGAACAGTCTCGGGCTGGTGTACCTGCAGTTGGAGGATTTCGACAGCGCGGAGAGGCTCTTCCTCAAAGCCGTTTCGCGGGACCGCCTGTTTTCAGACGCCTATAACAACCTGGGCGCCACCTACATGCGGAAGAGACAGTGGAGCAAGGCGGTAGAGTCCCTCAGGGGCGCCCTCGCCAACCCCCTCTACCAGACGCCGGAAAAGGCTTTTTACAACCTCGGCACCTCCTTTTACCGGCTCGGTCAGTATGCCCAGGCTGCGGATGCCCTTAAAGACTCCATCAAGCGCTCCTCCTCATCCCCTCTGGCGTATTACCGCCTCGCCCTCGTATACAACAGGATGGGAAGATACGGGGACGCCTCCGCTGTTATGGTGCAGGCGATCGAGATGGATCCCGTCTACCGGGGTGACCGGAAGAAATTCGTGGACGATATCAGGCAGAGCCTGCTCACGGCAAAGGGCGATGACGAGACGGATGCGCGGGATTACCTCGAAATAATGCAGTATTGAAGGAGTGTGGAGGCGACGAGCGGATTCGAACCGCTGAATAAAGGTTTTGCAGACCTCTCCCTTGCCACTTGGGTACGTCGCCGATCGAAAAGAGAAGTAAGAAGTGGGAAGTGAGAAATACTTCCCACTTCTTCTTTGTTAGTGTTATGGAGCGGGCGACGGGATTCGAACCCGCGACCCCAACCTTGGCAAGGTTGTGCTCTACCAGCTGAGCTACACCCGCAATGAGGACCTTTGCCTTCTACAGAAAGATTGTTGCTACGGTATCAGCAAAAAGCCTATCAGAGAAATTATCATACTTTGCCCCTCCGTGTCAATTATCTCATCAATGACACTCCTTCACCAGCTCGCCGTAACGTGAGGATAATCGAGAATTCTCCGGTCCTTTGTAACCAGCGTTGCCCTCAAAGACAGGGCAGTGGCAATAATGATACGATCAGCGGGATCAGGATGGGCAAAATCCGGAAGATGTACCGACTTAATGGCAATCCTGTTATTCACCGGAACAAAATATACAAAGGGCAGAGATTCGGCGGCTGCAATCCAGTCATCCACATCGATTGTCAGTTCAAGCCTTCCCCGAGAGGAAAGCATGGCGATTTCCCACGCGCTAATCGACGAGACATAGATTGCCCTATCTTTCATGGACTTCTCGATGATTTCAGCAGCTTTTGAGGACAGATTTTCAGGATTGCTGAGCCACCAGAGCAGGACATGCGTGTCCAGTACGATCACAGCGCCTCCCAGTCCTTCTCTCCAACCGGCTCCGTAGGCTCATCAAACTTCTTTATCGAATTTCGCAGCATAGGCAGAACCTCTGCCGGCTTTGCCTTATACGGCACCACTTTCAGCACAGGATGTCCGTGGTCGGTTATTACAATTTCCTCACCGCTTTCCTCAATTTGGCGGAAATATTCCAAAGAACGCGGTTTAAATTTGGACTTGGAAACCAACCTTTCCATAACATGCCACCTCCGAATAAGACCTTTGATAGTTAACAGAACCAACAACCATTAGTGCCTATAGTCATAATACCATGGTCACTTTATTTCGTCAAGCTACCATTACTGGATGTCTATAATTCTTTACCGCTTCTGAGCTTCCGAGCACACAATTCCATAAAGGCTCTCAATGATGGACCCCGGAGGAATAGAATCCCACGACATATCCTGGGAAACAGCTGATTCCAGAATATTTTCACTTCGATCATAATCTTTCACCATGACAAGCCGGTGTTTTTTCTTCGGGCAATCGATTTCAAACAGATTGAGGGTATACAGGTAATTCTCGTATCCCCAGGTGCTTCCCCCGAATTTTTTCAAAAGCCGTATTTTTTCTTCAATACTAGCCCTGTTTTTGGCGACTGACTTGCACCATACCTTGGTAATGCTCTTTCCGGGCTGCTCGATACTACGCAGATCATAGTACCAGTAATGAGCATTGCTCTCGGAAAAGCTCTTCCATTCCGCACCGGACAGCTGAACAGCCTGCACTTTACCGAGATCGAAGAGGGCCAGAAGCACCATAGCGGCAACTATTACCGCATATTTCATTTCGGCTTGGTCCCCTTCCTTGTACGGTAGAACCAGTCACCGATACTAAAAATACCCGGAATGACCACCGCCACCGCAAGATTAACATAGAGCAGCTTTGTGAACTCGTCGACAAGCTTGCGTGATAACATCATACAATTCGCATGCTCCACCGGGTCCGTGTACCTGCTGCAGTACTCCCCCCACTCCCCGGGGATCCTGCTGCTCATCGCCATATATCCATAATACACCGCAGAGAGACCTGTCAGTACCGTGATCACAAAGACTATGGTTTTAAAGATAAAATAGGTTCTGCCAGCATACAACCCCCCTATTCCGGTATGGCTCATCGTCTTTCTCCTCGCATAAGAGATCGTAGTCTCGCAGAGTCGTCATACGGCTCTGTTGCGCGCCTTTGTTTTATCAGGAACGTCTGTCTTAAGGACCGGCTCCTTCTTTTCATTTATACGCCTGCGTCCACCCAAAAGAACGGGAAAACTGAAGCGTACGATTCTTCGATACACGTAGACATAAAAAGCAGCAAAAGTGAAGAAAACGAAAATCAATACCAGTGTGCTCCTATGGTAAGGAAGGGCAACAGCAATGAAAAAAGCCGAGGGAATCCACAGGTAGACCGATGTTTTCGGATTGCTTTTGATATATCTCTTATAGAGCAGAGTATGAAGGTGAATCCCATCCGCACCGAAGGAGGAGAGCCCTTTTTTGAGCTTTCTCCGGTAGATGGAGAAAAGCACCTCGAAGATCGGATACGCAAGGATCACCAGGGGGAACCATGGCGAGACCTCATCGTTCCTCTTTACAAGGAGAACCGAGAGGACCGCGAAAAGAAACCCAATAAGATACGCACCTCCATCACCAAGGAAAATCCTCCCCCGGGGGAAATTCCAGAACAGAAAGCCTGCTGTTGCGGCAATCAAGAGCATATTCAATGCAAACAGGAGAGTATCTCCGTAGAAATAGGAGATCACGGCAAAGGCAGAGAAGATAAGAATCGATATCCCGGCAGCGAGCCCGTTGAACCCATCAATGATATTGATAGCGTTGGTTACCCCTACAAGAGAAAAAATGGTGAAGGGAACCGCCACCCATACCGGCAGCCGGAACAAACCAATATCATAAATAGTGGCATCCAGCAGGGTGATAGCCGCCACCGCTCCGATTGCCATGAACACCAGGCGGAGACGCGGCCCCATGGTACCCCGCATATCCTCATAGAGACCGGAGAAAAAAGCAGGAAAAGAAACAAGTACCAGGGAAAAATGCAAGGGAGCAATAGTTCCGGAAATAGCTCCCGGGTTTACTACTACCGCATCTTCTACCAGGAATAGAGCACCCAAGGCAAAAGAAGCGAAGATGCCCACTCCTCCCGCCCGCGGCGTTGACACCCGATGGACTTTTTGGGGTTTGGATTTTACCTCGCAGTCGTTGCAAAAAGGATCTTTTCTGAAGAGGGCAATAAGCAAGAAGTGGATTATAAAGGAGAGAGAGAAAACCAGAAACAGGATCAAAAGCGTATTATTGAACATTGTATTCTCTCGTATCATTTAATGATCCCATTGTTATCACAAATGTTTCGGAGCATCATCACCATTTACCATTCGACCGCCTTGTATACTTATCGCTCCTGCATGTGATGTCATATCCGTCATTCCCGCTTGTCGGGAATCTTTCTTAAGAAGGATGCTGGATCGATCCCACATGTGCCTCGACAACACTTCTAACACTTCTCAGTTACTATCGAATATTATGAGTATTCTGTACGCTGAATCATTTCCCATAGAAACGTTTCGATATTCTAGAAACCACATCTAGGTATCTCTCAATGACGATACGCTCATTAAACTCACGAAGCATTTTCTCACGCGCACGAAGGCCCATTACGTGCCGATCTTCTTTCGGCAATTCAATCATTTGAATCATTTTTTCAGCCAAATCCTCGACATTCTTCGCTTTGCACAAAAAACCGGTTACTCCATCCTCTACCGCATCCCTGCACCCAGGCGTATCTGTCGTGATAAGTGGCTTTGCCATACTTGCAGATTCCAATAATGTGCGTGGAACTCCCTCACGATAGTAGGAAGGCAGAACTACACAATCAGCATCACGGATTACTGGGACAACGTCGTCTGTTGAGCCTAGATACTCGACAACTCCCTCATTAACCCATGCATCTATCCTCTCTCTTGGGATAGCGGAGGGATTATCTACGTCAAGGAATCCGAGCAATTGCAATCGCACGGACGGATAAAGAGAGAGAACCCTGCGCGCCGCCTTAACATATTCCCCAATACCTTTATCCCAAAGCATGCGAGCTATCAAAAGAAATACGAAAGGCTGGTCACCAGCATATATGCTCTTTCGAAAGGGCTGCACAGATTGAGCATCTTGTGTCCTACAATTATTTACTTGTATATCAGAAAGCTCATCTACTTCAAAAGGTGAGAAGCGCCGCACGTCTACCCCTGAGCCCGGAATCCGTTCAATCTTACTCGCCGGTACCAAGCTCAAGTGAGCAAACAATTCCATATCTTCCCGGTTCTGAAAAAAAACCCATACTGTGCGACGAAAAGCCAGCCAATAGAGACCCTTTACCAGCACAGTAAGCAGTCCCCGGCGGACGAATACCTTTCCTAACCCGGAGATATTTGCTATTGTGGGAATTCCAATAGGCATTGCAGCAAAAGCCCCATAAATATTTCCTTTCGGTGTATAGCTCAGTACTGCCTCTATTTTCTCTCTGCGGAACACACGATATAGGGAGTACACCGTGGCCAACTCGGACAATGGATTAATGCTCCTTCCAGAGAGTGGTATAGTTACATGCCTGATGCCGGCGTTCTGGATTCGATCCACATATCCGTCCATAGGACCAACTGCCACTACCTCATGTCCAGCAGCCATAAGAGTGTGCATAAGATTCAGACGGAAATTGAAGAGATACCAGGTAGTATTGGCAAGTACCGCAATGCGCATTAGTGGTCACCCCATTTTTCCAGCCACGACTGGAACATAAGAACACTCCACAGGCTGTCTTGCCAGTTACGTTTTCCAGTTTTATGCTCATTCCACCTCCGACGAATCGGCTCAGGATTAAAAAAACCCTCTCGCCTAAGTCTTGACTCATCCAACATTTCCTCCGCCCACTCCCGCAATGTTCCCCTCAGCCAAGAACCGATAGGCACTCCGAATCCCATCTTAGGGCGCTCGATAAGCTCCTTAGAGACGTATTTGTACAGCACCTGTCTGAGTATCCATTTGCCCTGCCCAGCACGGATTTTCATGTGAACCGGCAGGCGCCATGCAAATTCTGCTACACGGTGGTCCAGTAGAGGGATACGTGCTTCCAGACTCGTTGCCATTGCGGCGCGGTCCACTTTGGCAAGGACGTCATCCGGAAGATAGGTAAGGACATCAAGCGCCATCATTTGCTCAGGTAAGCCTTGCAGAGCCGGTTGCAAAGAGGAAAAGTCTCGTTGTAGTTCCTCGGCTTCGCGTACGACACTCTCAGGGGTCCATCGGCTGATGAGGCTCCGATAGAGTGAAAAGCCATCCTCAGCGCCCAATATGCCTGCTACTTTTTGGAGCTTCTCACCGGGATGTTGAAATTGCATCTGTGAAGGCAATACTGGCAATACTGTTGAATATATGGAGTTCCACCGAGCAGGCGTAAGACTATAAAGCGCCTTGGAGGCAGCCAGACGGACAAGGCGGGGAATCCGTAATAGGCGCGGCCAGTGCCGGGACGCCCAGAAATGTCGTGTGTAGCCTCCGAACAGTTCATCGCCTGCATCACCAGTAAGGGCGACAGTTACATGTCGGCGAGCCATCCTGGAGACCAAATAGGTCGGAATCTGGGAAGAATCGGAGAACGGCTCATCGTAGATGTCTGGAAGGAGCGGGATCACCTCCATTGCTTCCTTCTCCGTGAGACAGAACTCGGTATGGTCGGTGCCCAAGTGCCGCGCAATTGCGGTAGCGTGCTGAGCCTCATTGTAGTCGTCTTCCCGAAAGCCTATTGAGAATGTTCGAATAGGTTTAGAGGACTGTACCTGCATTAACGCTGTCACAGTGGAAGAATCCACCCCACCGGAGAGGAACACTCCGAGCGGCACATCAGCAATCATCTGTCCCGCAACGGAGCGCCGGAGCAAACGTTCCAATTCTTCTAGTGCTTCGGCTTCATCACCAATGAAGGGCTCCTGGCATCCTCGCTCAAACATTTCGTTTATCGACCAGTACCGGATGGGCTGCATGGTGCTCTCTCCGGCTTGAATAGTCAGCCAGGTGCCGGGCGGCAGTTTGCGAATACCCTTATAGATAGAATAGGGCGTAGGAACATACCCGTATCGCATGAAGGAGGCGACAGCATCACGATCGATCTCCCAACGAAAAGCGGGATGGGCACACAAGGCCTTCAGCTCGGAACCGAACAGGAACACATCTCCCTGCCATCCGTAGTAGAGGGGCTTTTCCCCGAAGCGATCACGGGCCAGAATAAGGCAACGTTGCTCACGATCCCATACGGTAAAAGCAAACATGCCAACACACTGATGGAGAGCCTTTTCCACTCCCCAAGAGGCTATAGCGGAGATCAGAGTCTCAGTATCCGAATGTCCCCGCCACCCTGCCGCCTTGGTTCCTAACTCCTGCCTGATCTCCAAGTGATTATAGATCTCGCCGTTAAAAACGATCGCATACCGTTCACAAGCGGAGAACATCGGTTGACGGCCTGCCGGAGTCGGATCAATGATCGAGAGGCGACGATGTCCCAAAGCAACCCCCCTATCTGGATCAATCCAGAAGCCAGCATCGTCAGGTCCTCCGTGTGCCATAGTGTCTCTCATAAAGACAATTGTCTTTCCCATATTATAACTACTACTATGCTTACGAAAATCCCAGAAGCCAACTATTCTACACACGGATATTATTAATTTCCTCAGATAGCGATTCCGCGTAGGTCATCTTCGACAAAAAAACCTTTTGTGCATTACGTGAAATGCTCAAACAAAGATCTTCGTCTTTTAATACCCTAAGAATTTTATCTGCACATCGCTCCGGATCATCACAAAGCGGCGATTCAAATAGAACAGCGGATTTCATATCCGCAGAATATCTGGGAATTTCACCCACTGCCGTAACAAAACAGATGAGCCCATTCTGCATCGCTTCTGCAACGCTCATTGCAAACCCTTCACGGTCGCTCATATGCAGCAAATAATTATAAGATCTAAAAACCGTTCCGACCGTATTTGGGCTGACAGCTTCAAAAAAACTCACATTTGAGTCCAATCTTCTTTCTTTTATAATTTGCTTAAGACGTTTTTTTTCCCCATCGTCTGGGCCGTAGATATCAAAGTGTACTGCAACGCCGCGTTTAACCAACCACTCTATAATCTCAATTGCACGATCAATTCTTTTAACCTTTGCGATTCTTCCAATAAAAACAAAACGAAAAACATGATCAGGCCTGAAGTTTGGCGTCCTAAATTCTATTTGATCCCTTTTAGTCAAGAATGAAATTACCCTAATTTTATCCGAAGATGTAAACCTCCCGACAAATTCTTTTACAATATTGGAGTCCGCGAATACAAAATTTGCTTTTCTTACAGCTAAGGTATTAAAAAATCTTTCAATAACATGTTGAAACTTTGAACTATGAATGCAGGCGACATATACGGTTTTGTTTAAGAATAATGTTGCCACTATTCCTGTAAGAGACGAACGCCAAAGGGAAGTCAACAAATAATCAGGGCGAAACTTCACTACGGATACAACGGATTTCAAGATGGATATTATCCCATGTTTATATTCATTTAAGCATTTCTTTTCTGCAGCAGATAAACCAGCAATGAAATCTTGATCTATGGACCCAAGGCAGATTATCTTTAAATCAAATTTTTCATTTAAGGTTTTAATTGCCGAAAGCACAGCACACTCAACGCCACCTGGTTTTAATTCATGTATTATATAGACAAGCTTTTTCTTCCCGTCGATCAAGACTCACTCCCGCTTCGCAAGGGTTGAGAGTGTCTGCTCATAAGCAACTCCTTTATATAATGATGTTTTCGTGTATTCAAGTTCAATCGAGTCGCCTCCTTTCTTCAACGATTCCGGGGACCATGTCCCTAAGCAGGTATGCAAAAGTTTTTTCACAGGTAAGCTGTTCATGATACCCTTATAGGAGAGGGAGGTCATCATGAACAGCAAATCCTTAACGCCGTATCAGCGCCGTCGATTGCAATACGAGCTACTCCACACTCGGAATGCTCACCACTACCACCGTATCCTGGCAATCCTGGAATGGGATAAAGGGAAGTCCATTCCTGAGATTGCTCAACTGCTCGAAGTGAGCCGTCGGGAGAGCAGAGCTGGCCCCGGCATCCTCTCCAATCATTTTTAGTTAAAACGTTTTCTGTGAAAAAACTTTTGCATACTGGCTTAGGGTTAGGGCTTGTCAAGAATTTTGTGTAAGTGCCTTTTTATGATAGTCATGCCAAGGGCATTCTTCCTTCAAAGAGAATCGCAAATTGATTCAGAGCATCCCGCCAGTTTTTTATCGGCATCGTCCATTTCTTAGCAATATTCCTCAGGGCAAGATACAACAGCTTG
>NSJL01000003.1 GCA_002634385.1 Nitrospira sp.
CGCTCAGAACTCCCCTCCTCCCCTCTCTGAGAGAGGGAGCACTCACCCCCTGTCCCCTGGTTTATTCTTGTCAAGGACTCCCCTCTTCTTCATCATGCATGCCCATCAAACATGCATTCCTTTCGGGAGAGAGAGAAAGAGGGGGTCCCTCTCCCCTCTCTTTTCTTCTGCCGTCATCCCGGCGGATCTTCTGAGCCGGGATCCAGTCCTTTGAATAAGGAACTGGACCCCGGCTTTCTCCGGGGTGACGGCTTTGAGGGATTCCGACTCTCTCCGGGGTGACGGAGTAGAGGGGCTCCGGCTTTCTCCCTGAGTGACGGATTCTGAAACGGAGTATGTACGGGGGCAGGGGGGTATCCTCTTGTCTGTAGCGAGCGTCTGGAATAGCAGAGGGGGCCGGACATAGGGAAAACACGTCTGCCCACATTGTATGCGTGAAGGGGATCAGGGGAGATATCACGATCAGGATATCCCCTGAGAACAGGGAGGATTTCTCTCGCAAAGAAAGAGGGTACCCCCTTGCCCCTCACCAGAGGATGCCTGCTCAGAAAGAGATGACTATTCAGATCACTCCTCCCCCTGTCCGAAGGCCTCTTCGTGCCGCCGGGTTTGATCTCACCCCGTGAAAACACCCGCGCTATTTACTTTTCCCCGTTTTTCCTGTATGCTTTTTATTTGCACCATGATCGACCTGCATACCCATACCATATTCAGTGACGGAGAGCTGATTCCCGCAGAGCTGGTCCGGAGGGCCGCCGCAACGGGATACCGGGCTATCGCGCTGACCGATCATATGGACCAGTCCAATATTGATCTGATCATTCCGAGGATTGTCAAAGCGGTGGAGGCGATCAGGGGGCATGTGCCCGTCACGGTGCTCCCGGGCGCGGAGATCACCCATGTGCCGCCCGGGCTGATCGCGGATATGGTGAAGGAAGCGCGCCGGCTCGGGGCGAAAATCGTGGTGGTGCATGGAGAAACAGTGGTGGAACCGGTGGAGGAAGGGACCAACAGGGCGGCCATTGAAGCGGGGGCCGATATCCTCGCCCACCCGGGACTGATCTCCCCTGAGGACCTGCTCTTTGCCAAGGAGAAGGGGATCACCCTCGAGATAACCGCCCGCAAAGGCCATAGCCTCTCCAACGGCCATGTGGCGAAACATGCGACCGCCCTCGGCATTCCCCTGACCATCAACACGGACTCTCATGCTCCCTCGGACCTGATTACAAAGGATTTTGCCCGAAGGGTGCTTTTGTCCGCCGGGCTGGAGGACGAGGCCCTGCATGCCGTCTTCCGCCGTGGGGAGGAACTGGTAGAGAAAGCACTCAGGAGGTAAGAAAGAGATGCCGAAAGTAATTAAAAAACGCCTGGCCGGGAAGAGCCAGAACGAGGAAACCCTTTCCGAAACAGTGGTGGATCTGCGGGAAAGGCTCAAAGAGAGACAGAAGACCCTGGTGTATGGGCTTATCGCCTTCGGAGCGGTTGTGCTCCTTGTCGTCGCTGTCATGGTATACACCCGGGTAACCACATCAAAGGCCGCAGCACTCCAGACCGAGGGGTACAGGATCTTCTTCGGCGAGACCACGATCCAGTACACCTCCCCTGCCGACCGGTACAAGAGCGCCCTTGAGAAGTTCCAAAAGGCATACGACACGAAGAAGAGTCCCGTCACCCTGCTGTATATTGCCAATTCCTATTATGAGCTGGGCAATTACGACGAAGCGATCAAGACGTTAAAGGACCTTACGTCCCGCTATTCCGACCTCCGCATCGTCTCCCTCGCCCATTACAAGCTTTCCTCCGCTTACCTGAAGAAAGGGGATGCCAATAGCGCTCTCACCACCCTCACGAATCTTGCCGGCATAAAGGACAGTCCCCTTCAGGACCTGGCGCTCCTCGAAAGCGGCAAGGTGCTCGAGACAATGGGGAAAAAGGAAGAGGCGAAGGCGAAGTACAAGGAGCTGATCGACAAGTTCCCCAAATCCTCCCTGGTGCCCGAGGCGAGAGCGAGGCTGGGGAGCTGATTCCGTACGGAAGTCAGGGGCGTATAAGGCGCCCCTGTCCTTTTTCTTTCCTCCTCCGTGGGCCGGCGGTAAGACGCTACGAGCAATCCCCCCGCCAAAGACAGTCATTCTGGTTGCAGGTACTTGTCTGGCCCGTATTGAAGCAGGCGGTGTATCCTTCATCCTGCTGAATGGTCCTGATGATCTCGGCCTTCCTCATGTTTCCGGTCTTGATTCCCCTCTGCTTTGCAATCTCTTTCACTTCCTGAAGTTTCATCTCTCCCTCCTGTTCGGGACAGGCGTGTCAGGGGTGTAGACAACCCTGCGACCGGCTGCGCCCCCAGGTGCCTGCTTTGAGCTTTTACAGTAGCGTACCCTTCGATTTCCTCGGGATTGAAAGTTTTTGACAGCGTAGACCGCCCCCGGGGACCTCGTTCCGGGGAGATCTTTTCCCCTTTTTCCGTTATTTCTTCCTCAGGTGCCCGGCGGGGACAGGGCGATTACCGGGTAGACGGGGTTTGCCAGAGTCCACCATCCCGGGCGGGACGACCGGGTAAAGGCGGTGAGGTTGGCATAGGAGAGCCGGAGGGGCAGCGCCACGAGACCCCCGACAGTGAGGACGTAGGGCTCTCTGCTCTTCCTGCCGGTCCACCGTATGTCCCCCGTCATGGGATCGAAGCGGAAGGTGTCCTTTTCCACTGTCCGCACATACAAGCGGTCCATGAAGAAAGCCCGCACCGACGAGGGAATCGATGAGAACAGGGAAAGCAATGCCGCTGTCTTCAGGAACCCCCTTCTCCTGAATCCACCCTTTTTCTTTTCCTCCACCGATGTCCCCCCTGACGCGGGCAGGATCCTGCTCGGCCCCTTTTTCTCCTAGTATACCCATTTTCCACAGCAGGCACAATTCCCTTTCAGGAGAAATACTTTTGCGGAAGCCCTTTTCTGGTATAATCCGGTAAAGAAGCAAGGAGGCATCTGCATGGCAGAAGTGGAGGACATGGCTTTCAGAATTGCTGCTGCTTTCGAGGACTTCTTTTTCGTTCCCGCCAAGAGGAACGCTTTTAATGCGGTATTCAACAGGTATCTATCCCTCGTCGATCCCGAAGCCTCGATGGAACCCTATGAAGCGGCTGTCGCACTGGGACACCGCCACCGGAGCGAGTTCGACGCAATGGTAAAGGAACTGAAAGACCTTTCTCTTATCTAGCCTTTCCCCTATTGGAGGAGAACATAGAGGGCTCCGAGACCCCCGTCGCACTGACGGGCGGTTACGAAGGCGATGATATGCCTCCGGTAGTGGCCTGACAGCCACCTGATGAGGGCCTCCTTCAGCACAGGGCCGTGCGGAGACCGCAGCCCTCTTCCGTGGATGACCTTGATGCAGCGGAGTCTCCTTGCCAGGGAGCCCCGCAGGAATTTCTCCACTTCCGCTTCCGCCTCATCAAGAATGAGGCCGTGGAGATCCAGGCAGTCCTGCACGGAAAAGAGGCCGCAGTGGAGCTTCCGTGCGATCTCCCCGTGGTAATCGGGATTGACCCACTCCACATATTCCTGGGTGTCGGGCAGATGCACCGGCCTCCTTCCCCGTGCGATCTCGTCCAGTGCCCGTAGTGCCTCAAGGTCGGAGGAGGTGCGGCGTCGAAGAGGGGGACTCTTCCTCTCAGGGAGGGGGATCTTTCTGAATTCCTCGATCTCCCGTACCTCCTGCATTGCTTTCAGAAACAGTTCGTCATCGCTCATCTCCTCTTCTTTTCGCTCCCGCACAGAGGAGGGAGGGGAGGAAGGGACGGCACCGCCCTGAGCTTTCCTGTTCTCCATGATCCTTTTCAGGTCCTTGAAAGGCTGGAAGGAAAAGGAATCCTGCATCTGCTTCTTCTTTGTCTTCATGGCGCTCTCCCCTTCTCCATTATACCAAATACCGGATACGGGGCCGTATCCTCTCATAAAAGGGGGACATAATACTTTTTTACAATGAGAATAGCAGGAGGGAGATGATAAAAGACTTCAGTAAGGTATCCCTGATTATACGTGTCTTGCAAAATTAGTAGTATATCCCGAATTTTGTCTGCAAGATCCCGAAATTGCATTTTTTCGCCGATCTCTTTAAGATACAAAACATCAGGCTGTCCTGCTGAGGCGAGAGGTTCCGGAGGCGGCTCTACTGCATATTTCTATTTCGTGGCATATTTCATGCCGTGTAGAAGGAGAAAGAGGATGAACCGGAAGAGAGGAACGCTTCTGTTTAATACCGTAGTGGGCATCCTGGGGATGCACTTGTTGTTGTATGTCCCTGCCGTGGAAGCGTTTTTCATAACGGACCTTGAGGATGTGCAGAAGTACGGGAACTGCGCATGGTGCAATTTGTCCGATGCCGATCTGTCCGGAGTGCGACTCCCCGGGGCGAATCTGTCCGGGGCGGGCCTTTCCGGGGCGAACTTATCCGGAGCGGACCTTTCCGGGGCCAGGTTGAACAGTGCGGACCTTTCCCGGGCGAACCTCACCGGAGCGAACCTGAGCGGGGCGAATCTTTCCGGCTCCAGCCTGAGCGGGGCGAACCTGAGCGGGGCGAATCTCACCGGTGCCGACCTCAGGGGTGCTGACCTGACCGGCGCGCTATGGACCAACGGGAGGAAATGCAAGAAGAGCTCTGTCGGGGGATGCAAAGAGTAGGCTCTCCCGTTCATGGCCGCCGGAGAGAGTACATGCTCTGTGGCACTGGTTTGTTGTGGACAGCGGGTGATCCGTTGGTGTTGTTTCTTGCACCTTCCATTGAGACAGTGCACGGATAAGGGGTGCTGACTGAAAACTCAAACCCGTCACATAATTTGATACTTTTCTTCTCCTTCCCCACGCAGGGCGCTCCCGCCGCCTTTTTCCTTCCCTTGCCGCACCGATGAGGATTTTGGCTCCTATGTACCTGTTTTTGTGATACCATTTAAGTAATAACGTTTTGTGTATGATCTGCGCCTGCTCCGGCCTTATGCAAAGCCTTCTATCACAGCTATCTCCGAAAGGATTCGGCATGAAAAAAGGGGAAATATTCGAATCGGTTTTCTTGCTGGCGGGTATTCCGGGTAGCGTGTTCCGTCAAGGACTTCCGGCTCTCCATCGTGAAACTTCCGCCCAAGAAGTAAGAAGATGGAAAAGAGAGAGATCAGGGTTCTCCTCATAGAGGACAACCCCGGAGATGCCCGGCTCATACGGGAGATGCTGGCGGAGGCCCGGCGGGTGCTCTTTTTCCTCGATCACTCCGACCGGCTCGCTTCGGGGCTGTCGCGCCTTGCCCTGACCCCCTACGATGTCGTGCTGCTGGATCTCGGTCTCCCCGACAGCCAGGGGTTGGATACTTTCCTGGCACTCAGGGAGAGGGAGCCGAGAGTGCCTGTAGTGGTGCTCACCGGTCTCGAGGATGAAGAGCTCGCTTTCATCGCCGTGCAGCAGGGGGCCCAGGACTACCTGCCGAAGGGTCAAATTAACAGCAATCTGTTGGTCCGCTCCCTCCGGTATGCTATCGAGCGGAAACGGACAATAGACGCTCTGGAGGAGAGCGAGGAGAGATACCGGGAGCTTGTGGAGAATGCCGGCAGCATCATCCTGCGGTGGGACAAGCGGGGGAGGATCACCTTTTTCAACGAGTTCGCCCAGCGTTTCTACGGCTATACGGCGGAGGAGGCGATCGGGAGCAGCGTCGTCGGCACGCTGTTCCCCGAGAGGGATTCTTCCGGCAACGACATGACGGAAACGGCAGGGGAGATGCTGCGGGATCCCGGGAAGTACGCCCGCTACGAGGGAGAAAATATGCGGAAAAACGGTGAACGGGTGTGGGTGTCCTGGTCTATCAGGGCCATTCGTAACAAGGAGGGGAGGGTGGAAGGCATCCTCGCGGTGGGACAGGATAGCACCGAGCGCAGGAGGATGATCGAGACGATATGGATGCAGGCGTACCACGATGCCCTCACGGGTCTGCCCAACCGGATGCACTTCATGGAGCATCTGTCCCTCTCCCTTCATCACGCCCAGCGTGTCGGGGAGGAGGTGGCGGTGCTGTTCCTGGACCTGGATCAGTTCAAGTTCATCAATACCACCATGGGACACACCATGGGAGACGCGCTGCTGAGGAAAGTAGCAGATGTCCTGAGGTCCTGTGTCCGGGAAACCGATACAGTGGCGCGCATCGGGGGGGATGAATTTACGATTCTGCTGACCCAGATCGCCCGTTCGGAGGACGCGGCAAAGGTGGCGGAGAAGCTTCTCCTCCTCTTCAGGGAGCCCCTCGCTTTCGAGGGGTACGAGATCCCCGTCTCCGTGAGCATCGGTATCAGTCTTTTCCCCGAAGACGGGCAGGATGCGGAGACACTCCTGAAAAGGGCGGACACCGCCCTCAATCACGTGAAAGAGCACGGAAGGAACAACTACCAGTTCTACAATACAGACATGAATGTCAGGACCCTCGAAAGGATCACGCTGGAGCGAAACCTGCGGGGGGCGATCGAGAGAGGAGAGTTGGAGGTGTACTATCAGCCCCTTGTTGATATAAAAAGCCGTCGTATCATCTGCGCTGAGGCTCTAGTCCGCTGGAACCACCCCGACCTGGGAATGCTCCCTCCGATGCAGTTCCTCCCCTTTGCTGAAGAGACGGGGCTTGTGGTACCCCTCGACGAATGGGTGCTGCGAACCGCCTGTGCCCAGAGCAGGGAGTGGCAGGAGGCGGGGCTCTCTCCCCTGAGCATCACGGTGAATCTTTCCACCCGTCTCTTTCAGCAGCAAAATCTTGTGCATTCCGTTGCCCGTACCTTGTGGGAGACAGGGCTCGATTCCCGATTCCTCGATTTCGAGATTTCCGAAACCACCGCCATGAAGGATGTGGAACATACTCTTCCTCATCTGGACAAGCTGACCGGAATGGGGGTCAGGTTCTCCATTGACGATTTCGGGACCGGCTACTCCTCTTTGAGCCATCTGAAGAGGCTTCCTATCTGGAAGCTCAAAATAGACCGGTCCTTCATAAAGGACATTGCCCTCGATGCCGACTACCAGACCATCGTCAAGACAGTGATCGATATGGGCCATAACCTGAAGCTCGTGGTGACGGCGGAGGGGGTGGAGACAGAGGAGCAGCTCGCTTTCCTGCATGCAAGCGGGTGTGATGAGGTGCAGGGGTTCCTCATCAGTCCGCCGCTTCCGGCAAAGGAATTCGCCGAGTTCGTGGCAGCGCAGGGCTGAGGGGGGGGCAAACGCATGAAAATGCCTGGCCAGTGTGTAACTCCTTGAGATTGCTTCGCTTTGCTCCTAATGACGCGCAGGGTCATTTTAGAAGGAATCCCAGGCGCCCCGGGGATCAGGGGCTCGCAATGACAGGAAAAGAGGGTCTTGTGTGCTGTCATTGCGAAGGGTCGCATCCTGAAGCAATCCCGTTGTTTCCCCTTGAATCGCTCTTTTCAGGCGTTTGCCCTGCTACCTTTACAAAGATCCGGTGATATCGTATGATTCATTCATCAATCCCCTTGATCCCTCCGGCTGGCGGAGGGGAGAAGGCTTTCCTGTACTGTATTTCACTGAAAGGGAGGATGTGATGGATCTTTTCGAGGCGATCCGGACCAGGAGGAGCATCCGCAGGTTCACGTACAGGCCGGTCGAGGAGGAAAAGCTGCAGGCGCTCCTTGAGGCGATGCGCCATGCCCCCTCATGGGCCAACCTGCAATGCTGGAAGTTTATTGTGGTGAAGGATTCCGCGGTGCGGGAGAGGATCAGCGAGCTGACCTATGTCGAATCCTTCTTTTCTCCCCTTGGCTACAAAACGAATCCTGCAAAGAAAGGTGTTGCGGAAGCTCCGGTGGTCATTGTGGCATGCGCTGACCCTTCCCGTTCGGGAAACATCTGGGGACAGCAGTACTATCTGGCGGATGTGGGGATCGCCGCGCAGAGCCTGATGCTCGCCGCACGTGCCCTGGGACTCGGTACTGTCTTCGTGGGGGTTTTTGATGAGGAGGCCCTGCGCGGGCTTCTCGGCATTCCCTCCCCTATCCGCGTGGTGGGCATCTTCCCGGTGGGGTATCCTATGGAGGAGAAGACCGGCGGCTCGCCGCGGAAAGCCATGGAGGAAATCGTCTCCTACGAAAAGTGGCAATGAGGGAAACCCCGTGGGATGTTAGCCTTCGCTCCTCATCTTGAGCGCCAGGAGGGTAAGAGTGCCCGCCATGAATACGATCCCTCCCGCCAGCGCCCAGGCAGCCCCCGGCTCCCTGCTCACTTCGAGGAGGACCGCCTTTTCCGGATAGGCCTGCAGATCCTTCACATACACACCGGCACCCCGGTGCAGGGAGGGTTTGTTGGGTAGCAGCCGGTCCCTTTTCACCACCACGCCCCCCGCCGCGTCTCCCGAAAGGTACTCCACCTCCACCGCCCAGTCTTCGAGGTGTCCGCCGGGGCCGAGGGAGAGGGAAATCGTCTTTACGTGCAAAGAGGTGGCGTCGGGCAGCTCCAGGAGGGAGCCTTCCCGGGCCGCAGCATACCCCTTGAATCCCCCCGCAGCGCTGAACAGATGGGCCAGGAGGATGAGGAGAAAGCCGATATGGGTCACCTGGGGCGAGATGAGGAGGAGCCACTGACCTGCTTTCCGCTTTTTGATGACGGAATCGACGCTGCAGAAGAGGGTATTGGCTGTCAGCAGGACGAGGAGGAAGAGGGCGCCCCAGAGCCACCAGGTTATTTTCGGAGGCTGTTCCTGGAGCCATAGGAAAAGGGGGACCGCATGGAGGGACTGGAACTCTTCCGCCACCGGCATGATGAAGGCCCCCGCCAACAGGAGGGTAATGAGCAGGCAGAGCAGCCACACGGCCGTCCGCAGCGACAGGAGAAAGTGCAGTACCTTCTTCAGGAGGAGCATTCTAAAAACTATGTGAGCTTTTCATAAGAAGGCTCACCCCCAGGTAGGTAAACAAGACCACGCCGAATCCCGCGATGCCGAGGACCGCCGCAGGCTTTCCCCTCCATTGCGGGCGCAGCCGGGCATGGAGATAGAGGCTATAGAACAGCCATAGAATAGTGGTCCAGAGCTCCTTCGGGGTCCAGAGCCAGTAGGTCCCCCACGCAAGGAAGGCCCATACCCCGCCGAAGACCATGGAGAGCGAGAAGAGGGCATACCCGATAAAGACGGAGCGGTACTGCATTCCTTCCAGCGGTGTCCCCCCCTGACGAAGGGAGAGCGCTCCGAGGACGGCCCCGATGCCGAAGAGCCCGTAGGACAGGAACGCCAGGACCACATGCAGCTCGAACCAGACGGTTTTCAGGACAGGCGGGAGGGGCGTGTTATGCTGCTTTGCCGCCAGGGCGAAGGCGGTGAAGACGGCGGCGGCGACCGCAATCCAGGAATAGTAGCTGCGGTGCCCTTTCAGGTGGCGGTGAAAAGGCAGCGAAAAGGCCACCAGGGAGGCCGCAAGGAACAGAAGGGTATCATGGGGCCCCACGAGGGGAAGCCTGCCCAGCGCAACGCCCCGCGAAACGAGATAGGCGATCTGGACAGCGAGCCCGGCAAAGAGAAAGGGCCGCTTCCAGAGGCCGAAAAGGTACAGGGGAAAAGCGGCGAAGGCCAGCGCTATCATCGTCGTTTCCCGGAGCGCCCTACGGGCGCGGTCAGGGCTGTCATGCGATGACCTTCCCTTCCTCGAGGATGCACTTTTCGGTGACGGTACCGGTTTCCGCCTGTATCGCAAAATGATAGGCGCTGATGACCCCGTCGGCCCGCAGCTTTTCGCAGAGCCCTTTCAGCATCTCCTGCGCCTCCCCGGTGGAGGCGACATTGAAGTCCATTGTAATTTCTGCTTTCATTTTTTGCCTCCTTTTCTCCCCGGCGCTTTCCCGATGGAGGTTCTTGCGCCATTTTTCTTCGGCCTGGGAGTGTCCGTTTTTCTTTCGGCTGTGGCTGTTTCTTTCTTTTTCGTGCTTTTTGCCGGGGCCTTCGGAGAGGTTTTCCCTTTCTTTGTTCCGGTGCTGCATTCCCCTCCGCCTCCGGGGGACGGCTCCTCCAGCTCGATGCCGAATACGGCGGACAGGTCGGAATCTTCAATAATGCGGGTGCTCTTTACGGATGCCCTTGCGAGGAGTCGGTCCGCCGTGCCCGCCACCGCCTGCCGGACCAGGTCGTCCATGGCGACTTTCCTCAGGATGAAGAACAGCTTCGGGTCCGCATCGAGCCGCGCGCCGGTGCCGTAGAGAACGGCGGCCACATGCTTGCACATGTGTGCCCAGTCAGGACAGGAACACGTGAAGGTGATCTCCTGCGGAGAGGGAAACAGTCCGCTCCCCTTTGCCATGAACAGCTCTTCGAGCGCCCGGGGGAACCTGCCTTCTATGAGGTCCTGGAGCGATTCCAGCATGCCTTCGCAGGCTGTCCGCATCTTCTGCCATACCTCCTGCCTGAGCGCGGCAATGGTAATGGAGACCGTATAGGGTTTCGCGCGGGAGCCCTGCACCAGTGCCCGTATCTCTCCGGGTTCGATGCGGAGGTCGAGCACGGCCCCATGCCGGACATAGCTTCGGCCGCGGCAGATACGGTTGCCGTAATCCGCATACCGCTCCAGGTTGAGGTTCCATGCCTTTCCCCACCAGGTACGCGCGACATTCCTGCCTTCAATGATAACCGGCTGAAGGTCCTTGCCCCTTTTCCTGAGCTCCTGAAGCTTTTGCGCCGCCTTTTCCCTCTTCCGGGCGACAGGCACATATTCGGGAAACCCATTCCGGTATCTCATAGTAGTTACTCCTTCTGCAGCGTACGGGTGTTTTTATAGTGTAGCATAGATGAAAGCGGGCGGAGGAATTCCGTATCCCGCTGGGGGTGAGGAAGAGTGAGGGCATATTCCTTCTGCTATGGAGTAGTCAGGGAAGAGTCATCACTCGCACGGGAGATTTCTGCGTCTCTATGGCTCATTGCACCTCTC
The DNA here is from genome assembly GCA_002634385.1 of Nitrospira sp. Lineage (GTDB taxonomy): Bacteria > Nitrospirota > Thermodesulfovibrionia > Thermodesulfovibrionales > Dissulfurispiraceae > Nitrobium > Nitrobium versatile. The sequence continues at coordinate 10,943 of NSJL01000003.1, forward strand.
TGTGCGCTCTCCTTCGGGGAGGGTCGGGGCAGGGGGATTCGATATCCTTGCAATGCAACAGGATCATGGTATTCCCTCGCGGATCTCTGTTTCCTGATTCTCGTATCCTCCGGGGAGCGTCACCTCTGACTTCTCCCCTCTGTTCTTTGTCAGGGAGTCGTGAAGTCCTTCGCTCCCCGACCTCTTGTTCTGCCTCTCTACCGCTCACTCCGTTACCACAGCGCAAACTCGCTTCCGCTCAAACATGCACTGTGGTGGCCACTCCGTTTCACGAAGAGAGGAGACGAACAAGAGCTAAGGTCCGCTCAGAACTCCCCTCCTCCCCTCTCTTCATCATGAGGACTCACTCCACACGCATTTCTCTTGGGAGAGGACGAGGGAAGGAATTGTGTGTTTCTGTCGTCATCCCGGCGGATCTTCTGAGCCGGGATCCAGTCCTTTTCCCAAAGACTTGGACCCCGGCTTTCGCCGGGGTGACGGATTCTGAAAGGGAGTGTGTGTACGGGGGCAGGGAGGAATTCGCTCACAAAGAAAGAGTCCTCCCCTTAGCCCCCTACCCAAGGATACCTATTCAGGATCGCTCTTCCCCCCTGCTGCCTCCCCTCTTAGGAGGTCTTCCTCTTCCCCTCACTTTTCATCATCACCTTTTTGGATACTATGGTGGAATCTCTCCGGAAATCCTGGTACACTTATTCACGAATTTATGTTGCTGAACAGAGGAGGCGGCAGTGTTTAGAACAAGTCTTACGGAATCACCGAAGCGAATTCGCCCGGGCTTACTTTCACACATACTCCTGCAGGCCGGAGACACCCCCACCGATACCATGGCGATCGCCTGGGTCGAGGTGGAGCCGGGCGCCGGGCAGCAGCCGCATCATCATCTGCCGGAGCAGGCCTATATCATCATCGGCGGGCGCGGCCGTATCAGGGTTGGCACCGAAACAGCCGAGGTGAAGGCGGGCGATCTCCTCCACATCCCTTCGAACGTGGAGCACGGCGTCGAGAATCCGGGACCGGAGAAGCTGGTGTACCTCTCCGTTGCGGTGCCCGCCCTGGACATTCAGGCCCTGTACGACACCGGCCAGCTCAAAAGGGAGTGATGGGCTCATAAAAAGGAGTGATAGGGCTGTTTTCCGTCATTCCGGGCTTTTCAGAGATGCCTGGACTCCGGCTTCCGCCGGAGTGACGATGAGAGATAAAGCCCATTGTTATATGAACCCGAAATGAGGGAATAAGGGGACATATATATGAAGCAGCCATGCGTTTATCTCCTGGCGAGCAAACGAGACGGCACACTGTATGTGGGCGTGACGTCAAACCTGATCCAACGTATCGGGGGAGCACAAGAATGGGCTTGTCGAAGGATTCACAAAGCGTTATGGAGTCCACAGGCTGGTGTGGTATGAGGTGCATGAAACAATGCAAAGCGCTATTGCACGGGAAAGAGCGATCAAGGAATGGAAGCGTTTATGGAAGACAGAATTGATCGAAAAGGCCAATCCGGAGTGGCGGGATTTATACGAAGAGCTGTTCTAACTGGGGTTCGGCTGGATTCCGGGGTCCAGTTCCTTTTCAAAAGACTGGATCCCGGCTCAGAAGATCTGCCGGGATGACGACAGAGACATACGACACCCTCCCTCTCCCTGTCTTTGCCCTTGCCCCTTCACACTCCGTTTCGGAAATCCGTCACCCCGGCGGAAGCCGGGGTCCCTCTCTCTAGTACTACAGTTGTAGTTACAGTTTAAAGCAGCCTAATGCATTTCGCCTCTTATAGTGGTAGTACTTCGCCATAGCCTGATGCGCTCTTCTCCATTGTGACCACTTCAATACTTCTTCCACCCCGTGCTCCACGGCAAGGAGCAATCGCCACAAAAGACGGCGAACCTCCTGCACGCTTAATCGAATGAGTCCCGGCCCGCTCCTGCCGTATGCTGGAGCATCTTTGTTCTCCCCCTTTTCGACATACTCTGCCGTATCGCCGTAAGCAGTGCCTGTGCCCACAGACACAGAGTGATATGCCGGTACCACGCCTCATAGGTCCTTACCTCATACTGATCCAGTCCCACTTCCGATTTGGCCGCCTCAAAGGCGATCTCAATGCTCCACCGCGCCCCGGCCACCTGTACCATCTCCTCTATCCTCGTCTCAGAGGGAGCAAATACCACATATGCCTGCACCTCACCAGGATTACTGATACTCTTTCTGACCAGAAGTCCCCGTACGAATCCCTCTTGAAGAGGAGGCATAAGGGACAGCAGCAGCCAGGCATACTCCCGAGGGCCTTTTGTCCCCTCCCCACAACTCAACCTCTTCCAGCCCTCCTGGGGGAGGTTATTGAGGAGTGTACTAATCCTATATTGCTGAAAATCTACCCAGACGTACTCTTTCCCCGAGACCGCCATCACATAGGGGCACTCCCTCTCCTCAAGCCACAGCCGCAGCCTCCGGTCATCCCCATAAACGCTGTCAGCAGTGATCCATTTCAAGGGAAGCCCTGAGCCGATCACCCGCTGAAACATCTGCCGCGCCAACTGCGGCTTTGTCAGAAACTGCCTGTCCTCAGGAACTCCTGCCTCCTTGCATCGTTTTCGATCTTCCATCCATTCTTTGGGCATATACAGTTCCCGGTCAATGAGCGTAGTACCATGCCGACTTCGGTATGACAAAAAGACTCCTATCTGAGAGTTCTCAATACGCCCTGCCGTACCGCTGTATTGGCGGGCCACTCCTGCCGACTTTGTCCCTTTCTTCAGAAATCCCGTTTCATCCACCACAACAACGGCTTGTTTGTCTTCCAGGTGATCCTTCACATACTGCAGAAGATCGTCTCGAAGGGTCTCGGCATTCTATTCAGCGCGACTCAGGAAAAACTGCATCCCATACGGGGTTTCCTCTCCTATCGCTTCGGCCAATTGCCAGAGGTTCTTTCTCTCTGCCGTACTCAAAAGCCCGGTGATATACTCCATTGCTCTTCTCCTGGGCTCTGAGCGGCTGAACCGGGCTCCTATCCTCTGTTCAACCTCATCCAGCTCTTCCTTCCATCCCTTTACTTCCTCTATCGATATCCCTGATACTGCCATGGGTTCACTACTCCTTTGTACATAAACTCCTATAAATAGTGTACCCCATATCATCTACGACTGTAGTAAAGCCGTCATCCCGGTGGAAACCGGAATCCAGTTCCTTATTCAAAGGACAGATCCTGACTTGGAAGAGTCGCCGTAATGGCGGACATCATGCACATCGACCATGCTGCTGCCGGGGACTTCGCCTGTTCCGTGCCTACAATCCGAGCCGGAAGAGCCCTATCAGTTCCTCGTTGCTCATCTCCGTAATCCATTCCTCTCCGCCGCCCCGGATTACCTCCTCCGACAACTTTGCCTTACCCTCGATCATCAGGTCGATCTTCTCCTCGATGGTGCCCCCGGTGATGAATTTATGCACGATGACATTCTTTTTCTGGCCGATCCTGAAGGCCCTGTCCGTGGCCTGGTTCTCCACCGCGGGGTTCCACCAGCGGTCGAAGTGGATCACATGGTTCGCTGCCGTAAGGTTCAGCCCCACCCCCCCGGCCTTGAGCGAAAGCACCATGAAGGGCACGTAATCGCCGCCTTGGAAACGCTCCACGATTTCCCTTCTTTTCCCCACGGGAGTGCCCCCGTGGAGCACGAGTCCCCCTTTTCCGAAGACGTTTTCCAGGAAGTGTGCCAACGGTCCGGTCATCTCCCTGAACTGGGTGAATACCAGGACCCTCTCGTGCTTTTCATGGATCGTTTCGCATACCTCCCTGAGCCGCTGGAACTTCCCGCTGTCGTCTTCTCCGAAATCCCCGGTCCCCAGGTAGTGGTCGGGATGGTTGCAGAGCTGTTTCGTTTTAGAGAGTGCAGAGAGGATGATGCCTTTCCGCTGTATCCCCTCCGCGCTCCTGACCGTCTCCTCCAGCTCCCTGACCAGCTCCCGGTAGAGGAGCGTCTGCTTTCTGCTGAGCGTTGCATACGTCTTCATCTCCACCTTTTCGGGCAGGTCCGCGATGACCTCTTTGTCAGTCTTCATCCTTCGCAGGATGAAGGGGCTGATGATCTTCCGCAGCCGGGCGTACCCGCCGGATTCCTTCGCCAGTCCTTTCGAGAACCGGCTGAATTCCTGGGCAGTGCCGAGGAGCCCCGGGTTGATGAAGTCGAAGAGAGACCATACGTCGGACAGCCTGTTTTCCACGGGAGTTCCGGTTACGACGATCCTGTTCCCTGCCGATAGTTTCTTGACTGTCCTGGCCTGCTTCGTGGAGGGGTTCTTTATGGCCTGCGCCTCGTCGAGAATGACGTAATTCCATGTATGTCTTTGAAGCCATTCGTATTTTTGTATCAGCGCATAGGTGGTGATGACGAGGTCGTACCGGTCGATCTCCCCGTCGTCCCGGGGCGCCACTTTCCCCTCGGGCCGCATCCCGGGGTGTGCGACGAAGAAGGCCATATCGGGGGCGAAACGCTCTATTTCAGAGGACCAGTTCGCGAGGAGAGAGGCGGGGAGTACCAGGAGGCTCGCCTGTTTTGCTCCCCTTCCCTTCAGGATGTGCAGCAGCGCGAGGATCTGCAGGGTCTTCCCGAGTCCCATATCGTCGGCCAGGCACATGCCGAGCCGGAGGGAGTGGAGAAGGGAGAGCCAGCTCACTCCTTTCTGCTGGTAGGGCCGCAGCTCTGCCCTGAAATCCCTTCCCGGCTTTACGGAAGCGACCCGGTCGGGGGCGCGCAGGTTCCGCAGGACGGAGTCCAGCCATTGCCCGTTCGTGATCTCCACGCCTTCGCTTTCGTCCGGGATATGCAGCGCCGCTCCGGGGCTGAGCTCCAGGCGGAGGGCGTCCCGCAGACTGAGGCCGCCGGCTTTCGCCATCTCCTGCGCCTTTTCGTATGCGGCAAGGGTCTGGCGCAGCGTATCGGGATCGGCCGCCACCCATCTGTTCTTGATGAGAACAAGGCCTTCCGAGGAGAGGAGAAGCCTCCGCGCCTCTTCGGGCGAGACCGGGGTATCACCGAGGAACAGGCGCGGATCGAAGCTCAGCAGGGCGTCCATGCCCGCATAGGACGGCTGCGTATCGCCCACGGTAATGCGCAGTTTCAGCGCATCGGCGGTAGTGCCCCTCTTCCACCAGTCGGGGATCCTGCATAGGATGCCCGATTTCTCGTACAACGGGATCTCTTTAAGGAAGGTATAGGCATCCCGGGACGACCAGGCGAGGGGGTGGAACAATTCGCCGCTTTCGAGGAGCCCGGCGATCAGGGGGCTTTCCTTTGCAGCGAGGTGGACCGTTGCGAGCAGCTCCAGCATCTTTGCGCTGTCGTTTCCGTATTCCTGCAGGGCGTATTTCAGCGGAAGGTGCTTGGAGCGCCCCCCTTTGTCCAGTCCCGTGGAATAGGTGGCGAGAAAGGCGAAGGGGTACTCTTCCTTCCTGCTCTCGACCAGGTGGAAATAGACCCGGCCCGCCAGATGCACCCGGGGGCTGTACGTTGTAAAGAAATCCCCGACCGTTCCGTCATACTGCCTGATCTCACGCCGGAATGCGGCATTGAGTCCGCGCCATATATTCCTGAGGGACTCCCCGGTGAGGTATTCCTCTCCGGACATGAGGGGAGCGCCGGCCAGAATGACGCCGAGCTCGTCTTCCCCGAGTTCCACGGTAACGCGGTGGCGTAGTGCTTCGAGGTCGGGGATTTTCGAAAGCTTCTCAATAAACAGGGAGGAAAAGCCCCGGAAAAATTCGAGGGAGGGGGAAAGGGCAAGGGAGGCGTCGCTGAAGCCCAGGAAAAGAAAGGCGGCCCCGTCATCGCCAGAGAACCGTCTTTCTATCTCCTGCTCCAGCAGGTGACGGCTTTTGCCTGTCTGCCCGGACGTGTCCGTCCATTCGAGCTGCACTGTGCCGCCGGGCATGACGACTGCCTGTAATTCACGGAACATGGGTTTCCGCCGCCGTGCGCCCCTCTCCTACTCCCCGAACACCCGGCTGAAAATGAAGTCTACGTTCCTGAGGTAATATTTCAGGTCGAAGATCTCCTCTATCTCCTGCGGGGAGAGGTACCGTGCGATGTCGGGGTCCTTCTGGAGCAGCTTCATGAAGGCAACCCCCTTGCCCCAGCTCTCCATGGCGTTCCGCTGCACCAGGGTATAGGCGTCTTCCCGGGTCATCCCTCTGGCCACCAGGGCGAGCAGGGTCCGCTGGGAATTGTACAGACCGTAGCTCATTTCGATGTTCGCCTGCATCCTCTCCGGGTAGACATGCAGGTCCTTCAGGATTCCGGTCAGGCGGTGCAGCATATAGTCCACGAGGATGGTGCTGTCGGGGACGATGACCCTTTCCACTGAGGAGTGGGAGATGTCCCTCTCGTGCCAGAGGGCGATATCCTCCAGGGCAGCCATGGCATTGGAGCGGACCACGCGGGCGAGGCCGGAGAGATTCTCGTTCCCTACCGGGTTTCTCTTGTGGGGCATGGCCGACGAGCCCTTCTGCCCCGCGGTGAAGGGCTCCTCCGCTTCCCGCACTTCGGTCCTCTGGAGGTGGCGCAGCTCCACGGCGATCTTTTCCACGGATGCGGCCACCAGGGCGAGGGTGGTCATGTATTCGGCATGGCGGTCCCTCTGCACCACCTGGGTCGCCACCGGCTCGGGCGTGAGCCCGAGCCGGTGGCATACCTTCGCCTCCAGCTCCACCGGGATGTTGGAGAAGGTCCCCACTGCTCCCGAGAACTTGCCGATGCTGATGATTTCTCTCGCCTGTTCCATCCTCCGCAGGTTCCTCCTGGCGTCTTCATACCAGAGGGTGAATTTCAGGCCGAAGGTCATGGGCTCCGCATGGATGCCGTGGCTCCTGCCCATGCAAGGGGTGTCCTTATACCGGAACGCCTGGGTCTTCAGCACCTCCATAAGCTGCCTGATGTCCCCGATAATGATGTCCGCAGCCTCCCGCATCAGCAGGGAGAGGGCGGTGTCCACCACATCGGAGGAGGTGAGCCCCATATGGACGAAGCGGGACTCGGGACCCACGAACTCCGCCACCGAGGTGAGGAAGGCGATAACGTCGTGCTTCACCGTCTTTTCGATCTCGTCGATACGGGCCACATCGAACCGGGCCTTCTCCCTGATCACTTCCAATGCGTCACGGGGGATCTCCCCCATTTCGGCCCATGCCTCGCAGGCCGCGATCTCCACGTCGAGCCATTTCCGGAACCTGTTTTCGGGCTCCCAGAGTCTTCCCATTTCCGGGCGTGTATACCGTGCTATCATTTCCTTTCTCTCCTGTCTATAGATGTAAAAGCCTTTCTATTTTCAGAATATCTTTCTGTTGTCTTCCAATACCGAACAGTTTGCCCGAGTCGTCCTTCAGCCGGACCGGACCGGCGGACCGGGGGGTTCCGTTGGACATCCGCAGGGGATTCCCGTTTTTCATCTTCCTGAGGTCTTCTCCCTCCACCCGCACCTCGGGCAGATGCGCCAGGGCCGCATCGAGGGAATGCAGCGCCGCGGTCTTATGGGGGAGCTCGTCCAGGGTTGCCGCGTTTTCGAGGGTGAAGCCGCCGATCCGGGTGCGCACCAGCCCGGTCACATAGGCCCCCACCCCGAGATCGCTGCCGATGTCATGGCAGAGGGAGCGCAGGTAGGTGCCCTTGGAGCAGGCCACCCGCACCGTGAAATAGGGGAGCTCGAAATCCAGCAACTCGATGGAGCTGATGGTGACCCTCCTCGGCTTCCTTTCCACCTCGATGCCCTGCCGGGCGAGCTCGTACAGGGCCTTCCCCTCTCTCTTGATGGCGGAATACATGGGGGGCACCTGCTCTATATCGCCGGTGTACTTCCCGAGGGCTTCTTCAAGGGATGCACGGGTGACCGCGACCTCTTCCGCCCTCCCGGTAACGGTGCCTTCGGCGTCGTAGGTGTCGGTGGATTCCCCGAGTTTCCCGGTCATGACGTATTCTTTGGCCAGGTCGGCAAGGAAGCCGGTGATCTTGGTCCCCTCGTTCAGGCAGATGAGGAGAACCCCGGTAGCCAGGGGATCGAGGGTGCCGGCATGGCCTGCCTTTCTTACCTTGAAGATCCTCTTGACAGCGGTGACCGCATCCTGGGAGGTCGTGTTAAGACTCTTGTTGAGATTGACTACTATATTCATAGGTTTTCAAGCCTCCCAGTCCCCGTAATTCCAGAAATAAGGCAAAGCTGTATTCGGGGGGCCGCGTGGAATCCCCCGGTCTTCGCGTGAAGGCCAGTTCGGAGGCCCAGCACTGCTCCGTGAAGCGCACCCTCACGTTGGTGTCCCGCAGGCCCTGCCCCTTTGAGTCGTACCAGGCATCGGCCGCGACGGACCACTTCTTCGACAGAAGGGAGACGATCCCCGCGTTGTACTGCAGGATATCGCTCGCCCTCGTATAGTTTTCCCCGAGGGTGATCACCGTATCCGGGAGCACCCGGGCGGAAAGGGTGGTATTGAACGTCTCTACCCTGTTCTCGTTGAAATCGTGGGACATGCTCAGGCTCAACGTAAAAGGCCCGCCGTATACGCCCGCTTCCATGAGGGTGGGTTCCAGGGAGTGGGCGTTTTCTTTGGGATCGAAGGTGTAGGGCTGTGTCACCCGGAAGGAGAGGACCATGTTCTTCAGGGTGACGGTATTCAGAAGGGCGAGCTTCGCCTGCGAAACGCCCTCGATGGAGTCGATGGAATCGAAGAGCGGCACGTCCCGTGTCCCCGGGATGTAGGTATAGGTAAGGGAGGGCTCGATGGTATGAGTGGCGGAGGCATAGGCCCTCCTGAACCGGGAGAGGAGATGTGCCCTGTACTCGAAGGTCTCCCGGTGAAGGGAGGAGCTGAAGGACTCCGCGTTCCGCAGTTGATAGAGGGTTTCCCGCAGGGAGATGGCCTGGTACACCTGTATTCCGTTTCCGAAGGAGTAGGAGAGGGTGGGATTGATATCCACCCGCTGCCCGCTTACCTCCTTTTCGCGCCAGAAATTGGTGGCGGAAGAGGAGAGGGAGAAGAGCAGGGGCCCTACCCGCGAGGGGTTGATCACATACCCCAGCTCGGGCAGCCTTTGGGGGACGTTGGTGCCGCCTTCCTGGAGGTCCACCCAGTACTGGCTGAGGAGATAGAGCCGCGTAGCGTCGACCGGAGCGGAGAGTTCCGCCGAGGACTGGAGGAAGCGCTGCGTCCTGATGTCCCTCTTGTAGGCGTATTCCTTATAGAAATCGCGGTGGTTTATATAATTGACGTCCGCAAATCCCCTGATGTCGCCCCATTGGTGCTCAAGGGAGCCCTTCAGCTCGACGAAATTCCTGTCCAGTTCGCGGTCACGGAGGTGGTACGCATACCACTGCCCCCTGCCGGCGAAATCGAGATAACGGTATTCGATCCCCTTCCCCAGGCCGCGCTTGCTGTAATAGTCGAGGGTGAAGGTGGCGTCTTTGTTCTCGTCGATGGCCCAGAAGAAGGAGGGGCTGAAACGGAACCCCTTGGTGGAGCTGTTTCCGATGAGGGGGTAGAGGAAGCCCGTCTGCCTCTCGGTCAGGACCGGCGCCCACAGGTAGGGCGTATAGAGTACCGGCAGCCCCTTGATCCTGAAAGTGGCGTTCCTTGCCCGCATCTTGTCGCCGATCTCCACGTCCACATCGCTTCCCTTGATGCACCACGGGGCGCTCTCCTCCCCGAGGAGGTCGCCGGTGCTCCCTGCAACGGGTGCTGCGGGCGCGCCGGGGGTGCCGGTGTCGCAGGTGGTGAAGGTCGCGGTTTTCGCGTAATAGTGGCTTTCGCTGAGCTTCCGTATCTCGTCGCCCCGGATCCAGTAATCGATTCTCTCGGTCTTGCCGGTAATGTCCTTGCGCGCTCTCAGGCCTCTCTGGTCCTTGAGATGGATCAGCGCATTATAGAGCGTGCCCGTTTTGGTATCCAGGTTCAGGGAGGCCCTTTCTGCATTGATGATGGTCCTCATGTCCTCGTACCGGATATTCCCCTCTGCTTCCGCATCCGAAGTCGCCTGGTGGAGGACCGCCCTGTCCGCATGCAGGAGTGTCCCGTCTTTTTCAATGACCACGTTGCCGGTTGCCACGTACGTGTCCTCTTCCCTGCTGTATTCGAGGGTGTCGGCGGTGATGGTGAGGGCAGAGGCGGAGGGGGCGGGGAGACAGCACATCAGCCATAGGCCGAAAAGGGCGAGACGGAAGGGAATGCCGTTCCGGTGCCGGATGCCGCCTGCCGACGGTATTTTCACCGTGCTTCCCTCAGGGTCCCGAGGGTCGCCTTTGCCCCGAGGGCCTCCATGGCCTCGCCGATGGTGTAGAAGGAGCCGGTGACAAGAATGAGAGGGGAGGCTTCCCGGGAGGAAACGCAGGAAGAATAGATCTCTTTCGCCACCCGGAGCGCCTCCCCGACAGTGGGGGCGGTCTTTGAAGGGAACCCTATAGATGCCGCCCGTTCCGCCAGGGTGCGGGGAGATGCCGCCCTCCCGTACCGGGGAGCGGTGAGCACGACATCCGCGGCAAGGGGCAGGAGCGGCCGCATGATTCCTTCCATGTCCTTATCCGCCATGATCCCCATAACTAAAATGATAGCATACTGTTCCAGGTGTTTCCCCAGAAATTCGGCGAGGGCGCAGGCGGCATCGGGGTTGTGTGCCCCATCGATCATGATCCGGGGATCGCTGCTCACCAGGTCCAGCCGTCCCGGCCACCGGGTTGAAGAGAGGCCGTTCCTGAGGGCGTCGAGGTCAGGGGGATGCTGCAGGGCCAGGGTTGCGGTTTTGACGGCCAGGCATGCGTTGAGAAGCTGGTGGTCCCCTGCCAGGGGAGTCTGCAGGCCGGTGATGAGGTCTTCTCCGTTACGGTAGTCGAAGGAGATGCCCGCCAGTCCCGAGGTCTTCAGCATGCCGTTAAAATCCCTGCCGTACCGGAAGAAGGGGGAGCCTTTCTCCTCTGCAGCGGAAAGCAGCACCTCTTCCGCCTCCTTCTCCTGCTGCGTGCAGACCACGGGAATGCCGGCCTTGATGATCCCGGCCTTCTCCCCTGCGATGGCGGCAAGGGTTTCCCCGAGGAATTCCCGGTGGTCATAGCTGATCCGGGTAATGACGGATACCTCCGGGAGCAGGGTATTGGTCGAGTCCAGCCTACCCCCCATTCCCGTCTCCACCACCGCCCACTGGATGCCCTTCCGCCGGAAATACAGGAAGGCCATGGCGGTGACGAACTCGAAGAAGGTGGGCTCGGGAAGGCCGTGTTGCGCCTGCCTCAGAATGCCCCTGATCTCATCGGTGAGGTGTAGTACTTCCGCTTCGGCGATCTGTTTGTTGTTGACCCGTATTCTCTCGGTGAAGCTGATAAGGTGGGGTGACGTGAAAAGGCCCACCGTGTATCCGTGGGCCATAAGGATCGACGCGATCATGGCGGATACGGAGCCCTTGCCGTTGGTGCCTGCCACATGGATGCAGCGGAACATCCTCTGGGGGTTTCCCAGGAGGGTGAGAATGGCCTCTGTCCTCTCAAGACCCAGCTTGATCCCGTATTTCTGGAGACTGAACAGGTAGTCGATGGCTTCGGAATAGCTCATGGTCCCTTATTCCCCGTGGCTCTAACGCCGCAGGGGCTTATGAGCCCTCTTCCATCCGGGTGGGCGTCCGGGCGGGCATGAAGTTCTCGATGAGCTTGAAAATGGTGCTTTTCAGCTCCTTCCGTTCCACCACGAGATCGATCATCCCGTGTTCGAGAAGGAACTCCGCCCTCTGGAAATTTTCGGGCAGTTGCTGCTTGATCGTCTGTTCGATGACGCGGGGACCGGCAAACCCGATGAGGCTCTTGGGTTCTGCGATGATGATATCTCCGAGCATGGCGAAGCTCGCGGTGACCCCCCCGAAGGTGGGGTCCGCCAGAAGGGAAATGTAGAGGATGTCCGTCTCTTTCAGCCGTGCGATGGCGGCGGAGACCTTTGCCATCTGCATCAGGGAGAACATTCCCTCCTGCATCCGGGCGCCGCCCGAAGAGGAAACGGTGATCAACGGGACCCTCTTCTCCAACGCCCGTTCCGCTGCCCGGGCGATCTTCTCTCCCACGATGGAGCCCATGCTCCCCCCCATGAAGGAGAAGTCCATGATGGCGAGGACGGCCGCTCTTCCGCTGATGGAGGCGTCGCCGTAGATAACCGCCTCCTTGAGGGAGCACTTGTTCCTGTTCCCCTCAAGCCGCGCTTTGTACGGGATGGAATCGACGAACTGGAGGGGATCGTTGGAGGAAAGGTCACTGTCGGACTCGACGAAGCTCCCCTCGTCGGCAATATAAACGATCCGCTCCGCCGCGCTGATCCTGAAGTGGTAATTGCATTTGGGACAGACCTGGAGGTTCTTCTCGATCTCTTTCTTGTAGATGATCTCCTTGCAGCTGTCGCACTTTACCCAGAGCCCTTCGGGGATCTTCACTTTTCTCTCGGTCTTTATTTCCTTTATCTTCTTGAACCAGGCCATAATGAGTGATCAGTGGTTCGTGTCCTGTGTCCGGTAAGGGGAAACGGGTTTTCGCTGTTTGCCGGCCACTGGTCACTACATACTGCTTTAAATCGCCTCCCTCAATTCTTTGATGAACCTCTCCGCGTCGGCGGGCTCTTCATGGAACTTCCTGACCAGGGCGCTCCCGACAATGACTCCGTCCGCAATGTCCCCCAGGATGCGGGCGTCCTCGGCCTTCGCCACCCCGAATCCCACCGCTACCGGCTTATCCGTCGCCTGCCTGATAAGGGAGAGATGATCCTGTAACGCTTTGTCGATGGTCAGTTTCGAACCGGTGATCCCTGTCATGGAGACGTAGTAGACAAAACCGCTGCAGGCGGCGGCGACGGTCCGTATTCTCTCTTCCGTCGAAGTGGGTGCGATCAGGAATATGGTGTCGAGAAGACGCCCTTTATTTCCCTTTTTTCCGGCCTGTCCGGACTGTCCGGCCAGCCGGAGCAGGTTTCCCGCCTCGTCGGGGGGCAGGTCGGGGATGATGACCCCGTCGACACCCGCCTCTGCGGCGTCCCGGACAAAGCGCTCTTCCCCGTATTTGAAAATGAGATTGTAGTAGGTCATGAAAACCAGGGGCACCTGTGTCTGCCGCCGCATCTCCCGGGTGAAGGAGATGACTTTTTGGAGGGTAACCCCCGCGGTGAGGGCCCTTTCCGCCGCCGCCTGGATGGTGGGACCGTCGGCGAGGGGATCGGAAAAAGGGACTCCCAGTTCGATGATGTCTGCGCCGCACCGTTCGAGCAGCAGGATGCGCTCCCGGGTAGTTTCAAGGCAGGGGTCTCCTGCCATAAGATAGGGAATGAAGGCTTTTTTCCCGGAAGCCCTGAGCCGCTCGAAGGCGGCGGAAATCCTTGTTCTCCCTCTCCCCTCAGACATGGAGCTCGACTCCTTGCAGCCGCGCCACCTGCTGCACATCCTTTTCGCCGCGTCCGGAGAGATTGACGATGATGACCCGGTCGGAAGGGAGGGTCGGCGCCAGCCTGACCGCCTCGGCAATGGCATGGGACGACTCGAGGGCCGGGATGATCCCCTCTGTCCTGCTCAAAAGTCCGAAGGCGGACAATGCCTCGTCGTCGGTGGCATAGGTATACCGGATCCTTCCGGAATCCTTGAAAAAGGCGTGCTCGGGGCCCACTGCCGCGTAGTCCAGTCCCGCAGAAACGGAGTGGGTGCCGAGGACATTCCCGTCAGGGTCCTGGAGGAGGTAGCTCTTGGTCCCCTGCAGCACCCCGATGGAGCCCCCCGCAAAACGGGCGGCATGCTCCCCGGTCCCGACTCCCTTGCCTCCTGCTTCGACCCCGATCATATCCACTCCTGTTTTAATGAACGCATGGAACAATCCCATGGCGTTGCTCCCCCCTCCCACGCAGGCGATCAGGTAGTCCGGCAGCCTGCCCTCCGCCCGGAGGATCTGCCGTTTCGCTTCCTGCCCGATCACCGCCTGGAAATCGCGTACCAGGGACGGGAAGGGGTGGGGGCCGAAAACCGTCCCCATTACATAGTGGGTGGTCCTGACATTGGTGGTCCAGTCCCTGAGCCCTTCGTTGATGGCGTCCTTCAGCGTCCGGGAGCCGATGGTGACCTCATTGACGCGGGAGCCGAGGAGCTTCATCCTGAAGACGTTCAGCGCCTGCCGCTGTACGTCCACCGCCCCCATGTAGATCTCGCATTCCAGCCCCGTCAACGCTGCGCCGGTGGCGGTGGCCACCCCGTGCTGGCCCGCCCCGGTCTCGGCGATGAGCCTCTTCTTGCCCATCCGTTTTGCCAGGAGGGCCTGCCCCAGGGCGTTGTTGATCTTGTGCGCCCCTGTATGGGCAAGGTCCTCGCGTTTCAGGTATATCTTCGCCCCGCCCAGTTTCCCGCTCAGCCGTTTCGCGAAGTAGAGGGGAGTGGGCCGCCCGACATAGGTGGTCTGCAGATGCGCCAGCTCCTTCTTGAAAGCCCGGTCTTTCCGTATCTCCGCATAGGCGTCCTCCAGCTCCTGAAGGGCGGGAATGAGGGTCTCGGGAACGAAGCGGCCGCCGTATTGACCGAAATATCCCTTTATATCCGGCAACTTAGTGATGGCTTCCTCCTTGCAACGGATGCTGATTCTCCTGTGAAATAGGAATGGGATTTGTTATTATATCATAATCGCTTCTATATACCATAATAGCGGATACAGGGACTCGATACCAAATATATTCCGGAGGAACCATGAGCGAAACGAAGATTCTTCTTTCAGAGAGGGAAATACCGTCACAGTGGTACAACATTATGGCCGACATGCCCACCCTTCCCCGGCCGCCCCTTCATCCCGCCACGAAACAGCCGGTGGGTCCCGACGACCTGAGCGTCATTTTCCCCATGTCCCTGATAGAGCAGGAGGTGTCCGCCGAGCGGTGGATATCCATCCCGGATGAGGTGCGGGAAATCTATACTCTCTGGAGGCCCGCCCCCCTGTACCGGGCGAAGAGGTTGGAGGCCGCCCTGAGGACCCCTGCCCGCATCTATTATAAGTATGAAGGGGTCAGCCCCGCAGGGAGCCACAAGCCCAATACCGCGGTGCCCCAGGCCTATTATAACAAGAAGGCGGGAATCCGCAGGATCGCCACGGAGACCGGGGCGGGCCAGTGGGGTTCCTCCATGGCCCTGGCGGGCACCATGTTCGGCCTCGAAGTGACGGTGTACATGGTACGGGTGAGCTACAACCAGAAACCCTACCGCAGGATCGCCATGGAGACCTGGGGGGCGACGGTGCATCCGAGTCCGTCCACGGTAACCAACTCGGGGAGGAAGGCCCTGGAGGCGGACCCCGGTAATCCCGGAAGCCTCGGTCTCGCCATCTCCGAGGCGGTGGAAGATGCGGCCACCCGCCAGGACACCAATTATGCCCTCGGTTCTGTCCTGAACCATGTGCTGCTGCACCAGACCGTCATCGGACTCGAAGCGAAAGAGCAGCTGAAGCTCGTGGGCGACTACCCCGACATCGTCATCGGCTGCTGCGGGGGCGGCAGCAATTTCGGAGGCATCAGCTTCCCCTTCCTCTACGACAAGTTCCACGGGAAAGAGGTGAGGGCCATAGCGGTGGAGCCCCTTTCGTGCCCCACCCTCACCAAGGGCGAGTTCCGCTATGATTTCGGCGACACCGCCGGGTTGACCCCCTTCCTCATGATGTATACCCTCGGACATGACTTCATGCCCCCGGGCATCCACGCGGGGGGGTTGCGCTACCATGGGGACTCCTCCCTCGTATCACAGCTTTACCACGACGGCATCATCGAAGCGAGGGCATACGGGCAGACGGCGGTTTTCGAGGCTGCGGTCGCCTTTGCAAAGGCGGAGGGGATCATTCCCGCCCCCGAGAGCTCTCATGCGATACGGGCCGCCATGGACGAGGCGCTGCTCTGCAGGGAGGAGGGGAAGGAGAAATGCATCCTTTTCAATCTCAGCGGCCACGGGTACCTCGACCTTGCCGCCTATTCCGACTACCTCTCGGGGAAACTGGTGGATTATGCCTATCCCGAGGAGAGGATCAAGGAATCATTGGCAAAACTTCCCGTGATATAATGGAAGAAGGATGCGGGTCAAAATCTGCGGCATAACCAATCTGGAAGATGCGCTGGCGGCGGTGGACTACGGTGCGGACGCGCTGGGATTCATCTTTTTCGGAAAGAGCCCGCGCTTCATTCTTCCGGAGAGGGTCAGGGAGATCGTTTCATATCTGCCCCCCCTGATCACCACGGTGGGGGTATTTGTGAATGAGGAACCGGAGCGGGCGAAGGAGACCATGGAGCAGACAGGCCTCGACATCCTCCAGTTGCACGGAGACGAGCCGCCCGAGGTATGCGCTGTCTGGCCCAGGGTCATACGGTCCGTGCGGGTGAAGGAGCTTACGGACTTGAAACCGCTTGAAATCTACCGGGCGTCGGCTTTTCTCCTCGACACCTATTCGCCGGGGCAGTTCGGCGGTACGGGGCAGATCTTCAACTGGGATATCGCGGTGGAGGCGAAGCGGTTCGGAAGGATCATCCTTTCAGGCGGCCTGAATCCCGATAACGTCGGGAAGGCTATCCAGCGGGTGAGGCCCTATGCCGTGGATGTGAGCAGCGGGATAGAGCGGGAGAAGGGCAGGAAGGACCTGAAGAAGATGCGCGCCTTTATCGAAAGGGCGAAGGCGGCTGCTTCGCCCTCTGCCTGAACGCGATACCCCTTTAGCCGGATTTGGCGCTGCGGCCGTTCGAAGCGACCCGGATTACCGTCTTCACATTCCCCCGGGGATTGAAATCCCCGACCACTTCGAGAAAGCGCGGCCGCAGAAGCTTTTCCAGTTCCGCATAGATACGGTTCGTCGATTCCTCATGGGAGATATGGATATCCCTGAAGGAATTCAAATAGAGCTTGAGGGCCTTCAACTCCACGATCTTCCGGTCGGGTACGTAGTGTATGGTAAAAGTGGCGAAATCGGGATACCCCGAGCGCGGGCAGAGGCAGGTGAACTCGGGAAAGGTGATGGTGATCTCGTAATCCCGCTCGGGATTGGGGTTGTCCCATATTTCAAGCTGCGCTTCCTGTACCGCTTTTTCTCCGTAACGCATCGAAATCTCCTTTATTTGTTAGAGCGTATTTTAAAAGTCCGTCTACTACGGTCGGCTGCAGATTCCCTGTGCTACGTCCCACCCCAGAAAATCTCTGATTTTCCGGGGACCCCGGACTACGTTGTCGGGGAAAATAGTCCTCAACGTAGCTCTGCTACGCCTCCGGGCTCTTTCGCTGCCCCAAAGAATCTTTGATTCTTCGGGGACCCCTGTTCTTTTTCCGGGGTCCTTGGCCGCCTTGCACAGAAAACCTTCGCTCGACCTCGTTACGAAGGACTTTTAAAACACGCTCTTGCTTCTCCCCTGCAGAGAAAGAATACGAAGTATGCCGCAAGGGACTGAACCCTCCGCAGTGAAGCTTCTATTGTAGTGCAATCTCTCCGGAATTGGCAAAAGGCCGAATTGCCTCATCAGGAATCTATTCGAAAGTGAATCGTTGCCTCAAATCACAACCTATTTCAAATGATTTCCATGAAATATCCGAATTTGTCATTCCCGCAGTCTTTTAGCGGGAATCCAGATTTCTTTAAATACATGCATTACAACGCATCATATAAATCATTCCACTGAGGATTGCTTTTCTCTATAAGATGCAGCTTCCAATCACGTCGCCACCTCTTTATTTGCTTTTCTCTTGCTATTGCTGCATCGGCACTTTCATGCATTTCATACCAGACAGGGCGATGGACAGCATATTCTTTCGTGAAACCATCGACAAGATTATTCCTATGCTCATAGATGCGTTTCATTAAATCTGATGTAACACCTGTATAAAGAGTGCCATTACGTTTATTGCAAAGAATGTAAACATAAAAGCTCTTCATGCTTTCTTTCTCCTGGATTCCCGCTAAAGGACTGCGGGAATGACGTGACCTTATTATAGATTTTTCGAATAGATTTTATGTGAGGCAACGGTAAGGCCCGTTCCCGGGCGGCCATTCATCGTCAGGCGTGAAGGCGTTGTGGTTTTCGGATCATGTTGAGAATAAGCGTATCGATATCCCGGGGAACAGAGAGCCGCGCACACCGGGGATGTTCTTTCGGGCAGGAGTAAGGAACCCTGAAGGGCGACTGGCAGGGGGAGCACTCCGCAGACTCCAGAACCATCGCGCTCTCCTCCACGGGCCTTTGATACGCGGAATTATGGGGTCCGGGAATGCTTATCACGGGCGTTCCCATGGCAGCCGCAATATAAAGCGGACCGCTGTCAGTTCCGACGAAGCAGTGCAGCCGCCCCAATAATTCAGGCAGCTCTGCCAGGGTAAAGGCTCCGCAACTATCTATTATCCTTCTCCCGTCCCCGCTCATCTGCATCAGTTGTTCAGTGAGAACCTGATCGCTCTTCGTGCCGATCAATACCGCTTTGTGGCGTCTGTCACGCTGAAGGATCAGCTCGATCAGCCAGGATAATTCATATATTTTCAAGCTTTTCAAGGCGTTCGGGCTGCTGCAGGCGATGCCGATCAGGATGTCGTCCGGCAGGAGAGTAGTGCTCCTGAGGAATTTGTCCGCTTTGCCCTTTGCGCCGGGCGGGGGGTAAAGCTCTCTCCGCAGCGTGGTATTTTCGATCCCGATGGAGCGCAAGGCTCTTGCATAGGTCATCGAAACCATCTCGCCGGCCTTATACCGCTCGCTGCGGGAATTAAAGAAAGTGCTGAGCCGGTAGGTCAGGCCGGCGACATCGGGGATGATTCCGAGCCGCACCGGAATTGCAGCCCAGAATGCTCCCAGTGTAAGCGATGCATTGGGGACGAAATTCAGGCAAATGTCATAGCGGCCCCGGCGCAGTGTCCGGATGAGCCTGATCTTTCCCGAAATTCCCTTTGTCGAGGCGAGGGTTTCCACCTCATCGATATGGGGGTTGCAGAGCATCAGTTCTGCGGTGAGGGGGGTGCAGAGGAGCGTGACTTTCGAGTGGGGATACGCCTGTTTGAGGATTCTGAATATGTGGGAGGTGCATACCATATCCCCTATCTTTGCGGTCTGGATCACCAGAATATTCCTGCTCTCCTTTCTCTTCAGAAAAGCGAGCAGAAAGAGCAGCGGCGAGAAGAGAAAAGTAAGGAGAACATAGATCATGTCTCCGGCACCTTTTGGGGCTTGCCGATCCCGAACATGAGGCCTGCCAGCAAGGTAAACGCGATGGCGTGCTCATGGTGGAGCGTGGTATCGAAGATGCCGCTGAAAAAGGTGACCAGGAATCCGCCCAGAGCTCCGTACTGTACCGCCCCGGTGAATCCGTCCGATGCCCGGACCTTCCGGAAGCCGTACAGAAAGCCCGCCAGCATGAGGAGGAGGATGGCGAGCCCGGGCAGTCCCATCTGCGAGGTGACCTGCAAATAGAGGTTGTGTGCGTCGTAATAGGTGCGGCCTGCCTCGGGGGAGAAGGAATAGTCGGCGGGAAAAGTGTATTTGAAATGGTTCAGACCGATTCCGGTGAAGGGATGCTCCAGGAAAACAGAGAAGGCATGCTGCCATATCTCGGAGCGGCTGATAAGGGACTGAAAGGAAAAGAGCTTCGACCACATGGGCTTATAGAGGAACAGGGCGAGGGAGAAAAGGGACGAAATCCCCAGGGTGACCGGGAGGAACAGGTTGGTGCGCCTGCGCCGGGCGAGGAGAAAGAGCATGAAGACAAACAGGGCCAGGAAGGAGGCCCGCATTGCGGTCATCACCGTCGCGATGAGAGTGACAAGGATGAAGGCGCCCAGAACGACCCGTGAGGCCCGTGTCTCCCGGTCCGAGAGGGCGGCGGAACTGATCATGGAGGAGAGGACGATGACAAAGAACATGGCGTTGTAATTCTGGTTTCCCAACCCATGCACCTCCAGGGGCTTGTTCAGGTGAATGGCCTGGAAAATACCGTACAGTGCGGCCGCGGCAGTGGTGAGATAGAGGCTCCAGAGCACTGTCCTGCCCTCCTCCTTGCGGGAAATAGTGGAGGCGCAGAAGAAGGGGACGGTATAGTAGAGGATGTCCCGCGTTCCCTTGATGCTTTTGAGCGGGTTTTCCGCGAATATGCTGCTTGCCAGTCCTGCAAGAAGGAAGAACAGGAGTCCGTAATGGAGCGGGGACATTTTCAGGGTGACCTCTTTCCTGAGGATCTGGACAATCAGGACGGCCAGAAGGAGGAAGAGAGAGATGATTTTCAGCGTATTCGCAAAGGGCAGCGACAGCGCAAGGACCACTAATAAATAGAATTTGATTCTGTCGAGACTCATATCCGTGATCCCCTCTGCTCCTTTACTCGCTGCACCGCAGTCAGCAACCGTTCCATGCGGCGGGCGTAGGTATGCTCCTGCAGTACTCTCCTGTGGGCGTTCTCCGCGATCTTCCTCCGCTCGTCGTGAGCCTGTGTATAATACAGGATTTTCCGGAAACAGTCATCAATGTCCCCGAACATGACGATTTCCTCCCCTTCGACGAAAGCATCCCTCCCGTGCACCCTCTCATCTGAGAGCAGAAACCCCCCGCATGCGGGTATCCCGTAGCACCTCTCGGCCAGTCCCCAGCTCTTTTCCCCGCACCTGTCGGCGGCACACCCGATATTCAGGTTGATTCTGCTCCTCTGGATCAGCCCGACCTGCTCTCTGAAGCTCATATGCCTGCTGTCTTCGAACCGGTAGGTAATGCCCGCTCCCCGGAGCAGGGAGGCCAGGGTTTTCAGAAAGTCGGTACGGTGACGGTGCTCGGGATACCTCTCCGAATCGATATTGCCGGCAAAGGAAACATCCACCGTGTACCATGCAGGGTCCCTGAGGTCTTCAAGGGTGACGGAGCCCTGATTATAGCTGCAGAGCCACGCCGCGTTGGGGAGATAAAGGACCCTTCCCCCCTCGGGGAGCCCCTGGAGGGAATGGGTCGCGAAGATATCCACCAGTCCCGCCTTCAGAAGCAGGGGGAGCTTCCATTTCCGCGCCCCGATATTGGGGAGATCGAGGCACCAGGTGGCGACGGGAATACCAGCCTTCCTGAGCCTTCGGGAGAGGGCGAGAAACTTCAGCTCTTCCTTGAGGATGTTTTTGAACTCGAACAGGACGGCGTCGGCGCCGCTTCCGATGGCCTCTCCCGCGTCCCACTTCACATAGACGAAGGTATGTCCCAGTTCCTGCAGGGCCTCCTCGATCCTTTCCTGCCGGTGCCGGTGGTGCAGAGCGAGCTTCACTTCATACTCCTGCCGTGTCCCGGGCGCGCACGAGCCGGGCCGCCGCGGTGACGACCTCCCCGGGGGATATCTGGTCCATGCAGACCGGATGGGAGCATTTTTTCCCGGTGCAGGGGGTGCATGTCTTCGCCTTTTCGATTACAACGGCCTTTTCCGCCCGGTACGGACCGCAGAGGCGGGGGTCGGTGGGGCAGAAAAGGGCCACCACGGGGGTGGCGAGGGCGAAGGCGATATGCATGGGCCCCGTGTCGTTGGCGATGAATACGTCCATTTTCCCGATGAGGGCGGCTGTTTCCCGCAGTGACAGGCTTCCGGCGGCCGATATGGCCCCTCTGATCCCGGCTGCCACCGTGTCGGCCAGCTCCCTCTCCGCACCTCCGCCGGTCACCACGACCCTGCATCCGAGCCTTTCCGCAAGGAGGTTCCCCGCAGTGATGAAATGGCGTGGAGGCCAGCATTTGTAGGGTTTCTGAGCTCCGGGATGGAGCCCGACGAGGAGCGAATCGCCGTTGATCCCGTGGTTTTTGAGGAACGCGTCGGCTGCTTCCCTCTCCCTTTCCGCCAAAGCGAGAAACAGGGGACGCGGTGAGGGGGTCGCCCCTGTGCAGCGGAGTTGGGCGAAGCGCGTTTCGACCGCATGGAGGGTGGGGTCGGGACGGACAGGCCGGGTCAGAATGAAATCGAGCCCTTTGTTCTGCCCCTCCACTCCGATGATTTCGGCGGCCCCGGTCAGCAGAGTGAGCGGCCAGATGATACGGTCGGAGGCATGAAAGACAAACACCGTGTCGAAGGCCCTCTTTCTGAGCGTCCGGAGGAGAGAGAGCATCGACAGGAACCCGGCCGTCCCCCTCCGGAAGACGAAGAGCTCATCGACCGCCGGGTTCCCTTTCAGGATTTCGGAGCCAGGGGGGCTGGTGAGCACCCCGATATGCCCCTCCGGAAAGGCGACCCTCAGCTCTGCAAGGGCCGGGGTTCCCCAGAGCGTGTCGCCGACTCCCGTGGCGCTCACCACGAGGAAGCGCCTCCGGCTGCCGGGAACGGTTTCCTTGCGTGCACCGGCGCCTCTGACGATACGGTAGAGGATCTTAATAAGGATGTTTTTCATTGAACGAGGTGCAGGGTCCGGAACATTTTACTTCTCTTCCCCCTGCCCGGAGCCGGAGGATGCCCCGCTTCTCTTTATCTGGTACAGCTTGACGTGTTTGAGGAAGGTGTAGAGGGCCGCATAGGTGCCCAGGACAAACCCGTAGTAGCCGTCGAGGAAGTTCTTTTTGAAGAAATACCACTTGAAGAAAGCCCCCACCGGGTTGAGCATGAGAGAGAGAAAGGTTGTCCGGGGTGCGGCGGCGGAGTACCCCTCCGCATGCCGGCTCGTGTATTTGTTCGCCTTGTCATAGAGCTGATGGAGGGAAGCGATGGCGTCGTGCAGGAGCGTGCCGTCCAGCCATGCGAAGTCCCTGAAGCCGACCGGCTTGTCGTGGACGGGGCTCTCGTTGAAGCGGACTGTGGCGCGGTGGAAGAAGCGGATGATCGTGTCGGGGGAGCTGACCGGATAAAAGGCATGGACCGGCTTGTCGAAAAAGAACCATTGCCGGCGGAGGCGGAAGGCCTCCTTCTCCTCGAGCCCCCCCTCCTTCAGGCGGAGGAGGTGAGCGACCATCCTCTCATCCGGATACTCGTCCGAATCGATGCAGAACACCCAGTCGTTGCTGCAGCGCTCGACGGCGTAGTTCATCTGCAGGCCATGGTATTTATATTCCCTGGAAAAAACCTTGTCGGTGAATTCCCGCGCTATCTCCACGGTGTTGTCCGTACTGAAGGAATCCACCACGACGATTTCATCCGCGAACTTTGCAGCACCTTCCAGCGTCCTCCGGAGGGTCCGCGCGGAATTGAAGGTGACGCAACAAACGCTGATACGAGTCATTTTTATACAGTCTCCCGGCGATAGAAAATCTTCCCGATCATTATATACTTTTCGGAATCGGTCCATCAAACCGGGTGGGCCGGGTGGGCCGGGCGTGCTGCTTCGGCATGCCGCCGATCTTCTCCCGCAGGGCCTCCTCCACTTCGGGTACGGTGATGGATTCCAGGCAGTCGCTCTTCTTCGAGCCGTTGCACCCGTCCCTGCCGCAGGGCACGCACTCCCTGTCGCTCTGGAGCACCGTGTGCCTTTCCGTCTTCTGGACGCCGGATTTCCTGCCGTATGCATGGGGGGCCTGTTCATCCCAGGGGCCCCAATTGGGAACCCCGCTTGGCCCGAACAGGGCGAGCACCGGAGTGCCCACTGCCGCCGCCATGTGCATGGGGGCGGAATCCACCCCGAAAAAGAGGTCCGCCGCCGCGGAAAGGGCCCCGAGCTGCTTCAGGGTCGTCCGGCCGCAGAGGACCACCAGATGCGACAGGGCACCGGGGAGCGCATGGAGGGGGACCAGGGAGAGGATCCTCTCTGTCTTCTCGATCTCCTTTTGAGCGGGGGAAGAGGTGACGACTGTCTTGATGCCCTGATTGACGAGCCATCCGATCACTTCCGCCATGCTTTCGTCCTTCCAGCATTTGAAGAACCAGCGGGAGGTGGGATGGATATGGACGACGGTATCCGAGTCCCGTATCCCGTGCTCTTCGAAGATGCCCCGCACGAACCGCTTCGCCTCTTCGGGAATGAAGAAGTCGACGGAGAGATCTTCCGTGGTGATGCCGCAGTGCCGCACCACGTCGAGGTTCTGCAGGACCATATGGCGCCGGCCGTCCACCGGGGCAAGGTGGGTATAGAGGTGCTTCTTCCCGATGAAGCCCGCCCCCCTGGGGTCGGCGGCAAGGCGGTAACGCGCCCCGGAGAGAAAAGAGAGGAGGGCGGGTCTGTCTCCGCTGGTCAGGTCCACGGTCATATCGAAGCCCCGGTCCCGTACGGACCGGTAGAAGGAGGCCTCCCCCAGGTACCTGCGCAGGAGAGACGCCCCCTTGATGCTCCTGTCGAACACGAGGATATCGTCGACAAGGGGATTCCCCCGCAGCACCTCCTCCGTCCCCGCGTTGACGAGGGCCGTGCAGTGAGCGGCGGGGAATGTCTCTTTCAGTGCCCGGAAGACCGGCACGGTAAGGAGAACATCTCCGATGTGGCGCAGTTTGATCACGAGGATCCTCTTCACCAGCGCGGGATTGAGGGGGGCTCTCATTCCCGGGACTCCCGTCGGTCCGTAATCCGCCTGACCGCCTCTGCGAATTCCCCCGCTGCCCTGCCGATAGAGAACTCTTCAGCCTTCTTACGCGCCCTCTCCCCCATTGCCGCGCCGGCGTCGAGGGCGCGGTCGATCCGGCCGGCCCATTCGCGGGCATCGGACAGGGTGTCCGGAACGTATCCCTCCTGTCCCTCGCTGATGATTTCGGCGGCCCCGTTGTTCCGTGAGGTAACGACCGGGAGCCCCGACGCCATGGCCTCCAGGGTGGCGTTGCTGAAGGGATCGTACAGGGTAGGAAGGACAAAGAGGTCTGCGGCGGCGTACAGGCCCTCTATCTCCTTGTATGGCCCGAGGAAAGTGACCTTTCCGGAGATGCCGAGCCCCTCCGCACGGGAACGGTACCTGTCCGTTTCCCCCTTGCCCGCGACAACGAGCCTGCTGTGCGGCTCTTTCAGCAGGGCGAAGGCCTCCAGAAGGGTTCCGAGGCCCTTCCTCCTGAACCCCGAGCCCACAAAGAGAAGTGCCCTCTCCCCGCTCCGCAGTCCGAGGCGCTCCCGCACCTCCCCGCGCCATTTGTCCCTGTTCGCCGGGGTGAAGCGCTCCAGGTCCACTCCATTATGAATAACGGTTATTTTCTCCTCCCGGACCCCGTAATGCCTGATGATCTGCTCCTTCACCATACCCGAATTGGCGATGATAAGGCGGGTAGTCGAAAAGAGCTCCCGTTCGAGGGAAAGGAGAAGGCGGTGTAAGGGGTTGATCGAAAAGGATATTTTTTTATAGAGCGGTTCCGTCCGCTTCCTGAGGGCGAGCCACTCCGCATGGCACCCCTCCCCCGCCCGGTAGATGTCCTGGCAGGTCGTCCGCTCGAAACTGACGCTGCAGGAGGCGCGCAGCTCCTTCAGGAGCGCGCAGGCGTTCCTGTTGAAGGTGGCGGTGGAGAGAAAGGAGCCTGCATTCACCACGGGCACCCGGTGGAACCGTATGCCCTCCGTAGGAACCCACGCATGGGAGAGCACATTGATCTCGAACTCCCCCTTCAGCCTGTCCATCAGAGTGCGCATATAATTCTCGGCACCCCCATGGGGGGAAAAGCGTTTTTTTATGAAAAAGAGCCGTTTCATGGAATGTTTTATTTTTTTGCTTTTTATTATATCATTAGTTCTATGTGGGGAATGAAGAAGGCAGCCCGGACTGCATTCCCTATCCATGAGAGGGAGGGTACATGATAGAAGATTTCGTTGCAGGCAGGAAGAAGATAGCGGTAGTGGGCATGGGCTATGTGGGTCTCCCCCTGTGTATCAGCATGGGAAAGGTTTTCGCGGGGGTTATCGGCTTCGATATCAGCACGGTCAGGATACAGGAGCTGCAGTCGGGCCATGACAGGACCCTCGAAGTCTCCCCGAAGGATGTTGCAGAGGCATCGGTCCTGTTCACCACGGATCCTGCGGCGCTGAAAGAAGCGAGTATCATCATCGTTGCGGTCCCCACCCCGATCAACTCCCATAAGATCCCCGACCTGAAACCGCTGCAATCCGCCTCCGAGATAGTGGGGAGGAACCTGAGCAGGGGGGCGGTGGTCGTTTATGAGTCGACGGTGTACCCGGGGGTTACGGAGGATATCTGCGGACCCCTTATCGAGAAGCACTCCGGACTGAAGGCGGGAAAGGACTTCGCCCTCGGCTATTCCCCGGAGAGGATCAACCCGGGGGACAAGGTGCACACCGTGGAGAATATCGTGAAAGTCGTTTCGGCCCAGGACAGTGCGACCACGGAGCTCCTGGCGGCGCTTTACGGGAAGATCATCAAGGCGGGGATCTACAAGGCCCACGACATCAAGACCGCGGAATCCGCCAAGGTCATCGAGAATATCCAGAGGGACCTGAATATAGCGCTGATCAACGAGCTGTCCATCATTTTCCACCGTCTGGGGGTCGACACCATGAAGGTGCTCGAAGCGGCCGGGACAAAGTGGAATTTTCTGCCTTTCCGGCCCGGTCTCGTGGGCGGGCACTGCATCGGCGTGGACCCGTACTATCTCACCTTCAAGGCCCAGGAGGTGGGCTACCACCCCGAAGTGATCCTCGCCGGCAGGAGGATCAACGACTATATGGGGAAATATATTGCGGAACAGACTATAAAAGAGATGATAAAGGCGGGTACCGCCGTCAAGGGAAGCCGGGTCCTGATCCTGGGCTTCACCTTCAAGGAGAATGTAAAGGACGTGCGCAATACGCGGGTGGTCGATATCTGCCATGAGCTCAGGGAGTATGGGGTCAATCCCTTCATTCATGACCCCGAGGCGGAACGGGAGGAGGTCAGGGAAGAGTACGGCATCGAGCTGATCGGGAATCTCCATGAGTTCTGCCCTTACAGCGGCATCATCGCCGCGGTGAAGCACGACAAGTTCAGCGGGATCACGCCGGCATACCTCCGCTCCCTGTGCGGGAATGCCCCCGTCCTCATCGATGTCAAGGGGTGCTTCGATGGAAAGGAGTGCGGGGCCTCCGGCTTCGGACGGTACTGGAGGCTGTAGTTCCGCTGGAATTCCGGGAAGCCTCTCTGCAATGGACTTTTCCCGGAATTCCACCGGACGGGTTGTTACAAGTTTGCCCTGCTGACAATCGTCTCCGCTACCTCCTCCGCGCTCTTGAAAGGGAAATCCCCGGGAACGAGGAGACCTCCTGCCTGGCCTGCGGTCACTTCGATCCCCTCCGCCCGGCAGGTTGTGTTTGCGCCGTCCGGAAAAGCCGCCAACAATGCTTCGGGAGAGCCTATAGGGAAGGTCGCCCCCTGCAAAGCCCCGATGATCTGACCCCTGATCGTCTCACGAACCGACATACTGCACCTCCTCCGATTTCTTGCGGGAACGGATGTTCCCGCCGATTCCATACCTTTACTGTATCCCTTGCGGAAGTGCTTCTTCAGTAACAATTGTTACAGGAGAGCGGAATGCAATATTTCCCTTCTTAAATCAGGGACATAATACCAATTTCCAGGCGAGCAGCAGAAGATAGTTTGACTATACACCCTAAAATTTATGCCGAAAGGCGTAGAAACTCGATGCGCCCTCTCTGCTAATGCGCTCTCTGTCGGGGGAGGGAGGGGCAGGGGGATTCGATGTCCTTGCAATGCGACAGGATCACCGTATTCCCTCGCGGATAGTTGATTCTGATGCTCGTATCCTCCGGGTAGGCTCTCCTCTGACCTCTCCTCTCCGTGTCAGGGAGTCAAGGAGTCCTTCGCTCCCCGACCTCTTGTTCTGCCTCTCTACCGCTCACTCCGTTACCACAGCGCAAACTCGCTTCCGCTCAAATATGCACTGTGGTGGCCACTCCGTTTCACGAAGAGAGGAGACGAACAAGAGCTAAGGTCCGCTCAGAACTCCCCTCCTCCCCTCTCTGAGAGAGGGAGCACTCACCCCCTGTCCCCTGGTTTATTCTTGTCAAGGACTCCCCTCTTCTTCATCATGCATGCCCATCAAACATGCATTCCTTTTGGGAGAGAGAGAAAGAGGGGGTCCCTCTCCCCTCTCTTTTCTTCTGCCGTCATCCCGGCGGATCCTCTGAGCCGGGATCCAGTCCCTTTCCGAAAGACTCCGGTTCAGAGACTCTGGACCCCGGCTTTCGCCGGGGTGACGGCTTTGAGGGATTCTGACTCTCTCCGGGGTGACGGAGTAGAGGGGCTCCGGCTGTCTCCCTGAGTGACAGATTCTGAAAGGGAGTGTGACGAGGGCAGGGGGGTATCCTCTTCTCTGTAGCGAGTGTCTGGAATAGCAGAGGGGGCCGGACACCCTCCCCTTTCTCCCCTCCCCTCAAGGGAGGGGAATGAGAGGGTCCCCTGAGAACAGGGAGGAATTCACTCGCAAAGAAAGAGGGTGCCCCCTTGCCCCATACCTAATGCCGGGGCGGGCTTTGAACAGTGGGGAAAGGTGAGGACCGGGGGAAGGCTGAAGTTCTTTTATTGGGAAGCAGGGGCGGGGCTCGAAGTGAACAAAGCCTACCTGCGGGCCGGAGTGACAAAGCCCTTCACGGTGAGCGCCCAGAACGGCTTCGATCCGAAATCACGATACGGTTTTTCTGCCAAAGGCGGAATAAGGGTGCATCCGGTCCTTATCGACTTGTTCTACCGGTATGCCGGATTTCAGCACCCGGACCCCAAGATGACCCAGAGCGGGTTGTTTGTCGGATACCGTTTCTGACGGGCGCGGCGGGGCTTATCCGCCGATTTTCGACATGCGCTTCAGGTGGGTGAAGCTCTTTTCGTAGTTTATGGAGTGACCTTCCGGCTTCACCTCCACCGCCAGGCGCAGGAGTCTTTCGACCTCACTGTCGGGGGTATCGCTGCGCAGGGCCGGTTTCAGGTCAATCTCCGTCTCCGAGAAAAGGCAGGGCCGGAGCTTGCCGTCAGAGGTGATCCGCAGCCGGTTGCAGGAACCGCAGAAGTGGTGGGTGATGGGGCTGATGAACCCGATGACCCCCGGCGCGTTCTCGAACCGGAAATAACGTGCCGGGCCGGACTTCCTGAGCTTGAGGGGAATGAGGGGGGCAATCGCATCAACCCTCCTCCTGATCTCCTCCGTGGAGATGTACTTCTCATGGCTCCAGATCTCCTGGGCGCCGATGGGCATGAATTCGATGAAACGCACGTCGTAGTCTTTTTTCAGCGTCAGCCGCGCGAAATCCTCGATCTCATCGTCATTGAACCCCCGTATCGGGACCATATTGAGCTTGATCGGAAGGATTCCCGCTTTTTCCGCCTCTTCAATCCCTGAAAGGACCTCCCCGATATCGCCTCCCCGGGTTATTTCCCGGTACCGTTCGGGCCGGAGGGAGTCGAGGCTTACATTGACTCTCTTCAGGCCGGCTGCCGCAAGGGGACGGGCAAGCTTCTTCAGGAGGAGGCCGTTGGTGGTGAGGCTGATGTCTTCGATACCCTCGATGGCGCTGATGGCGGCAACGAGGTGGGGGAGGTCTTTCCGGGTGAGGGGCTCGCCGCCGGTGAGCCGGACCTTCCTGACGCCGAGGTCCGCGGCGACCCGGACGATCCTGATGATCTCCTCATAGCGCAGAATGTCCTTGTGCTGGATGAGCTTTACGCCCTCCGACGGCATGCAGTAAATGCAGCGGAGATTGCACCGGTCGGTAATGGAGATGCGCAGGTAATCGATGACCCGTTCGTATTTATCCTGTATCGGCACTGCGCCTCTCCCTCCCGCTATCGCTTCTTCGTCTTGCTCTTGCTGCTGCTCTTGCTGCCGCTTTTGGTAGTCCCGTTGTTCTTCGCAAGGATCTCCGCTATCTTTTTCTCGGCCAGTTCCGCTTCGGCGGACTGCGGGTACTTCTCGATGAGCCTCTCGAGGATTACCTTGCCCGTCTTCCGGTCCCCCAGCTCCACGAAGGAATAGGCCTGCTTGAGCATCGCACCCCTCGTTTTCTCGTGGTCATGATACCTTTTCAGGAAGTTCTCGTAGGCGAGAATGGCGTCCTCGAACTTCCTCTCCCCGTAATAGGATTCCCCCACCCAGAAATAAGCGTTGGGAACCAGGGTGTGCTTGGGGAATTCTTTGACGAACCGTTCGAATTTCTGCCGCGCCTCGGCGTAGTGCTTCTCTTTCATATCGATCTGCGCATCATCGTAGATGCGCTGCGGATCGTTGGCGGCGGATTCCGTCTCCTTTTTCGGGGGCTGCTGCAGGAGAGCCGGATCCTGTGTCTGCCCCTGTGCCGGCTCCTGGACCGGAGGGAAGGCCGGGGGCGCTTCCGGCGCCTTTGCCGCGGCCTTGACTGCTTCCACTTGTTCGGTAAGCAGCGCCAGCTTTGCCTTCATGTCTTTGATCTCGCCCTCAAGAGCGGCCATCCGTGCCTGCTGGAGCTCCCTCTCTGAAAGGAGGTCCTTCACGGACTTATCCATGAAATACTTGCTCTCGTCAAAGCGGCCCCGCAGGACCTGGATCTCCTTCGAGAGCTCTCCCATCTGGGTGAGAAGGGAGGACTGGCTCTCCCTTATTGCGCCGAACCCCTGCTCCCGCAGGACCGAGAGGTCCTTGGAGACGTCCGAGAAGTTCGCCTTTATCTGCTCGATCTCCTTCTTCTGGTTCAGCATCTCCACCTGTACGCCGGTGAGATTGCTCTTCAGGGGGTCGAGATCGGAGGAGGTGGCGCAGCCCGCCAGAAAGGCGAGGAGCAGAAAGCACGGCAGAAAGAACCCCCGTGCTCCTGCTCCCCGGCCTGTCCCTCTCCTTTTACGGGTGCTGCACGCTGCCATCACTACCGGCGCTCCTCTGCGAGCACGAAATGGGCCCTTCTGTTCTTAGCCCAGCACTCTTCGGTGCTCTCTTTGCAGACCGGCTTTTCTTCCCCGTAGCTGACGGTTTCGATCCTGTTCGAGGGGATGCCGAGGGAGACCAGGTATTCCTTTGCGGCATTGGCTCTCTTGTCCCCAAGGGCGAGGTTGTATTCGTCGGTACCCCTGTCGTCGCAATGGCCCTCTACGACGACCTTCGTGTTCTTGTTTTTCGAAAGGAAGGCTGCGAGATCTTTCAGAACGGGCTGTGCATCGTCCTTTATATCGTACTTGTCGTAATCGAAATAGACATCCTGGATTGTCACCGGGATCTCCGCCATCGGAGCCGCTGTCTTGTCCTCCGTCGCCTTCGCCGGGGGAGTCGTGTCCTGCACGGCCTCTTTTTGCCGGGGCGGCTTCGCGGTTTCCGCGGGAGCTTTGGCTTCCGGCGCTGTAGGGGGCTGCTCGGGAGTCGTTACCACCTGCTTCTTGGCGCATCCGGCTATGAGGAAGAGCCCGGCAACGAGCAACACGCTCATCACTGAAAAGATACGTTTCATCTGATCCTCCTTATGTAAAGAGTGGGTATCCTGCGTAAGTTTCATAGCTAATTTAACAAATATCGCCCGTCTATGCAACCATGTGCCCGGGATGTTTCTATCATGCAACAGGTGCAAAAGAGGGGTGTATTCCGGCGCAAGAGGGTGTCGGGGAAAAATATACAGTTTCCTTCCGGTATTCTTTTGCCGGAATTTCAACGGGGTCGGGAGAGTGCCTTCCGGGATGACTGTATAAAAAGGATATACACTTTTCCCCCCGGAAATGTGTAAACTAGTAGGAATGCGTCTTTTTTTCTCCCTGGCACTCTTCTTGCTAAATTCACTTCTGCGGGAGCGCAGGCTCCCTGAAGCTCCGTAACCATTTTCGCTGTGAAGGGGGAAAACATGGATAAGCAAAAGATATTGGTGGTAGACGACGATCCCGTCATCGGGCTCAGTTGCAAGAGGATACTGGGCGGGGAGGGATTCACGGTTTTCACCGTGGAGGATGGCGAAAGTGCCGCAAAGAAGATAGCACAGGAAGAATTCGATCTGGTCATTACCGATATACGGCTTCCCGATGTCTACGGGCTTTCCGTTATCCAGGAAGCAAAGGCGGTGCAGCCCAGGGCCGATGTGGTGGTTATCACCGGGTACCCGTCGCTGGAGGATGCGAAAGAGTCCATACGGCTCGGTGCCTTTGAATATCTGGAAAAGCCCTTTACCCCCGATTTCATGCTGAATGTGGCCCGCAGGGTGTTCGACAAGAGGGGCTGGATTCTGAAAAAGGCGTATATCGACCAGTTCAAGGAGTATATTGTCCCCGCTTCCGATATGGACAACTTCACCGTCTACTACAAGGACGGGGCCTGGGCGCGGCCGCTGAAGGACGGCGCCTGGGAGCTGGGGGTGGATGTACGGCACTTCCTGGTGAGCGGGCAGCTCCTGTATGTGGATATCATGAGGGATCTCAAGGCCCTCGTTACCGGGGAGCCCTTTGCGAAGCTGCTTTCCGGGGACGGAAACATCTATGAGGTGAAAGCGCCCATGACGGGCGTGTTGAAAGAGGTAAACGATCATGCCAACGACGCCATCTGTTCCCTGGTGAAGGACCATCTCTGCGAGGGGTGGTTCCTGTGGCTGGCACGGATCAATCCGATAAAGGGATAAGGAGGATACAGGATGAAGGGAAATGTCCTTGTGGTGGATGACGAACAGGTTGTCCTGAAGAGTTGCGAAAGAATACTGGGTCCCGAGGGGTACGGGGTCAGCACCGTGACCTCCGCGAAGGAGGCGCTCGGCCTTCTGGAGCAGAACCGGTACGACCTCATCATCACCGATCTGATGATGCCGGAGATGAACGGTCTGGACTTTATGAAGCAGGTGCGGGCGAAAGACCCTGATATAAATATAGTCGTGATAACGGGGTATCCCTCCCAGGAGAGCATCAGGGAGTCGTTGAGCCTCCGCATCATCGATTACCTGCCGAAGCCTTTCTCTCCGGCCCTCCTCCTGGAGGCCACGGGCAAGGCGGTGGAGTTGAAGAAAAAGGGGGTCACTCCCGAGGCGCGGGTGGAGGATTACACCGAAGAGACGGCGGAGAAGCTGGATGAGATCATACGCCGGTACCGGGGCAAGCCCGGTGCCCTTATCCCGGTGCTCCAGGAGGCCCAGGACCTGGTGGGGTATCTTCCTCCCGTTGTCCAGAGGCATGTGGCGAGGGGACTGAAGGTCCCGGTGAGCGAAGTCCATGGCGTGGTGTCTTTCTACTCCTTCTTCACCATGAAGCCCAAGGGAAAGCATAACATCAGGGTATGCCTCGGCACCGCCTGCTATGTGAAGGGGGCGGAAGAGATCGTAAAGAAGCTGAGCGACGGATTGCAGATAGAAGTGGGGGGAATCACCACGGACAGGAATTTCTCCCTCGAGACGGTACGGTGCCTCGGTGCCTGCGGTCTCGCTCCGGTGGTGGTGGTAGACAAGGACACCTACGGCTCCATCAACCCGATAAAGGTCTTGGACCTGCTGAAGGACTACGAATAGAAACCCGAAACTCGAAACCCGGAATACGAAGCACGAAATCCGGAGGGGCCGGGGTTTCGCACTTCGGGGGGGGAACAATGAGGAGGAATTCATGCCCAGACTGACAGTGGATGACTTGAAGAAGATAAAAGAGCAGAACAGGGAGAAGCTTGCCCTGAAAGAAGGGGGCAGCAGGGCGAAGGTCACCGTGCACATGGGCACCTGCGGTATCGCGGCCGGTGCGAAGAAGGTGATGGATGCGCTTCTGGACGAGATCGGCAAGGCGGGGGCAAAGGACATTATCGTGGCCACCTCGGGATGCGCCGGCCTCTGCAGCAAGGAGCCCATGGCCACCGTGGAGGTGCTGAACGCGCCGCCGGTCAAGTACGTGTACCTCAACGAGGAGAAGATGCGGAAGATCTTCGCGGAGCATGTGCAGAACGGGCAGGTCGTGGGTGAATGCGCCCTCGTAGTGGGCAGCGAGACTGCCTATTAAGGGAGAGACAAGAGGGGATGAGCGGGAGTGGACGACGGGAAGGGGAGAGAGTGAATACTAAGGAGGAATCATGGATACTTTTCGTGCGAGTGTAATGGTATGCGGTGGTACCGGATGTATTGCCGGCGGCACCTTGAAGATAAAGAAGGCGCTTGACGAGGAATTGCAGAGGAAGGGGCTCGAAAAAGAGATCAACGTGCTCCTGACCGGGTGTCTTGGCCTCTGTGCGCAGGGTCCTGTCATGGCGGTTCATCCCGACGAAATCTTCTACGAGAGAGTGGGGATGGAGGATATCCCCGTCATCGTGGAAGACCATTTCGTCAAGGGAAAGCCGGTGGAGCGTCTTATCTGCAAAGAGCCGGCGAAGGAGCGGACCGTCCCTCTGATGAAGGACGTACCCTTCTATAGCCTGCAGGTGCTCCGGGCCTTGCGGAACAAGGGCATGATCGACGCCGAGAATATCGATGAGTATATCGCCCGCGACGGGTACCAGGCGGCGGCAAAGGCGCTGACCGAAATGACCTCCGCGCAGATCGTCGACGAGATGAAGAGATCGGGCCTCCGCGGAAGGGGCGGCGCGGGCTTCCCCACCGGCCTCAAATGGGAATTCTGTTCGAAGGTGAAGGACGATCAGAAGTATATCCTCTGCAACGGCGACGAGGGAGACCCCGGGGCCTTCATGGACAGGAGCATCATGGAAGCCGACCCCCATGTGGTCCTCGAAGGGATGATCATCGGCGCCAAAGCCATCGGGGCGAGCAAGGGATACATCTATGTAAGGGCGGAGTACCCCCTGGCGGTCCACCGGCTCCAGCTCGCCATCAACCAGGCGAAGGAGTACGGTCTCCTGGGCGAGAACATCCTCGGGACCGGCTTCAACCTCGATATAGAGATCTACCAGGGCGCGGGGGCCTTCGTCTGCGGCGAGGAGACGGCGCTGATGCGGTCCCTCGAAGGAAAGAGGGGCATGCCCCGTCCGAGGCCGCCGTTCCCCGCGGTGAAGGGCCTGTGGGACAAGCCCACCGTGCTCAACAATGTCGAGACCTACGCGAACATTCCGCCCATCATCCTGAACGGGGCCGACTGGTACCGGAGCCTCGGCACCGAGAAATCCAGCGGCACCAAGGTCTTCGCCCTGAGCGGCGCGATCAGCAACATCGGGCTGATCGAGGTCCCCATGGGCATTCCCCTCCGGAGGATCATCTACGAGATCGGGGGCGGCGTCCCCAAGGGGAGGAAGTTCAAGGCGGTGCAGCTCGGCGGACCCTCCGGCGGCTGTATCCCGGAGCACCTTCTCGACACCCCGGTGACCTACGAAGACATCATGCAGACAGGGGCCATCGTCGGGTCGGGCGGCATGGTCGTCATGAACGACCTGAACTGCATGGTGAGCGTGGCCAAGTTCTTCCTCGAATTCACTGCGGAGGAGTCCTGCGGCAAGTGCCCGCCATGCAGGATAGGCACCACGGTCATGCTGGACATCCTGACGAACATCACCGAGGGCAGGGGCAAGGCGGGGGACATCGAGCTGCTCCAGGATATGGCGCAGGACATCATCTCCACCTCCCTCTGCGGTCTCGGCCAGACAGCGCCGAACCCGGTCCTCACCACCATCCGGTACTTCAGGGACGAGTACGAATCCCACATCAATGAAGGGTGGTGCAAGACGGGGGTCTGCAAAGACCTCTGCACCTTCTACATCGACGAGGAGAAGTGCAAGGCCTGCGGCGCGTGCAAGAGGGTCTGCCCGCAGAACGCGGTCTCCGGCGAAAAGAAGGTCCCCCACCGCATCGACCAGTCCCGATGCATCCAGTGCCGCTCCTGCTACGAAGCCTGCAAGTTCGATTCGGTGAAGATCGGTCCGAGGAGCATGCGGGAACTCCTGAAAGGGCTTCCCGACCAGGATACCCTGGGGGACAAACAGATCCAGACGCTGGCGGGGAAGGAGGAATAATACGCCATGATTGAATGTACGATAAACGGAAAGAGCATAAAGGTGGAGCCGGGGACGACCATCCTCCAGGCAGCCACAAAGAACGGTATCTATATCCCCAACCTCTGCTACGACAAGAGGCTCAGGCCCTACGGCGGATGCAGGCTCTGCGTGGTGGAGGTGGAGGGGCAGAAGAGGCTCTTCGCCGCCTGCTCCACCCCCGCGGAAGAGGGGATGGCGGTCCTGACGGAGACGCCGAAGCTGGCGAAGGCGCGGAAGATGGTCCTTGAGCTCCTGCTGGTGCACCACCCCCTCGACTGCCCCGTCTGCGACAAGGCGGGCGAGTGCTCCCTCCAGGATCTCGCCTTCAAATACGGGCCGTCGCAGAGCAGGTTCGTGGGGGAGAGGAAGAGCGATGCGGAGCGGATCGATGCGCCCATCGTGGAGCGGAACCCCAACCGGTGTATCCTCTGCGGCAAGTGCGTGCGGGTCTGCCACGAGCATCAGGGCGTCGGCGCCATCAATATCATCGGCAGGGGATTCGAGTCGAAGATAAGCCCCGCTTTCGAAGAGACGCTGGATTGCGAGTTCTGCGGGCAATGCATCGATGTCTGCCCGGTGGGTGCCCTCGGCAGCAAGCCCTACCGTTTTCGCTCTCGGGTGTGGTTCATGGACGAGCACGAGATCCCCTGCCCCTATTGCGGCTGCGGTTGCACTACCAACCTGAGCCTCAGGGAGGGCCGCATCATCCGGGCCCGGGGGAAGCAGGGCGTGGGCATCAACGACGGCGACCTCTGCAGCAGGGGACGGTTCGGTTTCGACTTCATCTATTCGGAGAACCGGCTCACCACCCCCCTGTTGAAGAGAGGGGAAAGTCTGGAGCCCGCCACCTGGGAGGATGCCCTCACCTTCGTGGCACAGAAGCTCGATATGATCAGGGAGCAGCACGGGGCCGGGGCCATCGGCGCCCTCGGAGCCCAGAGATGCACCATGGAAGACAACTACATGCTCCAGAGGTTCATGCGGGAAGTGGTCGGGACCGATAATATCGATTCCGCAGCGCGCTTCGGCTATGCAAAGGTGCAGCAGGCGGTGGAGAAGGCTTTCGGGCTGGACAGCCTGCCCATCAAATGGGAGGCCCCCCTTGAAGCGGACTTCCTCCTGGTGGTGGATTCCGATATCACCTCCACTCTCCCGGTCTGGGGGCTGAACTTCATCACCGCGAAGAATGAGGGGGCAACCCTGGTGGTGGCCGACTCCAAGGAGACGAAACTGGCGCGAAACAGCTCCCGGTGGCTCAGGACAAAGCCGGGGACCGGGATCGCCCTCCTGAACGGCATCATGAAGGTGATTGTGGACGAGGGGCTCTACAGCAGGGAGAAGGCGCTTTCGCTGCCCCGTTTCGATTCCCTGCTGAGCAGCCTGAAGGGCTATACTCTGGCAGAGGCGGCGGGGATCACCGGACTGACCGAGGGGGAGATCGTGAAGGTGGCGAAGGAGTATGCTTCCGCGGGGAAGAGGTGTATCGCCATGACCGCGGGCTCCTCGGAGAACACGAAAAGCGTGAACACCTATCTCGCCGCGGCGAACCTGGTGCTCCTGATGGGAGACGATCCGGAAACCCTCCAGGTGCCTGCCGAGTTTTCGAATACCCTCGGCATGTGGGCGGCGGACGTGCGGCCCCTCTCCGGGGGAAAGGACGCCCGCGAAATGCTCTACAAACAGGGGAGCCTGAAGGCACTCTATGTGATGGGGGAGGACCCCCTCGCCTCGTTCCAGGATGTCTCCGCCGTGGAGAAGACCCTCAAGGGCCTCGACCTGCTCATCGTGCAGGACATCACCCTCACCGAAACGGCGAAGCTCGCGGATGTGGTCCTGCCCTCCAGCAGCTGGGCGGAGAAGGAGGGGACTTTCATGAGCGCGGCGGGCGCTGTCCGGAAAGTTCCGAAGCTTATCTCCGAGACGGGGCAATCGATCCCCGACTGGAAGATCTTCAGGAACCTCGCCCGGCTCATGAACAAGGACCTGGGGCTGAAGGGGCTCGCGGACATCAGGGGAGCCCTTACGGACAGGGTCGCTTATGGAGAAAAGGGGGAGGCGAAGGCCTCTTTCAACCCCGTCGCCTACGAGGTGATGGAGCAGGCGGGCGGCGAGTATCCGCTCCTCATGGTTACCTCCAATATCCTGCAGCATTCGGGCGCCCTCTCGGTCCTCTCCCGCAACCTCGACACCGTGGTCGCGGACGCATACCTGCAGATCAGCACGGCGGATGCGGAGAAGTACCGGATCCGGGACGAGGGTTTCGTAAAGATCGCTTCGCGGCGCGGGGAGGCTTACCTGAAGGCCATGGTTTCGGATGAGGTCCCGGAGGGGACCGTCTTCGCCCCCACCCATTTCACCCATGCGAAGATCAATGCCCTTACCCATCCCGCCGCCGATGGCGGACTGCCCCTCGTGGCGGTAAAGATCGAAGCGGCGTAGGGAAGGGAGTCTTTTCTTCTGTGCCGTCATCCCGGCAGATCTTCTGAGCCGGGACCCAGTCCTCTTCAATAAGGAACTGGACCCCGGCTTTCGCCGGGGTGACGGCCTGAGAGGAAAGCCTGTCTTTTCCCCTCTTAGGGGTAAGAGGGGGGAGGGGGAGTCAGTCGTCGGTCATCTGGCAATTGCAATTCGATAGTGTATAATAGAAAATGTTTGGAAAAATCGATTTTTCGATTCTCGACAGTATCATAGACGGCGTCTACTATATCAACGCTGAAAAGCAGGTCGAGTACTGGAACAGGGGCGTGGAAGCCCTCACCGGACTTACCGCCGGCGAGACAAAAAAGAGGCCGTGCGAAGAGGTGGTCCGGTACGAGGACGAATCGGGTGCCCGGATCCCTGCGTACGAATATCCCGCCCTCCTCTGTCTCCAATCGTCCAAGCCCGTAGTAAAGACACTGGTTATCCTCGGGAAAAACGGCATGAAATGGTACGTGGAAGAGCACGCCTCGCCCGTATTCAAGGGGCAGAAGGTGGTGGGGGCCATCTCCCTCATCCGCGACAACACCCGGGTGTTCTCCGCGGTGGAAACCTATATGCGGAACCAGAGGCGGGACAGGCTGATCCCCATCTGCGCCTGGTGCAAGAAGATCCGTATCAGCGAGGACTCCTGGGAGCAGATCGAAAAGTATTTCACCGACGAGGGCTTCGGGGTCTTTACGCACGGTATGTGCCCCGAGTGCGCCGAAAACATCTTCGAAAAGAAGGTTTACCTCGAAAGCTACCAGAACATCTGCAAGGCCATCAGCTCCAGCCTCTCCCTGGACGAGGTGCTGAAGCTCATCGTGACCAATGCGGTGAAGGTGATGAACGTGAAGGCGAGCATGCTGCGCCTCCTGAACAAGGATACGCAGAAGCTGGAAGTGGCCGCCTATTACGGCCTGAGCGAAAAATACGTGAACAAGGGACCTGTAGGGTTCGACCCGAACACTTTCGACGCCCTGGCGGGAAAGGCGGTCACCACCTACGACATCGCCGCTGACCCCGACGCCCAGTACCGGAGGGAAGCGGAAGAGGAGGGTATCCGGAGCATCCTCTCCATCCCCGTGAAGTTCAAGAAAGAGGTGATCGGCGTCCTGCGCATGTATACCGCGGAGCCGGTGAAGTACAAGGCGGAGGACCTCAAGTTCATGACCGCCATTGCGGAGCAGGCGGCCATTGCCATTATGAATGCGCGGATTTTCGAAACCACCGTATCGCGTGCCCGGGAGTACCTGCGGGTATTCCAGGAGGTGACGAAGGCGGTGAGCTCCACTCTCCGGCTGAGCGAGGTGCTCAACCTTATCGTCAGCAAGCTCCCCGAGGCCATGCATCTGAAGGCGGCCACCATCCGCCTCCTCGATGAGACGAGACAGAAACTGGAGCTGGCTGCCGCGCACGGTCTGAGCGCGCGGTACCTGGCGCGGGGCCCCGTGGATATCGAGGAGAATGTGCAGGAGGCGTTGCAGACGAAGCCCGTCGCCATCTATGATGTCGCCACCGACCCGAGGATCCATTACCAGAAGGAGGCCCTCGAGGAGGGGATCAAGAGCATTCTTACCCTCCCCATTGTGGTAAAGGGAACGGTGATCGGCGTCTTGCGGCTGCTCACCGATGAGCTGCGCCATTTCTCGGAGGAGGATATTTCCTTCTCCGCGTCTCTTGCGGAGGTCTGCGGCACCGCCATCGAGAATGCGCGGATGTATGAACAGCTTAAGAACGACGGTCTCATGATGATGAGCATGGTGAGCGAGCACCTGAGGCCGTCGGGACATGAATAGAGAAGGGACTGTTTCCATGCAAAGTTTTATCAAGCGCACCATCTGCAAGAACACGGCGGACTCCTTCCTGGAGCAGGAGGACTTCGTAGCGGTGGAGAAGAGGCTGCGCGTATCCGTGAACGGGAAGGAATTATTGAGTCTCTATTGTACTCCGATGATGGTCAGGGAGCTGGTGGTGGGAATGTTCATGACCGAGGACATCATAAAGGGCGGCTGGTGTGCCGAGAGAATGTCCATCGAGTACGGGGACGACGTGATTGTGGACATTCCCGCGGAAGGAGAGGTTTCCATGGAGGGAGCGGTGATCACCTCCGGGTGCATCGGCGGCATCACGTTCCCCAAGAGGATGTCTCTCCGGAAGACGGAGGACCCTTTTCGCATCAGGGCCGACGCCCTGAAACACCTGTTCAGGAAATTCCAGAACTCCTCGGAGCTGTACAAGCTCACCGGCTGCGTGCATAGCGCCGGCCTGAGCGACGGGGAACATATTCTCTGCATTGCGGAAGATATCGGCAGGCACAATGCGGTGGATAAGGTCCTTGGGTATGCCCTAATCGAGAGCATCCCTTTCGAGGGCAAGATCATGCTCGCCAGCGGAAGACTCTCCTCGGAGATCGTTTCCAAGTGCGCGAAGTGGGGCATCCCCGTCGTCGCCAGCAGGACGTCTCCCACCAGCCTTGCGGTGGATATCGCCGAAAAGAACGGAGTGACGGTGGTGGGCTTCATCCGGGCCGACCGGCTCAACATCTACACCCATCCGCACCGGGTTGTGTAGACCGCATGCACTGGAAGACCCGTCTGACGCCTGAGCAGAGGCAGTATGCCCGGGTATTCAGATCTTCTGTTTCCCTCTCTACCGCTACCTTTTCCTCTACCTGTCTCTGTCATTGCGCGCGCAGCGAAGCAATCGCAAGAGGCATGCTCACTCACCGGGCATTTTGCTGCATTTGCCCTGCTATTCTCCCTGAATTTGCATTTTTCCCATTAAAATTGGAATCTTGCCAATCTCCTTGTCTCTTTGGGAGGCAACCGGGCCATAAAGGGACAGAGAGAACCTCTTTGACCTTAATTAAGTTATTGATTTGTTCATGAAATGTATTGTTGGCACTCAATTTGCTATAAATTTGCTATCCTCTGGTTGTACATTTCGTTCCGTTTTTTCGCTGGATACTCTGCCAGGAAAAACGGGAAGCGGTATCGTCAAGGAACTGCAAGGACGACATGGGAACTCAATTACGGGAAATAGGCGGGAGCGATGAGAGCGAACCCAGGAAGGTCGAGCTTCCGGAAGACCCCGACATACTCGATATAAAAAACTTCAAGGACTACTCCTTCCGGAAGGAAGGGTTCTTCCAGATCGACAGGAATACGCTTGTCCCCGGCACAGCGGTACACTTCTCCGTCATGAGGCAGAAGCTGACCCGGTTCGAAACAGTGGTGAAAGCAGGGGATGACTCACCCGTCGTTCTCAGCAGGGATCTCCTGGCGAAGCTCACCACTGATCGTGCGAACGAGATCGTCATCGAGAAATCCGCTCTGCCGCTCTACTCTGCGTATCTGAACTC
Source organism: Nitrospira sp. (assembly GCA_002634385.1). Taxonomy (GTDB): domain Bacteria; phylum Nitrospirota; class Thermodesulfovibrionia; order Thermodesulfovibrionales; family Dissulfurispiraceae; genus Nitrobium; species Nitrobium versatile. The sequence continues at coordinate 52,520 of NSJL01000003.1, forward strand.
CCTCCAGGACACCTCCGGTCTGCCCGAGAACGAGGCGATGAAGCGCAAAGCTCTTGTGCTGAAAGAGAATTCCAAGATCCTCATGAAAGACCTGCTCGAAAACCCCCGGAGCGGAGAGAAGATCAAGGAAGTAAGGAATATTGTGAACACGGTTACCGACTCCCTCCTTGAGAACAGGGATATGATCTATTCGATGATAACCCTCAGCAAATACGATTACTACACCTACACCCACTGCGTGAACGTCGCAACCCTGAGCATCGGCCTTGGGGTGGCGGCCGGGCTGGACAAGGAGACGGTGCACCTGTTGGGAACGGGCGCAATGCTCCACGATATAGGGAAGACGAACATCCCTCCCGAAATCCTCAACAAGCAGGGGAGCCTGGACGATTATGAGTACAAGAGAATCCAGGAGCATGTCAACGAAGGGGAGATGATCCTCCGTGGGCACAAGGATATCCCTGGGGAGACCTACGATGCGGTGCTGCAGCATCACGAAAAGCTTTCAGGGAAGGGATACCCCCGGAGATTGAAAGGCGCAGAGATACGGCTTTTCGGCAGGATTGCGGCTATTGCGGACTGTTATGATGCGTTGACGACGGAGCGTCCCTATAAGAAGGCGTTCAGTCCTTTCGAGGCGTTGAAGATCATCTCCAAGGAGACGGTACATTACGATGCAGCCCTGCTGGCCCTTTTTATCCGCATGCTCGGTAAGGTGAGCGGGCAATAGGGCCGCGAAGCAATCTCAAGCGCTGGGGTGGCCGTTTCGCTGAGAGACGCAACGAAATCCCACCCATATCTCTTTTCCCTTGCCAAAGGATTCCTGCCTGGAACTCTCCTTCTTCCTGCTTCCTTTTTCTCATCGGAAAGCTTCTTCTTGCCCTTAAGGAGACCCTGCCCGCCTATTTGCGACAACTGGTCCGGGAACAGCCTTCTCCGACTCCCTATACCGGCAGAAATCTCAATAAAGATGGACGGATTATCGATGTGCAGGTCGACTGGGCATACAAGCGGGATGAGGAGGGATGGGTTATCGGGTTTGTCTGCATTCTTTCGGATATTACCGAGCGCAGGAGGATGGAGGAAGCCATCAGGTACCAGGCGCATCATGACCTGCTGACCGGCCTGCCGACATCAGGGATATCGCGGTGGCCCCGACGACCAGAGCATTGTCAGGGCGATCGTCTCATTGGCGCACAGTATGAGGCTGAAGGTGGTTACCGGGGGCGTGGAAACCGCGGAGCAGTTTGAGATCCTCTATTCTACCGGCTGCGATGAAGTGCAGGGGTTCTTCTTCAGTGAGCCTCTTCCGGTGGAGAGCTTTCACACGTATTGCGGGACCGTATAACCTCCTCTCTTTGAAAAACAAAAACTCCCTGGGGGAAGTGCTCCCCCGGGGAGTATCCTTCATCCGATCCGTCAGTCGACCGGGATCTTCTTGCTCTTGCCGATCGCCTCTTCCGTCTTCGGGATCCTTATTTCGAGGACACCGTCTTCGAAGTGGGCGGATACCTTCTCCGTATCGATGTCTTCGGGAAGCTCGAAGCTGCGGTGGAAGGAACCGTGGCACCTTTCATACCGGTAGTAATTCTCTTTCTCCACTTTCTCTTCCTGCTTCTTCTCACCGGAGATGGTAAGCGTATTGCCGGTCAGATCGATCGTGATCTCGTCCCTCTTCACACCGGGAAGATCAGCTTTCATCACCAGCTCGTTGCCTTCCTCATAGATGTCCACCGAAGGAGAAAGCTCCTTCATTTCCATGAGACGGCTCGCGGGCCACAATGACGGACCGAACAGCGAAGACGGTCTCGACCACATGCTCTCGAACCACCTCTCGAGATCGTCAAAAGGTGTCAGCATCCTGGATTTTTCGGTTTTGACCAGTTCTTTCGTTCCTGTCATTATCATGCACCCCCTTTCATACTTAACAATATAACAAACAGGGAATTATTACAAAGGCGGAAAATTCTCATTTTCGCCGAATTTTCGCTTTTTCCCTATATAAAAGACAAAAGGAGTCTTTATTTATAGGGTATCCCTTTTTCTTTTATCTTTACTCGCTCTTTTTGCTTATTACTCCTCACTTTCATCACACCCGGAGCGACCGCCGGATAGAGGCAAAGCTCCTTTTACGGTACAATTAAAGAAGGAGGGTACCGTTGGCTTCAATCATCTCTCATGCCATTGTCGGCCTTGCTGCGGCCAGTGTGGTTTCCCACGGGGAGATGCCCCTGCGTTTCTGGGTCCTGTCCGCCCTCTGTCCGGTGCTGCCCGACGCCGATGTTGTCACCTTCCATTTCGGTATTCCCTATTCCCACTTCCTCGGGCACAGAGGTTTTTTCCATTCTTTTGTCTTCGCCCTGCTTCTGGGGGGTGTGGTTGCCACTTTTTTTTTCAGCCGGGAGGCACCCCTCTTTACGCAGAGGTGGCTCCTGTTGTGCGGGTATTTCTCTCTCCTCACCGCAACCCACGGCATTCTGGACGCCATGACGGATGGGGGGATGGGAATTGCGCTCTTTTCTCCTTTTGATACAACGAGATATTTCCTACCCTGGACCCCGATAAAAGTTTCCCCTATCGGCATAAAGTCGTTTTTCAGCCCTTGGGGAGCACGGGTGATCCTGAGCGAGGCGGTCTGGATCTGGATTCCGGCGGCATTGATGGTGATAGCTGCACGGCTCCTTTTCCATAAATAGGACTGTAGGGAGAAGGGGTAGCTCTTCCCGGTCTTCAGGGCGAGACCAGCATGAGACCGATGATCCCTGCCACGATCAGGCCGATACACGCCAGGCGGACAAAGGTTGCCGGTTCGGAAAAGAGCAGGATTCCAAGGATGGCTGTCCCCACCGCGCCGATGCCTGTCCAGACGGCATATCCCGTGCCGACCGGGATGGTGCGCAGCGCCCGGGACAGAAAAAGCAGGCTGGCGATCATGGCGAGGATGGTGAAGATGCTCGGCCAGAGCCGGGTGAATCCTTCGGTATACTTGAGGCCTATGGCCCAAGCAGTTTCGAAGAGCCCTGCAATGAAGAGGGAGAGCCAGGCCATGATGTTCCCGCTCCTTTCCACCGTTTTTCTGAAATCACGCTCCCCCTATTCTACCCTATCAAAGTGGACAAAAAAATAACTTATCCTCTCTCTTTTTAATGCGCCTCTCTTTCAGGGGGGCGGGGCAGGGGGATTCGATGTCCTTGCAATGCGACAGGATCACCGTATTCCCTCGCGGATAGTTGATTCTGATGCTCGTATCCTCCGGGGAGCGTCACCCCTGACCTCTCCCCTCTGTTCTTTGTCAGGGAGTCGTGAAGTCCTTCACTCCCCGACCTCTTGTTCTGCCTCTCTACCGCTCACTCCGTTACCACAGCGCAAACTCGCTTCCGCTCAAACATGCACTGTGGTGGCCCCTCCGTTTCACGAAGAGAGGAGACGAACAAGAGCTAAGGTCCGCTCAGAACTCCCCTCCTCCCCTCTCTGAGAGAGGGAGCACTCACCCCCTGTCCCCTGGTTTATTCTTGTCAAGGACTCCCCTCTTCTTCATCATGCATGCCCATCAAACATGCATTCCTTTCGGGGGAAAGAGAAAGAGGGGGTCCCTCTCCCCTCTCTTTTCTTCTGTCGTCATCCCGGCAGATCCTCTGAGCCGGGATCCAGTCTTTTTCCGAAAGACTCCGGTTCAGAGACTCTGGACCCCGGCTTTCGCCGGGGTGACGGCTTTGAGGGATTCCGACTCTCTCCGGGGTGACGGAGTAGAGGGGCTCCGGCTTTCTCCCTGAGTGACGGATTCTGAAAGGGAGTGTGACGGGGGCAGGGGGGTATCCTCTTCCCTGCAGCGAGTGTCTGGAATAGCAGAGGGGGCCAGGACACCCTCCCCTTTCTCCCCTCCCCTCAAGGGAGGGGAATGAGAGGGTCCCCTGAGAACAGGGAGGAACTCACTCGCAAAGAAAGAGGGTGCCCCCTGCCCCCCTCACCAGAGGATGCCTGCTCAGAAGGGGAATGCCTTTTAGAAGTTTTTTTATTGCACCCCGCCCGGAACCGCCCGGGGAACCCCTGTGATATAATAGGGCATTACGGATACAGGGGATTTCATGATACGGAAGGGATTGATAGAGAGACTTTTTGAAGCGGCGAGCATTCTCCGGTGGAACGACCATGTGCGTCCCGTGGAGCTGACGGAGCTGGACAAGCAGTCCCACAAGATGGTGATTGCCTACGTGCTGGCGAAGTTCGAAGAGGCGGACCGGGAAGTTTCCGTCGATTGGATCAGGCTTATCGAGGGGGGGATTTTCGAGTTCCTCCACCGGGTGATCCTGACCGATATCAAGCCGCCCGTCTTCCACCGCATGATGGCGACCAAGGGAAAGGAATTGAACGAGTGGGTGCTGAGGCAGCTCGACAAGGATATACAGGGCATAAAGGGGGACTTCAAAGAGAAGTTCCGCCGGTACCTGTTCGATAGTGACTATGCGAAATTCGAGAAAAGAATTCTGAAGGCGGCCCACTATCTCGCCACCAACTGGGAGTTCAAGATCATCTACAATGTCTGTCCGTTCATCTACGGAATCGAGAAGACGAAAGAGGAAATCGAGAACCAGATCGAGGACCATTACGACCTGATCGGCGTTCAGAAGATCACCCTCGGAAAGAAGTCTCACGGGTTCATCGATCTCTGCGGGCAGTTGCGGTTTCAACAGAGGTGGGCGCAATCCCCCCGGATACCGAGGACATCGGTTCTGGGGCATATGCTCATCGTCGCCATGTTCGCCTATTTCTGTTCCATGGAGATCGGGGCATGCCCCAGGAGGACCTACAATAATTTCTTTGCCGCCCTTTTCCATGACCTTCCCGAAGTCCTCACCCGGGATATCGTCTCCCCGATCAAGGGGTCCATCGAGGGGCTGCAGGAGATCATCAGGGAGTACGAGAAGATACAGGTGGAGGAAAAGCTGCTCCCCCTGCTTCCGGCCTCCTGGAGGGAGGAGATCCGTTATTTCACCGAAAACGAGTTCGAGACGAAGGTAAAGAAAGAGGAGGAGGGTATCCTGAGGGTCTCCAGCGATGAGATCAACCTCCGGTATAACGACGATGCGTTCTGTCCCCTGGACGGTGAACTGATCAAGTCCTGCGACCATCTTGCCGCCTTCATCGAGGCCTCCCTTTCCATCAAGCACGGGGTGAAGGCCCGTCCCCTGGTGGAAGGGAAGGAGAGCCTGTACGGCATCTACAAGACGAGGGTGACCGCCGGTTTCGATTTCGGGCAGATTTTCGACTATTTCATCGATACCTGAGATACCTGATTCAGGGGGCGCCCTGCCCTATCTCTTCTGCTTCTGTCCGCCGGGGGGACCCGCCTTGCTCAGCATCTGCACCATTTCATCGGGAAAAGGAGAGTAGGTGACCGCATCGTCGGCGGAGATCACCTTTTCCGTAGAGAGCCCCAGGAGGGACTGGTTCATGGTCTGCGACCCCGAACGCGTACCGCTCTGCATCACCGAATACACTTGTGCGAGCTTGCCCTCCCGGATCAGCCCCCTGACAACGGGGGTCGGCACCAGGACCTCCAGGGCAAGGACCCTTCCCGGGGTATCCCTTCGCGGGAGCAGCTGCTGCGAGAGGACCCCTTCGAGCACGGAAGAGAGCTTCCCCCGGATCATGTCCTGCTGATGCGGGGGAAAGGCGTCGATGATGCTGCCGAGGGTGTGCGTTCCCGAATGGGCGGGGAGGGCCGCGAGGGTCAGATGTCCTGATTCGGCAAGGGAGATGGCCGCCTCGATGGTCTCACGGTCCGGGAGGTCGCTTACGAGGACACTGTCGGGATTCTGACGCAGGGAGTGCCTCAGTGCCGAGGCGAAGGACGGAGTGTCGGAATGCACCTCCCGTTGATTGACGATGCAGTTCCGGTGATGGTGGACAAACTCGATAGGGGACTCTATCGTGATGATATGCCCCTCCCGCTTCGTATTGAGCCAGTCGATCATGGCGGCCAGGGTAGTGGACTTCCCGCTCCCCGCAGGGCCGGTAATCAGGAGGAGGCCCCGGGGCTTTTTCAGGAACTGTTCCACCACACCGGGAAGTCCCAGTTCCCCTAAGGTCTTGATCTGAAAGGGGATCGCCCTGAAGGCTCCCGCCACCGCCCCCCTCTGCATGAAGAGGTTGGCCCGGAAGCGGCTCAGGCCGGCAATGCCGAAGGAAAGGTCGGTTTCGTTCCTCTCTTCGAAGAGCTTTCTTTGGGCGACGGTGAGGAAACCCAGGCAGAGCTCCCTTGTCTCCTCGGGAGTGAGGGGAGGGCAGTCCGGGACAGTGAGGAGCTTGCCGGAGATGCGCAGCTTCGGAGGGCACCCCGTGGTGATGTGCAGATCGGAGGCCTCCCTCTCGATCATCAGGGACAGCAGATCATGCAGTGCAAGCATAGGCGTACGGAGGGCTCCCGTCCTGTTTCCCTGTTCCCCCTTCTCAGTCTTCAAAGGTCACCCTGAGGACTTCCTCCATGGAGGTGACGCCTTCGAGTACTTTCTTCAGGCCGCTCTGGCGCAGGGTGGCCATGCCGAGGCGGATCGCCTCCTTTTTGAGCTCCGCCGATGAGGCCCCCTGGAGGATCAGCTCTTTCAACTCGTCCTTCACCGGCATTACTTCATAGAGAGCGACCCTCCCCTTGTACCCGGTATTGTTGCACTCGGGGCAGCCCAGGCCGATGGAGCACGAGGCGCCGGAAATTCTCTCCGGGGCAAGACCGGCCTTGCGGAGGGCGGCCTCCGATATCTTCTGCTCCTCCTTGCACTTCGGGCATATTTTCCGCGCGAGCCGCTGCGCGATGACCAGCACCACCGAGGCGGAGACGATGAGCGGCTCGATCCCCATGTTGATCAGCCGTGTCACGGTGCTCGGCGCGTCGTTGGTGTGGAGGGTGCTCAGGACAAGATGTCCGGTAAGGGCGGCCTTTACGGCTATCTCCCCTGTCTCGAAATCCCGTATCTCGCCCACCATGATCACGTCCGGGTCCTGGCGCAGAAAGGAGCGCAGGGCGGAGGCGAAGTTCAACCCGATATCGTCCTTGATCTGCACCTGGTTGATACCGAAGAAGTTGTACTCCACCGGGTCCTCCGCGGTCATGATATTCACCCCCGGCTTGTTGAGCTGGGAGAGGGCGGAGTAGAGGGTGGTGGTCTTTCCGCTCCCGGTGGGCCCGGTCACGAGGATCATTCCATAGGGCTTCTCAATCGCGTCGAGAAAATCCTGGAGGGGCTTCTCGTCGAACCCCAGCCTGGTGAGATCCAGCTGGAGGTTGGATTTGTCGAGGAGCCGCATGACGATCTTTTCTCCCCAGAGGGTGGGAAGAGTGGAAACACGGAAATCGATCTCCCTGTCCTCGCCGAACTTGAGCTTGATCCTGCCGTCCTGGGGCAGTCTCCTTTCCGAGATGTCGAGGTGGGACATTATCTTGATGCGGGAGGTCAGGGCGTTCTTCATTTTCACGGGAAGCTTCAGCACCGGCTGCAGCACGCCGTCGACCCGGTACCGTACCCTCAGGAGGGTTTCGGCCGGCTCGATATGGATGTCGCTGGCGCGGGTGTTGATGGCGTTCATGAGAATTCCGTTCACCAGCTTGACGATGGGGGCGTCCATCTCCCGGGGAGCGTCCTTGTCCTCCTTCTCCTCGACCACCGTCAACTCATCGAGAGCGCTGCCGATGATCTTGTTCATATCGTCCAGCTCCATGCTCTCCACCGGCTTCCCTTTCGGGGCGGCACCCGCAGACGCCTTTGCCGTGTCCCTTCGGGGATAGTATTTCTCGATGGAATCCATGATGGCGGACTCCGCGGCCACATGCACGGAGATCTTCATCCCGGTAAGGAACCTGACCTCGTCGATGGCGAAGTTGTTGGACGGGTCCACCACGGCGATCCTCAGGGCCGCCCCGTCCTTGGAGATGGGGATGAGCTGGAATTTTTTCGCTGTCTCGTAGGGAACGAGCTTGAGCAGGTTGGTGTCGATTTTGTGATCCGTAAGGTTGATGGCGGGGGCGTTGTACTGCCGGCTTAAGAAGGTGATGAGGCTTTCCTCGTTGATGTACCCCAGCTTCAGGAGAACGGAGCCGAGCCTTTTCCCTTCCAGTTTCTGAATACGGACAGCTTCGTTGAGTTGCTCTTCCGTGATGAGCCTGGCCTTCAGCAGCAACTGGCCTAATAGCGATGTCCCGACAGTCACCCTTTAAGATACTTGAAGAAAAAGGTGAAAGTCAATTTTCCCCGGCATTGAGATGCCCCGATAAGGTAAAATACTCACGGGTTTTTTTTACGCAGTATGGGGGCGGGGGAAGGGGGAGAACACGCCTTTCCCGGGGGAAAAACAGCGGGGGCCTGGCCGCGCGGAATCTCCTCCCTTTCCAAAGGGGGAAAAGGGGATGTACGAGAGAGGAACGGGAATGACGGAAAGGCTCGAAAGAAAGAAGGACCCATGAACCTTTTCAAGGGAAACATAGCGATTATCGGAGCCGGAAGCGGCGGCAGCGCCCTCCTCTCGGTAATACTCCATGACAATAACATAACGATCGCCGGAATTACCGACAGCGATCCCGATGCGCCCGGACTGCAGCTTGCGCGGCGGCATGGCATTCCCATCGCCGGACATTTCAGGGAGCTGCTGGAGAAGAGGCCCGATATCGTGGTGAACGTTACCGGGGACGAGGGCCTCATTTCCGAGATCATGCGCATGAAAGCCCCGGAGACAGAGGTCATCGACGGCAGGAGAATGCTCTTTGTCTGCAGCCTGCTCGAAAAGAGCCTGCACGCCCAGGGAGAGGTGAAGCGGCTCCTCGAAGAGACGAAGGAGCTCTACCGTATCGGTGTTTCCCTCACCTCGGCGGACTCCCTGGAAGAGGCGCTGGAGACCCTTCTTTCCGAGGCCCTCCGCACGGTCAGGGCTCCTGCGGGAAGCATTGCCCTCTATAATGAAACCGATGATACCCTGACTCTCAAAGCCCTGCAGGGCTTCTCTCCCGCCTTTTCCCGGGTAAGCCGCTGGACGCGCCGTGACGGCGGGATGACGGATCATATCCTGAGTAAGAGGGTACCCACCGTGATCCCGGATACGGAGAAACACTCCTTTATCGATAACCAGGTCCTTCTCAACGAAGGTGCCCGGAGCATTGTGGCGGTCCCCCTTTTCGCCAACGACAGGGTGGTCGGTATCCTTTATATCGACGACTTCACGGTGCGGGACTGGAGTCAGAAGGAGGTGGAGTTTCTCACCCTGCTCGGAATCCAGGCCGCTTTTGCCATCGAAAAGTTCAGGCTCATCTCCGCCATCTCGGAGACGCGCTCCTACCTGGAGAATGTCCTGGATACCACGGCGGACATCGTGATCACCACCGATACCGGGAGGAGGATCGTGGAGTTCAATAAGGGTGCCTCCCGTGTCCTCGGCTATACAAAGGAAGAGATGACCGGCAGGGAGGTGGAGGAGCTGTGGGTGCGGCCCGAGGAAAGGGGGGAGATAATGGCCATTCTCGAAAGGGACGGATATGTTGCCGGCTATGAGACCCAGCTGAAGGCAAAAGACGGCAGGCCCATCGATGTCAGCCTCACCCTCACCATCCTGAAAGACTCCGACGGCAGGATGCTGGGAACCGTGGGCATCAGCAAGGATATCACGGAAAAAAAGAAACTCGAAAGGGCCATCGAGGAGAGGAATGCGGAGCTCCATGAACTGAACGAAAAGCTGGAAGAGAAAGTGTTCGAAAGGACCAAGGAGATCGAAAGGGCCAACAGGGAGCTGGAGAGGTCGAACAAGCTGAAAAGCCAGTTCATCGCCACCATGAGCCATGAGCTGAGGACCCCCCTCAATTCCATCCTCGGCTTTTCGGAATTGCTCCTTGACGATGTGTACGGCGCCCTTGAGGAAAAGCAGAAGCGCCATGTGCAGAATATCTACAATTCGGGGAGCCATCTCCTCCAGCTCATCAATAATATCCTCGATATCGCGAAGATCGAGTCGGGGAAGATGGAGCTCCACTATGAGAGCTTTTCCCTCGCCCATGCCGTAGCGGAGGTGGAAACGGTTATCCGGTCCCTGGCGGACAGGAAGAAACAGGAAATGCGGGTCCGGATTCCCGGGGATCTGCCCCCGGTCAAGGCGGACAGGGTCAAATTCAAGCAGATCCTCTATAACCTCCTCTCCAATGCCGTCAAGTTCACCCCGGAGGGCGGCGCCATTACGCTGGAGGCCTCGGTGGTCGGCGGCTCCGGGCTACCCCCCTTCGCGCATACCCTCGAGGTGTTTTCGGAGAAGGCCGAATTCCTTGTGTTTTCCATCGAGGATACCGGGATCGGGATACGGGCGGAGGACCGGGAGAGGATCTTTTCCGAATTCGAGCAGGGCGACAGCAGCTACTCGCGGAAATACGAGGGCACCGGTCTCGGTCTTGCCCTCACCAAGAGGCTTGTTGCGCTGCACGGTGGAGAGATAGCGGTGGAGAGCGAGGAGAACGTGGGCAGCAGATTCACCTTCATCATCCCCCTCTTCGACGGGGTGGTGGCGGGGGAGCCGTTGCGAAGGCCGTTCAGACCTGTGGAGGAGTTTCCCGCACAGGATGTGGAGGTGGTGAAAAGCAAGCGGAGCAAGTCACCCCTTATCCTGGTGGTGGAGGACGACCCTTCCACTTCGGAAGTGCTGACCCTCTATCTTGCCCAGGCGGGATACCGGATTGCCCATGCGTATTCCGGCATCGAGGCCGTCCACCGCATCAAAGAGCTGAAGCCCTTTGCCGTGCTCCTCGATGTGATGCTGCCGGAAAAGGACGGATGGGAGATCCTGCAGGAAGTGAAGTCGGATCCCGAGACGAAGGATATCCCGGTGATCATCTCCTCGGTCATCGACAACAGGGAACTGGGTTTCGCCCTTGGCGCCTCCGATTACCTGGTGAAGCCCGTGGACAGGACGACCCTTTTAAAGAAGCTCCAGGAGCTGAGTTTCGATACGAAAAAGGTGCGAAAGAGCGTCACCATCCTCTGCATCGACGACAACCAGGAGGTACTGGAGCTCCTGACCTCCATTCTCGAACCCGCAGGGTACAACGTTATCACCTCGGGATCGGGGCAGGAAGGGATCGACAAGGCCGCCTCCTGCAAGCCCGACCTCATCATCCTCGATCTCATGATGCCCGAAGTGGACGGCTTCGAGGTGGTGCAGAAACTGAAGGACAGTCCGGTTACTGACGATATCCCCATTTTCATCCTGACAGCGAAGGACCTGTCTGTGGAGGACCGGCTCCGGCTTGCCGGAAAGATAGAGAGTTTTGTCCAGAAGAGCCACTTCACCAAGGAAGACCTCCTCGAATATATCAAGGATCTCGAGGTGACCTATCCTGCACGGGCGGGGTTTCTGGACGAAGTCAGCGGTCTCTTCGATCATTCCTACTTCCAGATACGCCTTGCCCAGGAGGTGAGCAGGGCAAAGAGGTACAGGAATACTTTCACCACGCTGATCATCGATCTGGACAATTTCACCGAATACATAAGAGTCCACGGCATTACACGGGCCAATATCTGTATCAGGAAAGTGGCGGATATCCTCCGGAAGGGGCTGCGGGGGTCCGATACGGTGGTGCGGTGCGGCATCGACGAGTTCGGGGTCGTGCTCACCAATACGCCGAAGGAGTCTGCCGAGGCCGTGGCAAAGCGGTTTCTCGCCTATATCGAGGGGTATCCCTTTTTCGGCGAGGAGGCGATGCCCCAGGGGTGCATTACGGGAAGCGCCGCCGTTGTCAATTACCCGCAGGATGCCTCCACCCCCGAGGAAATCATTTTCAAGGCGCACCAGATATTACGGAAAGTCAAAGAGAACGGAGGAAAGAAAGTAGGCATGTATGAGCGGTAAGGTGAAGATACTGGTTATCGAGGACAACCCCGCCAACAGGGAGCTGTTCATTGACCTCCTCACCGTGGGGGGGTACGAATGTATCGGGACCGATAAAGGGGAAGAGGCACTGGATCTGGCAAAAAGAGAGAGCCCCGAACTCGTCCTTCTCGATATTCAGTTGCCCGGGGTGGACGGATTGACGGTGGTGAAGCTGCTGAAAGCGGAGGAGGAAACGAAACACATCAAAGTGATCGCCCTTACCGCCTATGCCATGAAGGGCGATAGAGAGAGATTCCTCAAGGAAGGATTTGACGGGTATATCTCCAAGCCTGTCATGGTGAAGGAGTTCCTCGAGGCGATCAAAAAGTACCTGGAGGGATAGGGTGTGTTTGCACACTATCTTCTGCTGCGACCGGCTGCACCGTCCCCGTGCTGTGTTCTCCCGAACACATCGTCCTCACCGTAGCTCTGCTACGCCTCCGGGCATTGTGCCCGGGACGCCTTGCCCAGAAACGGTTCGCTCGCTCTCGCTACGAACCCAGTGTGCAAACACACCCTAACTCCCCCTCGCCCCCTCTTACCCTAAGAGGGGGAATTCACTTCTCTCCCTTTTAGGAAGAAGGGGCTCTGGGATCAGTTCCTCCCCTTAGGGTAAGGGGAGGTCGGGAGGGGTTATTCAGGAGGGAGAAAACTACAGGCTCAAGGACAACAGCTCTCTAGGAGAGCCCCTGAAGGAAGCCGTCCGTATCGAAGGATGTATCGATGATCTCTTTTGCCCGGTCTATTTTCCTCTGCTCGCGTATCCGGGTTTTCCCCATTACCGACTCGATCCTGTCGACGGTGGTGAAGGTATCCTCCGGCACCGAAATGAGGGGAATGCCTTTCGACTGGGCCTTGCCGAGGACGACATCGTTGATGCTGAGACCGCCGGTGAGAATGATGCACTTTGTGGAGGTCTCCATGGCCACGAGCTGAATGTCGGAGCGGTGCGCTCCGGTGATCACCGCCTTGTTCGGCACCCTTCTGAAGTAGGCGAGGGCATTGTCCACGTCCATGGCGCCGATAGAGAAGCGCTCCACGAACTCGTTCAGTTTGTCCTCGCAGCAGAGGACCCTTCCATGGAGGATCTCGATAAGCTGCGCTATGGTGATGGATTCCAGCAGGCTGTCCTTCTGGAATATCCCGAAGATATTCACCTCTTTCCCCCCGAGAAAGGGTTTTACGTTCTGTTCCACATGCCGCAGGGCGTTGGCGGGCACTTTATTGATCACCCCGCCCGCGAATTTACCCTGGAGCAGCCTCTTGCCCCCGAGGAGGGTATCCATGGAGAGGTCCCCTCTCCATGCTTCCACCATGAGCGCCTTTCCACCCGTCTCCTCGATGAGGGTGAGGGCATTGCTGTCGAGGGTCGCCCCTTCGAAGAGGTCCCCGGCTCCGCCGATGAGGAGAAAGTCTTTGTTCTTGTGAGCGGAGAGCGCCTCCCTGATTCTCCTTTTCGCGTCCACGGACTTCCCTTCGAACAGGAGGCTCTGCATCTCATAACTGAGGACAAAAGGGGAGATGCTGTTCATCGGATCGGAAAGGGAGAGCGCCTCCTTTATAAAGAGGGCATCGGCATCGTACACCTCCCCCCCCTGCTTAACCGGTGTCTTGCTGATGGGCTTCATGTACCCTACCTTATACCCCTTTTCGATCAACTTCAGCCCCAGCCCTATGGCGAGCAATGTTTTCCCGGCGTATCCCCTGTTCGAAATGATGAATACGGGAATCATGTATTTCCTCCTTCTCTGAATTCCAAACTGCATCCCCTGCATCTCCCCCCTCCCCCGCAGGGGTGCTCCGCTCGCCCGGCCGATGCGGGGAGCCTCCGGCAGACGCTTCCAGGGGAGTCCGGTGACTGGGATTCGTCTTTCATTGTATCATTTTTCCTCATTTCGGCCTTTCGAAAATGATCCGTGCATCGAGGGCGAAGGTCCCCCTGCTCATTACCACGAGGGGATTGATGTCCAGTTCCCGGATCCGGGGAAAATCCGTCACCAGGGCCGACACGCGCAGGATGCACTCGACGATCGCTTCTATATCCACCGGTTTTTCTCCACGGGCGCCCCGCAGGAGAGCGCTGGTCCTGATTTCGTTGATCATGGAGAGCGCCTCGTTGTGCGAGACCGGCGCAATCCTGAAGGAAACGTCCTTCAATACTTCCACATAGATGCCTCCCAGCCCGAACATGATCATATGACCGAAGGTCCGGTCGTAGGTGACGCCGATGATCACTTCCTTTCCGCCCTTGATCATTTCATAGAGCATGACGCCCTCGACGAAAGCGTCGGGCATGAGCCTCTTTACATTGCTGGTGATTTCCATGAAGGCGTCGCGGGCGGCGAGGGCGGAGCCGATATTCAGTTTGACTCCTCCCACGTCCGTCTTGTGGAGTATGTCGGGAGAGGATATCTTCATCACCAGGGGGGGGCCGATCCTTTCCGCAATGGCGAAAGCCTCCATGGAGGTGCGGGCAAGTGCCCTTTCGGGAAAGGTGAACCCGTAGTGGGAGAGGATTTCCATGGCACTGTCCTCCCCCACCTCGTACCGTTCCGCTTCCAGGAGAGAGGAGATGATCCCGGCTACCGCCTCCTTCCCCGGGGTCCCCGTCTGCGGGGGCTCTTCGAACCGGTGCTGCCATACGGTGAAGTCGTACATTCTCCTGAAGGACCGGACCGCTGTTTCGGGATAGATAAAGCCGGGGATGGAGTGCCTCTTGAGCTTCTCAAGGGAATTCCGCACCCTCATCTCTCCGATGAAGGAGGCGATGATGGGCTTGTCCGTCGCCTGCGCCGCCTCGATGATGATGTCGGCGGTGTTCTCCACGTCTGTCATGGCCTGCGGAGTGAGGATAACGGCGATGCCGTCCACGTTGGGATCGTGGATGGCCCTCTGCAGCACCGCTGCATACCGTTCAGAAGTGGCATCCCCGATGATGTCCACCGGATTGTACAGGGAGGCGGTGGGGGGCAGGAGGGAGGCGATGGCGTCGATGGAGCTTTTTGTCATCTGCGGTAACCTCACTTTCATCCGCTCCGCGGTGTCCGCGGCGATGATCCCCGGTCCTCCGGCATTGGTGATGATGAGCAGCCTGTCCCCCGCGGGGAGCTTCCTTCCTGAAAAGGCGAGGGCGGTATCGAAAAGGTCCTGGATCCCGTCCGCCTTGATGATCCCGGTCTGCTTGAAGGCTGCGTTGAAGGCGACCTCGGATCCCGCCAGGGCTCCGGTATGGGAGGAGGCGGCCCGCGCACCCGCTTCGGTTCCCCCGGATTTGATGAGGATGATGGGCTTCACCTTCGTGGCCCTGCGGGCCACCTGGAAGAACCGGTGGCCGTCCACTACGTCCTCTATATACCCGAGGATGACGTCCGTATCGGGATCCTCCGCGAAATATTCGATAAAGTCTATCTCATTGAGGTCGGTTTTGTTCCCCAGGCTGATGAATTTCGAGAAGCCGATGTTATTGCCGAGTGCCCAGTCGAGAATGGCGATGCCGAGGGCTCCCGATTGGGAAAAGAAGGAGATCCTGCCCTTCGGAAGCATCCCGCCCGCAAAGGAGGCGTTCATGTTGTTTGCCGTATTGATAAGCCCGAGACAGTTGGGGCCGAGCATCCTGATAGAGTGCTCCCGGGCAATGGCCTTGATCCGCTCTTCCCTCGTGAAGCCCTCGGGCCCGGACTCCTTGAACCCCGCGCTGACGACGATCACGGCCCGTACCTCCGCCGCGGCACAGTCCAGGAGTGCGTCCGGTACGAGGGGGGCCGGAACGGAGATGACCGCAAGATCGACGTTCCCGTCCGCTTCCGAAACCTTCGGACAGGCTTTCACTCCGAGGATTTCCTCTGCATTGGGGTTTACAGGATATATTTTCCCCGGATACCGGTACTTGATCAGGTTGTCCAGCACCGCGTATCCGACCTTCCTGGGGTCTTTCGAGGCTCCGATAACGGCGACGGAAGAGGGATTGAACAGTGCCTCCAGCATGAGTTAAGTTTACTTGGAAATGAATATGGGGTCAACAGAGAAGTAATGCGTCAGGGATCAGAGGGGGCTGATCCTCTCTTTCGCATAAATCTTTCCTGTCGTGCGATCATAGACCCATATCTCTGCGATCCGCGCCGGTACATAATGGATATCTTTCGTGATATCGACGGGCTTATACACTGTCCAGCTCACACGGTACTCTCCCCTGAACGGTACCGGCCCGTTCGGCAAGGAAGCAGCCGGGGCGCAGACGACGAGGAGTGCCGCGGTATCTTTCAGAGCTCGGGCTGCGGAGGGAGATATGCCCTTTACCGTGACCGCGTAGTGCGCGGTTCCCTTCTTCTTTTCGTGCACTATCCGGCCGGTATTGAGGATCGCCAGGGCGTAGGAATCCTTGAAGAGGGCGGCCACCTTTTGCTGAACGCCGCATTTCGTGCAGCCGATGTAGGATTCCGTCCTCTTGTCGATATCTTTAATAGTGATGGCCCAACGGGCGGCTTCAGGGGCGGAGGGGGATGTAACGGAATGCAAAACCAGCGAGATTTTTACCGAGCGGGAGCGGGAGTGATAGGGCGAAAAGACCACCCCCGATCCGTCTTCGACGGTAAAGGCGTAGGGAGCAGAAGCACTGCCGCTCTTCCGGTCCCCTTCCGCTGTAAAGACCTCCACGATATCGTGTCCGAGGAACCCTCCGGGCAGCGCCTCCGCCTTCGGATCGAACTCCCCTTTGCTATAGGCGTTGAGCCCGCTCCCTGCATCGGGTTTCCCCTCTGCGAAGGACACGCCTGCGAGCAGGAAGAAAACGGCGAAAACGATCAAAAAGACCCTATGCTCCCTCATTGCTTCCCCTACATTCGGCATTATGTAGTATTGTACTATTTTTTACAGAGAATGTAAGCCCTCCGTACTGACAAAGGCAGGTAAAGGTGTCCTTTCTTGCTACAGAACGGCCAGGCAGAGAAAGTAGCCGATGGTAAGATCCATGGACTGCGGCGAAGGCGGAGGATTGCAGGACCAGGACGGGGTACAGGAAACTGAACCAGACAACGCCGAACAGGTTGATGAGCAGGACAGCGAGGAGCAGAAGTGCCTTATCCACCCAATTTCCTCCGGTAGGGCACGGGTTACTACTGCAGCAGGGGATCTTTCAGTCCCGCCTCTTCGAACCCCTTTGCCCTGAAAAGGCAACTGTCGCACCTTCCACAGGGGACGTACACGGGGGAGGGGGGAAAGGGGGCGCGCGCCTTTTGCTCCTCCGGGCCCGCTTCCCGGGGATCATAACAGCTCCAGGTGAGAGAGTAGTCGAGCCCCAGTTCCGTGCCCCTCCTGATGATCTCCGCTTTTGTCAGGTACAGGAGGGGGGCGTTGATCCTGAACCGGATCTTTCCCTCCACGGAAACTTTTGTGGCGAGATTCGCCATAGCCTCGAAGGCCGTGAGGTATTCCGGCCTGCAGTCGGGATACCCGCTGTAATCTACGGCATTGGCGCCGATGAAAATAGCGGGGGCTTCGAGCACCTCGGCCCACGAAAGACCGAAGGAGAGGAAGATGGTATTCCGGGCCGGGACGTAGGTGGACGGTATCGTCTCTGTCCTCTTTTCCTTCAGTTGTTCAGTGTGTTTTCCCTCTTTGTCGCAGGTGCTTTCCGCCTTCGGTACCTCCCTATCCGAGGTGAGGGCGGAGCCGCCGATGGCGCGCAGGTCGAAACCGATGACGAGGTGTTTCTTCACCCCGAGACTTTCCGCCACCATTCCCGCCGAGAGGAGCTCTCGCCGGTGCCGCTGGGCATAGTCGAAGCTCAGGGCATAGATTTCATACCCTTCCGCCTTTGCAAGGGCTGCCGTAGTGGAGGAGTCGATCCCGCCGCTCAAAAGGACAACTGCTTTTTTATAGCTCATTTAACATATCTCCTAAAGCTGTCAGTAGGTCAACCACATTGCACTGCTGTATTTCTTTTGCGCTGTTCCAGTTAAAATAACTTGAAATCGAACACTTTTTAAATTTAACGGGTACCAGCTTCTCTTCAGATACTAGTGGTAAGTCACATTTGAAAGTGAGGTATTCCTTTTTAAGACCCCTCTTTTTCAAAGAGGGGCGGGGGGAGATTGTATGGATTGAAAGACTCTTCTTCATCAAATCCCTCCTGCCCTCCCTTTTCCAAAGGGAGGAATTCTCTTTCCTCACTTTCAACCGTGACTGACTACTAGCTGACTCTTTATTTGTCCGATTTACAAGCATTTTCTGTTTTCTGCGTTTTTGTATCCATATCAACTACCTTATAAGCCTGTGACGGATGATTTGGTTGTTGAGGATAACGAACCTCCAATAATCCTTTTTTGGAGATTCGGATTGCGGGGATCGCTGACTCCCCCCTCATACAGCCTGTGTAGAGGAATCCGAAGTCGTCCGGGATTTTGGAACAGAAAAACATCCGGACATCTTATGATGACGATAGGTCGTGAAGATAGATGGTCGACGTGGACAAGCGCATTAACCAGTGCCTCCCGCAACGCCTCGTGCACGTGAGTTTCACCCTTTCTGATCGCATCATTGTCCAACTGGAACGGAATGTCTATATCGGCAACAAGACGGGCGTAAATCCGATAATAAAAATTGAAAAGATTGGGCTCCCACTTGCCATCAATGGTTAAACGGTATGTCCATCTTTGTTCAGGATTGCCCGAAAGCTGTTCCTGATAGTCGAGATGATAGTAAGGCAGCGCATTGAGAAGGCTCCTTTCCCTGCCGAACATCAGTTTGAAATCCACTCCCGCGTTATGTATTTGCAAGGACCTGCCCTTCGTATACAGTGCCACTGATAAGAAGATTCCAGCAACTCCGTCCATCCTATTCCCTCTTTACAGGAAACAGTTCAAAATTCTTTTTTTCTATTTGTAACACGACGTACGCACATGCAATAAATGAGTCTGCAAGGTAAGGATTTCCCCTCTCCGTCATTCCGGCAGATCCCGGACTGGGCCGGGACAAGAGCCGGAATCCAGAGGTTTCAAAGACTTCTGGACTCCGGTTTTCACCGGAGTGACGAAATATGCGTAACTCGTATTTGTAAATTACCCCTTTTGTCCTATCTTGCTCTCCGTCCCCGCGATAAGGCGCCTTATATTTTCAATATGTTTCAGGAAGATCAGGAGAGTGATCACCACCGCGGTGGCGACCTTTTCCCGCGCGGGATCCAGCACGAGAAAGTTGAACGGCAGGAGTCCGAAGGCCACCAGCGCACTGAGGGAGGAGTACCGGGTCCATTTTGCGGTGATAAGCCAGATCGTGACGCTGAGCAGGGCGACGTAAGGGGAGAGGACGAGGAGCATACCGAGACTCGTTGCGACCCCCTTGCCCCCTTTGCCCTTGAGAAATACGGAGAAAATGTGCCCCAGGATGGCGGAGAGGCCGAGCAGTCCCTCTGTTGCGGTGCGGGTATCGGAGAAGACCGCTGCAAGGAGGCCCGGAGCCGGAATGTCGAATCCCGCATGCAGGAGCCCCCGGAAGAGCAGGAGGGGGAGCGCCCCCTTCGCCATATCCCCGATGAGCGTAAGGAGGGCGGCTTCCTTGCCCATGGTCCTCATCACATTGGTGGCACCGATATTGCCGCTTCCCACTCTCTTGAGGTCGATCCCCTTCCCCTTTGCGAGCAGGAGGCCCGTGGGGACCGAGCCGATGAGGAACGCTATGCCTATCAGAAGAAGTATCATTGTATCTGCTTCCAGAAAGATACGGTATATTTCACGCCCGAAACCAGGGCGAGCACGAGGGCGATGTACATGAGCACCAGGCCGACATCATAGAAGTCGAGGCTCCCGATGCCCCCGGGCAGGAAGAGAAGCACGATGGAGGTCATCTGCGCAGCGGTTTTCCACTTCCCCCCCGATTCCGACGGGATCACGATGCTTTTCGAGAGGGCCACCACCCGCAGTGCGGTCACAAGGAATTCCCTGACGATGATGATGATGGCGACCCATGCGGAGAGCCGCACCATGTCCACCAGGAGGATCAGGGCCGAGATGACGAGGAATTTGTCTGCTATGGGATCGAGGATCATGCCGAATTTCGTGATCTGTCCCGACCTCCTCGCCAGGTACCCGTCGAGGAAGTCGGTGACGGAGGCGATCAGGAAGATGGTGATCCCCCAGTAGGGGTTGCCCGGCGTTACCAGGACAAAGAAGGGGATCAGGATGATCCGGCTGAAGGTGAGGAGGGTGGGAAGGTTAAAGCGTATTGTACTCATCCAGCAGCTCTTTCCACTTCCCGTTTGCTTTCAGTATGAGCTCGCAGAGCTCCCGCGCCGCACCCCTGCCGCCTGAGGCCTTCGTGATATGAACGGCCGCCTTCTTCGCTTCAGCGCAGGCGTCCGCCACCGCCACGGCCAGTCCCACCCTCCTGAAGAGGGGAATATCCACCACATCGTCTCCCAGGTAGGCTACCTCCTCGTCGGAGACGCCGAATTTGCCGACGACCTGCTCATAAGCCGCCACCTTTTTGTAGCATTTCTGGAAGACGTCCTCTATCCCCAGTTCCCTGGCCCTCCGCTCCACTACCTTCGAATGCCTGCCGGTGATGAGAGCGACATGGAAGCCCGCCTTGATGAACATCCGGATACCGTGGCCGTCCCGGACATCGAAGGACTTGAGCTCGTTCCCCTCATTGTCGAGGATGATGCGCCCGTCGGTGAGCACCCCGTCCACATCGAAGATGAGGAGCTTTATTTTTTTCGCCTTTTCTTTAATGGATGCCGCCGCACTCTTCGCCATATTTTTCTATACGATCCCCTGTCTCAGAATATCATGCAAATGGATTACCCCCCTGGCCCTGCCCTCGCCGTCGGGCACCACCAGAGCGGTGATGGATTTCCCCTCCATGATGGAGAGGGCCTTTGCCGCCAGTTCGTCTTCGGCGATGGTCTTTGGATCTTTTGTCATTACCTCGCCGGCGTGCAGGTCGAAAAAGTCCTTCCCCCACTTCTCGATGCCCCGCCGCACGTCCCCGTCCGTAATAATACCGATGACCCTGCCGTTTGCATCAATGACCACCGTCATCCCGAGCCTTTTCGAGGAAATCTCCATGACAGCCCCTGTCATTGAGGAGTCGGGGGTGACCAGCGGGAGGGAGTCGCCGCTATGCATGAGGTCCTTGACCCGGACGAGGAGCTTCTTGCCGAGACTGCCGCCCGGATGGAAAAAGGCGAAATCCTCTTTCCTGAACCCCCGCCGGGTAAGAAGGGCCACTGCCAGGGCATCTCCCATGGCCATGGCCGCCGTGGTGGAGGAGGTGGGCACGACGCCCAGGGAACAGGCCTCTTCCCGCACCGATACATCGAGGGAGACATCGGCTGCCTTCGCCAGGGTCGAATCGGGGTTGCCGGTCAGGGCGATGAGGGAGATATCGAATCTCTCCAGGACGGGGATCAGCCGCACCAGTTCCTCTGTCTCGCCGCTGTTCGAAAGGACGATGATCACGTCCTCCGCGGTGACCATCCCGAGGTCGCCGTGGCTTGCCTCAGCGGGGTGCAGGAAGAAGGCCGGAGTGCCGGTGGAGGCCAGGGTAGCGGCAATCTTCTTGCCCACCAGGCCCGACTTTCCCATCCCGGTAACGATGACTCTGCCCTTGCTACCGTATATCAGATCGACGGCCCTCTCGAAGCTGCCGTCGAGCTTTTCCGTGAGGGCGAGAACCGCTTCGGCCTCTATCCTCAGGACTTTTTTGGCGATATCAAGGATTGTTTCCATCCGGACATCCTCCCGCTGCATGGATCACCAGTCGAATTGGCAGCGCAGCCATCCCGGAGGGACCCCTTTCCGGCGGGCCTCTTCTTCGATCCCGCCCAGGTCTCTTTCCCTCTCCGCAAGCTCCTTTCGGGCGCTCTGCAGTCTCCTTTCGGTATTTTTTATGTTCTTTTCGAGCGTCTTTTTCTTCTGTCCGGCTGCGCCCGCCGCATCTTCCTGCAGGGCCGCACGCTTCGCCTCCGCTTTTTCCATTTCACGCTGCGCTTTTTCTATCTTCTTCCGGTGGAACTGCGCCCTTTTGCACCAGTATTCCTGCTCCTGCCGCTCCTTTGCCTTCGCCGCATCTTCCTTCTTGTCCCCCGCTTTCGCGCTCCTTTTCTCCTGCCTGGCATCGGAAGGATTCCTGTACTGTTTCAGATCCCGGTTCGTGTAGACCTGTCCTTCCCCCTGGGCTGTCGTACTGCCCGCTCCGGCGCGGGGGAAGGGCACGAGGGAAAAGAGAAGAAGGCAGGAGAGGATGACGGCTCTACGCGGCACTTTTCGGCCCTCCCTCCGCTGCCAGAAGTGCATGGATGTCCCTGATCGTGGCGAGCAGCCGCGGCACCCTGTCCAGGGGAATCATGTTTGGCCCGTCGCACAGGGCGGTATCGGGGTCGGGGTGCACCTCCATGAAGAGTCCGTCCACCCCTACGGCTACTGCGGCCCGGGCAAAAGCCTCGGCGAACTCCCTCTGTCCCCCTGAGGAGGTGCCCTGCCCCCCCGGCAGCTGCAGGCTATGGGTGACATCGAAGATCACGGGGTAACCGTAGGAGCGCATGATGGGCAGGCTCCTGAAATCCACCACGAGGTTGTTGTACCCGAAGGAGGTCCCCCTCTCGGTGAGAAGGAGCCGGCGATTACCGGTGGAGGTGAACTTCTCGATGATATTCTTTACGTCCCAGGGGGCAAGGAACTGCCCCTTCTTGATGCTCACCGGCTTGCCGGTCTCCGCGGCGGCGAGAATGAGGTCCGTCTGCCTGCAGAGAAAGGCGGGGAGTTGCACTACATCCAGTGCTTCGGCGGCGATTTTTATCTCCTCCACGGAATGGGCGTCCGACAGAACGGGAATATCGAACCTTTTCCTGACGTCGATTAATATCCGCAGGCCCCTGTCGATGCCCGGCCCCCGGTAGGAGGTGACCGAAGTGCGGTTGGCCTTGTCGTAGGAGCTCTTGAAGACAAAGGGCAGCCCGGCGGCGGCGCACATCTCCTTCAGTCTCTCCGCCGTAGAGAGGGTGATCTCCTCGCTCTCGATGACACACGGTCCGGCGATGATGAGGGGAGGACGCCCTCCCCCGACGCTTATGTTATTGAATGATATCTCCATGCAGCGGTCCCGGTGGTACCGTGTATTATATCACTAAGGCGCCGCTCTTTGTCAGGTGGGTGTCTTGGTGGGTGCCGGGAGTTTGCCCCCGGCGGAAAGCGGGGGAGAGAGGGGTGAGGAGCGGGAGAACACAGGTGCTCCCTCGCAAGCAGGGGGGCAGGCGCTATCCCCATGGGAGGACAGCCTGCCCGGATGCGGGGAGCGGTTACTTCACGACTTCGACCACGAGGGCCAGTATCCCATGGGGAGGGGCGTTATGACGGAGCAGGGATACCAGCGTGTCAAAAGCCTGCTGATGGTCCTTCGCTTCGGGGACGATCTTCCGCCAGTCCTCGTGGGCAAGAAGATCCGATACGCCCGGGTAGGCGCGTATGCTGGTGACCCTCACTTCCGTCGACCCGTAATGAATGCTGTCTCCTATCTTTACCTCGGAAAACTTCTCCGCGTTGAACCGCACATCGATGGTCTTTCGTCCCTCCCTGATCGCATTCTCCCATTCCGGCTTTATGGCAAAACGAAAGGAAACTTTGAAAGTCATAACCCCCTCCTCTACGGGAACGATACCCGCTTGCTCTTTCCTGGTGCGCACAGAGAGAAGATATGAAAAAAACTCCCCGACCCCCGGAGAAAGTTTCTTCCCTGAGAGTCGCTCCCCTCTTATTTTAATTGTATAGGGAAACGGTGCAAATGTCTTGCGGCCCCTGCCGGATATGCCTTGATGATCATCAGCAGAAAAACTCTTCAGCAGTATCCTTCCAGTCCAATTATATTCTCCCTGACCTGAGTCTGCTGCAGTGTATCAGTAAGCTTCTTATCGGCGGTAACCAGCTTTGTACCATGAAGAATCGCGGTAGAAACGTACAGGGCGTCATATACCGTTATGCTGTATGCAATGCTGAAATCGATAGCCAGAGGGAGAATTGATTTTGAAGGAACCACTGTTAAAGGGAAGGAAAGTATCTCACGAGATATTTCCTCAACGTCAGGTGCGGTAAGTTCCTTAAGCCTGTATTTTTTCCAGAGTATGTTCCCGACCTCGGCATATACCAGATCAGGAGCAGCCAATGCCACTTCATTTCTTTGCACTCTCGAAAACAACTCCCCTGCTTTTTCGGACAACACTTCGGGGATATACGCTTTGATCAGAACACTTGCATCAACAGCCAGGATCAGCGGCATCTATCCTCTCTGAGAAGCTCTGCACTATCGCTGAAGGATATATTCTTTTTAATAAGTCTTTTCCTTATGGCGTCAGCCTTCCGGGCAATATCGATAGTCGAAGAAGAGGCCAAATTCTCAATCGCTTCTTTAAGCTCCTGCTGCAGCGAGCGATTATGCTCCCGCGCCACCATCTTAAGCTTTTCAATAGTCTCTTTAGAGACATCTCTTATCAGTATGCTTGCCATACGATCACCTCCATGATAGCACTATGATAGCACAAAACGACAAGAAAGTTTGAAGAGATGGGGACGAAGAGGGGGAACATGTTACTTACATTGCATTTTCGCTGGTCGCACATTTTATGCGCCGTTAGTAGCAACCCCTTCTTTCACAGGGCAGCTCACCTTTCATGATCTCCTAAAGAGATCGCTCAGGATTCTTTCTTCCCACATTACCGGCTCCGTTAAGAACCGGCTCATCCGGGTGCAGGATTATAAATGATCCTGCATTCTGCATGAAGCGGCTCTGTGTATCGATCCCTCACTATTTCATAGCCCCTTTCGATAGTTTCTCTGTGTAGTGCATGATCAATGGATATCTTTCAGAGCTGACCCCTGTCGAGGGTCCGGTACTGGATCGCCTCCGCGATATGGTGGCCATGGATATCCCCGGAGCGGTCGAGGTCGGCGATGGTCCTCGCTACCTTCAGTATCCTCGAATAGGCGCGGGCGCTCAGGCCGAGTTTCTGCATGGCGGTATCCAGCAGGTGGTGTGCCTCCGCGGAAAGGGTGCAGTATTTCTTTATGTGCCGGGTCTTCATGTGTCCGTTGGCGAAAATCCTCTCCCCCCCGAACCGCTGCAACTGCCTCTCCCGGGCTTCGGTTACCCGCTGCCGTATCGTCTCCGATCTCTCTCCGGAGCAGGAGCCGGACAGCTCTTTGTAGGGGACGGCGGGGACATCCATATGGATATCGATGCGGTCCATGAGGGGGCCCGAAATCCGTGAGCGGTAGCGGTGGATCATGGCGGGGGTGCAGGTGCATTGCTGCTGTCGGGTATCTCCATAGAACCCGCAGATGCACGGATTAAGGGCGGCGACAAGTACGAATTGCGCGGGGAAAGTGACAGTGGCGGCCGCCCGGGAAACCGTCACCGTCCCGTTCTCAAGGGGCTGGCGCAGGACTTCCAGAACGCTCCTCTTGAATTCCGGCAGCTCGTCCAGGAACAGAATGCCGTGGTGCGCCAGGGACACTTCCCCGGGCCGGGGGATCTGCCCCCCGCCGATCAGAGCCACGTCAGAGACGGTATGGTGCGGTGCCCGGAAAGGACGGTGGGTCAGAAGAGATTGACCGTTTCCCAGCAGTCCCGCAACGCTATGGATCTTTGTCGTCTCCAGGGCCTCTTCGAAGGTGAGCGGCGGCAGTATGGAGGGCAGGCGCCGGGAGAGCATTGTCTTGCCGCTCCCGGGCGGACCGATCATCAGGAGGTTGTGGGCGCCTGCGGCAGCCACTTCCAGCGCCCTCTTCGCATGCTCCTGTCCCTTCACTTCGGAGAAGTCCTCCTCGTAGAAGGATCCCTCCGCCATCGCCGTTTCGAGGTCCGGGGTAAAGGGCTCCCTCTTTGCAATCCCCCCGAGGAACTCCACCACTTCGGGAAGGCTCTTCATGCTGTATACCTCGATACCGCTTACCACCGCGGCTTCTGCTCCGTTCTCCTTCGGAAGGATAAGCCCTTTCATTCCCCATTTCCTCGCCTCGAGGGCGATGGAAAGGGCGCCTTTCACCGGTTTGATCCTGCCGTCCAGCGACAACTCGCCGGCAAGAAGGTACTCTCCAAGACAGGCGAGGGGGAGCACCTCTTCCGCGGCGATGATCCCGATAGCGATAGGCAGATCGAAGGAGGAGCCCTCTTTCCTGAGGTCGGCGGGGGCGAGGTTTACGGTGATCTGCTTGAGAGGAAACGCGAAGCCGATATTCTTCAGCGCCGCCTTGATCCTGTCCCGGCTCTCCCTGACTGCGGCATCGGGGAGCCCTACCATGGAGAAGTGGGGAAGCCCCTTTGCGGAGATATCCACCTCCACTTCCACGAGGTGCGCGTCGATTCCCATGACATAGGCACTGAGAGCCCGGGACAGCATTTCTCTTTTCGTGTCCTTTCCTGAGCCGTACACGGCCCGAACGGTTTCGCCCTTTTCCGATAGGGGAAAAGCGTATCAAAAAAGTATAGTGTACCATTATCTATTCCTGCTCCCTAAAAGTCAATGGAGGAAGTGAGTTCAGGGGACATCGCATTTTGCTCCTCATGCCGTGAGCGACGCGAAAGAGTCTCTGGGGAGAAGGAAAGGTGCCGGGGGAGGTTATTGACGGGCCCCGGGAAGGGTGGTATAAAGGTAGTAAGAGCCGCTGATCCCATTGCAGAGGAGAAGACCATGGAACAGAAAACAGGCATCGTTGCCACGCTGGCGATCATCGCCGCCGCGGCGAGCTACCTTCTGACGTTTTCGGGACATCCGATCTCCGGGCTCCTTGCTGCGCTTGCCGCAATCCTGTTGGGCATCTTCGGGTTTATCATGGCGGCTTCGCCGCGCG
The DNA here is from genome assembly GCA_002634385.1 of Nitrospira sp. Taxonomy (GTDB): domain Bacteria; phylum Nitrospirota; class Thermodesulfovibrionia; order Thermodesulfovibrionales; family Dissulfurispiraceae; genus Nitrobium; species Nitrobium versatile. Next base: position 79,249 of record NSJL01000003.1, read on the forward strand.
TAGGGGGCGGCATCCTGAGCATTATCGCCATTATCCTGGGAGTGCTCGCCATCGGGATTGCAATCCTCGGACTGATCGGCATCATTATTTTCTGAAGCACCTCCCCTTCCGATTACCGGAACGACGAGGGAAAGGATGTGCCGTCTGCTGCGCGGGACCTCGGGAGAGGAGAGATCTACCGCAGGGGACTGCGGAGGGATACCCGCACAGAGGAGGAGTGAGAGGCCCTCTTCTTCATCACGTACTTTTTGATTGCTGCCGCGGGAATGCCGTACTCTCCACAGAGGACAGCCTCAAGCGCGGCAATCCTCTTCTTTGCTTCCGTATCCTTTGCGGGGGCCCCGGCGCTCCCGGAGTACGCTTCTATGATGACGAGCAGTGCAGGGTCACGCCGGTACCCATCCCTGATCACTTCGAGATCCTTTTTCATAGCGGCAGAGAGCGTTGTCTCCCCCTTCCGGAAGATCAACGCAGGCAGAAAGGGCACCCTCTCTATGTCCAGTTCAATGGGAAAGGGTGATTCCGCGGCGAACATTTTCTGGAGGAAGAGCTTCTCCTGTTCTGAAAGGGGCATGTCTCTCCGGAGCGTTATGCTCAGCATAAGTGAGGCCTTTTCAGGATGAAGGACAGCCCGATAGTCCGCCACAAGGGAGGGCGAGGTGATTTTCTCGATCCGCTCTGCGACCTGCCGGGCAAAAGCAAGTACCTGCTCCCTCGCCCCGACAAAGCGTTCCGCCGGCGTTTCCGCTTCCGGAGCCTTTGCGACAGAGGGGGGCTTTGCCGGATCGTCCTTCAGTCCTCCGGGCAGTACCCTGATCTGTTCCAGTTTCAGTTCCACTTTCCGGCCGAGGGCGCTGCTTATCGCGGAAGATGCGTCTCGTATCTCTCCTTCTTTCAGGTAGTGTACCGTATTTATCACTGCGGAGACGGACAGCTCCCCCTCTTTGCTCTTTGTATAGAGGAAGGAGGCGAGATTGGAGTTCCCTTCGTGGTTGAAGGTCTCCTGCAGTACTTTCTGAACGTTTTTCCGAAGGCGCACTTCCCGTATGGATTCCTGGAGAGTGTAGAAGAGGGGAATGGAAATGATGAAGAGCACTCCGGACAAGAAAACGATTCTTCTCCTCAGAGGCAGGCTCCCCTGCTCGGAGGCGACCCCGGGACGGAACCCGTACAGGAAGAACACAAAACAGGTGGAAAGGACGATGGCGACGAAGTTGGTGAAGAAGAGCAGGAAGCCGCCCTGCAGAATTTTCAGATTACCGGTCCCGATGCCGAAGCCGGTGACACTGAGCGGCGGGATGACCGCCGTGGCGATGGCGACACCGGGAACGATGGTAAGATAGCTCCTTTTTGTACAGATGGCCCCCGCCCCCGCAGTTCCGGCGAGAAACGCGATAATGAGGTCGTAGAGGTTCGGTTGCGTACGGGCAAGGATCTCGGGGGTGACATCTTTCAGGGGAGAGAGCAGTGTCCCCAGGGCGGCAACGCCGATGGTCACCGCCACCCCCAGGCTGATTTTCTTTGCGGATTTTCTCAATACAACGGAATCACCGGTGATAAAGGAGAACCCGATATTGAGGATAGGGGACATGAGAGGGGAAATCAGCATCGCTCCGATGATGACCGGGGGACTGTTGAGGAGCAGACCGCAGAGAGCGATAAGATTGGCGATCGTAGCGATCAGAAAAAATCCTGCGGAGATGTCTACCTCTTTATATATGTCCCGGATGACAGCGGGGCGGTTGACGGAGTCCGCTTTCTTTTGAAGCCAGTGCCGGACGACACGGCGGATAGCCTGGAGAATGGAAAGTATCATAGATATTTTCTACATTGCTTTCTGTTTTTTTTCAAGATACGGCGGCTCCTCATACCATGGGGAAGCGGTTCTCCCCTATCTCCCGCAACAGGCGCGTTTCGACCCCTGCCAGGTGTCCCTCTCTTGGAACCGTGCCTCGATATCACGGAGGATCTGCTGGCGATTGCGGCCCCAGAGGGGAGCGACGAGAATATCGTCGGGGGCGGTGGCAAAGAGCCGCTGCAGAACGGTATCGGGGGAGAGGCGCTCGATGAAGTCCACCAGGAAATCCAGGTATTCCCCGTACTGGAAGACGGGAAAGGGCTCCCTGAGGTACATTTCCGCGAGGGGGGTCCCCCGTACGATCTGGAGTTGGTGGATCTTCAGGAACTCCACCGGAAGAGAGGAAAGCTCATCGGCCATGGCGAGGGTCTCTTCCCGTGTTTCCGTGGGGAAGCCGACGATGGTATGGGCGCCGATATGGATACCGCGGTCCCGGGTCAGATCCACGGCGTCGAGGAACGTCCGGTAGTCGTGTCCCCGGAGAATGAATTCCAGGGATTTGTCATAGACGGACTGCAGTCCATACTCCACCAGGATAAAGGAATCCCGGGCCAGCCCCTGGAGCAGCCCGATCTTCTCCCCGTCGATGCAGTCGGGCCGCGTACCGATGGCGAGCCCGATCACCGAGGGCTCTGCGAGGGCCTCGCGGTATAATTTCTCAAGCTCGTCCACCGGCGCATAGGTGTTGGTGAAGGGTTGAAAGTACACAAGGAACTTCTTTGCCCGGTACCGCATGGTGAGGTAGCGTATCCCGTTGCGGATCTGCTCGCGCAGCGGGGTTTCCGGTTTGCATTTCGAGGGCCTGAAGCTGTCGTTATTGCAGTAGATGCACCCGGTGATCCCGAGGGTACCGTCCCGGTTGGGACAGGTGAAACCGGCATCGACATTGACTTTATAGACGACGGTCCCGAATTTCTTTTTGAGGTAGGGACCGAAAGCGTTTATTCTGCACGACATGCTTAATTATTTCTTTTCGTTTGTCCGAATGTCAAATGAGGCACAAAGAGAATAGGGGAGTGCCGGGTGCCGCAAAGAAAAAAAGGGGAAGCAGGATGCTTCCCCTTAAGGAGGAGGCGGGAAGGCCGCCCCTTAGTTGTTTTTCAGCTTGATATCGTCCACCTTCCCACTGCCGCGGATGATGAAACCGTTTACTTTCAGGATGGTTACTCCCGGCTGTTTGTTGCTGAGATCAGCCTGGAGATCGCGGGTATAGGTGTGCCATTTACCGTCTTTCGAGGAGGACCCGAGGCTGTAGTACACATACTCTCCGGTGGAAGAGCTGCTGGGGAGGCTCGGCTGGTAGGTGAGGTAACGGTGTCCTGCCGATGTCTCCACGTCGAGGTGGATGGTGTACTCCCTGGAGTACTTCATGCTCCATTCAGCCACGAACTGGCTCGTATTGCCCCATGAGCTGGAGTCGCTGTTCCTCAGGCGGTACCCATTTTTGGTTCCGGAGCCGCTGAGTTTGATAACGCGGCTGGCTCGCCCCCTATCGTACACATTGCTTATGGTTGCGCCGGAGGGGTCATTGTCATAAATATCCCAGCCTTGTGTCGTTTTATCTTCCGCATCCTCGTAGACCGTTACCGTGGAGGCAGTGGCGGTAAAGGAAGCGGAGATGGTGCGGTTTGCGGTGACATTGGAGAAGGTATAGGAGCTGAGTGCACCCACCGAGCTTCCGTCCACCTTCACATCAGCGATCTTGTACCCCGATGAGGGGGTGATGGTGAAGGTTTTGCTCGATCCGCTGCTGACGGAGACGGACCCTGAAGGGGAGATGGCTCCCCCGGTGCCCGCAGAGGCGGTGATGGTGTAGGAGGTCGAGGTCGTGGTGGAGAACGTGGCGGTCACGGTCTTGCTTGCAGTCATGCTCGTAACGCACTGTCCCGTGCCCGAGCATCCTCCTCCGGACCATCCCGAAAACTGGGAGCCCGAAGAGGCGGTGGCGGTCAGGGTCACCACGGTCCCGGAATCGTAGGCTTCCGAGCAATCGGTTCCGCAGCTGATGCCGGAGCCGGTGACGGTTCCCGTCCCTGTCCCCGCCTTGCTCACCGTGAGGGTGTACTGTGTGGTGAAAGCCCTGCTCACCTCATTGGAGTACGCGCTTTCGTTCCCCTCGGCGTCGTAGGCGGTGACGGCGAAGTAGTAGGTTCCGCCGAGGAGGCCGGTGACGGTGTAGGAGGAGGTGGTGCCGACATTGATGGTTTGCGAGTAGGAGCCCGAAGAGGTTCCGTAGTAGAGCTTGTACCCTGCCAGGTCGGTCAGGGGAGAGCCGTCCGTGTTGGTGGTCGGAGCGTCCCAGGAGAGGGCTGCCGATGCGCTGAAAGCGTCGGGAGCCGCGAGAAGAAGGAGAGGAATTGCCAGTGCTGCCACGAAGCCGGCAAAAAGAAGGGATGAGATCCTCCGGTATGGCTTCGCAGTGGAAAGGGATGTGATCATAAGCACCTCCATTGTTTGCCGTGCAGGATAATGCCGTGAAAGTGCCTATCTGCCCGGCAGCCCTGCTGCCGTGTCCTCCCCTTCGGAGGAAGTAGGCCAGTGGCTTTGCGTCCCGCCCTTTCGGACGGTTTGCTTTTTTTCGGGGTTTTGGTGGAAGCAAATAAAATCTGCTTATGCCGACTATTATCCGGCAAAGGAACAAGGGGAGTCTGTGATTGCAATCACAAGGAAAAGGTGGGTAAGGAAAAGAGGGAAAGTAAGAAGTGTGAAGTGTGAAGAAAGGAGGAGGAAGTGAAAGGAAAGGAAGACAATACGGAAAGAAATCTCCCCTGATAACTTCCCCTCACCCCTCTTACAGAAGAGGGGGAATACAGACTCCTCCCCTTGGATAATAAGGGGAGGAGTCTGTATTCTACTCAGCCCTTCCCCCTACTCCCTTCCTATTTCTCCTGTATCATGGGGAATGGGAAGGACGCCTGCTGTCCTGCGCTGTAGTTCCATCGAAGGGAAAGGGTAGCCGTATGGACGCGGTAATCCCGTGCATCGGCTATCCTGTCATGGGTGGTGAGGTATCTGTATGAAAGAGCGATGTCCGTCCGGGGGGTAAGCGTATACGCAACGCTTGGAGTGAGCCGGAATGCTCCCGTATCGACGCGGGTATCCCGGATGGATTTGAAGGTGCCGTAGGACCCGGAAAAGGAAGCGGTCCAGCGGGGAGAGAGAGGTCGTGAAAGGGTAAGGTCTATGGTACGGGTTCTGAGCGGCTCTCCATCGTCCACCCCCGCTATGATGGTCTGCTGAAAGGACAGGAGGGCGCTTCCCTTGCCGAACCGCTTCGAAAGAAGGCCGCCGCCGCTGAATCCCGCCTCCCGGCTGCCGTCCTCCTCCATCCTGGAAAGCAGAACGCCCCCCTGGGCCTCAAGGCGCAGCGTCCGGGTAAGCTTGTGGCTGATCCCGAGGGTATATTCCTGGGAATACGCATCGCTCCCGGGGCGGTAATCGTACTTGATATGCCGGGTGTACACCGAGAGGGTGCTCCGCTCGCTCACCGCATAGGAAATCTCTCCAGTCCCCCGGTATGTCTTTACTTCGCTCAACCCGGTTCCCTTTCTGTCATAGTCGGAATAGGCGGCCCTCAGGAGACAGGTAACGGCACCGCCCGTACGGTACGCGATTCTGCTTTCCAGGGTGTTCACCCTCCACTCCCTCCGTTCCCGGAGAGGTCCTGTAACGGATAGGGTGACCAGGTCCCCGGTCTCTTCGGAGAGGAGGAAGGTGTCCTCGATCGTGAGATTCATCCGCTCCGACAGGGCAAAGGAACCGCGGGCGAAAACCTTATGGGCGATATTGCTGAGATCCGTATGGGACGAATAGTAATTGAGATCGGGGGAATAGGCAAGCTGCAGCGTTGAACGCATCGAGTGGAGGGAGAAGCGTATTCCCGGAGACAAACGGGTGATGAAGTCGCTCTCCCTGTCCGTGTTGCGGAGAAAAAGGTTGTCGTTGTATTCACCGGAAAGGGACAGGGAAACGTCGGGGGTGAGCACGTATGCCTCCCCCGGGGCAATCTGAAAGAGCAGCAAGACGGCAATGCAGAGTAGCGTACTTTTTCTCACAGGACCTCCTTGAGAGCGTGTCTTAGAAGTCCTCCTACTGCGGTCGGCTGCAGGTTTCCCGTGCTCCACCCCGAAAAATCTCTGATTTTCCGGGGACCCCGGTCTGCGTTGTCGGGGAAAATAGTCCTCAACGTAGCGCTGCTACACCTCCGGGCTCTTTTCCCCTGCCGCCTTGCACAGAAAACCTTCGCTCGACCTCGTCACGAAGGACTTCTAAGACACGCTCTTACATCACTCCGAAGCTCTTAGCCTGCACTCCCGTTATTATAAAATAGTGGCGAGGGTAAATATAGCTGTTTTTGAAAGAAAACAGGTATCTGTCCGGCATCCGGCGCAGTGCAGGGAAAAGGGCGGCTGCAAGGGAAGAGAGGCAGCCCGGTCAAAATTCCCTTTGTGAGGAAATCCCCCATGGCGGAGCGAAATCACCCCGTATTGGGGTGAAATCACTCCGCAAGGAGGAGGACTCCCCTGCCGGATCCACTCTGTCTCCTCCGGCCCATTGCCCCGCCCCGCTCCGTGTTCCCCTGGCATCATGAATGTAAAAGGTAATGAAAACATCGCCTTGACTCTCCGATGCCGGAGGGCTTCCGCCGCACGCTTGTTTGCATTAGTAAAAGTACCCTGGATGCCGGAAAATGGCTTGTTTGCTCATTTTCCGACGGGGCTGCCGTCGTCTAGTAATGTATGTTCCGACTAAAAAAAAAGAGTTGCTGGCACAATCATTGCAAAATTTACCGAACATCAGATCCGGCATACCCGGGCAGCAGGGATCACCGCCCCGGGGAATCTGCAGGAAAGGCGTTTTGAATTCCCGGTCACAGGGATGTGACCGAAAGGGCGGAGCTATGGAGGGAGGAAATGATGAACTGGTATGCCCTTCACGTGAAGTCGAGGCATGAGTTCGTAACCAGCGGCGAATTGACACGAAAGGGAATCGATGCTTACCTGCCTGCCGTAAAGATAATGAGACAATGGAAGGACAGGAAGAAGCTCATCGAGGCTCCTCTCTTTCCCGGCTACCTCTTCGTTCACCTCCACCCCACCCCCGAGGAGTTTCTCAATGTCCTGAAGACCCGGGGAGTGGTTACCTTCATCGCCCTGAACCCGGGCAGCCCCACGCCGGTGGCGAAAGAGGAGATCGAAAGCCTGAAGCTCCTGACCATGAGCGGGGAGGAGATCGACCTGCACCCCGAGCTGAAAACGGGAACGAAAGTCAGGGTGAAAAAGGGCCCCCTGACCGGTGCGGAAGGGCTTGTGGTGAAGAGGGAGAATCAGTTCCTCTTCGTTGTCACGATAACACTGCTGGGAAGAAGCGTTGCTGTCAGGATATATGCGAGTGATATGGAAAGTGCGTAAAGAGTACTGTACGTGGAAGACGGCAGAAAATTAAAGCATGACGTCCTGGAGTTGCTCCGTATCCGGGCCGTGCTGCAGGTAGAAAGCGGGGAGAGCCCCGAAGCAGTGATTAAAGCGCTGGGATTGACCCGCGGATGTATTTACCGGTGGATGGCGAAATACCGTGAGGGGGGAATCCGGGCACTGAAGGCGAAACCCCTCGACGGGAGACCCCTGAAGCTCAGCGAGGAGGAAGTCAGGTGGGTATTCGAGACGCTGCTCTCCCGGTGCCCTCTTCAACTGGAGTTCGCCCATGCACTCTGGTCAAGGGAAATGGTGAGTGACATGATCAGGGAGAGATACGGTATAAAGCTGAGCATCACTTCGGTGGGTCGCCTGTTGAAGAGGCTCGGCCTGGAGCACCGGAAACCGCTGCTCAGGGCATTCCAGCAGAACCCGGCCCTCGTTCAGGAATGGGTGGACAGGGAGTATCCCACGCTCAAAAGGATGGCCCTCCGGGACGATGCAGAGATATTTTTTGCTGATGAGACCCGGGTGCTTACCCCCTTTTGCAGAAACACGACGAAAGGGGGTGCGCCTGCCCTCAGGACCCGCGGGGGGCGTTTTTCCATAAGCATGCTCTCGGCCATCAGCTCCCGCGGAAAAGTATGGTTCATACTGAGGCGCGGCACTACCAACGCAAACGGTTTCTGCGACTTCCTCGGCCGGCTGCTCCATAACCGTTCACGCAAAATATTTCTCGTTCTCGACGGGTATCCCGTATACCGGTCTTCCAAAGTAAGAAAGTTCGTGCTCTCTGCGGGGGGGGCCTTGCGCCTGTTCTTTCTTCCCCCGTATTCATCCGGAATAGGGGACAGAACGGGACACCCGTATTATACGGAATGGCCGGTATGGGGGATCGGCAGGGGCGGCCTGTTACGCTCCTCCCGCGTAAAAAATGGAAGTTCTGCGAAGGACACAGGGGCTCCGGCACGGTCCGCTCCCGGGAATGATATTCCGGACCTTTATTGATGCGGTGGAAGCGCGCCGATTTTTTCCCGGTAATGCTGATGCGGATACAGGTGCTCGCCGATGATTAAATTGATCATTCTGCTCTCGGGAGATGGAGCTCTGGTGTTTACGGCTCTTTATGGAACCGGTTTTGCGGGAAGCGGCGAACTCCCTCCCGGGGAGGGGGCGGATACCGGCATTCTCTGGCTGGCGCTTTTCCTGCTGGTGCCGCTCTTTGCCTCCTATCTGCTGGAACTGTACAATCGGGAGAGGAAAATGAGCAGGGGGGAGCACGTTGTCAGGGCCTCCCTGGCGCTTGCCGTCACCTTCTGTATCCTGCTGCTCTCCGCGCGCGTGTTTCTCCCCGTCATGATTGATAAGGAGGTCCTGAGCACCGCCCTTGTCCTGTTCGGGTGTCTGCAGTTCCTCTGGCATACGGCATACCGGGGCCTTATGAGCTCTCCCCGGCTTGCCCGCAAGGTCCTTGTCCTCGGGACCGGCCCCCTGGCAAGCAAGATGGGCGAGCTTATTACCACTGCGGGGAACCGGCACGTGCTGCAGGGGTATGTCCCCCTTCCCAGCGAGCCGGTACATGTCCCCTCCCATGCCATTGTGGGCAAGGGAGACGGTATTGCGGAGACGGTGACGAAAGAGAGGGCACAGAAACTCGTCATCTCGTTGACGGAGAGGAGGGAGAGCTTCCCGGTGCGGGATGTGCTGACCCTGAAATTCAGGGGGGTAGAGGTGGTGGACGCCCCCTCTTTCTATGAGGAAATGACGGGCAAGCTGCTCATCGAGAATATCACCCCGAGCTGGTTCATCTTCTCCAGCGGATTCCGGATGACCACCGCAATGAGGGTGTACAAGCGCGCCTTCGACCTGTTCTTTTCCGGTGTCGGGCTTCTGATCGCCCTGCCGCTTTTTCCCCTTATTGCCCTGGCCATCAAAATCGATTCCCGGGGGCCCGTTTTTTTCAGGCAGGCACGCGTGGGGGAGCGGGAGAGGGTCTTCATGATCTGCAAGTTACGGACAATGCACCAGGATGCGGAAAACGGGACGGGGGCTGTCTGGGCGCAGGTGAACGACCCCCGCGTCACGAGAGTGGGCAGGTTCCTCAGGAAGACCCGGCTCGACGAGCTCCCGCAGCTCTACAACACCCTTGTCGGAGACATGAGCTTCATCGGGCCGAGGCCGGAGCGCCCCGTCTTCGTGGAGCAGCTCAAGAAAATCATTCCTTTCTATTCGGAAAGGCATTTCGTCAAGCCCGGCATTACCGGCTGGGCGCAGATACGGTACTCGTACGGCGCCTCCGTGGAGGACGCCATCGAGAAGCTGCGGTATGACCTGTACTATATCAAGAACCTGTCGCTCTGGATCGATCTTGTTATCATCCTGGAAACAGTTAAAGTAATCCTCTTCGGGAGAGGGGCACGGTAAGGAGGAGTGGTGATGGAAAAAAGAAATCTCTTGTTTCTTGTGATGGCGCTTCTGTTCGCTTTCAGCGGGATGGCGCGGGCGGAAAGCTACCGTATCGGCGTAGAGGATGTCCTCCATATCTCCGTGTGGGGCAACCCCGAGCTGACTACTCAGGCCCCGGTGAAGCATGACGGCATGATATCCATTCCCCTGGTGGGAGATGTAAAAGCGCTGGACCTTACCCCGAAGGAGCTCAGGGCAGCGCTCGAGGCGGAAATAGGAAAATATGTCAAAACCCCCACCGTGAGTGTCATTGTCAGTGCCGTGAACAGCAGAAAGGTGTATGTGCTGGGAGAGGGAGTGGCACAGCGGGCCTCCTCCGGGGAGATCACCCTGCGCCGGCAAACAACCCTGATGCAACTGCTTGCCCAGCTCGGCTCCCTCAAGGAGGCCGACCTCCGTAACGCATATGTGATCAGAAACGGACAAAAGATGGCCGCTGACTTTTACAAACTGGTGGCGAAGGGTGATAGCGCGCAGGACATACCTTTGGAGCCGAATGATGTGATTTTTATCCCCGAGAAGCCGGATCAGAGGATACGGGTGGTGGGGGCGGTGAGGACCCCGGGTATCATTCCCTATGTGGAGGGGATGAGCGCCCTTGATGCGGTGCTCAGCGCTGGCGGCTTTACGGAATTCGCGAGCCAGAACGGGGTGGTCGTCATCCGGAAAGAGGAGAATGAAGTGACTACCATAGAGGCAAAGCTGAAGGATGTGATCAACAGCAGCGATACCGGCAGCAATGTCCTGTTGAAACCGGGTGATCTCGTGAACGTAAGGACGGGACTCTTTTAGGAGGCGGTATGACACGACATGGCTTTCAGGACAGGAACCTTCTGCATTATTGGGGAATTCTCCAGCGGAGACGCTATGTAGCCCTCTGCATGGCGCTGGCGCTGTTCTCCCTTTTCGCCTGGGGAGGAGTATTCTGGCCTAAGAAGTACGAGACGAGCGCCACGGTTTTTATCGAAAGGAGCTCCCTGATCGATCCCCTTATCAAGGGAGTCGGCGTCTCCATCGGGATAGAAGAGAGACTGAGGAACCTGAAGAGCAGCATCCTGAGCAGGCGACTCCTGGAAAAGGTGACGAAGAAGCTCGATCTGCATAAGAACATACAAAACGAAAAGCAACTGGAGAGCCATATAGCGGAATTGCGGAAGAACCTGAAGGTCACCGTCAAGAGCTCGAGGGATGAGAGGGAAGCGGAGCTGTTCATCATCTCGTACCGGGGAAAGGACCCGGTGATAGCGAGGGATGTGGTGAACAGTCTTGTCAGCGAATACATAGAAGAGAATGTACGCTCCCGCAGGACGGATGCCTACGAGGCATTCAGTTTTATCCAGAAGCAGCTTATGGAGTACAAGGGCAAGCTCGAGGAGTCGGACAGGGCGACCAGGGAATTCAGGGAGAGGAATCCCCGCATGATTCCGCAGGACGAAACAGCATTGCTCGGGAGGCTGGAAGCCTTCCGCAGTGCCCGGATCGAGGCGGATATCAGGCTGAAGGAGCTCCTGAGAAAGCGGGACAGCCTCCAGAAGCAGCTCTCCGGGGAGAAGGAGCTGACAGTGGCCTTCATCACCCGGGAGGGGTCGCCCCAGATGCGGTTGAACCACCTCAACGGCCAGCTCACGCTCCTGATGTCCCGCTATACCGACAGGCACCCCGAGGTAATAAAGGTGCTGAACGAGATCGAGGAACTGAAAAGGCAGATTGTGCAGGGCAGGGAGCAGGGCAGAGAGGGCGCCGGCTATGAGACCGCGTCCATCAACCCCGTTTTCCAGCAGTTGAAGGAGGAGCTGTCGCGGACCGATGCGGAGATAGAATCGCTGCGGGCCCGGTCGGCGGAGCTCTCCAAGCACCTGGGAGAGGCGCAGAGCATACTGGGACGCATGCCCAAAGAGCAGGAGGAGTGGTCGAAGCTGCAGAGGGACAGAACGGTATACCAGAAGATCTACGACGACCTGCTCCAGAAACTCGAGAATGCGAAGGTGTCGAAAGACCTCGAGCTTGCCGACAGAACAGCGAGCTTCCGCGTGGTCGATCCGGCAATACTCCCCCACTTCCCCCTTTCGCCCAACATGGTCGTCCTCATGGGGATGGGACTTCTCGTGAGCATTGCCGGCGGCATCGGTGCGGCACTGGGGCTCGAGTACCTCGATCCCTCCTATAAGGAAGAAGAGGAGATCGAGGCGGATCTCAAACTCCCGGTGCTCGGCTCGATACCGGGCATCATAACAGAGGAAGACACCCGGGCGGTCCGGAAGCGGGACAGAAGGGTCTACGCCGCCGCCGGCGCGTACCTCCTTGTCCTGGTGCTTGTGTGTATGGACGAAGTGCTGTTCCGTTACAGCGGAATCAGAGTCTTTCCCTTTTAAAAGGAGGAATGCCGATGCAGGAAACGCGGCTGGAGGTGAAAAGTGTCGTGAAGAGGTCCTTTCCCTCCTTTGGAAAGGGAGACAGCACGGGAGATGTTGTCGTGGAAACCGGTATGGTCGACGAGCATATCGTCTGCATCACCGATCCCTATTCCCTTGCAGCGGAGCAATACCGGAGAATCCGTGCGCGCCTTCTCAAGATGGCCCCGAAGGAGACCCTTACAACAATAATGGTCACCAGTCCGGATATGGGGGAGGGGAAGTCGACCACCTGCCTGAATCTTGCCGTGACCATGGCCCGTGAGATCGACTACACCGTGCTGATCGTGGATGCGGACCTGAGGAACCCCTCGCTGCACCGGTATCTCGGGCTGAAGCCGAAGTACGGGCTCAGCGAGTACCTTTCCGGAAAGGTGGAGCTCAAGGATGTCCTTGTCCGGACCGGGATGAGAAAGCTTGTCCTCCTCCCCGCCGGGGATCCCCCGGAGAATCCTTCGGAGCTTCTCTCCTCGGACAGGATGCGCATGCTGGTCCATGAACTGAAATACCGGTACCGGGACAGGTATGTCTTTTTCGATTCCTCCCCGGTACTCGCCACCGCGGATGCCTTCTCCCTGGGCCGGCATATGGACGGCATCATCATGGTCGTCCAGGCGACGCATACCACCTCGAAAATGGCGGTGAAGGCCGCATCGCTGATGAAAGGCCTCAGCATGCTGGGGGTCATATTCAACAATGTGCCGAAATATCTGGGAAACAGCGTCTATCCGTACCGCTACATGTCCCGCGGGGGATACCTGAAGGGACCCGAGGCGGCGCGGAGAGGCTTGCTTACCTGACCTGCCAGGCTTCCGCTCCCCGCTTTGAATAGGAATCCTCTGGTGAGGGGCAAAGGGGCACCATCTTTCTTTGCGAGTGAATTCCTCCTTGTTCTCGGGGGATCTCCTCATTCCCCTCCCTCGAGGGGAGGGGAGAAAGGGGAGGGTGTCCGGCCCCCTCTGCTCTTCCAGACACTCGCTACAGAGAAGAGGATACCCCCCTGCCCTCGTCACACTCCCTTTCAGAATCCGTCACTCAGGGAGAAAGCCGGAGCCCCTCTACGCCGTCACCCCGGAGAGAGTCAGAATCCCTCAAAGCCGTCACCCCGGCGAAAGCCGGGGTCCAGAGTCTTTGAACCGGAGTCTTTCGAAAAAGGACTGGATCCCGGCTCAGAGGATCCGCCGGGATGACGGCAGAGGAAAGGAACAGCCTCCCCCTTTCTTTCCAAAGGGAATGCATGTGAAGTGAGTCTGAGGGGTGAGAGAGAGGGGAGGAGGGGAGTTCTGAGCGGACCTTAGCTCTTGTTCGTCTCCTCTCTTCGTGAAACGGAGGGGCCACCACAGTGCATGTTTGAGCGGAAGCGAGTTTGCGCTGTGGTAACGGAGTGAACGGTAGAGAGGCAGAACAAGAGGTCGGGGAGCGAAGGACTTCAGGACTCCCTGACACAGAGGGGAGAGGTCAGAGGAGAGCCTACCCGGAGGAGACGGGTATCTGAATCAACTATCCGCGAGGGAATACAATAACTCCGTCGCAGTGCAAGGACATCGAATCCCCCTGCCCCTCCCTCCCCTGAAGGAGAGCGCATTATGAGGAGACGCAGAAATCTCTTGTGAGAGCGATGACTCTTTGCTGACTCCTATAAAAGAGGGTACTTGCCCTCACTTTTCATCACACCCCATAAGGGGACAAGGGATGAGGGGAGTCAGCCGCCATTTTGTTCCCGGAAAAACACACCGCGATATCCCGACGATAAAGGAGACATGCATGGAAAACGTACTTATTACCGGAGGAGCAGGGTTTATCGGAAGCAACATTGCAGAGGAGATGGTGCGCCGGGGATATCGGGTAGTGATCCTTGACGATTTCAGTACTGGCAGAATGGAGAATATCGAGGCGCTGCTCCAGGAGGGGAAGGCGACCCTGGTCAGGGGAAGCATACTGGACAGAGACCTGGTGCGGCAGACCCTCTACACCCACGCCATCTCCCGTATCTCCCACCAGGCGGCGCGTCCCAGTGTGGCGAAAAGCGTAAAGGATCCCGTAAAAACCTCGGAGGTGAATATAACCGGCACAACGACTCTTTTCCATGCCGCGGCGGAATGCGGCTGCAGGAGAGTCGTCTTTGCAAGCTCGTCCTCGGTATACGGGGACACGCCGGAGCTCCCCAAGCGGGAGAATATGTCCTATAGTCCCCAATCCCCCTATGCGGTGTCGAAGGCGGCCAAGGAGCTCCTCGGGAGGGTCTTTTCCCGCCTGTACGGGATGGAGGTGATCGGGCTCCGGTATTTCAATGTCTACGGAAGAAGGCAGGACCCGGGCTCCGATTATGCCGCCGTAATCCCGAAATTCATCTCCCGGGCCCTTGCCGGTGAGCCGCTCCCCGTCGAGGGGGACGGCCTGCAGACGAGGGATTTCTCCTATATCGACGATGTGGTGGAGGCGAATATCAGCGCCCTGACCCGGGAGGACCTCTCCGGGGGGGTGTTCAATATCGCCTGCGGTTCCCGCATCAGTGTGCTCGATCTGGCAAAGCTGATACTCTCTATCACCGGCTCGCGCTCCTCCCTTACCTATCTCCCCGCGCGGCAGGGGGATGTGCGGGATTCCCTGGCGGATATAGCACAGGCCCGTGAGTTCCTCGGATTCTCGCCGAAATACGCTATCAGGAGCGGCCTGGAAAAGACAATACAATGGTATGCGGCCCTCGGCAGGAAACCATGTGCGGCATAGCGGGAATATGCCGGACACGCGAAGACGGGGTCATTGAAGCGGACACCCTTCGCGCCATGGCGGCCCTCCTGCGCCACCGGGGGCCGGACGGCACGGGCTTCTACCGGGACGAGGGGGTGGGCCTTGCCCACACCCGCCTGAGCATCATCGATCCCGAGGGCGGCCGGCAGCCGATGAGCAACGAGGACGGGACCGTCTGGATAACCTTCAACGGGGAGATATTCAACTACCGGGAGCTCAGGACGGACCTGGAGCAGAGGGGCCATCTCTTTTCCACGAAGTCCGATACCGAAGTGATCCTCCATCTCTACGAGGATTTCGGCCCGGAGTGCCTCCATTTCCTGAACGGGCAGTTTGCCTTCGCCTTGTGGGACAAAAGGAAACAGCGGCTTTTTCTCGCCAGGGACAGGGTCGGGATCCGTCCCCTCTTCTATACCAAAACGGCAGGGGTGCTGCTCTTCGCCTCCGAGGTGAAGTCCCTGTTCATGCACGGGGAGGTGAAGCGGGAGCTCGATCTGTATGCCCTTGACCAGGTCTTCACCTTCTGGACAACGATTCCACCCCGGACCGCCTTCAGGGACATCCGTGAGCTGCCGGCGGGCCATTATATGGTCGTGCAAGGAGAAGCGGTTACCATCAGGAAATACTGGGACCCCGAGTTCGAGGGGGAAGAGGGAGCAAGGGCGGAAGGGGAATACGCCGAGGAGCTGCGCTCTCTCCTGATCGACGCCGTACGGCTCCAGTTGAGGGCGGATGTTCCGGTAGGGGCTTACCTGAGCGGCGGCATCGATTCCTCCGTGATCGCACTGCTCATCAGGCGGTATACCGGAGCTCCCCTGCGCACCTTCTCGGTGACCTTCGAGGAGTCGCAGTATGATGAGAGTGCCTATCAGAGGCAGATGGCCGGGTACCTGGACACGGAGCATCTCTCCCTGCCATGCGCTCCGCACGATATCGGAAGGGTATTCCCCGACGTGATCTGGCATACGGAGAGGCCGGTCGTCCGGACGGCGCCCGCACCGCTCTACCTGCTCTCGGGCCTGGTACGAAGCTGTGGCTATAAGGTGGTGCTGACGGGGGAGGGCGCCGACGAGATCCTGGCGGGCTACGATATCTTCAAAGAGGTGAAAGTGCGCAGATTTATCGAGAGGCAGCCCGGATCGAAAATGAGATCCCGCATTCTGAAAAGGCTCTACCCCTATCTCGCCGATTCACCGGTCCGGTCTGTCCCGTATGCGGAGGCTTTCTTCGGCGGAGGGCCCGCCTCCTTTCCGGCGGAGTACTATTCCCACCTTCCGAGATGGAATACCACGGCAAAGGCAAAAACTTTTTTCTCCGGGTCCCTCAGGGGGGAGCTGCGCTGCCACGATACCTCTTCCGAGATGACAGCGTTTCTCCGGGAGGGGGTGCGGGCACATGACGATCTGTCCAGGGCCCAATACCTGGAAATGAAGATTCTCCTTCCGGGGTACATCCTCAGTTCCCAGGGGGACAGGGTGGCCATGGCCCATTCCGTGGAGGGCAGGTTCCCTTTTCTCGACCACCGGGTGGTGGAGTTCTGCTGCGCGCTCCCCCCGCATCTGCGGATGAAGGTCCTTACGGAGAAGTACCTGCTGAAAGAGAGTATGAAGGGCTTTCTGCCCGACCCCGTCATCAGGAGGGCGAAGCAGCCGTACCGGGCTCCGGATGCGAAAAGCTTTTTCAGCGGCGGGACGCCCGGGTACACTGAAGAGCTCCTGTCGGAAGACTATGTGAAGCGCTCCGGATACTTCGATCCCCGGAAGGTTTCCTTCCTGGTGGAAAAATGCAGGAAGAGCCCCGTCCTCGGATATAAGGACAATATGGCGTTTGTAGGGATTCTCTCCACCCTGCTTCTGCATGCACTCTATATCGACACCTTCGGTCCGCGCAGGAGCGGAGCATTGAGAAAGGCTGAGGAGGAACGGTATGCAGGTAAAGGCTGAGGTGAAGAAGTTCGTAGTGGAAAACTTTCTCTACGGTCAGGAGGACAACGGTTTCCATGACGATGTTTCCTTCCTCGAGAAGGGGATTATCGACTCCACGGGGGTCCTCGAGCTGGTTTCTTTCGTGGAGACGCGGTATGGGATCCCCGTTCTCGATGAGGAGCTGATCCCGGAGAACTTCGACTCCGTCAATAAGCTTTTCCGGTTCATCATGACAAAGAGGGATTCGGGTACGGGGCAATGCGCAGGCATACGCTAGTCCACCACTTCCTCGAATTCAGCGCGGAAAGGCTTCCGGATAAGGTCGCCCTTGTCCAGGGAGACAGGCGTTTTACGTATTCCGGGCTCTCCGCCATGACGGACCGGCTTGCCTACGCTCTTGTCGGGTGCGGTGTCGGGCGGGGGGACCGTATCGCCGTCTTTGCCGATAATTCCGTCGAGGCGGTGGTGTCCCTCTTCGCAATCATGAAGGCCGGCGGGGCCTTCATGATGATCCCGCCCGCAACAAAGCCGGAGAAGCTCCGGTTCATCCTGAACAACAGCAGGGCAAAGGTGCTGATCACCCAGGAGAGCCGCTATGAGACGGTCGTCGCGGCGCGCTGCCCGTACCCGGAAAGGGTCATCGTAGCAGGGACCGTGCCCGGCGGCCATCCCGCGCCCCTCTCCCTGGACGAAATTCTCCGGAACGGCCCGGGAAATACGGTTTCCCCGCGGTGTATCGATCTCGACCTCGCGTCCATTATCTATACCTCCGGTTCCACGGGATACCCGAAGGGGGTAATGCTTTCCCACCGCAATATGGTGTCCGCCGCCCATTCCATTGTCACGTATCTCGAAACGAGCGAGGACGACAGGATCCTCACGGTGCTCCCCCTCTCCTTCGACTACGGACTGTACCAGGTCCTGATGGGATTCATGGTGGGCGGTACGGTGGTGCTCGGGAATTCCTTCGCCTATCCCTCCCTTGTCCTGGACACCATGGAACGGGAAAGGGTGACCGGACTTCCCGGGGTGCCGACGCTCTTCGCGCTGCTGCTCAGGACACGGGGGATCGAGACCCGCGATTTCCGAGCGCTGCGCTATCTCACCAATACGGCCGCGGTCCTGCCGGTCTCCCATATCAGGAGGCTCCGCGAGCTGTTCCCGCAGGCGAAGCTCTATTCCATGTACGGGCTGACGGAATGCAAAAGAGTTTCGTACCTTCCGCCCGAAGAGCTGGAGAGGCGACCCACCTCGGTGGGCAGGGGCATGCCGAACGAGGAGGTGTATATTCTCAATGAGAGGGGGGAAAGGGCCGCTCCCGGGGAAATCGGCGAGTTGGTGGTGCGGGGTGCGAACGTGATGCTCGGGTACTGGGAGATGCCGGAGGAGACCGCACAACGCCTGAGGCCGGGGAGATACCCGGGGGAGCGGGTGTTGTATACCGGCGACCTGTTCAGGATGGATGAGGAGGGATACCTCTATTTCGTGGCGCGAAAGGATGACATCATCAAATGCAAGGGGGAGAAGGTGAGTCCGCGGGAGATCGAAAACGTCCTTTACGGTATCGACGGAGTTCTGGAGGCGGCAGTGCTCGGCGTGCCCGATGAGATATGCGGCAGCGCGATAAAGGCCTGCATCGCCCTGGAGAGGGGCTCTCTTCTCACCGAGAGCGATATCCTGAGGCACTGCGCGCAGTACCTGGAGGCGCATATGGTGCCCCGTTTTATCGAAATCCATGCGTCATTGCCGAAAACCGCCACCGGAAAGATAAGCAAGAATGAGCTCGTATCCCGATAGCGAAATGAAAATATGCTCCGTATGTGTTCTGCCTGAGACCTTTCCCGGAATACGCTTCGATGCGGAGGGAGTCTGCTCCCATTGCCAGGGCTTTTCAGGGAAAAGGGAAGCCCGGGAGGGGGAGAAGGAGGAGTACCGGAAGAGGTTTCACTCCCTCCTCGATTCCCTGTTCCGGGACGGACGCATTCGGAACGGTTCCTACGATATCCTGATGGCGTACAGCGGGGGCAAGGACTCGACCTATACGATGGCCCTCCTCATGAAGAGGTACGGGCTGCGGGTGCTTGCGGTCAGCTTCGACAACGGGTTTCTTTCCGGGACCGCAGTGGAAAACATCAGGCGGGTGACGGACGGACTGGGTATCGACCACCTCTCCTTCAAGCCGCGATGGGAGCTGTTGAAGACGATATTCAGGACCTCTGCGGAACGTGAGCTCTATGCGCCGAAATCACTGGAGCGGGCGAGCACCATCTGCACCTCCTGCATGGGACTCGTCAAGTCGGTCTGCATGAAGATGGCCGTCGAAATGAGCATTCCCCTCATCGGGTACGGGTGGTCGCCGGGGCAGGCCCCCCTGCATTCCGCCCTCATGAGGAACAACCCCTCCCTTGTAAGAATGGCGCAACAGGCCGTGCTCACGCCCCTGCGGGCCGTAGCCGGGAGCGAGGTGGACGCCTATTTCCTTACGGACCGTCATTATGCGCTCCCTGAAAGATTCCCGTACAACGTCCATCCCATGGCTTGGGAACCGTACCGCGAGAAGAGTATCCTCGACGGGATCCGGGAGCTGGGATGGACTGCCCCCCGGGATACCGACAGCAACTCGACCAATTGCCTCCTGAACGCCTATGCAAACGAGGTGCATTTGAGGCGCTACCGCTTTCATCCCTACGCGATGGAAATCGCCTCCATGGTGAGGGCGGGAGTAATGGAACGGTCGGAAGGATACCGGAAGATCTACGGCGCCCAACCGGAGGGCATGATCAGGGAGGTGCGGGAGAAGCTGGGAGTGGCATGCCCCTGAGATCCATGGACCGCACGCACCAAAGTCCGTCGGGGACCGCGGTGAGGGAGTCGTACCGCCCCCCTGTCGTCAACGCCTTTACCGTCGATGTCGAAGACTACTACATGGTTTCGGCCTTTGCGGATTCGGTCAGGTTCGAGGAGTGGAGCCGCTATGAGAGCCGTGTGGAGAAAAACACCCGCAGGCTCTTCGAAATGCTGGACCGCCACGGGGTGAAGGGCACTTTCTTTATCCTGGGCTGGGTAGCGGAACGCTGCCCGGGACTGGTGAGGGACATCGGGTCGGCGGGGCATGAAGTCGCCTGTCACGGCTACCGTCACCGGCTGATCTATACGATGACCCCTGAACAGTTCAGGGAGGATGTACACAGGGCAAAGGGCATCCTGGAGGAGTGCGCCGGAACCGCCGTCGCCGGGTACCGGGCGGCCAGTTATTCCATCGTCAAAGAGACGCTATGGGCCCTCGACATCCTGATAGAGGAGGGGTTCCGGTACGATTCCAGCATCTTCCCTATCCATCATGACCGGTACGGCATCCCCGGGGGCGAACGGTTTGCCCATAGAATAGAAAGGGCAGGGGGCGCCCTCGTGGAGATCCCCCCCTCCACCATCACCCTCTTCGGCCAGAATGTCCCGGTGGCAGGGGGAGGGTATCTGCGGCTCTTTCCCCTGGGGATCACCCGGGCGGCAATAAAAAGCATCAACAGGAGAGAGGGGAAGCCGGTGGTCGTCTATCTCCATCCCTGGGAGATCGATCCGCACCAGCCCAGGATACGGTGCGGCCTGAAATCGAGGGTCCGGCATTACCTTAATCTGAAGAGCACTGCGGCAAAGGTGGAGAGCCTTCTGCGGGAGTTCCCCTTCGGTCCGATGTCGAGCCTCCTGGAGGGTGCGCGATGAAAACGTGGCAGAAGGCCTTGCTCCTTGCCGCTGTCTGCGTCTTCACCTATTTTGACGCCCTTTCCGCCCTGGCGGGCACCTGGCAGCGCGACAGCACCTTTTACGGCTTCCTCGTTCCCCTGGTAAGCGCGTATCTCATTTATTCCGAACGGCATGCCCTCAGGACAATTCCCGTCCGGCCGAATATCCTCGCGGGGTCGGCCCTGCTGGTACTGAGCGGTGCCGCGCTCCTGCCGGGGACGAGAGGCAGCATTGTCACGGTGCAGCAGGTATCGCTGCTTCTTCTGATTCCCGGACTGGTGCTCGGGCTTTTCGGCGCGGGGTATGCGAGACATCTCGCCCTCCCCCTTTCCTATCTGGTCTTCATGTTCCCGGCCCTTCTGGACGCGGTTCTCGACGGAATCAGCTTTCCGTTTCAACTCTTCGGGGCACTCTCCGCAGAAGGGATCCTGCAGGCGGCAGGTATCCCTGTCGTACGCGATGCGCAGTATCTCAGGCTTCCCGGGATCACTCTCGAAGTCGCCCGGGAGTGCAGCGGAACCCGGTATCTCCTGACCATTATCGCCACCGGGATACCCCTTGCGCTCTTCACGCAGAAGAGCCGGGCGAGGAGGGTGGCCCTCGTTTCCCTCGCAGTGCTGGTGGGCATTCTCGCCAATCCCGTCAGGATAGCCCTCATCGGGATCTGGATGTACCACGGCGGCAGGGAGACCCACGGCCCCTACCATATCCTGCAGGGACTCTTCGTCTATGCTGCGGGGTTCCTCTTCCTGTTCGCCGGGGCGGGGGTTATGGCGAGAATCTTCCGACCGGCGGCAAAGGGGAGCATGACGGAAAGGAAAAGCACGGTCCTGCATCGTTTCGAGCCTGCTGAAGGGAGAACGGCGGCGGCATGGGGGATCGTCACCTCCCTGCTCTTTTCCTTCGGGGTCCTTCTCTTCCTCCGTGCTCCGGTACCCGTGCCCCCGGCGCTCTCCCTCGCCCAGGTGCCCTATACCGTGGGGGAATGGCAGGGCAGGGATCTGTCCGCCCGGGGAGAGCCCCCGGAAATGTACCATGCCGACCACGTCCTCGACAGGATATACCGTGACGCAACCGGCAGGACGGTACGGCTCAGGATAGGATACTTCGAGTCCCAGGAGCAAAACAGGGAGTTGGTGGGGCACAAAATGGGAAAACTCTACGCCCGGGCGCAAAAAATAGTGCTCCCCCTCCCCGGGGGAGAAATCCCGGTCAACAGGACGGAGCTGCAAGAGGACGGGGAAAATATGCTGGCACTCTACTGGTACGAGATAAACGGGAGGATTATTGCCGACAACCGGAAGAGTAAATGGATCACCGCCGCCGAGGGGCTCCTCCACGGCCGGACGAACGGGGCCATCATCATCGTATCCGGAAGCCCGGCCGCAGCAGGGGGCGAGGAGCATCTGCTGAAGGCAGAGCTGCAGTTTATCCGGGAAATCCTGCCTGTCCTTAGGGTCCATCTCCCGCAGACCGGAAATACGGAAAGGAGTCTATAAAGGAGCACTGTCATGACCATCAAGATCTTGAAGCAGGAGGACGCGGCACGCTGGGACAGGTATGTACTGGAATCCGGGGCATCGAATTATCACCGTCTCGGATGGAGGAATGTCATCGAAAGGGGGTTCGGGCATACGTCCTACTATCTCTATGCGGAGGACAGGAAGGGGGAGATACACGGAGTCCTTCCCCTGGTGCATTTGAAAAGCCTTTTTTTCGGGAGTTTCCTCGTTTCCCTTCCCTTTTTCAACTACGGCGGTATCCATGCCCGTGACGAACAGACGCGCAGGCTCCTCCTCGATGGGTCCATCCGTATTGCCCGGAACGTGCATGCGGAACATATCGAGCTGAGGCACGTCCACACCCTCGAGGCGGATGTCCCGGCAAAGACATCGAAGGTCTCCATGCTCCTGGACCTACCCGGGGACAGTGACGGTTTATGGAAGTCGTTCTCCCCGAAGCTGCGGAGCCAGATCAGGAGGCCGCTGAAGGAGGGAATGTATGCGCGGATCGGAAGGGAGGAGGAGCTGAACAGCTTTTATACGGTATTCTCCTTCAACATGAGGGACCTGGGGACCCCCGTGTACCCGAAGGAGTTCTTCAGAAATATCCTGGAGGAGTTTCCCCGGGAAACGTGGATATGTACGGTATACACCGCCGGGGGGCAGCCGGCAGCCTCGGGCTTTCTGGTGGGTTTCAGGGATACCATCGAGATCCCGTGGGCATCCTCCCTGAGGCTCCTGAACCGCTTCAGCCCCAATATGCTCCTCTACTGGAGTGCGCTCACCTTCGCCTGCGAAAAAAAGTACCGCGTCTTCGATTTCGGACGCTCCACGCCGGGAGAGAGCACCTACAAGTTCAAGGAACAATGGAGCGCTCGGCCTGTTCAGCTCTATTGGCACTACTGGTTAGGGGAGAAGAGGAGTATCCCGGAGCTCAGCCCGAAAAACCCCCGGTTCAGGACGGCGATCAGCGTATGGAGAAGGCTGCCCCTCGGTCTGACGCAGCTGATCGGACCGCTGATCGTCAAAAACCTGCCGTGAGGGTACAGCGCACCGTGCCCCCCGCCGCCGCACCCTTCGGAATGAAAGCGGTGCTGCACGGCATTGCCGGCCTCGTCCGCGGCCCCCGTTCCCGAAGGAGACGGGAGGCGGAACTACGGGAGTATTTCGGGGTACGGCATGTGTTCCTGGTCTCATCGGGGAAGGCGGCCCTCACCCTCGTCCTCAGGGCACTAAAGCGCATCGCACCGGAAAAGAGCGAAGTGCTGATCCCCGCCTACACCTGTTTCTCCGTTCCCGCCGCCATTGCACGGGCGGGATTGAAGGTGGCCCTCTGCGATATCGATCCCTCGACTTTCGATTTCGACTATCGCCACTTCGGGAATGCGGTGAACGACGCGACGCTCTGTGTCGTGCCGAGCCACCTTTTCGGCATCCCCTCCGACATGGACAGGATCAATGATCTCTGCCGGCGCAAGGGCGTGTTCGTGATCGAGGATGCCGCCCAGGCGATGGGGGGGACGTACCGGGGGAAAAAGCTCGGGACCATAGGGGATGCGGGTTTCTTCAGCCTTGGAAGGGGGAAAAATGTCACCTGTGGCAGCGGCGGCATTCTGGTGACGAACTCGGTGCGCATTGCCCATGCCCTCTACGCCGAGTGTGCGTCCCTCGGGGAGCCGGGTATCAGGGAGGAGCTGGGGGCCTATTGCATGCTGCTGCTGCTCGGCCTCTTTCTCCATCCTCTTCTCTACTGGCTGCCTGCCGGTCTGCCCTTCCTGCGTCTGGGGGAAACGCGGTACTCCGGGGAGTTTCCCGTACAGCGCTTGTCCGGGATGAGGGCGGGAGTCCTCGCGGGGTGGGAGGAGAGGCTTGAACAGGGGAACGCTGAACGGAAGGGGAATACCCGGCTTCTGTCCCTGTACCTGCAGGTGGATACGTCAAGGGGGGCTCCTCCCCTGCTCCGCTTTCCTCTTCTAACGGGGAGCGACAGGGCGAGAGAGGTGCTCTGCGTTTCCTCCCGTGAGCGGGGGTTGGGAATAAGTCGCATGTACCCCTGCCCGGTAAATGAAATCAGCGAGATACGGGAGCAGTTTTCCGGAAGGACCTTCCCTTCCGCGAAAAAGGCGGCGGAAACCCTCGTCACCCTGCCGACCCACCCGCTCCTCAGCGCACGGGACAGGGAGGCCCTCCGCGGCCTTCTCGAAGAGCTGTTTTCCGCCCGGCCGCCCGGCCTGCAGGAGAAGTGCGGCGCAATGAAAGGAAAGGACGGAGGACTGCATGCTTGAATCGACCTTCTGGGCTTCTGTAGCTTTTATATTCTATACGTACTTCGGCTATCCTCTCCTCCTTGCCGCGCTCTCCCTGTTCAGAAAGAGAGCGGTCCGGAAAGGAAACGACATGCCGAAAGTTTCCTTTATTATCGCGGCCCACAATGAGGAAAAGAGGATGGGGGAAAAGATCGGGAATACCCTTCGGCAGGAGTACCCGGCAGACAGGCTGGAGATCATCGTGGCGTCGGATTGCTCCACCGACGGAACCGATGCGATCGTGCAGTCCTTCGGAAACCGGGGAGTCCGGCTTGTCAGGGCACCCGAGAGGGGAGGGAAGGAGAGGGCCCAAAAACGTGCGGTGGATGCCTCTACCGGCGAGATACTGGTTTTTTCCGATACCGCGACTCTCCTCGACCCTGACGGCATAGCGAAGATTGTCCGCAACTTCAGCGATCCCGGGGTGGGCTGCGTGAGCAGTTCCGACAGGTACCTCGACAGCCAGGGGAAGGTAAGCGGAGAGGGGGCGTACGTCAGGTATGAGATGCTGCTCCGCAGGCTGGAGACGGAGGTGAACACCCTTGTAGGGCTGAGCGGATCGTTTTTTGCGGCCCGGAGGGAAGTATGCCGTCAGTGGGCGCCGCATCTCCAGAGCGATTTCAACACCCTGCTCAATTCGGTAAAGAGGGGGATGCGCGGCGTGTCCGATCCCGAAAGCATCGGCTATTACCGGAACATCGCCGATGAGAGGAGAGAGTATGAAAGAAAGGTAAGGACTATTGTACGGGGGATAGCGGTCTTCATGGAGAGCATGCACCTGTTGAATCCTTTCCGGTACGGCCTCTTTTCCTGGCAGCTCTTCAGCCACAAGCTCTGCCGCTGGCTCGTGCCCCCCGCCCTGCTGCTCGCTTTCCTCAGCAACGCCCTTCTGGCACTTCGCTCCCCCTTTTTCCTCTGCTCCTTTGCCTGCCAGGTCACCTTCTATCTGCTTGCTTTCTGGGGTATGAGGGCAAAGAGGGCTGCGGGGAACGGTATTGTCAGAATACCCCTTTACTTTGTTCTGGTCAACCTCTCCATTCTCACCGCATGGTACCGGTATCTGCGCGGTGAGCGGATGGTGAGCTGGACACCGTCGGTGCGGTAGAGATGCTACACCGGGACATCAAATCGTCGCTGCGCGGGGTTGTCTCCTCCGTGTATTATGCCACCGGGCATTTTCTGTCCCTCTTCAAAGGCAGGGTGCTGATACTGATGTATCACCGGGTGCTCCCCTCTGCGGAGGTCGTACAGTCCTATGTGCAGGCGGGAATGTATGTGCAGAACGATATTTTCGAGAGGCAGCTGCGCTTCCTGAAACGACATTTCCGTATTCTCCGTTTTTCCGAGTTGCTCGATATCTGGGAGGGAAAGGGGCTGGACCGGGACACACGGTACTGCGTTCTCACCTTCGACGACGGATGGAGGGACAACTACCTGTACGCCTATCCCGCCCTGAAAGAGCACAGGGTGCCTGCGACACTCTTCCTGCCCACCTCCCTCGTCGGCTCGGGCTACTGGCTCTGGTCGGACCGGATGGGGTATCTGCTGAAAGCGCTCTTCGATACGGAAGGGGAACGGGAAGGGAGAAGACTCCTCCGCTCCCTGCTGGCAGAGTCCGGCAGGGGGAAGCTCACTGCCCCGGACTCTGCCGGTGAAACGATCGATTCGGTTATCGAGCAATGCAAGGCGCTGCCGGAGGGGGAGATCGAATCCCTTATCGGCACGCTCAGGGCGAAGACGGGGGCGGAGATCCCCGGGAAGAGACGCTTTCTTACCTGGAAGGAGGCAAGGGAGATGTCGGAGGGGGGGATCTCCTTCGGGGCGCATTCCTGTACGCACCGGATCCTCACCGCCCTGAGCCGGGACGAAGTGGAGCAGGAGGCCGCAGACTCCTTCGAGGTCCTCCGGAGGGAGGGGGTCGATTCCGTGCCGGTCTTCTGCTATCCGGACGGGCAGAGTACCCCCGCGATAGAACGGCAGATACAAGCCGCCGGATACCGTGCGGCAGTGAGCACCACCTTCGGTTTTGAAGGAGCGATACCGCAGAACCGGTTTCGCCTGAGACGGATCGGAATCCATAATGACATCAGCAGGACGGCCCCCCTCCTGGTGGGACGCATGGCGGGGATTCACCGCGTCTTTACCCGATAGTCGGCCGATAGCCGGCATCCGGATAAGAAAAGGATTAAGGATCCCATGTTCCTCCTCCCCATAATCAAAAGAGTCGTCAGATACCTGCAAAGGAAAAAGCACCGGATGTACATCGGAGAACTGGTCGAAAGAGGTCTTCTCCTGGGCAGGAATGTCGATATCGTCGAGGATATCTTCCTCGACCCGTCCCACTGCTTTCTGATATCCATAGGCGACAACTGCACCCTATGCCCCCGCGTCCGGCTGATCGCCCACGATGCGAGCTCGAAAAAGCTTCTGGGATACACGAAAATCGGAAAGATCGAGATCAGGGAAAACTGTTTCATCGGTGATTCCACCATTATTCTGCCCGGGGTGACCATCGGACCCTCCTCCATTGTCGGGGCCGGTTCCGTGGTGACCAGGGATGTCCCCCCCTACTCGATTGCAGCGGGCAATCCTGCGCGGGTAATCTGCACCGTCGACGACTATGTGGAAAAAATCAGGATGATCAGTAACGGCAAAAAGATATTCGATGAGGAGTACTTCATCGGGAAACTGGACAAAGAGAAGCAGAGGGAAATGGTTCAGTCCCTCGGGAATACCATAGGGTTCATTGTATAGCATGCTGGGCCTGTATGACAGGGACGGGGAGAGGGAGCCCGGACCTACGGAGAACGGGGAGCGTGCGGCGGTGCGGCATGTTTCCGTTCCGGCCGCTGCGGTAAGGGGCACATACCGCCTCGTGCAGAAAGACCCCGCTCCCTACCGGGAGCAGATCATTGCATTCTGGAAGGAATACCTCCCCGGAACTCCGGCGGGGCGTTTCGACTGGATGAGCAATGGGAATCCCGCAGGGCCGGCCCTCTGGTTTTTTGCCGTGGACACCCGGAACGATGAGATCGCGGGGGTCATTTCCGTCATCCCGCGCGAGGTGATCATGGGCGGCAGGCGGGTGCGCGCCGGGATCCTCGGCGACTTCATGGTGAGCAGGAGACACCGTGTTTTCGGGCCCGGACTCCTCCTTCCGAAGACGGCGGTGGCGGAGCTGTCGAAGAGGGGATTCGAAATGTTCTATACCATTCCCAATGCCGAGTCGGAAAAAGTCATCAGGCGGATGGGCTTCAGGCATAGGGAGAGTCTGTACAGCATGGTGAAGCCCCTGGAGGTGGGATATTACCTTGAGAAATATATGAACCGGACTTCGGCACGCCTGCTCTCTCCCCTCATAAGGAACGGCCTGGCCCTGCTCTCGATGGAGCGGTACATCCCGTCCCGGGGCGCCTTCGGAGAGACCGCATGCATCGGGGCGGCCTTCGACGCTCTGTGGGATAAGATGTGCCGGAAAGAGGGGAGCCTTCGGGGGGACCGCAGCGCCGCCTATCTTTCCTGGAGGTACCTTTGCGATCCCCTCCGCCGCTATCGCGTGCTGACCTATCGAAAAAAGCCCGGGGGAAAGATGCTCGGGTGCCTTTTCTTCATGATCGATGCCGGAAGGCTCCATATAGCGGATATCATGTCCCCGGGCATCATCCCTGTCTATAAACTGCTCAGAAGAATAGTGGATATTGCAAAGCAGGAGGGTTGCCTCTCTCTCACCATCGATGTCGGGAGGACGAACCCCTTGCTGTCGCTGGTGCGCTCCTTTGGCTTCTTCAATGCCGGGAAGGATATCGCCCTGTTTTTCCTCGGCGGACCGGAGGAGAGCGATACGGAATACGGGTTCGTAGGCGGCGACCGGAGCCTGTAGACGGAACCATGGAAAAACTGCGCCTCATGCACATAACACACGACCTCGCCATCGGGGGGCTTCAGCAGGTTGTCGTCACCCTCTGCAAGACCACCGACAGGCGGAAATTCGATCTGTCCGTGCTCTGCCTGCGCGACACCGGGGAGCTCGCCCCGGAGGTGGAAAAGGAGGGAATCAGGGTGCACTCCCTCCCCCGGAAAGAGAACGGGGTCGATTACCTCTCCTTCCTGAAGGTGGCGAAGATCCTCAGGAGGGGAAAAATCGATATCATTCACACGCATAACACCCAGCCGTTCATCGACGGCACCACCGGCGCCCTCCTGGCGGGAGTGCGAACGATCGTCCATACGGACCATTCCCGCATCTTCCCGGATAAGAGGCGGTATATGATTGCAGAGCGGATCATGTCGCACTTCGCCTACAAGGTAGTCGGGGTCTCGCACTCCACCTCCCGCGATCTCATACACTACGAGAAAATAGCACCCCGGAAGGTGATGACCATCCCGAACGGAATCGACGGGAGTGCATACAGGAGGGCCGTCGACAGGGGAAAAAAGAAGAGGGAGCTCGGAATCGCCGGGAAAGATCCCGTTATCGGACTGGGGGTGCGGCTGGTGAAGCAGAAGGGGATCGGTTATCTGCTCAGGGCAATGCCCGAGGTAAGAAGAGCCTTCCCCGACAGCGCACTCGTCATCGCCGGCAAGGGCGAGTATGAAAGCGTCCTGAAGCGGGAGGCCGCGGAGCTCGGTATTGCCGACACTGTCTTCTTTATCGGGCCCCGCATGGATATGGCCGAGGTGCTGCAGGTGTTCGATCTTTACGTGCTGCCCACCCTGTGGGAGGGCCTTCCCCTGGTGCTGCTCGAGGCGCTCGCTGCGGGGTGCCCTCTCCTTGCAACGGATGTGGGGGGCAACTCCATGGTGATCGAGCACGGCGTCAACGGGTCCCTCGTCGAACCGGAGAGCCCTGCCGCGCTTTCCGCGGAGATCATACGGCTTTTGAAGGACACCGCTGCGCGGGATGCCTATCGCATGCGGGGGAAAGAGGTTTTCGAAGAGAAATTCAGCGCCGCCATCATGGCACGAAACTATCAGGAACTATACCTAAGGGGGAGAGCGTGAAACTGATCATCACTGTCGACACCGAAGAGGATACCTGGGGCCAGTACTCCCCAAGCGGCCACACGGTCAGGAATATCGAGCGGATACCCTGGCTGCAGGACGTATTCGATACGTTCCACGCAAAGCCGTCCTACCTGATCACCTACCCGGTAGCGAAAAACGAGAAATCCGTCGCGCTCCTGAAGGGGATCATGGAGCGGGGCGGATGCGAGATCGGGATGCACTGCCATCCC
The DNA here is from genome assembly GCA_002634385.1 of Nitrospira sp. Taxonomy (GTDB): domain Bacteria; phylum Nitrospirota; class Thermodesulfovibrionia; order Thermodesulfovibrionales; family Dissulfurispiraceae; genus Nitrobium; species Nitrobium versatile. The sequence goes on from NSJL01000003.1 coordinate 108,857, forward strand.
TGGAACACCCCCCCCTTCGAGGAAGTGAGCAACGAAATGAACAGCATGCTCTGCAACCTCGACGGCAAGCTTCAATTCAGGAAGCTGAAGCATCTCCACAGCACCATCCAGAAGAACTTCTGCATAGACCCGGTATCCTTCAGGAGCGGCCGGTGGGGGTATAACCAGAGTGTCGCCAACAATCTCTACCACCTCGGGTACAGAATAGATACCTCGGTTACCCCCTATACCGACTGGACAAAGTTCTACGGGCCGAGCTACCGGGACCTCTCCCCCCGGCCGTTCAGAGTTCCCTGTGAAGGTCCGACGCGGGGGGAAGGGACCGGCTGCCTCATGGAAGTTCCCGCCACCATCGGGTATCTGCAGAGGAATTTCGCCGTGAGCAACTACCTCTTCAAGGTGCTGAGCGGAAGGCAGCTGCGGCGTCTCCGCCTTATCGGCATGCTGGACAGGCTCAACATACTGAACAAGGTATGGCTCTCGCCGGAGAAATCGGACAGCAGGAGCATGATCCGTCTGGCGCAGCGCATGATGAAGAACGGGTACGGGCTGGTCAATATGTTCTTCCATTCCCCTACCCTGAAGGCGGGGCTTACCGACTTCGTACGGAACAGGAAGGAGGAAAAGCACTTTGTCCAGTGTATCCGGGAGTTCCTCGAATTCGCCCGGGCCGAGGGCATCGAATCGATCCGCCTTTCGGATTCGTTGCAGCTGCTGGAGGGACAGGGGAACGGGTCCTGCCGTCCCGCCGTACAATGAGGAGGGAATCCGCATACTGTGTGCGCGGGCAAGGGATGCCTGGCGAGAGGATACCCAGTGCCGGAGGGAAAGGCGTTCCCTCGCCCGTGGCGTACACGGTAAAACAGGTAACGACAGCGGAGGAGTTTTCCGGAATGGAAAGGGTGTGGAACGCGCTTCTCTCCCTTTCCCCCGCGGATACATACTTCCTCAGGTGGGAGTGGCTGTGGGGGTGGTGGGAAACTTATGCGGAAGAAGGAGACAGGCTTGCGATCCTCGTCGTGGAGGAGGGGGCCGAAATCGTGGCGATCGCTCCTTTCTATACGAGGACGAGGCTTCTGGGAGGGGTCTACCCGGTGCGGCGCCTGATGTTCCTCGGTACCCAGCCGGAGAGCGACGGGGATGTATGCTCCGATTATATGGATATCATCTGCGTGCAGGGGAAGAACAGGGAGGCGCTGCGGAGCATCTTCGAAGCCGTTGCTGCGGACGACCTGTGCGATGAAATGCATCTCGCCAGAATCGGTACCGCCTCGGAAACCTTTGCCCTGCTCCCGAAAATGGCGGCAATACATGGTCTTCCGTGGGTGCGCCTGAATGAGGCGGAGAGCCCGCACATAAGACTGCCGGCGGAGTGGGAGGAGTACCTGGAGGGCCTTTCCTCTTCCATGCGGTACAAAGTGCGGAACGAGCGGCGCAAGATAGGGAAGCTCCCCCAGGTGAAGATTGCGCGGGCGGAAAGCCATGGAGAGCTGCAGGGTGCTTTCGGAGAGTTGGTCCGTCTTCACCGGAAGAGATGGGAGTCGAAAGACCTGTCCGGGGCCTTTTCCAACGGAAAATTCGCCTCTTTTCACCGGAAAATGATGGAGACCATGATGGCAAAGGGGCATCTGGACCTGTTCTCCCTGTATGCGGAGGGCAGTATCCGGGCGGTGCTTTACAATATCGCCTACAAGGGGAAAATCTACTTCTACCAATCGGGAATCGACACCGGCAGCACCCGGGTGGCTTTCGGGTATGTGCTCCACAGCCACTGCATCGAAGATGCGATCGGGAGGGGGATCGGCGAATACGACTTCCTTCCGAAGGGGAAGACGGACACCTACAAGGAGCGGTTTGCCAACGGGCACAGAACGGTTGCCGACGTCTATATGGCCCGCCACTGGGCTGCGCGGTATTTCCTGAGAGCGCAGGAGATGGCACGGACAGTGTATTCCCGGGTGAGACCGGAAAGTTAGGGTGTGTATGCACACTATCTTCTACTGCGACCGGCTGCACCGTCCCCGTACCACGTTATCCCGGGCAAAACGTCCTCAACGTAGCTCTGCTACGCCTCCGGGCGTTTTCCCCGTGACGCCTTGCCCGGAAACGGTTCGCTCGCTCTCGCAACGAATACAGTATGCAGACACACCCTGGGGAGGATACGGTGCCGGAAAAAATATATAATGTACCCCTTCGGGGAGGATGGGTGGCGACTGTCTTCACGGAATGGAATTTTCCTCCCCGGGTGATCGGGCAGTGGAACAGCATCCTCGAGGCGTACGGGGATACGCGGGTATTCATCAGTCCTGCCTGGTTCGAAAGATGGTGGAACGCCTTCGGGGAGGGAAGGGAGTTGTTCGTTGTCGTGCTCGAAAGGGAGGGGGAGGTGCAGGCTGTCTTCCCGTGCTGCATCACCTCTGATTCTGACGGAGAGATCCTTTCCTCCCTTACGAACGATCACACCTGCCACTTCGATTTCATTGTCCGTCCGCCGGTACGGCGTGAAGCGCTGGCCGGTTTTCTGGAGCTCGCCGGCAAGGTAAAACCCGGGTTGGGTATGTCCCTTGAGTACATTCCCGTATCCGGTTGCAATGGGGAAGCGCTGTTTTCCGCATTGCGGCGCACGAAAACTCCCTCGCACCGGTACAGCCAGCCATGGGCTCCCCGGATGGAGGTGAGGGGTGAATGGGACGCTTTCCAGAAGAGGATACCCGGACGGCTGAGAAATACCCTGAGAAGAAACCGTAAGAAGGCGGAAGTGGAAGGTGTCCTCTCGTTCGAGGTCATCAGGCGCAGTGAGCAGCTTGACCAGGTGCTGGACGTTCTTTTCGATATCGAATATAACAGTTGGAAAGGAAGGAACGGGACGGCGATCAGGTGCAGTGCCGGGACAGAGAAATTTTACCGGGAGCTTGCCCGGAGCGCCATGCAGAGCGGTCATTTGCTCATCTTTCTCCTGAAGCAGGGGGAGGCCTCCCTCGCCGCCGATTTTTGCCTCTGCTCCGGAGAGACGGTCTTCCTGCTGAAGCCCTGTTATGACGAGGCCTTCAGCCAATTCACCCCGGGGAACCTGCTTCATTACGAGTCGTTCGGCTACCTCTTTGCACTGCAGGAGATCAGGTGGTATGACTTCCTCGGGGCATGCGAACCGTGGAAGATGGAGTGGACGGCGCAGACCGGCGAGTATGGATGGATCAGGGCTTTCCCGAAATCGTTGAAGGGATGGAGAAACTATATGCTCCGGTACGGGTGGAAGAGCCATCTGAGGGGGATCAGGTCACGTCTCCGCTCCACGTCCGTAGGGGCGGGATACGGTTCCGCACTGCGATGAAGTGTACGACAGGAAAGTATCTCCCCGTTTCCGTTGTCATCCCTACCTACAATAGAGCGGGTCTCATCCGGAGGGCGGTCGACAGCGTGCTGGTCTCCGTGGAAGATGAAGACGAGGTGATTGTAGTGGATGACGGGTCGTCGGACAACACGGAGGAGGTGCTCTTTCCGTACCGCAACAGGATCCGCTATATACGGACCGGCAATGCAGGGGCCGGGGCCGCCCGCAACCGGGGTGTCCGGGAGGCAAGGAATCCCCTCGTTGCGTTTCTTGATTCGGACGACGAATGGATGCCGCACAAGCTGCAGGTGCAGCGCGCGGTGATGCAGGCGAGACCGGATGTCCTGTTCTGCTTCAGTGACTTTGCCGTGCGCTACCTTACGGGCGAAACGGTCCGGCGCTATCTCATCAATTGGCATTCCGACACACGCAGCTGGACCGAGATTCTGGGGCCGGCAATTCCCTTTTCCCTCCTCTCCCCGCTGCCCTGCGGAGGTGATAATTTTCCGGTCCATATCGGAAATATGTACCTGCAGGAGATGAAGGCGAATTATATTTCCACCATAACCCTCATGGCGAGGCGCACCGAAGCGGGGGATGCTCTCCGCTTTTCCGAGGATACCGACATTTACGAAGACTGGGAGTGCATCGGGAGACTTGCAGGTGCGGGGAAGGCCGCCTATCTCGACTGCGAGACGGCATGGAACCACGGCCACAGGGGAAAGCGTCTCACCGATGCCGATACGTTACGCTGTACCGGGGCCAGGATCCGGATGCTGGAACGACTCTGGGGCACCAATACGGAGTTCCTGTCCCGGCATGGAGAGCTCTACCGCGAGGTGCTTGCCGCGCAGTATCTCCTGCATGCCAAGGAGCTGATCGTACGGGGAATGACACCGGAGGCCCGCAGGGATCTCCGGTGCATCGGCGAGGTCCCCTTCCCCTATCTCTTTCTGGCCTCCTTGCCCGGTCCTCTTGCACAGTGGCTCTATGCGGTCCGCAAAGAAACCAAGTCCCTGATTGCGCGGGTACGGACGGAAAAGGGAGGAAAAGGGAAGTGAAGAGGATCCTCTATATAGAGGCAAACAGGGATGGTACGGTGGGGGGCTCGTATTACAGCCTCTTATACCTGATCCAGGGATTGGACAGAACCAAATATGAGCCCCATGTGCTCTTCTGCCAGGAACATCCCCTGATCCCCGAATTCAGGAAAGCGACCCCCCACCTCTATATCAATGATTTCGGCCCTTCGACCAGCGACCGGGAAGGGCTGCTTGGGGAGGCGCTCAAGTTTCCCTACCGTTTCGTACGGGACGTGCTGTTGAAGCAGAGGGCTCTGGGAGAGTTGATACGGACCATACGGCCCGATCTGGTGCACCTCAACAACGGGTATTCCTTTGTTCATGAAATGATCGTGAGCTGCCGGCTCCATAACGTAAAAGTTATTGCCCATGACAGGGGTACGAGGTATCCCTGCAGTTTCAGGACACGGCTCCTGGTTCCTCTCCTGGACGCAATCGTCAGCGTCAGCGACAGTTACAAGGAGAATATCGTCCGCCAGCATCTGAAGGTAAAGAGGGTCAGCAGAATTTATAACGGGTTCAATAGTGAAACGATACGAGAAAGAGTGTCCCCGCTGGACCGGGATCGGGTTCGGCAGGAATTCGGGGTGGGAGGGAACGCACCTCTCCTCGGGATCGTCGGGAATATCGACAGGTGGAAGGGACAGATGGTTGTGGTGAAAGCGGTGCAAAAAATCAGGCGGAGTTACCCTGACGTTGCCTGCCTGATCGTGGGTGCGGTATGCAGGGGTGCCGAGGGATACCGGGAAGAGCTCGAGGCCTCCATCAGGGAGAACGGGCTCGAAGAAAGCGTGATTTTTACGGGATTCAGGGATGATGTCCCGGGAATCGTGAATGCCCTCGATGTACTGCTCCATGCCTCTATAGAGCCGGAGCCCTTCGGGAGGGTGCTCCTGGAAGGCATGGCGCTTTCCAAACCGATCGTTGCAACTGCCGCGGGCGGTGTGCCGGAAATAATCGTGCAGGGGGAGACCGGCCTTCTCGTGCCGATGAATGATCCCGACGCCCTTGCCAATGCGACCCTGTACTTTTTGTCCCATCCTGATGCGGCCAGGAAGATGGGAGAGAGGGGGTGGAGAAGGCTCATAGAGGAGTTCAGCGGGGCCCGTGTTGTCCGCGAAGTGGAGCGGGTCTACGAGGAGGTATTTGCATGATCCGCCAGGAGAGGGAACGCACCGGAGAGGTACGGTAGATGTCTTTCGTGCGAAAAACGGCGAAAAACGGGCTCTGGTTTGCGGGGTCACGGTTTGCTACCCAGCTTGCCACATGGTTTTTCACGCTGTACATTGCGCGGCTCCTGAGCCCGGAGGACTATGGGCTTATGGCGATGGCAGCTTTCCTGACGGCCTACCTGGAGGAATTCAGCGAACTGGGATTGGGCTCGGCCATTATCCAGAGGGAGAAGCTCTCCCCGGAGGAGCTTTCCGGCGTCTTCTCCTTCTCCCTGCTGGTGGGAGGGGGGCTTGCCGTCAGCAGCTTCTTCCTGGCGTACCCGACGGCATGGGTCTTCAATGAGCCGCGGATCATCCCGGTGACCCGGTTGATCTCTCTCCTGTTCCTCATCGGGGCCCTCGGTATCGTGCCCTACAATTTGCTCATGCGCGAGGGCAGGTTCAAGACGATAGGGGGGATAAACTTCATCTCCTCCCTCTCCTCCAGCTGCGCAATGGTGCTCATGGCGATGAACGGATTCGGCGTGTTCACCCTGATCGGGGGCACCCTCATCCTGAGGTCCGTAAAGACCCTGCTGGTCATCCTCGCGGCAAAATGGAGGCCCCGCACCCTCTTCCGGTTTTCCGGAGCAAAGCCTTTCCTCACCTTCGGAATCCATATCGCCCTTTCGAGCTCCCTTTTCCGGCTTTTCCAGACCATGGACAAATTCGTGGTGGGGAAGATGTTCACCCCCCAGTTGCTCGGGTACTACTCCTTTGCCATGGAGCTCGCCGGAGTTCCCACGGAAAAGATCGTATCGGCGATCCAGCAGGTCTCCTTTCCCGTACTCTCCCGGTTCCAGGGCGATAAAGAAAAGATGCAGGAGCTCTATTTGAAAATCATCAAATATATCGCCCTCATCGTGACCCCGCTGTTCGTAGGCGGCATCTTCCTTGCGGACCGGATCATCCCTGCCCTGCTGGGACCCAAATGGAGCGCGCTTATTCCCCTGTTCCGGTTATTCTGCATCACCCACTTCGTCATTTCGCTTACCACGATCAACGGCATCTTTCATACTGCCCAGGGGAGGCCCCACTGGGTGCTGCGGTTTACCTTCCTCAACGCGGCAGTGATGACTCTCTCTCTCTTTCTGGCGGGAACGCAGGGGTTTTCCTACCTGGCGGTCCCCTGGATTACCCTTTGCCCCGCCCTCTATATCGGGTGGACCGCGGTTACCCTGAGGAAACTGGATATCTCCGTGGGCCGGTACATGAAAAACCTCATCTTCCCCCTGCTGGCGACGGCATGCATGGTCGCCGGCATCAAGAGCATGCAGTTATTCCTGAGCACGGGACTTGCCCCCTCTTTCGGGCCGCTGCCCCTGCTGCTGGTGCGGGACGTCTGTACCGGCATGCTCTTCTACTCCGCGTATTTATTCCTGTTCGAGAGAAAGACGTTGCTCGAAATCTGGACATTGCGAAAAAACTAGGGTGTGTTTGCACCCTCACCCTAAAGGAGACAGGACCATGAAACGACTGCTGTTCCTGAAGCTGGGACCCCATTTCATACCGGACGAAATGCCGATAAAGGAAAAGTACGCATTGCTCTCACCGTTCTTCATCAGTGATATCATCGCGGTGGTGCACGACAGAAAGCTCCGCAGGTTCAGCAACGACAGTTTCCACCTGCGCGGACTCTACCTCATTCCCTTCCTGCGCTTTCATACCCTGTTCAGGAATCTTCTTTATGCCCTTTATAGTGTCCCCCTGTCCGTATATATCCATTATTTCAGATACAAATACGACGTGGTCATCACCTACGATCCCATCGTGACAGGTCTCCTGGGTCTCCTTATCAGTAAACTGACGGGAGCGAAGCTCATTGTAGAGGTGAACGGAAATTACGAAAAGGCGTTCATCTTCCATTCGGAAAAGGCGGGTGTGGTAAAGCATATCAAGAACGCATATTGCAGGATCATGATCCCCTTCATACTCCGGCAGGCCAGCAGTATCAAGCTTCTCAATGGAAATCAGTTGAAAGCCTTCCCCGTGCCCCGGCCCTTATCCACTATATTCATATTCCCCAACTTCGTGCCGGTACGCCACTTCAAGCCGGCCGGAAGGTCGTCTCCCTATATTCTCTTTTTGGGGTATCCGTGGCATCTGAAAGGGGTTGATCTCCTTATAAAGGCCTTCAACAAGCTCTGTGCCGAGTTCCCCGAGTATTCCCTGAAAGTAGTGGGGTATTGTCCCGACAAGACCGAGTACATAAAGCTGGCGGGGGGAAACAAGAGAATCGAGCTGTGCGATCCTGTTTGGCATGATGAGGTCATCGAGCTGCTTTCCGGGTGCTCTCTTTTCGTGCTGCCCTCCCGTACCGAGGCTATGGGAAGGGTCCTTGTTGAGGCAATGGCATCCCGGAAGCCGGTCATCGCTTCCAATGTCGACGGAATTCCCTCGCTGATCAGGCATGGAGAGACGGGCCTCCTGTTCGAGACGGAGAATGAAGACGATCTGGCGGACAAGATAAGAACGATGCTGCGGGACAGGAGCTATGCAAGAAGGCTTGCGGATAACGCCTACGCCTTCGTGCATACGCATTTGTCGGAGGCGTGCTACCTGAACAACTTCCTGAGCATGATCGAGAAGACAGTCAATGGATAGCGAAATATGCCCGTATCCGTCCGGAAACGGGTCTGCGGAAGAGGAGAGGGAGAGGGGACGCTTCTGGTTCGTCCTGACCCTGCTCTACCTGGTGATGGAGTATGCCCGCCCCATGGACCACATCCCGGGGCTGGGACTGCTCCGTCCGGGCCTGGTGATCGGCGTTCTCCTGGGGATATCATGGTTCATGCAGGGGAACTTTGCATCGCTATGGAGCAGGCAGACGGCGATGATCCTCCTCTTTGTCACGCTTCTCGTGGTGCACATCCCGTTTGCGCGGAACAATTTTTATGCGTACAACAGCGCCAAGGGGGTTCTACTCTATATGCCTTTCCTCATCTCTGTCCTGATGCATGTCGATTCCTTCAAACGGCTCAGGACCCTGTTCACCGTCTGGATACTCCTGATGGGCTGGCTCTCCGTCAGCGGAATCGCCGGGAAGGGCAAGGGGGGCGGGAATTTTCTCGCGGATGAAAACGATTTCTCGCTGCTGATGAATATGATGCTCCCCTTCGGTCTTTTCCTTCTCATGTATGAGAGATCTTGCAGGAGAAAAATGCTCTACCTCGCCGCCTCTGTTCTGGCGGTCCTGAGCATTGTCGTCTCCTTCTCGCGGGGGGGGTTCGTCGGGCTCGTCGCCGTCCTCTTTGTCGTCTGGCTTTTCAGTTCCCGGAAGATCCTTACGCTGGCCCTTACCGGCGTCCTTGCCCTTGTCCTGTTCTTTGGCGCCGGCAGCGCGTATTGGGAGGAAATGTCCACCATAACGGATCAGGGGGAGACGACGGCGAAGGAACGCCTCCTCTCGTGGGAAGCTGCCTGGGATATGTTCCTCGACAATCCGCAGGGAGTGGGGGGCAGCAACTTTCCGGTGCGTTTCGCCGAGTACCAGGACGACGGGTTTACACGGGGGATGTGGGGAAGAGCGGCCCATTCCCTGTGGTTTACCCTGATCTCAGAGTTGGGCATCCCCGGCATTCTCATCTATACGGCCCTGTTGCTCTTCAACGTGAGAGACCTTTCCTGGTTGAGGAGACTCAGGGAGCGCTCCGGTGACGATGACGTCCGGTACGCCTCCTATCTCTCCCTCGCCTTCAGCGCAAGCCTCGTGGGCTTCTTCGTCTCGGGGACATTTCTTTCGGTCCTTTACTACCCCCACTATTTCTATCTCACCGCGATGATTGTCGTCACGAGGAGAGTGGCGGAGCAGAGAATCGGGTCGTATGCCTGCGCTCCCACTGTGTCCTGTGCGTCCCGGGGAGACGATACGCCGGTGGGGGGATGGGCGGAAGCATGAGGAAGGACGGCACCCTCGCCCCGGCAGCGGAAGAGGCGGACAGGAAGAAGATCTGGATCACCTGGGAGACGCAGCGGCGGAACGAGTCGATGAGCAGGCGCCTGAATGCCCGGCTGTACCGGTTCGATATCAAACGAAACAGGCTCATGCGGTACGGGATCTCGTTATGGAAGACGCTGCGTGTTCTGGTGCGGGAAAAGCCCGCTCTGCTCTTTGTGCAAAATCCCTCCCTGGTGCTTTCCCTCTTCGGCGTAAGCTACGGCCGTCTTTTCGGAATTCCCGTCGTTATGGATGCCCACAACGCAGGAGTGTTCCCTTTCGAGGGACAAAAGGGCTGGGCGAACCGGCTGACACACTACCTGTTCCGCGGTGCAGCCTTCACCATCGTATCGAACGACCATCTATCCGACTATGTACGGCAGCGGGGCGGCAGGCCCGTTACCCTGCCCGATCCGCTGCCGGAATTCGGGGGACAGGGGGGGAAGAGGAGCCTGCGGGGGAGAGTCAATGTCCTCTTCATCTGCAGTTGGGCGGCTGATGAGCCCTACCTGGAGGTCATCAGGGCTGCGGAGCTGCTGAAAGGGGATATCACTATTCATATAACCGGAAAAAGCAGGGGAAAAGAGGGACGGACGGGAAGGGCGCTCCCCGGGAACGTAGTCCTTACAGGGTATCTGAGCGAGGAGGAGTTTGTCGGAATGCTGCATTCCTGTGATGTGGTGATCGATCTGACCACCAGGGAGGACTGTCTGGTGTGCGGCGCCTATGAGGCCACTGCCGCGGAAAAGCCCCTGATCGTCTCGGACACGAAAGTACTGCGGGAATTCTTTTGTAAGGGAACGCTGTATACGGACAACACGCACACGAACCTGGCGGAAAAGATCAGGGAGGCGGTAAGGAACCGGGAAAGGCTGCAGCAGGAGATCAGGGAATTGAAGAGGGAGCAGCTGGCCGATTGGGAAGACAGGAGAAGGGAGTTCGAGAGGCTGCTGCGGGAAAAGGTAGAGAAAAAGACAGGGAGAGGTAGAGAGAGATAGAAAAGAGGATAGTTGTTTCAGCAGCCTTTGTAGAGTGCGTCTCCTGTGTCAGGGAGTCAAGGAGTCCTTCACTCCCCGACCTCTTGTTCTGCCTCTCTACCGCTCACTCCGTTACCACAGCGCAAACTCGCCTTCTCCGCCCCGAAAAGTCTTACGACTGTTTCGGGGACCCCTCTTTTCCTCCATCGTTCTGGCATGCACTGTGGTGGCCACTCCGTTTCACGAAGAGAGGAGACGAACAAGAGCTAAGGTCCGCTCAGAACTCCCCTCCTCCCCTCTCCTTCATCCCTCAGACTCACTTCACACGCACTCCTTTCTGGGGAGAGAGAAAGAGGGCGAGGGTGAGGGGTAGAAGAGGGTGAGGGGTGCAGGAGACATCCTCCCCTCTCTTTTCTTCTGCCGTCATCCCGGCGGATCCTCTGAGCCGGGATCCAGTCCTTTTCCGAAAGACTCCGGTTCAGAGACTCTGGACCCCGGCTTTCGCCGGGGTGACGGCTTTGAGGGATTCTGACTCTCTCCGGGGTGACAGATTCTGAAACGGAGTATGTACGAGGGCAGGGGGGTATCCTCTTCTCTGCAGCGAGTGTCTGGAAGAGCAGAGGGGGCCGGACACCCTCCCCTTTCTCCCCTCCCCTCGAGGGAGGGGAATGAGGAGATCCCCTGAGACCACGGAGGAATTCGCTCGCAAAGAAAGAGTCCTCCCCTTAGCCCCCTGCCAGAGGATTCCTCTGCAGACCGCTCCTTACCGCAGAACGGGAGGCGAGGGGGCGACTTTGATTCCCACCAGCGCCATATCCGCACCCATATCCTTCCCGTCGGAGGCTGCCCCCTTCCCCGCGCTGTTGGGCTGAAGGGTAAGGTCCTTGTTGGTGTAGTCGCGGAAAAGGGGCTCCGCCTGGAGGTTTCCCGAGCCGGACAGCGGAGCGGAGGAGACAGAGTAGTACGAGTTCAGGACACGAACGGGCGAGGTGAAGTTCGAGGAGTAGAGGAGATTGTGATCGAAGGTCGTCCTGCTGCCGTCCGAGCCGGAGTAGTAGGACCATACGGAAAGGCCACGGAATTCGGAACCGGTGACGTTGTAGATCAGGTTATCCCTGACCGTCGTGTTGTAGGCTCCCTGGCAGGAGCTGCTCCTCTCCAGGACAATGCCGCTCCTGTTGTTCACGATGGTATTGTGGAGGATCTGGTTGTTGCTGCTCTCCAGGAAACTGCAACTGGAGCTCTCTTCGAATATCTGGATCCCCGGAGCCACGGTGTCGCGGATGACGTTGTTCCTGATGACGGCATCGGACTTCGAGAGGAGGATCCCCCAGCGGTCCTGGTCGTAAATCAGGTTGTTCTCGATGGTGGTGACCTTTCCGTTGGCGGTGCTGTGCTTATAGTAGATTCCTATGTTGGTGGAGTAGATCACGTTGTTCCGTATCGTGAGAGTGCCGCCCCTGAAAATGATGATACCGGCCGCATTGCCGTGGTAGCCCTGGACCGAATGGATGAGATTATTCTGAATGAGGATGTTTTCGGCGCCGGACGTGTTGACATAGATGGTGGCCGAGTTGTCGTTGGCGACGAACTCCTTCAGCTCACAATTCTGGATGGTGATGTTGGTCGCGGGATAGTCGTAGGCGATACGGATATTCGCCAGGTTTCCTCTTCTGATGGTGAGGGAGTCCAGTGTGATATGGTTCCTGTTCTGGATCTCGAATACGATCCCGTTATTCGCGCCGTCGATGATGGCGGTCTCCCCGGGATATCCCTTGAGGGTGATGGGATTCCCGGTGCTGCCCGAGTTGGAGAAGGTAATGTTGTATTCCTGGTAAGTGCCCCCCCTGAAGTAAGCGGTATCCCCTGCACGCAGGGTGCTTGTCGCCTTTTTTACCGTCTTCCAGGGCTGGGAGAGAGTGCCGGGATTGGAGTCGCTGCCGTAGGTCGATACATAATATTCGGCGGCGACTGCCAGGGCCGGAAGAAGGAAGGATATACTGAGAAGAAGGAAAAGATACCTGCCAATTCTATGTGCTGTTTTCATAGTCGCGCTCCTGTCGAATTAGTTTAGGGTGCGTATGCAGCCGGTCGCAGCAGAAGCCGCTACCGCAGGAGATGGTAGTTTGCTTACACACCCTACTATAGCGTACCCTGAAATGAATGATAAATCTGTGATTACAATCACACGGTTTGTACGCCTGAGAAGAAATATGATAGAGGTACGGCGGAGAGGGGCGGATACGGCGCCCCGCCGAATATCATATGAAGGAAGGGCGAGGAAGCTATGAAACAAAAGGAGAGGAAAACGGTAAAGATCGCGTGCATGGTGGCCGGCATTCTTATTTTTACCATGGCATTGGCGTCCTATTCCCGCGCAGGTGAGTGCCAGGACTGGCAGTCCCTTCACCCTGAGTGGATCTTTTGCGATGACTTCGAGGGGAGCACGACGTTAACGGGGCAGGGCAGATACTTCGAATATGACAGCGCCGGAGGTGCCTTTACTCTTGTCAGCGGGGCCGGTCTCGACGGCTCGAAAGGAATGCGCGCCGTATGGCAGCAGGGTGTCGTCGATGCGGGCAGCCTGAAGCTCGGTTTCGGCAGGAACCCCAGCAATGGTATGAATAAGGGGATCAGGTCGACAGAGAACTTCAAGGAGGTCTACTACCGTATGTATCTCAAGATGCAGGACGGCTGGCAGGGCAACCCCGGAAAATTATCGAGGGCGACGGTTATCAGCGCCGGTGACTGGTCGCAGGCGATGATCGCGCATCTCTGGAATGACAATGCGGACCACCTCCTCATCGACCCGGTACGGTGCGTGGACTCGAGCGGGAAGGTCAGCTGCGTCGGCTACAACGACTTCTCCGGCATGGTCTGGCTCGGCTCCCGGAGCGGCATTACCCCGGTCTTCGACTCGACGCACGACAACCAGTGGTACTGCGTTGAGGCTCATGTCCGGCTCAACGATTCCGGGCAGTCCAACGGTGTGCAGGAATTCTGGATCGACGGAAATCTTGAGGCACGGAGGGATGCGCTTAACTTCGTAGGCACCTATACGGCGTACGCCATCAATGCCATCTTCTTCGAAAACTACTGGAATGCCGGCTCTCCGAAGAGGCAGGAGAGATACATCGACAATATCGTCGTATCCACAGAGCGCATCGGGTGCATGGATGCGGATACAACCGTTCCCCTCCCCCCGGCGAACGTAAGGGTGCAATACTAGCTAAAGTAGCTAAAGCGTGCAGGCAGACCGGAATCCGGTCTGCCTGCACGCTTATCATCAGAAGCCTTTCATTTCTTTCTTTCCTCATCTTCTTCACCGGTTCTCTCTTTTATTTTCATGATCAGAGTGTGCCATATCATGTCGGGAGACCTCTGGGCCGGCGCTGAGGCGATGGTATTCCATCTGCTGAAGGGGCTTCTGCGGTACAGGGATCTGCAGCTTTCGGCGATCCTCCTCAATGAGGGGAAGCTTGCCGCAAGGGTCCGCGGACTGGATATCCCCGTTACCGTGCTCGACGAGGGCAGAGAGCCTTTTCCCCGTATTCTCGCGGAGGTGCGGCGGACCCTGCAGCGGGAGTCTCCCGATATAATTCACTCGCATCGCTACAAGGAAAACATTACTGCCTGCATTGCCTCCCGTTTCAGGGGGAATGCGCGACTGATTGCAACGCAGCATGGCATGCCGGAAATTCATGGCGGAAAGGACTCCCTGTCCCGCCGTCTCACCCTTCGCCTCAACTTTTTTCTGCTTGCCCGTCTCTTCCGGACGACCGTCGCCGTCTCGGAAGACATACGGGACCGGTTCGTCTCCTCTTTCGGCTTTCCGGAGGACAGGGTGCAGGTGATCCATAACGGGATCGAAATCCCTGAAGGAGAGTCTTTCCGGGAGGGGGGGGATACGCTGGTCATCGGTTCGGCGGGGAGGTTCTACCCGGTGAAGGACTTTCCCCTGATGGTGCGGGTGGCGCAGGAAGTAGCGCGAAGGGACCCGGGCATCAGATTCGAGGTGGCGGGGGAGGGGCCCGGCAGAAGGGAGATCCGGGAGCTGATCCGGAAGTGCGGATTGGAGAGGAGATTCACTCTCCGGGGATTTCTGGAAGAGACACCGGCTTTTTACCGGGGGCTTGACCTGTACCTGAATACTTCGCTGCATGAGGGGGTCCCCCTGAGCGTACTGGAAGCGATGTCCCACGGGGTTCCTGTTGTCGCCCCTGCGGTGGGGGGGCTCGCGGAGATCATCCAGGATGGCGTGCAGGGATACCTGATAGGGGACAGGGATGCGGAGCGGTTTGCCGAAAAGTGCATCGTCCTCTGCAGGGACCGCTTGTTGCGGAAGAGGATGGGATCCGCTGCACGGGCGAGGGTCCGGGAGAGCTTCTCCACCGGGAGCATGGCCGGGCAGTACCGGCAGCTCTACCGTGATGCCCTGGCGGAAGGCTGCGGAGTACCTTCCGCTGCAGTGCGGACGTGAGGCGGAGGTGCTTGACGCAGAGGCGCTCGTACTTCGCCTTTGGCCTGCCTGACCTGATTGCGTTCTGCATCGGGAGAGAGCTTTGTACTTCCCGTCCGATGCCTGCATACCGTGGCAATATGTATGGCACGGTTATTGCCTTTATTATGGCATAACCGGTTGCAGTGAAAGGGAGGTGATATCATGAGAGCATGAAAGTGATCTGTCGGGAGAGTCAAAACACGCACTACAGGGGGGAAAACACCCCATCCGGAGCTTTTGAGGGTGAAATGACGCACATCCCCGGGTGTTACCCCACGGAGAGATCCGCCTTCTCCCCTTGTTGCAATCTTTTCGTTACGAAAAGAGGAAGATACGCCGGGAGATGGCGCTCCAGTATTATGGTGACTGGAGGAGGCGGAAAGGAGGAGGAATGAAAAGGTATATCTTATGGTTACTTCTGGCTCTCATTGTCGGCCCCTTGTTGATGGCCCCCGAAGCAGGCGCCTATCCGTTTGTCGAGGTGGAAGGATATGTCGGTATCGGTGCGGCTCCAGTATCCAACGGGGACGGGACATCGACCTTTAATGATATCGATTACGGGTTCACCGTCCTGGGAGCGGACCCGGGGGTCGAAATGGACCGCGTCAACCTCCGGTTCGACAGTCAGGTGTTTTCCTCGGTCGGTTCCATTACCGGGGTGAAGACGGTTATCAATGGGGTGATTTCCTATGACGACTGGGAGGCGTATTTTGCTACCGGGCCGTCCGGTTCGAAATACGCAGTCATCGAGAGTGGAACACCTCTGGAAGAGGGTGATTCGGTCGAGATCAGTCTCTCGGGTCTCACTGCAAACGATCAGGCTCTCTCCAGCCCCTCCCTGTGGTCCGGGGGGAGCGTATGGGGTCAGGTATGGTCCGCAAGAGATACGGAATACGGTATGGACGGTGGGGTGACCACCCTGCAGGTACCTGAGCCCGGAATCCTTCTTCTCTTTGTATTCGGCACTATAACGATGCTCCTGTATACGCGCCACAGAAAGAGCGCGTGAGGCAGAGAACAGGCTGAAGGCGGAATACGCCCGGCAGGATGCCGTTTTCGTTTTCCGGAAGGGTATGGGACGGAGACTCCTCTCCATGGGAGGGGCGGGTATCGCCTTCGGCCTGTCCGTCTTGCTGGCGTATGGAATCTGGATAGAGCCGTATCGCGTCGAAGTACACCATGTCCGGATCAGGGACGCATACCTCGGGAGGGTGCTTGGGGCGAAGACCGTCGTCCAGCTTTCGGACCTCCACATACGGGAGGTAGGAAGACGGGAGCGACTGGTCCTGGACAGGGTGAACGGCCTGCATCCCGATATCATCTTCCTTACCGGGGACTATGTGCAGTGGAGGGGAGAGTACGAAGGGGCGCTGCGGTTTCTCTCCCTTTTGAAGGCGGAGAACGGAATCTGGGCGGTGATGGGGGATTACGATTACAGCGATTCACGAAAGAGCTGTCTTTTTTGTCATGAGAAGGGGAACGCCCGCCCGGCCCGGGGCCATTCCGTCCGTTTTCTGCGAAATTCCTGCGACACCATCTCCCTTGGGGGAGAGACCCTGACGGTGGCGGGAGTGGATGCGGAAGGGGACGAATATCACTCCCTCCCTGCCCTGAAGAGGGAGCGGCCCTCCCTTGTCCTGAGCCATAGTCCCCTGCTCTTCGACCTCTTCGACGAGCAGGAGCAGGTGACCCTCCTTGCCGGGGATACCCACGGCGGACAGGTCCCCCTTCCCCCATGGCTCTTCGGCGTTCTGGGGTATGAGAAGAACGCCCTCTACAACCAGGGACTGTTTGAAAAGGGGAGAAAGAGGATGTTCGTAAGCCGGGGTATCGGTACGAGCCATCTTCCCCTCAGGATCCTCAGACCGCCCGAGGTCGT
The DNA here is from genome assembly GCA_002634385.1 of Nitrospira sp. GTDB lineage: Bacteria > Nitrospirota > Thermodesulfovibrionia > Thermodesulfovibrionales > Dissulfurispiraceae > Nitrobium > Nitrobium versatile. Next base: position 125,775 of record NSJL01000003.1, read on the forward strand.
CGTCCTGCACTTTACCCCGTAAATGAGAAATTGCTCCGGCATCCTTTTCCTTGCGGTGCTTTTGTCTCTCCTCTGCCTGAGTTGCCACTGGGGAGCTCCGGGAGAGTTGCTGCTTTTCGATTTCGAATCCGATGCGGAACTGGACCGGATACACTGGAAGTGCCATGCCCTGTACTCCCTTTCCGGGGAATTTGCCTCGCACGGAGCGAAATCCCTGAAAATGGAACTGTATCCGGCCGGCTATCCGGACGAGTACCCGGGGCTGTCCCCCTTCCTGAAGGAAAAAGACTGGAGGGGGTACCGGGAGCTCCGCCTCGATGTCTATACCCCTCGCGACAGCGCGGAGTCGCTGTGGGTGAGTATCGATGACCGTGAGAAGTGCCCGGACTACCGGGACAGATACAATAAGCGTTTTGCCCTTCGGCAGGGAGTAAACACCATACGCATCCCCCTCGATGCCCTGACCACATCGGGCACCGAACGTCTTCTCGACCGGGGAAAGATTGCCCGGCTGCTGATTTTTACCGTGCACCCGCGGAAGAAAGTGGTTCTCTGCATAGACGCGATACGGCTGACGAGCTGAGGAACGGATACGGCGCTTCCCCGGTGCTGCTTCAAGGAGCGAAAGAAAAATGAAAGAAGAGAACAGGATCGAATTTCTGAGGAAAACGGAGCTCTTCTCCTCGTTGAGCAGGGAGGAGCTGCAGCAGATCATGAAGGATATGGTGATAAAGGATTTCAAAAAGAACCAGACCATTCTGTACGAGGAGGACTCCAACGATTTCATGTACGTTATCCTTGACGGTGAGGTGAAAGCGGTCCAGAGGACGGAGGAGGGGAAGGAGATCATCCTCGCGCTGCACCGGAAGGGGGAGTCTTTCGGGGAGATGTGTCTCTTCGGCGAAAGCATCACCCCTGCCGCAGTGGTGGCGAAAAGGAATTCTGTTGTCGCCCTCATCTCGAAGAGGGCTTTTTTCTCATCGCTGCTGAACCAGGAAAAGATGCTCATGAGGCTGCTGCGCCTTATGTGCTCCCGGCTTCGCGAATGCTGGAAGACGGTGCAGATCCTGAGCTTCAATAACGCATCCCAGCGCATCAAGATGCTGTTGATCGTGCTCTCCGGCAAATACGGGGAGAGGAGCGACGGAGAGGTCTGGGTCAATGTCCGCTTCACCCACCAGGAAATAGCGGAAATGACGGGTATGACCCGCGAGACCGTCACCCGGGTGATGGATGAGTTGCAGAAGGCGGGGGAGTTGCGCATCCGCAAGGACCGGTCCATTGTCCTCAATCCGGAATTCTACCGGGATATCCGGTATGTCGTGTAAGGGGAGCGGCTCTCCTTTCGCAGGGGAATACAGGAGAGGAGAAAAAATTGAGAGAAAGAGGTGCGAAAGAATGCTCAGTGAGAGGATATTCAGGGAGTACGACATCAGAGGCATTGCGGAAAAGGACCTTGCAGGGGAATCGGCTTTCCTGATCGGAAAGGCTTTCGGCTCTCTGCTCCGGAAGAGAAACCCCCGGGCCGGGAGGGTGAGCGTGGGGAGGGATGTCCGGCTCAGCTCGGAGTCCCTTGCCGGGAGGCTCATGGAGGGAATCGTCTCTGCCGGCATCGACGTATACGATATCGGGGTATGCGCCACTCCTCTCCAGTATTTCTCCCTGTTCCACCTCGGCCTGGACGGAGGCGTCATGGTGACCGGGAGCCACAATCCGCCGGAATATAACGGGTTCAAGATAAGCATAGGTAAAGAGACCCTCTTCGGCAGGGACATCCTGCAGCTCAGGGAGATCATTCAGCAGCGGGGATGGGCAAACGGGAGAGGAGCCGGAACGATCCATGCATACGATATCACCGCCGCTTACAAGGAATATATGCTGGAGGAGTTTTCGTATCTGAACGCCCCCCGCTTCAAACGGCTGAAAATCGTGGTCGATGCGGGCAACGGTACGGCGGGAGGGGTGGCGCCGGATATCCTGAGGGGAATCGGATGCGAGGTGGTTCCCCTCTATTGCGAGCCTGACGGGACTTTCCCCCATCACCATCCCGATCCCACCGTGGTCGAGTACCTGCAGGACCTGGTGGAAGAGACGGTGCGGTCGGGGGCGGACATGGGCGTCGGCTATGACGGTGATGCCGACAGGATAGGGGTGGTGCAGCGGGACGGGCGGATCGTATGGGGGGACCGGATCATGATTGTCCTGTCCCGGGAGATGCTGAAGGAAAACCCCCGCGCAAAGATAATCGGTGACGTAAAGTGCTCGCAGGCCCTGTTCGACGATATCGGGGAGAGGGGGGGAGTCCCGGTCATGTGGAAGACGGGGCACTCCCTGATAAAGCAGAAGATGCGGGAGCAGGGGGCGCTCCTTGCCGGCGAATTCAGCGGACATATCTTCATTGCGCACCGGTATTTCGGGTATGACGATGCCATCTATACCACCCTGCGCCTGGTAGAAATCATGAAAAAGACGGGAAAAGACATGAAGGAGCTCCTTTCCGATATCCCCGAGAGGTGCTCCACTCCGGAGATCCGCCTCGAGTGCCCCGACGAAAGGAAGAGAGGGGTGGTGGACAGGATTATGGAGCAGATCCTTGTTTATAGCCGGACAGGGGAAGGGCCGCACCGGATTCTCGGGGTAAACCCCCTCGACGGAATGAGAATCCTTTTCGAAAAGGGGTGGGGACTGGTGCGGACGAGCAACACCCAGCCGGTGGTCGTGATGCGTGTGGAAGCCGAAGACAGGAAGAGCCTGGAGAGCTACCGGGCGTTTCTCGAAAACGAATTCAGAAAGGCCAGGGAGGAAGCGTGAAAGCGATGATCCTTGCAGGGGGCGGGGGCACGCGCCTCTGGCCGTTGTCCCGGAAGAACTACCCGAAGCAGTTCCTGAAAATCTATAATGAAAGGTCCCTCCTTCGACAGACTGCCGACCGGCTGCTCCGGGTGGTCCCCCCCGAAGACCTGATCGTCATGAGCAACAATGCCTACCGGTTCTATGTGAAGACGGAGCTCGGAGAGGTACCCCACATGATCCTCGAGCCCGAGTGCAGGAATACGGCTCCCGCCATCGCCCTCGGAATGAAATACTGCAGGGAGAAGCTGGGCTGCACGGACGAGGAGGTGATCTTTCTCTCCCCCTCGGACCACGTCATAAAGCCCGATGACCGTTTCGCACACTCCATGAGGAAGGCCGGGGAAGTGGCGCGGAGGGGGCACATCGTCACCTTCGGCGTCAAGCCCGACAAGCCCGAGACAGGGTACGGGTACCTCAAGGGGGGCACGCTGCTGGAGGACATGGGGGAGGACAGCCTCTGCCTCCGTGTGGAGCAGTTTACGGAGAAGCCCGACAGCGCCGTTGCGGAGCGCTACTTCCGGGACGGCTCCTATTTCTGGAACTCGGGGATGTTTGCTTTCAGCATCGGCACCATGGAGGAGGAGATGCGCCGGCATGTGCCGGAAATAGGGGGGATGCTCGATCTCGACTACGAGGATCTCCTCGAACGGTTCGAGCGCATGCCCGACATCTCCATCGATTACGCTGTTGTCGAGAGGTCGGACAGGGTCGTCGTTCTGCCCTTCGACGCATACTGGAACGACATCGGGTCGTGGGATTCGCTGTATGAGGTCATGGAGAAGGACGGAAACGGAAACGTCACCAGCGGTGATGTCCTTGCCCTCGAAACGAGGGGGAGCCTTATTCTCGGCAGTAAGAGGCAGATTTCGACCATCGGGATCGAGGACTGCCTCATCGTGGAGACGTCCGATGCCCTCCTGGTGGCCAAGAGGGGGAATGCCCAGAAGGTGAAAGAGGTGGTGACCACCCTCAGGAGGAATACCCGGACCGAGGCGGAAGAGCATGTCACCACCCACCGGCCATGGGGAACCTACACCGTCCTCGAGAACGGCCCCCGCTACAAGATCAAGAGGATCATGGTGAAGCCGGGCGAGCAGCTGAGCCTGCAGATGCATTACCACCGCTCGGAGCATTGGGTGGTGGTGCGGGGGACCGCCAAGGTAACCATCGGTGATACGGAAGTTTTCGTCCACGAGAACGAGTCGGCATACGTCCCGAAATCGACTCTCCACCGGCTCGAAAACCCCGGGAAGGTGCCGTTGGAGATCATCGAGGTGCAGAACGGTGAGTACGTGGGGGAGGACGATATCGTGCGGGTCAAGGATGTCTATGGGAGATGATGCGCCCGGGGACGGTCTCCCTGTTCAGGAGTACTCATCAATAGGGAAGTCCCCCCCGGACAGACCGGTGGAAGGCCTCCCTATTTTCTGTTTATTGCGGCACTCCTGAGCGCAACCGGGAGGTTGCGCAGGGTCTCTGCATGCCGGGGATTGATGCGCAGCTCCTTCTCGAAACAGAGGAGCGCTTCTTCATGTCTCCCCAAGGTTCCGAGCGCCACCCCCTTGTTGTACCAGGCATAGCTGAAGCGGGGGGCGATCCGCAGGACTTCGTCGAAACACTTCACGGCCTCTTCGTGTCTCCCCAGGTTTCCGAGCGCCACTCCCTTGTTGTACCAGGCGTTGCTGAAGCGGGGGCTGATCCGGAGGGCCTCATCAAAGCAGGCGATCGCCTCAGCGTGCTTCCCCTGGTGCACCAATAGAGCCCCTTTGTTGGCCCAGGGCGCTGGCTGAGAAGGGTCTATGCCCAAGGCCGTCTCGTAGCAGGAGAGGGCGTTTTCGTCTTTCCCGAGGCTTTCCAGTGCCACTCCCTTGTTGTACCAGGCTTCGGCATCTACGGGATCCAGGCGCAGTGCCGCATCGAGACAGGAAACCGCCTCCTCATGCCTGCCCATATTCTCGAGTGCCACCCCCTTGTTGTGCCAGGCGCCGCTGAAGCGGGGGCTGATCCGGAGGGCCTCATCAAAGCAGGCGATCGCCTCAGCGTGCTTCCCGAGAATCCCCAGGGCCACCCCTTTGTGATGCCACTCTTCGGCACTCCCCCCGCCGGCCCCTACGAGAGGAAAGGAGCCCCGGGCCGTTTCCGGGGAAAGCTCCCCTTCCGGGGAAGCGTTCCCCACCCTCCTTCCCTGCGTATCCTCCCCGAAGGGGCCTCCCTGCTCCCCGCTGGCGTCCCGTCCTGTAAAAAGCCTGCTGATCCGGCTCCCCATCTGTTTCTTGTTCATTGTCCGCTCCTGTCCTCCTGGAGAAGGTTTGTTCCTCACTGTAGCTTATTCTTCATGCAAGTACCATGCTCACCTGTGAGAAAGGCAGGTAGAGGTAGAGGTAGAGGTAGAAGTAGAGAGAGGAACAGAAGAGATTGAAATCTTTAATTGTAGACATCCTCTGGTGCGAGGGCAAGGGGGTACCCTCTTTCTTTGCGAGTGAATTCCTCCCTGATCTCAGGGGATCTTCTCATTCCCCTCCCTCGAGGGGAGGGGAGAAAGGGGAGGGTGTCCGGCCCCCTCTGCTCTTCCAGACACTCGCTACAGAGAAGAGGATACCCCCCTGCCCTCGTCACACTCCCTTTCAGAATCCGTCACTCAGGGAGAAAGCCGGAGCCCCTCTACTCCGTCACCCCGGCGAAAGTCAGAATCCTTCAAAGCCGTCACCCCGGCGAAAGCCGGGGTCCAGTTCCTTATTCAAAAGACTGGATCCCGGCTCAGAGGATCCGCCGGGATGACGGCAGAGGAAAGGAACAGCCTCCCCCTTTCTTTCCAAAGGGAATGCATGTGAAGTGAGTCTGAGGGGTGAGGGGAGGAGGGGAGTTCTGAGCGGACCTTAGCTCTTGTTCGTCTCCTCTCTTCGTGAAACGGAGTGGCCACCACAGTGCATGTTTGAGCGGAAGCGAGTTTGCGCTGTGGTAACGGAGTGAGCGGTAGAGAGGCAGAACAAGAGGTCGGGGAGTGAAGGACTTCACGACTCCCTGACACAGAGGGGAGAGGTCAGGGGTGACGCTCCCCGGAGGATATGAGAATCAGACAACAGACATCCGCGAGGGAATACAATAACCCTGTCGCATTGCAAGGACATCGAATCCCCTGTCCCTTCCCCCTGAAAGAGAGGCGCATTAAAAAGAGAGACGCAGAAATCTCTCGTGTGAGCGATGGCTCTTTGTTGACTGCCTCCTACCAAAGGGTACATGCTTCCCTTTTTTATCTACTCTTTCTGTGAGAGCACTTGGCATAGGATGTGCTTTACGAAAGGGAAAAACTGAAAGGGGGTAACATGCTCAAAGATCTGAAGAGGAGGACGAGAGACTGCTGTTCCGTTGCAGGAGGAGTAGCCGGTTGCTTTACCGTTTTCGTGCTGGTCTTCTCCTTTCTGCTGCTTTCACTGGAAGAGGCACATGCCCTTCCCACCCTGCAGACGTATATCGAGGGGGCATCGGCCGGCAGTAATGGGAGCGATGAGGAAACATGGTTTCTTACCTCGGACTCTTCCTTCTCTCTCTACGTAGTGGGGGCATATGGCTCCAAAACGGCGTCAATTGACTCCGCGACCCTGTTGGTCTCGGTCCCCCAGGGGGAAAAGGGGACCCTCACCATCACCTCTGCCACTGACGAAATTCCGGTCCTCCTGACTGCAACGGGGCAAAGTAGCGCATCGGCAACAAATCCTGCGAAGAATGCCGATACGGCCATTCTTACCGATGTGTCGGGAAATAGCGGGTACTCCTCTACCAATTTCCTGCCCGCGGGGCTCAACCTCAACAACCATTATCCCGTGAAGAGCAGCGTGTCCGATTTCCTGCTGTACGACCTGTTCAGTTTTGACAATTCCGAGAAGAACCTCTTCAACTATGACGCCTCCAACGGAAGCATAGAGGCGACGACGGCCAAGGGGGAGCAGAAGGAATACGAGGTACAGGTCGACGGCTTCTCCAGCGTCCATTTCGATGTGTATGCCGAGGAGCTGGAGAGTTCCGGGGGAAAGAAGAAGGTGGTATACTCCTGGGACTGGGAGAACAACCCCGGTTCCCATGATGCCACCGCCTATGCCGCCGTTCCCGAGCCGGTGATGTCTCTTCTCCTCCTCCCCGCTCTTGCGGGCCTCTTCTTTTTCCGGCGGAGCGCCGTGACAGAGGGGGGCTCCGGACAGTAAGGCGGGATCCCGGCATGTCCCTCCATAAGGAACGATACCAATGCGCTCCCGCCCGGGGTACCCTGCCGGGAGCGCACTCTGTTTCTTCCTGAATGCGTCCTCCCTCATCCGGGCGGGCACCCCTGCTCTGCTCCAGGGTGGTTCTTTGCGCGGGCGTCCTCCCGGTACCCCGAAAGCATGCGGAAGTTATTGCGTAACCTATTGAAAATAAATAGTTAGTAGTTGCTGTTTCCTCTTTCATTTGCTATAATATGAAAAAATCTACAGGAGGCATGTATGTCGATCCAGGAGTTGAAGAGATGCGTCGAGGTGCGGGATGGTTCTGTTTCCGTGAAAGATAAGGCTGCGGCAAGGGATATGATGGACAGCCTGGTCTATACTGCCGTTTTTGAGGCCGACGAAGAGAAAAAAAAGGGAATGCTGATTCTGATAAAGGAGATTGCGAAGGCATGCGGCGCGGTTCCCGCATCTATCCAGGGGTTGTATGAAGAGATGGGGAGGAACTACCCGGGATTCACTGTCCCCGCGATGAATATACGGGGGCTTACCTATGACACCATGAAAGCGGTCTTCAGAAAAGCCCTTGCAATGAAAGTGGGAGCCATGATCTTCGAGATCGCCCGGTCGGAGATCGGGTATACTAAGCAGAGGCCTCTCGAATACGCTACCCTGTCCCTGGCTGCTGCAGTGAGCGAGGGATATGAAGGGCCTGTCTTCATACAGGGAGACCACTTCCAGCTGGTGAGAAAGAACTACCTGAGCGGTCCCGAGCTCGAGACGAACTATGTGAAAGGGCTCATCGCGGAGGCCATCGAGGCCGAATTCTATAACATCGACATCGACTCCTCCACCCTTGTCGACCTCGACAAGCCCACGATCAAGGAGCAGCAGAGGCCGAATTTCGAAAAGACCGCTGACCTTGCGGAGCACGTACGATGCCTGCAGCCTGCCGGCGTGGATGTCTCGATCGGCGGGGAGATCGGGGAGATCGGGAGCAAGAACAGCAACCCCGATGAGCTGAAGGCGTACCTCGACGGTTTCCGGGAGACCTTCAAGGGGGCGAAGGGCCTGAGCAAGCTCAGCGTCCAGACAGGGACGAGCCACGGAGGGGTGGTAATGCCCGACGGGACCCTGGCGAAGGTAAAGATCGATTTCGATACCCTGCGTGTGTTGTCCGACATGGCGCGCAGGGAGTACGGCCTCTCCGGCTGCGTACAGCACGGTGCATCGACCCTCCCGGACGACGCCTTCCACATGTTCCCCGAGACCGGCACCTCCGAGGTGCACCTCGCCACCGGCTTCCAGAATATCGTCTATGACAGCAAGCATCTCCCCCCGTCATTCCGGGAGGAGATATACACTTTCATCAGGACCGAATATGCCAAGGAGAAGAAGGAGGGCCAGACCGAGGAACAGTTCCTTTACAGTACCCGCAAGAAAGGGTTCGGACCCCTCAAGAAAAAGTGGTGGGATTTGCCTTCCGGTATAAAAGGCCCTATAATGAAGGAATTGGAGGATAAGTTCGGATTGCTCTTCGATCAGCTGAAAGTGGGCAACACAGTGGCTATCGTACAACGCACCGTGAAACCGGTTGTAATAAAAAAGGAAATCGATTCAGGCCTGCTCGGTCAGCTCGGCCTGCTCGGGTAGCAGACTTCGTCACAGAGAAATCCCTTCGGGAGGGTAGGGGAGTATGCTGCCGCGGCAGCTTGCTTCTCTACCCTGCTTTTCATCAGGAGTCCGTATTGTTTCTTTCCGGAGGTGTGGAATGGAGAAGCAGGGAATGGATCAGAGGATGGATCCGAGGCTGAGAATAATCCAGAATGCAGACCTCAACGGAAAAGTCGTTCTTGTCAGATTTGACCATAATGTCGTAAAAGACGGGGAGATCAAAGATCCGTACCGGATCGACCGGACCTTCGGCACTCTCTATAATATTGTGGAGCGGGGGGGCCGCCCCATCCTGATGACCCACATCGGACGCCCCCGGGATAAAAAGACGGGAGAGATCGAATGCCGTCCGGGGGAGTCTGTCGAGCCTATTGTCGAGTACCTCGAGCATAAGCTGCATACCACCTTTCATGTTCCCAAACTGCCCATCGATCCTGAAAGGGGGATCATCGGCATCGACACCTCCATCAACCTCGCCATCCGGAGCCTGCGCGAAAGGAGGATCGGGGGGATCTATCTCCCCAATACCCGCTGGTTTCTGGGGGAGGAGTCCGGGGGAGAGGCGGGGGCTACCTTCGCCTTGCAGCTCGCGGGTCTTGCCGATGTCTTCATCAACGACGCCTTCGGCTCCTGGCAGCCCCATGCCTCCACCTATGACATCACCAAACACCTCCCTTCCTATGCCGGCTTCCTGATGCAGCAGGAGATCGCCAATCTCAATGCCGTCATCAATCCGGAGCGACCCTTTGTCGCGGTAGTGGCAGGAGCGAAATACGACACGAAGATAAAACCCCTCTATGCGCTGTACGACAAGGTGGATTCCCTCATCCTGGGCGGGGTGATCTACAATGCCTTCCTCTGCGCAAAGTACGGGGTGAGGATCGCGGGGGTTCCCGATTCCGACATCACCGCGGCAAAGGACCTGGTGGAGAAGGACAGGGCGAACCGGAAGATCGTGGAGCTTCCGTATGTCGTCGAATCCGACACCCTCGAAGGCAGGATCGAGGGGAAATACCGCACCCGCTCCCTGCGGGATTTCAGGGAGGGAGAGAGCTATCAGTATATCCTCGACATTGATCCCGCCTCTTTCGAGGACAGGGAGGTCGCGGACTGCATTTCGGGGGCGAAGACCATTTTCGTCAATGCGGTAATGGGCTTCACCCCCCACTTTACCTCCGGCTCGGCGGCCCTGGACAGTACTATCGATCACAACAGGACCGCCCTGAAGATGTACGGGGGAGGCGATACCCTGCAGGAGTTCAAGAATCTCTGCCCCGGTCTTTACCTTTCGGTGCTTGATAATACACAATATTATTTCTTCACCGGCGGGGGGACGGTGCTGACCGCTATCGAGCAGGGGAGTCCCTACGGGCTCAAGCCTGTCCAGACATTGCTGCAGAAAGAGGAGAGGGGGGCCCCGGAGAGCACAGAGGCGGTCGGTGCGGGGATTGGGGATGGAAATACGAGGAGATAAACCGATATGGAATAACGCCGGCTTCTCCGGATTGCTTCGGGCCGGATCGCTTTGAGCCCCGCTCTCCCCCTATGGAAGTGAACAGACTGAATTCTTGTTGCGATAGAATATCTTACTCTCAGAAGGAGGCTCTTTTTTATGGCGGACATCAAGAGAATCGGCGTTATTACCAGCGGAGGCGATGCGGGGGGGCTGAATGCGGTCATCAAGGGAGTGGCGCGGGAGGCGTACGCGTTTGGGATCGAATCGGTGGTGATTCCCAACGGCTATGCGGGGTTGTACAACCTCGTGGACATGGAGAACGTGGTGGTGCTGAACGCGGAGAGGGTGAGCCGCATCGAGGCGTCCCTTGCCGGGTCCGAGGCGGGCCATTCCCGGGTGAAGATCAGCAAGATCGCGGATCCCAACACCTACGACCGTATCAAACAGGGATTGAAGAAGTTCGGCATCGATGCCCTGATCATCAGCGGCGGGGACGATACCGGGAGTGTCGTGGTCGACCTCGCCTCCCAGGGGATTCCCTGCGTCCACGCCCCCAAAACAATGGATCTGGACCTTCAGCCCTACAGCGTGGGAGGCGATTCCGCCATCAACAGGATAGCGGTGATGACCCGGGATCTGAAGACCACCGGACTGAGCCATAACCGCATCATGGTGGTCGAGGTGTTCGGGAGGTATGTGGGGCATACGGCCCTGCGCGGCGGCATCGGCGCCGAGGCGGACTGCATCCTGATCCCCGAGATCCCCGTCGATTTCGATGTCGTCTACGAGCATATCAAGGCCACCTATTTCGGCAGGATAGAGCGGAGCGACGTAAAGGCGGGCACCTATGTTATCGTGGTCGCCGAGGGGATCAAGACCGCCAATGGCGAGATGCTTTACGACGAGTCCGCCGGGATGGACGCCTTCGGGCACAAGAAGCTCGCCGGTGCCGGGAAATATGTGCGGCAGCAGATCGAGAAGAGACTGAAGGCCGATCCTGAGGTGAAGGAATTCATGAAGAGGGTCGGCATGTTCGCCCCCGGGGTATACGAGATTCCCGAGGTGCGCGAGATCATGCCCAGCCACCTGGTGCGTTCGGGAAATACCTCCGCCTACGATGTCAACTTCGGGTACCGGGCGGGCGCCGCCGCGGTGCTTCTCCTGCTGGAGGGGAAGACCGGGAATACCGTGGTCAATGTGGACGGAAACAAGCTCTGTTATATCCCGACTTCGGAGGCGATCAAGAGAAAGGAAGTGGATATCAACGAGATCGCCCTCTTCGAGAGCCTCGGCACCTGCTTCGGGAGGAAGCCGCAGAAATTCGAGTATAACCTGATAGAAGTACATGTTCCCGTAGAGAGGCATTTGTAGAATATGCCGGTAGGCGGAAAAGACAACGATACGGTCGGTATCATCGTGGGAGGCGGTCCTGCGCCGGGGATCAACGGCGTCATCAGCGCCGCCACCATCGAGGCGATCAACGAGGGGAAGAGGGTAGTCGGGATCATGGGCGGCTTCAAGCCCCTCTTCGAAGGAAATACGGAGAGCGCGGTGCCTCTCACCATCGAAAAGGTCTCCACCATCCATGCGCAGGGAGGTTCTCTCCTGAGGACCTCCCGCGAGTATCCCGACAAGGTAAAACAGAAATTCAGGGTCCTTATGGACTCCCTCATGAAAATCGGCATCAAGCACCTCATCACCATCGGGGGCGAGGGCACGCTCTTCATGGCGAACTGGATCGAGAGGGAGGCGAGGGGATCCATCAATGTGGCCCATGTTCCCAAGACGATCGATAACGATATTCCCCTGCCGGGGAGCGCTTCAACCTTCGGCTACCAGACGGCCCGCCATTGGGGAGTGAAGATCGTAGCCAATGTAATCAAGGATGCGAAGGCCGCGGGCCGGTGGTATTTCATTACCACCATGGGCAGGCATGCGGGCCATCTCGCCCTGGGAATAGGAAAGGCGGCGGGCGCCACCCTCACCCTTATCTCCGAGGAGTTCGAAGAGAAACTCTCCTTGAAGAAGGTAGCGGACATCCTCACCGGTGCCATTATCAAGCGTCTTGCTTATGGAAAAGATTTCGGTGTGGCGATCCTCGCGGAAGGGATGGCGGAGAAGTTCGACCTGTCCGAGCTCAGCCGCTTCGAGCAGTTGGAAAAGGACGAGACGGGAAGGGTGCGGCTCTCGGAGATCCAGCTGGGAAGGATTCTCAAGAATTTCGTAAAGCAGACCCTGGAGTCCATGGGGATTACCATCACCATCGTGGACAAGAACATCGGCTACGAGCTGCGGGCCGCCGATCCCATCCCCTACGATGTGGAATATACGAGGGACCTGGGATTCGGCGTGATCCGTTACCTCCTCCGGGGCGGCACCGGGGCGATGATCGTCTTCGATGAGGGAAGGCTCCGCCCCATTCCTTTTGTAGAAATGTTCGACTTTACCACGGGAAAGGTAAAGGTGAAGACGGTGGACATCTCCTCGGAGACGTATATGGTGGGAAGGAAATACATGATACGCCTTGAGAAGGATGACTTGCAGGGCGCTACCCTGGACCGGATGGCGGGGGTGGTGAACCTGTCGCCGGAAGAGTTCGTCAGGAGATTCGGATACCTCCTGCAATAACGAAGGCAGGGAAAGGAAGAGAGAAAACAAAGGAGAATGAGAGGCATAGAGTCCCCCCTTCTCATAACCCCTCCCCGCCTCCCCTTAGACTAAGGGGAGGGGCAAAGATCGAGAGAGGCAGGTAGAGGTAAAGGGAGAGATAAAGCTTCCTTTCCCCCCTCTTAGGATAAGAGGGGGTGAGGGGGAGTTAGCCTTTCGCTTCTCCCCTGCCCGAAAAAGTGTACTTTCCCCGGTTTTCCCCTATAATGTAAGTAGGGGCAGTACACTCTCTGAAATCTCATTCATGTACTACGGGGACTGTGGAACAGAATCCGGTCGTCGCCATCGCGGAGGAAGGGGAGCACGCGCTCTATAAGAGCCTGGTTCTTGAGGGAGAAAGGATCGAAACGGTTCCTTTCAGCAAGGCCCTGAGCTCGTTCTCCCGGTGTGCGGCCGATTTTATCCTCCTCGACAGCGGGTACCAGGTCCAGAAGGGACTGCACCTTCTGAAGGAGATAAAAACCACCTGTTCCGACATCCCGGTTATCTTCTTCACCAGCGCAGGGTCGGAAGAGGTGGCCATCAATGCCTTCCGTCTGGGGGCCCGGGACTACTTCAGAAAACCTTTTGATCCCGGAGAGGTGCAGAAGAGGATCGAGGGAATTCTGAGGTACAAGAGGGCTGCGGAAAGGAAGCGCGTCCCCTGTATCGCCGTACATGACGCGGCTACCCTCGCGGCGGCGGGGTTTTCTGCGCTGTATAAACCCCGGAACATCCAGCATGTGGTCAGGTATATCCAGCACAACCTGACCACGGAACTGCGCCTTTCGGGACTTGCCCGGGAGGCGCATCTCAGCAAGTACCACTTCTGCAGGATTTTCAAGCAGCATGTGGGAGTGAGCCCCAAACGCTTCATCATCAACCTGAGAATCGAAAAGGCCAAGGAGCTCCTGGTGAAGGAGGAGATGAACGTGTCCCTGGCGGCGCTGGAGGCGGGCTTCAACGACCTCAGCAACTTCATCAAGGAATTCAAAAAATATACCGGGATCACTCCGACAGCCTACCGGAGCGCCCACCGGAAAGGAACCTCCCTCCCCCTCTTCCCCCGGGAAGAGCTCCAACAATAAATAAAGGGCAAAGGAAATTTCCTTTGCCCTTTCTCCCCGAGCGGAATGCGATCAAGTGGTGTCAGTTTCCCGTGCGTCCTCCGGAAGAAAAATCCAGTACCCGATAGAGCAGTGAGGTTCAGAAGGAGATCTCCGGCCCAGGGACGGCTATGGGAAAATAATATGCAATTCATATGCCATAAGCTAAGTGCCTGTACTTTCCTGCTTTATTACTCTGGCTCTCCTTTCTGTAAATTTTTTCGACGCCATGTGATGTTTTTTGTTAAGAAAGCTGCCGTAAACTACTTTTTTCTGTAAAAAATTCCGAATAAAGGAGTGCCAGCTGTAAGAAATTCCGACATTTCGCTGTTGTTCTATCCCTATGACGCCCCTAACAGGCATTCTCTGGTGAGGGGCGAGGGGGTACCCTCTGCCCCCCTGTGTCCCTCCGTTTCAGAGTCCGTCACCCCGGCGAAAGCCGGGGTCCAGAGTCTTGAAAAAGACTGGATCCCGGCTCAAAAGATCTGCCGGGATGACGGCACACAGCACTGCTTTCGAGGCAATGTCACAGAGAGGAGATGTTCTCTACAGAGTCTACCGAAACAACCATCTTTCTCTTCTGTCTTTACCTCTGCCTCTACCTCTACCTGTTTTTATTCCCCTGCGCCTGTCGCGTTTTGTAGTGCATGGTAAAAAGTCGTATAATCTAAATAAAAAAAACGACACAGGAGGAATCTATGGCGCGTATCTACTTGCTGATAAATGTTCTTCCGGGTAAGGATGTTTCGATCCGTGACACCCTGCGCGGGATCAAGGGAGTGACCCAGGCGGATGTGGTTACCGGCCCTTACGACATTGCTGCCGTGCTGGAAGGGGACGATACATCGGATATCTTCGGCAATATCATCAGGAAGGTGCGCAAGCTGAAAGGGATCAACCGTACGGAAACCTTCGTGGCGGTCGAATAGCGCTCCATGCAACCTCCGGGTACGGATATAGAAAGAGCGGAAAGGCTCCGGGAAGTCTTTCAGGGTCTTTATGAGATCAACAAGAGAATCCCCATCATCGTAGAGGGGCGAAGGGACGTTCTCGCCCTCAGGAAGATCGGGCTTGTCGGGGATATTATCGCCCTCCACGGGGGCAAGAGATTCTATGAGTTCTGCGAAGATATTGCGGAGAGGTTCCACCGTGTGATCCTCCTCATGGATTGGGATGAAAAAGGGGATACGATCCATAGAAACGTAGCGGAGCACCTGAAGGGGATGTGGGAGGAGTTTTCCGCCTTCCGGGAAGTCATCAGGCTGCTGTGCCAGAAGGATATAAAGGATATAGAGGGGATCCCCGTGCTTCTTGAGAGGCTGGCGGGGGCGGATGTCACGGTGGGCGAGCCGGAAGAGGGCGAGGGATTCAAGGGCGATATATGATACAATCTCTTGGTGACGACGGCGAGGAGCTTGCCGTCGACTATCTGAGAAACAGGGGCTGTACGGTCCTCCACCGTAATTACCGGACGCCGGTGGGGGAGGTGGATATTATCGTGCGGGACAGGGAAACGGTCGTCTTTGTCGAGGTAAAGGCCCGGAGCACCCTCTCTTTCGGACAGCCCTTCGAGGCGGTGGATCTCCGCAAGCAGGCGAAGCTCAGGAAGATCGCCCTTTATTACCTGAAGCAGAGGGGAATGGAGGCACCGGTACGTTTCGATGTTATCAGCATCCTTTTCAGGAAGGGAAAGGGGGAAATAACCCATATAAAGGAGGCTTTTTTCTAGTGTGTCTGCAAACTGAGAACATAGTTTGCAGACGTGCCCTGAGAACATAGTACTATGAGCCATTTTGTTTATATGAATGACAGAGTTGTCCCTGCCGCTGAGGCGAAGGTTTCCGTATTCGATCACGGATTTCTGTATGGCGACGGCATCTATGAGACCATGCGGGTGTACGACGGGGTGGTTTTCCTCCTTGACGAGCATCTGCAGAGGCTCCACCGTTCTGCCTCTCTCATCGGGCTCGATATCCCGAAGGACGTACCCGGGATCAAGCGGGCCCTGTATGATACCCTCCAGGCCAATGCCCTGAGAAATGCCTATGTGCGTCTGACGGTTTCGCGGGGGTACGGGCAGATCGGGCTCGACCCCGATCTCTGCAAGGAGCCCACGTTCATTATCATCACCAATGAGTTCAAACCGTATCCGAATACGCTCTACGAGAACGGGATTTCCCTGCTCATCGCCTCCACGAGGCGCAACCTCAAGGAGGCGCTGGATCCCCGGATAAAGTCCCTCAATTTTCTCAATAATATTCTCGCAAAGATCGAGGCGAAAAGGGCGGATGCCTACGAGGCGGTGATGCTCAATGACGCAGGGCACCTTGCCGAGGGAACTATCAGTAATCTCTTCTTCGTAAAGGAGGGAGTTCTGTGCACCCCCTCGTTGGAATGCGGGATACTGGACGGGATCACCCGCTCCCTGATCATCGACCTTGCGGTACGGAACAGTATCGGGTTGCGGGAAGGGGCATTCCTCCCCGGAGATCTTTACAGGGCCTCCGAGGTCTTTGTCACCAACTCCACCATGGAAGTAATGCCGGTGAGCAGGGTGGACAGCTCCCGTTTCACGGTTGGTTATGTGACCAGGCTGCTCCACACACACTACAAACACGAGGTGAATGCGTATGTCAGCGAAAAAAAGGGAGAGGGCCCGTCCCTCTGGCAGTGAGGCACGGCCGCCCGCATCTCCCTATACCCCCCGGGAGCTCGCCCGGAGCATCGACCAGACCCTTTTGAAGCCGCACGCCACCGAGGCCGACGTTATCAGGCTGTGCAAAGGCGCCATAAAGTATCATTTCCATTCGGTCTGCGTGCACCCCTATTTCATCCCCCTCTGTAAGGCCATTCTCTCGGGCTACGATACGAAGGTGACGACGGTAATCGGGTTCCCCCTGGGCATGTCCATGAAAAATATAAAGGTGTACGAGGCGATGCAGGCGGTCCTGTACGGGGCGCAGGAGCTCGATACCGTACTGAATATCGGTGCGGTGAAATCGGGGAACTGGGACTTCGTGGAGAAGGAGATCCGGGAGGTGATCGACGCCTCCTCGACGGCGCTCCATAAAGTCATCATCGAGACCTGCTACCTTACCGGGGAGGAGAAGCGCTCCGCTGCCGAGGTCGCGGTGGCCTGCGGGGCGAAATTCGTGAAGACCTCTACCGGGTTCGGCGGGAGGGGGGCGACAGTTGCCGATGTGAAGCTTCTGAAGGAGGTGGTGCAGGACCGGGCGGAGGTGAAGGCCTCCGGCGGGATACGAACCCTGGCCCAGGCAGTGCGCTTCCTCGGGGCCGGAGCGACCCGGATCGGAACCAGCGCGGGGGTGGAGATCATGCAGGAGGCGCTTCCGCAATAGGGTGTGATTAAAAGTGGCAGCGGCAGCATGTCCCCTCTGTGTCAGGGGAGTCGTGAAGTCCTTCGCTCCCCGACCTCTTGTTCTGCCTCTCTACCGCTCACTCCGTTACCACAGCGCAAACTCGCTTCCGCTCAAACATGCACTGTGGTGGCCACTCCGTTTCACGAAGAGAGGAGACGAACAAGAGCTAAGGTCCGCTCAGAACTCCCCTCCTCCCCTCTCCTTCATCCCTCAGACTCACTCCACACGCACTCCCTTTGAAAAGAAAAGGGGGAGGGTGTCCCTTGGTCCTCTGTCGTCATCCCGGCGGATCCTCTGAGCCGGGATCCAGTCCTTTTCCGAAAGACTCTGGACCCCGGCTTTCGCCGGGGTGACGGATTCATAGTAGACGTACACGAGGGGGCATGGGGGAAGGCTCTTTCTGTAGCGAGTGTCTGGAATAGCAGAGGGGGCCGGACATAGGGAAGACACGTCTGCCCCCATCGTATGCTTGAAGGGGATCAGGAGTATTATCATGATCAGGAGATCCACTGAGAACAGGGAGGAATTCACTCGCAAAGAAAGAGGGTACCCCTTGCCCCACACCCGAGGATACTTGTTCAGAATCGCTCTTCCCCCCTGCTGCCTCCCCCTCTGAGAGCTTCTTTGTGCTATCGCTTTGAATTGCACCATCCCCGATAAGGAGAAGTCCTGTCCTTTACTCCGGTATCTGCCGGTACAAGTAGACGGACAGGCCGGCGAAGACGAAGGGAATGATCCACGGCGCAAGAAACGGGGGAATTGCTCCCGCATACCCCAGGGACAGGAAGAGGGAGTAGCCGAACCAGTAGACAAGGCTGATGAAAAGGCCGAGTCCCGCGGCAATGATTCCCCCATGGGTCTGCGATTTCTGGGGAAGGAGTTTCTGGAACATCTGCTGCTCCCCCCCCATGGAGAGGGAAATCCCCAGCAACAGCATGAACAGGTTGATCAGGGGATAGGAAAGGCGGGAGCTGATATCCACGGTAAGCTTTACATTTTTGAAGCCCGCCTCGTTCAAGCGGTTCTGATACTGGACAAGCTCCACAATGTTCATTTCACTCACCTCCCAAAGGTCCTCCTGAAAGATCTTCGGGGATTCGATGTGGGGATAGACGAGCTCCGGCAGCGAGGTGGTCTTTCCCTCGGCAATATCGTACACAGTCACTTTCCTGAGCTTCCAGCTGTTGCCCTCCCACAGGGCGGTCTCCGCATTGATCCTCTCCTTCAACGCCTCGGCGTCAAACTTGAAGATGCTCACTTCTTTCGAGAGGTTCAGGTCAGGGAGGTAGAGCCCGATCCGCACGATGGAGCCGTCCCTCGCCCGCATATAGAGGGTCCCCTCCTTGAAGGTGACTCCCTTTTTGCTCTTCGTTATGCGGCCCTTCACCTCCCTGATCTTCTTGGAGGTGGCCGGGATGACCACCTCTCCGAGGAGAAAGCCGGTAAGAGTGAGGAGCACCCCGAGACTCACAAAGGGCATGAGAATGCTTTTCATCCTGCCGGAAGCCGCCTTGATGGCGACGATTTCCTTTCTCTTGATGGCCTGGGAGAAGACGAAAAGGCTGCTCAGAAGCGTTGCCATGGCGATGAGATACTGCAGGTATTTGGGAATGGTCAGGACGGTATAGAGGAGAAGCAGTCCTGCAGGGGGCCTATGGGGCATGAAATCGTCGACCTTGTCGATGAGCCCGATGATGCTGAAAACAAGGGAGATTCCGATGCAGAGAAGAGCGAGGGACCGGAGAAAATCCTTGAGGTAGAGTTTTTGGACGATAAGCATGATCAGTACGAAGCTCCTTTCACCTTTTCTCCCGCGCCTGCTGCCTGTTCTTGTAGCTCGTCTTCCGGCTCATCTTCTGCTTACCCTCTCGAAGACCGCCAGGGAGACCGCTGCCAGGACAGCGAAAGACATCCATGCTCCCAGGAAGTGGGGCAGCCTGCCCGACCGCGCAAGGTTCTCCCCATAGAGCAGAAGGATATAGTATGCGGCAAAAACGCTCAGCCCCACCGTGAGTCCGCCCAGCCGCCCTGATTTTCCCGCCATGAGGGACAGGGAGGGCCCCAGGAGGACCAGGGCAAGGCAGAGTGCCGGCATGGAGAGCCTGCGGTGCAGCTCGAGGAGAGAGGAGACTCTCTTGTCGGGGGACTCCCGGGCGGCTTTCAACAATTCGCCGGGGGTCATCTCACTTTTCTTCCTGTCCGCGGGCTCAATGGAGGGGTTCAGCGTGAAATGGTATCTTCCGAACTCTATTTCGGTGAAGGTGTCTTCTTTGGTGATATAGACATGACCGCTGCTGAGGGAGAAGCTCAGGGTGTCTTCTCCGGGAACCAGCTTCCCTTCCCGGGCGGTGATGATCTTCTGCTCCGCTTTGTTCCTGTCGTCCACGATGAAGATCCCCGAGAGCCTGTCCGGGGAGGGTTTCTCCCGTACCAGGATGATGATGCCCTTGAATGCCGTATTGAAAATACCCTCTTCGATGGTCATGGGCGCCCTTCTGGTCAGTATCTCCATCAGGTTCTTCCGCAGGAGGGTGCTGCTTGCGGGGCTGAGAGAGAAGCTCATGGCGATTCCGGCGACGAAACAGAAGAGGCCGAGGGAAAGGACCGGCAGGGAGATACTCCTGAACGACATGCCGCTGCCCCGGAGAACGACCAGCTCGTTATCCGTATTCATCCTCCCGTAGACCAGGAGCACTGAGAGGAGCAGTGCCATGGGAAGGGTGAGGATGAGTATCTGCGGCTGAAGATACAGGACGATCCGTGCGATATCCGCCAGGGACGCACCGACCCCCGATAATATCCTGCTCAGCCGGAGCAGCTTCTCCATCATGAGGGTGAAGTTCAGGAAGAGGATGGAGAGAAGAAAGGATACCAGGAGCTCTTTGAATATTGTTCTGTGTATCAGCAGCATAATCAAGTCTATACAATAGCCTATGGAGACGAAAAAGGTCAAAAAGGAGGGGCGGGAAACGGGGGCGGTCATTTGCTTTTTGGGTCCGTTTCTTATATGCTAAAAGTATAAAACTTCTGGAGGTATTAAGGTGGTTACCATAACTGAAAAAGCTGTGGCAAAGGCAAAGGCCATCCTTGCCGCCGAGGGCAAGGACAGCTGGGGACTCAGGATTTACAGTGCCGGCGGAGGCTGCTGCGGTCCCTCGTACGGTCTTGACCTGGATGAAAAGCCTCTGGCTGACGACGAAGTGATCGAAAAAGACGGACTGAAAGTCTTTGTTGATAAAAACACCGTTGCAAATCTTGCAGGGATGCAGCTCGACTATTACGACGACGGGGAGCAGGAAGGGTTTACCCTTTCCGGAGGTGCCGCCCCTTCCTGCAGTTCGGGGTGCAGCAGCTGCGGATAAATGTTTCCTGTACATCGGTATAGGAGACTGAGGAGAAACAGCGTCATCAGGAGAATGGTCCGGGAAACGGCCATTTCTCCTGATGATTTTATTTACCCCCTCTTTGTTACCTCCGGGAAAGGGGTGCGGAAGGAAATCTCCTCCATGCCCGGGTGTTATCAGGAATCGGTGGACGAAGCGGTGAAGAACGCCCGCGAAGTCCATTCTCTCGGAATCCCCTCCGTTATCCTCTTCGGCATTCCCGAACAGAAGGACGAGACGGGCAGCGGCGCCTATGACGACAACGGGATTGTCCAGCAGGCGATACGGGCTATCAAGGACGCTGTTCCTGAACTGTACGTGATCACCGATGTCTGCATGTGCGAGTATACGAGCCACGGACATTGCGGTTTTATTGATAAAGGCGAGGTGGATAACGACAGGACACTGAACCTCCTCGCAATGGAAGCCCTCTCTCACGCGGGAGCAGGAGCGGATATGGTCGCCCCCTCCGACATGATGGACGGGAGGGTGAGCGCCCTGCGCACCGCCCTTGATACGGGAGGATATGCGGACATCCCGGTCATGTCCTACGCGGCGAAGTATGCCTCCGCCTTTTACGGCCCCTTCCGGGAGGCGGCGGAATCCACTCCCCGGTTCGGCGACAGGCGCTCCTACCAGATGGACCCTGCGAACCGGCGGGAGGCGATGAAGGAAGTGGCCGCCGATATTGCCGAAGGGGCGGACATCGTCATGGTAAAGCCGGCCCTCTCCTATCTCGATATTATCGCCGATGTACGGGAGTCCTTCAACGTCCCGGTGGCGGCATACAACGTGAGCGGGGAGTATTCCCTGGTCAAAGCGGCCGAGAGGATGGGGTGGGTGGACGGAAACCGGGTGATGATGGAGATACTGACTTCCATCAAACGCGCCGGAGCCGACCTGATCCTCACCTATTTCGCCAAGGACGCCGCCCGGATCCTCAATAGCTAGTGGTCAGTCATAGTTGAAAGTGGGGAAAGAGAATTCCTCCCTTTGGAAAAGGGAGGGCAGGAGGGATTTGAGGGGTTTTAAAAAGGAATACCTCACTTTCAACCGTGACTGACCACTAGTACACTCCTGTTCGCTTCTTTGTTCCTCCCGGTAAAAGCGGCACGCAAACGTGCACTCCCGGTGAAAGAAAGCAAGATCACTCTCACCTCTGTTCGTTCTCGTCGAAACTTTTTACATATTTTTTCTTTCTCTTTGTTCCTCTTGATAAGAGCAATACATAAACTCATTATTTTATATGGGAAGAAAATAGTCCGCTTTTCTTCTGTGGTCCGCTCTCGTCGGGAATCTTTACGTACTCGTCGGGAACGCTTACAATCCATTCCGGCCGGAGTAAGAAAAAATATTGCAAATCAATATACCTTGCATTGGCATGCAAGTTGCTTTTTCTCTGAAGTCGGAGCGGTTCTCCTGTAACCGAGACGGCGGAGCATTGTAGTAAGTCTTTGAAATAAAGGAATTTTGCCAGTTGCATTCCTTGTTCATTATTCCGACTTCTCCTGATAACACGAACGTGACTCTTCCCGCACTCTTCCCCTCTTCCAGACAGGTCGTGTACGCAACGGTGTATTCCGCAGTCTGACTCCGGGTGCTGAGCTCCGGAGACCTTTCGATACCTTTCGGCTCTTTCGTAAAAAATCAAGGACATCTGATTGTAGAACAAGGAGGAAATCAGTGGACTCTGAAGAACAGAGATGGAACCGTCAATTCCAGTGTATCGCGCTCACTCCGGGAGGATTGCCGGAACCTGCCATTGCTGTTGCTGCGACAAGGGCCGGCGGACTGGGTGTCCTCGACTTCGAGTACACCGGCGATGTCCGGACCGCCAGGCGGAGCGTCGAAAAAATGGTGCGCGAGGCAGGAGGACGGTGCGGAATAAAAGTGAATTGCAGCGATGACGCTTTCATCACCGCCCTTATGCCGGAGCTCCCTGAATGTGTTGCGGTGGTGATTCTCTCCGGGGGTGGCCCTGAACAAGTAAAAAAGTTTGTCAATGCATTCCATCGCCAGGGCAGGGAAGTAATCCTGGAAGTTACTTCTCTCGAACAAGCGATGTTCGGGCAGGAGGCGGGGGCTGATGGATTGCTGGCCAAAGGCAATGAGTCAGCGGGAATCGTCGGGGAGAAGACCGCATTCATTCTTCTCCAGCAGATACTTTCACAGACAAGTCTGCCGGTATTTGCCCGGGGAGGCATCGGAGTGCATACTGCTGCAGCCTGTTACGCAGCAGGGGCGGCCGGTGTCGTTCTGGACACGCAGTTGCTGCTGACCCGCGAGTCTTCCCTGCCGGAGGACGTTAAGAAGCAGATAGGCAGAATGGATGGCAGCGAACCCCGTCTGTTCGGAGAAAACTCGGAGGTTCCGTGCAGACTCTATATGCGTCCCGGCTCCCCCCATGCAGAGGATTTGCGGGAAAAAGGGACAGCCTCAGGGCACACGTACGGACAAAGCCATGCAATGCAGGCTGCATGGCGGGAGAGCATCAGGGAGCGGCTGTCCTGGAACGATACCCGGAACCCCCTCTGGCTCCTGGGACAGGAGGTAGCATTTGCAGCACATCTCGCTCAAAAATATGGTACTGTCGGCGCGGTTCTCCAGGCGATCAGGAGATCGGTGGAGGAACATAGTAAAACGGCAAAGATACCGGGAATCCTCCAAAAAGATTCTCCCTTGGCGAAGTCCCATGGAACACGATACCCTATTGTCCAGGGACCCATGGCGCGCGTCAGCGACAGCCCGGCATTTGCGTCCCGGGTGGCGGAAGGCGGGGCCCTGCCTTTTGTGGCGTTGGCGAAGCTTAGGGGAAAGGAGATTGAAGCCATCCTGAGGGAAGTAAGGGAGGCACTGGGTGATCGTCCGTGGGGTGTTGGAATACTCGGTTTTAATAAAGAAGACCTCCTCAGGGAGCAAATGGAAGCACTGAGTCTCTTTTCCCCCCCCTTCGCGATCATTGCAGGGGGGCTTCCCCATCAGGTCGCCCTCCTGGAGTCGCGGGGAATAGCTTCGTATGTCCATGTCCCCTCCCCCGCCCTTCTCGATATGTTTCTTCAGGCAGGTGCAAAACGGTTTATCTTCGAGGGAAGTGAATGCGGCGGACATATCGGTCCGCGATCGAGTTTCGTCCTCTGGGAAGTCATGACGGAAAGGCTCCTGGAAACGTTGAAGAGCTCGGACACACCCGACCACTACCATATCCTGTATGCCGGCGGGATCCATGACGCCCTCTCTGCGTCGATGGTAGCCGCGCTCTCCGCTCCCCTGGCGCATAAGGGAGCGCGCATCGGTGTGCAAATGGGTACCGCATATCTCCTCACCGCTGAAATTGTGACGTCGGGGGCAATTGTAGCGGACTATCAGAAGAAAGTGCTCGAGTGTTCCAGGACTTCGGTTCTTGAATTTTCGCCCGGTCATGCTGTCCGGTGTTGCACCACTCCCTTTGCCGAAAAATTTGAAGCGAAGAAAAGAGACTTGTTGGAGCAAAAAGCCCCGGTAAAGGAGATGTCCGCAGTCCTCGAGAGGCTGCTTCTGGGGAAGTCCCGTATTGCGGCAAAAGGCCTTGCGAGGGGCGGGGAAGGCCCTTCACTCGTTCCCGTCGACGGGAAAGGGCAGCATGAAGAGGGGCTCTATATGGTGGGCCAGCTTGCCGCATTACACGACCGGAACCTGACGATCAGTGCTCTGCATGAGGAGGTAACCACGAAGGCTGCCGCGCATCTGGCATTGTTACCCTCCTATGAGCCGGAACCGGCGGGGAGGAAAGCGCACTCCCCCGATATCGCGATCATCGGCATGGCATGCCTGTTTCCGAAGGCCGGAGACCTCAGGACGTACTGGGAGAACATTCTGAGCAACACGAATGCCATAACTGAAATTCCGCCCCACCGGTGGGACTGGCGGCTGTACTACGACGAAGACAGGAATGCCAGGGATAAAATCTATTCCAGGTGGGGGGGATTCCTCGACGATCTGGCTTTTGATCCCACTCTCTATGGCATGCCGCCGAAGTCGGTCGAATCCATCGACCCGATGCAGTTGATGGCTCTGGAAGTCGCCCGGCGCACCCTTATCGATGCAGGGTATGGAGACAGGGAGTTTGACCGGGAAAGGACATCGGTCATTATCGGCGCCAGCGGCGGGACCGGGGATGTCGGCATGCAATACGGGCTGCGTGCCGAGTTGCCGCGGTTTCAGGGTGATCTCCCCGATGCGGTTGCACAGCGCCTGCCCGAGTGGACGGAGGATACCTTCGCAGGGATACTGCCGAACGTTATTTCCGGGCGCATTGCAAACCGTCTCAACCTGGGAGGGGTGAATTTTACCACCGACGCGGCGTGCGCCTCTTCGCTCGCCGCGATCTATCAGGCAGCCGGCGAGCTGGTTTCCGGACGCAGCAATCTTGTTATCTCCGGTGGTGTCGATACCGTACAGGGACCTTTCGGGTATATGTGTTTCAGCAAGACCCAGGCGTTGTCGGCGCGTGGCCGCTGCTGCACCTTTGATGCTGCCGCGGACGGAATCGTCATCGCGGAAGGCATCGCGATGGTGGCATTAAAGCGGCTTGAGGATGCCGAGCGCGACGGCGACCGTATCTACGCGGTGATCAAGGGGGTCGGCGGCAGCAGCGACGGGAAAGCGAAAGGATTGACGGCTCCTCTCCCGAAAGGCCAGTTGCTCGCCATGCGCCGCGCTTACGAGCAGTCGGGTTTCGGCCCGGAAACCGTAGGTTTGTTTGAGGCCCACGGTACCGGAACGGTTGTCGGTGATACCGCCGAACTGGAGAGCACTACCCTCTTGCTCAGGGAGGCGGGAGGGAAGCCGCACCAGGCCGCTATCGGCTCGGTAAAAACCCTGATCGGCCATACAAAAGCAACGGCGGGAGTTGCCGGCCTGATAAAGGTGGCATTGGCCCTGCACCATCATGTCGTGCCGCCGCATTATGGCGTACACCAGCCGAATAAAGTACTGCAAGAACCGGATAGCCCGCTTTATCTTGCTGACCAGGCAATGCCGTGGTTGTGCGACGAAGACCGGCTGCGCCGTGCCGCGGTGAGTGCATTCGGGTTCGGGGGGACCAACTTCCATGTCGTCCTGGAAGAGTACAGGGCGAAGCACGGTGCCCCGTTCCGCCCGGCATCCTGTCAACGGTGGCCGTCCGAACTTCTGGTCTGGTGCGGTAGTGACCGGGAAGACCTGAAGGCCCACATG
Organism: Nitrospira sp.; assembly: GCA_002634385.1. Lineage (GTDB taxonomy): Bacteria > Nitrospirota > Thermodesulfovibrionia > Thermodesulfovibrionales > Dissulfurispiraceae > Nitrobium > Nitrobium versatile. Next base: position 151,683 of record NSJL01000003.1, read on the forward strand.
ATTCGTACACAGCAGGAGCTCGAAAAAGGATCCCCTTCAGAGCTGAGCGCCCTGGCCTTCGCTCTGGCCGGGAAGTACCGTGCGGGGGAAGAGACCCTCGCAATTGTCGCCACGGATGCCGGCGATCTGGCGAAGAAGATTCAGTCCGCCCTGGGCTATTTGGAAGAGGGCGTTCCCCTCCCGCAAGGGGCATACCATGGCGTACGTACCGGACATGGTGGCAAAGTGGCGGTGGTGTTCCCGGGCCAGGGATCCCAGTATACCGGGATGGGGCGTGAGCTCGCGCTGCATTTTCCCGTTTGTGCCTCCACCCTTTCCGAAGCCGATCGGCACCTGGGGGAACATTTCACAAGGCGGTTCGGTGAGGGGGTGCGGTTACGACACTTCATCTTCCCCCGTGCTTCCTATAGTGATCAGGACAGGGCCGATGCGACAAGAGCTTTGACCGGCACCGATGTTGCGCAACCCGCTCTGGGGGCAGTGGAGGCCGGCTTTTGGAGGTTGATGGAATCGTTTGGCGTAAAACCCGACATGGCAGCCGGCCACAGCTATGGAGAATTCACCGCGCTTTTTACCGGCGGTGCCATTGATTTCGATACTCTGATGGTCCTTTCCGAGGCCCGGGGCAGGCTGATCGTTGACACCGTAAAGAATGCCCGTACCGAGCCGGGAACCATGGCGGCGGTTCAGGCGCCGAGACGCGATGTCGAGACGGCGATATCCGGTATCGACGGAGTGATCGTCGCAAACCATAACGCCCCCCGGCAGTGCGTCCTTTCCGGATCAGCAGCAGCAATCAGGGAGGCTTCGGAAAAAATGTCCCGGGCAGGGATACGTGTCACGGAAATTCCCGTTGCGGCAGCATTTCACTCGCGCTTTGTGGCGCCCGCACAATCCGCCCTGGCCGACGTGATCGGGCAGGCGGTGTGGCGGAAGGCTGAAATGCCGGTCTATTCCAACACAACCGGAGAACCGCACGCCGACGACGTAGAGAAGGTCAAGCAGGTAATGACGGATCACCTGGTCCGGCCGGTCGAGTTTCTGGCCCAGATCGAAGCCATGTACCGCGACGGCGCGCGGGTATTTCTCGAGCTGGGTCCGAAGGCCGTTCTGACCAGGCTGATCGGCAGTATTCTCGAAGGGAAGCCCCACAAGGCCATAGCCATCGACAGCAACGGCGGTGGTATCACCGGTATGTTACATGCTTTCGGACAACTGCTGTGCGCAGGAGTAGCACTGGACATCGTCAAGCTGTTTGAGGGGCGCGGCTGTTGCAATGGCATCTCCTCTTCTCCGGACCGGATGCGGCTCCCTGAACAGGATCTCAAACACACCTGGCTTCTTAACGGCAGCGGCGCCCGGCGCGCTACCGAACCGGAACGGCATATCGGTGTCCTTGCGGAGGAAGCGGGCAGCCGTTCAGCGGCCCTGCCCGAAACGGAAAAGACGTTACCTTCACGGCCGGTCCCTGATCCGGCCGGCACGGGTAAACTGATGACAAGACAACACCGGAAGGAGGGACCTTACATGGAGGGCAACAAACAGACGCCTGGTGCCGGCGACTCGGCAGTCATGGCGGATTATTTTGATATGATGCGGCAGTTCCTGGCGGCGCAGGAGCGAATTATGCTGATGTATATGGGAGGAGCTTCGAACAGCCGGGGTGCCGGACAAAGACCATTCCGCCCGGTGCACTTCGAGAGGCTCCCCAACGACGCAGGGCCGGGAAGCAATCAGCCTGCCTTTACCCCCAAAGTACCCCTTCCGCCGGAATCGCCGGCCGGGGTAACGGCAAAAGCTGCAGAGCAGGGCGGACTTTCCCCGGCATCCGCTCCGCGGGAAACGCCGGCGACGGTATCAGTGCACCCTGCGATCGTTCCCGCCGAGGCTCTGCCCGGGAACAGGCCGGCTGAGCGTATCGACCGGGCGAAAATGACCGGGATAGTGCTCGGCATCATCGAGGAAAAAACCGGGTATCCGCCCGATATGGTCGGTCTGACGCAGAACCTGGAGGCCGATCTCGGGATCGATTCCATAAAACGGGTCGAGATAGTGGGCGCATTGTTGAAAGCATTGCCACCGTGGTACGGGAAAGTGCTGGGTACGGACCTTGGCGGCCTGAATACCCAGCCTACGCTCGACGGCATGTTGGACCTCCTGGACAAAATCAAAGGAGAGGAGGATGTACCCGCCCCTTTTGATCAAGCCGGAATGGGAGAAACGGCGTGCAGTACCAGCCGCCCGTTTCGGCATATCATTGAGCCAAAGCAGGAGCCTGTTGACGAGCATGCACTGAGGCGCTTGAACAGAGGCCGTTTTATCGTTACGCAGGACACAAGGGGCGTAGCGGAGGAGCTCTCCCGGCTGCTCCATTCCCATGGCTGCACCGTGAGTATGGTGCAGCATGAGATCGTGGGGGAGGAAAACGCGCTGAACCAGTGGTGTCTTTCGTTCGAAGCGGAAGGGGATCCGGTTGCAGGGATAGTGCACCTGGCCCAGGTAGGTTCGGAGTGGCTTCCGGCGAATGCCGCGGTCGAAGCCTGGAGAGGCCAGTTGCAGCGCAATGAGAAGTCTCTCTTTCTCCTGCTGCACCATCTCCATCTCGTGCTGAGGGACGACGCGCATGTCCTGTCGGCAAGCGCGTTGGGCGGATATTTCAACCGCGACGGCAGAGGTGTTTCCGGCCTGTCCCTCCAGGGCGGCGCTGTCGGTCTGCTCAAGTCATTGCGCGAAGAGCGCCCTGCGCTGCGGGTCAAAGCGGTCGATATCGATGCAAAGCAGCAGGCGGGATCGATTGCGCGGTGCCTGATGGATGAGCTGGAGCTTGCGGGAGGGCGCCAGGAGGTCGGATACCCCGACGGCAGGAGAACAATTTTCGTGACCGTAGCCGAATCCCTCTCCCCCGAAGAAGAGCGCCCGGACGAGGTACGCGACCTGGTGGTCTTCGCTACGGGAGGAGGGAGGGGGGTGACTGCCGAGCTGCTTCGGGAAGTGGCGCTTCCGGGGAATACGCTCATCGTGACGGGCCGCAGTGCCTTGGAGGAAAACGATCCGGAGAATCTGGTCCCGTTTACTACCTCCGCGGCTCTGCGTCAGCACTTCATCGGGGAGGTGCGGGCGGGACGCCTGCAGCTCACGCCTGCGGAGATCCAGCGGAGGGTCCGGTCGGTCCTTGCCGCGCGGGAGCTGCGACAGAACATCAATGAGTTCAGACAACGCGGTGCTACGGTCGAATATCACCCGGTGGACGTAACGGACGATACTGCAATGCGCCGGTTGCTGGAAGACACGTACCGGAAATATTCCGGCATCGGGGCCGTAGTCCATGGCGCGGGCATCATAGAAGATAAACTGCTGCCGGATAAGACCAGCGGGAGCTGGTCCCGGGTGGTGGAAACGAAAGTGCTCGGTCTCTTGCTGCTCCAGAAGTATATACGCCCGGAATCCCTCAGGTCCTTTGTCGTTTTAAGCTCTGTCGCGGGCCGTTACGGGAACAGTGGCCAGAGCGATTATGCAACGGCGAACGAGCTGTTGAACAGATTGTGCTGTCAGCTCAGGCAGAGGTGGGGCAACACGGTAAATGTCAAAGCGCTCTGCTGGGGGCCGTGGAGTCCGACCCCGTTCGGCGCCGGGATGGTAACCGAAGAGACCGAGGCCAAATTTGCCCGGAGGGGGGTAACGCTGGTAAGCCCTGAAAAAGGCCGCCGGCTCTTCAGGGACGAGTTGACGCATCCCGGAGATGCCGCGAGCGAGATCGTTTGTGGTGAGGGACCCTGGGAACAGCAAGAGGAGACGCTCGGCCGGATCGAAAGGAATTCACCGGCAGGTGCGGGCAGTGTGTCATGGCCGCTTCTGAACCCCGCCCGGGTGAATGCGTCGAATGTGTCACCGGAAGGGGAAAGGAGCATTACCGTCAGCCTGGGGGAGAGCCACGCGTTTCTGAACGACCACCGCATTGACCGGGTGCCGGTGCTGCCCGCGGCTGCGGCATTGGAGTTGATGTCGGAAGCGGCGAGCCATTTCGAGCCTGCCCTGCGTGTCGTTGAAGTCAGTAATTGCCGGCTTCTGAAGGGAATCGAGATAAAGGAGCACGATACTGGTTTGGAGCTGGTCATCAGCCAGCCAACGGACATCGGCAGTGGAGGGTATGAGGTGAATAGTGCCATTCAGTCGAGGAACGGAAACGGCATCGTCCGGTTCCATTACCGCTCGGTGGTGCGCTTTGAGCAGAAGTTCCCCGAGGGATTCAAGCATACGCCGCACCCGTATGCGGGGAAGAGGCTTTCCGCCGCGAAGGCGTACGATGAGTGGCTCTTCCATGGACCGAGATTTCAGGTGATCGAAGAGATCGAAGGGATGTCCGCGGAGGGAGCCCGGGCGCTGCTGCGAACCACCTCACCGTCACAGTGGATGTTGCATAGTGAACCCGGCCGCACCCGGTGGGTATTTGATCCCGCCATTGTGGATGCAGCGGCACAGATGGCTATTGTATGGGCCCGCGAGTACCGGAATGAGACGCCACTGCCCGCCCGGTTCGGTCGTATAGCCCGCTATGTCGATATCCTGCCCGAACGGGTATTCATGAATTTCGAGCTGCTGACGCCGGAAGAGCCTCATCTCGTCCGCGCCAATGTCTTTTTCTCCGATGCCGGGAATAATGTCGTGATGCTGATAGAGGGGCTCGAGTGTATCTCGAGCCCCGAACTGAACCGGCTGGGCGGCAGCGCCGGGAAACCCGCCGCGACGTCTGTTTAGCCGTCGAAAAAGAGAAGGACCGTTATCCATGTCTGAACAGAATACGATCCAGAAAGAGCCGATCGCGATCATCGGCATGGCGTGCATCTTTCCGAAGGCTCCCGACGTTGCAACGTTCTGGAATAACATTCTCGCCGGGGTCGACGCGATCGGCGAACCGGCTCCGGAATGGGATGCCGGGCGCTACATGAAGTCCGGCAGGATCAAGACGCCCTATGGGGGCTACCTGAGGGATCTGTACCGGTTCGATCCGAAGGAGTTCGGCATCATGCCCGCTTCAATCGACGGGGGGGAGCCGGATCAGTTCCTTGCCCTGCGCGTCGCGCGCGATGCCCTCGCCGATGCGGGATACGGAAACGGCTACGATCATGCCGAGACCGGCATCGTACTCGGCCACAGCACGTACCTGCACAGGGGTCAGGGGAACCTCATACAGCACAACATCATGCTCGACCAGACACTGGAGCTCCTCAGGACGGTGCTCCCGTCCCTTGACGAGGATACGGCAGCGGAAGCGCGGGCTTTCCTGGAGCGCAAGCTGCCGCCGTTCAACGCCGATATCGTGCCCGGCCTGGTTCCGAATGTCATGACGGGCCGCATCGCAAACCGTCTGAATCTAAGGGGACCGAACTACCTTATCGACGCAGCCTGCGCGTCCTCATTGCTGGCGGTGGGAGCCGCAATGGACGAATTGCGCAACGGCCGCAGCCGGATAATGCTGGCCGGAGGGGTGAATGCCTCACTGCCCGCCGAGGTCTCCGTGATATTTACGCAGCTCGGCGCGCTGAGTGAGCGCGGCAGAGTACGTCCTTTTGAAGCGGGCAGCGATGGCACCCTGCTGGGTGAGGGCCTGGGGATCATCGTACTGAAAAGGGTTTCGGACGCCATTGCAGACGGTGACCGCGTCTATGCCGTTATCCACGGTATCGGGCAATCGAGCGACGGCAGGGGACATGGCTTGCTGGCACCCAGTGCCGAGGGTGAGGCATTGGCCGTCGGGAGGGCGTACCGGGCCAGCGGTGTCGATCCGGCAACGATAGGACTGATGGAAGCCCACGGCACCGGAATTCCCCTGGGCGACAAAACCGAGATTTCCGCGCTCAAAAAAATCTTTGGAGAGCGCAAAGGGGCGCAGGGCAGCATAGCGCTGGGGTCAATAAAGTCCATGATCAGCCACTGCATCCCTGCCGCAGGAATCGCCGGCCTTATTAAAAGCGCCCTGGCCCTTCACCATAAAATCCTGCCCCCTACGCTCTGCCGGAACGTGAATCCGGAATTGGGGATCGGGAACACACCGCTCTATATCAATACAGCGACGAAGCCATGGATATCCCGGCCGGAAGCTCCCCGGCGTGCCGGTGTCAATTCCTTCGGTTTCGGCGGTATCAATGCCCATGCAGTGCTGGAAGAGGCGCCGCCGGAAGCGGTCAGGCCCCCCGCGCTCTCTGCCTGGCCCGTTGAGCTCTGCGTGTTTTCCGCGGGAAGCGACACGGCGTTGGCGGAAAAGGTGCAACAGGCAGCGGACCTGCTATGCAAGACTGCCGGCCATGGAATCGGCGATTTCGCGGCGGCACTGGCGGCCCATGACGCAAACCTGCCCCATCGCCTTGCGGTGGTCGCCAAAGATACGGACGATCTCCGGAAAAAGCTCCGCCAGGCACTGGAACGGATAAAGGACACCACGGCGCCGCGCTGGTCGACACGAAACGGCATCTGCTACAGCAGGGCTCCTCTTGAAGGCACATTGGCGTTCCTGTTTCCGGGGGAAGGCTCTCAATACCTGAACATGTTCGCCGATCTGTCGTTGTATTTCGACGAAGTGCGCCGCTGGTTCGATTTCTGGCGGGGATTGTATCATGATGCCCCCGGAGAAAGCCGGACGGACATCGTCTTTCCTCCTGAAAGCGAGCTGACGGAGCAGCGCCGCACCGAGCTGGAAAAGCGCCTGAATGATATGGATGCCGGCTCGGAGGCGGTCTTTATCGGGAGCCAGGCCATGTACTCCCTGCTTACCTCATTGGGAGTGCAGCCGGACGTGATGGTCGGCCATAGTACCGGGGAGTCGTCCGCCCTGGTAGCCTCGGGCGCGATCGAATCCGGTGATACGGCGGGTCTGGCCGGTTTCATACGGGAGCTGAATGCCGTGTACCGCCGCGTCCTCGGCGAGGGGAAAATCCCTACCGGCGCATTACTGGCGGTTGGCGCGCTCCCGCAAGAGACCGTCGAGGAACACATTGCGGCTCTCCATAACGGAGTCGTGATAGCGATGGACAACTGCGAAAACCAGCTGGTGCTTTACGGAGAGGCGGATTCTATTGCAGAGCTGCAGCGCTCATTGAGTGCCGCGGGCGGGATCTGCAGTCTCCTGCCGTTTGACCGCGGGTACCACACCGGCCGGTTTTCCGCAGTCAGTGACGCCTTTCTCGAGTACTATAAGAACATCGGGTTGAAATCACCGCGCGTGCCGTTGTACTCCTGCGCTTCCGCCGGTCTGTTCCCCGGTGATGAGCAGGGAGTCAGGGAGTTGGCAGCCGGCCAGTGGTCGAAAAAGGTTCGTTTCAGGGAGACGGTTCTCGCGATGGCCGGAGAGGGAGTCCGCTACTTCGTGGAGGTGGGCCCTTCCGGAAATCTCACCGCTTTTCTCCACGATATTCCGGTCGGAGAGGAGCGTCTTTCCCTTGCGACCAATCTGCGCAGGAAGAACGGTGTCGAACAGCTGCTGAGTGCGTTGTCCTATTTATACGTCAACAACAAGGGAGTCCGGATCGAGCGGTTGTTCGCGTCCCGTTCGGTCAGGGGCGCAGAGCGGGAAGACCTCCGGCACAACAGACAGCCGGGTATTCAATTGGACAATACGATGCCCGTACTCCGTATCGGGGATGCCGATTCCGCGGTGCTGCGGAAGGTACTGGCGCCCCCCGCACGCACGCAGCATGAGGACCGGCAGTCCCGCGGAATGCGGGATTCCCACCTGCCGGTTCCCCAGGCCGATCCCCGCAATGCGCTAAAATCCGATGATCATGTCATGGCGGATTACTTCAATCTCATGCGCGGTTTCCTGGAGCAACAGCGTGCAGTGCTCGAAGGGTGGGGAGTGCAGGGGCAAACCGTACCCGAAAGCTTCAACACGCCGGAGGAGGATACGTCTACCCCCTTTCTGAGCTCGATCAAAGTGAGGGAGGGGCAGCGGGTCGAGGGAGAATGCCGTCTTTCCGTTTATAAGGACGCCTTTCTCAGAGACCACATCCTGTCCGGTGCCGTCTCCGGGTACGACCCCCATTTGCCGGGACTCCCCTGCGTGCCGCTCATGGTCAGCCTGGAGATCATGGCGGAGGCCTGTTCTCTTCTGGCGGGAACTACTGCCGTTCGCAGTATCGATACTATCAGGACTTTCGGGTGGATAGCGCTTGACGACGGGGAAGTGACGCTCACCGTTCACGCGGAAGCATCGGGTTCGGACAGCACGACATTCCGGGCTCATCTGGTCAATTCCGGCGCCCTTGTTGTTTCCGCCAGTTTTTCCTTTGAAACAGAGTGGCGGATACCCGGTATGGCCGAGCTTACGGAAAAGAGAGCTTCCTGCTGGGAGGGCCATGAGCTGTATACGATCGGGATGTTTCATGGTCCGATTTTCCGGAGCATACGGAGGATTGATGCGTGGAGCGAGCAGGGGATAGATGCCCCTCTCTCCGCGGTGAGCCTTGAGGGCTTCTTTGAAACAAGGGAAACGCCCTGTTTGGTGCTGAATCCCGTATTGCTCGACGCCATGGGGCAGCTGACCGCCTACTGGATTGCGCAGCAGGTGGGGACTGACTTCAACTGTTTTCCCTCCACCATAGAGCGTATCGAGCTGTACCGGGACTGTCCCCAGGACATCGGGGGCCTTACCCTGCGGGCTCGCCAGGAGCCGCTCGATCCCGCCGCGAGAGCTGCGGAATCACCCCGGGTGTGGCATTTCGAATGCCGTGACAGCGGGGGGCATCCCGTGTTCAGAGCGACGAACCTTACCAATATCTATTTCCCGGTTCCGCACCGCTTTTACGAGTTCCGGCGTGATCCCTTGCACGGGTGGCTTGGTCACCCCGTCACGATTATTGAAAAAGAAGGCACGCTGTTGTGGCGGCTGCCCCATTTCCCCGAAAAGTTCTGCATGCAGTCGGACGGCATTTTCCTGCGGATAGTGGCCCACGCATTGCTGGGTTTCGAGGAACGTGCCGAATGGAGGGAATTGACGACCAGTATACGGCATCGCCGCGAATGGCTGCTCGGACGGGCTTGCATCAAGGAGGCGGTCAGGTTCTGGGTTTTCCAGCGGACGGGAAAGCTGCTGTATCCTGCCGACATTACCGTTCTGCACGATGAGTCCGGAGCTCCCTATGTTGACGGAGAATGGAGCACCGCACTGATACCGCCGCCTGAAGTCTCCCTCAGCCACGACAGGCACCTGTCCGTGGCAGCGGTAAGTCCGCCGCACCATCCTGTCGGCGTGGATGTTGAGCACGTCGGGAGAATTCAACAGCCCGACCTCATGAAGAGCTCTCTGACCCCGAACGAGCTGCTGTCGCTGCACCGGTGCGGCGACAGTGCTTTGCCCGAAAAAGTGCTGCGTATATGGTGCGCCAAAGAGGCTGCCGCAAAATATCTGGGTCTGGGGCTCCAGGGGAGGCCGGAAGAGTTTGATGTCGCCTTTCTGGACACCTCCTGGGAGGTTGCCCGTATACGGCATGCCGGGCAGGTGGTCGAGGCTGACGTTCGTTGTGAAAATGACATGATAGTTGCGCTTGCTACCGGAAGCACCCACTCTAGTGACGAGGAGTTACGACAATGGCGGTGATCACGACTCAGGAAATTGAGAAAACGCTGGCCGGGATTGCAGAGGATCTGATTCAGGATTGGGGCCTGGAGCGGGAAGAGGGTATTTCGGGTTCCACGAAGCTGGTTGCCGACCTGGAGTTCGCATCAGTGGATGTCATTCAGTTCTGTGTAGCGATTGAGCAGCACTACCGGCAGAAAATGGGGTTCCAGGATCTTCTCATGAAAGAGGGGAGCTATGTCCCGGATCTGTCGATAGCGCAAATAGCTGAATTTTTGGCCGGGAAAATCAAGAGAGAGGACTGATACCATGCAAACTTTGTTTATTGGTCTGGACGGCGCTACCTTTACGATATTGGATGACCTCGCAAAGGGCACTACCGATAGCCCGCCGGTGATGCCTTTTTTGTCAAAGATCTATGCGGAGGGGGTGCGGTGCACATTGCTTTCAACGCCGAATCCGCTGACGCCCCCTGCGTGGGTATCGTTGATGACCGGTAAAAATCCCGGGCATCACGGCATCTTCGATTTTATCCGGTCTGAAGAGACAGGCGACGATGTCTATTTCACGCTCTATGACGCGAGAGACGCCAGGACGGAAACCATCTGGTCTATCGCCAGCCGCAACGGCAAGAGGGTCGCCGTGCTGAATTTCCCGTTCACGGCGCCTCCTCCGGAGCATCTCAACGGCTTCATGGTCCCCGGGTTCGTACCCTGGCGCCATCTGCGCCGCAATACGATGCCCGGCACCTTTTATGATCGCCTCAAAACCCTGCCCGGCTTCGACCCCAAACAACTGGCGTGGGACTTCAAACAGGAAAAACAGGCAATTGACAATCTGTCTGATGAGGACCGTGAGAACTGGGTGCGGTATCACCTGCCACGCGAAAGACAATGGTTCACTATTGCGGAATACCTGGCCCGTGAAGAGGACCCCGACCTCCTGGCGGTCATGTTTGACGGGGTGGATAAACTGCAGCACCAGGCGTGGTTGTTTCTTGACCCCCGTCTGCAAGCCGAAGAAGTCAGTGCATATCACCGGCGTCTGCGCGGGTTATGCATGGACTATTTCAGGCAGCTCGACGGTTTCCTCGAGAGGCTGGTCGAAGCGGCGGGGCCGGAGGCGCAGGTGTTTATCGCCTCCGATCATGGTTTTACCACCACTGACGAGATCGTGCGTATCAATGCCTACCTGCAGAAAAAAGGCTATTTGAAATGGAAGCCGATGCCGGACACCGAAGAGGCGGTACGGCGCGAAGAGAGCATGTTTGCAAACCTTGACTGGGAAAATACGACCGCATATTGCCGAACCCCTTCGAGTAACGGGATAACGATCCGGGTGGCGAAGGAGCCGGGGGGGGCGGGAATCGACCCCGCGGAGTATGAGGCATTCAGGGACCGGCTGATACGTGATCTGGAAGAGCTGCGGGATCCGGACACCGGAGAACGGATAATAGCCCGGATTGAGAAACGTGAAGAAATATTCCCGGGACCGGCAATGGCGGAGGCCCCTGACCTGTTGCTGGTATTACGCGACTTCGGCTTTGTTTCGATCAAGAACAAAGAACCGGTGATAGAGCGGCGGAGGGAAGTCGCAGGAACCCATCATCCCGAAGGGGTGTTTCTTGCCTGCGGTCCGGGAATAAAGCAGGGAGAAGTTGCCGGCCGGCAGAAGATCGTCGATGTGGGGGCTGCTTTACTCTATAGTCTTGGGCTGGAAGTGCCGGGCGATTTTGAAGGCCGGGTGCCTGAATCCTTGTTTACCGAACAGTATCTTGCACAGAAACCGGTGGTCATCGGAGCTGCCACTACCGCCCGGGAGAATACAGAGGAAGCGGAAAGCATGTCCGGAGAGGAAAAAGATACGATTATGGCCCAACTGCAGATGTTGGGGTATATGGAGTAACTTCCATGCCTTCTGCCGAAGTGAACGGCGTACGGATCAACTACCTGCAGATGCCGTGCGAATCCGCGGAGGAGTGCGAGGATCTCGTGATGGTGCATGGCCTGGCCACGAGCCTCGCTTTCTGGTACTTTCGCCATGCCCCGTCATTTTCGAAACGCTATCGTATTACCCTGTACGATCTGCGGGGACACGGCAGGTCCGGCACCACCGACAGCGGGTATACGGCAAAGAATATGGCGGTGGATCTCCGGAAGCTTCTCGATCACCTGGGTATTGAGCATGCCCATTTTGTCGCCCATAGTTTCGGGGGAGCGGTAGCGTTGCACCTGGCGTGTCATCATCCTGACCGGTTTGCAAGTTTGGTAGTGGCCGATACGCATATTTCGGCGATACGCCGGCTCCAAAAGGGGAAAGGGGAGTCCGGAGAAAGAATCCAGCAGATTCTGGATCGGAACAACCTGGATCTTGATGCAGGAGAACCCTATTTCGGCTACCGGCTCTTAAGCGCCGTAGCCCGCCTGAAAGTAAAGAACAGGAATATCTCACCGGAATTGGAAGGTTTGGTACGTCCCTTATTGGGGGAAAACAGCAAGCGTACCGCACGTCAGTGGTTACGGTTGATCGAGACGAGCCAGGCAGAGAAAGAACTGATGGGTGACGACGGTATATCGCCGGACCGTCTCCGGGGGCTGCACTTTCCGATACAGGCGATGTATGGTGAACGCTCCCCGGCCATGTCCACCGGTGAGCGGCTACTGGAACTGTGGCCTCATGCCGATTTTCGCCGCATACGGGAAGCCGGGCATTTTTTCCCGATCACCCGGTCCTCCGAGTTCATTGAAAACTGCTGCAGCTTTTGGAAGGACGCGCTCCTGCGGGGAATTCCCCGCAGAAAGGGGGACTCTGATAAAAGATACTTCAGAAGCAACCGTTTCTATCGCCGGGACGGCGAATGGTTTTTCGATACCCGCGAGTCGATGGAAAACGGTCCGTTTCGCGATCTCGTGGAAGCGAAATCATATATGGGGGGTCGCAGCATTTCCAGGATGGCCACGGGGGATCACCCCGAATGAATGGTACGAACAAGCTGGGCATACCACGGGGGCTTTCGCAGGGTGATTTCAGGCTGATAGCATGCGGAGGCTTCGGTGACGGGCTGAATAATTATGCCCATTCAATGACCTGGTTTAACGGTCATCTCTATGTGGGGACGACGCGCGGAAATTTCCCTTTGATGAAGGCGCGGCTGCCGATAGGGTTGGACCCCTGGCCCGTTGAATGCCCGGAGAATCCCTTTGACATCGATCTGCGTGCGGAGATATGGCGGTATAGTCCGCGTACTGATGAGTGGGAGAGAGTGTACAAGGCGCCGATTATTACCGGAAGCCACGGCAAGCCCATCCCGAGGGAGCTGGGGTACCGTGGCATGCTGGTGTACCAGGCCGATGAAAACGACCCCCCGGCGCTCTTCGTGAGCACCTGGTCGCCGGCAAAGGGACCCGGGCCTCTCCTGCTGCGGTCCGGGGACGGCAGAAACTTCGAGCCGACCGGCGAGCCCGGCCTGATAGGGTTGCCGGTAACAACGATACGCTCCATGACCCGGTTCAAAGGCCGCCTTTATACCACGCCAGCGGGTTCCCGCGGCGGGAATCCGAACGTGTCCGCCCATTCGGTGGTGTATGAAAGCAGGGACCCCTCGAAAGGACAATGGGAGCCGGTAAGTGAATTCGGTTTCGGCGACCTGGGTAATAAGACGGTCTTTGAAATGGCCGGCTTCGGCGATCACCTCTACGTAGGCACCCTGAATCTGGAAGGATATCAGGTGTGGCGTACCACTGCGGAAGGCACCCCCCCCTACCATTGGGAAAAAATTATCGAGTACGGGGCGTACAGGGGGGCATTGAATCAGTGCGTCCTCAGCATGTGCCCGTTCAATGGTGCCCTCTACGTGGGCAGCGCGATACAGGGAGGGGGGATTGACCGGCAAAACAAGATAGGGCCTGCGCCGCCGGAGCTCATCCGTATCTTCCCGGACGGGCACTGGGACCTGCTTGTGGGAGAGGAACGTGAAACACCTGTCGGGTATAAACGGCCCCTTTCAGGGTATTCGCCGGGATTCGACAATTTTTTCAACGGGTATTTCTGGCGCCTGTGCGAACATAAAGGATGGCTGTATCTTTCCTCTTTTGATTGGAGCTGCATACTCGGTTATGCGCAAAGGGAGACATGGCCGGAGGCGTTTACCCATCTCATAAGCTATGTAGGAGAGCAGTTTATCATGGACCGCCAGTCAGGCTTTGACCTGTATCGAAGTTTTGACGGGGAAAACTGGGTGCCGGTGACGACAAACGGTATGGGGAATCCCTACAACATGGGATTGCGTACGATGGTTTCCTCCCCGCCCGGCTTGTTCCTCGGCACTGCCAACCCGTTCGGGCCAAAAGTGCTTCCATTGTATGGGGATAGATACATTCATAATCCGCGCGGCGGCTGTGAAGTGTTTCTTGCTCCCGATTAACACATCAAGCGCTTTCGGCAACCAGGGTGTGCTGATTGCCGGGATGATTGCGCAAACTGGGTACGGAGGTTAGAACAGTGAACGAAGAGGCCCTTAAAGTCACGACCCCTGCTTTCCTGCGTCAAAAGCTGTTGGCCTTTCGGGTAGGACAAGGACAGGAGCAAAGCTATCTTATCAAAGATCAGCTGCTGGGACAAACAGTTACGTTTGCACCCTGGCAATTTTTCATCTTTGAGGTTTTGCCGGTATGCGATGACTTCCCGAAGCTTGCCTCGATCTTCAAGGACCGGTTCGGGCATACCATAACAAACGAAGAGGTGGAGGAGCTGTTCTCTTTTGCTGCCGATAGAAATCTGTTCAGCCAGAGGGCTGATACGCACCCTCTGTTAGCCGCTTTCAATAAAAAGAGAGCAGCCCGCCCGGTTCAGCTTGAGGAGGTGATGGCAGCTTCGCTGCAGGGGACGGTCGCTGAAAGTGTAACCCCGCCTGATGCACGGGGGGCAGCGCCTGCGGCAAAAAGAGTGGAATCCGGCAGGAAGACCGAACCAGGCGGCGACGGCACCGCATACAAAGAGCAACTGCCCGCGGGGGTGTATGACGTCATCGGTCTGGATGACGCCAAACCCGTCAGAGGAGTAAGACTCTTCAACCCGGCACGGCTTGTAAAGCTGCTTCATCCGCTCTTCGTGCCGTTCCGGTATGCCCCGTACCTGCTCCCTGCATTGGTAGTCGTGGCTCTTTTCACGGGTATCAGGAATGCCGATCTGATTGCGGACGACTGGAGCCGCCTGCGTTTCGACATGACCTTTGTTTCGCATGTGCTCATTGGGATGCTCACGGTGAATGTGCTGGTCACTCTGGCCACCGCCCTGGTAGCGCATAGCTATCGCGCACGGGTAAGCGGCATGTTCCTTGCCTTCTATATGATGTTCTTACCCCGTTTCAAAGTGAAGATCGACAATGCGCGGCAGATGTCACGGCGGGAGCGCATCTGGCTGCACGCCGCCCCCCTGCTCACGCGGTGCGCGCTGGCAGCCGCCTGCCTCCTGATCTGGTACTTTGCGAGGGACACGGATAGTCTTGTCGCGTCCATCGCTTTGATTGTGGCCGGCATCAGCTCGTTTTCTCTTTTTTTAACGGCAAATCCGCTGATGAAGAGCAGCGGCTACCATTTGCTGGCTGCGGCTTTGAACGAGCCCTCCCTCCGGGGAAAATCATTCATGGCGCTCATGAGCACGTTCCGCCGCACCACCTACCAGAAAGCGGACAGGAACGCGTTGGCGGCGTATGCCCTGGCCTCTTCCGTTTTCGTTATAGCGGTAATTGCCCTGTTTGTCGCGTTATTCGGCCGCTACGTGAAGATACACTTCGGAGGGGCCGGGCTCTTCTGGGTCGCTCTTCTTGTCCTGGTGCTCCTGTTGCGGATGATCGCAAAATTCAAGAAGGCCGGTGAGCTGTATGAGCGCTCGGTCCAGTTCGAACGGTGGCGGGACATAGCGCTTCCGGCGGTAGAGAGCGATGCGGAAGGGAGAAAAAGCAGAAGCTCCTCTCTCCTCTATTTCAATGTGGTAGTGGGCTCATTGGTCGTAGCGGGACTGCTGGCGCCCTATCATTATGAGCCGGGCGGCACTTTTCTCGTCCTGCCGAATTACAAGGCGGAGCTAACCGCAGAAGTAGCCGGGGTGATCAAGGAGGTTTACTATGACGGGGGTGAAACCTTGAAGAAAGGCGCTGTTATTGCCCGCCTCGACGCCACCGATTACGAAGGTCAGATGAAAGTGTACGAAGCAAAAACGCTGGAACAGCAGGCCATCGTCGCCGATCTGAAGGCGATGCCCAGGCCGGAGGAAGTATTGCTGGCGGAACGCGCCCTGGAGGTGCAGGTCACACGGGAGAGGTACAGCAGGGAGAAGTTAACCCGCCTCGAAAAGCTCTACAAAGAAAAAACCATCTCGTTTGAAGAGTTGGACGCCCAGAGGCGTGAGCATGAAGTGGACAGGATGCAGGTAGAGGAAAAGAGCGCCAACCTCGCGTTGATAAAGGCCGGAGTGACACCGGACCAGATAGCTGCCGCAGAAGCCAAGCTGACAAGCTACCAGGAGGAGCGCGATTATTACCGGCAGAAGGTGGAGCAATCGGTAATTACCATGCCGTTTGACGGTACGCTCACCGGTATGCACCTTCAACAGAAGGTGGGGCATTTTCTGGACAGGGGGGAGATGTTTGCTCTCGCGGAGAACACCTCCCAGGTATTTACCCAGATCGAAGTGCCTGAGCCCGATATTGATTATGTCGTAAACGCCGCCGGGGTCCGGAGCCGTCCCCTCTCGTATTACAACGAGGAATTTACCGGAGGGGTGACTTCCATTGACTCGATCGTGACGGCAAACCGCATCGGCAATGTGGTCGTGGTCGCCGCGCTGCTGGACAACAAGGACGGCCGGCTGAAATCGGGGATGACCGGGTATGCGAAAATCAGCAGTCAGACGATGCCGGCCTGGGAGGTCATGTCGCGTGCCCTCGCGCGGTTTTTCAAAGTGGAAGTCTGGTCCTGGATCCCGTAATCATGGCTGCACCTCTTTTTTTGCTGGCACCTCCCCGGTCCTATACATCGGTCATCAACGCCATGATCGGTCAGCATCCCCGGGCGTTCGGCCTGCCCGAGCTGAATCTGTTCAACGTAGGTAAGGTCAGGGAGCTCTGGGGCAGGGTATCCAATGAGATCGGGGGCGACAGCAACCGCCGCCACGGACTGCTCAGGGCGGTGGCGGAGATCTACGCGGGAGAGCAGACGCGCGCATCGGTTACCATGGCCAGGCACTGGGCTGCGGCACGGGAAGACCGCACCACGGGTGAGGCATACCGCGAGCTGGCGGACAGGATAGATCCCCTCATCCCCGTGGACAAGAGCCCTGCCTATACCGTCTCCATGGAACGCCTGGGGCGGATGTATGCAGCGTTTCCGGAGGCCCGCTTCATCCACCTGGTCCGCCATCCCGTCCCGCAGGGCATGTCGGTCCTGAACCTGAACAACGGGATCTTTGCCCTTTTCGTCAATGCCTTCGAATTCGAGGACAACCGGGTAACGGTTGACCCGCAGATCGCCTGGCACGACATAAACATCAACATTCTCAATTTTCTGGACAGGGTGCCGAAAGAGCGGCAAATGCGTATACGGGGCGAGGATTTCATGGAACATCCCCGGGCGCATTTGAGGGAGGTGTGCCGTTGGCTCGGAATCCGGGATGACGACGACGCTCTTGAAGAGATGATGCACCCGGAGAGATCGTCTTTCGCCTGTTTCGGGCCTATTACCGCCCTGTTCGGCAATGATCCCAGTTTCCTCCGCAGTCCAGCATTTCGTGAGCACCGGCCCAAAATACCGCCGTTGGAGGGGCCGCTTCCCTGGCGGAGTGACGGAAAGGGGTTGCGCCCGGAAGTGATCGATCTCGCATACGAATTCGGGTACCGTTGATACATCAATGAAGAGCAAACGACACGTCCGGGGAGCACGGAAGCGGACAATTGGGGCCGCCGGGCCGCCGATTCACGGGAATAAGGGAATGCCGCCTGCAGAGGTGGGGAATGGAGGTGGGGAGTGGGTGTAACGGATCAAGCGGAAAAGGCAATGGGTCCCCCGGGCGAAGAAATGGACCGGGAAGATCACGGCTCCGGCGTGCCGGAGGAGTATGAATTTACCGCACTGATAAAGACGAAAAAAGGACGCTATACCCAACAAAAGTACCGGGATGTCGCCTCTTTCCGGCAGGAGATGAAAGAGATCGCGGGCGGGATTGAGTGGGGTGTGCTTTTGCGGTGCGACAGCGGCGCCTCTGTCTGCTTTTTTTCTCCGGGACAGAGGCAGAAGATCGGGCTTGTGGATACCGAGCCGAAGAATGCGGCGGTACGGCCCGAGGGGCTCACTGTTCTGCAGGCAGCGCTGCGCGACGCAGTTATCAAGCAATTCAAATCGAACAAGATCAAGGCGTATATCGCGACGCAGGCCAGGTATGTCAATACCAGCCGCCAGATCGGCGAAGGGATCCGCTTTCTTTTTGATGCCTCCGGACGGCCTCAGGTGAATGCGCGTCTTGAGGAGATTATCGAGGAACGGGAGAGGACGGAAACCCAGTTTCGCTGGCTGGAAGCGCTCTGCTCGGAACTGCGCAATAATCTCAGCAAGCTGAAGGAGCTGGAGGATTCCGCCCTTGAGCTGCTCCGCCGGGACCAGGGGGGCTCATGATCGACCTTGTCCTCTTTGACGGCTTTACGCAGACCGGGCATTGCAAAGGAAGTGTGATGAAAAGTGGTGGCACAAAGAAGCGGTGCAGAGAAGAGGATACCCCCCTGCCCCCTACATGTTTTGCTTCAGAATCCGTCACTCCGGAGAAAGCCTGAGCTCCTCTACTCCGCCACCCCGGCGAGAGTCAGAATCCCTCAAAGCCGTCACCCCGGCGAAAGCCGGGGTCCAGAGTCTTTGAACCGGAGTCTTTCGGAAAAGGACTGGATCCCGGCTCAGAGGATCCGCCGGGATGACGACAGAAGAAAAGAGAGGGGAGAGGGACCCCCTCTTTCTCTCTCTCCCAAAAGGAATGCATGTTTGATGGGCATGCATGATGAAGAAGAGGGGAGTCCTTGACAAGAATAAACCAGGGGACAGGGGGTGAGTGCTCCCTCTCTCAGAGAGGGGAGGAGGGGAGTTCTGAGCGGACCTTAGCTCTTGTTCGTTGCCTCTCTTCGTGAAACGGAGTGGCCACCACAGTGCATGTTTGAGCGGAAGCGAGTTTGCGCTGTGGTAACGGAGTGAACGGTAGAGAGGCAGAACAAGAGGTCGGGGAGTGAAGGACTTCACGACTCCCCTGACACGGAACAGAGGGGAGAGGTCAGAGGAGAGCCTCCCCGGAGGATACGAGCATCAGAATCAACTATCCGCGAGGGAATACGGTGATCCTGTCGCATTGCAAGGACATCGAATCCCCCTGTCCCCTCCTCTCCCGAAAGAGTGCGCATTATCAGAGAGACGCAGAAATCTCTCGTGTGAGCGATGACTCTTTGCTGACCTGCCCCATGATCAAAAGTATATGTCATCACTTTTCATCACTCCTATACAAAGGAGGAAAACCTCATGTTCCTGTCGCTGTTGCGGTATGCCGCAGCATTCTTCCTGACCTTTTCGGTCATGGATAACGTCGCTGCTTTCGCAGAAAAAGGTCGGTCGAAGGTGCATGAGCTTGTCGTGAGGGATGCCGGGAGAAGTTATCTTGTGTACCGGCCGGCGGCGGCCGGGCCGGGAAACGCCCCCCTGATGATCGTCCTCCATGGCGGTCTGGGCAACGCCCGTCATGTGGAGAAAATGACCGGGATGAATGACGTGGCAGACACCGGTGGGTTCCTCGTGGCCTATCCGAACGGCACGGGGGGCCGTTTTCGCGCTATGGAAAATCTGAGGACCTGGAATGCGGGCAGTTGTTGCGGACAGGCAGCAAGGCAGAATATCGACGACGTCTCTTTCATCGCGAAAATGATTGAGGATATCCATGCGCACTACTCGATAGACACCCGGCGGGTTTATGTAGCAGGAATGTCCAATGGCGCGATGATGGCGTACCGTCTTGCCTGCGAGATCCCCGATAGAATAGCGGCAATAATCACGGTATCCGGCACCCTCGCCGTTGACACGTGCGACGCTGCAAAAGACATCCCCGTATTGCACATACACGGCGATCAGGATAGGTACGTGCCTTTTGGCGGCGGAAAGGGCGAAAAGAGCGTGTCCGGTGAAGCCCACCGGTCTGTGCCCGATACGATAGACCTCATCATCAGACCGCGCCAATGCGGGCCGCCCGGGAAAAAAAGCCTTGAAGGAGGCATTGACGTATTTTCCTATCGATGTAAAAACGGTGCGCCTGTCGAGCTCTATGTGATAAACGGCGGAGGGCATTCCTGGCCGGGCGGCCACGGGCGTGGCGGCAACGATCCGGATGGCCGCACTTTCTCTGCGAGCAGACAGGCATGGGAATTCTCGAAACAGTTCTCTAAAAAAAACTAGGGTGTGCCTGCACATCCTGAACAGGAAGACAAAATGCCTACACGAAACGACATCACACACTGCCCGGTCTCCGCAGCGAATTCTTCCCCGCTCAGAAAGAAAACATGCCTGACAGTCGCCAGAGGACTGCTTGTCTGCCTGCTGGCAGGGCTGATCTCCGCCTGCACCACAGGGAAAGAGTACCAGCGGCCCCACGTGGATGTCCCCACCGGCTGGCGCGTCGATTACGAGGCTGCCGCAGGTCTGGCCAACACGGCCTGGTGGGAGCAATTCCGGGACCCGGTCCTGGATGAGCTGATAAAAACCGCTTTGAACGAGAACATGGACCTGCGTATCGCGGCTGCACGCGTGGAAGAGTTTGCCGGCCGGCTGCAGGCTACCCGGTCCGGTTTCTACCCGCAGATCGATTACGGGATCAACGGGGGGCGTAACCAGAGGAGCCTGGACCGGATAACGTTTCTCCCTGTCAGCGGCGAGCGCGCACAGGATACGTACCAGGTCTCTTCCAGTGTCGCGTGGGAGCTGGACATCTGGGGACGCCTGCGGAGGGCTACGGAGGCAGCCCGGGCGGAACTGCTGGCTGCGGAGGAAAGCAGGCAGGCGGTACTCCTGACTCTCGTGTCCTCGGTAGCTACCGGGTATCTTGAGTTGTTGAGCATGGACAGACAGTTGGCAATAGCCCGGCAGGCAGCAGCTTCCCGGGAGGAGTTTTTGAAGTTGTTCGAGAGAAAGTTCGAGGGAGGCCAGATCTCCGGGCTGGAATTGGCCCAGGCCCGGGCAGCCTATGAGCAGATCGCCTCATCTATCCCGGTCCTTGAGCGGCAGATTGCCATACAGGAGAACTCCCTGTCGTTGCTGCTGGGCCGCAACCCGGGGGGGATCAACCGCGGAAGAACCCTCGATACCCTCGTCCTGCCGGGAATTCCCCAGGGCTTGCCTTCAGAGCTTCTTGAACGCCGCCCCGATATACGGTACAAGGAGCAGTTATTGATAGCTGCCAACGCAAGGATCGGAGAGGTCAAGTCCCGGTATTTTCCTTCCCTGTCTCTTACCGGACTGTTCGGCTACGCCAGCGGCGAGCTCTCCGATCTGCTGCAGAGTTCCGCCAATTTCTGGCGGGTGGCAGCCGGAGCCATCGGCCCTCTCTTCACCGGCGGCCGCATCAAGGGTGAGGTCCGCCAGGCCGAGGCACAGCACCAGGAATTGCTGTATGGGTACCTGGGCACTATTCAGACGGCTTTCAGGGAGGTCGAGGACTCCCTGGTCAGCATCCGGAAGCTTCGTGAACTGCTCGATAGGGAAAAGCGCCGTGTAAGCACGCTGAAAGACAAGGCGAAATTAGCCTACAACCGGTACGACGCAAAATACTCAGGCTATCTCGAAGTGGTAGATGCGGAAAGAGATTTGTATAGCGCCGAAATCAGTTATGTCCAGGCCCAGCATGACCTGTTTGCGGCCATAGTAAGCAATTACAAAGCCATGGGAGGCGGATGGATGGCTGAAGCCGCCCAAAGGAGGTGAAAGGCAAAGAAGAAACGGAAGTTTTTACCATGTCCATACGTCCCTTCAAGGAGCGAAAAGTGCCGTACTACCGGCTGATCCCCCCTGAAAATACAACCAGATGAAAAGGAGAAATCACAATGTGGAAGAGCATACTCTGTTCTTGTCTGTTCCTGCTGCTGCTTTTTGTGGGGAGTGCACAGGCCACTATAGCTTTAAACAACCTTTTGGCCGAGGCCCAGCCCGATGAATGCTTTGCCGGGGTGGGAGTGGATTATCCGAACGGCATCGCCGGATTCAGTCCGATAAGTGGCCCGCCCTGTCCTGAGGGCAGCCAGGACAGAACCAATCAGACCTATGTGTGGGGGCTCACCCGTATAGGCGATAGCGTATGGTTCGGCACCGGGGCCAATGTTGTCTGTACCACTCTGGGGGCCTTCGTCGGAGCTACCGATCCAGGTGCCAGCAGCTCTTACGTGTGCGAATACGGAGACAGCCAGCTCGCCAGGGAAGGGCGCATCAGCGCTCAGAGAGGGGATTGGCGGCCGCCCAGGATTTTCGAATATGACCTGACGACGCGCACTCTGTACGACCGCACCCCCAACGACCCGATGCTCAGGCGGAGCATGGGCATCCGCTCGGCAGGATCGCATAACGGCGTTGTCTTTATGGCAGGAGGGTCCCGGAGCGGTCCTGTCATCATGTTCGCCTTCGACGCAAACACAAAGGAATACCTCGGCTCGAGCACGTTCACCGAAGGCTCTACAATACGTAAGTGGCTTGTTTCAAACGATAATTTGTATACGGGCATAGGCACACAAGGCCAGTCCGGCCGCATCCTCCGCTGGACCGGTAACCGCGATAACCCCTTCAGCTTCGTGGTGGTCGGCACGGTGAACGGGGTCCCGAGGGAATTGGCCCACTATATCGATGGAAATAGCCAGACGAGGATAGCGGTATCCGGGCAGGGCGTATGGATCAGCCCGGCCATGAACGCCCAGGGCGTGCTGCCGGCGAGTACGGCGTCCTGGAGACGGATATGGATACCTCAGCAGTACGAACCTGATTTTATCACCAGCACTACGTACGGCGGGGGAGGCATTTTCCAGTTCGACGGCTGGCTCTACTGGGGGACCGTGCAGGTACCCGGCAGGGGGGCGTACCAGCATACGCAGTGCAGTATCCCGCAGTACTGTTTCGGCGAGCCTCAAAACGCAGAAGAGGAGAGCATTCTCAATAACGGCACCTCGAGAGCGACCTCCATCTGGAGAGCCAGGAACCTCGAGGGCATCCCGGAGGTCCAGCTCCTGTATGGCGAGGCCGAGCTCCCCGCGTACAACCCGGACACCCGGACCTTTGACATGACCCCGAATGTGGGCGGGTATACGCCGCTGTACGGGTCCTCCGGGTTCGGCAACAGGGGTAATTATTATACCTGGACCATGCAGGTAACAAACGCCGGCCTGTTCGCGGGCACCCTCGATATAAGCGGCGCCGACCTGTGGCGCTTTGCCTCTTCGAGTGCCGCGGCAGTACGCGAAGACGGCTCCGGCCTTGGTGATTCCAAAAACTATGGGATCCGCACCATGGCGGCATCTGCGGATGGAAATGCCCTTTATTGCGGCATGGCCACCTATGGCAGTCTGGGTACGGGGGCCGGCTGGGAGCTCCGGGAGCTGACTTTCGCACCTTAGTCAGGAGGACTGAAAACAACAAAAAAAGAGGAGGTGGATGTGATGATACGTACAGGTCTTCTACTCGTTTCTCTGTCGCTTTTGCTCCTGTTTCCGCTCAGTAATGCTCAGGCTGTCATCACCACAAACAACCTTTTGGCCGAAGCCACGCCGGATGAGTGTTTTGCCGGGGTGGGAGTGGATTATCCGAACGGCATCGCCGGGTTCAATCCGAACAGCGGTCCGCCGTGCCCGGAAGGCAGCCGGGATAAAACCAACCAGACGTATGTATGGGGCCTCACCCGGGCGGGCAACAGTCTGTGGTTCGGCACCGGTGCCAATGTCGCCTGTACCACCCTGGGTGCCTTCGTAAGCTCGGAGGTTACGGACACCAGCTCGTATGTATGTGAATACGGGGAGAGTCAGCTCGCCCGTGAGAATCCATTGGTGACTGATGAAAACGGGGACTGGCGGCCGCCCAAGATGTACGAATATAATCTGACAACGAACACTCTCACCGACAGGACGCCCGATGTCTCGCAGGTAACCCTAAGCCAGGGGATCCGTTCCGCCGGCTCGCATAACGGTGTCGTTTTTCTGGCCGGGGGATCGTTGAACAACGGTGTCATCATGTTCGCCTTCGACGCGGATACAAAGGAGTATCTCGGGTCCCGCACCTTCCGCCGCTACGGGACAATACGGAAATGGCTGGTTATCAACAACCGGCTGTACACGGCAATGGGCACGGCCGGCGGACAGGGAAACATCCTCCGCTGGACCGGCAGCCGTAACAACCCCTTCAGCTTTGTGGTGGTCGGCACGGTGAACGGGGTCCCGAGGGAGTTGGCCCACTATATCGACGGAAACGGAGAAAGCAGAATCGCTATATCCGGTGAGGGTGTATGGATAAGCCCGGCAATGAACGCTCTGGGCGTTCTTCCAAGGAGTACGGCCTTGTGGAGGCAGATATGGAATCCCCAGGATTATGAGCCGGACGTGCTCATAAGCTATGCCGCATACGGCGGGGGAGCTATCTCCCAGTTCGACGGCTGGCTCTATTGGGGGACCCTGCATATCCCGGGAAGGTCTGAATTCGTGCATTCACAGTGCAACTTCCAGGCAATATGCTTCGGAGAGCCCCAAAACGAAGAAGAAGAGGACATCCTTGCTGATGGCGCAAGAAGAGCGACCACTATCTGGAGAGCCCGTGGGCTCGAAACCGCCAACCCGGAGATTCAGCTCCTGTATGGTGAGGCCGAGCTCCCCGCGTACAACCCGAACACCAGGACCTTCGACCTGACCCCGAACAACGGCGGCTATGTCCCGCTTTATGGCAGTTCAGGCTTCGGAAGCAGGAATAATTACTATACCTGGACCATGCAGGTGGCGGCCGGCAGTCTGTTCGCAGGCACGCTGGACCTGGGAGGCGCCGAGCTGTGGCGCTTTACCTCTTCGAGTGCTGCGGCGGTAAGCGAGAACCGCTCCGGCCTGGGTGATTCCCTCAACTACGGCATCCGTACGATGGAGACGTCTGAAGACGGAAACACCCTTTACTGCGGCATGGCCACCTATAGCAATCTGGGCACGGAAGCCGGCTGGGAGCTCCGGGCACTGACTTTTGAATAAGAACCGGGTGAGGACGCAATTTGAAACGGAAAGCGGGAGGAGGGATCCCTCCTCCCGCCCTGTTCCGGAAAGGGCGAACGATATCACCTTCTCGGGTTCGAATAGGAGGACCAGGGCCACTGATACGTCGACTCGGCGGCTACGGGAGAGGGATTTTTCGTGACAGTGTGCTGGAAACGGTCGCCCTGTCCGTCCAAAGCATAGCTTTTCCCTCCGCAGGGGTCGGAAATGTTGAAGGTATAGTCAATCAGGGCATCGAGGGGCCTTCGGACAGCCAGATGGTCCAGCTCGTTGACCGGCCGGTCCGAGGGCACCGAATGGTCGGCGGGGTAGGTGCCCGGCACCACATTATAGTAAGCTTTTTGTGAGTCCGGAATAGCCATATTGTTGAAGATATCGATACCCATGCGGTGATCGTTGATCGTATCCTCATCGTATACCTGGACGATCATGTTCATATATGCCGGGAAAGATTTCAGTTGCGTGTCGCTCATTTCTGAAGAGTACCAGGGCGCCAGCATGAACAGGAACACTCCCTGGGTTCCCCATCCTTGCTCCTTCATGCCCTTCCAGGCCATGGCGGGTACGGCGCCCGCTCCGAAGGAGTGCCCCAGGAAGCCGACTTTTTGCAGATTCATCCGCGTTGCATAGCGTTCAGCGGCCATTTGGAACCCGTTCCACATGATCTGATACCGGCCGGGCACATCGGTTCCCGTGGAGGGATAGGGGGAATGCACCACCACGAATCCCCGGGAAACCATATGCGTAATGAGCGTCCTGACGCCGGTCCAGTTGGTGCCGCCGAAGCCGTGCGACCAGAAGAGCACCGGCGCGCGGCCGCTGAGTTCTTTCGGGAAGAAAACAGTTACCTCCGTTCCTCCCGCGGAGAGTCTCCAGGCCGTGTTTTCAAACTGTTCGTAGACCATTGTATAGGTTCCCTCTTCCCCGTAGTCCGCTGAGATGGGAACGGGATCTCCGGCGAAACGCAAACAATGAGGGGTATCCGGGGCGCTGCCCGCATGCAGGGGGAGTATCCCGAGCACCAGGCATAGTGTAATCAGGCCGGCCAGACCGGCAGCGAAATGCTTCATAAAAACCTCCTTCTTCCTGTCTCACGACATGATGCTGAAAACATTCGAAAGCCGCTGCTTCCCGTGTGCGTCATTTCAAAACCCCCTCTCCCGGCCTTCGGCTGTCCTACCTATTCCCCGGAAAATCTCTGATTTCCTGGGGGCCCCTCTCCCTTGAGAGGAGAGGGGAAGGGGAAGGGTGAAAGAGAAAGTCTTGAAACAGCTTCCAGTAATAATAAATGTTCCTGAACAGGAACTCGGTGATTCGAATCACATGTATGAATATCACGGAATATCTATTTGCCGGTTACAGGGCCTTCCCGGAGCAACAGGACAGACAGAAGGGAGAGTGCTATGAAACAGAATTGCGGTTTCGATAAGATCGTCATGCTGGCGGCCAAAGATACCGAGAGGGCGGCCAGGATAGTCGCCACGTCATTTTACAAGGTCCTGAGGAAAAACGGGTTTACGGATGAACAGATTGTCAATGTATCGAGCTGCATCCTCGATTGCCTGCTCGAATCGCTCAGGGAATATAAGCAGAAAACCACCGTGAAAGCTGAGCCGGATACCTTACGGTGAAAGAAAGCGATGCGGAACCCGTTGAAGCAGCCGTTCAGCACTCGTACACGATACAGCATGCTCGCCCTCTCTGCCGGGGTGAGAAACTAACCCCCGTATGAATTTTTTGAAAAGGAGGATATACTGAATGACTTGTTTGCCGAATGTTGTCTGGCATAACGGACTGATCACTAAAAAAGACAGGTGGGCGCTGAATAAGCATAAGTCGGCGCTTATATGGATTACCGGTTTGTCTGCTTCGGGAAAATCGACGATTGCCCATGAGCTGGAGTCGCTGCTGTACGAAAAAGGGATCCGGTCGTACGTACTCGATGGAGATAATGTAAGGCACGGGTTGAACAGAAATCTCGGCTTTTCGGCGGACGACCGCAAGGAAAACCTGCGAAGAGTGGGAGAGGTTGCAAAGTTGTTTGTCGACGCAGGAATCCTTACGATAGCGTCGTTTATTTCTCCGTATGAAAGCGACCGGAACATGATTCGCACGCTGTTCCACGAGGGCGAGTTCATAGAGGTGTACCTGGATTGTGAAATGGTCATCTGCGAATCGCGGGACCCGAAAGGACTGTACGAGAAGGCACGAAAGGGAGAGATCGAGCATTTTACCGGTATCTCCGACCCCTATGAAATACCGGCGAATCCCGAAATCGTCGTGAACACGGGCGTATTGAACGTCTACGAATCTGTTGAGAAGATCCACTCGTACATGAAAAGCAACGGGATTATCTGAATGGACTCTGCCCTGTCTTCCTACTTGCTTCAGTCATTGCGTGCAGCGCTGCGGGCCGGTGAGGCTATCCTTTCGGTATACCGGGACGATTTCGGGGTGAGCTACAAAGACGACAGATCCCCGCTTACCGCTGCGGACAGAAAATCTCATGAAATAATAGCTGCTGCGCTCTCTTCCGGGACACTCTCCCCGCTGCCCCTCCTCAGCGAGGAGGGGATAAATATACCCTATGCGCGGAGAAAGCGCTGGAAGCGCTTCTGGCTCGTCGATCCGCTGGACGGAACGAAGGAGTTTATCAAGCGAAACGGGGAGTTTACGGTGAATATCGCTCTTGTCGAGGGAAACCGTCCCGTTGCGGGCGTCGTCTACGCACCTGTTCCTGATGCGGCATACTTCGCGGGAAGAGGCATGGGAGCCTATTCAATAAGCGGCGTGAGGCTTTCCGCACTTTTCCGCTTGTCGCCTCCCGGCTTTGAAGCATCCGGCAACGACGCTCCGCAGGGAGCCGAACGGGGAGAAGAGCTCATGGATTCAATTCTTTCGGCAGCAAACCGATTGACCGCTTCCGGTGTCTGTGTACAAGATACAGGGGCGGTAACGGTTATCGGCAGCCGTTCCCATACCGGCAAGGAGTTCAGCGATTTTGTCGGGCGACTGAAGACCCGCTATGACAGTGTGGAAATTGTCCCGGCCGGCAGTTCTCTGAAATTCTGCCTGGTTGCCGAAGGGAAAGCAGACCTCTACCCCCGGTTCGGTCCGACCATGGAATGGGATACGGCGGCCGGAGACATCATAGTCGAAGAGGCGGGAGGGAGGGTAATCGATGCGGAGACGCATAGTGAGCTGAGGTACAACAAACAAGACCTTCTCAACCCATCGTTCATAGCAATGCACAAGGAGGCAATAAAATGGCAGAACCGGTAATTGTCGTCTCGGGGTTGCCCCGCTCCGGTACCTCAATGATGATGAGGTTATTAGAGGCAGGCGGGTTGGAAGTTATTGCAGACAATCTGAGACAAGCGGATGAAGACAATCCGAACGGGTACTATGAATTTGAAAGAGTAAAGAGCCTCAAGGAAGACCGGACATGGTTATATCATGCTCAGGGGAAAGTCGTTAAAATGGTTTCCATGCTTCTGTACGAGCTTCCTTCGGATCTCGGGTATAAGATAGTATTCATGAGAAGGGACCTGGACGAGATTTGCGCATCGCAGAGAGTGATGCTGGGAAGAAAGGGAGAGGAACCCGGTTCCGGTGGAGAGGAGATGAGCAAATTGTATTCGTCTCATCTTCTTGAGATTGAGTCCTGGCTTGCAAAACAGCAGAACATGGAAGTTCTGTACATGAATTACAATGAAATCATGGAAAATTCCGCTGTGAGTGTTGAGGAAATCAATGCGTTCTTTGATAACAAACTCTCGGTGGATCGCATGAAAAGCGTTGTGGACAAATCGCTGTACCGGCAGCGCAGGGTGCATGCTCCTGCTGCGCCTTGCTGCGGGCCTGTTCAGCAGGAGAACAGGGACAGGGACCAGGAGAGGGAGGTGATTGAGGCGCACCTCAAGTCTCTCGGGTATATGTAAGGAAAGGATAGCGGGGTGCAACGAATGAACAGGCGCAGCGGACGGAAAGTTGTCGTGCTCGGTATCGACGGGGTGCCCTGTACGCTTTTACACCGGTTTGCCCGTGAGGGGGTCATGCCGAACCTCGGCAGATTGATGGAAGAGGGGACACTCTGCAGCATGACGGCTTCTCTCCCGGAAGTTTCATCCACATCGTGGAGCACTTTTATCACCGGTGTAAATCCCGGAAAACACGGCATTTATGGCTTTATGGAACTGCAGAAGGATACTTACTCGTGGAAATTTCCGAACACGAATGACCTGAAGGCTCGGACCCTCTGGGAAATAGCGGGCGACTTCGGAAAGAGAAGCATCATCATTAACATCCCCGCGACATATCCGGCAAAACCGCTGAACGGCATGCTCGTAGCGGGGTTTGTCGCTCCTGACCTTAAGAAGGCATCATATCCTGATACAATGTATCATTACCTCAAGGGCGTTGGATATAAGCTCGACGTGGATGCAACGAGGGCAGTGCATGCGCTGGAAGCGTTTACGGAAGACATCATGCAGACGTTCAGGAAAAGGACCGAGGTTATCGGGCATTTGTACGAAGCGGAGGAGTGGGATCTTTTCATCGCCGGTATTACGGAGACGGACAGGCTGCACCATTACCTTTGGAACGCCCTGGACGACATACGGCATCCCCAGCATGGGTTTTTCATGCACTTTTATCATGAACTGGACACGTTCATCGGTTCCTTTTACCGGAAGGTCGGTGAAGAGACACCCTTTGTGCTCCTGTCTGATCACGGTTTTACGAAGATAAAGAGCGAGGTCTACCTGAATGTTTTTCTCCGGCAGAAAGGCTATCTGAAATTCACAAGGCAAAAGCCGGAATCCTTTGCGTATCTCGACGGTGCGACAAAGGCTTTTGCCCTTGATCCTTCCCGGATATACCTCCACACGAAGGAAAGATACGCCAGAGGATGCGTGAATGATGGCTCGTATGATGAGATAAGGAAAGCACTGAGAGAAGACCTGCTTTCATTGAGAATCGATGGGGACCCGGTTATTCAGCAGGTCTTTTTCAAGGAGGATATCTATTCCGGTCAGTGCTTTGAAGAAGCGCCGGATCTCGTGGTGCTGCCCCACGAGGGGTATGACCTGAAAGGATCGATCGCAAAGGAGGAGCTGAGCGGCAAAAGTCCCCTGACGGGAGGTCATACGAGGGAAAATGCCGCTTTCTATATAAATAGGAATATAGCCTGCAAAAATCTCCATATCGCGGATGCCGGAGCGTCGGTGCTGAAACTGCTCGGAATCGACTTCGCCGGGTTGGACGGCACTCCATTGGTATAGGAAGTATCGGCACACGGATCCTCTCCTGCGGTCGCCTTCCCCCTTTCTTCTCTCAGCGTCCTTTGCGTCCTCTGCGGTGAAGTCAGCGGGGGTCGAAGATTTTTCCCGGGTTCATCATTCCCCGGGGATCGAAGACTCTCTTTATCCCCTGCATCAGCTGCAGTTCCCTCTCTTTGACCTCCATGCCGAGATACGGCGCCTTGGTAAGTCCGATCCCGTGCTCTCCCGAGAGGGAGCCGCCCCTCCTGAGGGTGAGCTCGAAAAGGGTCCTGACCAGCCCCTTCCCTTTTGCATATTCCGCGGGGTCATGCGCATCCACCATGATGTTGACATGGATGTTTCCGTCCCCGGCATGCCCGAAGCAGACAATCCTGATTCCGCTCTCTTCCGAAAGCCTCCTGAGGTCCACGAGGAGAGAGGGGATCTTATCCCGGGGGACGACGATATCCTCGTTTATCTTCGTGGGCTTCAGATGATACAGGGCGGGGGAAACGGACCTCCTCGCCTCCCAGAGCCGCTCCCGGGCAGTGGAGTCCTCTGCCACGATGGCCTCTCCCCCCAGGGTATGACAGATGTCCACCACCCTTTCCGCCTCTTTTCTGATCGTTGCCGGGTATCCGTCGAGCTCGATCAGGAGCAGGGCCTCCACCTCCGTCGGGAGCCCCACGGGCTTGTAATTCTCGATGGCCTCGATGGAGTACCTGTCCATGAATTCGATGGTGCGGGGGATAACCTTCGAGGAGATGATCTTTGCGACGGCAGTGCCCGATGCCTCGAGGCTGTTGAAAAAGACGAGGAACGTCATGACATCTTCAGGCAGGGGCAGCATCTTCAGCCGTATCCGGGTAGAGACGGCGAGCGTCCCCTCCGACCCCACGAGGAGGTTTCTCAGGTCGTACCCCACCGCTTTCTTGTGCGTTCTGCCCCCGGTGGTGATGACGGTTCCGTCGGCCACTACCGCCTCGATCCCCATGACGTAATCCCGCGTTACGCCGTACTTCACCGCCCGGGGTCCGCCGGCATTGGTCGCCACATTCCCCCCGATGGTGCAGACGGCAAGGCTGGCGGGGTCGGGGGGATAGAAGAAGCCGAGGTATTCGAGCTCTTTCTGGAGCCTGCCGTTTATCACGCCGGGCTCCACAGTGACGGTCATGTTCCTTGTATCGACGTCGAGGATTTTCCTCATCTTTTCGAAGCTGAGGACGAGGGACGCACCCCGGGGCACCGATCCCCCCGTCATGCCGGTGCCCGCTCCCCGCGAGATCACGTTCATGCTGTTCTCATCGGCGTAGCGCAGGAGCCGCGCAACCTGATCGGCATTCCTCGGCCAGGCGACGGCGCGGGGGAGGGCGGCTTCAGCGGAAGAGGCATCGAAGCTGTAACAGAGGAGATCCTCTTTTTCGGTGGAGATTTCTATATCGTTCAGGGAAAAAGACCCTTTCACGGGGTGCTCCCTTCTCCCGGTTCCCGGGATGTTTCTCCCTGCCCTGCTCCCGGGGCGAATCCTTTACGCCACATTCTCGGTCCCGGCAAACTGCAGCGACAGGGCCTTTGAGACTCCGGGCTCCTCCATGGTGATGCCGTACAGGTAGTCGGCGGCTTCCATCGTCGTTTTATTATGGGTGATCACGATGAACTGGGTATCCCGGGACAGTTCCCTGATCATCTGCGAGAACCGGAACGTATTCGATTCATCGAGGGGGGCGTCCACCTCGTCGAGGATGCAGAGGGGGCTCGGCTTGATCAGGAAGCCCGCGAAAAGGAGGGTCAGAGAGGTCAGGGCCTTCTCTCCTCCGGACATGAGGTGGATGTTCTGGAGCTTTTTCCCGGGCGGCTGTGCCACGATATCGAGGCCCGACTCCAGGATGTTCTCCTCGTCGGTGAGGACGATGTCCGCCTTTCCTCCCCCGAAGAGCAGGGTAAAAACCTCCGCGAATTTCGTCCTGAGGGCGTCGTAAGCCTCGCGGAGCTTCCGCCGGGTGGAGGCGTTGATCCTGCTGATGGCTTCTTCGAGCTCGGCAATGGACATATTCAGATCCTGCTGCTGCTGCGTCAGGAAGTCATAGCGGGTTTTGAGCTCCTCGTACTCCTCGATGGTGCCAAGGTTGACCGGCCCGAGGTCCCGTATCTTCTCACCCAGCTGAGCGGCCTTCTCGCTGTCCTCCTGGGCGTCGAAGCCCTCCAGTACCACTTCCTCCTGCCCTATCTCGATCCCGTACTTCTGCATGAGGGAGCTCTCCCTGTTCTCCCGCCTGAGCCGGTGCTCCACCTCCTTCGAGCGGGCAGCCGCCATCTCCTGGGCGACGGAGTCGATTTCGGCACGGAGAGCCCGGAGGGCATTGCTCTCCTCCAGCAGCGTCCGGTTCTCCGTCTCGATGACCTCCTTGCGGGCGGCCCTCTCCTGGCGCATCCTGTCCGCCTCCCCCACCAATGCCCTGATGCCTTCCTCACGGTTCCGGAGCTCCACTGCGGAATCGGTGAGCCGGGTCTCGGTCTCCCTGATCTCCCTTTCCGCGCTCTCCTTGCTTCTCTCCAATTCCTGTATGGTACGCCGCAGGTGCTCCCCTTCCCGCTGCAGCGCCTCGATCTTCTCCTTGTGGGAGCCGAGGGTGAGCTTAATATCGGTGAGGGACGACCGCGCTTCTTCGTATTCCGCCTTGACGGAGGCGATGGAGCTCTGGAGGGTGGTGATTCCCTCGTTGAGGGACTCCCTCTCCTTTTCAACCCGCCCGATCTCTTCCTCTTTTGCAGCAATGAGGCCGGTAAGAGTCTCCTTCTCCTCCGCAAGGGCCGCTGTCTCGGTATCGAGGAAAGAGAGCCTTCTCCTCTTCCTTTCGCTCTCCTCCCTCTGCCCCTGCAGGGAGTGCTCGGAAAGGGAGATCTCCTTCTCCACCTCCACAACGGAGTTCCGTACGGTGCGCAAGAGCTCTTTGCGGCCCGCCAGCAGGGAGGTCAGGGTGCTTACCTCATTCTCGGCGGTTGCGATGAGCGCCTGCTGCTGCTCCACGGTCCTCTGGAGCTCCCTGATTTCCCTCTTCCTCTTCAGGATATCCTTCCCCTGTCCTGCCAGGATTACCCCGTCCCTGTCGATGACCTCCCCATCGAGGGTCGCCAGGATGCTGTTGCGTAAGGGATGCGTCTTCCTGATTTCGATTGCGCTCTGAAGGTCCCGTACGATATACGTGTTCTCGAGTATCCGGCCGGCGGCCTCCCGGAAATCGCTGTTCTCAAAGGAAATAAAGTCGGAAACCTTTCCGATGACCGCTTCATGCCCCAAAGGGGTGCTCTCTCTTTTCCCCTCCCCGGCATCGAAGCCGGAATAGAGCAGGGCCGTCTTCCCGAGGTTCTTCTCTTTGATGAGCCGGACCGCCGCGATGATGTCCTCGGCTTCCGATAACAGCAGGGAGTTGATCTTTTCGGAAAGGGCGGCTTCCACCGCCTTTTCATACTCCTTGCCCGCGCTGACGATATCCGAAAGGACCTGCCCGGAAAAATGCAAGCTCTCCCGGGATTCCGCGAGGAGGTCCATGAGGGAGCGGTCCACGGTCAGCTCCTTGAGGGAGTGGAGCCGGGAGGTATTCGAAGCCAGGGACTCCCGCTCACGGGAGAGGAGCGCCTTCCGGTCCTCTATTTCCGCGGTAACCCTCTCTGTCTCTTCCACCAGGGCATCCTGTTCGGCCAGCAGTTCCGTGCGCCTCCCCCTGGCCGCCCTGACGCCCTCCTCTCCCGCTCCGATGGTTTTTTCGAGGGCGGCGAGTCCCTCCTGGATACTCTCCCTGTCGCGGAGAGAGGAGGACTCGCGGTAGGTGAGCGTTTCGAGGGAGGAGAGGAGCTTCTGCAGCTCGTTCTTCTTATGGCTGAGGGTCTCCGATACCCGGAAAAGCTCTCTTCTCTTCTCTTCTATCTCCCCTTCCCTGTCCCCGATGACGAGCTCCATCTCCGTAAGGGATGCTTTCCTTTCCCTCAGCTCCTCCGACAGTTCCGTCATGGAGGCAGAGAGGGTGCGGACAGTATCCTCGATCTCCCCGGTCCTCCTGAGGAGCTCCTCCCTCCTCGCATCGAACCCCTCCTGCTGAAGGGTGAGGCGGGATATGGTGTTCCGCTTGTTCTCCATTTCCGTCTTCAGGACGGCGACGAGCTTCTCCGCCTCCGCAATCTCCCTCTCCTTTGCATAGAGGTCGTTCTCCAGGGCGGTGAGTGCCTTTTCCTTCTCCACCATTTCGAGGCGCTTTGTTTCGATCTGGTTCTCGAGGGAGGAGAGGGCTCCCCTCTTCGACGAGTCGATCTCCCCGAGACGCTCTATTTCGGCCTGCAGGGCCTCCAGGACCTCGCTGAGCCGTACATAGTCCCTCTTGCCCATCCTGAGCTCGATCTCCCGCATCTCCTCGGAAAGCCGCTTGTACCTCTCCGCCTTTTTGACCTGTCTGTCGAGACTGTTGATCTGGCGCCTGACCTCGTGGACGATGTCGTTGATGCGCTGGAGGTTCTGTTTCGAGGACTCGAGCTTCGACAGGGCCTCCGCTTTCCGTACCTTGTACTTCATGACCCCCGCCACCTCTTCGATAAGGTAGCGCCTGTCCTGGGGTTTCGTATTGATTATCTCGGAGACCTTCCCCTGGTCCATGATGGAATAGCTCTTGACGTCGAGCCCCGTATCAAGGAAGATGTCCTTGATATCCTTGAGCCTGCACTGTTTCTTGTTGATAAGGTACTCGCTTTCGCCCGACCGGTACAGCCTGCGGGAGACGATCACCTCGTCCCTGGGGGAGGCAGGGGCAGGGGAGTGCCCGTTGCCGTTCTCGTCGGTACCCGCGTTCCCCTGGGTGATGATGAGGGATACTTCCGCCATTCCCTTCGGTTTTACATTCGCCGAGCCCTGGAAGATGACCTCTTCCATCTTCTCGCCGCGCAGGCTCTTGGCGCTCTGTTCGCCGAGGACCCACCGGAAAGAGTCCACCACATTGCTCTTTCCGCACCCGTTGGGTCCTACAATGCAGGTAACTCCGTGGTGGAGACGGAAGGTCACTTTGTCGGCAAAGGACTTGAAGCCGATCAGCTCGATTTGCTTGATTCTCATAGCCTCTCATTTTACGGCGTTCCGCGCGAAAGGGTCAAGGCAAGGTTAAAAAAGCAGCTAATGTTATAATTAAATTTTTTAATTTGACCCTCCCCATGATAAAATAGTAGCCTGTATTGTTCAGGTAGACCTTGGTTGTCTGAAGCCAACTGAGCGTGTGTTGATCGTAAACGGGCGAAAATCAAATAACAAGGAGGAAGTTTATGCCAAAAAAGTATGAAACTCCGCTGTTGGACGAGCTGGAAAAGGGCCCCTTCCCCAGCTTTGTCACGGAAATCAAAAAAGCGGCCGCGAAGAACGACATGGCGGCGGATGAGCTCGGGCAGCTCGAAAAATCGTACCGTGAAAGGCGCGGTTACTGGAAACACGGCGGTATTGTCGGCGTCCGCGGATACGGAGGCGGTGTCATCGGCAGGTACTCGTCCCTCCCTGAAGAGTTTCCCAGTGTTGCAAATTTCCACACCATCAGGATCAACTCCGTTTCCGGTTTCTTCTATACTTCGCAAATTCTCAAGGAGATGTGCGATCTCTGGGACAAATACGGGAGCGGTCTCACCAATATGCACGGATCGACGGGGGACCTCATCCTCCTCGGAACGAGCACCGAGAACCTCGAACCGATCTTTGCCGAGTTTTCCTCCCGCGGGTGGGACCTGGGCGGCTCCGGCTCCGCATTGAGGACGCCGAGCTGCTGCGTAGGCCCGGCCCGCTGTGAGTGGTCGAATATCGATACTCTCGACATCAATTACAACCTTACCCAGGAGTGGCAGGATGAGATGCACCGGCCTGCTTTTCCCTATAAATTCAAGTTTAAAACAGCGGGGTGCGCGGTCGACTGTATCGCCTCCATTGCCCGTGCGGACTGTTCCATCATCGGAACCTGGAAGGGCACCATCGCCGTCAATCAGGACGAAGTCGCCAACTACGCGAAAAACGGCATGAATATCAAGGAAGAAATCGTTGACATGTGCCCGAGCAGGTGCATGAGCTACGACGGCACGGAACTGAAAATCAGGGATGAGGACTGCGTGCGTTGTATGCACTGCATCGCCAAGATGACCAAGGCGCTGAAAGCCACCGGCGAGAAGGGCGCGACCATCCTCATCGGCAGTAAGGCACCCTTCGTCATCGGCTCCACGCTCTCCTGGGTCATTGTTCCGTTTATCAAGATGGAGCCGCCTTATGATGAATTCAAGGACCTTATCAGGAAGATGTGGGAGTTCTGGGACGAACACGGGAAGAACAGGGAGAGAATCGGCGAGCTTATCATCAGGAAGGGCATGAGGGAGTTCCTCGAGTTCATCGGGGTGGAGCCCCAGCCGCAGCAGATCAAGGAGCCGAGAAGAGACCCGTTCTTCTTCTGGACCGAAGCGGACCTGCAGAAATAGAATCATAAATAAATCAATACAGTAAGGAGGAACACTATGGCTTTACCCCAGAGAAGAACCGATATAGGACCGCCTCACTATAAAGACTTTTTGCCCCCGGTCATGCTGAAGAACTACGGCGATTGGAAATACCATGAAATCCTGAGTCCCGGTCTGATGGTCCATGTTGCGAACAGCGGCGACAAGGTCTGGTCGGTACGGGTCGCCACCCCGAGGCTCCTCAGCACCGACACGATCCGCGAATTCGCCGATCTTGCCGAGAAATACTGCGGCGGCTATCTCAGGTGGACCACCCGGAACAATGTTGAGTTCCTTGTTTCCGAAGAGAAAAACATCGAGCCGCTCCAGAAAGAGCTCAAAGAAAAGAACCATATGATAGGCGGCATCGGCAACAGGATCAGCAACATAGTCCACACCCAGGGCTGGATTCATTGCCATTCAGCGGCAACGGACGCCTCGGGAATCGTCAAGGCGCTTATGGATGATCTCGCAGACTACTTCACCGCCAGGGAGACTCCCAACAAGGTGAAGCTTGCCGTCGCCTGTTGCACGAACATGTGTGGCGCGGTCCATTGCTCCGATATCGCCATCGTGGCGATCCACAGGAAGATCCCGAAGATCGACCACGATAAGGTGAAGAACATGTGCGAGGTGCCTTCCACTATTGCTTCCTGTCCCACGGGCGCCATCAGTCCCGACCCTGCGAAGAAGAGTGTCAAGGTCAACGAGGAAAAATGCATGTACTGCGGTAACTGCTTTACCGTCTGCCCGCCCATGGATATTGCCGACCCCGAGTTCGACGGCGTGGCGATCGTTGCAGGCGGAAAGGTATCCAACCTGAGGAGCAATCCGAAATTCTCGAAGCTCGTCATTCCCTACATCAAGAACAATCCTCCCCGGTGGCCCGAGGTGACGGAGGCGGTCAGGCATATTCTTGACGCCTACATCGCAGGCGCGAAGAAGCACGAGAGGGTGGGCGAGTGGATCGAGAGGATCGGCTGGGAGAAGTTCTTCAAGGTTACCGATTTGCCGTTTACCTTCCAGCATATTGACGATTTCACCATTGCAAGGGAAACCTTCAGGACTGCCGCGACATTCAAGTGGTAATTCTGTATAATACGTAAAAAGGACGGTGGTGAGCAGCGGGGAGGGTACTCCCTGCTGCTCACCGCTTTTTTCGTTGACTACTCTAAATCAAAGGAAGGGGTGCGAGATGGAAAAGGAAGAGGTTAAGAAAAAGATTTACGAACTGGTCGAAAAATCAATGGGAAAGAAGAAGCTGAAGTCGAGCGACATCCAGAAGACCGTTTCCGCAGAGGCAGGCATCACGAGGGACGAGGTAAAGGATGCGCTGAAGGACCTGATCGACGACGGAAAGCTTATCTATACGTATTTCGGCGGCAGCTTCGTGGAGATCCCGCCCAAAGAGTAGCCCTTATTTTTTATTTCTTACTTTTCGTGAAGGCAGCCCGCCCGTCCTTATGAAGACGAGCGTCGGCTGCCTTTCTCTTTTCCGGCGCTATCCAGCGCCGCGGGGGATTGGTTATAATAGTAAGTCATGACGAAGCACCCGAGAGTGATTATTGCCGGAGTACGGGGGGGAAGCGGAAAGACGACCCTCTCCCTCGGACTGATCGCGGCACTGGGGTCCCGCAGGGGGCTGCAGGTGATCCCCTACAAGAAGGGACCGGATTACATCGACGCGGGATGGATGTCCGTTGCGGCGAAGAACCCCTGCTATACCCTCGATCCTTTCCTTGTCCCGAGGGAAAGAACCCTGGAGTCTTTCCTTTCCCATTTTTCCGGGGACATCGCCGTTATAGAGGGCAACAGGGGTCTGTATGACGGAATGGATGCCGTGGGTTCCTACAGCACGGCGGAGCTTGCCAAGCTCCTGAAGGCCCCCGTGATCCTCGTTGTGGATTGTACGAAGATGACCAGGACGGCGGCGGCGGTGGTCCTGGGCTGCATGCATATGGACAGGGAGGTTCCCCTGCGGGG
This sequence comes from Nitrospira sp., assembly GCA_002634385.1. Taxonomy (GTDB): domain Bacteria; phylum Nitrospirota; class Thermodesulfovibrionia; order Thermodesulfovibrionales; family Dissulfurispiraceae; genus Nitrobium; species Nitrobium versatile. Next base: position 190,291 of record NSJL01000003.1, read on the forward strand.
GGTGGTCCTCAACCAGGTTTCGGGGGACCGCCACGAATCGGTCATCCGGGAATCGATCGAGAGATACTGTTCCCTTCCGGTCCTCGGAGCAATCCCGCGGCTCCCCTCCGAAGAGCTTCCCGAACGGCATATGGGCCTCACCCCGCACCAGGAGCATCCCGGAACCGAAAGGGTGATTGCCTCTGTCGAAGATATTGCGGCCAGGTACCTCGATCTGGACAGGATACAGGCCATTGCGGAGAGCGCGGACCCGCTTCCCGGAGCCGGTGCCGGTGCCCTCCCTGTCTTTTCTTCCTCCTTTCCGCTCCCGGAAGAAGACCGTACTGTCGCCATCGGGGTGATCCGTGATTCCGCCTTCCAGTTCTACTATCCCGAGAACCTTGAGGAGCTGGAGAGGCGCGGTGCTGAACTTATTGATATTAATGCCTTATCGGATTCCTGCCTGCCGGAGGAGATCGACGCCCTCTATATCGGCGGCGGCTTTCCCGAGACGAACGCGATACGGCTTGCGGAAAACGAGAGTTTCCGGCGGTCAGTCCGGGCCATGGCGGAGAAGGGGCTCCCCATTTATGCGGAATGCGGGGGGCTCATGTTCCTGGGGGACTCCCTTGTGGTGGAGGGCAGGAAGTATCCCATGGTGGGCCTCTTCCCCCTTGCGTTCGAAATGAAGGAGAAGCCCCAGGCCCACGGCTATACCGTGGTCGAGGTGGTGCGGGAGAACCCCTTTTTCCCGGTGGGGACGGTGCTCCAGGGCCATGAGTTCCACTATTCCGCAGTGGCGGAAGTGAAAGGGAGGGAAGGGGCGGCCCTGGCTTTCCGCATGAAGAGGGGACAGGGCATCAAGGAGAAGAGGGACGGGATCTTTTATAAAAACGTTTTTGCCACCTACACCCATACCCATGCCCTCGGAGCGGCTCCCTGGGGAGAGGGAATGATAGCCCGGGCGAAAGATTTCAGGGAGAGCAGGGGGCTTCCTCCCTTGTCGGCCCTTGTCCGTAAAAGAGGGGAGGAGAGAAAGGAATGAACAGGTATCCGCCGGAATGCCCCTTCTGCGGCCGTGTCGTGGAGCCCCCGTCGACGATCAGGGCCGAGTTCGGGGAAGTGCTGGGAGGCACCTGCACCTGCGGGTCCGTATATGTATGCGACCCCACCGGGCATAACACGGGGGAGGCCTACATGGAGGCCCTGGCGCTGGCCAGAGGTGATTGGAATATCGGGAGCATGGACCAGGAGGTGGACTACCGCGTTGAGGACAGGGACTATGACCTGAAGAGCCACCAGAGAGTCTTCTCGAAGGGACTGGCCGCCTCTTCGGGAAAGCTGGTCTTTGTGCGTATCGAAGCTCCTGGCAGGGAGGGGGTTCCCCCTGCACGGCAGGAGGGAGCGGAGAGGAGCCCCGCCCCCGAGGGAAGGGGGGGAGGCAGGAAGCTCAAGGGCAGTGTCAGGGGGTTCCTGGGGACGCGCTCTCTCGATGAAATTGCTGCATTGGCCCTCGAAGACAAGGGGGTGATCCGGCTGCTGATCTCCCTGTCCTACGATAAAGAGGACGTGCTGAGCTGGCGTGCAATGGAAGCCCTGGGAAGTATCTCCCGCGCTTTTTCCCGGGACCGGGTTGAAGTGGTGCGGGATACCATACGGCGTCTCCTCTGGTCCATGGGGGAGGAGTCGGGGGGGATTGGCTGGAGTGCCGCGGAGATGCTGGGAGAGATCGTTGCCGGCAATCCCGATGCGCTGGCAGATATCATTCCCCTCATCTGGTCCTACCGGGAGGAAGAGATGTTCCGGCCCGGGATCCTCTGGGCAATGGGCAGGATTGCCTCGGTACGTCCCGATTTCGTCCGGTTTATCCTGGAAGAACTGCCTTCCTTTCTGGAGGACCCCACGCCGTCCGTCAGGGGATACGCCGCATGGGTGCTCGGCATTCTGGGGGGTGACGGGGCACGGGAAAGGATCGGGGAACTCCGGAACGACCCCGCTCCGGTTCCCTTCTACCGCGACGGGAGTCTCGCCGTGAGAACAGTGGGGGAAATCGTCGCGGAAGTATTGCATTAGGCAGTCAAATGAATATATAATTTATTTTTATTTGACCTCCTTCTCCATATAAGTATATCCTGAGTAGGGTATGACATTGGTCATAAATTTTTAGCAGCACTATTAGTATATACTACGTTAAACGGATTCAACTTCCTGGTGCAATGCAACCATTGTTTGGTAAATGCTTAAATAACCAAAATCCATAGTAAAGGAGGTAGCAAAATGCCTTTTATTGAGGTTGGAGGAAAGCAGATCGAGGTGGATGAAGACGGGTACATGGTCAACCTTGAAGAATGGAATAAGGATATAGCTGTTTTCATGGCAACGGGAGACGGCCAGGACCTGACCGATGCTCACTGGGAAATCATAAATTTCCTGAGGGATTACTACCAGAAATACCAGATTGCCCCCATGATCAAGATCCTCGTCAAGGAAGTGGGGAAGGTGATGGGACCTGACAAGGGCAATACCAAGTACCTTTACGAGTTGTTCCCTGACGGACCCGCGAAACAGGCCTGCAGGTACGCAGGACTGCCGAAGCCGACAGGCTGCGTGTAAATAGACAAGACAGCGGAAGGAGGCAACGGGGTTTGCCTCCTTTTTCTTATCCTGCGGGTATCCTGCTGCCGCAGGGAGGGAAGCACGATAGATGAACAATTGGCATGGCGATACCACTGACGATACCAATGAGACCACTGTCAGGGTCAATTATCGGACCAATTATAGCGCCAAGCATAGGGTAAGGTGCTGGGAATTTTTTCCGGATCCGATTGCGAGAGGCGCGGGAAGAGTCGGGCCGGGTGAAATGATCCGAAATGGTTGTAAGAGGACATGGATTTAAAGGATCTTCTGGCAGCGAAGAAAGAGACAATAATTGAGAAGTGGTTTGATGTAGTACTGGAATCGTACCCGGCCGACACCTCGAATTTCTTGAAGACAAAAAAGAACCGGTTTGCCAACCCGGTGGGATACGCCCTTTCCAGCGGATTGGACGCTCTTTTCGACGGTCTCCTCCAGGAGGCCGATATCGAGACCCTTTCTCCCACCCTCGACAGTATCGTCAGAATCAGGGCGGTGCAGGGAATGCCCCCCTCCAGGGCGATGGTTTTCCTCTTCCTTCTGAAGCACGTGATACGCGATGTGCTGGAACCCGAAATCCGTGGCGGCAGGCTTTCCGACGAGTTGGCCGGCGAGCTGACCGGCCTCGAGTCCGCCATCGATGCGGTGGCCCTCCACTCCTTCGATATCTACATGAACTGCCGGGAAAAGATTTACGAGCTCCGGGCGGAGGAATCACGGAGATTGACCTATCGTTTGTTGCAAAAGGCGAAGCTGGTATGCGAGGTGCAGGATGAGGATCCCGGCACCGGCAGCAGCAACAAGGATACCATAAAATGAAAAGAGGTTAGCTCAATGAAAATTCTAATCCCCTTTTTCGCAGTCGTAGCGCTTATCCTGCTCGTTGCGGCAGGAGTGAAGGCGACGGGCCTGGAGTTCCTCTTCGGGGTGCTTATCCCCTACGCCGCGGTTGCCACCTTTGCCGTCGGGATTGTCCTGCGCGTGGTGAAATGGGCACGCTCACCGGTTCCGTTCCGCATCCCCACCACCTGCGGGCAGCAGAAATCGCTGCCATGGATCAAAGAGAACAAGATCGAGAACCCCTCGAGCACCCTGGGGGTCATTGCGAGAATGGCGCTGGAGGTGCTCTTCTTCCGCTCTCTTTTCAGGAATATAAAGACCGAATTGCGGAACGACGGAAGCAAGCTCGCCTACGGGTCGGACAAATGGCTCTGGCTTGCGGGCCTTGCTTTCCACTGGTCCTTCCTCATCATCCTGGTGCGTCATTTCCGTTTCTTCGCCGCCCATGTCCCGTTTCCCATCCGTATGGTCGAGGGTCTGGACAGCTTTTTGCAGATCGGGGCACCGCTCCTCTACATCACCGATCTCATTCTCCTGGGTGCGGTAACCTACCTCTTTTTCAGGAGGGTTGCCCTCCCCATGGTGCGCTATATCTCCCTGCCCGCCGACTACTTCCCCCTCTTCCTTATCCTGGGGATAGCGGGGACGGGCGTCCTGATGCGGTACTTCACCAAAGTCGATGTGACGGGCGTCAAGCAACTGGCCATGGGGCTGGTCAGCTTCACCCCCGTGGTCCCCGAAGGGATCGGCGCCCTGTTCTATGTCCACCTGTTCCTGGTGAGCGTGCTCTTCGCCTATTTCCCCTTCAGCAAGCTGGTGCATATGGCCGGCGTATTCCTCAGCCCCACGAGGAACATGGTGAACAACAGCCGCATGGTCAGACATGTGAATCCCTGGAACCACCCCGTCCATGTGCATACTTATGAAGAGTACGAGAACGACTTCAGGGAGAAAATGAAAATGGCCGGTATCCCGGTAGAAAAGGAGTAGCTATGGCGAAATTTACGGCGAAACCCAAAGAGCTGTCGAAGATAAATTATACTCTCCCCCGGAAGGAGTGGATGGACACCCCGGTGGAGATCAGGGAGCACATGTATTGCCATCCGGCGAAGATAAAGGACCTCCAGGCGGTGGACTTCCCCCATGCACGGGAGTGGAAACCCATTGACGAGGACTGGAAGCTCCCCGGGAACTGGGAGCAGATCGTTCTTGAGGGGATGCAGACCCTCCTGAAGAGATACCGCTCCTTCCAGGTCTTCATGGATATCTGTGTGCGGTGCGGCGCCTGCGCCGACAAGTGCCACTTCTTCATCGGCACCGGGGACCCCAAGAATATGCCCGTCCTCCGGGCGGAGCTCCTCCGGTCGGTCTACCGGGGGAACTTCACCCTGGCGGGAAAGATCCTGAAAAAGATCAACGGGGCGCGGACCCTCACCCCCGAGGTGATCAAGGAGTGGTGGTACTACTTCTACCAGTGTACCGAATGCCGCCGCTGCTCGGTCTTCTGCCCCTACGGCATCGACCAGGCCGAGATCACCATGATGGGCCGGGAGCTCACCAACCTCCTCGGCCTCCAGATAGGCTGGATCGCGGGACCGGTGGCCGCCTGTTACATGAAAGGCAATCACCTCGGACTGGAGCCCCATACCATCACTTCCAGCATCGAGCTCTTCGTCGACGATATCGAAAGCATCACCGGCATCAGGATGGAACCCACCTTCAACCGGAAGGGCGCCGAAATCCTCTTCGTCACCCCCTCCGGCGACCTCTTCGCCAACCCCGGGACCTATACGGCGATGGGCTACCTTATGCTGTTCCATGAGCTCGGGCTCGATTATACCTGGAGCACCTACGCCTCGGAGGGAGGGAACTTCGGCTTTTTCACCACCAACGAGATGGCGAAGAGGCTCAATGCGAAAATCTACGCCGAGGCGAAGAGACTGGGGGTCAAATGGATCCTGGGCGGCGAGTGCGGCCATATGTGGAGGGTCCTCCACCAGTACATGGACACCTGGAACGGACCGGCCGATTTCCTCGAAGTCCCCACATCGCCCCTCACCGGAACGGTATTCGAGAACGCCCGCTCCACCAAGATGGTACATATTGCGGAGTTCACCGCCGACCTGATCCGGAACGGGAAACTGAAGCTCGATCCGGGCAGGAACGACCACCTGAAGGTGACCTTCCACGATTCCTGCAATACATCCCGGGGAATGGGCATGCTGGAAGAGCCGCGGTATATCATCAAGAACGTCTGTAACCATTTCTACGAGATGCCCGAGGATACCATCAGGGAGAAGACCTTCTGTTGCGGAAGCGGTACGGGTCTGAACGCCTCGGAGAACATGGAGTTGAGAATGAGGGGCGGATTCCCCCGGGCGAATGCCGTGAAATACGTTCGTGAGAAATACGGGGTAAACATGCTCGCCAACGTATGCGCCATCGACAGGGCCACCCTTTCCGCCTCCATGGACTACTGGAATCCCGGAGTGCAGGTATGCGGCACCCATGAACTGGTCGCCAACGCCCTGGTCATGAAAGGGGAGAAGGAAAGGACCCTGGATATTCGCCTGGAGCCTCTTCCGGGAAAGGAGGAAACCGAAAATGTATGACAGCGGCAAGATACTGATAGGACTGGTTGTTTTCATCGGCATCGTGGCGTTTCCGTTTCTCTATAATATTGGGACCGCCGTCGGGAAGCCGGAGCCCAGGCTCGACACCCCTGCCATTCTGGAGATGGGTGACAAGAAGCAGTGTGTGGAATCCAAAGAATTCATGAGGGCGGAGCATATGCGGCTGCTGAACGAGTGGAGGGATGCCGTCGTGCGCGACGGAAACAGGCTGTATACCGGCAGAAACGGGATGAAGTTCGACATGAGCCTCCAGAATACCTGTATGAAATGCCATTCGAACAAGAAAGAGTTCTGTGACAGGTGCCACAACTACGTGGACGTGAAGCCGTATTGCTGGGATTGCCATGTCGCACCGAAGGAGAACAACCTATGAGCATGGATAGAAGGAATTTTCTGAGGATGGCGGGAATCTCCGCCCTGCTGGGGATCGGCGGCGCCGCGGTGACGGGCCCCGGCAGGAAGGGCGTCGAGGCGTCGCAGATGGAGCCGGGTTCCAACGCCCTGACGGCGAAGAGGTGGGGCTTTGTAGTGGACATGAGCAAGTTCAGGACGCAGGGGGACGTCGACAGGGTGGTCCATGCCTGCCACAGCATCCACAACGTCCCTGACTTCGGCAAGGATTCTCCCCATGAAATCAAATGGATCTGGACGGACGCCTATGAGCATGTCTTTCCGGGCAATGAGGACGAATATACGTCCCCCACACTGAAGGAGATGCCCTTCCTGGTATTCTGCAACCATTGTGCAAAACCCGCATGCGTGCGGGTGTGCCCCACCAAGGCCACCTTCAAGAGGAAAGACGGCATCGTGATGATGGACATGCACCGCTGTATCGGCTGCAGGTTCTGCATGGCGGCATGCCCCTTCGGCGCGAGGAGCTTCAACTTCCGCGACCCGAGGCCCGGTATCAAAGAGCCGAGCTCCGAGTTCCCCACGAGGACCAAGGGGGTGGTGGAGAAGTGCACCGCCTGCTACGAACGTCTTGCGGTGGGCAAGATGCCCGCCTGTGTAGAGCAGTCCAACGGGGGCATCGTCTTCGGCGACCTGGAGGACCCCCACTCGGAGGTCAGGAAGCTCATCGCCTCCCACTACACCATTCGCCGCAAGCCCGAGCTCGGCACAATGCCGAGCATTTACTATATCATCAGGAGCAATGAAACAGGAGGTACGGAACATGCTTGAGAAGGCACTCTCGGGAGGTAAACGGTACTGGACATGGATCTTCTTCCTGCTCGCCCTCGCGGGGGTCGGCACCCTTGCCTACCTCTATCAATTCACCTACGGCCTGGGCATTACCGGCCTGAACAGGGATGTGACCTGGGGCTTCTATATCGCCCAGTTTACGTACCTTGTGGGGGTGGCGGCTTCCGCGGTGATGCTGGTCATCCCCTATTATCTGCACCACTATAAGAAGTTCGGCAGGATCGTCATCCTGGGAGAGTTTCTGGCCATCTCCGCCGTCATCATGTGCATCCTGTTCATCTTTGTCGACCTGGGACAGCCCACGCGGGTGATGAATGTCATGCTGTACCCGACGCCGAATTCCATCATGTTCTGGGATATGATCGTCCTTCTCGGCTATCTCACCCTGAACCTGGTGATCGGATGGACCACCCTCGGCGCCGAGCGTAAGGAAGTGCCTCCCCCCGCATGGGTGAAGCCCCTCATCTATCTCTCCATCCCCTGGGCGGCCAGCATCCATACCGTCACCGCGTTCCTGTATGCGGGTCTGCCGGGAAGACACCTCTGGCTCACCGCCATCATGGCCGCGCGCTTCCTCTCCTCGGCGTTTGCGGCGGGTCCTGCCCTGCTCATTCTCCTTGCCCTGATCGTGAGAAAGGTGAGCAAGTTCGATCCCGGTACCGAGGCGATCCAGTCGCTGGCGAAGATCGTGACCTACGCCATGGTCATCAACGTGTTCTTCTTCCTGCTCGAGGTCTTCACCGCATTCTACAGCAACATCCCGGGCCATATGGCGCCCCTCAAGTACCTCTTCGTGGGCCTGGAAGGGCATACGAGGCTCGTCCCCTGGATGTGGGCTGCCGCGGTGCTCGCCTTCGTGGGCATCGGCCTGCTCCTCTTCCCCGGCATGAGGAAGAACGAAGGCATCCTCTCCATCGCCCTCGTGGCGGTCTTTATCTCCACCTGGATTGACAAGGGCATGGGCCTGGTGGTGGGCGGTTTCATCCCCAACCCCTTCGAAAGGGTGGTGGAGTACGCCCCGACCGCTCCCGAGCTGCTCATCACCCTGGGCGTCTATGCCATCGGCTTCCTGGTATTGACGGTGCTGTACAAAGTGGCGGTTTCGGTCAAGGAAGAGATCGGGGCGTAGCCGTACCTGTGTACCATAAGAGAGGGCTTACTCTTTCGGGAGCGGGCCCTCTCTTCTTTTGTTTCGATACAGGACAAGAGGGGTCTAAGGGAGCATTGCCGCGCCCTGCACAGGGATCACGAAGGTAAAACGGCTCCCCCTCCCGAACTCGCTCTCCACCCAGATGCTTCCGCCATGGAGCTCCACTATTTTCCTGGTGAGTGCAAGGCCGAGGCCTGTTCCCTCGTACTCCTTGGTATAGGGCGACTCGAGTTGAACGAACTCTTTGAAAAGATTCGAAATATCTTCGGATTTGATACCTATTCCCGTATCCTCTACCGAAATCGCAGCATAGGCAAGCCCGGGGGTGGCCGGCAGGCGCTCCCGGAGGTCCTCTCCCCGCGCGAATGCGGCCTTTACGGTTATCTGCCCGCCGTCCGGAGCGAATTTCACCGCATTGCTGATGAGGTTGAAGAGTATTTGTTTGAACTTCCTCTCATCCGCTACAATATCCCTGTCCGCCCCGGGCGCCATCTCCAGGTGCAGTTGCTGTCCGTGTTTGAAGGCGCGCTCCCGGAACATGGCCACGGAAGCGAGGAGGACCGCGCGCAGCGAGAAGGTGGTGACGTCCAGCTCCATTTTCCCGGATTCCACCTTGGCGAGGTCAAGGATATCGTTGATCAGATTGAGGAGATGGTAGCCGCTCGAGTGGATATGCCCCACGGTCTCCCGCTGTTTCTGGGTAATCTCTCCGAGCAGGCCGTCCGTGAGGAGCTCCGAGAACCCGAGGATGGAGTTGAGGGGAGTCCGTAGCTCATGGCTCATATTCGCGAGAAAGTCCGATTTTACCTTGCTGGCGGACTCTGCCAGCACTTTCGCCGCTTCGAGCTCCCTTGTCCGTTCCGCCACCTTCTTCTCGAGCTCTTCGTTATAGCTCCTCAATTTCTCCTCCATCTGCCTGCGATACGTACTATCCCTGTCGATGCCTATTGTCCCGACCGGGCGTCCGCTGCTGTCCCGAATGAGGGAGACGACCGTCTCCGCCCAGAAGGAGGAGCCGTCCTTGCGGCACTGCAGGTGGTGTCCGCTCCATATCCCGGATTCGCCGACCAATTGGAAGGGATGCCTGTCTCCCGGCTCTTCATCGCGGGATGCGGAGATGAAGGCGATGGGTCTGCCCATCGCCTCCTCCGGGGAGTATCCATAGAGAGCCTCCGCTCCCTTGCCCCAATAGACGACCCTTCCTTCCCTGTCCGTCGCCACCACCGATTCGCGGACGCTGTCGAGCAATTGGGCCTGGAACCGCAATTGCTCTTCGGCCTGCTTTGCCGCGGTTATGTCAAAGGCGACGCCCTGCATGAAGGAGGGGGCTCCCGAGCCGTCCCTGATCAGGGTTGCGTTGTCGTTCACCCACAGGATGCGCCCGTCGAAGGTGAATATCCGGTATTCGAAAAGGTGGGAACCCTCCATTGAAACGAGTTCCTCCAGCACGCGCTCCCTGTCGTCGGGATGAAGCTGCATCTCCCATAAATCCGGATTGGCCAACCATTCCTCCTGCGAGAACCCGAGCATCTTCTCCACCTGCGGACTGATATAGAGAAAGTGAATGCTGTTATTCTCATCAAACCGGACAATATAGGTGACGGCGGGAATCAGCTCGATAAGGGTACGGTATTTTGTTTCAGACTCTTCGATCGATCTGACCATTACGGCATTGTTCAGGGCAAGGGCGGCGGTGTTTACAAAGGAGACGCTGATATCCTCGTCCGCCTTGGAGAAAGAGCCGCCGTTCTCCTTGCCTATCAGATAGAGCAGACCGGCCACCCTCTCCCGGGAGACGAGGGGAAGACAGAGGAAGGGCTCCCGAAGCGGGTGGTTTTCCGGCAGGATGAGGGGAAGCGGATGGCGCAGCAGGCCCTCCCGGCGGGTGATTCCTTTTTCCATGAGGATGTCATGCCAGAGCGCCCGTAGTTCCGGCAGCAGGAACTCTTTCCGTATCCGGTCGAGCAGCGCGGTGTCGTCGCCGGAGAGGGCGGCGATTTTCGCCGTGCCCTCCTTTTCCAGCGTTATGCAGAGCGAATACTTTGCATCGACAAGCCTTCCGGCGAGAGGGGGAAGCATCCTGGTAAGCTCCGCAGCATCGAAAACAGCCATGAGCTCATTGGAGCACTCGTGAAGCATCTTCAGCTTGTCGGTAAACCATACGCCCTTCTGAAAGGAATGCTGCAGCGACGCTGTCATGGAATTGAACGAATCCGCCAAAGCCCCTACTTCATCATCGCCGGTCTCCCCGATCCTTTCACCGAAATTGCCCGCCTCAACTTCCCGTGTCGCCCGCCTCATCTCCCCGATGGGTCTGATAACTGTCCTGTTGATGAGCAGTACAAGGGGGACGAGGGTGACCAGGAAGAAGAGCAGGAGAGAGAGCCATAGCCTCTCATGTTTCCGTATTTTTTCCTCATAGTCGTCGATCAGCGATTCGACAAAGGAATGTATCTCATCCACATAGTCGTGAAGCACCGCTTCGTACCGGGCGAGCTCTCTTTTTCCCGGCTTTTCCGGCAGCTCCGCCACGCGGAGGAGCTGCGGCTTGAAGTCCTTTCTCCACTTCCTTATGAGCCTGTGGAGGGGATGCCACAGCTTCTCATGGTCCGGTGCTCTCATCCATAAGCCCTCTCCGTCAGGTACGAGCTCTTCGAAAACGGCATCGAACATTTCGATCTCATGGTGGAGCTCTTTGAGAAGGGAGGTCCGAAGGGCAGCGTTCTCCGTATCAAGAATTCTGCGGACCAGCCATGCCGATTCGAAGGACCTGAATCTGAGGCTCCCCGCAAGATTGATCTGTCTTGCCTCGTCCCGTATGTGCACCGTAAGGGAAAATCCGGCGAGAACATACAGGGAGAGAAAGATGAAGATACTGCAGCCCAGGAGGAGAAGCTTCGCCGCAATCGTTTTGGAAAAGGACATGCCGAGTCTCATATTTTCCCTGCACCGTTCCTGTCTGAGTGGTAAGTGGAAAATTTTAGCAGAGAGGGGGAGAGGGGACAATGATTTGCATCATAGGGAAACGAACAAGAGCTAAGGTCCGCTCAGAACTCCCCTCCTCCCGGCCGATCTGCCGGAGATGGTTTTCGTGCGGCAGAAACAGTTCGTTCATGAAGAGTACCCTGACCGCCTTCCCGTGATCTGTCTGTCTTCCTCTATCATTTGCCGCCGGCGATCAATCTTCTGAATTCCTCATCAGGCAACGGCTTGCTATAGAAGTATCCCTGCGCCTCATCGCACCGGGTTTCGCGCAGAAACGATAGCTGCTCCTCCGTCTCGACCCCCTCGGCAACCACCGTCATCTTCATCGTGTGCGCCATAACGGTGACCGCCTGGATAATCGCCCGATTATCCGGATCGGTCGTAATATCCTGCACGAACGACCGGTCGATCTTGAGCCTCTGGATGGGCAACCGCTTCAGATAGCTCAGGGACGAATAGCCGGTGCCGAAATCATCAATGGAGATGCGTACCCCCATGGCAGTCAGCTCATTGAGCAGTTTCACCGTATGATCGATATCCCGCATTGCCATGCTTTCGGTGATCTCGATATCCAGACAGTCCGGGGACAGACCGGTTTCATCCAGTATTCGTCCAATGGTGGCGACCAGCCCGGGATTCTGAAATTCCCTGGCAGAGAGGTTTACGGTAACGCACACAGGAGGATACCCTGCCTCCTGCCATGCCTTGAACTGCTCACAGGCGGTCCTTAAGACCCATTCATCGATCGCCGTCACAAATCCTATCTCCTCTGCCGCAGGGATGAACCTGTTTGAAGAAAGCATTCCCCGTTCCGGATGCCTCCATCTGACCAGGGCCTCGGCACAGACGATACGGCCGGTCCTGATATCGATCTGCGGCTGGTAGTGCACGGAGAGCTCGCCCCGCTCGATTGCCTGCCGCAGAGAGCTCTCCAGCAGCATCCGCTCCACTGACCGGACATTGATGTCGGGGTTATAGAACTGAAAGTTGTTTTTTCCCCTCTCCTTGGCATGGTACATGGCGATATCCGCATACCGGAAGAGGGTGTCCGTCTCTTCGCTGTCGTCGGGGTAGACGCTGATGCCGATGCTGGCGGTGACGTGCAGCTCATGGCCGGCAATCAGGAAGGGTCTTTCGAAGGAGCCCATGATTTTCCGGGCAACGGCAGTAACATCTTCCGGACGGGGAATGTCGGCCAGCAGGATATTGAACTCATCTCCCCCGATACGGGCGACCGTGTCGGACTCCCTGATGTTTGCCCTGAGCCGTCGTGCCACCTCCTTGAGCAGCGCATCTCCCGCCTCATGCCCCAGGGTGTCGTTGACCTCCTTGAACCGGTCCAGGTCGAGAAAGAGGATTGCCAGTTTCTTCCGGGTACGGCGGGCCTGTGCCATCTCCATGTTCACCACGTCCCTGAAGAGACGCCGGTTGGGCAGCCCGGTCAGGGCGTCATGGTGCGCCATATGCCTGATCTCCTCCTCCATTTTCTTTCTCTCGGTGATATCGTTCACAAAGACCACGATCCCGTCCACCTCGCCGCGGGCGGTGCGGTTAGGCATGTACACGCCGTGTACCCATCGGCCTCCGCTGGGATACGCCAGATAGTCGTCATAGTATACAACTTCGCCGGACAAGGCCTTTTGCAAACGGGGCAGTATCCGCTGAAAGACCTCTTCTCCCAGAATATCCCGCATATGCCTGCCGGTAATCTCTTCAGCGGTGCGATGGAACCATTCCCGGTAGGTACGATTGTTCCATCGGTAATGAAAATTCCGGTCAACATACGAAATGAGCGACGGCACGGTATCGATAATTACCTGAAGTTGCTCCCGGCTCTCGCGTACTTTCTCCTCTGCATACTTTCGGTCGGTGATATTATGCGCGATGGTGGCAGCGCCCATTATTGTGCCCTGTGGGTCAAGTATAGGTGAAACATCCAGGGAAACGTGGATGTGGGTGCCGTCTTTTCGCGTGCGTACCGTCTCATATCGTTCGACGGATTCCCCTCGTTTGACTCTTTCAAGAATATCGGGAATATCGTCTTTATGGCCCGGCGGCACAAGGAACGAGATATGCCGGCCGACTGCCTCCTCCGCTGAATACCCGTAAACCCTTTCAGCTCCTTTGTTCCAGGTCTGGATGATACCGTTCAGATCCTTCGTAAGACTGATAACTGCGGCGCTGGTAGACTCGACGATGGCCGACAGATAGGCACGCGTCTTTTCCTCCTGCTTGCGCGTAGTGATATCCCGTACAATACCTACAGCGTTCCATGTGTCTTTCAGCTTCAATGCAGCGAGAGAAAGCTCTACCGGGAATTCCGTCCCGTCTTTCCTCTTCCCCTCGGTCTCGTATACCTTTCCGATAAATGGCCCCTGCCCGGTTTTTTGGAATGTTTCATAGCCCTTCCTGAACGTATCGATATGGCGTTCCGGCATGATAAAAGAATGCAAATATTTGCCGGAAACTTCCTGGTTCGTATATCCGAATATCCTGGTTGCCGCGTCGTTCCAGAATGAGACATTCCCGTCATTGTCGATCAGGATTATCGCGTCGAGCGCCGTTGAAGCAAGGCTGTAAAACCGCGCCTCGCTCGTACGAAGCTCCGCCTCCGCCTTTCTCAACTGTTCAAAGAGTTGGGAGTTTTCGAGAGCGGACGCAAGCGAGGCGGTAAGCTTTCGGGCGAACTCGATGTGCGTATCGGAAAAAGCAACCGGTTTTGAATGGTAGTGAAAGACAACATCGCCTAAAGCTTTTTCTTTCGCAAGGAGGGGAAAGTCCAGCAGCGACTTGATATGCAACGATTCGGCAAAGTGCGGGTCGATACGATCATCATGGTGCATATCACTGATTGAAACCGGCTCTTTCGTTTGGGCGGCGATGACGGTATGCTTCACTGTCTCACTGTCGTACTTACGGCCGATAAGCTCTCCGGGGAGCTTGTAGACATACCTGACCTCCCATTGGTCATCGCTTTGGAAAAAGACCATTGCGCTTTCAGCGCCCAGTGCGTCGGTGCCCTCGGTAATAACCCGGTTCATGATCTCATCGATGTTGAGGGTGGAGTGGACGAGTGTATTGATTCTGTTGAGGGCATCGTCAAGGTCTCTTGCTTCTTTGACCTCGCCATAGAGAGAAGAGTTGCTCAAAGCAAGGGAGATGGAGGACGCTACCTGGCGTGCGAAATTGATTTCTCTATCACCAAAATCAACTTCCTTTTCCTGATAGTTAAAGCACGCTGCGCCGATTGCCCTGTCCTTCACCATAAGGGGAACGGTGAGCACCGATTTGACGCCCATGGATTCCATTACTTCCGGATTGACCCGACTGTCACGGGCAACAGCACTGATCAAAATCGGCTCTTTTGTATTTACGGCAATCGCAACGTGGGGAAGGTCGTTGTCAGAATATGTTTTTTCCGTCAATTCCCGCGGCAGCTTGTGGAGATACCTCATCCTCCAGCGGTTACCCTCGGAGAGGGCGATAAAGGTGGAGTCGCAGCCTATAGTATCCGCCGCTTCGATCGCAATACGTTGCATGATCGTTTCTATATCAAGCGTCGAGTTGATAATCATGTTGATTCTGATCAACGCGTCACACAATGCGATGGCTCTCCGCAGTTCCTGCTCTGTTTCAATGCCGACCTGTCGCTCCATGGAGACCTCCTCTGGAAAAATCAGCTCAGATATGCGGTAAAGCGTACCCCTCCCCGAGTCGCGACAGACAGGCGTGGGGTGAACAGGCATGCTTTCTCCCCTTTCATTCCGGCGTGCATTACCACTGTTGTTCCTCTATGGAAATCTCGAGCAGAAGAAGAGATATCTTTTCCTGCACGAACGCGCTGCAGCGGTAAGCGGCTGTTTTTTCTGCGAGATCTGATACGTGCCGGAATTCTCTACGTATAAGTGTAGCAGGTATCCTCGTAAAGTGCAGCCGCAGAACCGTCTTTCGTTTTTTTTTTTTTTGAAATTCAACTACTTATGGCTAAGTGCCCGAAGCGCTGCAAACAGGGCAAAGCAACCCGCCTCATCTCTCGGGGCCACGGAATACCCGTAGGGAAAACGTATTGCTCCTGCTAAAAAAGAAAGGGATTGCCTCAGGGTACGACCCTTCGCAATGACAAAGACAGGAGGAGAGACAGAGGAAGGCAGCAGATACGACAGCAGATACGGCAGAAGAGAGGCAGTAGGTGAGGCAGAAAAAGACAGAAGAGAGACAAAGGAAAGAAACAGAAGAGAGTCAAAAGAGAGGGATCACTCCCCTGTCATTGCTCTTTTCCCCTCTGTCATTGCGAGCCCCCATACCAGAGGATTATTATTCAGAAAAGAATTTAGAGCATCAAACAAAGTGACGTAGTACTCTGAAGCGCTGTCATTCCCGCAAGCGGAGCGGAGCCTGTCCCCGCCTGTCGGGGATCACGGGAATCCTTCTTACAGCAGGAAAAGATTCCCTATGCAGAATGTTACCCTGTTTTTGTAGTCTATCCCGAAGGGAACGGGCTTGTTGTCCGGGTCAGGAGAGCTTCCTGACCACTTTCACCATGTCCTCGTCGGCATAAACCTGGGAGAACCCGGTTGTTCGTGCCAGGTGGAGCATCTTATTGTTATTCCGCAGGATTTCCATCCAGAGAGTCCTGACGCCCATCTCTCTCGCGATTTCGATGCAGTACTCCACCAGCATGGTGCCGATCCCGTGGCCCTGCCACTCGTCGGCGACCAGGATGGCCAGTTCGGCGGTCTCGAGGTCCGGCATTTTTATGATTCTTACGTCCGCGATCACCCTCTCCCTGTCCGGGTCATCCCTGAGCACCGCCACAAAAGCCATCTCCCGGTCGTAGTCCAGCTGGCAATACCGGACCAGTCTTTCGTGCGGCATATCGGTGAGGCGCTGACAGAACCGGAACATGATGGTATCTTCCGACAGTCCCTTGAAGAGATCGTAGACAAGAGGCTCGTCCTCCGGCCTGATGGGGCGTATGACCGCAGTGACTCCGTCCAGGGCCACCTCTTTCATGTATTTGAAAGGGTAGGGGCAGATGGAAAGGTGCGGGGGGCAGAGCTCCTCCTTGGACAGGGCGCACTCCCGCTCCCTGTCCGCTTCGAGAAGGATGCCGGCATCCAGGGCAAACCCTTCCTTTCCGGTGATGAGGAAAGGGTTGATGTCAATCTCCCTGATGCAGGGAAAATCGATGATGAGATAGGAGAACCGCACCAGCATCTCCTCCAGCAGCCGCAAGGTCGCGCCGTAGGTCCCCTGATGCTGCAGGTACTGGTAGATCTTCGTCTCTTCCATCATACGGCGGGCCAATGTCTGATTAAGGGGGGGCAGCCCCACCGCATAGTCGCCCAGGGCCTCGAGGAGCTCCCCCCCGGTCCCGAAGACGATCACCGAGCCGAAGGTGGGGTCTTTCTTTGCTCCGATCACCAGCTCGAAGCCATGCTTGATGACCATGGGCTGGATCAGGACCCGGGCGTTGGGATCTTCGTGAGAGACGGCGATCTCCTGGAGCTTTCCAAAGGCCTCCCGGACGGCGGCATCGTCCTTGAGATTCAGGAATACCCCTCCCTTTTCGAGCTTGTGAAAGATCTTCTCCGAGTCGATCTTCAGGACGACGGGATACCCGATCTCGCCGGCTATGCCCACTGCCTCCTCCTCGCTCCCGGCTTTCCGGGTGGGAATGGCGGGAATGCCATATGCACGGAGAATCTCCTTCACCTCGTTCAGGTGCAGGACCCGCCTCCCCTCCCGGGTGGCGGCGTTGATGAGGCGTCCCGCCCTCCTGTCATCCGGGACGAAGTCCTTCAGGATCGCCTCGGGGGTCTCCTGGAGCATCTGGAGGTTGTAATCGTAGCGGTACAGGTAGATGAAGCTCCGCACCGCCTGCTCCGGGGTGATGAACGTGGGCACGCCCCTCTGGTTCATATAGTCCATGGCCGCAAGGGATTGATCCCCGCCCATCCATACTGTGAATAAAGGGATATAGGGGTTTTCCCGGGCGGCGGCCGCCACCGCTTCCGCTATTTCCATGGTCCTCGACCCGAAGTAGCGTACATGCATAACGAGGAGCCCCTCCACGCTGGGGTCCTTCAGGCAGTGCTGTATGGCGGCCTTATAATCGTCGGGGGATGCGCTGGTAAGGAGATTGAGGGGATTGTTGACCTGCCGCACCAGGGGAAGACTCCGGCGCAGGTTTTCAAGGGTTTCCTCTCTCAGGCGGGCCGGCTCTCCCTCCAGCCGCAGGAGGGTATCCAAGGCAAGGATGGAAGGGGCGCCTGCATTGGTGACGATGGCCAGCCTCTTCCCCTTGGGCCGCCGCTGCTTGGCGAGGGTCTCCGCGAGGTAGAAGAGGTCCAGTATCTCGTCGATCCGCACTGCCCCCGCCCTTTTGATGACAGCGTCGTATACCTTGTCCTCTCCGGCGAGGAACCCTGAGTGGGTCAGGGATACCTGGGCGGAGAGGGCGAATTTCCCGGACTTCACCACCACGATGGGCTTGGACCGCGCGAAGCTCTTCACCGCAGTCATGAACTTCCTGCCCCTCCTGATGTACTCGAGATAGAGTATGATGGCCTTTGTCTCGGGGTCGACCCCCAGGAAGTCGATGAGGTCGGAAAAGCCGAGGTCCAGCTTTGCGCCCAGCGAAACCACGTAGCTCAAGCCGACATTCTTTCGCACGGCCCTGTCCAGGAGGGCTGCGGTAAGGGTGGCGCTCTGAGAAATGAAGGCGATGCTCCCTTTTTGGGGCATCCCGGGGAAAAGGCTGGCATTCAGGCCGGTGCCGGGGCGTATGAAGCCGAGGGTGTTCGGGCCCAGCACCCTGAACTCGTGCTTCAGGGCAAGCTGCTGAATCTGCTCCTCCATCAGCCGGTAGTCACGGGTGCGGTTTTCGAAATCGGGGGAAATGATGGACACTCCTTTCACCCCCTTGTGTCCGCACTCTTCGAGGGCTGGAAGTATGCCCTCCACAGGGGTTGTCAGGACCGCCAGGTCCACGGGATGGGGAATGGCGGAAATATGCTTGTAGGCCTCGATCCCCTGCACCGCTTCCAGGGAGGGGTTTACCGGGTAGACGACTCCCCTGAACCCCTTGCCGATCATGTTCCTGAGGAGGGCGTATCCCACGGAGCCGGGGTCTTCGCCGGCCCCGATGACCGCTATCCTTCGCGGGTTGAAGAAAAATTCGAGGTTTTTTACTGACATGGTGCGCTTTCTCTCCCCCCTTGGGATGCCTGCACAGAGCCGGCATCCGATGCTTTAATTGTAGCAAAAAAGCGGAAGGGAGGCTGCCATGGACGCCTCAATGAGGGGCACAGGACCGTAGTATCGCTCTCCCCCGGCACTGTGCCCCTTGCGTACCCTTTTCCTTGATCGTGTTCTTCCTCAGGCTTAGCGCCCATCAGGGGGCGGAGCCGGCGATACGGAAGAAATCCTCCAGCAGTTCCCTTCTCAGGGCGAGGACCCTGCGAACCATACCGGTGAAAGCCCGGTATTCCCGCGCCGGCCCCTTTTCCATATGCTCCAGGAGGGCGCTGCAGAAATACCAGGTGCAGCGGAAGGGCCGCAACGGTCTTTCGAGGGTGCATCCCCGGGCGGAGAGGAACTGGCAGGGATCGGAGTCGCGTATTCCCTCCCGGTAGAGGGGCGGCCTCTCCCCGATGGCGAAGAGATAAATCAGATCCTCGTTATCGTGGTACCCGTGCTTGTTCGCACAACATACCATCGTGCAACGGGGACACACTTCCCCGGTATTCTTCTCAAGGAAGGGATTGAGGGCCGCGATCCCGCGCCGTATCTCCCCGGCTCTTTCGACGATACGGGTCAGCCCGGGCGGGGGCTCGCCGAAAATTCTTTCCAGGAACTGTATCCCGCGCCTCCATCCCTCCCTCTTGTGCCAGGAGAGCTCGCTGGTGAGCGGGTGCATCGGTCTCATTGTTCTATGGTATAGTAAAAATAGCTTTTTTACCACAAAGGAGTATGCTGCATGCAGTGCCGCGCGTGCAAGGGAAAGATCAGGCTGGTGTTCGGCTGAAAGACGGTAACGCTTCGCTGCATGGAATGCGGCAGGGAATACCGGCTCTCGGAATATATCGACGAGATCGACGGGGAAATGTGGGAGCAGATAGCGCGGAGACCCGGTAACCGTGCATGAGGACAGGGGAAAGATGAATGCCTGTTTGCAAAGGATAGAGGAAATTTTCAGGGCCATCGACACCCTGTATGCCGCCGCACAGCGCAGCTACGGGTTCTCCTGCGAGGGGTGCGGAGACAACTGCTGCTCCACGAAATTCCATCACCATACTTTTGTCGAGGAGCTGTATCTGGCGGAGGGGCTGAAGGAGCTTGATAAGGAAAGGAGACGGGAGCTTCTCTCCCGTGCGGACGAGGTGGCGCGCATCCATAGTGCTTCTCCCGATGACGTCCGGGTGATGTGCCCGCTGAACGAGGGCGGACGGTGCAGCGTCTACGGTCACCGTCCCCTGATCTGCAGGGTGCACGGCATCCCCTACGAGATGCACGGAAGGGATATGTCGGTGGAGTACGGCACCGGCTGCCACCGGTTCATGTCCGAAAAGGTGAAGGAGGGGATGAAGTATTTCCCCTTCAACCGGACCATGTTCTATGTGGAAATGGCGCGGCTCGAAAAGGCGGTGCGGGAGTCCGGCGGTTTTATGGGTGCCTCCTATGGCAAAACCACTGCGGAGATGGTCCAGAGCATCCTCCGCAAGACGTAGGGTGTGTATGCAGACAATCATCTCCTGCGGCAGCGGCTTCTCCTGCGACCGGCTGCATGCATACATACCCTGAGGGAGGTGCCCCGTTTCTTCATCACTTGTCATTGACGGGTACAATGTAATCGGTATCTTCCACAGGGACAGGGAAAGGGCGCGTGACGCTTTTATCGACCTGCTGATCGACTATCGCAAAGTGAAGACCCATCATATTACCGTTGTTTTTGACGGGCATAAGGCCGGCTCCGGGAGTGAGCAGACCATGGTGCGCGGCGGGGTGCGGATCATCTACTCCCGGCTGGGAGAGCGCGCCGACGATGTCATCAAACGGATTATCTCGCAGGAACGGAGGGAATGGATCGTGGTGAGCTCCGACAGGGAGATCATGCACCATGCCTGGTCGGTAGGCGCCGTTCCGGTGCCTTCCCCGGTATTCTACGGGATCGTTGAGCGGCAGGTGAAGAGGAGGGGGGTGCCTGCGGATTCCCCTGAAGAAGAGGGGGGAGCGGACGGTAGCCTCTTCCGTGCAGCGGACGATTCTGAGGACGAGGAGGGACCCGGTGCACGCAAGGGAAATCCCCACCAGCTCTCGAAAAAGGAAAAAGCCGTCAGAAAGGTGCTGGGGAAGCTCTGAGAATGTCTGCCCGTCTTCCCTCCCTCCGGCCCGGCGATACGCTGAATATCGCCTTCAGCCTCTTCCTCCTGGGGCTGACGGCGCTTTTCTACGACAGGATTCCCGTGGCAGGGAATCTCCTCCTCCTCTACGCCTCGCTGGCTTTTTTCCAGGGTGTCCTGGTGTTCATCAGCGGGTACAATTCCTTTCTCACGCTGACGCGGGACATCATCTTCCCGGTGCTCAGTATTCTGATCGTTTTCGACAGTCTCGGGTTGATTGTTCATCCCCTCAACCCCCACGATCTGGATTACGTGCTCATCCGGATCGACTATCTCCTCTTCGGCGGCTACCCCACCGTCTTCTTCGAGAAATTCATGCACCCCGTGCTCACCGATATCCTTCAGGTCGCCTATTCCACCTATTATTTTCTGCCGGTGATTCTCGGCGTGGTCCTGAAGCTGAGGGGACAGCGGGAGGATTTCGAATACGCGCTGTTCCTCATTCTCCTCTGCTTCTACCTCTCCTATGTGGGATACCTGCTGGTGCCCGCCCTCGGGCCGCGCTACGCCATGGAGCATCTCCATGAGAGGGAGCTGGAGGGTTTCCTGGTAGCGCATCCCATACAGAACTTTTTGAATCTCCTGGAAGGGGTGAAGCGGGACGCTTTCCCCAGCGGGCACACGGGCATCGCCCTTACGGTGCTTTTTCTTTCCTATCGCTTCGCGAGGGACCTCTTCCGGCTGCTGCTCGTTCCGGTGCTGCTCCTCATTCTCGCCACGGTGTATTGCCGGTACCACTATGCCGTCGATGTGTTTGCCGGGGTGTTGCTGGCGGTTGTCACCGTGGCTTCCGGTGGGGTATATTATAGATTCCGGCAGAAAAGACAGTGTGATCAGAAAGATATCCCTCCGTGCCGCCCCTTTTAGTCCCGGCGCTGCTGTCGGATGGACCGGCTGCACGGTTTCGCGCCCCAGGAGGGGAGGAGAATGGACATACCCCACAGCAAAGTGAAAGACGGAATTATCATTGAAGTGAAGGTGATTCCCAAATCCTCCCGGACGGAGATGGCAGGGGTGCTGGACGGAACGGTGGTGAAGGTGAAGCTTACCGCTCCCCCGGTGGAGGGTGCCGCCAACGAGCAGCTCATCGCATTCCTTGCTGAAAAATTTGGCATAAAAAAGAGCGATATAGTAATATTAAAAGGTGAAACATCCCGGAGGAAAACAGTGAAATTGTCAGGTGGTATCCTATGATTCAGAGCATGACGGGTTTCGGCGCGGCAGAGGTCGGGGGGTTCAAGGTCGAGGTGCGTTCCCTGAACCATCGCTACCTGGAAGTCTCTGTCAGAATGCCGTCCCCCCTCCTGGAGCATGAGATCCCTGTCAGGAATTTGATCAAAGAGAAGTTCGGCCGGGGCAAGGTGGATGTCACCGTCTCCCTGACCGACAAGAGAAAAATAAGGGTCACCCTCAATAGAGAGCTCGCCCGGGGACTCTACGACGCTTTTTCGGACCTGCAGAGGGACCTCTCCCTCTCCGGCTCCCTCTCCCTCGATCTTTTCGCCTCGTACAAGGACCTCCTCCTGGCTGAGGATTCCGAATACAATGCGGAATCCCTGTATGAGGCCCTCAGGACCGCCGTGGACCGGGTCGGGGAGATGCGTGCTCGGGAGGGGGAAACCCTCGGGAAGGAGTTGCAGCGCCACGCGGAGAGACTGGAAGAGCTGCGGAGAGAGGTGGAGGAACTGGCCCGGGATGCGGCGCCCGCCTACAAGGAAACGCTTTCACGGCGTGTGGCGGAGTTGCTTGCGGGTACCCCCCTGGACGAGGCGAGACTTGCCCAGGAGGTGGCCCTTATTGCCCAGCGGAGCGATATCACCGAGGAGGTGGCGCGTCTGAAGAGCCATCTCCGGCAGTTTGCTTCCATCCTGGAGAAGGGGGGGAGCGTCGGGAGGAAACTCGATTTCCTCATCCAGGAGCTGAACCGGGAGGCGAACACCATCGCTTCGAAGGTGGACGATGTGCGGATTATCAACCTGGCGATCGAGATGAAGACGGGAATCGAGAAGCTCAGGGAACAGGTACAAAATATCCAGTAGGAGCCGCGATGAAGAACTCCCTTGTCAGTATCGGTTTCGGAAATGTCATCTATGCCTCCCGGGTGGTGGCCATCGTGAATCCGGGGTCCTCTCCCATCAGGAAGTTGAGGGAGGAGGCCCGGGAGAGGGGAAAGCTCATCGATGCCACCGAGGGGAGGAAGACCCGGTCCGTCATTGTCACGGACAGTGATCATGTCATCCTTTCGGCGATCCAGGTGGAGACCATCGCCCAGAGGATCGACGGTGCCGGCGGGCATGACGATACGGGAGGGGAGCATGAGACGGAAGAGGGGTAGCCTTTTTGTGGTATCGGCGCCCTCGGGGGCGGGAAAAACGTCTCTTTGCCAGAGGCTCTGCGAGACGGTTCCCGGTATCCGTTACTCCGTATCGTATACCACGCGGGAGCCGCGGCCCGGCGAGGTGAGCGGCCTCCATTACCACTTCGTGCCCGTGGAAACGTTCCGCGCCATGATCGACCGCGGCGAATTTGTCGAATGGGCCGAGGTGTTCGGCAACTATTACGGGACATCCCGGAAAAGGATCGAGGAGATGATGGAAGGCGGGATCGACGTTATCCTGGACATCGATGTGCAGGGTGCGAAGCAGATCAGGAAGCTCCTTCCCGGGAGCCTTCTCATTTTCATCCTTCCGCCCTCCCTGTCGGTGTTGCGCGCGCGGCTTACCGGCCGGAAGAGTGACGCGGAGGACGTGATCGGCAAGAGGCTCGCGAAGGCGCAGGATGAGATGAGGGAGTATAAATGCTATGATTATGTTATAGTAAACGATATGTTTGATGTTGCCCTGAGAGAGCTTTCTTCCGTAGTGATTGCCGAGAGGGTCAGAGTGACAAAGGCGAACCTTGAAGAAATAGACAAAATATTCTTACAGGAGGGGGAATAGAATGGATATCATATCGCTTCCCATCGAATACGATAGAAAGGAAATAGACAGCAGATACCGGCTGGTGGTCATTGCGGCCCAGAGGGCCCGGGAGCTTTCCCTGGGAGCAAGTACACGGATGCCGACGAAGGCGAAGAAGGTCACGACGTCCGCCCTGCTCGAGACCATTTCGAACCAGATCGAATTCCTCACCGGTTCCGATGCGCTGGTCGCCAAGGAGAGGGCGGAGAAGATCGACTACAAGAAATTGATCGAGGAGAAGAGGAGGCCCATCGAGGACCTCTCCGAGCTCGAGAAGGACCTCAAGGTGTATCTCCACGAGAAAGGCTCGCCGGAAAAGGCGCTGGAAGAGCTGTTCAGCGAGACGGAGGAGTCCGAGTCCGAGGAGAACGAAGAGTAGGGTGTGCAGGCAGACTATCCTCTCCTGCGACCGGCTGCACACCCTGGCCGTCTATCCTGTCTGAAGGGGGTGCCCCAAAGGGCCGGGAGAACCGCCCTTTGGAGGATGAGACTATGCTCAAGGGCAAATCCATACTTGTCGGTCTTACCGGAAGCGTTGCAGCCTATAAATCCATTGATCTCATAAAGAGAGTGCGTCAGGAAGGGGCCTCTGTCACCGTCATCATGACAGAGGCCTCGAAGCGTTTTATCACCCCCCTCTCCGTGGAGCTTGCGGCGGGAGGTCCCCTCTACGACGACATGTTCGCCGCACCTCTCTCCCATATAAGCCTCCCCGCGGAAGCCGACCTTCTTGTGGTCGCCCCTGCCACGGCGAACAGTATCGCGAAATTCGCCGCGGGGAGTGCCGGCGACATGCTCAGCGCGGTTTTCCTGGCCTTCAGGGGCAGGACGATCATCGCCCCCGCCATGAACTGGCGGATGTACGAGAACCGGATCGTCCAGAGAAACCTCTCCCATCTCCTCGCCGCCGGAGTCAAAACGGTGGGTCCCGAAAGGGGAACCCTTGCCTGCGGAGAGGAGGGAATGGGCAGGATGTCCGATATCGAGAAGATCGTGGAAGAGATCGTTTCCTCCCTCACCCGGCAGGATTTTGCGGGTGAGCAGGTCCTCGTCACGGCGGGTCCCACACGGGAATACCTGGACCCTATACGTTACCTCTCCAACAGGTCATCCGGAAAGATGGGCTACGCCGTGGCGAAAATGGCGAAGAGGAGGGGGGCCGAGGTGACGCTGATCAGCGGCCCGGCATTCCTGCCCCCCCCCGACGGAGTGGAGGTCATCAGGGTGGAGACATCGGAGGATATGTACAATGCGGTAATGGACTCCATCCCCATGGCGTCCCTCTTCATCAT
Organism: Nitrospira sp.; assembly: GCA_002634385.1. Taxonomy (GTDB): domain Bacteria; phylum Nitrospirota; class Thermodesulfovibrionia; order Thermodesulfovibrionales; family Dissulfurispiraceae; genus Nitrobium; species Nitrobium versatile. The sequence continues at coordinate 215,371 of NSJL01000003.1, forward strand.
GACCGCTGCGGTGGCCGACTTCAGGCCCGCGGAGACGAAGGACGCGAAAATCGATAAAAAGGACAGATTCTCCCTGGACCTTGTAAAGACCACCGATATCCTTGCGGAGGTGGGCAGGCTGAAAAGCAAGCCTTTCACCGTCGGCTTTTCCGCGGAAACGGGCCACCGCATCGAAAGGGCGAGGAAAAAGCTCCTGGGCAAGGACATGGATATGATCGTCTTCAACGATGTGACCATGAAGGGCGCGGGATTCGATGTGGATACCAATGCGGTCATCATCATCGACAGGGAGAGCGAGAGGAAGCTGCCCCTCATGTCCAAGGAGGAGGTCGCCATGGCGCTCCTCGACAGGATCAGGGAGATCAAGGGCGGTATGGGTACGTTTTAAAGGGGCGGAAGGGGGGGCGGCCTTCCGCATCTCTCCGGGAAGATGCCGAAAAGAGGCCGGCACGATGCAAAAAAGATGAAAGAAAGCGCATATTTAGAGAAACTGAGGGAGCAGGTACGTAAAAGACCCTCGTCACGCCTCTTTCTGTCCCTCGCAGAGGAGCTACGGAGGAGGGACAGGGAGGAGGAAGCTTTTTCCCTGCTCCGGGAAGGGGTGAAACGAAACCCCGGTTTCGGTCCCGGACACGTCGCCCTGGGGAGACACTATCTCTCCGATGCCTCTTTTCAGGAGGCGAAAGACGAGTTTCTCGAAGCGCTTCGCATTTCCCCCCGCAGTCTTCCCGCCCGGAAAGGCCTTGCCGAAGCCTATAAGAAGCTGGGCCAGGAGAAAGAGGCTGCCGGAGAGTACAAGAGAGTCCTTGAGCTTGATCCCTACGATCCCGAAGCCGCGGCCTGCCTGGACTCTCTTGAGCGTGCTCCCGAAAGGGAGGAGATGCAGGAGACTGCGGAGGAAGGTGCCCGGAAAGCGGAACTTTCCACTCCCCTTCCCGCGGGAGAGGAAATCCCGGAGGGCGCCGCTCTCTTTCCCGGAAGGGTCGAAGAGGGGGAAAGGGCTGCAGGGGGAGCACCGGTGGGGGAGGCGCTATGGGAGGCGGACTGCGCCATCGCAGAGGGCCGTTACCGGAAGGCGATGGGCCTCTATACTTCCCTTTTGGCGCTCCATCCCGATGACAGGAATGTCCTGCAGAGGAGGGAGGAACTGCGTGCGCTCCTGAAGCTGACGGGGGAGGGGAGGGAACGTGCGGTGGAGCATGCCGTGGAACGGTTGCAGCGGCTATCCGGTGCCATACGGGTCCGCTTCGCCTTATATCAGAGCCTTGGCAGGAAGGAGCGGACGGTGTACCGTCTTGCCTGTTTGTCTGATGCCGTACGGGACCGCTTTGTGCTCTACCTTGCCGCCGGCAGGAAGGAGGCGGTGGCGAGCCGGCTTGCCGTATTCCTGGATACTATCAAGAGCCGGTTTCCCCTGAAGAACCGGCCGTAAGAAGAGAAAGGGGGTGCTCTCCATGAACGGAATCGAATCGAGGAGAAAGGCTGTCCGGAAGGCGCTGAAGACGAAGGGGATCGATGCCTTTTTTGTCGGCTCCCTTAGAAATATTCGCTACCTGACAGGATTCACCGGCTCTTCCGCCTTTGTGCTGCTGACAAGGGAGAGGGGGCTCTTCTTTACCGACTTCCGCTACCAGGAGCAGGCGGCGGAAGAGGTCGGCCACTATGAGATAGAAATCGAAAGAGGGAAAAGGATTGATGTTCTCCGTACTCTGGCGAAAAAGCTGGGGATACAACGCCTCGGATTCGAGACCTCCCTCTCTTTCGAGTTCTATTCCGCCCTGAAGCGGCTGCCGGTGGACCTGGTGCCCGTAAGAGACCTTGTGGAGGACCTCAGGAAGAGAAAGGACGATCAGGAGATCGGGACGATACGGACGGCGGCGGAGAGGGCGGAAAGGGCTTTTCTCTCCATAAAGCCCCGCATCCGGGTCGGCGCCCGGGAGAGGGAGATAGCCCTGAGGCTTGAGGAGCAGTTGAAAAAGGAGGGATGCAGGACCATTCCTTTTGATATAATAATTGCTTCCGGCAGGAACGCTGCCATGCCCCATGCGAAGCCGACCGACAAAAAAATCGAGAAGGGTGATTTTGTTATAATTGACTGGGGCGGGGAGGCGGAGGGGTATTATTCCGACATGACAAGAACTTTGCTCATGGCGGGCGATTCCCTCTCCGAGAAGATCAGGATCTACGCTATCGTGAATGAGGCGCGGGAAAAGGCGTTGCGCGCCGTGAAGACGGGGGCGAAGACGCGGGATGTCGACCGCGCGGCACGGGAAGTGATACGGGGGGCCGGATACGGCGAATACTTCGGCCACGGGACAGGACACGGGGTAGGCCTTGAGGTGCATGAGACCCCCCGCGTCTCCTGGGTGCGGAGCGAGGGAATCACTCCCGGAATGGTTTTCACCATCGAGCCGGGTATCTATCTGCCGGGTCTGGGGGGAGTGCGCATCGAAGACATGGTGGCGGTGCGAAAGGATACGGCAGAGCTTCTTACCAGCCTCGGAAGGGACCTGGAAATAATCGGCTCATAACTGAGATTTGCAACTTATTGTCATAAAACGAAATCTATGCTGCAGACGGTGAGCCACCCGCTCTGCGCTATGGAAGCTCTACGCACATAAGGTAAGGAGGATGACATTGATCGCAACAAGTGATTTCAGGAAGGGAGCAAAAATAGAATACAAGGGAGAGCCTTGTGAAATTGTCGACTTCCAGCATGTGAAGATGGGGAGGGGCGGCGCCGTCGTCAGGACGAAGCTGAAGAGCCTCAGGACGGGCAATGTACTCGAGGATACGTTCCGGTCGGGGGAGAAGTTCGGGACCCCCCCGCTCGAGGAGAAAGAGATGCAGTACCTCTATGTCCAGGACGGCATGCATTACTTCATGGATATGGAGACCTATGAGCAGATTCCCCTCACCGACGCCCAGTTGGGCGAGGTGAAGAAGTTCATCAAGGAAAACATGACGGTGAAGATCCTTTATTATAAAGGGGCGCCAATGACGGTGGAGGCCCCCATGTTTGTCGAGTTGAAGGTGGTGGATACGGAGCCTGCCTTCCGGGGCGACACGGCATCGGGAAGCAGCAAGCCCGCAAAGCTGGAGTCAGGCGCAGTGGTGAAGGTCCCCTTCCATATCGAAGTGGGGGACACGCTGAGGATCGATACCAGGACGTCGGAGTACATCGAGAAGGTAAAATAGGCTGTGCCGGTGTCGCTGCCGCCGGCGCCCGTCGGAATCCGGCACTGACACAAAACACTGCGCTGCGAGGAGGAGAGCCGATGGAACTTGAGGATTTGAAGGAGTTGATGGCGTTACTGAAGGAGACGGATATCACCGAGTTGCAGATAGAGAAAGAAGGCACGAAGGTCAAGATAAAACGGGAGAAGTTCTTCGGGCACCTCGATGTCCAGCAGTCCCTCCTGTCCGAAAGAAGAGAAGTCAAGGAAGCCAGGGAAGCAAAAGAGGAAGCCGAAGAGGCGGAAGGAAAGCTCTTCACCGTTACTTCTCCCATCGTGGGGACCTTCTACCGCTCGCCCTCCCCCGAATCCGGTCCCTTTGTGGATGTCGGCTCCCGGGTGAGGAAGGGGCAGGTGCTCTGCATCATAGAGGCCATGAAGCTCATGAATGAGATAGAAAGCGAAGTGGACGGAGTGGTGGTCAGGATACTGGTGGACAACGGTCATCCGGTGGAGTACGGCGAACCGCTCTTCCTCATTGAGCCGGTCTGAAAACAATAAACGGGAAGTGGGGCGGCAGGGACCGGCTTCCTGCCTCTCGCTTGCCTGAGGTGAGGAATGGAACTCTTTAAAAAAATACTGGTTGCGAATCGCGGAGAGATTGCGGTACGGGTGATCCGGGCATGCAGGGAATTGGGCATCAAGACCGTCGCCATCTTTTCCGATATAGAAAGGGAAGCTCTCCATGTGAAACTGGCGGACGAGTCCATCTGCATCGGCCCCGCAGTCCCGGCGCAGAGTTATCTGAATATCCCCGCGATCCTGAGCGCAGCAGAGCTTACCGACTCCGAGGCCATCCATCCCGGATACGGCTTTCTGTCCGAGAACCCGCAGCTTGCGGAGGCATGCGCCACGTCGGGCATCGTCTTCATCGGACCCAGCCCCGAGACCCTGCGCATGGGAGGGGACAAGGCGAAAGCCCGCCAGATCATGAAGAGGCGGGGCATTCCCGTGGTGCCGGGGAGCGACGGTCCCGTGGCCTCGGAAGAGCTGGTGATGAAAATCGCGAAGAAGATCGGGTTCCCGGTCATCATCAAGGCCTCGGCAGGAGGGGGCGGCAGGGGAATGCGCATCGTCAACGAGGAAGAGGAGCTCTCCACGTCCTTCCATATGGCGCAGAGGGAGTCCCTGACCGCTTTCGGCAGCAGTGAGCTCTACGTGGAAAAATATCTCCCCTCCATCCGCCACATCGAAGTGCAGATTATTGCGGACGGCAGGGGGAATGTCATCCATCTCGGGGAGCGCGACTGCTCCGTGCAGAGGAGGCACCAGAAGCTTATCGAGGAATCCCCGTCTCCCATCGCGACGGAGAAGTTCCGCAAGAAGATCGGCGAACTCGCAGTCCGGGCGGCAAAGGCGATGAAGTACCGGAATGTGGGGACCATCGAATTCATTGTCGACCAGGACCAGAACATCTATTTCATGGAGATCAACACCAGGGTCCAGGTGGAGCATCCCGTCACCGAGGAGCTGACCGGTGTGGACATCGTGAAGGAGCAGATACGGCTCGCCGCGGGTTTCCCGCTGTCGTACAAGCAGAACCAGATACGGGCGTCGGGACATGTCATCGAATGCAGGATCAATGCCGAGGACCCCGACAAGTTCATTCCCTGTCCGGGAAAACTTACCCATTTCATGCTGCCGGGAGGCCCCGGCGTGCGGATCGATACCGCCGCCTACAGCGGCTGGATGGTGCCTTCGCAGTACGATTCCATGATCGCGAAGCTGATCGTGAAGGGCAAGAACCGGGAGGAGGCCATTGCCCGGATGAAGAGGGCCTTGGACGAGTTCATTGTCGAGGGCATCAAGACCACCATCCCTTTTCACCGGAGAGTTTTCACCCATCCCGATTTCATCAAAGGCAATTTCAATACCGATTTCATCGAGAGGATGTCCCGTCAGCCCGGTAACGGAGCGAAGCCGGTGGAGGTGACGGCCGACCGCGGATGAAGGGGATCGACCGTATCTGTTTCCTCACCGATGCCCGGGCCGGCGGGTCTCCCGGGGCTGTTGTCCGTGCTCTCCTCGAATCGGGGATCCGGTGGGTCCAGTACCGCGAAAAGGACAAGACGAAGAGGGACATGTATGAGGAGGCGCTGCACCTGCGGGAGCTGACCCGCCGCTTCGGAGCCTGCTTCATCGTGAACGACTATGCCGACCTCGCCCTTGCCGTGGATGCGGACGGGGTCCACCTCGGCCAGGACGACCTTCCCCTTGCCGAAGCGAGGAAGATCATGGGGCACCGGATTATCGGCATATCGGCCCACTCCCTCCGTGAGGCCGAAGAGGCGGAGCGGGGAGGGGCCGATTATATCGGCTTCGGGTCCATCTTCCCCACCACCACGAAAGAGGTCGGAGCACCGAGGGGGGTGGAGGTGCTGAAAGAGATAAAGGCAGCGGTGAGGATTCCGGTCATCGCCATCGGCGGCATCAAAGCGGACAATGCCGCTTCCGTCTTTGCCGCCGGGTGCGACGGGGTGGCGGTTTCCTCGGGGCTGTTCTGCGGCGATGTAAGGGAGAACGCGAAGAGGTTCCTGGAAATAGCTCATAAAGGACGAGTGAAGAGGGAAGAGTAAGGAGTGAAAAGTAAAGAAGCCGGGAATGAAAGGCGAACTTCTCACTCTTTTTGCCATGAGCCATGAACCATAGAGAGGAGGAGGGTGTACGATGAAGAGGTGGATGGTTTTCCTGGGGGTGTTTCTTTCTTTCACCTTGCTGGCGCTGGGATGCTCGAAAAAAGAAGAGGTCATCAGGGTGGGGGTTGCCGCCCAGATGACGGGTGCCGAGGCGAAGATGGGAAGCGACTTCAAGAACGGGGTCAGCATTGCGGTGGAGGAGTGGAACAGCAAAGGCGGGATTTTCGGCAAGAAGATCGAGATTATTGCGGGGGATGACCAGGCGGATCCGAAACAGGCGGTGGCCGTGGCGAATAAAATGGTGAATGACGGGGTGGTGGGCGTCGTCGGGCATTTCAACTCCAGTTGCTCTATTCCGGCTTCCGACGTATATGGCCGGGCGAACGTTCCCATGATCACTCCCGCCTCGACGAACCCGCTGCTCACCGGGCGGGGGCTCCGGGGGGTCTTCAGGGTGTGCGGAACGGACGAGCAGCAGGGTAAGGTTGCGGCGGATTTCGCCCGGACCAGGCTGAATGTGAAGAAGGTGGCGGTCCTCCATGACAAGACGACATACGGGCAGGGCTTTGCCGACCTGTTCAGGAAGCACCTCGGTGACGGCGTGGAGATCGTGTATTACGGCGGCATCGCGAAAGGGGACAAGGATTTCAAGCCCGTCCTGACCGCGGTGCGGGAGAAGCGTCCCGAGCTGGTGTTTTTCGGGGGCATTTATCCTGAAACGGGTCTTCTGGTAAAGCAGGCGCGGGAGATCAACATGACCGCCCCCTTCCTGAGCGGCGATGGGAGCATCGATCCCAAGTTCGTCGAAATTGCAGGGGATAAGGCCGCTGAGGGCACCTATCTCACCTTCAGTCCCGACCCCCACGCCATTCCCACGGCGAAGGAGTTTATCGGGAAATACAAGGCGAAATACGGAGAACTGGGACCTTATTCCATCTACGCCTACGATGCGATCAATATCCTGCTGACCGCGATCAGGGAGACGGGGACTACGGAGGGCAAGGCGGTGATCGAGAAGCTCCACTCCATGGAGTTCGCGGGCGCTCTCGGCAAGCTCAAATTCACCGAGAAGGGGGATGTCTCCCAATTGCCTTACGTGGTCTGGATTACCAGGAACGGCAAGTTCGAGGAGTATTGGAAGCCCTGAGATCTGAAAGGGATGATGAGTGGATATCTCATCTCCCGGCAGGGGGAGTTCCCTGCCGGGCGGGGTCCCGATTGACTTTCAGGGGTGCAACAATTTATAATTTTGTTTCACTACTTTATCCCGGAGGCTGAAAAATGGGTACCTATACGACATACAATCCACATAAAAGCAGAAGGAAGAAGACGCACGGTTTTCTCACCAGGATGAGCAGCAGCGCGGGCCGGAAGATATTGAAAAGAAGACGCGCCAAGGGCAGGAAACGCCTGGCCGGGTAACGGAGCGCCCTGCGCGGTGAAAAGCGCTCTCATCACTCTTGTAAAACTTTACCGATACCTGCTTTCACCTTTGTTGCCCTCCAGTTGCAGGTTCACTCCTTCCTGCTCGGAATACTCCATCGAGGCGCTGGAAAAATACGGCGCGGTGAAAGGCTGCTGGCTGACCCTGAAGAGGATTGTGAAGTGCCACCCCTTTCATCCGGGCGGGTATGACCCTGTACGATAAACACTAGGGTGTGTCTGCAAACTGGGTTCGTTGCGAGACCGAGCGAAGAGTACCAGGGCAAGGCAGCCAGAGGAAAACGCCCGGAGGCGTAGCAGCGCTACGGTGAGGACGTTTTGTTCGGGATAACGAAGATCCGGGGACTCTGCAGCCGGTCGCCGCAGAAGAGAGTTTGCAAACACACCCTAAAGGACCTTACATGGAAAAAAGAACATTACTTGCCATTACGCTCTCCATTGCCATACTTATTGTCTATCAGTACCTCTTCATGAAACCGGCGGCTCCGCCGTCACCGGTCCCCGGGAAGGGGACGGTGCAGGAACCTGCTCAGAGCGCAGGCGGGAATGCCCCTGCCGCCACGGCCGGTCCCTCCCCGGCTCCCGCGGTTCCCCTGCCGCCCGCTGCCGTCCTGGCAGAGGGCGGGGAAAACGTAAAGGATATCACCGTGGAGAATGAGCTCTTTACCACTGTCCTTACCTCCCGGGGAGGGGCGGTCAAAAGCGTCAGCCTCAAGAAATATACGGACAAGGCCGGAAAGCCTATTGTCCTGAAAGGCGAGGGAACGGTTCTTCCGCTCTCCCTGGGAGTGGATGAGGGATTCCAGTTCTCCGTCGTCAATTTCTCCGTATCCGGCGGCGACATCAAGCTTACTCCCGCGCAGAAAACGGCATCACTCGTCTTTGAATATGCCTCCGGAGGCTATTCCCTCCGCAGGACCTATACCTTCCGCAACGACACCTACGGTTTCGACCTCAAAGATGAGGTGACAGGCCCCTCCTCGTATTGGATCACCCTCGGGAGGGATTTCGGGATCTATGAAAAGGACGATTCCGTCCATTTCGGACCGGTGGTGCTCAAGGAAGCCGACAGGATCGAGTATGCGGTGAAGGACCTGAAGGAGCCGAAAACCGCGAGAGAGGGGATAAAGTGGATCGCCCTGGAGGATAAGTACTTCTTCTCCTCCGTCGTCCCCCGGACGCCGGTGGAGGAGGTGAAGGCCTGGAGCAGGGACGACGATGCTATCGTGGCCATGAAGATGCCTGGCGGCACCTCCTCGTACCTCGTGTATGCGGGACCCAAGGAACACGACCATCTCAAGCAGTGGGGGGTGGGGCTCGAACATATCATCGATTTCGGCTTCTTCTCCATTATCGCACGGCCCTTGTTCTGGGTCCTGAAGTTTTTCTACAGCATTTTCCATAACTACGGGGTGGCCATTATCATGCTCACTATCCTGGTCAGGATACCCTTTATCCCCCTGATCAACAAGGGGCAGTCTTCCATGAAAAAGCTCCAGGATATCCAGCCGAAGATGACCGAGATCCGGGAAAAATACAAGAAAGACCCGCAAAGGATGCAGCAGGAGCTCATGACAATCTACAAGAAGCACAAGGTAAACCCCATGGGGGGATGCCTGCCCATGCTTCTCCAGATACCGGTATTCTTCGCTCTCTATAAGGTGCTCCTCATCGCCATCGAGCTCAGGGGAGCCCCCTTCCTGCTCTGGGTGCAGGACCTTGCCGCAAAGGACCCCTACTATATTCTGCCCATCGTGATGGGAGTCACCATGGTGATCCAGCAGAAGATGACCCCTTCCACCATGGACCCGACCCAGCAGAAGCTGATGATGATCATGCCTGTTGTCTTCACCTTCATGTTCCTGAGCTTCCCGTCGGGGCTGGTGCTCTACTGGCTGGTGAACAACGTGCTGAGCATTGCGCAGCAGATGTATATGAATAAGAAAGTGGCCAGGGAGTCGGCTGCATAGCTGTCGGCGTCCGCTTCCGGAGGCTTGTTGTCAAGACCCCTGCGAATTTCGCGGGGGTTTTTTTCTGTTGAAAATCGGCCAAAAGGGCTTTATCATGAAACCAGTAGTGTACGCACTCCCAATTCCACTTCGGGCGGAGGCACCGGGGCATGAAAGATCTCTGGGTCGCATTCGGGTTGACGCTTTTTGCCGGTATGGCCACCGGCATCGGCAGCGCAATTGCCTTTTTCGCCAAGCGGACTAATTACCGGTTTCTGTCGATATCGACCGGGTTTTCCGCCGGTGTCATGCTCTATGTGTCGTTCGTCGAGATTTTCTTCAAGGGTGCCGGTGCGCTGACAAAAGTGTATGGTGAGTATTGGGGGCATTGGATCAATACCCTGTCCTTTTTCGGCGGCATTGCCCTCATCGGGCTGATCGACAACCTGATCCCGGCAGCGGAGAACCCCCATGAGACGCACCCGGAAGAGGAGACGGCGCCGCTCCACAAAGAGCACACCCCGCCGCCTGATTTCAGTGCAGGCCCCCACGATCACCGCAAGCAGCATCATAAGCTGATGCGCATGGGACTGTTCACGGCGCTCGCGATCGCTATCCACAACTTCCCCGAGGGCCTGGCGACCTTCCTGGCGACCCTGCAGAACCCCCATCTCGGCATCGCCATAGCAGTTGCCATTGCGCTGCACAACATCCCCGAGGGCATCAGCGTTTCGGTGCCCATCTACTATGCGACCGGCGACCGCAGAAAAGCGTTCCTCTACTCCCTGCTCAGCGGCCTGTCAGAGCCTGTCGGGGCCGGGATTGCTTACATTGCGCTACAGCTGCTGATCGGCGGAGGAGGAGGGGTCAGCTCCCCCCAGGTGATGGGCATTCTTTTCGGAGGGGTGGCGGGCATCATGGTCTATATCAGCCTGGACGAGCTGCTGCCGACCAGCCGGGCCTACGGAAAGGGGCACGACAGCCTCCTGGGGCTCCTCGCAGGGATGGCCGTCATGGCGTTGAGCCTGCTGCTCATGCGGCAACCTCCTTCCTGAACATTTCTCCAAAAAAGGGGACATAATACTATTAAAGCTGAAGTGATGGATAAAAGCTTCACGGTATGTATCGGCCGGAGTGGAAACCATGCCTGGCTTGTGATGGGCACGATGAGCTTTTCCCGGGATTCCGGGCCGAAGGCATGAAGGGAATTCGGGCGCAAGAATCGGATAGATTCCCTCGTCATTTTCCCGTATCATAACTATTGAATAGGGATTGTCCATACATGAACAAGGGATGGAAAAAACACGGGAGATGTGACTATGAACGAGTCAACGTACTGGCAGGCAGTGCTGCAAAGGGATCGTCGCTACGACGGCGCTTTCGTGTACGCCGTGCGCTCCACCGGTATCTACTGCCGCCCCTCGTGCTCATCACGCAGGCCAAAAAGCGGGAACGTGTCCTTCTTTCCCCTGCCGGAAGTCGCTGAACAGGCGGGATTCAGGCCGTGCAAGCGCTGCAGGCCCGATCAGGCGGTTGCCGGCGATCCCCGGGCGGAGCTGGTCCGGCGGATCTGCCGGTATATCGAAAACCACCTGGAAGATCCGCTGACGCTGGAGAGTCTGGGCAGGCACTTCGGCCTGAGCCCTTCCCACTTGCAGCGCATGTTCAAAAGCGTGGTGGCGATCTCGCCGCAGCAATATACCGAAGCGTGCCGCATGAGACACATCAAAACAGCGCTCAGGAAAGGAGATGATATTATGGGTGCCCTTCATGACGCCGGATATAGCTCCACCAGCCGCCTGTACGGCAAGGCATCCGCCCACCTCGGCATGACCCCGGGGGCGTACAAGCAAGGCGGTAGGAATGTTCCGCTTCTCTATACAACGGCACAATGCCCTCTGGGGTACCTGCTGGTGGCAGCGACAGACAAGGGTATCTGTGCCGTACGGATCGGGAGTGACGAAGCCGAGCTGCAGGAGGCATTCCTGCGGGAGTTTTGCGGTGCGCATATCGAGCGTGATACCGCCTCGCTTGCAGGCTGGGTCCGGGAAATAGTGGAGCATCTCAACGGGGAGCAGCCGCGCCTCACGTTGCCGTTGGATGTCCGGGCAACGGCTTTTCAGAGGCGGGTATGGCAGGCTTTGCAGGAGATCCCCTATGGAAGCACGCGTACGTATACCGAGATCGCCAAGGTGATAGGTCAGCCGTCCGCAGCCAGAGCCGTTGCCAGGGCTTGTGCGACAAATCCTGCGGCGCTCCTTATCCCGTGCCACCGGGTGCTCCGGAACGACGGGGGGCTTGGAGGATTCCGCTGGGGCATTGAGCGTAAGAAAGCGCTGCTCCGCCGGGAAGGTCTCTCCGGGTCACCGGATGACCAGGACAAGAGCTGAGCTGCGCTTCCCTCCCGATTGCTTGATGAAACGGCTTTCTACTGGGCCGCGCCGGAGTCGATCCAGTTCTTGATCAGGGTCTGTTCCTCTGTGCTGAGGCGGTTCGCGCTCGGGGGCATGGGGTTCTCCCCTGCGGGAAGTCCCACGCCACTGATCCGCTGATAGAGGATGCTGCTAGCGGAGTTGCCGGGCAGCACCAGTGTTCCTGAGGGCGGGGTGCCCGTCCGTGTAGAGGGCTGGTTTACCAGGTTTCCGTATGCCGTGTCGGAGGTGAGGGGAAGGAAGCTTGCCGCGCCCCCCGCGATGTGGCATACGGTGCAGCTTGCGTCGAAAATCGGTTGTATGTCCCGTGCGAAGGAATAGGCCGGCTGCGGAGCGGGCGCGGTTGCGGTGATGGTGACGGTGTCCGCCTCGCTCTGTGCGCTGCCGTCGCTTACCACCAGGCTTATGATGTAGGTTCCCGCAACATCGGCAGTGAAGGAAGGCTGTGCCGATGTAGGGTCGGAGAGAGTGGCTGCGCTCCCCGGGGGGGTGGAACTGAAGGACCAGGAGTAGGTTACCGGAGTGCCGTTCACGTCGCTGCTCGCCGAGCCGTTGAGGGTGACGACGGTCCCGGTGGTCACCGGCTGGTTGGCCCCTGCCTGGGCCACGGGGGCGCAATTCCCGTTCTCGCAGGTGCCGTGGCAACTGAAGCAGCTGGGCACCAGGGGTCCCCTCAGGTCGGCACCGTGGCACGCGGTGCAGGCGACGGAGGATTTCTGCGCGTAGTATCCGTGGAAGCGGACGGAATCGCTCTTCTGCGTCGCCCACCCCTCGGGGTGGCCCACCTTTCCGTCCGGCCCGTTATGACAGGCGTAGCACCCTCTCTGGGAGATCCCCCCGTTAAAATCCGAGCCGTGGCACTGCAGACAGGTGTTCGCGTCCACGGAATACGACGAGGCGGCTCCCGGAGCGGCGAGGTAATCGGCTACAGCCTGTATCTCCTCGGTGGTGAGCAGCCGGCCGAGCCAGAGCATGTAGGGGACCGAATGGACCGCGGTGGTGATGTCGGAAGAGGATCTTCCCCTGATATCGGGGCCGATGAACCCCGTCGCATCGCTCCCGTGGCAGCCGGCGCAGCGCAGGGAAAAGAGTGCGCCGCCCTTGGGGGTGGTGAAGGATTCGGTTACGAAGGTGCCGTGGAAATTGTCCGTACCGATGACGGAAGGATCTGACCAGTTTTCGGGATGCCCGGACTCCGCCACGAAGACCTGCCCCGCATCGGAGCCGCCGGAACCGCCGCACCCGGAGAGGAGCAGCAGACAGAGCACGAAAAGGAGGGTCATTTTCCCTGTCATTTGTGGCACGTCCTGCATATCCTGTTGTTCATCCGTCCATGGCAGCGGAAGCACGGTGCGGGATCGATTCTTCCGTCGATGCGGTGCTGGAAGATATAGTCCCCTTTGTGGGGCATCCACCGGTCGGGTTTGTCGGGGTACTTGACGCTCGGCCGCAGCTCGTCCTTATAGGCATGGCAATCCATGCAGAAGGAGAGGGCGTGACAGGAGCGGCAGAGCTGGTCCGTCTGCGCGGCATAGAACCGGTGCCTCTTTACGAATTCGTTGCTGTGGTTGAAGGACGCCATGGGTTTCAGTGCCACTCCCGCGTCGGTGGTGTGGCATTCGGTGCAGAGAGGAGGAGAGGTCAGCTCCACCGGATGGTTTTTGGGAATGCGCTTCTCCTCCGCCCGCAGTGCCTGTACGGTGCTCAGAAAAAGAAGTGCCGCCGCCAAAAGCAGCGTTCCTATGAAAAGGTTTCGTCTCATCGTCCTGTCCCCGCTATTTTTTGAAGGCTACCGCGAGCCTGAACAAGCCCCTTATATCATACCGGTAGTCAGGGGTCTTCCCGTATTCGAGATTGAGCCACGCCGTGGCATAGTCCTTCAGTTTGTACCCCGCTGTTCCGCTCAGATAGTAGGCGTTGGAGAGGCCGTTCACCGCCTCGTCGTAGTGGATATTGATAACATCGAAGGCGAGCTTCAGCCTGTCGATGACCTTTATCGCGTATGCTCTGGTTTCCAGGTATTTCAGGTTCTCCGCATCCCCGTCCATCCGGTGCAGGGAGAGTCCCGTCCTGATGTCGAAGAGGGTGGCGGTGAGCCCCGCTCCGTAGTACGCGGCATCTCCCAGGGTTTTGTAGTTGTAGGTCCGGTAGTCTGCCGAGACGGCAACGGCAGGGCGTATGGTGTAATCGACAGTCCCCCCCGCCTTTACCATCCGCTCATTCCTCCCCCAGAAATCGGGGGAGAAGGCGCTCAGGGTTGTGGCGGAGAAGGCGTCATCGAAGTCCGTGTAAGAGTAGATGCCGGTCACCACAAGGTTTTTTGCGGGAAAGAGCCGCAGGCTGTAGGAGTGGTCGAGCCATCCGTCGGTAAGGGTATTGTAAAACGATTGTCCCTGCAGCTCGATCCAGCGTGCGGGAAAGGCCCATAGATCGATTCCGGTCTCTTCCCGGTAGGAATTCCCGTCGTTTTCCTCCTTCAGGTAGGAAAGGCCCACCTCTGCTGTCCTGCCGAACCGGTGGTAAACCCTCCCCCCGTACAGATAGTCCGAGCGTCTGGTGTCCGTCTCGGTCTCCACGGGTACCCCGCCGTATACGGAGAGACCGTTGCGGGGTGAGACCTCCCAGCGCACGGAGAGGCCGTCGAAAAGCTCCGAGGCCACGCCTCCGAATACCATATGCCTGCCCGCGTTCACCACAAGGCGCTTGTCCCGGAAGGGATGGTAGGAGAGATAGGCATAGGTGAGCTCGTCGCGCTCCCTCTTATCGTACCGGATGCTGCGCAGGTCGTACCGCACCCATCCGGCGGCATAGAAATCGAGGGTGCCGCCCTTCGCGTCGGTAAAGCCGAGAGTAAGGTACTCGAAGAGCGGGGCATACTTCTCGTCCCGTGAGTTCTCCCTGGTTTGAAGGTACGTGGAGGAGGTGACTTCGATTCCCGCAGCAAAGACGGCGCCGCTGAAGAAAAGGCATGTTGCGGCGGTCAGGAAAAGAACAGTGAGAAGCCGTGGTGCCGTTCGCTTTCTCATAGAGCATAGTTTTACAGAAAAGGAGAGTATGTTGTCAAGAACAATCCTTCGCGCCCTTACGCTGCATACAGTGCAGGCGTGTATGTCCTGTATAATAAAAGGCAGAGTCTATACAAAGGAGAGCAGTGAGAGATCATGAAGAGTCTTGACGATACCATCGCCGCCATTTCCACCCCCGCCGGAGAGGGGGGGATCGGCATTGTGCGGCTCAGCGGAAGGGATGCCATCGCCGTCGCGGAGAGGGTCTTTGTCTCTCCCCGGGGCAGGAAGCTGCAGGAGGTGAGGTCCCATACCCTTGTGCACGGCTTTATCGTGGAGCCCTCCACGGGCGAGAGGGTCGACGAGGTCCTTGCGGCGGTGATGCGTGCCCCGGGGACCTACACACGGGAGGATGTGGTGGAGATCAATTGCCACGGCGGGATGCTGCCCCTGCGCACCACCCTGCAGGCGCTCCTGCGACAGGGGGCGCGGCTGGCGGACCCGGGGGAGTTTACCCGGAGGGCCTTCCTGAACGGACGGATAGACCTTTCCCAGGCGGAGGCGGTAATCGACGTGATCCGCGCGAAGACGGAGCAGGCGGAACGCCTCGCCCTGCAGCAGCTCGAGGGGAGGCTCTCCGGAAAGATAACCGGGATGAGGAGTGCAATAACCGGTCTCTGCGCCCTTGTGGAGGCACATATCGACTTCCCGGAGGACGAGATCGAGCTGAAGACAAAGGATGAGATCACCGGTTCCGTTGCAGGCATCAGGACGGAGCTGGAGCTCCTTTCGAAGGGCTACGACGAGGGGAGGTTTTTCCGTGAGGGGGTTTCCACGGCCATTGTGGGGAAGCCCAATGTGGGCAAGTCCTCGCTCCTCAATGCACTGCTGGAGAGGGACAGGGCCATTGTCACCGAGATGCCCGGCACCACGAGGGATATCATAGAAGGCTCCCTGAACATCAACGGGCTGCCCCTGCGCATCATGGATACGGCCGGGATACGGGAAACCCGCAACCTCGCGGAAAAGGAGGGGGTACGAAGGAGCCTCCGGGCCATTGAGGGTGCGGATATTGTCATCGCGGTCCTCGATGCGAGCAGGCCGCTGGAGGAGGCGGACAGGGAGGTGCTGGCGAAGGTGCGGGGCAAGAGGGTTGTGGTGGTGGTGAACAAAGTGGACGCGGAGATCGGCGGGTTCTCCCTGGAAGATTCGGATCCCGGCGCTCCGGGGCGGGACTCGGAGCCCTCCCCTCCCGTTATCCGTGTTTCAGCGGTCCGGGGAGAGGGTATCGACGTACTGAAGGAGGAGGTGTATTCGCTCTGCATTCCGCGGGGTCCCTTCTCCCAGAGGGAGGACGTGCTTATCACCACTGTCAGGCACAGGGACTCCCTCGACCGCGCCGCGGACTCCCTGCGGGAAGCGGAGAGCTCCCTGCAGAACGATGTACCCCTCGAAGTCACCGCCCTCTTCCTGAGAGAGGCTCTCGATCACCTGGGAGAGATCGTCGGCATGGTGACGACCGACGATATCCTGAACCGGATATTCGATGAGTTCTGTATAGGAAAGTAGATCGGAAAGAAGCGCGGGGAACAAAAAAAGGACGGGGAAAGAGTCTCCCCGTCCTTTCTCTTTTTTTCTTGCCGGCTTACTTTTTATTTATCAGGGGTAGCGGGTTGCGGCAGAGCGTGGGGCGCTGCCGGGGCAGCGGGGGCCGGTGCCGGCGCCAGCTTGGCTACCGCTTCCTTATTGATCTCTACCTTGTAATTCTTCTTGAGGCTTTCGATGAAGGTGTCGAAGCTCGCCTTCTGTTTATCCGCAGTCAGCTTCTGCCCGATAAGTCCCTTCACCTTGTCGAATTCGACAGCGGTGCCCTTTGCGTCGGTGACTTTGATGATATGGATACCGTCCTTCAGTTTTACCGGCATGCCGACTTCACCCTTTTTCAGCCTGAACACCGTCTCTTCCAGCTCAGGGGCCAGCTCTCCCCTCTTGAAGGAGCCGATATTCCCTCCCGCCTTTGCAGAGCCCTTATCGGTGGACATTTCGGAGGCCACTTTTGCGAAGTCCTCCCCCGCCTTGATCCTCTCGTAGACCTTCTTCGCGTCATCCTCGGTTTTTACGAGGATCTGGCTGATCTTGACCTGGCTGCTGATCATGAAGTCGTCTTTATGGGAGTCGTAGTAGGCCTGAACATCTTTGTCGGTGATCTTGGAGGCGGCCTCGATCTCCTTTTCGAGGAGTTGGTTGATCAGGGTGATCTTCTTGAACTCCTCCAGTTTCCTCTGGAAATCCTTATCCTGGTCCATTTTCCTCTTTTTCGCCTCGAGATAGAGCATCTCCTTCTTCACCAGCTCGTCCACGAAACGAGAAGTGCCCTCGGGTCCCGAAAAGAACTGTCTGGCCATATCGGGAAGAGAGTTCATTTCGGCCTGCGCATCCTCACGGGAAATCTGTGTGTTGTCTATCTTGACCACATAGTCACTTTTGGAGCCCCCGCCCTTGGTGCAGGAGACTGCAAAAACAAGAGCGATCATCAGCAAGAAAAGCTTTTTCATCCTTTATCTCTCCTTCAAAAGGTAATCCTTCACTGTAGCATATTTAAGGTACAAAAGCAAAAAGCTCAAGGAGGAAGGGGGGTGATTAAAGAGCGATTTGAATAAGAATCCTCTGCCCCCGTTCACACTCCGTTCGGAATCCGTCACCCCGGCGAAAGCCGGGGTCCAGAGTCTTTGAATAGGGACTGGATCCCGGCTCAGAGGATCTGCCGGGATGACGGCACAAATTTCTTTCTTTGCCAGGGATCTGTTGACAGGGGGGAAGCAGGGCTCTTAAGCTAAATAAAGGACACTCTTAAGGAGGGAGACAGCATGGAGAAGTCGAAGATCTCTTTGATAAACCTGGTGCGCAGGGATTATGCAGCGGTGGCCCAGGGGCAGCAGACGGCCGCGCCGGCCGCCAGTTGCTGCGGCACCGGGGAGGGGGCCGTCAGCCTGCGTGAGGCAGGCAGGCTCCTCGGGTATAGCGAGGAGGAACTGCGCGTCGGCCTCGGCGAGGCGAACCTGGGGCTGGGCTGCGGCAATCCCCAGGCCATTGCCGAAGTGAAAGAGGGGGAGGTGGTCCTCGATCTCGGGAGCGGAGCGGGGTTCGACGCCTTCCTTGCGGCGATGAAGGCAGGGCCGGAGGGAAGGGTCATCGGTGTGGATATGACCCCGGAGATGCTCACCCGGGCCCGCCACAACGCTGCGAAGCTGAAGGCCCCCAATGTGGAGTTCCGGCTCGGTGAGATAGAGCACCTTCCGGTGGCGGACGCCTCGGTGGATGTGATCATCTCCAATTGCGTCATCAATCTCTCGGTGGACAAGCAGGCGGTTCTCCTCGACGCATTCCGCGTCCTGAAGCCCGGAGGCAGAGTCGCTTTTTCCGATATCCTGAAGAGGGGAGAGATCCCCGAAGCCCTTAGGGAGAATCCTGCCGCGTACAGCGGCTGAATCACGGGAGCGGTTTCCGTGGAAACCATGAGGGAGTACCTGGAGAGGGCGGGTTTTACCGGTATACAGTTCATCGACAAGGAGAACAGCGAGGAGATCATCAGGAGCTGGAATTTCGGCGAAGGGGTGGAGAAGGCCGTCTTCTCCGCCTATATCAAGGCCACGAAGCCCCGTTGAAAAATCCGATTATACGGGGTGCCGGGAAACTATTTTGCAAAGGGACTGATTATTAATGAAGAAAGTGATTGTGGGCATGAGCGGCGGGGTGGATTCGTCCGTCACGGCGTACCTTCTGAGAGAGCAGGGGTACGAGGTGGAAGGGGTGAGCTTCATCCTGTACGAGGCGCGCATGAAGAGCACCTTTTCCGGGTGCTGCTCCCTGGCGTCCATCGACGATGCCCGGAGGACCGCCGGACATATGGGAGTGCGCCATTCCGCGGTGGACCTGCGGGAGGAGTTCATGGAGAAGGTGATCGAGCCCTTCATCGCCGCCTATGCGCGGGGAAGTACACCCAATCCCTGCATTCTCTGCAATAAATACATCAAGTTCCCCCATCTCCTGCAGATCGCCCATGACAGGGGGGCCGATTGTATCGCCACCGGCCATTATGCAAAAGTTGAAGGGGCTCTGCTCAGGAAGGGAGCCGACGCCAGGAAGGACCAGTCATACGTGCTCTATGTCCTCAGCCGCGAGGAGCGGGAAAGGCTGGTGCTTCCCCTCGGGGATAAGAGAAAGGACGAGGTGCGGGAGATTGCGCGGTCGCTGGGGCTCCCTGCCGCGAACAGGCCGGAGAGCCAGGAGATCTGCTTTGTGGAGGACAATAACTATTCCCGCTTCATGGAAGGGTTGACGGAGGGCGGAGAGGGAGAGATGATCGATTCCGTTACCGGGAAGGTCCTCGGCCGCCACAGGGGAATCCACCTGTACACCGTCGGGCAGAGAAAGAGGCTGGGTATCGCCACCGGGGAGCCGCGGTATGTGGTGGAGATCGATCCCTCCACCTGCGCTGTGTACATAGGCCCGAAAGTGGCGGCGCTGATGCGCACTTTCGAGGTGGCAGAGGTGAATTGGCTGGTGGAGGGCGCAGGGGTACAGGAGAGGAGGGAGGTTTCGGTCAAGGTCCGCTCCACCATGAGGGACGAGCCCGCCGTGATCGAGCGTATCGGAGGGGACCGGGTCCGGGTGACCTTCGATGAGCCGCAGTGGGCCCCGGCTCCGGGGCAGAGCGCGGTATTCTACGAGGGGGACACCGTTCTCGGCGGCGGGATCATCGACAGGAACCGGTGAGGGCATGTCGGAGAGAGGCAGCAAAGAGTCATCGCTCTCACGAGAGATTTCTGCGTCTCTATGGCTCACTCCACTACCCCAGCAAAACTCGCCTCCTCACGTCGGCTCAGACAGTTGCTGGGGTGGCCGTTTCGTTTCGCCGAGAGACGCAACGAAATGCTCTCGATATCGCTCTTCCCCCCTGCTGCCTCCTCTCTCCTCTGAGAGAGCCCTCTTGCTACTGATTTGTACTTCCTGTCAGCGGTTCTGCTGACTTGCCCCCTGTATTTGTGTTATGGTAAAAGATAAAAACCCGGGAGAAATCAATGAAAGGCCGGATTATATCCATCAATATCAGCGAGAAGAAAGGCGTCAGGAAAAAGCCGGTGGAAGAAGCCGTCATCAGTGAGAACTGCGGTATCGAAGGGGATGCCCATGCCTCGTCCGCATGGCACCGCCAGGTAAGCCTCCTTGCGCTGGAGAGCATCAGGAAGATGCAGGCCATGGGACTCGATGTAAAAGAGGGGGATTTTGCGGAGAATATCACCACCGAGGGGATCGACCTCGTGGCGCTCCCCCTCGGAACGCAGGTGAGCCTCGGCGGTGACGTGGTGGGCGAGGTGAGCCAGATCGGCAAGGAGTGCCATTCCCGCTGCGCCATTTACCACCAGGCAGGGGATTGCGTCATGCCCAAGGAGGGTATCTTCATCAAGATCCTGAAGGGCGGAAAAGTCAGGAAGGGAGACCCGATCAGTGTCGGCGAATAGTGCCGGTCAGGAAGGGAGGGGGAGTGCCCGGGCGCTCTGTACGTGGAGCGGGCTTCCACGCTCGTCATGATCACCGTCGCCGTCCTGACATTGAGCGATAAGGGGTCCCGGGGAGAGCGGACGGACGCGAGCGGGCCCGCCATCGCCGAAACCCTGCGGGAAATGGGCGAGGTGAAGTACTACGATATTCTCCCTGACGAAAAGGAGCTGATAAGGGGCAAGCTGCTGGAGTATTCCGGCAAAGTGGATCTCATCCTTACCACCGGGGGTACGGGTCTTTCTCCCCGGGATGTCACCCCCGAGGCGACCCTTGAGGTGATCGAACGGGAGATTCCCGGCATCGCGGAAGCCATGAGAATGGAGGGGTTGAAGAAGACCCGGCGGGCCATGCTCTCCCGGGCTGTTGCGGGGGTGCGCGGAAAGACCCTCATCATCAATCTCCCCGGCAGTCCCGTTGCGGTGAGGGAGAACCTGGAAATCATTCTCGACGTGATTCCCCATGCGGTGGAGAAAATAAAAGGCAGCCCCGAGGAGTGTGCCCGATGACCACGGATGTGTCCTTTCCCCTCGCCTTTGCCGCGGGGGTGCTCTCGTTCCTTTCCCCCTGCGTGCTGCCCCTTGTTCCCGCCTATGTCTCCTTCATCACCGGGTTGTCCCTTGAGGAGTTGAAGTCTTCGCCACGCCTGTCCCGGACCATGGGAACCACCCTCGCTTTCGTGTTCGGATTCTCCACTATTTTCATTGCGCTGGGAGCCTCTTCGTCCCTGCTCGGGAACCTGCTCCTGCAGTACCAGGACGCTATCAGGATCGTGGGCGGCATCCTTACCGTTATTTTCGGCCTCTTCATGGCGGGCGTCGTAAAGCTCGATTTCCTGATGCGGGAGAGGAGATTCCATATCAGCGAAGGGCCTGCCGGGTATGTGGGTGCCTTTCTCATCGGGATGAGCTTTGCCGCGGGCTGGACCCCCTGTATCGGGCCGATTCTCGGGACGATCCTGATCTATGCCGGCTCCCAGGCGTCGGCCTCCTTCGGGCTGAAGCTCCTGTCCGTCTATTCCCTGGGGCTTGCCATTCCCTTTATCCTGTCGTCACTGGCGGTGAATGCACTCCTGTCCAATACAAGGAAGCTGCAGCGGTTCATGCGCATCATCATGATTGTCAGCGGACTGATCCTGATCGCCTTCGGCATCATGCTGTTGACGAACAAGACGGCACAACTGTCCGGACTGTTCCCCGATCTCGGTATCAAATTCTGAGGAGTGTATGAGAGAGAGATACGATTTCAATGAAATAGAGCTGAAATGGCAGGCGTTCTGGGCGGAGCGGGGTCTCAACAGGACCGGGATCGACACCTCCCGCGAAAAATTCTACTGTCTCGAGATGTTCCCCTACCCGTCGGGCAAGATCCATATGGGGCATGTGCGGAATTACGCCATCGGTGATGTCATCGCCCGGTACAAGAGGATGCGCGGTTTCAACGTGCTGCATCCCATGGGATGGGACGCCTTCGGCATGCCCGCGGAGAACGCAGCCATCAAGCACGGCCTGCACCCGGCGCAGTGGACCTACGAGAATATCGGCTCCATGAAAAAGCAGCTCGACCGCATGGGCCTGAGCTACGACTGGGACAGGGAAGTGACCACCTGCAGCCCCGGGTATTACCGCTGGAACCAGTGGTTCTTCCTGAAGCTTCTCGAGAAGGACCTCGCGTACAAGAGATCTTCCTTCGTGAACTGGTGCCCCTCCTGCGCCACGGTCCTTGCCAATGAGCAGGTGATCGACGGCGGATGCTGGCGGTGCGATACCCCCGTCATCCAGAAGGAACTGGAGCAGTGGTTTTTGCGGATCACCCGGTATGCGGAGGAGCTCCTCCGGGGCTGCGACGAGCTGGCGGGATGGCCCGAGCGGGTAGTGGCCATGCAGAAGAACTGGATCGGCAAGAGCGAAGGTGCCGAGGTGGATTTCCCCGTGGAAGGAAGAGGGGAGAAGATCAGGATCTTCACTACGCGTCCGGATACCCTGTTCGGCGTCTCCTTCATGTGTCTCGCCCCGACCCACCCCCTTGCGGAGGGGCTGGTTGCCGACAAGGAAGGGCTTGCGGGGATCAAGGCGAAATACGGCAAGGTGGAGGAAAAAGAGGGTCTGTTTACCGGTCATTATGCGGTGAATCCTTTGAACGGCGAGCGCATCCCTATCTATGTCGCCAATTTCGTTCTGATGGAGTACGGCACCGGTGCCATCATGTCGGTCCCGGCCCACGACCAGAGGGATTTCGAGTTCGCGAAGAAATACAATCTGCCTGTCAAGGTGGTCATCGTCCCCGGAGAGGGCGGGGAGAGGGAAGGCCATGCCCTCGAATCCGCATACGAAGGGGAGGGGATCCTGGTGAATTCCGGGCCTTTCAACGGGCTTGAAAGCGGCGCGGCGAAAGAGCGGATCATCCGGCATATCGAGGACAGCGGCCCCGGGAAGAGGATGATCAACTACAAGCTGCGCGACTGGGGGATTTCACGGCAGCGGTACTGGGGCACCCCCATCCCTGTGCTCTACTGCGAACGCTGCGGCGTTGTCCCGGTCCCGGAAAAGGACCTGCCGGTGGTACTGCCCGAAGATGTGCACTTCACCGGCAAGGGGGGCTCCCCCCTCCAGGAGTCGGAGAAGTTCCTCCGGGCTGTCTGTCCTGCGTGCGGAGGCCAGGCGCGGAGGGAGACCGACACCATGGATACCTTCGTGGACTCCTCCTGGTACTTCATCCGGTATTGTTCCCGGAAGGACGAGGATGCCCTCGACAGGAAGAACATCTCCTACTGGATGCCGGTGGACCAGTATATCGGCGGCATCGAGCATGCCGTCCTCCATCTCCTCTATTCGCGGTTCTTCACCCGGGTGCTGCGGGACCTGGGGATTACCGGATACGGGGAGCCTTTCAGAAATCTGCTCACCCAGGGAATGGTCTGCAAGGAGACATGGAGATGCCCCGAGCACGAATGGCTCTTCCCCGAGCAGGTGGAAGACGGCAAATGCGCACTCTGCGGAAAGATCGCAGAGAAAGGGCGGGTCGAGAAGATGTCGAAGTCCAGGAAAAATGTCATCGACCCCGATGCCCTCATCCAGCGGTACGGGGCCGATACCCTGCGCCTCTTCTCCCTTTTCGCCGCGCCTCCCGAGAGGGACCTCGAATGGTCGGACAAGGGGGTGGAGGGCGCGTACCGCTTCCTGAACAGGGTCTGGGGGATCGTCTACCGGTACCGTGACGAAGTGCGCGGAGCGGGCAGGGAGGAGGGAGAAGGTCTTCCCCCCCTCTCCGATCAGGCGTCGCGGCTCCTTCGGAAGACCCACCAAACCATAAGAAAGGTGACCGAGGATGTGGAGAGGGAGTACCACTTCAATACGGCCATCGCGTCCCTCATGGAGCTGGTGAACGAGCTGTCCGCCTACACGCCCCAGGAAACGGAAGACAGGGCGGTGCTGCGGATCTCCCTTAAAAACGTCCTGCTGCTGCTTGCCCCCTTTGCCCCCCACCTCAGTGAGGAGCTGTGGGAAGCGCTCGGGGAAGAGGGCAGCATTTTCGGACACCCGTGGCCCGTAGGGGACGAGGTCCTTGCCCGTGAGGAAGAGGTGGAGCTCGTGGTGCAGGTGAACGGGAAGCTGAGGGCCAAACTGATGGTGCCTGCCGGGCTGCCGGATGAGGAGGCGCAGAAAAGGGCACTGGGGGACCCGAAAATCGCGGAGATCATCGACGGAAAACAGGTGAAGAAGGTGGTGGTGGTGAAGGGGCGCCTCGTCAATGTCGTGGTCGGGTGAGGAGGGGAGCCGGTGATGCACCGCGGAATACAGGCATCCTCCTTTCTCCCTGCGCTGCTTGTTGCCCTCGGCCTGTTCCTGGGCGGCTGCGGGTACACCCTTCAGACGAGGGCGGACCTTCCTTTCGAGGCGGTCTCCCTCGGGAAGATCGATAACAGGACCACCGAGCCGAAGCTGCAGGACCGGTTCAACCGGCTGCTTGCGGAGACCCTCTCCGAGTACGGCTTTCTCGTCACCCGGTCGGCGCGGTATGCCCTGGAAGGGGAGGTGACCCAGTTTCTGCTGAGGCCCACCGTGGAGCTTTCCTCGGTCGCCACGCAGTACGAAGTGATCATCAGGGCATCCTTCCGGCTGGTGGACAGGGAGACGGGCAGGGTGACCCCTGTCCTGGCGGACAGTCCGTACATCACCTACTTCAACTCCGTCGGCAAGCTCGAAAGCGTCCTGGCCCAGAAGGAGCTTTCCTCCCGGGATGCGCTCAAGAACCTGTCCCAGGCGATTGTTACGACCATTATCTATTCCGTCCCCGAAAACTTCTCCTCCCTGCTCCTTACGGCACAGGATATCAGGAATCCCGGGGGACTGGTCCTCAAACTGAAGGCGCAGCAGGATCCCCTCTCCCGGTATATCATGACGCGCCTCTCGGAGGGGATGCGCCAGGAGATTGAAAACTACAGCGGGTCCGGCCTGTCCGAGGCTTTCAAAGGCTCCCTTGCGGGCGAGCTGAATGCCCTTTTGCAGGGGGCCTCGCTGTACGAGGAGGGTCGCTTCGCCCACGTGCCCCTGACCGGGGAGACGAGGGAGCTGGCCGCCCGGGACCCGAAGAGCTCCGACCGCGTTCTGCTCAACCGGCTGCTTCTGCAGGAGGCGTACCCCGCCGAGATCGCACCGTATCAGAAAGGCCGGAGGCAATAGGAAACAGGGGAGGGGATACGTGAGCATCAGGCAGTTCCAGCAAGAGCTCTCCCAGGGGTTTCGCTCCCCGGTGTACCTCTTCCATTCCTCAGAAGATTTTCTGCTGTATGAGGCCCTTTCCTTCATCAGGGAGCAGCGGGACAAGGGAGATGTCTTCAATTTCGACATCTACGACTGCAAATCTCCCGACGACATGGTCCCCATGGAGCAGATCGTGGATACGCTGAATACCATGCCGTTCCTTTCCGAAAGGAGGACGGTAGTCCTGAAGAATATCCAGAAACTGGCGAAGAAGGAGGCCAAAAAGCTGGAGGCGTATCTTGCGGTGCCCTCCCCCGCCTCCCTCCTGATCCTGCTCCATGAAGGGGCCTCCCCGAAGCTCTTCGATGCAGCGGTTCTCAAGGGCGTGAAAATGATCGCCCTCACCGTGCAGGAGAAGGAGATCCCCCTGTGGATCGGCGCCCATGCAAAAAAGAAGGGGATTTCTCTTACCGCTGAGGCGGTGGAGTATCTGATCACCGTTGCCGGGACCGATCTCGGGATGCTTTTCGCGGAGATAGAGAAGCTCTCGTGCTGGAATGCTGCCGGCAGTATCGGGGTAGAGGATCTGAAGGGGACCGTGTATGCGGGGGCGGAGTACAGCGCTTTCGATCTGACGGACGCCCTCGCCCGGGGGGATGCGAGGGAAGTGTTCAGGATCGCTCAGGGGCTGCTTGTGAACCAGGAGCCGCAGATGGTCCTGGGTGCCCTGAATTATCAGATTTCCCGGCAGATTTCCCGGCAGGTATCCGGGGAGCCGGCTCCGCAGCAAAAGGCCCCTCAAAATTCTCCAGAGAAAAATTCCGCGGGGGCCTACGAGGTTTTCAGGCTATTGCATGAGGCGGATGCCGCGGTGAAGTCCTCCCACAAGTTCGTTCTGGAAGATCTCCTGGTGAAACTGCTCCGGCGCAAGGGAAAAAGCAGGACCGTCTAGGGTGTGTCTGCACACTGGGTTCGTAGCGAGATCGAGCGAAGAGTTCCTGGGCAAGGCGTCCCAGAACCCCGGAAAAAAACAGGGGTCCCCGAAGAATCGAAGATTCTTTGGGGCAGCAACAGCGCCCGGAGGCGTAGCAGAGCTACGTTGAGGACGTTGTGTCCGGGAGAACGCAGTCCGGGTACTGTGCAGCCGGTCAATGGAGAAGGCAGTTTGCAGACACACCCTATTCCTTCGCTTCTCCGCTGAAGGCGCCGTTTACCTTCTTCGTCAGTCTCGATACCTTCCGGGCAGCGGTGTTCCGGTGGATCACTCCCTTGGTGGCCGCCTTATCGAGCATGCTGATGGTCTTCTTCAACTGGGCGTCGGCCTCCTCCTTGCTCTTCGAAGCCACTGCTGCTTCCACACTCTTTGCATGCGTACGCAGAGCGGTCTTCACCGACTGGTTGCGTTCTTTTCTCTTCTCGTCCTGTCGCGTCTTTTTTAAGGCGGAAAGGTTCTTTTTGGGCGCTGCTTTCGCTGGCACGGATATCCTCCTTCGAGTGGCAAATTACATTAATAATAAATTCAGGTGCTTCTTTTTCAACCGTTTACGGGGTAAATGTAAAAATAGCATAAATCTTAACAGAAAATCAATGTTTATGCTACAATTCAGGGATATGAAGAAATACAGGCCCATTGAAATGAAAGAGCTCAGGACCTATTCCATACGGGACCGGCTCAGCAAGGTGTCGGTGGAAAAGACCGCCCGCCCCCATGAAAAGGGGGGCTCCTTCGGGGACTTCGTCGCCTCCCTTCCCGACTTCCTCGCCGCGCACGACATAAAGGCTGTCGGGAAGGCGGTGGCGGAAGCGCACCGGAACGGGAGACCGGTCATCCTCGGGATGGGTGCCCATTCCATCAAGGTGGGACTCTCCCCGGTTATCATCGATCTGATGCGGAGGGGAGTGATCACCGCCCTGGCCGCCAACGGCGCCTGCATCATCCACGATTTCGAGATCGCCTATGCGGGACAGACCTCGGAAGATGTGGCCCGCGAGCTCTGCACCGGCACCTTCGGTATGGCGCAGGAAACGGGGAGAATGGTCAATCACGCCATCACAGCGGGAGTAAAACAGGGATATGGCATCGGGCATTCCATGGGGGTGTTCATCGACTCTTCCGATTTCCCGTACCGTGACAAGAGCCTCTTCCGGGAGGCGTACCTGCTCGGCATCCCTGCCACTGTCCATGTCGCCATCGGGGCGGATATCGTCCATATGCATCCCGAGGCCGACGGTGCCTCCATCGGGGAGGGGAGTCTCAGGGACTTCAGGCTCTTTACTGCGGCGGTGGCCGATCTCGAGGGCGGCGTCTATATCAACCTCGGCTCTGCCGTCGTCCTCCCCGAGGTCTTCCTGAAAGCGCTCACCGTGGCGCGGAACCTGGGCCATACCGTAGAGGAGTTCACCACGGTGAACATGGACTTTTTCCAGCACTACCGTCCCCGGGAGAATGTGCTGCGGCGGCCCACCCTGCAGAAGGGGAGGTGCTTCGCCCTCACCGGGCACCATGAAATCATGTTCCCCCTCCTGGCGGGAATGATCATCGAGGAATTATGAACGTAATCGTTGATGAAGAGAAATGCATCGGCTGCGGGAGGTGCGAGGAGATCTGTCCTGCTGTATTCCACCTGAACGAGACCACCGGGAAGTCCGAAGTGATCGACCCGGAGGCATGTGACTTCGTGGGGTGCTGCGAAGCGGCCGAAGAGAATTGCCCTGTCGATGCCATAACCCTGGAAGAATGACTCCCGGGGAATTCGCAAAGGCCTGGCCCGTCCTGAAAAGGCAGGTGAAGAGCCTGGATGTCCCCTGGCTCGACGCCCTTGCCGCATCCGACAGGGACCCTTTCAAGATACTTATCTCGTGCATCCTGAGCCTGCGGACGCAGGACAGGACCACGGAGGAGGCATCCGGGAGGCTTTTTGCCCTCGCTGCCGCTCCCGACAGCATGGGTGCCCTCTCCGAAGAAGTAATCGAAAAAGCCATTTATCCGGTGGGCTTTTACCGGATGAAGGCCCGCACGATCAAGAAGATCTGCTCCGTACTCCTCGAAAGATACGGGGCGAAGGTCCCCGATACCATCGAGGAGTTGCTCACCCTGAAAGGGGTAGGAAGGAAGACGGCAAACCTTGTGGTGACCCTCGGCTATAACAGGCCGGGCATCTGCGTGGATACCCATGTGCACCGGATTACGAACCGGTGGGGGCTCGTCAGCACCGGCACTCCTACCGAGACGGAATTCGCCCTGCGGGAGGTCCTGCCTGAAAAGTACTGGATCGAACTGAATGGCATCCTGGTGGCGTTCGGACAGAGGATCTGCAAACCGCTCTCCCCCTTGTGCTCCCACTGTGCAATACAACGCTTTTGCCCGAGGATGCAGGTAGCGCGGAGCCGGTAGCCAGGACGGCCCTCCCGTGTCAACGGGTGAGGCGTGTGGCGTATCCCTATGTCCCCTGCTGCCTCGTATGCTGCCTGCACATTGTAATGATGTCCCAATACTGTTTCTGCGCTTCGGACAGCTCCTCGTCGGTCAGGCTCGGTCCGCACAGCAACTCCGCACCCACCTCTTCCAGAACGGTCCTGCCGGCATTGTTCCGTATCTCTGTGCCGGCACCATGTTCCAGCAAGAGTTTCACGATGTCCATGTATCCGTTGCAGGCTGCATAGGTCAGCGCCGTGTCGCCGAAAGCGTCCTGCTTGTTGACATCGGCCCCTTTTTCGAGAAGGAGCCTGACAATATCGGTATGTCCGTGGCGGCATGCGCGCATCATGGCCGTCCTGCCCCTGCCGCCTTCCTCGTGCGTGTCGGCGTCGATGCCCTGCGCGAGCATTTTGTGTACCACCGTATAGTCGCCTTTTCCGGCTGCCTTAAGGAATTCCGTTTTTTCCATTGTTTCCCCTTTTGGTGTATCCGTATTGTGGCCTTTTTGGCTACTTTTGTGATAGGCCTTTATCATATCGATATTTTTTCCATCAGCGGATTGACATTACTCCAAACAGGAAGGGTTGGATCGAAGCGCACGCGAGACGATGCCGGCACAGACACCGTCCCGGTACAGCGAATGGGTAAACGTCAGAAAAAGGGGTGGTCAGTCCTTGGGAAAAGTGGTGAAGGAATCAATAGGGCAAAGTCGTTTTCTGCTCCCTTTATGGCGTACTCTTTTTCCTTTTGAGCACCCTATCGAGTCGTGAGCGCAGGAAGAATTTATCCGCTAAAGCCGAGAGGTTTTCCTTGTCTGCTTTCTGCGTAAGGGCTTTAATGTCCAGAATGTCCTGCTCGCTTAAAGGCAGCAGTTTCAGGAGAATCAGATATTCGGGTGTTGCCACTTTGATAGCGTGGCCAAAGAGGGTGGCCGTGGCTGCGTTTTTAATCGCCTCATGGGCAACAGAGAGTCCTCTGGCGCTGATGACATCTACCTGTATTTGACCCTCCATAAATGAAAGCATCTCTTGAATGTTCGCCTGCTTTCTCTTTCGGATCACCACTCTCTTTTGCAGCCGGGTCTCGATGGCGGCGACGATGTCGGGCCAATCCATGCCTTCAGAGAGGATAACAACAAAATCAACATCTCTCGTGGTGCGGGGGCGCACCCAGGCGGAAAGGGCAAGTCCTCCGATAAGGGCATAGTCTTCAATAAAGCCGTCTTCTTTCAGGGTGTCGAAGAAGGAGACCGCTTTTAAGAAGGTTTCAACAATGGACATCTGCCTTCGTCCTATCTTTCTTTACCGCTTTTTTGAGGGCGAGGGAGAGTTCCAAAAGCTCAAGAGCGAGGATCATATTTTTCACATTGGGTTTGGGTTTTTTGTTTGTCCGCTTCAAGCGAGCCTCCTTCAGTCCTTTCAGATGTAGGGCCACAGGTTTTACACCCTATTATACAGGAAAGGAAACAGCTCCGACACGGTTCCGCTCGGCTTCAGGCCGGGCGGGAAAATGAAGAGAGAGGGTTAGGGGAATAGGGCATAAGGCGAGAGGGGGTAAGGGGAGGCGAAAATGCTCAACGCATAAACGCGAACGTGGATGAAATAACAGCCTTTCAGCTCTATGCAAGCCGTGCCGGTCAGAAGTCAGCAATTCTCATTATAAGAAGAAAGATTCCCGACAAGCGGGAATGACGTCCCCTGGAGCCTGTCATTCCGGCTTTTGTCCCGGCCCGGTCCGGGATCGGGCCGCAATCCTTCCCCTGCCCTTTGATCCTCATATTGAGAATTGCTGGTTAGGAGTAAAAAACTCTTGTAAAGAAGTGTTCTTTTTGGTAATATGCTGAAGTTCACTGTTGTTTCGATTTGTGAGAAGAAAAAAAGGTGCTGCGGGAATGAATGAAAAGGGATAATTCCATAGTGCAAAAAAGAGATGCGTCCCTGTGGGCTGTTGAGGATGAAGCAAAAGCCACCGACGGCGCACGCAAGTCGATTATGAAGAGGATAGGCACATGAGGAGAAGTTTGTCTCTAAGGAAAGGAAAAGCATCGAAGACTGGGGGGATTCGGCAGTCGATTCGTTATACAGTGCGTAGTGAATTTTATGAATCAATTGCAGAAGTGCTCCGGTCTGCACGATCAAATTCCTATCGCGCTGTCAACTTTGTTATGGTGGAAGCCTACTGGAATGTCGGGAGGATGATTGTCGAGGAGGAGCAGAAAGGTAAGAAGCGAGCCGATTATGGTGATGCCTTAGTTCGCAGCCTTTCTGAACGACTGACGCTTGATTTCGGTAAGGGATTCAATATGTCCAATCTTTGGGCTTTTAAGCAATTCTACCTTGCTTTTCCAATTCTCCGCACTCTGTGCGGAGAATCTTCTGAGACTCGTCTATCACAACGGCAAGTGGGGAATAACGACCCGGCGCCGTCAAGTCCTTATGCCGTGCGTAGAGAATTAACCTGGTCACATTACCGCCTTTTGATTCGCGTGGAAAAACAAGAAGCACGACAATGGTACATGAACGAGGCTGCTGAGCAGAATTGGTCGGTCCGCGCTCTGGAACGCCAGATCAATTCCCTCTACTATGAACGACTGAAAATGAGCTGCGCTAAGGAGACCGTCATAAAAGAAATGCAGGAAAAGACTGCACTCATCCCTGCGAAACCGCAGGATTTTATCAAAGACCCCTATGTCCTTGAGTTTCTCGGCATGAAGGACAGCCCCAGCTTCAGGGAGTCCGACCTTGAGCAGTCGATCATAGGAAAACTTCAGGCATTCATGCTCGAACTCGGCAAGGGCTTTGCCTTTGTCGCCCGGCAGCAGCGCATCTCCACCGAGACTTCCGATTTCTTCGTGGACCTGGTTTTTTATAACTACATCCTCAAGTGTTTTGTCCTGATCGACCTCAAGAACGGCAAGCTCACCCATCAGGACATAGGTCAGATGGACATGTATGTCAGGCTTTATGAAGACAAGATCAAAGGCACTGACGACAACCCCACCATAGGTATTATTCTCTGTACTGAAAAAGACGAAACGGTTGCAAAGTATTCCGTGCTCAAGGAGAATAAACGGCTCTTCGCCTCAAAATACAAGCTCTATCTGCCTACTGAGAAGGAACTGATCGAGGAGATCGAGAGGGAGAGGGCATTGATTGTAAGTGAGCGGAGGGAGCGGTATGGAGTGTGAGGCTAAATGCACAAAAGCAAGCCAGATCCTATGAGCACCTGGAAAATGAGAGGAAATGAATGGATATAGTACCCGCTGAGATCATACAAAAGAAAATTCTGATAATCAGGGGCCGGAAGGTGATGCTCGACCGGGATTTGGCTGAATTGTATGAGGTGGAGACGAGAATTCTCAACCAGGCCGTTAAGCGTAATATCACTCGCTTTCCCGATGACTTTATGTTTCAGTTGAGCCGGGAAGAGATCATGAGGATATCACAAATTGTGATATCCTTGGAAGCACTTAAGTTTTCGAAAAGTGTAATGGCTTTTACAGAATACGGCGTTGCCATGCTCTCAAGTGTTCTGAACAGTGAAAGAGCGATACAGGTGAACATCGGTATTATGCGAACGTTCGGGCAACTGAGAGAAATGCTTTCAACCCACAAGGAAATAAAGCGCAAGATAGAGATGATGGAAAGGAAGTATGACCATCAGTTCAGGGTCGTCTTCGACACCATAAAACAGCTCATAGAGCCTCAGGCAAAGCCTAAAAAGCGCATCGGCTTTCTGGTGGATGAGGAAAAATGACGGGGGAAAATAATGGCTAAATGCATGTTTGCAAGCCTTTTAATGGGTGACCCTAATTTTTATCCAAGGAGGAATAGTCATGAAAGTTATTATTATCCATTTGAGTGACATACATATTCAGCTTGAAAGTAATTCAATTTTTAATAGAGAAGAGAAGTTACGCAATGCTGTTCGGAATTTATGTATAGATATGGATGTGCTTTTTCTGGTGCTTACAGGAGATGTTGCTTTTTCTGGAGAAAATGATGAATACAATAGGACAATAAAATTATTAGATGGCATTAAGACAGAACTTCAAGAGTATACAGGCAAGACATTAAATATCATAATGGTTCCAGGAAATCACGATTGTAATCATAACATAACCAGCAAAAGTATAAGAGAAGCTTTAATTAAACAAATTCGTAATACTGAATTGAAGATTGATATAGATATTATTGAGAAATGCTGCGAAGTGCAAGAAAATTGGTTCTACTTTAATGAGTTGTATCAAGATGAGACAAAACTGATTTATAGAGATAAATTGTTAAGAATCCTTAATTATAAGTTTGAAAGTAAAAATATTATTTTCAATTGCTATAACACTTCATGGATATCTCAAAAAGAAGAGGTGCCAGGCATTATATTTCCCCTTAATCTTCTTGACATGGATGTTTTCAAGAGTAAAGCTGACTTCGTGATTAGTGTCTTCCATCATCCAATTATTTGGCAACATATTGGCCTCTATAGAGAATTTATGACTCATATAGAAAGTACATCTGATATGGTGCTTACAGGCCACGAGCATTCAGCATCAAGTATAAAAAAAGATGATTTGCGTGGTAATACAACTGAGTACATAGAGGGCGGGGTTTTGCAGGATCATAGCAATAAGGACAAGAGTGAATTTAATGTGATTCAAATTGATTTAATAAAACAAATGCAAAGAATAATTCATTATCGATGGAATAAAGATATATACGATATGAGTGGTAGCTCAGAATGGAGGAAATATGAGAGATATACAAGTTTGAAAAAAAGGGAATTTGAACTAAATGGCAAATTTTTTGAATTCCTAGAGGACGCTGGCGCATTATTCAAACATCCACGAAAGGAAAAAATTGTTTTAGAGGATTTTTTTGTCTACCCGAATTTAAGAGATTTGAACCAAGAGAAAACTAAAGCAAAAGACGCTCTGCACGGTGTTATAAGTGCAAAAGTATTACTCAAGGCAGAGGGTGGAGTAATAAGGGCAATATTTATGGGGGCTGAAAAAACTGGAAAGACAGCACTCTGCCGAACCCTTTATAAATACTATTATAACAACAAGCTTATCCCAATATTTTTGGAAGGTTACGAAATTAAATCATCCTCTGATGAAGAAATAAACAAATTGATTTGGAAAAAATTTTCAAATCAATATACAAAAGAAAATTTAGAGGAATATAAGCAACTTTCGAACAAAGAGAGGATGCTTATAATTGATGACTTCGACAAATCAAGACTAAATATTGCAAATAAATCTCTTTTTCTTGACTATATCAGTGGTTTTGCTTCAAATATTGTTATGACCACAAATGATTTGTTTCCGGCCGAAGAGATCTTCTATAAGGAAGGAGAAGGAGGCACAACTATAAGTAGTTTCCAACAATTTAAAATATTAGACTTTGGCTACCAGTTAAGAAATGAACTCATTAATAAGTGGAATCTGTTAGGTCAAGAGCATTACTTGGATGAGCAAGAGCTAATAAGAAAGAATGATGCTGCGGAAAGAGTTATGAATACGATCATCGGATACAATTATGTACCATCTGCACCCATTTTTTTGCTTACTATTCTGCAAACTATAGAGGCAGGACAAACTACTAATCTAAAAGAGAGTTCTTATGGATACTATTATGGCTATTTGATTACACAGACACTGACTAATTTGAAAATTACGCATGAGGATCTAGAGGCTTACTTCAGCTACATAACGGAATTAGCATTTGAATTATTTTCAAATAAGGTAAGAGAAATATCTAAGGACGAATTGCTTCGATTTCATAAGAGATTATGTGATGATTATAGAATAATCGTAAGCTTTGATGAGATTATCGGCGGTCTGATTAAAGCATCAATTTTATCTGTTAGTAATGATATCGTGAAATTTCGCTATAAATATGTTTATTACTACTTTGTTGCTCGCTATCTATCCAATAATATTAATGAGGAAGAAATAAAAAGAAATATTAGTAAACTATGTAGGAGACTTCACGTTGAAGAATTTGCGAATATAATAATGTTTTTGACTCATCATTCAAAAGATCCTTTCGTACTTTCAGAGATACTCTTAAGTGCAAAATCCATTTTCTCAGAGTTTGATATTGTTAAGTTCGATAAAGACGTATGCTTTATAAATGAACTATTAAAAGAAGTTCCGAAGCTTGTTTATAAAGATAGA
Source organism: Nitrospira sp. (assembly GCA_002634385.1). Lineage (GTDB taxonomy): Bacteria > Nitrospirota > Thermodesulfovibrionia > Thermodesulfovibrionales > Dissulfurispiraceae > Nitrobium > Nitrobium versatile. Next base: position 249,930 of record NSJL01000003.1, read on the forward strand.
GATGTGAAGCAGCATAGAGAGAAATGCAACCGCCTCAAGGATGAAAGCAAATTATTAAACGATGAAAAGAACAACGCCGATGACGACTTGTATGATTATGAAAGCAATCTCACAGAACTCGGCTTGATATCAACTCTAAATTCGGCATATAAAACAATCGAAATAATAGGACAGATACTAAAAAACTATTATGGCTCACTGAAAGGGGAGAGAAAGCTTGAACTTGGAGAAGAAGCTTATTTTCTTGGCCTACGTGCTCTAAAATCTTTTTTTGATACTCTTAACGATAATATAGGCTTAGCGATAAAAGACATTAAAGCTATTATTGAGGAGCGTGAGATTACTGATCGGGATAAAATAGAGGAAGTATCAAGGCATCTACTATTTCAACTATGTGAGATAATAGCATATTCGTTTACAGCAAAATTAGCACAATCGCTTGGCTCAGAAAAGCTATCAGAGACATTTAGGGAGATTATTGAAAAACACAACTTCCCATCAGTTCAACTAATAAATATAGCAATAAAATTAGATTTTTATAAAACCTTCCCGTACAGTGAGTTAAAGAAATTGAGGAGCGTGTTAGAAAGTAATTACCTCCCTTATACGATTTTAAAGCACTTAGTAATTAACTACTTATATATGTTCCCAATGAGGTATGATGAAAAGCAAAAGATATGCTCTATTATGGAGATACCAATGGAAGCGACTAGGCTTATTGATTTAACTTCTACACAAAGAAAGAAGGCATAAGGTGTACAGAGTGGATAGAGGACGTATTTTCTTAGTGCTCAATGGAATTGGGGCCGAGAGAAAGAGGGGCAGCAGAGAAAATATAGAGAGCTGCTCCTTTTAGCGGTCTTCACGGTGGAGGTATCAATAAGTAATTTTCAGGGTAAATGGACTGGCAGAATATATGGTACTAATACGGGCAATGTGTTTATGGAATTGTCTCAAACTGAAAATCAGGTGCAGGGTATTGCACACCTCTGTGATGACAAATTCGGTATAGCCCTATATGATATTTCCGGTTCAATTACTGATGGGACAATGATAATAAATGGTACTCCAAAACAGGCCTCAGAGGGTGGAATACTTGGTGAGACGACTATAATCGCTGAATTAAAACAAGATGGAAGCTTAGCTAGTCGCTGGGAAACAACGATTGGCAGTGCTGGTACAGTAAGATTGTATCCTCACAACTATGAGGAGAAGTTCTCAAAAACGGCAGAGCCTGAGCAAATCTATAATAAAATTGTACCAATTGGTTCTGTTAGGCTTTTCAAGAAAGACGTAAACGCACTGTTCAACATAATTGAAAAGGATTTTAGCGAGGGGAGACTCATTGTAACTTACATGCAACGTAGCAATGAAGTTACCAGGTTTGCAACTGATTTCGTATCGAACCTTGATGATATCGAAGAACTACGAAGCTTAAAAATATTTATCCAAGAGCCTGAAGCTCCGGGAATAAATAAAATGGTTACTGTCGATTTTTTTGAAAGAGATAGCAGTTCTGTTCGAGTATCTGGGATTAATGAATCATGGGTTGTTGGAAAGGCGGAGTCAATCAATAAAGAAATCGCCAATTACCAAAACAAGGTTGTAACAAATTATAGAAGATGTGGTCTGAGGAAACCAAACTGAAAAGTCAATGCAATCCAGTCGATTACTTTCAGCACTGGCTGATTTTGGATGTTGGCGGTTGATTTGTGCAATTTGCGCGCTCTGAGATTGGTACCTGCAGGCGTGGAAGAAGAAGGAATGTAGTCCTATATGAAACTCACTGATAACGAAAAACGTGAAATACTGAAGCTCATTGAGGCTGACAAGCCCTTGCCGGACAAATATCGCTTTCTGTTATTCGATGACAAGCGGGAAGTGGAGTTGCTTTGGAACGGAAAGACCAATGAAGTTACGAATATCGTTTTGCCTTTTCAGGTGATCGAGCAGATCGACGAGCCGCGTGCTGAGAAGCCGGAAGATTCCGCGGCTCAATTCGGGCTTTTCGATACGAGGGGACGCCAGATATCAGGCTGGACGAACAAGCTCATATGGGGCGACAACAAGCTCATTCTCTCTTCTCTCAAGAACGGCCCACTCCGTGATGAAATCGAAAAGCAGGGCGGTATCAAGCTCATTTACATAGACCCGCCGTTTGACGTGGGCGCGGATTTTTCGATGGATATCGAGATCGGCGACGAGACCTTCACCAAGAAGCCGAATATCCTGGAAGAAATAGCCTACCGCGACACCTGGGGAAAGGGCGCGGACAGCTTCATCGCGATGATTTATAAGCGATTGTCGCTAATGCGTGATCTTTTGGCTGAGGACGGCAGTATTTATGTGCATCTGGATTATCGTATGCTTCACCATGTTCGTTTAGTTCTTGATGAAATATTTGGCAATTCTTCTTTTACTAATGAAGTTATCTGGAAAAGATCATTACCTCATAATGACCCTAAAAAGTACGGCGCAATTCATGATTCTGTTTTGTACTATAGAAAAAGCGATAAGTTTATTTTTAATCAGCAATACACTGGATTGGATAGTGATTATATTGATTCTCACTACAGCTCAGTAGATGAAAACGGGAGACAATATCAACTTACTTCTTTAGCGGCAACTGGCCCCGGTCCCGCGCGAAAATTCGACGACCGAGAGATATCACCGCCAAAGGGCAATCATTGGCGCTATTCACAAGAAAAAATTGATGAATTGCTAAAGGATGGAAGAATCGTTTTCACCTCAACAGGAAACCCAAGATACAAGCGTTATTTAGACGAAATGAAAGGGCCAGCATTACAGACTATTTGGGATGATGTTCTGCCTGTAAATTCTCAAGCTAAAGAACGCATCGACTATCCCACCCAAAAACCCGAAGCCCTCCTCGAACGCATCATCAAGGCCAGCAGCAACGAAAACGACATCGTCGCCGACTTCTTCTGCGGTTCCGGCACCACGCTCGCCGTAGCCGAAAAGCTGGGTCGCAAATGGATCGGCTCCGATCTCGGCAAGTTCGCTATACACACGACCCGCAAGCGCATGATCGGCGTTCAGCGCGAGCAGAAAGCCGCGGGCAAGGATTTCCGCGCTTTCGAAATCCTCAATCTCGGCAAATACGAGCGGGCGCACTACATCGGCGTGAACATGGACCTGCGCGAAGAGGAAAAGCAGAAGCAGCTTGAGCAGAAGGAAAAGGACTTTATCAAGCTCATCCTCCATGCCTACCGTGCTGAACCGGTCGAAAACTTCAAATGCTTTCAGGGCAAGAAAGCCGGTCGTGTGGTGGCAGTCGGTCCTGTCAATCTGCCGATAACCCGTCTGTACGTGGAAGAGATCATCCTCGAATGCCGCGAAAAACGTGTCTCCCGCGTGGACATTCTCGCTTTCGAATTCGAGATGGGGTTATTCCCCAATATCCAGGAAGAGGCAAAAGCAAAAGGCATCGATCTTGCCATGAAGTATATCCCCCGCGAGGTGTTCGACAAGCGGGCCATTGAAAAGAACCAGGTCGTTTTCCACGATGTATCGTATATAGAGGTGAAGCCCCATATCCGACCGGGCAAAAAGGGCGTCTCTCCGGCAATCGCCATCGAGCTCACCGATTTTTCTGTCTACTATTCGCAGGACAGCGTTGATAATGCCGCTGAATCACTAAAGGACGGCAAGAGTAAGATCGTCGTCGAGCAGGGAAAGATTATCAAGGTCACAAAGGACAAGCATGGTATCGTCACAAAGGAAGTCCTCACCAAAAAATGGACCGACTGGATCGACTACTGGAGCGTGGACTTCAATTTTGAATCAAAACGGGAAATCATCCGCTCGAAGAACGAGGTGACCGGCGAGATGCAGGAAAAGTGGACCGGTGACTTCATCTTTGAGAACGAATGGCAGAGTTTCCGCACCAAGAAAGACCGTACCCTGGAGCTTAAGACCACCTCCCATGAATGCAGCCCGGGGCGGCGCAAGATCGCCGTCAAGGTCGTGGATATCTTCGGGAATGATACAATGAAGATAGTGGAGATAACTGTTTGAAAAGCGAAATTATCATCCAGTTGCACAAGGACTTCAAGGATTACGCCCATGAAATTGATGGTGAAGAATTCTGGTTCGCCCGCGACCTGATGGGACTGCTGCGAGGGAATTCCGGGGACAGCTTACATAATTCACCCGGTAATTTGACATGATGCTTGCATTCCATGATCATATGGACAAGATAGAAAAAGGGGTAGGCATATTATCTTGAAAGAGAAAAGGACGATCAGGTTGAGTTTGTGGCGGGGATAAGGAGAGAAATCCGTTGATCTCAAATGACGTCTACAACCTCTACTGTGACGAATCCCGCGTCGAAAACAGGGATTCCAAGCTGATGGTCATCGGAGTGATCGAGATCCCCAGAAAAGAAAAATCGGCTATTGTCAATGATTTGAAAATTATTTACGAAGAGCATCATTTTGCGCATGAGCTCAAATGGACAAAAGTCCATAACACGTTCTTTCCCTTTTACAAGCGATTGATAGATTATTTCTTGTCCAACCCTTTGATGCAGTTTCGCTGCATCATTGTGGACAAGACCAAGGTGGATTTTGAGCACTTTCATGATAACGATGAAGAGCTGGCTTTCTTTAAGTTCTATTATCTGTTGCTGAAAGAAAAACTCCTTAGCAACAACGAGTATTACATTTTTCTCGATAAGAAACCCACGCGGGACAGGCATCGTGCAAGAGCCTTGCATGCTTATCTTGATTCCTTTATCTTATGGAACAGGGAAAAATGTAACATCAAGGGTTTTCATGCCATTGAGTCAAAGGAAAATATGCTCATTCAGTTCACTGATTATCTTGTTGGTCTGGCGGGTTTCTCATGCAACGAAATGATCACCGGAAACAATGCAAAGGGGCAACTGGTACAGTATCTTAAAGAGCATTTGCAGCGGGAAGAACTCTGCAGGACAACAGCGCTGTCCGAGAAGAAGTTTAATGTGTTTGTGTGGGAAAGCAGATCATGAAGAAAATCGTAGAACTGGTTTTACTGAAAACAGAAGAAGGATACAGGAAAGAATATGAAGCAACATATCTCCACGGCACGTTGAATCTCCGCGACATTCCGGTTACATTTAGCGCTAAGGATTTCGATCATATCTTCTTTGAACCGTCCGGTTCGCCCGTTGGCTATCAATTCAGCTTTCGACGGGCAAGACGAATGAATTTCATGCGAGCGCTCTTGTCAGGAGAAATTGATATTGAAATCATGTTTGAGTCTGATAGAGGAACCATCGCTCTATTTTGCGAAGCGTTGGAATGCGTTATGTATTTAAGAATCAGGCCCGGAACCGGGGTTTTGCAGGTTGGTTCTTTTTTCGATTTCGGAAAGGACCACACAAAAATGCTTCGCAAACAAAAGAAAAAATGCGTGCCGATAACAATTGAAGAGCTGAAAGAAAAGGTAAAATGAGGGAAGGGCTGTTATTTTGGGGCCAACAACCCTTAGAAATGCCGACAGCTTTACACTGTAAAGCTTGATTCTAGTATAACAAAAAATGGAGCCTTGTTGCATTAACAATGAAAATGTATAAATATGATGACCTAATGAGCCTGTTGTATCCCCGGCGAAGTCGAAGAGAAGTGGAGGCATACATCGCCGTCAAGGTGGTCGATATCTTCGGGAATGATACAATGAAGATAGTGGAGGTGAGTGTATGAGCAGTGAGGCGATAGTAAAAACCATACTGAGCTTTTATCCGGATGTTGAAGCGATTTACCTCTTCGGCACCTATCTGACTCCTGATGAACACAAGGAGAGTGACGTGGATATTGCCGTTCTCTTTTCTCCCGGGAAAGCCAGGACAGTGAAAAATCTGGCGATGAGCGAATGCCGGTTTGCTCTTGAAGATGCTCTGAAAAGGGCTGTCGACCTGATTAATCTCAGGATGGTAAATACTGTTTTCCAGAACGAAATAATCCAGGAGGGCAGAATTATTTATAGGCAGAACGACTATGCAGTCGATACTTTCGAGATGCTGGTATTGTCTTCTTACCAGAAGCTGAACGAAGAGAGGGCGGCCATTCTGGAAGACATACTGGAAACCGGAAGGATACTGCGATGACGATGGACGTGGTTTTGAATAAAAAAGAGAGCATCGAACGGTGTATAAAGCAAATCCGCCTCTATTATGCCATGCCTTCGGAGCTGCTTTTTGAGGAGGACTCCCTGAAACAGGATGCCATAGCCATCAATCTCCAGCGGGCAGCCGAACAGGCAATCGACCTGGCAAATCACGTTATTCGAAAAGGAAAACTCGGACTGCCGAAAGAGAGCAAGGATAGTTTCGAGATACTGGCTCAATCAAAAATTATCCCCGATGATCTTGCGAATAAATTGAAGGGCATGGTCGGATTCCGCAACATTTTGGTCTATGAGTATCAGGAGATGGATATAAGGATTATGGTGGATGTTATTGAGCATCATCTCGATGATCTTATTGTTTTCACGAATCATATAGTGGAGTTTGTACGTGTCAATCCATCCTGATTTTCCGACCTCGCCCCACGCAATACTCGATCCCGCATACAGGTGGTTCCCGGCTGATGAGACGCTGCGGGAGACCAGTTATGAAAAGCTTCTTCCGCCCTTGGTCCACAAGATCAGGCAGGATGTCTGCGCCTGGCGTGACACGCAGTATGAGGGCGCAAGCGCGACAAGCAAGGCCCTCCTCACCTGGTGGTTCAGGAATGAGCATATCACCCCGCACCCCCTTCAATCTCCCCTTGCCAAGGGGGGAATAGGGGGGTATGCTTTCAGATACTATTTCGCCCAGCGCGAGGCCATAGAAACGATCATTTATCTCTACGAGGTCGTCAAAGTCAAAGACAAATACGATCTCATACGCTTTGACTCTTCCGGCGCGGTTTCCGCCGGTATGTTCGATGAGGAATGGCTGCGCCTTGTGGTGAAAATGGCGACCGGAAGCGGCAAGACAAAGGTCATGAGCCTTATCATTACCTGGTGTTATTTCCATAAGCTCTATGAGCCTGAGTCAAAGCTTTCGACGAACTTCCTGGTGATCGCTCCCAATATTATCGTCCTTGATCGTCTGCGTACCGATTTCGACGGGCTGAAAATATTCTTCAGCGACCCGCTGCTCCCTGATAACGGCTACGGGGGCCGCAACTGGCAGGATGATTTTCAGCTTACCCTGCATATCCAGGATGATGTTTCGATTGTCCGTAAGACGGGTAATCTCTTCCTGACCAATATTCATCGTGTGTATGCGGGGAATGAGATCGAACCGAGCTTTGACGACGAGAACCTTGAAGATTATTTCCTCGGCAGGCGGCCTACGGGCAGGACGAACGATTCGAAGATCGATCTCGGCGTTATTGTCCGCGAGATAGACGAACTGGTGGTGATCAACGATGAAGCGCATCATATCCATGACAGCCGCCTGGCCTGGTTCAAGTCCATCGAGGACATTCACAACCGATTGAAACAAAAAGACCACTTTCTTTCGTTGCAGGTGGATGTAACGGCGACGCCGAAGCATAACAACGGAGCGATATTCGTTCAGACCGTCTGTGACTATCCGCTGGTGGAGGCGGTTATCCAGAATGTGGTCAAGCATCCGGTGCTGCCGGACTCCGCCAGCCGGGCAAAGCTGGGGGAAAGGCAGAGCTCACGGTATACCGAGAAATATGCCGATTATATCGCGCTCGGCATTGAAGAGTGGCGCAAAGCCTATGCCGAACATGAGAAACTCGGCAAGAAGGCTGTGCTCTTCATCATGACCGATGACACAAAGAACTGTGATGATGTAGCGGACTACCTCGAAAGCGCCTACCCGGAGTTCAAGGATACGATCCTGGTGATCCATACGAAGAACAACGGTGAAATCTCGGAGGCGGATTCAAAGAAGGACAGGGAAGAACTCGAAAGGCTGCGCAAGGCTTCCAACCAGATCGACAGTTGGGAGAGTCCGTATAAAGTGATCGTCTCGGTCCTTATGCTGAAAGAGGGGTGGGATGTCCGCAATGTCACGACGATTGTCGGTCTGCGCGCCTATGCCGCAAAGAGCAATATCCTCCCCGAACAGACCCTGGGCAGGGGGCTGCGTCGCATGTATCCCGGCACGGACACGACAGAATATGTCAGTGTCGTAGGTACGGATGCTTTTATGGATTTTGTGGAATCCATCCAGAGCGAAGGGGTCGAACTCGAAAGAAGACCGATGGGAGCAGGGACTGCGCCGAAGACCCCTATTATTATCGAAGTGGACGATCAGAATTCCCGGAAGGACATGGACAAGCTGGATATTGAAATCCCGCTGCTGACCCCGAGAATGTATCGTGAATACAAGAACCTTGAAGAACTTGATCCCGGGCGATTCGATCACAGGAAGGTCGAATACAGGCAATTCACCGAAGAGGAAAAAAGGGAGATCGTATTCAAGGACATAACGACAGGAGAGATCAACCATACCACCTATCTCGATTCAGGAACTGTTGAGGATTACCGGAGCGTCATCGGGTACTTCACCCAGGTTGTCATGAAGGAACTGCGTCTTGTCAGCGGGTATGATGTGCTCTACGGCAAGGTAAAAGAATTTGTGACAGAGCATCTTTTCGACAGGCCGGTGGAAATTGATGACCTGAACACGCTGCGAAACCTGTCCGAGCTGCAGGCCTGCAAAACAGTTGTCGAGACATTCAAGAAAAAGATCAACGACCTGACGGTGCAGGACAAGGGAAGCGCTGAGATACGCGATTACATCAAGCTGAGGCAGATGAGGCCGTTTGTCGTAAAAGATCAGGGATTTCTGGTTCCGCAGAAGAGTATTTTCAACAAGATCATCGGTGACAGCACCCTTGAACTGTTATTTGCTTCATTCCTTGAGAAATGCCCGGATGTGACTGCATATGCCAGGAACTACTTTGCCGTGCATTTTAATCTGGATTATGTCAACGCGGACGGAAACATTTCGAACTATTATCCCGATTTTATCGTAAAGACAGGCGACGGTACGATGTTTGTTGTGGAAACAAAGGGCGCTGACGATTTCGACGCGCCCCTGAAAATCCAGCGATTGAAGCAATGGTGTGCAGACATCAATCAGAGCCGGAAGATGGTGACGTTCGACTTTGTCTTTGTTGATGAAGAGGATTTTGAGAGGTATACGCCCGCTACTTTTGCCGGGTTGGTCGCTGCTTTCAGGAAGTATAAGGATGAGTGAGACGGGGAATTCCGGAGACAGTCTGCTTCAGAAATTGGCGACTCTTGAGTCGGGACGTGTAACTCCTTGAAAAAGTGGTGCCGGTGGTGGGAGTTGAACCCACACGGGCCGAAGCCCAACGGATTTTGAGTACGACCATGACACTTTTCCCATTTCCTTGCAACGTGCTGAAATGTCAATAAAAACAACCATTTCAGTAGTTTTTTATGACAACTGCATTGTTGCTACAGGTTGCGGAAAATTGCTGATTTTTGTTCGTGAGAGTTACAAGAATAGTTACAGTACCCTAAGAGAAAGGAGAACTGAAAATGGTGCGACTATGATTAGGCGCAAGCTGCATATGTAAGGCATAGAAGCAGGGGATAGAGTGAATACTCTATCCCTCTTTTTGTATTGCTTTTTGAGTGCTGTTATGACTTAATATTGTTAACACAATAGAATTGTGAGGGAAAGAAAATCAGTATTCTGCCCCTCATTTTGTTCTCAAGATTAGTGCCATTCGGCGCTGTCATGAATTATTAAGTTATTGCTATCGTCCGGTTTAACGGTAGCTTCTTCATATAGAAAAGCGTTGATACAAGGGAGATTGCTGTTTATGAAAGAGGCTAAACTGTTCCTCATCTAATGAAACCACGGGACGTTGAAAATGTAGAGGGGGTTGCCGGAAATGAGAAGGGCATTATCAATATTGACTCTAATTTTTTTAGTAATGCTTTTTTCAGGGTGCATCGCATTTGTTCAGTCTGAAGTAGCCGTGTTTCACCAACTAGGAGAAATTTCAACACCAGTAAAGTATATTTTTGTTCCTTTGGAAGGACAACAAATAAGTCTCGAATACAAAGCATATAAAGAGCTTGTCCGACAACAACTCAGTAAGTATCAATATATCGAGGTTGCTTCGTCAGAAATGGCAGATGTAGTAATTGCTTTTAGCTATGGAATAGATAGTGGAAGAGGGAGCTTTGAGTCTGTTCCCATTATTGGCCAAACAGGTATTTCTACATCCACAACAACTGCTGGAGTTACTACATATACACCGACGTATGGAGTTGTTGGCTCAGAAGTAGTATCAACGACTGTGTTTAACCGAGGCTTCTGGCTATATATTGCTGATGCAAAACTTTCGAGTACTAATAAACTAAATATTTTGTACGAGGGCAGTGTTAAAAGCTCTGGTTCGTCATCCCAACTTGCTGCTGTAATGCCAGCTCTGGTTGAGGCTCTCTTTAAGGAGTTCCCAGGTAAAAGTGGTGAAACAAGGACTGAATTTCTATTCAGACAATGAGAAATTGTCTTGATGATTAGGGATACATATCCTAACTATTTTTTTAGAAACTGACCTTTAAACTGTGTAAGCTGGTAAACTTAACGAAACACAGAAGGGCAGATGGAGAAGAAAAGGAAAGTGCTGTCTTTCCCCAGACGTAAATGGACTTTCAAGCCGCATGAGTAAGGGAGAGGTATCCTCTCTGATAGGAGTTACTCCAAGATGCCATCTCTTATGAAAAAACATAATCCAGAAGAGGTGCAAAATGCGGAGAAAAACAGTTGTAAAATATTTTGTTGTTATGGCCTCTATCTTCATTGCGATTTCTGCAGCTCTGGCTAATATTTCTGAGATAGTTCTCAAAAAAAAGAAAGCAGTGGTTACTATCTATGTTTACGACAAGAACATGAAGGAGGCTTCCTCAGGTAGTGGCTTTACTGTTGATCCAAGTGGAATCGTTGTAACTAATTATCATGTAGTGTCAGAGTGGAAGAAAGAACGAGGGAATAATCTTTTTATCAAAATGGAAAACGGAGGCTACTTTGTTGCTGAGAAATTGATAGCTTTTGATGAAGAAAACGATTTCGCCATTATAAAAATTGATGCACGTGAACTTCCTGTGCTAAACCTTGCTCCAAATTACAAACCGCAGCAAGGTGAAAGGATTGTCGTAATTGGTAGTCCCCTGGGATTAGAAACAACAGTTTCTGATGGCATTATCAGTAGTGTGAGGGGGGAACTTATACAGATTACAGCGCCTATTTCAACGGGAAATAGTGGAAGCCCTGTTTTTAACTCACAAGGAGATGTTATCGGAATTGCTACCTTTCTAATTAAGGGAGGACAAAATTTAAACTTTGCTATTCCAGTAAAGCTTGTTTCCAAAATGCTTGATGATTATAAAAAAGGAAAGATTGCTAGCACAGCGGGTAAAGATTTTTCACCTACCCCTCCACCCTCGCTTTCTCATAAGCCCAACCCAACTGCAAACAACAGATGGAAGCCTTTGGCTAAAAGAAACGATGGTACGTGTTTGACAGCACTAGATACCGAGTCAATTTCATTCCAGACTGTTAATGTTTTTCGCTATCAGGTAATGGAGTTAGCTATTGACGAATCAGCATTTGTTGAGGAGAAATATATAGCCCCTAATAGCAGCTCAAGATGGAAGTGCTACAATGTCGATTATATTTTGATGGTTCTATCACTTGTACAGAAGGGAGGAGCTCACTTTATAGATGTTCCTTCCCCAGATAGCCTCCGGTATATTAATCATCTAGGTGAAATTGATTGTTCAAAAGATACTACAAGGTTACTTGATATTCACTACTACATAGATGACTCAAATGATTCTCCCGTTAAGCTTTCAAGTTTTGACCAGTCATTTCAATGGCATGCAATTCAAAACAAAAGTTATCAAGACAGTAGTGTCCGACAGATTTTAGGACTATTAGCTGCAAACCCAGCACTGGAGCGGAGTTTATGACTTTTATCACTGTTAACGACTTGAACGAGCCAACGATTTTCAGGCAGGCTTTCCGGACGTATC
>NSJL01000069.1 GCA_002634385.1 Nitrospira sp.
CTAGCGTGAGTTTATCACGAAATAAGGTGTAAGACAAAGACATCAAGTTGCAATCCAATGATTTGTATCGGGTTGCGACTTTTTTTGTCTAAAAAATTATGTATACACTGAATAATACTATATTTATATTGCATTATATGCCTGTATATACTATTATACACGGAGTATTAATCTATTACGTATACACTAACAACTAATAGCCATGGCTACCATTCAATCTAAAAACTCCAGAGGTTATAAATATTGGTATATTGTCGAATCGCGGCGCGTTAACGGCAAGCCCAGGCCCATCGTCCTGGCCTATCTTGGCAAGGCAGACGATTTATTAAAACAACTGCAAGGTCTTACCGAAAAATTACGGCTCAAATCTTATTCACATGGCGCGGTAGCCGCATTGCTAAGTGTGGCCAATGCCCTGGACGTCCCTTCCGTGATTAATAAATATATAAAGTCGCCACGGCAGTATTGTGCTAAAAAACCTGTTCGAAATAATCTGACCGCCGGAAGTACCCTCTTGTTGGGTGCCGTGGGGAGAGTGTGTGTGCCTACCAGCAAAAGAGGATGGTGGGATTGGGCAAAGACGACTACTGCCGAATACTTACTCAGACACAGCTTGAGTAAAATAGACAGTCAGCATTTCTGGGATTTGATGGATGCACTTCCTGAAGAATCCATTGCAGAAATCGAGCGCGAATTAATTGAAAAGACATTTAAAACATACAACCTTCAAAGCGACACACTGTTTTTTGATACAACCAATTTTTTCACGTATATCGACACAACTAATCTGCGATGCACTATTGCCCGGCGGGGGAAAAACAAACAAAAGCGATACGATCTCAGGCAGGTCGGGTTGGCGATGGTCGTTACACGTAACGACATGATACCGTTGTTTCACCATACCTATCAGGGGAACATGGCGGATGCAAAGGTGTTCAGCGCGGTTCTTGAGACGATAAAAGACAGGATGACCGGATTAGGTTTCGACAGCAAAAAGCACACTATTGTTTTTGATCGTGGAAACAATTCCATGGACAATATGGCTATTGTAGAGAGATTGGCATTGCATTACGTTGGAGCGCTTACACCGTATCATCACAAGCAGTTGGTAGGGGATGCCATGTGTAATTTCAGGGAATATGACGTTGACGGCAGTAAGATACAGGTGTACCATGACAAACGGGTTATTTGGGGGCAGGAAAGAACCGTTGTCGTATTTATTTCCGAGAAATTAAAGGTTGGGCAATTAAGGGGAATGTCTCAGTCTCTGGAAAAGGCAGAACATCAGTTAAAGCTCTTACAGCAGCATCTGTGTAATCCAAAGGGAAAGATGCGGGACAAAGAGGGTCTGGAGGATACGATAAGAAGTGTAGTGAAATGTCAATTTGCGAAGGATGTTATCGATTGGTCGTTAAAAGAGGTATCTGAAGGCAAGTTTCAATTGAATTTTTCAATCGACCAGAAAAAGCTCGAAGAAATAGAAGGGGAACTGGGGTTCAGGATTCTTATGACAGACCATCACGATTGGGATACCGCGGACATTATAAAAGCCTACTATGGGCAATCAAAAATTGAACATGCCTTTAGAAATCTCAAGAACCCCTATCACCTTGCTTTAAAACCGCAATTTCACTGGACGGATCAGAAAATCAGGGTGCATTTTTTTATTTGCGTCCTCGGATACCTAATGGCGGCGATTGTGTGGTATCAGGCAAAAGCGCACGCACAATTTAGTGGAACGTTAGATACCCTGTTAGACACCCTTAATAATATAAGGCTTTCTGCTATGCTTGAAGAAACAAAGGCCAGAGGGAGAGTTAAGGCTACCTACAAATTGGAAGAAATGTCCGACAAGGAATCTCTGTTGATGAATGCGTTAGGCATTATGGATTTCCACAAACATCGGCTGAAACTTCAAGGACTCAGTGTATACAATTGATGTTGTGCTTAACGCATTGACTGTATTTATGTTACGTTGCTTCATGCCTTATTTTGTGATAAACTCACGCTAG
>NSJL01000051.1 GCA_002634385.1 Nitrospira sp.
GATACGTCCGGAAAGCCTGCCTGAAAATCGTTGGCTCGTTCAAGTCGTTAACAGTGATAAAAGTCATAAACTCCGCTCCAGTGCTGGGTTTGCAGCTAATAGTCCTAAAATCTGTCGGACACTACTGGTGTGCGGTATGTCATTTCGTGGACAAGAGTTGGTGGCCGGCCCCTGCCGCTTCCGACTTGACCGGTGACGGTGTTATCAACATGGCGGACCATTGCACCAACGACCCCAACAACTGCGGTCCCGCTGAAAAAGCGTTGGGGGGGGGCCACCTTCCAGAAGATGATGGCCATCGGCTCCACCAGCGACGGCGATGTGAACACCGGCGCCAACAATCAGGTATGGAAGATTGCGAAAGGCAAGCCCGAAGCGGGAAAGAGGGGAGAGTCCATCAATGATCCCAAAAATCCCGATGCCCATATGGATGCCGCTGCAGGGGGATGAAATGCTCCGTGTGCCACTATGCCTTCGGGAACGCGGACGGCAGCGCAAAGACGTTTCCGGCAACGTATGATGGGAACGGGAATGTCATCTATCCGGCGGTGGACATAATGAAGATAGACCACCAGTTTGCAAAGGGGAATAATCTTCCGGATGGAAAGAACATGGATAATCTCGATAACACGGTTACCTGTGCAAGCTGCCATACCGAAAGAACCCATCCGAATACCGGAACTGCCCCGGATCCCTCGAATACCCATGCCGGCTTTCCGGCTTTTCACTTCGAGAAGATCGATTGCCGGGTCTGCCACATTCCGGCTCTGAACGGACCCCAGCAGTGGGTGCTTGCCGATTTCACAGTGGGGCCTTACAGGATCTTCGAGAGGAACCAGGTCACCGAGAATTCCAACGGAGTGAACTACAAGCCCCTTTACATGTGGAGAACCGTAGAGCACAGCGGAAAGGTGATAATCGAGCCTGTTGTCACCACCTCTGTTGCGATATGGGTTGACGGGGACTCATCAAAGTCCACCTATCAGAGGGTGGCAAAGAGTGCGGCAGAGGCGCGCCGGACCGCTCTCGGCTTCAACGCGAACGGAGTTGCGGTCTGGCCCCTGAACAGATCCCAGAATGGCGATACCTCCCTCATTGTCAACACCACGGAGGAGATCACCGATATGGTGAGCAGAGTGAAGAGCGCCGCCGGAGGGACGATAACCCCGGTAAACGATACACAATAGGAGCCACCGGGCTCTTCATAGGTGGCACAACAGAGAATTCCCTGAGTCAGAAGGGCGCCGGTAAGGAAAAGAAAGATGCATCGTGCAGCAAAACGGTAGGGATACGTATTCTCGACAGCTTCCGGCACATACGCCTGCTTCTGCATGGGATACTCCTCTGCTGCACGATTTTCTCGATGCGCTATACGAATTTCAAACCGACACGGTACCGGCTTCCCGAATTGAGGGTCCACATGACGACCCCCATGCTGGACTCCTTGAAGTTCTTGAGTTTCAGCAGCATGCCCGGCTCAAGGAGGGTGTCGGTAAGGATTCCGATCCCGTTTTCGCTCATATCGATAATGGATCCCTTAATGTCCGATTCGGGCAAAAACTCTTTATTCCCGTCGAAAGATCCTACCACTGCAAAGGAGATGGTCTCGTGCTGCGGTTCACGCAGGTGACGTCTCTTGTCTTTCTTCCCCTCTTTCATTTTCCTTTTGCCCCTTTCTCCTTGGATTTTACGGGATCGGGCGCTTTCCCGGATGTCTTTCTGTCGTAATGGTAATTCTTGTGACATCCCGGAGAGCAGCTCCCTCCCGTCTCTGTTTTTACGAAGTGCATGGAGAGTTCCCATTTACCAAATAATACCTTATCTGCAATCAATTTTGGTAGGACTCCCCTGTGCATCGTATGGCATGCCTTGCAGTTCCTTCCCTTGTCCTTCTTGTTCACATGAAGGTAATGCAGGTTCCTGTCGCCGTCCCTGAAGCCGGTGGTATGCGACGTATCAGGGTACTGGAGCAACTCCCTGTTGTGGCAGGAGAAACAGAGTTGATATTCGTTATCGCTGTACTGCAGATAGAATTCGGAGGAAAGGCCTTTGACCAGGAGTTTCGGCTCCGGAGACCCATGAGGGTCATGGCAGGAGGTGCACAGGGCGGGCATCTCTTGCTTCAACGTGAATGTTTTTTGTCTTTCTGGGGATGGGGAGAAAGGGCTGTCCGGTTTTTGCCCTGCCGGGGTGATTTCATCCAATACGGGTGAAATCACCCCGGATTCGTGTGTCCTCCTCTACGAATCCCGAATGTTCCGGGAGGGAGAAAAAATACGAAATAAAGTGGAAGAGCCTGAAAAATAACATAATTGCGCTCAGGAGAACAAAAGCAACCTCTTTACGGGGGCGATACGGAGAAAATGGCATATTTTCTGCTTATCATGTATAGTTATACTCCATAGGAGATATACGGGCGTTTCGAAAACCACAGCCGGTCTGGAACATGGAAAGAATACTGCAAAACGACGAGCAGCCGAAGCAGCAGAGGTCCGGAAGCCAGGAGAGGTCGTGCGCAAGTGCTGTCGTACAGGGCACTGCCGGCCAGAGAGCTGTCTGCCAAAGCGCTCTCAGCACGTCTGAAAGGCTTGAAAGGACCATTGCTATTCAACAGAGGGCACTTGAGACCCTCTTTGCCATTTCAGGGCTTGTGTCCGCTCCTCTCGATTTCAAACAACTTGTGTCGAAGATACTGGAGCTTGTCCTTCCGGTGGTGGATGCCCGAAACGGCATCTTCTGGGCTCTGCACCCCGATAAGATAGGCAGGTGCAGGGAAAATCTCACCTGTACGAAAACCACCTGTCCTGCTTATAACAATGTTGACCATCGTTGCTGGTCCATGCTCAAAACAGAATGTTTCCACCGGGACACCGGAAGAGCGGCGAGCTGCGAAGAGAAGCTGGTGGAATGCATGGAGTGTCCTGTCCTTTCGGAAACGGCCCTCTCCGCCGAGGCATGCATCGGACACGAGGAGGAACCGTATGCAGAGGAGATGGCTGTCGGCAATCCCCTCTGCAAGAAGCTTCTCCTGAGAAGACCCAGTATCTCCGTCTACCATTCGTTTCCCTCCAACGGCGGCGTGGAGGCATATGAGCAGACTGCCTGGCTCACCCAGGACGCCCATGGAGATCCGCACCTGGTGGAAGATGCCGGATGCATAGCGGCTTACTCCGATATGGCTCCGAATACGCGGATAGGCCTCGGGCTCGTAACGAAAAATCAGATCATCGGGGTGATCTGCCTTGATCTGAAGAGGCTGCATTACCTCTCGGAGAGCGAGGTGTCCCTCCTCACCAACATTTGTCGAGAAAATGATGATCAGTTTTGCAGCGGAGGGGGACTCCCTCTGCATCGATTCAAAACGGGCGACAAATATTGCCATCATCCTCAACGAGCTGGTGACGATCGGCCTGAAGCACGGTTTCAGGAACAAGCTTTTCGGAAGACTCCGCTTCAGCATCAGAAAGGAACCTGGCATGTATGCGCTGATGGAATTTTCGGATAACGGAGAGGGATTCCCCGGGGGATTCGATGTCCATAAGAACGCAAATATAGGCCTGAAGATCGTAAACGACATGGTGAAGGAGGACCTCAACGGCAGCATGCAGATGTCCTCTGCCGAGGGGGCCCAGGTGCGCATCCGCTTCAGGCTCTGATACGGGGGGATGGTTTCAGACCCGTACTTTTACCACGATTTTTCTGACGGAACAGGGTGCGCTGAGAACACATCCGGGTCTATGGGCATCCTCAGGGAAGAAAACCGCAAAGATCCCCGGAACGAGAGCAAGAGGGGAAGTGAAGGGGCTCTCCGTGAAGAAGAGCACGTCTCTCTCTTCGGAGTAGGGGGATGCGATCTCAAGCCCGGGGACGGGAGCCCATCCGATCTCCTCTTTTCCGGAAAGGAGATACTGGATGTCGATATACTTCCGGTGCCCCTCGAATCTCTTCTTTCCGGGCAAATCGGTCTCATAGGTCTGTACCAGCGCGAAGACATCATCCCCGTCGATCGGATAGCGACCGTCGGGCAACTCTTCCTTTCTGCCGAGGAGAAAGGTGAACCCCGTATGCAGCCTTGACCCCTCCGCACAGTAGCGCCTGAAGTTTTCGATTGAATCAACGATCATGGGTTCCTCCGGAATGGTGGTCGCCGGGAAGTGAAAAACCCGGCTCACCCCATTATACTATAGCTATACTACAGCCTGAGCAGAGGGCATCCGGCATACTGTGTACGGTGCAGCCGGTCGCAGGAAAAGATAGTGTGCCTGCACACCCCAAGGATCAGGGCATTCCCAGAAAGGCCCTTGAAAGGAGGGCAGCCATCTGGTCACGGGGGATAACGGTGTCGATGGCATACTGGCCGCTGACCGTGGTGATGCCCTCATCCTTGAGCTTCTGCACATACCTGAAGTACGGATTCTCAGCCGGGACATCACTGAAATAAGGGGTTGCGGTATAGGAGAAGCTCTCGCCGAATTTTGCCCGGACAATAAAGGCTGCCGCCTGTCCCCTGGTGACTTCCCCCTCACTATCGTAGAGGCTGCTGACCGTGGTGATCCCCTCATCCTTGAGCTTCTGTACATATTTGAAGTAGGGGGTGGATGCCGGGACATCACTGAAATAAGGGGTTACGGTATAAGAAAAGTCCTCGCCGAAATTCGCCCGGACGATAAAGGCTGCCATCTGTGCCCTCGTCACCCTGTCGGAGGGGCAGTACCGTCCCCCGCCGCATCCCGTAGTGATACCGCTTTCATAGAGGGCATTGATATACTCATATGCCCAATACGAGGGAGAGATATCGGAAAATGTCTTTGTGAATACCGCAGTAACGTTTGCGGCGGCATTCATGGTGAGGGTGCAGGTGCCGATTCCCGAGCAGGCCCCGCCGGACCAGCCTGAAAAGGCGGAACCGGAGGAGGGGGTTGCGGTAAGGGTTACCAGCGTAGAGGAAATATAGGATTCGGTGCAGTCTTCCCCGCAATCGATACCCGGCGGCGTACTGCTCACCGTTCCGCTCCCCGTACCGGAACGGGCTGCGGCAAGCGTGTAGTACGTTACCGGTTGCGCAACGGGATAGAGATGAGAAATTCCATCAATATCATCCTGGTGCAGGCTCCTTTTGATCCAGCCCTGGCCGAGATAGCCGTACATCACCTTGGTGTTGTCCCCCGGGTTGTACAGGTCGGACAGGGAGAGGGAGTGCCCGAGCTCATGCAGGGCGAGGCTCTCCAGGTCGAATCCGCCGGAGGAACCGTCGGTGGAGAGGGAGAACCGGGTGTTGAACTTGATGTCACTGTCCAGAAGTCTTCCGTCCGTGGTAAACCAGAAGTAGTTTGCTGCCAGGACACTGGACTCGTCCATGGGGCCGAAGGTCAGGATATTCACCCTGTCCCGTACCCCCCAGCTGCTGTTGGTTGTCGTACCCCCATAGGTGAAGGCAAAAGAAGAGGTGGGAACAGAGGACCACGTCCCGAGTGCCCTTTGAACGGCCTCTTCGCTGCCTGCCGGTGCTCCCGCCGGGTTGAGGTAGTAGACGGCTAACGGGGAAGACCACTTTATTTCGCTCCCCGTGCCGGAGGTGTTGGCCTGGAATGCGGCTGCGGGTACGGCGGTAACGAGAACGAACAGAACGAAAACCTTTGCTGCCGAAAGTGCTCTATCTGTCACGGCTGAATTCCTTGATTTTTTCAGTAAGACGGTGTGCATCGATGACGGACTCCACTTTCTCGTCGCCGGTGGTGAGGGAGAACCCTCCTTTACGCGCCACGCCGTCATCCGCTATGGAGTATTTTCCCTGCGCTTTGCCCACCACCCGGTGAGAGGGGAGGGACAGCGTCCCTCCTTCCCCGGTCTCCCGCAGAAAAATGAGGACTTCCTCTCCTTCCGTGAACTCCACGCCATCGGAGACCCTGAGGACGATCCCGTCTGCCTCGCCCCCCTCGTGCACCACGAACACCCTGAAGGGAGCGGCATCGTGCTGCTTCCCCTTTGTCTTTATATGCTCATGCACGATAATCGATGCCCTGGTGAGTATCGCGCTCTTATCTTCGTTCCAGTATGACTCCACCTTCTCCACTATTCCCCGGACCACGCGGTCGGACTGACGCGTCAGTTCGTCAACCCCCATTCCTGTCATGAGGGCTGACGCCGGGGAGAGGAGAAGGGAGAGGAGCATAAGGAGCGTCATTCCGTTGAAAAACATCCTTCTCATGTCTTCCTCCCCTTTCTTTCCGCAGTATGGGCCGTCTATCGCATTCCGAGGAAAGCTCTCGAAATAACAGCCGCCATTTCAGCCCTCGTCGTGGTATTGTTCGCGAGGAACGTGCCGGAGGCCGTGGTGATACCGTCATCCTTCAGCTTCTGAACGTATTTGAAAAAGCTGTGGGTCGGGGGAACATCGGTGAAGTGGGGCGCCTGGGTGAAGGGAAAGTCCTCCCCGTACTTCGCCCTGACGATGAGCGCCGCCATTTCGGCCCTCGATACGGTTCCTCCTGTATTGAAGAGGCCTTCGACCGTAGTGATGCGGTCGTCCTTCAGCTTCTGCACATACTTGAAGAAGCCATTCGAGGCGGGCATGTCGCTGAAATGGGGTGTAGGGGTGTAGGGAAAGTCCTCTCCGTACTTTGTCCGCGTAATGAAGGCTGCCGTCTCATCCCTGGTGACGGCGTTTTCAGGACAATAGGCACCGCTGCCGCACCCTTTCGTTATGCCTTTATTGGAGAGCGCATTCACATACCCTTCCGCCCAATGGCCGGCAGGGATGTCATGGAAGGCGGCTGCGGTGCGGGGCGCTCCGGCAGCACCCAAAGGCATGTCCACCGTCTGATTGCCTTCCATCGCTACGGTTTTCGTTGCCGTCAGTCCGTCCTTGCTCACGGTGATGGTGTGGGGAGTCTTGACCGTCTTGATCTCCCTGCTCACTACTTTGCCGCCGGAAAGGTTCGAGTTGATGAACTGGGTGACATCGGTCCCTGCCTTTCCGTTCCCGTCCGTCTGTCCGCTGTACACCACTTTGCCCGTGCTGTCTTTCACCGAAACAGAGGCCCCGCTCACTGGAGCACCGGAACCGTTTGTAACGGACACGCCGAGATGCCAGTTCGCGATGATCTCTTTTTTGGCGCTGCCCGAGAATTCGAGATCGATATTCTCCATCGAGGCGCCGTTTTCCATCGTATTCCCGGTAAAGACTCCCGTGCTCGGGAGAGAGGAATACTGGCTCCTCACCGTCTTATAGTTCGAGTAGTTGTCCCTCTTCACGAAGGTATTGTCGATGAACTGGGCATACCCGTCCGCATGGCCGTAGTCGTCGGCCAGCAGGACATTGGCCCAGTTGCTCTCCACCCGGTTGTTCCGGAACTTCAGGTTGGGGGAGAGATTGTTCGTCACGATGGCGATGCCGGCGGCTTTCCCCTTTCCGTCATTGTTGGTGGCGATGATCACGTTGTCATGAATGTCCGCCTTCAGAGAGGCATCGGGCAGGCCCACAAAGAGGGCACGTCCCCAGCTGTTGACGCCGGTGCCGTTGTAGCTGTCCGAGGCATTGACGATGAAGGTGTTGTACATGATCTCGGAGTTGTCGCCCGTACCCCAGGTCATCCTCAGGCAGGCAGCCCCCGTGTCCCCGTACTCGCTCCCGCTCTTGGTGTTCTGTACCTCAGCGTAGTTGGAGTAGACCTTGGCATCGTGGTCGGGCCAGATACCGATGGGATGGACGCCGTACCCATGCACTTTGTTGTGGTGAATGGATCCCGACTGTATCGAGAGGCCCACGGAATTGGTAACCTGGCTGTTGATGGTGACTTCATTGTTGTAGATCTCGCCGTTGGTTCCGATGCGGATGCCCACCTGTCTTGTCTTCACGATATTATGGTGCACGCGGGAGCCCGAAAGATTCCCCGCCCGGATCGCATCGATCCCCTGGTGCCTGTCGGTCACCGAAGTGCCGAGGTCCTGGAGGGAGTTATGGTGGATATGAGCCGATTTTCCCCAATGAAGAAAGATCCCGTGGGTGTTGTTGGCGCGGTAGGAGATTTCGAGCCCGCCGATTTCGAGCCCGAATGTCTCGAATCCATAAATAGGGTTGCAGTTCTTCCCCACTCCGGCCTGCCCGCTGCAGTTTCCGCCCCCCTGGGTTATCTTGCCGTTTACAATGGCGATATTGCTCCGCGCGGCGCCGTCGATAAGGACGCCGTATGCCTGCGAGGCATTCTGATTCAGATAAACGATGCTATGGCCGTTCAGGTTCAGGGTGATATTGGAACCCTGGATGGTAAAGGCGGTTCCGTTCGCCACGATATCGTTCATGAGTACATACTCGGTATCGGATTGGTTAAGGGTTCCCGGGGCCGTAATATTCACCGTTTTGGCGCGCGCGGGTTTTTCCACAGCGGCTACCCCTGCGCCGATAGCCATATCCTTTGTCCCCAGGTCATAGGCTGCGTGGACTCTCTCCGTGGAAAGAGAAAGCAGAAGACCGAGAAAGAACACCCAGCCGAACAAAAACTTTTTCATTGTTTCCTCCTTGCTGCTCTTTGTGCTGCCAGTTTCAAAAACCGGTGCCTTTGAGCAAGGGGCATGCCAGTATATGAAAAGCGATTGAATAGAAAGAATAAAAAGCTAAAACATGTTGTGTGGCAGGTGAAAAAAAACGTAAAAGTGAAGGGTATTTCCTACAGAGGGGAGGGGAGGGACGCTGTAGGGAATAGCAAGCACTATAGAAACGTAGGGTTTATTTTGTAGGGTATTCCATACAAGAGGGGGGAGTGTTGAAGTTGTAGAAGAAAAAGGAATGAAGGCTTATTGTGAGAGTCGTGTAAACGAGCATATCTTTCTCCATTAGGTAAAAAGCCGATGTTTTGTAAGAGATAATGCGGCAAACGGTGGGAAAGAAGAAAGATGTCGAGGGAAAACGCGATTCCATAGCCTCGGCGTCAGCTTCGGTCCCGCGTGCTACCAGGTGAACTTTTCCGTCACTGATGCCGGGATCACAAATTATGCTGGGAGGCCGGCCTATACATGGACGCGGGATTTCGGCGACGGCAGCCCCGTCTTTTCGGGAACGGGCGCTCCTCCTTTCAATAGAGGAATATCTGTACGAACAGAAGCGATCTGAACTTAGTAATAAGCCTTGTTCCCTCACGGGATTATACGGAAGAGATGAAAAAGGCTCCAAAGGGGCCTTAGTATTTGATTCCTCTATAATAAAAAGCGGTTTTTGTGGTGAGTCTTTCTTCTGTCATTCACGCAAGCGGAGCGCGCAGGGAATCCCCCTGAAAAACGATTCGGGACTGGGCCGGGACCGATCCCGGACTGAGCCGGGACAAGCGCCGGAATGACAGCCTCCCTGGTAAAAAGGCATAACGCGCAACAGGTTACCCCTCGAAGCATTCAGCTTTCAATCTATCAAGCATATCAGTGACTTGTTTTGACGTTATCATCACTTCCTCATGCAATTGCTTTGCTCTCTCATGGTTGCCCGCATTGCGGGCCTCGACTGTCTGCTTCGCCAGTTGGTGTATTCGCTCATGGGGCGGTTCCACCGCTCTGAAGCTCGGCAGGGCTCCGCAGAGCTCAGACCCCTCTTTGTAGTACCATTTCCCGAACCTGCAGGTGTGATGATCAGGCAGTTGGGAGGGGTCCAGGGATATCTCGCCGTGCAGGCACGATGCGATCTTATTTACGAAACGCTTATGATCGCTTTTCGCCAACTCCAGCATGATGGCAGCGCCGCCCTTCGTCTTTACTCCTGAAGTAATGGTCCTGATCTCGTCGGCGACTGCTGCGAGCGCGACCACTTCGTTGAGAGCCTTGCCGGACATGTTCTCAATATTCTGAGCGATAGAGGCGGTTCCCTCAATATTCTGAGCGACCTGGGACGTTGTTGCGGACTGCTCTTCGACCGCTGCAGCAATCTTTGTTATTTCGTCCTTTATCTTCAGCATCTCTGCGAGTATGGCATTCAACGAATCGCCTACACTGCCGATATGCTTTGCAGTGTTGGTCGATTTCTCCGTTGCGTCCGCCATGGAGCTTGCCGTCTTTGCGGATTCGCTCTGTACGACGTTAATCTTTGCCGAAATCTCCGCGGTTGCCTTAATGGTGCGCTCAGCAAGCTTCCTCACCTCATCAGCCACAACGGCAAAGCCTCTTCCCTGCTCTCCCGCACGTGCTGCCTCGATAGCGGCATTCAGGGCAAGGAGGTTGGTCTGGTCCGCTATATCCTTGATCACGGTCACAATATCTCCGATTTCCCCGACCCGCTTGTTAAGCTCTCCCATCATTGCCGAAAGCTCTACCGTAGACCGATGGACTTCCTGGACGCCTTCAACTGCGCCATCGGCGATCTGCTTTCCTGCAGAGGCGATCTCCAGGGCTCCGGCGGACGTATGGGCCGCGACTGATGCGTTCTTTGCAATGTCATGGATTGTCTGGCTCATCTCTTCGGCGGCCGTTGCAATCTGCGTGAACTGCTCCGACTGCGCACGTGCGCCATGGGCTGTCTTCTCCACCACGTCCTTCAGAATATCAATAACAGGAAGGACCTTGCTTGTGGCGATCATTATGTTGTTGACCATAGAGGCGAAGTGCCGGACAACCTCCCGCACGCTTGCTGAAACGTGAGTTATTTCGTCCCCCTCCTTATGCGACAGGTCGATACCGGAGTATTTAGCGCCGATCTCCCGGGTCTCTTCCATGAAATTAGCCAACGGTTTATGGGTAAAGCTGACAATGCCGATAACGAGAAGCATCACGCCGATGATGCCGATCAACCCCAAAAGAGCGTAGAGGTATTGTAAGGAGCGTATTCTTCCGAATGATTTGGCAAGGGGCAGCTTTATGCTCACCGCGCCAAGAACCGTTCCCTCTGTTACCGTATGGCAGGACAAGCAATTCTTTCCCATGAAATTCGCTTTTGCTACATAGGGGTAAACCCCGCGGAAATCGTCCCCCTCGACAAGGACCTTTGCAATTCCGGTGTTCAGTACCTCCTTCTCCAGAGCATCGGCTGTATCTCCGGCGCCTTTTCCTTTGCTGTCCGGAAAGTTTTTATCGACATGCGATGATTTCAATACCCGCACATCGGCGATTTTTCTCATTTGGTCAAGAAAATGTCTCTTGGACTCTGCGTAATTACCGTCTATCATCATGGTTGTCAGGGAATTCAGAATGGTGTCGCGATAGCCATGAAGCGCTGAATTCTCGATTTCTTCCAGAACAATGCTCTTTGTCTTATATCCGGTTATCAAAATGGAAATGATGATCCCGATGGAAATAGCGGCGATGATCGGTAAAGATGTTTTCCAACGCAGTGAAAGGCTATCAAGCTTCATGCTTCCCCCTAAGAAGCTGATCTTTCAAAGTCTGAAAATGAATGTATAGTAGAGAGGGGAGCTTTTGAATGTCAAGAAAAAAATAGTGAGTGCCTGATGAAACAGAAAAACAGGGCACAAGGGGAGACCGGTTGATAACGCAACCATTCATCGATTATAGTGAGTGAGGACGGAAACGATCAATGAAATGAGACCTTATACAATTCATACCATAGAACTTCAGAGGAGGGGGTAGATATGCTTCTACCGTTTTTGCTTGCACTGCATGTGCTGGGAGTAGTCATATGGATAGGCGGGGTTGCCTTTGTGACTATCATCGTGTTCCCCATGATCATGAGAATGGAAAGTTCCTTGGAAAAGGTGCTCTTTTTCCAGGGAGTGGAGCACCGATTTGCGAAAATAGCAAAAATTTGTGTGGTGATTGTGGGAGTCACCGGTATATGGCTGCTCTCACTTACCGGTGAAGGGAGGCTCCTTTTTACAACGGCGGGGATCGGCCCCACCCTCATGCTCGTCGTGTGGGCATTCTATGTATTGGTCCTGCTTTTTGAGGGCAGGCTGTTTAAGGTCCTCTTCCGGGGAGAGGCGCAGAGAGATACTGCGAAGGTTTTTGCCAAGCTGACGGCTTTCCACTGGATAGTCCTCGGGTTAAGTCTGTTGGCGATTGGGGTCGGGGTATGGGCCGGTCATGGAGGAAGAATATAGGGGCGGGCTTGTCAAGAATTTTGTGTAAGTGCCTTTTTATGATTATCATGCCAAGGGCATTCTTCCTTCAAAGAGTATGGCAAACTGATTCAGGGCATCCCGCCAGTTTTTTATCGGCATCGTCCATTTCTTAGCAATATTCCTCAGGGCAAGATACAACAGCTTGAATGCCGCCTCATCGCTGGGGAATGATCCCCGGTTCTTCGTCACCTTCCGCAGGG
>NSJL01000070.1 GCA_002634385.1 Nitrospira sp.
TTGGGATCCATGCCCCGGGCCACGGCCATGCAGGCGCAGACTACCACATCCATGGAGCAGGCCCCGGCACAGAGCAGCTCGATGATCGCAGGGGAGACGCAGGAGATGGCGTCGACGGTTTCCCGGTCCTGCTTCAGCAGGGCCTCCGGTGCCGCCTTGGCCAGCACATTCTCCAGCTCGTACACTTTGCCGTCTATCTTCACTTCCACGTCGACATAGGCGTCGAAGGCGAAGTGCTTCTGGGCAAACTTGTGCGGACGCCTGCCCGACCCGGGTTTCACTTTGGTGAATTTTATATATTCGATGTTCTTGTTCAGCCGCTTGCTCATCGCCTTTGCCACTGCTTCGGCGATGTCTTCGATGTGCTTTTTCTGTACTTCGGCCATCAGCTCTTCGAGGGTCGCCCCCTCCTCCATTCTCTTATAGGCGTAGAGCGCCCGTTTGGAAAGGGAGTTGGTCAGCCCCGGCTCCGTTGCTTTGATGATGGCGTCGGTGAGCGGCCCCCGCTCTACGGCTTCGGCCCTGCGCGCAAGGATGTTGGTCGCTACTGTGGCATCCTCTTTCTGGAAGTGCATCGCCATGGTCTTTTGGATGACGGAGATGATCTCCTCCGGGGAGGCACCCTTCCCCAGCAGGTAGAGGGCAAGGACCGGAGAGGTGACCCAGTGGTGAAGAGGGATCACCAGTGGCCCGCCGGACCTGCCTGCGCCGATAGCGGACCCTTCCTGCAGAATGGAGCACATCTCGCAGAACATGATCATACCCACCACGGTGGGCGTCCCGGAGTCCTTCAGGATGATCGCGAGGTCCCCCACCACCTGGGCGGTCCTGAGCTCGTCGCCCGTGCCCCTGATGTGGAGCACTTCGGGCAGCTCCGCCGCTTTCACCGCTGCCACTGCCACGGTCTCCGGGGTGCGCGTCACCATGAACTGCCCGAACTCTTCGCCCACATAGGCATCGGGGTGGATGATCTCCAGGGCCGCCGCCGAACCGAAGAGCGCTGCCAGCCATTTATTGGGCTTCATCCCCGCAGAAAGGTACGCCTTGACCATGGCGCGGGTCCCGATGGTGGCAAGCTTCTGGCCCAGCTTCGGAAAGAGGTGGTCCTCCCCGATAGCGGAGTGCCCCACCACCGGCCCCCCGGCCCCAAGGGGCAGGAATTGGGAGTCATAGGGGGCGAGGTGCTCTTTGTCCAGCGCCTGGTAGATGGCGAGAGTCGCGGCGAATCCGGAGATCTTGTTGTTCTGCTTTTCGGTGGGCATGGAGGAGATGCGTCCCGAGGGGATGCCGGCCGCCATACGCGTCACGGCCCCCAGCTTCCGGTTGGGGCAGGGCATGCCGCACTGCACGTTCACCCCCGCCCAGTAGAGCAGGGTCGCCGCGGCAATCGCCGCGTTGGCGGGGTCAGCCCCGCACTCCATGAGCTTCCTGACCGCTTTCTTTGCGATGTCGTCTATTTCGGTGTGGGCTTCATCGGTAATCTCCAGTTTCAGCTTCCTGCCCTTCTGCAGCTCTTTTGCGATTACGTCCGCTGCTGCCCAGACCCCGATGTTGAAGGCACCCCAGCCGCCCAGCCCGGCATCGAGCCTGTCCACAGTAAGATGGTCGGGCCGCGCCGTAGCAGCCCTGAACGTCGCGATGATTTCTCTTTCCATTATCAGTCTCCTTTATTATTAAAGAATGTTTTAACAACACGACGTACGCACATGCAATAAATGTAAGGATTTCCCCTCTCCGTCATTCCGGCAGATCCCGGACTGGGCCGGGACAAGAGCCGGAGTGACGAAATATGCGTATCTCGTTTCAATAAATCAGCCCTGCCACTCCCGGGCAACCTGGACAAACTTTCGGATATTTTGATAGGGAACCGTGGGGGGAATGTCACAACCCGGCATGAGGATGAATCCCCCCTCCGTCCCCACTTCCTCAATGACTTTCCTGCA
>NSJL01000052.1 GCA_002634385.1 Nitrospira sp.
GGGCTCCGAAGGCGATCACCGCCACGGCGCATAAACTGGCGCGCATCTTTTACACTCTCTGGACAACCAAACAGCTCTATAGGGATAGCGGAGCAGAGTATTATGAACAGCAATATAAAGAGAGGGTCATACGAAACCTCAAAAGAAAGGCTCAGGAGCTGGGGTATACCCTTACCCTGCAGGAGACCCCTGTCCCAGGAGTTTCTTAGGAGCGGAGCGAAGCAATCTCAAGGGGATGCTCACTCACCGGGCTTTTTGATGCGTTTGCCCCGGAGGGAACCCCTTTATGAACAAGATGCGCTATAATAGGCATATGCGATTTGAAGAACTGAATATACCTGAAGAAGTAATGAAGGGCATCCGGGAGGCGGGATTCACCGAGTGCACGCCGGTGCAGGCGGCCACCCTGCCCGATGCGTTAAGCGGCAAGGATGTGGCGGGACAGGCGCAGACCGGCACCGGGAAGACGGCGGCTTTTCTCATCGCGGTCTTCTCCCGGATGCTGCTGCAGCCGGGACCCGGCCGGGGCCCCTCTCCCCGCGCCCTCGTCATCGCCCCTACCCGGGAACTGGTGGCCCAGATCCACGCCGAAGCGCAGCTCCTGGGCAAGTATACCGGGTTTACTATTGTACCCGTGTTCGGCGGCATGGACTACCAGAAACAGCGAGAGGCCCTCGTCAAGGGAGCGGACATGGTCATCGGCACCCCGGGCCGCCTGATCGATTATCTCAAACAGAATGTCTACAGCCTCAAGAAGACGGAATTCCTTGTCATCGACGAGGCGGACCGCATGTTCGATATGGGCTTTATCAGCGATATCCGCTTCCTGCTGCGGAGGATGTCGCCCTATGACAAGCGCCAGTCCCTGCTCTTTTCCGCAACCCTCTCCTACCGTGTCATGGAGCTCTGCTACGAGTACATGAACTTACAGGAGAAGGTCTCCGTTACCCCCGAGCAGCTTACGGTGGAGAAGATAGAGCAGGAGCTGTACCATGTGGGGAGCGATGAGAAGCCCGGTCTCCTCATCGGTATCCTGCGGCGCGAGAATGCGGAGCGGGTACTGATCTTCACCAACATGAAATCCACGGCGGAGAAGGTGGCCTCGGTTCTCGAAGCCAACGGCTATAATGCCGCCGCCATCACCGGGGATCTTCCCCAGAAGAAGCGCACCCGTATCCTCGAGCTCTTCAAGGAAGGCTCACTCACCATCCTGGTGGCGACGGATGTGGCGAGCCGCGGCCTCCATATCGAAGGGGTCACCCATGTGATCAATTATGACCTTCCCCAAGACAGCGAGGACTATGTCCACCGTATCGGAAGGACCGCCCGGGCAGGAGCCGAAGGCAAGGCCATCAGCTTCGCCTGTGAGGACTATGTATACGCCCTCGACGATATTGAGAAGTATATAAAGCAAAAAATCCCCGTGGCCCCGGTGGAGGATGCCCTTATTGCAGCGGGTATCAAGAGGGCGGAGTCGCTGCGCCGGAGGAGGCGTGTCTCTGCTGCGCCGGCCGGTCCCTCAGCGAGAAGACGCCCGGGAGGGCGGCCTGCACCTTCGGGAGGGGGAAAGAAAGTCGAAAGGAAGCACGAGACAAGGGGCGACCAAAGGAAGGGGGGCCAAAGACGGGAGGGCCAGGAGAGGCAGGGCCAGAGTGAACAGGGTCAGAAAGAGCAGAAAAAGTCCCGCAATCGGCGCAGAAGGCGCCCCGGGGGAGAAAAGACCGGAACACCGCCGGAGCAGAGACCCCAGGGCTCTCCTCCTGCCGAATCCTGATCCTGTACTCTTTATCCCTTTGCTTTTTCACCCCTTTTTCTGCCCAGGAGGTTATTGTTCATGGATGCGATGATGAGAGAGCAGCTTGAGGATGTACTCCTCAGATTTGCGGAAGTGTTTTCCGAATATAAAATACCCGAGGATGCCTTCGAGACGGCACTGCATGACGCGTTGGACGCCATCGATGCCCTCCTCCGGTCCGGACCGGTCACCGCGGAATGGCTTACCGACGAGTATGAAGTGATACGGGATAGCAACCCCGCCCTGTCGACCGAAGAGATCATGAAGAGGCTCGCCGCGGCCATCAATGAGAAGCTGAGGGGGGAGTAGCCCCCCCTTGGTCTGCCGGTAAGACACGAAGCCGGATATCTCTCAAGTCCCCCCGCTCAGGTCCTCTCCCGTCAGAGGACGGGGAGTTCCACCAGGTTTGCTGTCGGGACACACGGCCTCAGCCAGCGCTTCGGCCAGGTTTTCTTTTGTTTCCCGGTCATAGCTGAAGCTTTCGGGATTCGGTATCTCTATGATGAATGCGGGCACATTTACGCGGGTGATCAGCGGCACCGGAAAACTTTCACTCCTGGTGTCCAGGGCAAACAGGCCTCTTACGTTTCGCGCCGCCACTTTTGTGACTGCAATACTTTTTATCAGGTTCTCGACGATTTCACTTCGCCCTGTGGAAGCTTCTGCCGGAACAGGCCTGGTATAGAACGTGAATTCATTCCGGGATGATACGTGTATGCTTACTACGCCGTCAGGGGCGTGCCGGCTGATGCGCCGTATCCGATCCCTTATGGATAGGAAGGAGTCCCGGCTTCTCGTAAGAGACGCCGCGCAGCCGTTTCGCACGAGAGCAGCGGCAAGCTCCATCGCGACAGCGAGAGTTATGTCTTTCTCCATGAAGTGCGCGCCCCTGATACCGCTGTCATATCCGCCGTGACCTGCGTCAATCACAAAAGAGAGGGGCCCGGGCTTGCGGTAGAGCGCACCCGGGCCGGAAACGGCACCTTCCTGTAAAGGACTTTCTTCCTCTGAAAGGGCAACGGGTGCCGTGTATGCATCGACAACGAGTTTTGAAGGGAAGAGTTTTGTGGCCGAGATATCGACCAGGCCGTTTATCACGATGATGCACTTCTCCCTCTTCGGAACAAGGAAGACTCCCCGGAGCAGCTCAAAAGGCTCCCCTGTATTTTTATTATTCGCCAGCGGGGCACTGAAAGCCACGGGAGACTGGAAATAAACCTCTACGGCATTCTCTCTCAGTATCACCGACGCTTTCTGGATATATTCCTCTGCTATCCTGAACACGATCCGTATGGAACCGGGGTTGCTCACCGCGCTGACGACTATCGTTTCGGGGACTGATGCCACTCCCCTCTCGGCGGCGTACGCAGCGGGCTGCTCGCCACGAAACGCAATAAGGACCGATAGAAGGAAGAGCAGGAGGAAACTCTTTCTGCCCTGCATCACATCAATCAATGAATCCACAGATAGTTCATGTGGACCCATCCGGTATTCCTCTCCTCGTCCTGAAGCTTCACCCAGGAACCCTTCCTGTCGAGCACCCTGAAAGAATGATACTTCTTTGCGGAAGACAGACCGGCCAGGGCATAGCGGGTGCCGGGACCTGTTCTCACGTTTACCTCCTCCGCTTTTACCACCGCACAGGAGTAGGCCTCGGTCACCAGCCCCTTATGCACCCAGTTCACATCCCCGTCCACATCCTTTACGGCGTACCAGTCGTTTGCCAGCGAAGTCCCGACCTTTTTGAACGGCATATACCGGTACACTTCCCATACTATTCCATAGGCCGTGCCCGGACCGCTGCGCACATTGGCCTTTTCCGTCTGTACGCAGAACGCATCTGCACGGGCGGTGAAAAATATGCCGAGCAGCACTACACTCAATAAAATGAACGTGTCTTTCCTCACGAGTGATTCCTCCTCATACCCTCTGTTTTTCCCTGGTACAAGCCCGGAGTGCCCGCTATGCAGGCGCAACGCTCTATGGTCTACCCGGGCGAGCGATGGCACTACTGACGGTTCAGAGCGGCTTACAGGACGGGAGGGGAGAGGCCGGAAGAAGAATGCGCAGCCCCCTCGACGGAACGCACTGGTTCAGAGGGAATGCGAGGAGGGAAGAGGTTTCTTCCAGGCGCGATGCTGTGTTGTACAGCAGCAGGGAGACAGGAAGGGGAAACGGATGCAGGGAGATCCCGGTGGGGAAGAACAGCCCTTTTCTTTTTAACGAGAAAAGAGACGGAATGCGGCTCCCCGGCTTCCGTCTCTTTTGCTGCAGGACGGGCTCCTAAAAACTCCGGCAGGAGAAGACGGCAGCTCTTTCCTCCCGTTTTGGCCGGAGAGGCGAATTGCGCATCCGCGCTGCCGGGAAAAGTGCAGGTGAGGGGCGATAGGGCGTAGAACAGAAAATACAAGAGAAAAAATGATGTCGCCCTCCACCTGGTGTGTGCCAAACGTTCCATATGCCATGGTAGCAAAATAAACCCCCATGGTGCAACCCTTCTCCACGGCCTGTGTATGCACTATTGATGTCTGCGCGTCAGCGGCTCCCGCCTGAGTGCACCGTGTAAACAGCGGAAATGCCCGGGCAGTGCAGAGCTGCCTCTACATCTACTGCGGGAGAGTTTCGGCCTCCCCTTCCACGGGATATCCTTCCTTTTTCATCCCTTTTCTGATTTCTTCCAGGGTGGTCTTTTCATCATCGAAGATCACCGTGAGGGATTGCTTCATAATGTCGTCGTCGGCAGAGAGGACTCCCGGAACGGACTGTGCGGCAAAACTTGCCGCCATCCCCGTCGACGCTCAGGTGATCCCCGGCACTTTGAACTTTACTTTCTGCTGAGCGGCCAGAATCGTTTCCCCGGATAGCAGGCAAAAGACCACCGCCAGCACTGCCAGAATGCGCCCTCCGTTTTTCTTCATCATCATGCCTCCCTCCCTATCTGATCCTTTCCTCTATGCTATGCACCGTAAGGAGCCTGCTTTTATGATACAGAAAGCAGAAGGGTTTTTTAAGGGGGACGCGTAACCTGCCCCTGCGACCAAAATTCAATCCACTGCCGGCGCAAGGGGGAATGGAGGAAAGAGGCCCCGTTGAGTAAACCTTGACAAAATGATGCAGAACACTTAAATTAACACTGTTAACAAAAAGAATGAGCGTTAAGCGCAAATGATGGGCATTAAACAAAAGAGGGCCAGGTACAAAGAGGAGTTCCGGCGTGAGATTCTCGATGCAGCCCGGGAGCTTTTTATCAGTGAGGGATACGAGAAGTTTTCCCTGCGCAGGCTCGCCGAGAAGATTGATTACTCACCGACCACGATTTATCTCTACTTTAAAGGCAAAGATGACCTGCTTTTTGCGATATGTGAAGAGGTGGCCGAGCAGTTTCTTGCCAATCTGAATCGTATCGGGACGATGCATACCGATCCTCTCGAAGCCCTTCAGCAGGCCCTGCTCTACCTCGTGGAATTCGGGTTCAACAATCCCAACCAGTACAAGGTATTCTTTTTCACGAATCCCACGGTGTACGGCCCGCAGGAGGATTTCATGGAAATGGAGTCCATGGCACGGGACTCCTATTTCGCATTCAGGAAAATAGTGCAGAACGGTATCGAAACAGGGAGTCTTCGGGAGATGGATCCGGAGGTGCTGACGCAAGCCCTTGCTGTGGCAACGCACGGCCTGATAGCGATGACCCTCTATTGTAAAAGTTTCCCCTGGGCTGACCGGTACCTGCTCGCACATACCTTGGTCGATGGATTGCTGAGAGGATTCCGGAAGTAATCTTCTGCTCGGAGCGCTTACCCGTATCCTTCATATTTTTGTACTTGTGAGCCTTAATAAATAGAAAGGGGAATTTATTATTGAATACCGGGAGGGAGCAGTAGCTATGACATTCGTGGAAATATACAGGCAAATCAAGGGCAGGGCACGAGTGATTCCCATCGCGGGAATGCTAACCGGGTATCTTGTCCTGGCCGGGTGCGGTAAACAGGGCGCTGCGGTGGGAGGGGCTCCCGCCGCTCCCCCCGAAGTGGGGGTTGTGGTGGTGCAGCCGCAACGCGTGGCGCTCACCACAGAGGTAGCCGGCCGTACTTCGGCCTGCCTTGTTGCCGAGGTGCGGCCGCAGGTGGGAGGCATCATCCAGAAGCGCCTGTTCACCGAAGGCTCCGACGTCAAAGCGGGTGACGTGCTCTACCAGATCGACCCCGCAGTCTACCAGGCGGCGTACAAGAGCGCAAAGGCCGCACTTGCCAAGGCTGAGGCCAACCTCCTTCCCGCCCGGTTGAGGGTCGAACGTTATAAGGAACTTGTCGCTATCGATGCAGTCAGCCGGCAGGACTATGACGATGCGAGCGCTGCGCTCAAGCAGACTGAGGCGGAGGTAGAGGCCGCCACTGCCGCGCTCGAGACCGCCCGCATCAGTCTGGCGTACACCCGCATCACCGCTCCCATTTCCGGGCGGATCAGCAGATCGGCGGTGACGGTGGGAGCCCTGGTTTCGGCGAATCAGGGGGGTGCCCTTGCCACAATACAGCAGCTCGATCCGGTCTATGTAGATGTCACCCGGTCAAGCACCGAAATGCTGCGCCTGCAACAGGCCCTGGCAGAAGGCCGTCTCAAAAGGACGGGCGCCCGTGAGGCAAAGGTCAGGCTGCTCCTCGAAGACGGCACACCGTATCCCCTGGCAGGCACCCTGAAGTTCTCCGAGGCCACGGTGGATCAGAGTACCGGCTCCCTCACCTTGCGCACGGTGTTTCCCAACCCGAAGCACACGCTGCTGCCGGGCATGTTTGTCCGCGCGCTTCTTGAGGAAGGGGTCAACGAGCGGGCGATTCTTGTCCCGCAGCGCGGGGTCACCCGAACCCCGGCCGGCGATGCGATGGTCATGGTGGTAGGGAACAAAGAGAAGGTGGAGCCGCGGATCATCAAAGTCAGCCGGACCATTGGCGATACCTGGCTGGTCAGCGAGGGGCTCAAAGCGGGCGACCGTGTTATCCTGGAAGGGCTGCAGAGGGCGCGGCCCGGAACGCCCGTGAAGGCGGTGCCGTTTGCCGGCACTCCCGGCGGAGCCTCCGCTGGTGCTCCGAAAGCGGCAGCGGCAAATAAATAAGGAAGACGCCACATGCCAAGATTCTTCATAAATCGTCCGATCTTCGCCGTGGTGATCGCCCTTATGGTCATGCTGGCCGGACTGCTGGCGGTCAAGACGCTTCCGGTCTCCCAATATCCGGCGATAGCGCCTCCGCAGATCGCCATCAACGCCGTCTACCCGGGGGCTTCGGCTCAGACGGTGCAGGACACGGTCACCCAGGTGATCGAGCAGAAGCTGAACGGGATCGACAACCTGATCTACATGTCCTCCACCAGCGACTCGTCCGGGACCGTGAGCATCACCCTGACCTTCAAGGCCGGCACTGACCCGAACATTGCCCAGGTGCAGGTGCAGAACAAGCTGCAACTCGCCGTGCCGCTCCTCCCGCAGATCGTTCAGCGGCAGGGCATCCAGGTGGTCAAATCGACCAGGAACTTTCTGCTGATCATCGGTCTTGTGTCGGAAGACGGCTCCATGGACCGGAATGCCCTGACCGACTACATGATCTCCAACCTCCAGGACATCATCAGCCGTCTGGACGGGGTCGGGGAGGTGCTCCTCTTCGGCACCCAGAACGCCATGCGGATCTGGCTGGACCCCGGCAAACTGAACAACTTCCATCTCACCACCAGCGACGTCATTGCGGCGCTGCAGGCCCAGAACGTCCAGTTGTCGGCCGGCCAGTTCGGCGGTGTCCCCGCCAACAAGGGACAGCAGTTGAACGCCACCATCAACGCCCGGTCTCTCCTCCGGACAACGGACCAGTTCGACGCCGTCATCCTGCGCACCAACCCTGACGGATCGACGGTCCGGCTGAAGGATGTGGCTGAGAGCAGGATCGGCACCGAGAGCTACGAGATCCAGTCGTACTACAACGGGAAGCCCCTCGGGGGGATGGCGATCCGCCTGGCCACCGGAGCCAACGCGCTGGAGACCGGCGAACGGGTAAAAGCGAAGATGGCGGAGCTGTCGAAGTACTTCCCCCCCGGCGTAAAAGTCGTCTATCCCTACGACACCACTCCCTTTATCAAGATCTCGATCGAGGAGGTGATCAAGACCCTGATCGAGGCGGTTTTCCTGGTCTTCATCGTGATGTTCCTCTTCCTGCAGAACATCCGGGCCACCCTGATTCCGACCATCGCGGTGCCGGTGGTGCTTTTGGGCACAATGGGCGTGCTGGCGGCCGCCGGCTTTTCGATCAATACCCTGACCATGTTCGCCCTGGTCATTGTCATCGGCCTCCTGGTGGACGATGCCATAGTCGTCGTCGAGAACGTAGAACGGATCATGTCCGAGGAAGGGCTGTCGCCGCACGATGCAACCATCAAATCGATGGGGCAGATCAGCAGCGCGCTTTGGGGTATTGCCACGGTACTGACCGCGGTTTTTCTCCCCATGGCGTTCTTCAGCGGTTCGACCGGCGTCATCTACCGTCAGTTCTCGATCACCATCATCTCCGCCATGATCCTCTCGGTGCTGGTAGCGATGATCCTGACCCCGGCGCTGTGCTCCACGATCCTCAAGCCGGTGGCGAAAGGGCATGTGGCGGCCGAGAGCGGCTGGTTCGCCCGGTTCTTCCGCTCCTTCAACCGGGCGTTCGAGTTCTTCCGGGGAAAATACGAGGGGATTGTCGGCCGCTCCTTCGGGAAGCCGGTCCGCTACCTGGCGGTGTACGGCACCATCGTTGCCGCTATGGCCTGGTTCTTCCTCCACCTTCCGACCTCGTTCCTGCCGGACGAGGACCAGGGCTTCATCATCTGCCAGTTTCAGCTCCCTGCCGGCGCCACCCAGGAGCGGACCATCCAGGTGGCACGCCAGGTGGAGAAGCATTTCCTCGAAAAGGAGACCAGGACGGTGGAGGGCATCATCACGGTGGCCGGGTTCAGCTTTGCAGGCCGCGGCCAGAATATGGGACTTGCGTGGGTCAAACTCAAGGACTGGAAACTGCGCACTACACCGGACCTGAAGGCGGCTGCCGTCGCCGGCCGGGCGATGAAGGCCTTCTCCCGGATCCGCGACGGCCTTGCCTTCGCCTTTTCACCGCCTGCGGTGCTGGAAATGGGGGTGGCGAACGGCTTCGACTTCCAGTTGCAGGACCGCGGCGGCCTGGGGCATGAAAAGCTCATGGAAGCGCGCAACCAGCTCCTGGGGATGGCGATGCAGAACAAGAAGCTGATCGCCGTTCGCCCCAACGGCCAGGATGACGCCCCACAGTTCAAGCTCGACATCGACGACGTACGTGCCGGCGCCCTGGGGGTCTCACTGGCTGACGTCAACAGCGTGCTGGCCACCGCCTGGGGGGGGGCCTATGTCAGCGACTTCATCCAGAACGGCCGGGTGAAGAAGGTCTACCTCCAGGCCGACGCCCGGTACCGGATGCTGCCGGAGGATATCAATAGCTGGTATGTCCGTAACAACAAGGGCGAGATGGTGCCGTTTTCGGCCTTTTCCACGGCGCGCTGGGAATACGGTTCGCCCCGGCTGGAGCGGTACAACGGGATTCCCTCCGTCGAGATCATGGGGCAGGCAGCCCCTGGCGTGAGCACCGGCGAGGCCATGGCCGAAATGGAAAAGATGGCAGCCCAACTGCCGCCCGGGACCGGGTACGAATGGACCGGCCTCTCCTACGAGGAAAAACAGGCAGGGAAACAGGCCCCGGCCCTGTACGCCCTCTCGCTCCTGGTGGTGTTCCTCTCGGTAGCGGCCCTGTACGAGAGCTGGACCATCCCCTTTGTCAACTTGTTGATGCTGCCGTTGGGCCTGGTGGGAGCGGTTACGGCGGTTATGCTGCGGGGATTGCCCAACGATGTCTATCTCCAGATCGGTCTGCTTACCACCGTGGGGCTTTCGACCAAGAACGCCATCCTGATTATCCAGTTCATCAAGGCGCAGCTGCAGGAGGGGCATGAGCTGGTTGAGGCCACTCTTACGGCAGTGAGGATCCGGCTGCGTCCCGTCATCATGACCTCACTGGCCTTTTTCTTCGGCACCTTGCCGCTGGCCCTGACCCGCGGAGCCGGGGCTTCGGCCCAGAACGCCATCGGCACTGCCGTTACCGGCGGGCTGCTCTCGGCTACGTTCATCGACTTAATCTTTATTCCCTTTTTCTTTGTGTTGGTGTCACGGCTGTTTGGCCGGGAGAGATATAAGGTACACGCAGCGGCACCTGTCGTTTCCCCTGCTGCGGAGGGACAGTGATATGATGCTGAAAAAAACTTCGTCCCCGTGTTGTCGCGTCGTTCCGGTGTACCAATGGCTCAGTGTTTCACTACTGATTCTGGTCTTGACCGGCTGTACCATGGCCCCCCGCTACACGCGACCGGAAGCGCCTGTCCCGGCTTCCTGGCCTGAAGGCCCGGCGTACAAGGGCAGCGCAGCCACATCGGAGGTCGCTGCCACCCTCACCTGGCGGGAGTTCTTTATCGATGAACAGCTTCAGAAGCTGATCGCCCTCGCGCTCGAAAACAACCGGGACCTGCGTGTGGCTGCACTCGCGATCGAAAGGTCGCGGGCGTTGTATCGCATCCAGCGCGCCGACCTCTTTCCCTCGGTGGACGCGACCGGCAGCGGGAGCGCGCAGCGGTTTCCCGCGGACATCTCGAGGACCGGAGAGGCGGCTACTCTCCATCAATACAGTATCGACCTCGGCTTCAGCGCCTATGAGCTCGACTTTTTCGGCCGTGTGCGGAGCCTCAAGGACCAGGCGCTGGAGCAATTCTTCGCTACGGAGGAGGCCCGCCGCAGCGTGCAGATCAGCCTGGTGGCGGAGGTGGCAAGCACCTACCTGGCCCTCGCCGCCGATAGAGAACGCCTGAAGATCGCCCGGGATACCTTCGAGAGCCAGCAGGCTTCGTACAATCTTATCAGGCGCCGTTTCGAATCAGGCGCCTCCTCGGCGCTGGATCTCCGGCAGGCCCAGACCAGTGTCGATGCCGCCCGTGTGGATATTGCCCGCTTCACCGGCCAGGTGGCCCAGGATAAAAACGCGCTGGCGCTCGTAATCGGCTCGCCGGTACCGGCGGATCTTCTGCCGTCCGGGCTCAGTGCGATTACTGCACTGAAAGATCTCAGCGCAGGCGTGTCGTCCGACGTGCTGCAACGCCGTCCCGACATCATGGAGGCGGAACATCTCCTCAAGGCTGCCTATGCCAATATCGGCGCGGCACGCGCGGCTTTCTTCCCGCGCATCACTCTCACTTCGGCCATCGGTACTGCCAGCGATCAGTTGTCCGGACTTTTCGGGGGCGGGTCTGCGGCATGGAGCTTTGCACCGCAAATTACCCTGCCGATCTTCAATACAGGGCGCAACCGGGCAAATCTGAAAGTGACGGAAGTCGACCGTGAAATTTTCCTTGCCCGGTACGAGAAAACGATCCAGAGTGCTTTCAGGGAAGTGGCCGATGCCCTTGCACAGAGGGGCACTCTCGGAGATCAGATGGAGGCGCAGCAATCTCTGCTGGACGCTACCTCTGAAAGCTACCGCTTATCGCAAGCGCGGTACCGTAACGGAATAGCAAGCTACCTGAATGTCCTGGACGCACAACGCTCACTGTATAGTGCGCAGCAGGGGATGATTACTGTCCGCCTTTCCCGGCTGATCAATACGGTAACGCTCTACAAGGTCCTCGGCGGGGGAGGAATGTAGCGGCTACGTGCTGTATTCCTCCGTCAGAGACGACAGCATTGCTATTCGGGTCTGTCAGTGAATAGTCACCTCCCTGATTGCGGTTGCCACGTCCTCTATCCCTCTTCCCTGGAAGGTGGACAGCCCGATCACCCGGGCGGCGGTGTTGATCTCCCGGGCCGCTGCTTCGGCAATCCTCAGCTTCTCCTCCGT
>NSJL01000004.1 GCA_002634385.1 Nitrospira sp.
AGCACGGCAGGGAAGCACGGGAGCCCTATATCAACACGGACCAGGGGGACCTCCTCCTCTTCGTCTTTCTGCTTGGGGGCGCGCTCGGCGGTTTTCTTGCCGGGTACTCCTGGAAGAACCTCATGGATCGTAAAACGGACAGCAGTCATGCATGCGGGAAATCCCCGCTGTCCAAACAGGCGGGTAAGTGACGGCATGCCATTGAGGAGGGGATACAGGAGAAAGACTATGCTCAGGAAAATGACGGGTGCCGTGATGGTACCATTTCTTTTTGGTGTAGGCGGACCCTGTACATCTCTATCGTACGGCGAGACAGCCGGTCAGTTGCTCGCGCACAATGAACATGGCAAAAAAAAGGCAGCACGTGAGGCAAGCACTTCCGGGGCGGCAAAGGATGCTGAGGCTGCCAGGACTGCGCCAATGAATTCAAGAGCGATCCTGAAAAGTATATCGAAAAAAGGGAAAAGGGAGCAGCCGAAACCAGCAAGCAGGATTGGCCCGCCCATGGAAATCACCATTAAGTATTAGGTCGTGTACGCAAAGTGTGTCTACTGCGGCCGGCTACAGAGCCCCCGGATCCTCGTTCTCCCGGGCACATCGTCCTCGAAGTAGCTTCTGCTACGTCTCCGGGCGCTGTACCCGTGACGCCTTGCCCAAGGACTCTTCGCTCGGTCTCGTGACGAAACACTTTGCGTACACGACCTAGTCAGACACAGTGAGTACTACAAGCGGTAAGGTGTTCCCTGTAAAGCATTTATAGAAGCAGTGATAACGAAATATATGAACGCCGTTACGGTGGGCCGCTACGGGATTCTGTGGCGGCTCACCAGGTCATAGGCAGTTCAGGAGTATGCATTTTCAGCCAATGCCATGATGAATAGCTCTGGAAACCGCAATTCTCTTAACAGGTACGGTGCCATAGGTGCACTCCTCTCAGCCGGGCTTTTCGGTATGAGTGCTCCTGTCGCAAAAGTATTGCTTGAGGGGATATCTCCTTTGGTATTGGCAGGTCTTTTGTATCTCGGGAGCGGAATCGGTCTCCTCCTGTTCTCTATAATCCGACACTTCGGGGGAGGCATCCCCATTTCTCTTCAGGAATCGTCTCTCAAGAGAAGTGATTATCTCTGCCTCGCAGGAGCCATTCTCAGAGAATCCCACGAACACCACCATGAGTATGAGATGCTGCTTCACGAGCACAGGCACATTCACGATGAACATCATGATCACTCGCATGAAAACGGATTTTGTGAGCCGCACTGTCATGAGCATGAGCATGGCCTTTTCGTTCACTCCCATGCTCATGTGCCGGATCTGCATCATTCCCATTGCCATTAATGATCCCCTGTGTCTGAACCTGTCCTGCCCCTCTCTCAGCCCTTACTGGCCATTTGCTCTTCTTACGGATAGATCAGATCGAAAAGCCTTTCTGCATACTCTCTGTCGAGATTTTTCAGAATACCGTATTCCCTTTCCGCCGCCGCCTTGTCTCCCCTGAGAAAATGAACGATACCGAGATTAAAGTGCATGGCCGGGTTGTCCGGGTCTCTGCGGAGAGCCTGTATGAAAATATCTGTGGCGGAGGGGTAATCGCCGAGCATGATATAGGCGGTTCCGAGCTTGTTGTAAAGGGAGACGAGCTCCGGGGCGATGGCCAGCGCCTGCCGGTAGGAATCTGCGGCCTCCCTGTATCTTCCGAGCCGGTAATACTCGATACCGAGACGCACATGGGCATCGACAAAGCCGGGCTTGAGACGCACCGCCTCTCCGAAGGCCTGAATGGCCTCCCTGTGCCTCTTCTCATCGGAGAGGGATACGCCCAATCGGAAATACATGGCAGCGGGAGAGAGGGGAGGAGAGGGTATCTGCAGTTCCCGGCTTGCAGGATCGGGGGCTTCAGGAGCACTCCCGGCGAGGGCACTCCGGGAAAAAGCGGGCAGAAGGGCCAGGAAAAGGAGGCAAATCGGTAAAAGTCTTGTTTCCATTGCTCCGGGTACGAAAAGACCTACTGCTTCACCTCAAAGACGAAATCGATCTCCACCGGGGCATCAAGGGGCAGTATATACACTCCCACCGCCGCCCTCGCGTGCCTGCCCGCCTCACCGAAAATCTCGAAAAGGAGATCCGAAGCGGCGTTCAGCACCTTGGGCTGCTCCGTGAAGCCGGGCCCCGAGGCCACAAATCCGTTGAGCTTGATACACCTGCTCACCGCATCGAGGCTCCCCATCTGGGATCTGACGACGGAGAGGGCGTTGACGACGATCTGGCGTGCGTCCTGCTGCGCCTCTTCCAGGGAGAGCGCTT
Source organism: Nitrospira sp. (assembly GCA_002634385.1). GTDB lineage: Bacteria > Nitrospirota > Thermodesulfovibrionia > Thermodesulfovibrionales > Dissulfurispiraceae > Nitrobium > Nitrobium versatile. The sequence continues at coordinate 2,302 of NSJL01000004.1, forward strand.
CGCCGACCCTGCCGGTCCTTGTCAGTTTTCCTCCCCGCAAGGGGAGTATCCCGCTCAGGAAGAGGAGATTTCCCGTCCGGACACAGGGAACGTAGGAGCCCAGCGGTTTGGCCGCTTCCGGAAGCTCGATCCCCAGCTCCTTCAGTCTCGCCTCGAATGACATGTCCCCCTTCCTCCTTACAGCCCCAATTCCTCGGGGATGCCGATTTTTCCGAGCACTGCGGTAGCTGCCGCAACAGCGGGATTGGAGAGGTACACCTCGCTCTCGGGGTGCCCCATTCTTCCCACGAAGTTCCTGTTGGTGGTGGCCAGCGCTCGCTCTCCTTTCGCGAGGATGCCCATGTGACCGCCGAGGCAGGGTCCGCAGGTGGGAGTGGAGACCACCGCCTCCGCATCGATGAAGATATCGATCAGGCCCTCCCTCATGGCGTCCTTATAGATCTGCTGGGTTGCGGGAATGACGATCATGCGCACATTGGGGTTCACTTTCCGCCCCCTGATGACCTGCGCCGCCTCCCGCAGGTCCTCAAGTCTCCCGTTGGTACAGGAGCCGACGATCACCTGGTCGATGGTAACATGCCCGAGCTCGGCTGCCGGTTTCGTATTGGACGGCAGATGGGGGCATGCAACCGTAAGGGGTATTTTCGAGCAGTCGTATTCCCTTACTTCCACGTAGGAGGCATCGGGGTCGGAGGTATAGAAGGTGTATGGCCTTTTCGCCCTTCCCTTCGCGTATTCTTCCGTGATGGCATCGGGAACAATGATGCCGTTCTTCCCGCCGGCCTCTATGGCCATATTGCACATGGTAAGTCTCCCGTACATCGGAAGGCTCCTGATTGCCTCTCCCTCGAACTCCATCGCACGGTACAATGCACCGTCCACGCCGATATCCCCGATGGTGTGGAGGATCAGGTCCTTTCCCCCCACCCACTTGCTCAGTTTTCCGTAGTAGATGAATTTCATCGCTTCGGGGACCTTGAACCAGCACTCGCCCGTGGCCATGGCGGCTGCCACGTCGGTGGAGCCGACCCCGGTAGCGAAAGCCCCCAGGGCGCCATAGGTGCAGGTATGGCTGTCGGCGCCGATGACCAGATCCCCGGGAACCACAAGGCCCTGTTCCGGGAGCAGGGCATGCTCAACCCCCATTCTCCCCACTTCGAAGTAGAGGCCGAGGCGATAGTCCTTTGAGAAATCCCGCAGCATCTTGCACTGCTCGGCGGCCTTGATATCCTTCTGGGGAGCGAAGTGGTCCGGGATAAAGGCGACACGGTCCTTGTCGAAGACCTCTTTTGCCCCGGTCTTCTTGAATTCCTGGATGGCGATGGGGGCGGTGATATCGTTGGCAAGGATCAGATCGACCTTCGCATTTATCAACTCACCGGCGGAAAGCTCTCTCTTCCCGCAGTGCGCTGCAAGTATCTTCTCTGTAATATTCATGGGTCCTCCGCAAAGTGGGTATCGTAGAGCAGTATTATAGCCTTATTCGGAGGGTATTGACAAGGGAGAGAAGGGAAATCAATGAGTTGGAAAGTCCCGTTCAAAAGGAGGGGCCCTGCGACCTGCAGGTCGTAGGGCCCTTTTGACAAAGCTGAAAGAGTGAAACGGAAAGAACGGGAGAGAGCCTTACTTTCCGGTAATGTATCTCTCCGTATACTGGCGCAACGTTGCAGCGGAGATACATTTCTGATCTCCCATGTCCGCTGTTGCCGTATCCAGGAAGTTATTGTGCAGCATAAGAAAATAAGGGTTTACCAGCTGACCCTTCCTGCATTCTGCCGCATCGAAGAGCGCCTTTGCCGGCTGCGTCGAAACCGCCTGTGCAGCGGGAGCCGTGCCGTCCGCTTGGGGCTTTGCAGCCTCATCCATTTTTTTTGACATGCCTTTTACTGCTTCCTCCGCGACTTTTCCGGCAGCGCTCTTGACCAGGGAGTCAAAAAAAGCTTCAGATGTAGTAGCGAGCGAGAGAAGCGATACTGCAGCAACAAGAAGACCGATTCGTTTCATGACTACCTCCCTATTAAATTTTTGAGATAATAAGCTATTTTTTTGTTTTGCGGGTACTAGCAGGGCGAGAAGAAGCGCACAGCCGGGATATAGAGTACCAATATTGATCTGCAAAGTCAAGCCAGGAGTTTAACCAAGCCTTTGTAAATTAAGAGTAAAGGGCATTGAGCCTTCTATGGAAGAGAGGTCTCGTAGCGGATGGCAGAGGACTTAGTTGAGCACGATTTCTGCATACTGCTGTTCGTAGGCGGCGTGAAGTACTCGCCCCGCCTCTCTGGATAAAAGAGACAGTGAGGGAGTACCGTGTTGCGCTTCTTGTACAGACCCCCCATCCCGTGGAATCGCCCCCGGATAAGCGCAAACATGGTTCGGTAATTGACGCGTATGCTTCTTCCATTCCCCTGCACATTCTGATCAGCAAGAGGGAGGGGAATTGAGAAATTGCTGACCCCTCCTGAAGACACATGCCTGTTAAGGGAGTATATCCGAACTACCACTGCCTCAGCTCAATCGGGAGCCCGTCGGGATCCTGTATCTCGGCCCTTTTTGATGCTCCCAGGGAGACCGGTCCCCAGGTGATTGCCACGCCCTTACCGGTCAGGTACGCTACCGTTTTCTCCATATCATCCACTTCCAGGGCCATCATCCGGTACCCGGTCTGCCATGATTGAGCCGGTGCGACAACCGCATCCTTGACCCGCATGAGCTCTAAAACCGTATCGCCGAGTGCAAGATACACAACCTCCTCAAGCGGCGGCGCCGTAACCGGTATCCGGCTCTTTACGGTAAAGCCCAGCACCTCCGTATAAAAAATGATGGCCCTTTCAAGATTGTGGGGAATAACTTCGATATGATCGATTCTTTTGAACACAGTTGCCCCCTTTTTTTTACCTGCCATCCCTTTTCCCCGCTCATGCATACAGTGAGAACTGACAGATTCCGATATGATGTTGTGTTACTGCAACAGCACCATTCAGGCTGAGAGATATATTGTTCTCCACGCAAGCCCTAGATTTTATTTTTGCTCTTTTTCCCTCCCCGGGCACTTACCGACGGTGTATTCCCTTCATGCACATTCAGAGGACAATCGTGTGCGACCTCGTATTTTCTCAGTTTTCTCCATAAAGTGGAAAAGTCGACGCCGAGGAGACTGGAGGCCATCGTCTTACTGCCGCCGACAAGGGTGAGAACATTCAGGATGTGTTCCTTTTCCACACTTTCGAGAGACAGGTCCTTTTTGAAATTGGGAGAGGGGGTTGCTATTTCAGCTGGAATGTCATCCGTTGTGATCTCGTTCGTTTCCGCTACCACCACCGCCCTCTCGATAGTATTTTCAAGCTCCCTGATATTCCCGGGCCACGGGTAGATGATCATTTTTTCCATTGCCTCATTGGAAATCTTTCGTACATTCTTCCCCAGCTTTTTATTGAATTTATTAACGAAATATCTGGCGAGCAGAGGGATATCCTCCGCTCTTTCCTTCAGCGGAGGAAGAGATATTTTTATCACGTTTAACCGGTAGTACAGATCTTCCCTGAAATCCTTCGACCGGACCGCTTCCTCAAGATCCTGGTTTGTTGCAGCTATGATTCTTGCGTCTACGGAGACAGGGGTGGTGCCGCCCACTTTAAAAAAGGTTTTGCTTTGCAGAAACCTGAGGAGCTTGGCCTGTAAATTCTTGCTCATCGCGTTTATTTCGTCCAGGAAAATAGTGCCGGCATCCGCCATTTCCAAAAGGCCTTTTTTATCTACCGTAGCACCGGTAAACGCGCCTTTCATATAGCCGAAAAGCTCGGATTCCAGTAAATTCTCGGGTATTGCGGCACAATTGACTGCGATAAAAGGCCTTTCTCTCCGGATGCTGTTGAAATGTATCGCTCTTGCGATCAGCTCTTTCCCGGTACCGCTTTCTCCGCATACCAGGATGCTTGAAGTGACATCCTTTACTTTTTTCACCAGGCTGATGACTTTCGTCATTTTCGGGCTGACCCCGAGTATCCCCTCATATCCGAAATGACGTAATTTCTCTTCAGCCTCTCTTTTTACGCTTTCGAAAAGCTTGGAGTTCTCTATGGCAAGGCTGATAGGCACGGTAGCGGCTCTCATGATATCGAGCATATCCTCATTTACTGTGTAAGGAGTCAGAGTGATGACGCAGAGGACACCGATCACTTTCCCTTTAGCGTTCAGGGGGAGCCCTGCATAAAATTCTATTCCCGCCTTTTTTTGCAAATCACGGGTGAACCGGGGGTCCTGAGATGCCTTCTCGAGGATTACGATCTCCTGGTCGAGCTGTGCTACGCTGCCGCATACACACTCGCCCAGCTTCATCATGTTGTCCTGGATATCCCTGATTATTTCTTCAGAAATGTTTCTGGATATCACGGGTACCAATTCCATTGTCTTTTCATCAATGACAAATACGATGCCCGCATCTACTTTCATGAAGGAAATTATTTTTTCGAGCACATCGCTGAGAGTTATTTGCACATCGAGAGATTTACTGACAGTTAACGCTATATCATAGAGAATACAAGTAGGACTGTTTCTTCCATTGACCATTTGCTGCTCTCCGGAGGTACAATATAGGCCTGATTTATTGTTCCTGCACAGATCCATCATATAGTATAGCATTCCTGTTCTTTTGCAGACAGCAATGGGCTTTCGTGCTGTCTGGGCCAAGGGAGCATAGGCTTCCCTGAGATGATGGACTCATAGCTCATCGCTGTTTATTCTACTATTGTACTTCTTTAAGAGCTCTTCTACAATTGGGGATTGTCAAAGGAATCCGTATAGATGTGGAGTTGGAATGATACTTGCATCAAGGGAGAGGGTAGAAAAGGGAGAGGCAGATTGCTACGTATGCCGGTAAAAGACCCTGGTTCTAAACCATACGGGCTCAGGAGGATTTCATGAATAAGAGAAGAGCGGAGGAGAAGCTGACCTCATGGATACAGAAGCGGGCTCTGTCCGAGGGAGTCGACCTGTTCGGTGTTGCTTCAGCGGAAGCTCTCTTGTCCGCCCCGGAAGGATTCCGTCCGGAGGACATCCTGCAGGGCAGCAAGGCCGTTGTTATCGTAGGGAAAAAGCTTTCAGATGCAACAGTGAATACCGCACCCAGCCGTATGTTCGATGTAATGTACTCGGCCACCAATAGCTTTCTCGACCTGTTGGTCCTTAAGATAGCGGACGCTATAAGCTCTCAGGGGTACAGGGCTATTGCAATGGGTCCTCATTCCTGGAACAAAGGGCTCCTTCGCGGAGATATTTCGTATAAACATGCTGCAGTAGCTGCCGGGCTGGGCCGCTTCGGTCTCCAGTCATTGGTGCTTACCCCCCACTATGGTCCGAGGCAGCGGTGGAGCGCGGTCATAACAGACGCGCCCCTTGAGCCAGGTGCTCCTCTGGAAAAAGGGCTCTGCGATCCGCAAAAGTGCGATTATGCCTGTGTCAGAAGCTGTCCTGCCGGTGTTTTTTCCGAACGGAAAGCAGAAGGAGCCGTCCAGGATTACTTGCCGGGTGGGCTATGGTACTACTGGAATATCAATAAAAAAGAGTGTGTGGCATACCGTGCTCCTAAAAGGGAAGAACTCGGACTGACGACTTTGGAAGGGCATGCATGCGCTCTCTGCAAGAAAGTGTGTCCTGTCGGGACCACATAGGACAATTTCGGCTCCTCTCATCGTATGCGAGCGCTCATCTGGCATTTTGCAAGAAGCAATAATCCTGTTGATTGCTAAGAGTATTTGAGCAAGCCAGACAACTATCCTCCGGAAAGCTTGCAAAAAACTGGCATTTTGCAAGGAAACTTCCAGCCTGCCCTGCTATCCTGTTCCACAATTCTATTTAACACGACGTACGCACATTCAATAAATGAGTCTGCACGGTAAGGATTTCCCCTCTCCGTCATTCCGGCAGATCCCGGACTGGGCCGGGACAAGAGCCGGAATCCGGAGTTTTCAAAGACTTCTGGACTCCGGTTTTTACCGGAGTGACGAAATATGCGTACCTCGTGTATTTAAATCGGAAAAAGTCCGCCTTCGACCGGCTGCACCGAAACGGATTCCACTCCACCCCGAAAAAAACTCTGTTTTTCGGGAACCCTCTCCGTTGTCCCGGACAAAACGTTCTCAACGGAGCCCTGTCCCCTTATCCGGGAACGGTTCGTCCGGTCCCGAAGCGAAGGCCATCTGCCTGCACTTCCTTTGGAGAGTTCTGGAAAACAAAAGGTATATGGAACAAAAATTGCTTTGCCTTTTAAAATCCAGATGCAAAAAATCCGGAATAGATGGCTGAAAAGGAGGTGCCTCGGAGGAGGACAGGTGGTAGTCCCGAGGGGAGTTTATTTTTTTCGCTCCCGCGGAGAGAGGGCTGTAAAGCAACCAGAGGAAAAGTATGAACTTTTATCAGGCAAGGAGGTATCGGTGGAACAGGAGAGGGAAAAGGCAGATGAAGAGCTGGCCAACAAGGGATCGGTAGGGAGGAGAACATTCCTGAAAGGGCTCGGGGCATTGGGCGCCGCTGCTTCCCTGAACGTCTTATACCGCACGGAGGCGCAGGCGACCCTGTCGAAAGAGACAAGAGGGCTTGAACCCCCGCCCATCAAAGGCACCGTAGTCCCCGGGGCGGCACCCCACAACTGCGGCGGCCGGTGTGTAACGAAAGCATACGTGGAAAACGGGGTGATCAAAAGGATCGTGACCGATGAGAGGCCCGACAAAAACCTCATCGATGGAACGGGGAACGATCCGCAGATACGCGCCTGCTCACGCTGCAGGTCCTATCGTGAGCGGATCTACCGCTCCGACAGACTGACATACCCGTTGAAGCAGACGAAAGAGAGGGGGGACCTCTCGGGTTTTGTGAGGATCTCCTGGGATCAGGCGCTCACCGAGATCGCCGAAAAGATGCAAAAGATCAAGTCCCTGTACGGCAATAAGGCCTTCTACTTCAATTACGGAACAGGAGATGTGGGTGCCGGGGGCTACCTCGGGCATGTCCCGAGGCTCCTGAACAAATTCGGCGGGTATGTGCCCTACCGGAACGATTACAGCTGGCCGAATATAGAATTCGTTTCGTGGTTCGCCTTCGGGTATAACTACTTCTGGGAATACGGAAACAGCAGGGATAATGCGCTGAACGCGGAGCTCCTTGTCCTGTGGTCCAACAGCTATGCCGACCTGATCATCGGGTCGAACTCCACCTGGTATATGACACAGGCGAGGGAGAAAGGGGCAAAGGTGGTCGCTGTCGACCCGAGACAGAACGATACTGTCTCTACGCTGGCCGACCAGTGGATCCCTGTGGTCCCCGGAACCGATGCGTCCCTGCTCCTTGCCCTTATGTACGTCATGATCGAGGAGGACCTGCTCGATGTCGATTTTGTGAAGAAGTATGTCCATGGCTTCTATGATGATCCACATCCGGGTCTTTACCATGACGATGTGGCTGCGGCCAAATATACCGTCCCCGCGGGCGCCTCTCTGAGCGCCTATATTCTCGGGACGGACGAGTACCTGGTGAAAAAGGGAATCAACAAGGCGACTTCGGTCTATCCGGACACCATTCACTATAACGTGAACAAGACGGACCCCCTGTACGGGAAATCGGTCCCAATCTATGGAAAGGTCCCGAAGACACCCGAATGGGCAGAGAAAATAACGGGGGTGTCCGCCCAGGCGATCAGGAAGCTTGCCCGGGAGTGGGCGACGAAGAAGACCACCACCTACATCGGGGCCGGATTCCAGAGGCAGCCGGAGGGAGAGCAGGCCGTCTGGCTGATCTATATAATGGGTATCATTACCGGGAACTTCGGCAAGACGGGCACCAACGTCGCCATTCCCGGAAGCAGGGGGGGCGGCTTTCCCTTCATCCTGCTTACCCATGAAAAACTGAAGTATGCCCCTTACGGCTTCACCGCAATCGCCGACGACCTGGAGAAGGATATCTATGATCCAGCCAAACTGACGGCGCCGAAGTATACCCCTTCTTTCTACACCAAGAACGCGATACCCGTATTCCTCTGGGCAGACCTGGCGCAAAACGGTGGAACCGGGGAGTCGGAATGGAACGACGGTCAGATCAAGAAGTCGAAGGTGGGCATAAAATGCATGATGAACTTTGCGGGGAATGTCCTTTTAAACCAGCATGGCGATTGCAACAAACTGGTGAATCTTCTGAAGGACAGATCCAAGATGGAGCTCATTGTGGTAGCCGATCAGTTCATGACCCCGAGCGCACGGTATGCAGACTATCTCCTGCCCGCTGCGATGAACTGGGAGAAGGAGGATGCAACCACTACCTGGGTGACGGGGGAGACGGTAATTTTCCAGAACAAGGCGGTCGACCCCCCCGGGGAGTGCCGGCACGACTACGACATATGCACAGGACTCGCAGAGAAATTGGGGATCGGAGAGGCCTTTACCGAAGGCAAGAAGTATGAGGAGTGGCTGAAAGAGGCGTGGAAGACGGCCCTTGGTGAGCCCATCCCCTATGAGAAATGGAAAAAAGACGGTGTCTATACCTTTCCCGAGCTCCCTTCGCATCTCTCTTTCAAAGAGTTCAGGGAAGACCCGCGGAAGAGCGCCCTGTTGACCCCATCGGGCAAAGTGGAGGCCTACTCACAGGCAATGCTGGAGGACTATGAGGCACGGGGGTATGTCAATGCCGATACCCGTATCACCCTTTCCGGGCGACTCCACGACGGCAGCGACAAGGGCAGGTTCGTCTATCCGATCCCAATGTACATCCCCCTTCCGGAGGGGAGGCATGCCGATGGATTGCATCCCGATCCGACGGGTGCCCTTTCGAAAGGATACCGGTTTCAGCTCCTTACGCCGCATCCCCGGTACAGAGTCCATTCCACCCACAACGTCAATGCATACCTGAATGAACTGTACAAAAAGGACGAGGCAGGGCACCCCGTGCATTTCAAACAGGCGAAAGGACCGCTGCAGACCTGGGACAGCAACGTCTATGAACCGGTATGGATGAATCCCGGAGATGCGCAGGAGCTGGGGATCGGTCATGGGGATATCGTCAAGATCTTCAACGACAGGGGAGCGGTACTGGCCTCCGCTCATCTCACCCACCGGACGATGCCCGGGATTGTCCTGCTTGCCCAGGGCTCCTATTATACGCCCGGCAAAGACGGCGTTGACAGAGGCGGAAATCCCAACACCCTGACCTCACAGAGGCCGTCGAGGATATGCCAGGCGGATTCCCTGGGGGCCAACACGCTGGTGGGCATAACGAGAGTCACAACATAGTAGAGCGGCGGATGCTGAAGATCTCCGGAACAACCGCTTAACCGATACGAACTTTTCATAGGGAGGTGGATGTAATGCAATGGGCATGGTACTATGATCAAACGAGATGCATCGGGTGCAATACATGTGTGGTCGCATGCAAGGACTGGAACGACGTCAAACCCGGCCCTGCAAAGTGGAGGCGGCTTACTGTGAAAGAAACAGGGGCTTTCCCCAACGTGGGGGTATTCAACCTGGTCATGGGCTGCAACCACTGTGAGAACCCCGCGTGCGTGGCAGCCTGCCCGGTGGGGGCCGTCATGAAGAGGGAGGAGGACGGGATCGTCGTCGTAAACAGGGAGAAATGCCAGGGATGGAAAGCGTGTCTGGCACGATGTCCTTTTGAAACGCCGCAGTTCGGGGATGCCGAAAGCGAGCCCGTGAGGCAGAAAAACTGGCTGGTTGATCATCCTATGCAGAAGTGCCACTTCTGCTGGGACAGGAAAAAAGAGGGCAAAAAACCCGCCTGTGTGGACTCGTGCCCCAACAGGGCGCTCGACGCAGGACCGATGGAGGACCTGATGAGAAAGTATCCCGATGCAGTGCGGGTGGTCCAGGGCTTCCCCGACTCAGCCCGGGACCGTTCCGGCAATCTTCTCACTTCAGGCGCTACCAGACCGTCAATACTGTTCAAGCCGAAGCCGCCGCAGAAACCCGAAGTGCTGTAAAGGGGGCCGGATGCCCTGTGGAGGAGCAGGGCATCCGGACGTTTCAGGGCGTGCAGGCGTCCTGGTGCACCTCCTGCACAAGAAAAGCGGCACTGTCCGCTTTTGTGTTATTTTATCTATAGGCACCCCGTGAGGTGCCGGGGAGACAAGGCATTGATAGACGTAGAAGAATTAATGGACATCCATCAGGGGAGAGAGACGATCTACCGTTTTTTATCCCGGAGCTATAGAGCGGAAGTCGACGGTGAGTTTCTGGAGACACTCAAGACACTGTTGCCGCATATCGAAGAGATGTCTTTTCACTCGGGAAACGAAAGCCTTGAAAAGGGGGGAGCGCTTCTGGGAAGTTTCGCACACCGCCTCTCTCATCCCCCCTTGGGTAAAGAGAAAGGGGCGGAGCTCATCCTGGAGTTGCACCGTGAGTTTGCCTCCCTCTTCCTTGTCGGGGTGCATACGATACCGTGTTCCGAATCGGTCTACCGTTCTCCCGAGCGGCTCATCAAACAGGAACCGAGGGAGAAAGTGGTAAAAAGATACCGGGATATCGGCTTCACCGTCTCACCACAATGGAGGGAGCCCGAAGACCATATCGCCATCGAGCTGGAGTTTATGGCAAGCGTTTCCCGTTTCGCGTACGAAGCGGCTGACAGGGGAGATCCGGAAGGGCTGAGGCGCTCTCTGAACTGCCAGAGGGAATTCATGGAGGAGCACCTCGCCAGGTGGATTCCGCATTTCTGTACGCTCCTTGCCGCACGGGCGGGGGATGACAGTTTCTACAAGGCACTCTCTCATCTCACTGACGGCTTTCTGGAAATGGATTATGAATTCCTGAAGGCATCCGTCCCGGCATCTGGGCCGAAAAGGGAGGAAGCTCAAGGTGATTAATCCAACAACGGTCATCGCAAAGATGGCGGAAGTTGTTCGTATACAGAAAAACAGCTGTGTGCGGTTGCGGCATAAGAACGCCCAATGCCGTGAATGCATTACTCACTGTCCCGCCGGCGCTATCCAGGTCGGCACAGCGGGTGAAAACATCACCATAGAGTGGAGCAAATGCATCGGGTGCGGCATCTGCTGCACGGTATGCAAAACAGGAGTCTATACGCTCAAAGAGTTCAGTGACCGGCTCTTCCTCGAGAAATGCCGGCAGGCGGTCGTGCACGACAAGGGGCTCGAGATACGATGCAAACAGGCGGGCGGCGGGACACAATGTTCCGGTATCGAGGTGCCCTGTCTTGGAATAATTGACCCTGCCCACCTCATCGGCATGGTGGTGTACGGCGCCTCTTCCCTGCACTTGTGGCACGCGGAGTGTGGCAGATGCAATGCACGACACGGGGATAGCTGCGTCTCGAAGTCGGTTGGCACTACGGAATCCCTGCTGCGCATCTTCAACCCCGCGAAAAAGGTGATGATAACCACAGGGACACATCCGGCTCCCTTTACAAGGGAGGAGAAAGCTGCAAGGGAAAGTGGGCAAAAACCGGAAAAAATGGTATCGAGGCGGGAATTATTCAAATACTTCAAGCTGCAAGCCCTCTTCTCCGCTGCAGAAACCGTCGATATCTTTCCGGAGGAACAACAGAAACCGGAGAGGGGAGGAATCGGGTATACGAATTTCCTGCCTGAAAGAAGGGAGCTCCTGATCGCTTTTCTCAAGAGGTTGGGAAATCCCCCCGGAGGGGTACAGGACAGCTCTGAATGTGCATTGATCGCTGAGCTCGAAATTGAGAGCAATGAATGTGATGGATGCGGAATGTGCTATCACTTCTGTCCCACCCACGCCCTGCGGGAATATAACGACTCCGATGATGCCCGCGGGAAGGCAGCCGGACGGGAAATTCGCTTCAAATCATCCCATTGTGTAAAATGTGACCTCTGCCTCGTTGCCTGCTACCGTAAAGCGATCTGCTACACGGAGAGCTTTGATAGGGAACGCTTCATTGAGGAGCGCGAAAAAATCCTCAAGAAAATAGAATAGGCAGGGAGAGAATCTGTCTTATCCTGCCTGCATCACCTCTCCTCCGAGATCATTCCTCACGATGTCATGCCCTTTCTCCACTGTCCCTCACTTCTCCCGAGGTGCTTACCCCTCAATTTGCTCTCTCATTATTATATAAGAACCTATCAACTGGCATTTTGCAAGAAATTGCAAACGCTTTGATTAATAGACATATTAAGAAAGACTACGTATCTATCTTCCGGAAAGCTTGCAAAAATCCGGCATTTTGCAAGAAATTGCAACCTCTTGATATCTAAATAGAATATGAAAGGCAAAAAGTAAAATATCATGAAGCCTTTGAAGTACTTCGCTCTTTGCAAGTAAATTTCTGCTTTATATTACTTCGGTACGGCCTTGATGTATGCCTTTTTATATTTGATCCGTCCTTTTCTTGAGAGTATCGTGCAATGTCCACGCTGATTGTCATTGCGAAGGGACGTATCCCGAAGCAATCCAATTGCTTTTCACTGAATCGTTTCTTTGACTCGTTTGCTCCGGGAGGATTCCCGAAAGCAATAGGCATATGGAATAAAAATTGCTCTTAACCTCTTAAAATCCAGATGCAGGGGATTCGGAGAAATGGCTGAAAAGGAGGTGCCTCAGAGGAGGACGGGTGGTAATCCCGTGGGGAGTTTATTGTTTACCGCTCCCGGGGAGAGAGGGTTGTTGTGAAAAAAGGATGATTTTCTTGTAAACGGGCAGGGGAGAGACGGTACCGGTTAACAATCAATGAAAGAGGCGGGGAGGACCAAATGGCGAAGCAGGAAGAGCTTTTGATGAAGTTGAGGAGTTCCATCAGTTCACTCGATGTGGAAGGGGCGGAAAAAACAGCGCAAGAGCTTGTGAAGAGCGGGGGGGACCTGATCAAGGCCTGCGAAGCGATGGCAGAGGAGATGACCCAACTCGGCCAACAATTCGAATGCAAAGAGATCTATCTGCCCGAACTGGTTATCGCCGGGGATGCGATGAAGGCGGCTTTACGAATCCTGGAGCCGGCGATGATCAAGTCCGGCAATACCATGAAGAAACTCGGTACGGTGGTAATCTGTACGGTGAAAGGCGATGTGCATACCCTTGGGAAGGACATTGTGGGTACTTTGATGAAGACTGCCGGTTTCGATGTGATAGACCTCGGCGGCGATGTGGCGCCTTCGCGGCTGATCGATGAGGCAAAGGCGGTAAACGCCGACATTATCGCCTGTTCGGCGCTGATGTCTACCACGGTTGTCGTTCAGAAGGATGTGGTGGACTTTTTGAACGCATTGGGGTGCCGGAGCTCCTTCAAGGTTCTTGTGGGCGGTTGCTGCTCGAGTGAGGAATGGGCCGAAAAAATCGGGGCGGACGGCTATGGGCTGGATGCAAAATCAGGAGTTGATGTTGCAAAGAAGTTGATCACGCAGAGAGCGGCGGCCTGAGAATGAAAAAAACCATAAACACGAGAGGAATAACCGAAAGGAGGAGTAAGGATGTCTACGAGCAATAGAGGAAAATACTTGGATTTCTATGCACGGTGTGAAACCGGGCCGATATGCCCGAAGAAGCAGTTTGATACCGAGGTATACTGGAAAAACCTTAACCGTATTACCAAGAAATACAATATTAAGTACGATCCCGAACATCCGATCCCGGTTGACGACGATGTGCTGGACCGGCTCTGGGAGGCAGCCATAGAGTTTGTAGTGGCCTGTGGTGTGCTCTGCCTCGATACGGAGAGGATCATCAAGTTCACCGAGCAGGAGATCATGGACGGCCTCGAAAACCTGCCCACGGAAGTCACCTGGGGCGAGGGCAAGGATGCAATCGTGGTCAGGCACAGGGGATTCGAAGATTATGATTCCGGCAAGAACCCGGTCTTTACGATTGGCCGTATCTCAGGGCCTGTCACAGAAGACGTACATGACTCGATCTGCCTTTCGTATGCCAAAGAGCCGCTCATAGACCTGGTGCAGTTCCAGGGGGCGGTCTCATCAATAATGGGCGTTCCTATCAAACCCTCATCTCCTTTTGAGCTGCTTGCGGAAATGAAGAGGCAGGCGATGGTCCTCGATGTCTGCCGGAGGGCCGGCCGCCCCGGCCTCCCCGACAAGGGAAGCACTCCGGTTACGCTCCGCGCCGAAATGGCAGGCGCAATGTCCGGGATGAGAAAGGGCGATATGCGGCATGCGTACATCATGCCTCATATGTGCACGGATTATGACCAGATGTGCAGGGCCGCTTTCTGGCATGCGAACGGTTTCGGTGTGTGGAGCATAGGGGAGGCCTTCGTCGGTTCCATCTCCGGAGGGCCTGCAACATCCGCGGTAAACTGCCTGGCCGAGCTCATCGTCATTACGCTTCTCTATGAGCCTGTTCAGCTGGGGGTCTGGTCGTGCGACGGCATCTATTTTACCAATGCCAGCAGAGAAACGTTTTTCGTGAACAACTATTCGGCTGCTTCCTATATGCGGCATACCCATGCCCCGAGCCTGTGGGGCGGCTGCGCAATAGCAACGGCACAGGTTATGAGCAAAGAGTATTTTTATGAATTCGGGGCCGGCGCTATCTGCACGACGGTCCTGGGCCTGGGGGCAAACGGAGGTTCCGGCTGCCAGAGCGCCCGGCCCAACCACGTTACGGGACTCGGGGTGAGATGGGGTGCCGAGGTCGGCAGGGCGGTCGGTAAGGCGAGGCTGACGAGAAAGCAGGCGAACGATATCGTGAACCAAATCCTGCCGAAGTACCAGCCCTACATCGACAACAAGACACTGCACACCATAGGGGAAGGGGGGTTCAAAGAGGCATATGACCTGGAAACCGTCACTCCGAATGAACGCTACATGCAGATATACGAGAGCGTGAAGAAAGAGTTCCAGGACCTCGGCTTGCCGATGAATCATTCCCGCGAAGAGCTGCTTGCTGCAAAGGATCTCCGGGCGGCGGCAGCGTAGCCGGAGGTAAAGCCGCATCTGTGTAAGGCCGTCTTATGGCCGGTATCCTCATCGGCCATAAGACGGCGCGGTGCAGGGAAAGCGGCGGATTGCTTTCGGCGGTCGAATGGGAACACAAAAGAGGGAAATATAAGAAAGGGGTGCACAATGTCAGATAATGCCCAATACAGTGTTGTGGAGGATAGCAGAAACTTGCTTGGCAGTGATGCCAGAAGCGCAATGGTGGATACTACCCTGATTCCGAACGCCGGCAGCCTGATCAGAGGATTGCCATGGGCCATCGGAGTATTCGTTTTTTCTTTTATCACCTGGATGTTTTGGGAAAAGTTCTTTCAGAACTTCATGTCCCCTTCGTACGCACAGATGTCTTCCGTCGGGATGGGTACGCTCGGAGCCTGGACGATCAGCATGCATCCGGTGTTTGGCTACTGGCCTTTCGGCGGTATCTCGAGCAGGTGGGTCAAAGGTATCCTTTCCGCTCTGTTCTGCTTCCTTGTAACCGCAGTTTTCTTCATTCTGCTGGGCAGTGTCTTCCAGGTGAACCTCCAGACCTGGGCCTTTCCCATCATCGGGACCGTATGGTTTTTCACTGCGGCGCTCATGTTCGTCGGCGGCAATGCCCATATGCAGAGCATAAAGGAACCGAGGGCGACTACGCTGAACATTTTCATTATTATCGGAGCAACGCTTCTCGTTCTGGCCACGATCACCTGGGTGCCTCCTTTCTGGTTCCAGTACGTACAGACCCTCATGGTTACCGGGGGTCTGGCATACATGCTCCGGGGAATGAAACAGCCCGGAGTCAGCTTTTTCGGCTGGGCGATAGCGATCGGACTTACCTGGATCACCGTGGTGGTCGCGGCTGCTTTGGGGCACTGGGAGCTCAAGGCGGCAGGTTCGCCGGGATGGCTGTGGAATATCGGCCAACCTTCGCTTGAATACCAGATCTTCTTCGCATACGCCTGCGGCTTCAACTTCACGTTTTTTGCGATAACCAAGTGCTGGCCGTTCTCCCGAATCCGTCAGCCCTGGGGATTCTGGCTTGCGCTGTTTTCCATGCTGACCTGGTCCCTGATTCTCACTGCGATTACGGTCTCTCTCTTCAACAGCTATTACCCCGATAAAGCCGCGGCAATGTGGCAGGCAAGCATCTTCTCCTGGCAGACCGTGGTGTGGGGCTGGGTCTGGGTGTATTCGTTCGGGGCGGGTTCGCAGCCGTATCTCTGGAAAGGGCAGAAGACTCCCGGGACATGGGATGATGTGGAATGACCCGGGCTTCGATACGCAGAGCCCCTTATTGTAAAATACTCAGGAAATATATGAGAGGGCAGGCAGCTCGCAGGATGGTTATAGCAAAAATGACGCCTGACCGTGGGAGACCTTATGACCACACGAAATGAGCTTTTTTATTCCGCTGATGAACTGAAGCAGATTATTGAAAGGGAGCTGCCCTGCCCGGAGGTCTCGCTGGCGCGCACTCCCTTACCGAAGAAGACCACTGCGAACGGTGCCAAAGTGGAAGGGGTGGAGGTGGTGAAAACGGCCTGCAGTCATAACTGCTATGACACCTGCGGGGTGCTTGCCTTTGTCAAGAACGGGAGGTTGCTGAAGGTGGAGGGAGACCCCGACCATCCCATAACGCGGGGGACTCTCTGTGTCAAAGCCTATACGTATCCTCAGCGCGTTTATTCCGAGGAGCGGATAAAATATCCTTTGCTGCGTACCGGAAAGCGCGGCGAGGGAAAGTTTACCCGTATCTCCTGGGAGGAGGCATTCGATCATATAGGAAAGAAGCTGACAAAGATCAGGCAGGAATACGGTTCCGAGGCTTTGGTTGAGTACTGTTACAGCGGCAACCGTGAATTTCTCGCGAAAAGCATCTCCGGGAGATTCCTGAATCTGTTCGGCGCTTCCAAGCTGGTCGGCAGCTTCTGAGTGCTTTCCGGGTTGTCGGGGGCAACCGCAAGCTTCGGACGTGATCTTTCGATGCAGGCAGTGGAGATCTGGACAAAGTACACCGATTTCATGATTTTGTGGGGATGCAACCTGTCTGCAGCCGGCATACACCACCTCAGATTTGTCCTTGAAGCAAAGGAGCGTGGAGTACCGATGGTGGTGGTCGATCCCTATGTTACTGCGGTGGCTTCCAAGTCGGACATGCACCTTCAATTGCTCCCCGGTACGGACACTGCCCTGGTATTAGGGATGATGAACCATATCATCGACTGCAACCTGCATAACAGGGATTTTATTGAGCGCTATACCTTCGGTTTCGAGGCGTTGAGAGAGGTGGTGCGGGAATGGCCGCTGGAGCGCACTGCTTCCGTTACGGGACTCTCTGTCAAGAAGATCGCCTGGGTCGCTGAAATGTACGCCACGCACAACTCGATGGTTGAATGCGGTATGGGCCACCAGCGCTACACCAACGGCCATCAGGCGCAAAGGGCCATAAGTTGCCTGGCCGCTGTTACCGGAAACGTCGGGAAGCCGGGCGCCCACTGTAACTTCATGGAGGTCGGCTCAGCCTATACCGGCTTTCTCAACTCTGAAGGAATACAGAATCCCCCCGGCGCGAATATCCGGAAAACACGTCTTATCAGCATCAGCCACTTCGGACCTGCGGTGCGGGAAGCGCGCACCCCGCCCATAAAGGCGGTCATCAGCTGGCGCGGAGCCATGATCACGCAGCAACCCGATGTCAGGGGCATGCTGAAAGCGGTCCGGGGGCTGGATCTCTATGTGTGCCTGGAGCAGCAGATGACCGATGACACCCAATGGGCCGATATCGTCCTGCCCGCCTGTACCCTGTTCGAGCAATGGGGAGTTCATCCCAGCTACCGGCATCACTATCTGCAAATCCAACAGCCGGTCATCGCCCCCCTTTATGAGAGCATGCCCGACATCGACTTCTGGTGTGAGCTCGGCCGCAGGATGGGTTTCCATAAGTTCTTCCCCGTGGAGAAAACAGGGTTGGAATGGTGTAAGGAATTTCTGCCCAGGAGCTTCGATATGACGCAGGCGCTCGGTCCGAACGGACCGGTCCGGATGCCGGAGCGTTTCTGTCCGTCCATTCCCCATATGTCCGGCCGGTTTAATACTCCTTCGGGAAAGATCGAGCTTTACTCGCTGATGTATGCGGAGCGGGGCAAGAAATTCCCTGGTGAATGGAACCCCCTGCCTGTTTACTATCCGCCGACGGAGAGCCTTCAGGGGGACCCGAACCGGGCGAAGAAGTATCCGTTGCACCTCACTTCACAGCACCCCCCTTACCGGACGCATTCTCAATTTTACACCGTCCCTTCCATAAATGAGATTGACGGGCCTCCCTGGGTAGGGATCAATGCCGAGGACGCCCGGGAGCGCGGCATTAAGGACGGAGATACGGTGCTTGTATTCAATGACCGGGGCGAGGTGCGCTGTCAGGCGCGTGTGAGGAATCGTTTCCTCCGGAACGTCGTGGAACTGGACAGCGGATACTATGTAAAGACCGGAGCCAACGCCAACATGCTCATGAGTCCTCGTGCAGCAGGGCCCAGGGACGTCGGCAAAGGAATAATGCAGGAGTACGATTTTCAACTCGATGGCCACACCATTCCTTACAACGACTGCCTTGTCGAGATCAAAAAATGGGAGGAGCAGACATGAGAGGGCCGCGGATACTGTATTTTGACAGGGAACGGTGTGTAGGGTGCCATGCCTGTGAGACTGCCTGCAAGATGGAGAACAACATCGGGGTAGGCCCCAAATGGATAGAAGTAGTAGAGCAGGAGTTTCCCCGGGGAGACGACACCTGGCTTTTACGCTTTTCACCTATGAGCTGCAGGCACTGCACTAATCCTTTATGTCTGGCTGCATGTCCTGTGGGAGCAATCGAAACTGATACGAATGGTGTTGTCCTGGTTAATAAAAGCCGCTGTATAGGATGTATCGAATGCCTGAACGTATGTCCTTTCGGTTCTCCGCAATTCGGTCGTGACGGCTTAATGGAGAAATGTACCCTGTGCGCCCACCGGGAGCCGGATGAACCGACAGCATGTGAACAGCTTTGCCCCGTAGGAGCGATCAGCAGGACCGCTCCTGCAGGCATTTCCTCGCAAAGGCGGAAAAGATACCTGACAATGGCCTCTCCCCTTCTGAAAGCGGAAGAGAGATAATCCTCATAGAACAGGGGAGATGCTGCCTCACGTTTACCTTTCTCTATTTGGAAGATGAGTTTTTTTGTCTTGTAAAATCATTGTAATATCAACTAAGTTCCTTCCAAATCGCCCATCTGAGTGCAAAAGCCGTCCGGGAAAATACAAAAAAGGAGTTTACAACAGAACTCTTTTGTGGTAAAAAAAATATACTTTGATCAATTATCAGTTTATTACTTGCGAAAGTAATTATACGGATGGGAATCGATGAGAAGAGCATTCCTGCTCCCCGTATTTCGGGAACAAGGGGGGCATGCGGATGCAAATAAAATCATTTGGAGGTCGACATGAGAAACTATCTTCTCGCTCTTCTGTGTACGATATTGGTATCCTGCGGAGGCGGAGGGGGCGGAAGCTCATCTCTCCTTTCTTCAACGAATGCCGATAAGGCAGGCAGTGCGCTCGCACAAACAATCGGGATCGAAAGCTCCCTGAGCGAGTTGGGCGAGTACGGAACGTCAAAATCTCTCCCCTCTTCTCCCGGATCTCCCCTGACGGCTATCCTCAGCAACGCAGTCTCAATTGCCGGCAGCAGTCAGGGGGATGGGCTGAATAAAATGTCCTCCTCCAGCTGCTCGGGCGGGGGCAGCATAGCGGTAAGCGACTCCGGATCGGCTTACAACGCATCGTTCAATTCCTGCCGATCAGGAACGGTCACCATGAGCGGCTCGATGAACATTGCCCTCGACGGTTCCCGGTACACCGTTACGACATCGGGCTTCTCCTACTCCGAAACCTCGACGGATACCAGCCTGAACCTTGACAACCTCACCATTGTCTACTCGTCCGTCACGATGTCGGGAAGCCGGCTTACGGGCTATACGGGCACCATCACGGGGTCAATCACCGGGACGATGAGGGGAAAGGCGGTCAGCGAGGAGTGCAACAACCTGAGCATCAGCACAAGCCTTACCAACGGGGTGACAGTCAGCATCTCCGGGCAGGTGAAATACGGATGCCTCGGTTCGGATTGGCTTACGGTCACCACGACAACCCCGATTTATTATCCTGCCTCATCCTATAGCGGGGTCTCTGGCGGAAGCTTTAGCGGAAGTGTCGAGGGTGTGAGTATTTACAGTTGGTCCCCCCGCTCTACCAGCGTATCCGCCTGCCCGACAGCGGGAGAAGTTACCGCTACCTCCGGAGGTAACACCGTAAAGGTAAGTATCGCGTCGGATTCGAAGGTAAGCCTCTATTACAACGATTCGCTGATTCAGACGTATTCCGACTGCGATTCGATAGAGGGCCTCTGTACATAAGATGTAATCTCCCGCCCCACTGTCGCTGATGGATGATTTTAACCCTGGGGTGTGTGTGCCTGCACACCCTGGGACCTCCCCTGCACTATCTCCCTGCTCCTGATTTGCGCCCATTTTGCATCGAGGAGCAGTTTGTTCACCAGGTGCTCCGCCAGGATTTTATCGGGAGTCCCCATGGCTTCGGGGGCTTCGATACTGAAGACCAGCCTGACCGTCACTTCTATATTTTTTTCTTTTATCTTCTCTTTCATGATTATGGCTCTCCTCTTTCCTTCGGGATGCGTATTGAAATGCGCAGCTCTGCATTCTGCCTGCGTCGGTAAATTTCTTAGTATAGCAAAAGGAAGGGAGTGCGGGAGGTGCACAGCCCCTCTTTACGGGTGGACGGGATGTGCCCGGCTGGCACGGTACTTGAATGTTTTTTCGGAATACTATGGCAGGAGGAGTCCCTATGGGCGGGCACACGGAAAAAAACATCATCTCGATTTTGCAGGAGTCTCCCCTGTATGCGCTGCTCTCCACCGAGGAAGAGCGTTGTCTCCTGGCAAGGCTGACCGAAAGCTATCCCTTTCTCATCGAAGAGGAGCAGGGGGAAGGGAATTCCGGAGACGAAGCGAATTGGACGGTCATTCTTAAAGGGTACTAACCCTGGAGTCATTTCACTCCGTTCAGAGGGCAAAAAGGGGTAAATCTGAGCGACGGATTTTCCCGCCCATACTACGGTACCGTTATTCACCTTCCTGCAAACGCTTTCAAGAACCATGGTATAATCATCACGGGAATACATTGTAAAGAGCGCGCGCAAGGAGGCCGGTATGCCGTATGTAAGCATGCCAGTAAAGGGCTGCCCCGTAATCCGGAAGACGAAAAAGGGGGATGGATGAGGATTGGTTGCCGCATTGCGGGGATTATCGCACTCTTTCTCCTCTTCCCCTCCTGTGCCCCGCTGCAGCAAAGAGCCGCTTTCGAAGCCCTCTTTGATACGCCTGCTCTGTCTTCCGCCCAATGGGGTGTTGCCGTTTCTTCGCTGCGGACGGGGGAGATCCTGTACCAGAGGGAGGCGAACAGGGAGTTCGTTCCCGCCTCCACCATGAAGCTTTTCACTACCGCCGCGGCCCTCATCCGGCTCGGTCCCGACTTCAGGTATACCACCGCGCTTTATACAGGAGGTCTCCTGCAAGACGGGACTCTGCAGGGCAACCTGGTGATACGGGGAAGCGGCGACCCCTCCTTCTCGGGGCGATTCAGCCGAGAGGGGGCAACAGGGGTGTTCGTGCAATGGGCGGACGCCCTGCAGCGCGAAGGGGTACGGGAAATTGACGGGGATGTCGTCGGGG
Organism: Nitrospira sp.; assembly: GCA_002634385.1. Lineage (GTDB taxonomy): Bacteria > Nitrospirota > Thermodesulfovibrionia > Thermodesulfovibrionales > Dissulfurispiraceae > Nitrobium > Nitrobium versatile. Next base: position 23,999 of record NSJL01000004.1, read on the forward strand.
ATGATACTTTTTTTGACGGGCAGTATCTTGGGAACGGCTGGTCGTGGGATGACGAGACCTTCGGGTATGCAGCGCAGATAAGCGGACTCTCCTTTTATGAAAACAGCGTTGACGTAGAGGTCTCCCCCGGCGAAGGGGAAGGGTCGTCTGCCGTACTCAGGATTGTACCCGATACCCGCTATGTGACCCTCCTCAACCGGGTGATTACGGCTCCTGCCGGCGAATCCGGCTCGTTGCATTTCTTCAGGTCTCCGGGGACCAACGTGGTTACCGTCTCCGGCCGGATCGCCTCCGGCTCCCCCGTCCTCCGGGAGATGGTCAGCGTACACGATCCCGCCCTTTTTTCCGCTACGGTTCTGAAAGAGGTCCTTGAGTCCAAAGGGATACGGGTCCGTGGCGTACCGGTCGGTGCCGGGAGGAAAGGAGTGGTGCCGGAGTACACTGCCATGAGGATCATCGCCTCCCACAGCTCGCCGCCGCTGCATGAAATCGTCAGGATCGCCAACAAGTGGAGCAGAAATCTGTATGCGGAGCAGCTCTTCCGGACCCTGGGAAAGGTTCTGGGCGGGGAGGGCTCCACCGCCAGGTCCTCCGAAGTGTTGAAAGAGACACTTTCCCGTATGGGGATAGCCCCCGATGCCGTTGCCATCTATGACGGCTCCGGTTTTTCCCGGCTCAATCTGGTGACCCCGCTCCATGTCCTCTCTCTGCTCGGCTTCATGGCCCGGCATGAATCTTTTCCGTATTTTTACAACTCCCTGGCGATCGCGGGAGTGGACGGAATCCTGCAAAGGAGGATGAAGGGCTCGGAGGCGGAAGGGAGGGTGCACGCAAAGACCGGCTATTTCCGGCATGTGCGGGCACTTTCAGGATATGTCACCTCGAAGGGAGGCGACATGAAGGCATTCTCGCTGCTGCTCAACAACTATCTCGGTCCTGCAGCCGAGGCGCGCGCCCTGCAGGACGGGCTCTGCAGTATCCTCTCCCGGATGCCCTGAGAGGACTTTGAAATAGTTCCTAAGCAGCCGGAGAGGCGCCGGGAAGGTTTCTGAATATTTCCGGAAACCTGCGGGGCTTCCCCTCCCTGTCGAGGCAGGCGAAGGTGACATAGGCCTCCCCCAGGAGAACCCCGTCCCGCACAATATGACTCTTCAGGACGATGCGTGCGTTCTTCCGGTCCGCTATTTCGGTGGTGATTTCGATGGTCTCTCCCAGCTTGGCCGGACGTTTATACCGTATATCCACATGGGTGATGACAAAGAGGAATCCCCGGGTATGGTATTCTGCAACGTCGATACCGTGCTCCAGCATGAATTCCGTACGCGCACGCTCCAGGAAGCGGAGATAATTCGCGTAATAAACGACACCGGCGGCATCGGTATCTTCGTAGTAGATTTTTATCTTCATCCGATGGGACATGATAGCCTCCTCCTCTTCGTCCTGTTCCCGCACCTCCTTATTATAGCCCAGACAGGAGCAAAGGACATACACCCTCCCGCTCTCCCGGAGTGAAATCCCCCTGCTCCGGGGGGATTTCACTCCGGGGAGGTGATGAAAAGTCGCCATATCACCCTCCGGGAAAGAGTTCCATTTTCCAGGAAAGCATTCACGCGCAACAGGGGACATCCCTCTTCCCGGCAGGAGAGGAGGTGGAACGGAAAATGCTTTTCTAAACGGATTCGAGCATTATATACGTCTTCGGACGGGACGCGGTAATGACCGTACCAGGGAGGCCTTCCCGATGATGGGCGAAGAAATGTCGAAAGAGCAGGCAGGAGGAGAACTGGATATATTACGGCGGCGCGTGACAGAGCTGGAGAAGAGAGTGGCGAAGCACAGGCTTTTCGAGAAGAGGATACTCCGCATCAACACGATCCTCAGGGCCGTATGCTCTATCAATCAACTGATGATCAAGCAAATGGATGAAGACGGCCTGCTGCGGGAGATCTGCGGCACGCTTACGGAGAGCCGCGGGTATTACAATGCGTGGATTGCTCTCCTCGATGAATCGAGGAGGCTCGTCAAGCTCAGGGAGGCTATACCGGGTAAGGGATTTGACGAGCTTATCCGCAAGATGCACGAGGGCAAGTGGCCCCCCTGCACACAAAGAGCGCTGGAGCCGCCGGAAGCAGTGGCGACAATCAGTACCCCCTCCTCCTGCGGCGGATGTCCCCTTGTGGGAAGTTACTGGGGCGGGGGGGGAATGAGCGTGCGGTTGGAGCATTCCGGGAGACTCTACGGTTTCCTGGTGGTCTCCGTTCCTGCCCCTATCGTAGAGGAGGACGAGGAGGAATTATCCCTGTTCCAGGAAGTCGCGCGGGACGTCGCTTTCGGATTATACCGTATCGAGATGGAGCGGATGCGCCTCCGGGCGCTGGAAATACTCAGGAAGTCAGAGGAAAAATACAGGGACCTCTTCGAGAATGCCATCGATCCCATCTTTATCCTCGATGACGAGCTGAACTTCTGCGACGTCAATAAGCGTGCGGTGGAGCTGCTCGGGTATTCACGGGAGGAGTTCCTCCGCATGAACCTCCACGATATCATCCCTCCAGAGCAGATCCTGCGGTACGAAATCGAGAGGGAAAAGCTGCAAAAAGAGGGAGCGTATGAGAAGTTTGTAGGAAAGATGCGGAGACAGGACGGCTCCTTTATCGATGTCGAAGTGAGCTCTTCCGCCATTATCGAGGAGGGAGTGATTGTGGGCTCGCGGGACATCGTGCGAGACATTACCGAGCGCAAGAGGATGGAGGAGGCGATCCGGTATCAGGCCTACCACGACTTTCTCACGGGCCTCCCCAACAGGATGCTCTTCATGGAGCACCTTACCCTCGAGCTGAATCAGGCGCGCCGGAACCGCTCCATGCTGGCTGTCCTTTTCATGGATCTCGACCGTTTCAAATATGTCAATGATACCCTGGGGCATGCGGTGGGAGACCAGTTGATACGGGAGGTGGCGGGCCGCCTGAGGGCCTGTATGCGCGAATCGGATACGGTCGCGCGCATCGGGGGGGATGAATTCACCATGCTGCTTCCCCAGATCAGTCAGCCGGACGACGCGGCTTTCACCGCGAAAAAGATCATCTCGATCCTGCAGCGGCCCTTTGTCATCGACGGACATGAGCTCCATATCTCCACCAGCACCGGGATCAGCACCTACCCCGGCGACAGCGAAAATGCGGAGACGCTTCTGAAAAACGCCGATATCGCCATGTATCATGCGAAGGAGCTGGGCAGGAACAATTACCAGTTCTACAACCCCTCCATGAACGTAAGGACCATCGAGCGGATGCTGCTGGAAAACAGCCTCCGGCAGACCATCGAGCGGAGCGAGCTGGTCCTTTTCTATCAGCCCCAGGTGAATATCAGAACACGGCAGGTCGTGCATATGGAAGCCCTGGTCCGTTGGCAGCATCCGGAGCTGGGGATGCTCAGTCCCCTGCAGTTCATTCCCCTTGCAGAAGAGACGGGGATGATCGCCTCCATTGACGAATGGGTGCTGCGCACGGCATGCTCCCAGAACAGGGCGTGGCAGGAAGCGGGATACACGAATTTGCGGATTGCGGTGAATCTTTCCGCACGCCAGTTCCAGCAGCGCCATTTCGCGGAAAAAATCTCGGAGATCCTGCAGGATACCGGCCTGAGCCCCCACTCCCTGGAGCTCGAGATCAGCGAGAGCTCCGCCATGCAGAACATCGAGCATGCCTTTCCCACCCTGATGAAGCTGAATGAGATGGGCATCAGGTTCTCCATCGACGACTTCGGTACGGGGTGCTCGTCGCTGAGCTACCTGAAGAAGCTGCCTATCCGGAAGCTCAAGATCGATAAGTCTTTTGTCCGGGGTATTCCCCAGGACCCCGATGACCAGGCTATTGTCAATGCGGTGATCGCCATGGCGCACCAACTCAAGCTGGAAGTGGTGGCCGAAGGGGTGGAGACCGAGGAGCAGGCGGCTTTTCTTCATTCCAGCGGATGCGAAGACCTGCAGGGATTCCTTTTCAGTGTGCCCCGGCCCTCGGAGGAGTGCGGGGCATTGATGCACTGCGTTGACGGCCACTACCCGTTCTGAGCAGGGAAGTGCGGGAGGATTTCGCTCGAAATCGGGGCAGATGCGGGGCTACTTTTTCCGGACTGCCAGCTTGTTCAGGGCATTGATATACGCCCGCGCAGCGGCGACAATGATATCAGTATCCGCTCCATGACCCCGGACGGTCTTGCCGTCTTCCCCTAGGGTTACGAAGACCTCTCCCAGGGCATCGGTTCCGCCGGTAATGCTTTTCACCTCGAACTTCAAAAGGTTACTTTGAGTTTTCGTAAGGGCCACCAACGCCTTGTAGACCGCATCCACCGGACCGTCCCCGTGCTCCACCCTGTCGAAGATCTCCCCGTGCATTTTCAGCTTCAGCGCTGCGGTGGGCTTCACACTTGTCCCGCAGGAAAGGGAGAGGTCCACAAGGCTGTAGATTTCCGGAGTCTTCGCTACCTCTTCCGAAACGAGGGCTCCGATATCCTCGTCGAAGATGTTCTTTTTCTGATCGGCAAGGTGCTTGAACTTTTCGAAGGCGGTCTCGATCTCCTCGGGGCTGAGGTCATAGCCGAGTTCCCTGAGCCTCGTCTTGAAGGCATGCCTTCCCGAATGTTTGCCCAGCACGAGCTCGGTACGGTGCAGGCCGATGTCTTCGGGACGGATGATCTCGTAGGTCATCTTCTCTTTCAGCAGCCCATCCTGATGGATTCCCGACTCGTGGGCGAAAGCATTGGCCCCCACAATGGCCTTGTTGGGCTGTACCGCTATCCCCGTGATCCGGGTGATGAGGCGGCTCGTGCGGATGATTTCCTTTGTAGTGATATTCGTCCGGGCGTTATAGAAATCCCCCCGCGTCCGGAGGGCCATCACCACCTCTTCGACGGAGCAGTTCCCCGCACGCTCGCCGATGCCGTTGACGGTGCACTCCACCTGTCCGGCGCCGTTCACCACCGCCGCCAGGGAGTTGGCGACCGCCAGGCCGAGGTCGTTATGGCAATGCACCGAGATCACGGCCCTGTCCCCGATCCTCTCCTTGATGGCCCTGATCATGCTCCCGAATTCGTCGGGGGTGGTATACCCGACCGTATCCGGGATATTGACGGTGGAGGCGCCCGCATCGATGACCGCTTCGACCACATCAAGGAGATAGGGAAGCTCCGTTCTCGTGGCGTCCATGGGGGAAAACTCGACATCTTCCACCAGGTGCCGGGCGAGCCGCACCATCTCCACCGAGCGCTTCAGCGCTTCCTCCCGGCTCACCCTGAACTGGTATTTCAGGTGAATGTCCGAGGTGGAGTGGAAAGTGTGTATCCGCCGGTGCGGAGCATCCTTTATCGCCTCGAAGGCCCTCCTGATGTCCTCCTCCCTGGCCCTTGCCAGCCCGGCGATGGTCGCCCCCTGCACCTCTTCGGCGATCCGCCGCACCGCGTCGAAATCCCCGGGCGAAGCAATGGGAAACCCCGCCTCGATGATATCGACTCCCAGCTTCACCAGTTGTTTGGCAACCTGGATCTTTTCCTCCACATTCATGGAGGCCCCGGGGGATTGCTCCCCGTCCCGCAGGGTCGTATCGAATATCTTAATGGTTCTCATCCTTGTCCGCTCCCTCTTCTGAAAGGTTTTTCTCCTGGGGTCCCCGTACCGTTTTTTCGGTAGCGTTTTGCTCTGTATGCTTCAGTCTCATCCTCCGCACAAACAGGAAAATATTCTCAATTATACCCCAGGTAAGATAGGTCATGGCAAAGACAAAGATGGCGGTGGACGGGTGAATGAGGAGGAAGAAGAGGATCAGGACGAATACGATGAGGACCCAGAAGGGTTTCTTCTCCCTGAAATCGATCTCCTTGAGGCCGTGGTAGCGCAGGGTGCTTACCATGAGCAGGGAGAGCAGAATGGTGATGGCGGGAAAGAAGAAGTTTTTCCCCGGTACCCCCGTCCAGAACTCGTAATAGAAGATCACCACCGACGCCAGCACCGTCGCGGCGCCGGGTATGGGCATTCCCTTGAAGGCTTTCGATCCGGGAGCGCCGGTCTGGATATTGAAGCGGGCAAGCCGCAGCGCGCCGCAGGCAACAAAGAGGAAGGCCGCCGCCCAGCCGAGACGGCCAAAAGGCATCAACGCCCATTTGTACAGCAAGAGGGACGGGGCAACGCCGAAAGCCACCAGGTCCGAGAGGGAATCCAGCTCGATGCCGAACCGCGTGGAGGTATTGGTGAGTCGGGCGATCCATCCATCGAGACCGTCGAAGATATTCGCCAGGATAATCGCCCACGCCGCGTGGAGGTAGTTCCCGTTGAGCGCCGCAATAATGGCGAAGAACCCGGAGAACATACCGCAGAGGGTAATGGTGTTGGGCAGGAGGTAAACGCCCCTTTTTGGCTGCTTGCCGGAATCCCTTTTCTTGTCGAATTCTCTCTTTTTGAATGCCATCGCTGTATGCTCCCGGGATCCGGACACAGTCCCATGCGGGGAATGGGGTATCCCCGTGCAAGCAGGCTATGCGGAGCCGGAATTCTCTCCTTTTTTCAGATGCCCCAGAATGGTTTCCCCAGCTCGTACCTTATCCCCTACCTGTACCGTGATCACCGTATTTTCGGGCAGAAAAACATCGAGACGCGAGCTGAATTTGATGATTCCGTAGCGCTCCCCTTTCTTCAGGGAGTGGCCGGCCCGCACCCTGCAGACCGCCCTTCGCGCGATAGCCCCTGCCACCTGCCGGACCAGCACCCGGCACTCCTTCCCCTTCAGGAGCATTACGATATTCTCGTTGCAGAGCGATGCCTCCGGCTTGAAAGCGGAGAGGAACTTCCCGGGCGAATGCACGACCGCCTCCACCACCCCGTCGCAGGGGGCCCTGTTGACATGGACATTGAGGGGCGACATGAAAATGCTTATCTCGACAGCCCTTCCTTTCAGGTATTGCGCCTCCTCAACAGGGCGGATCTGGATGATCCTCCCGTCTGCGGGAGATACGAACGCCTCCTCTCCCCCGGGGATGCTCCTCTCCGGGTCCCTGAAAAAGTATCCCATGAAAAGGGTCAGCAGGAAAGGGACCAGCGCTATCCACGGGCCGCCTGCCAGAAAAGAGAGGACGGTAATGCCCCCAAAAAAAGCGAAAAAAGGATATCCTTCCGGTGCAAATTTCATGGATTCAAAATACCCGTGTGCAGATGAACGGTTAGAGCGGAGAGGGACGGCACAACCGTCTCCCTTGTCCCTTGCGGGGTGCCGGCCCTCTCCGTACGCGGTGCTCCGTTGCAGATCACCGTTGCCGATTACTACGCCTTCGTCTTATCGACCAGCTTGCCTTTCTTGAGCCACGGCATCATCGCCCTCAGCCGCGCTCCCACCTCCTCGACGGGGTGCTCTTCGCCCCTCCGGGTGAGGGCGTTGAAAACGGGCTTGTTCGCCCTGCACTCCAGCAGCCACTCGCGGGCGAAAACGCCGTCCTGTATCTCCCTCAGGATCTTCTTCATTTCCTTCTTGGTTTCGTCGGTGATGATGCGCGGTCCCCGGGTCAGGTCGCCGTACTGCGCGGTATTGCTTATGGAGTACCTCATATTGGAAATGCCGCCCTCGTAGATGAGGTCCACGATGAGCTTCACCTCGTGCAGGCATTCGAAATAGGCCATTTCCGGAGCGTAGCCCGCTTCCACCAGGGTCTCGAAGCCCGCCTGGATGAGGGCGGAGACTCCGCCGCAGAGGACCGCCTGTTCCCCGAAGAGGTCCGTCTCGGTCTCTTCACGGAAACTGGTCTCGATGATGCCGGCCCTGCCTCCCCCCACGCCGGAAGCATAGGCGAGGGCGATGTCCTTGGTATTTCCCGAAGGGTCCTGATGCACCGCAATGAGGCAGGGGACGCCGCTGCCTTTCGTGTATTCCGACCGTACCAGATGGCCCGGCCCCTTGGGAGCGGCCATGAAGACATTGGCGTCCGCCGGGGGGACAATCTGGCCGAAGTGGATATTGAATCCGTGGGCAAAGGCGAGGTAAACGCCCTTCTTCATATTCGGGGCGATTTCCGCCTTGTAGATATCCGCCTGGAACTCGTCCGGCAGAAGAATCATGATTACATCCGCTATCTTTGCCGCCTCCGGGGGAGTCATGACGTTGAAACCCGCGGCCGCAGCCTTATCCCAGCTCGACCCCTGCCTGATACCGATAGTCACGTCCATGCCGCTTTCCCTCAGGTTGTTCGCATGGGCATGCCCCTGGCTGCCGTATCCCGTTATTACGATTTTTTTTCCTTTCAGCACGTCCGGATTTGCGTCCTTGTCGTAGTAAATCTTTATCATTCCTGCCTCCTGTTTTTCTTTTGCTGAAACGCAAATCCTATTATATTACACATTTTTCAAAATATTTTCAGGGAAGTAGTGCCTTACCTATATTATAACCATAACTGTCCGGGGATGGGGATGGGGGAACTCCGGTTTCAAGGCCCGGAACGCGCGTGTTGTCTCTTCGGGTGAAAAAGCCTTACAATGAGGGGATGGAACAGATCTGGGTACCCCTCACCCTTGCCACCGCATTCTCCATTGCTACCAGCGACGCTTTTGCGAAAAAAGCCCTGGTCGCCCACGACGAGTATCTGATCGCATGGCTGCGGCTTGCCCTCGCGCTCCCCTTCCTTTTTCTCTCCCTGCTGTTCGTTCCCCTCCCCCCGCTCGACAGGGACTTCTTTCTTGCCTCCTTTATCGCGCTGCCTTTCGAGATCATTGCCATGATACTGTACATAAAGGCACTGAAGATCTCTCCCCTCAGCCTGACGCTCCCGTTTCTCTCCCTTACCCCTGTTTTCCTGATTGTGGTGCCCTATCTGCTGCTGGGAGAGAAAGTATCGGCTGCCGGAGGGGCAGGGGTGCTGCTCATCGCTGCGGGAAGCTATACCCTCAACCTGAAAGAGTTCAGAAAAGGGATTTCCGAGCCCTTCCTCGCTATCAGGAAAGAAAGGGGCTCCCTCTATATGATCCTCGTCGCCTTTATCTTCAGCTTCACCTCCACCCTGGGCAAAAAGGCCATTGAGCATTCGTCTCCCGTTTTTTTCGGGACATTCTACTACACAGTGGTGGTCCTGGTATTCGCCCCCCTTGCCCTGCGCAAGTCCGGTTTGAAGGTGCGGGAGATTATCGGCAGCGGGGCAGTGAGGGCGTCCCTTATCCCGGGAATATGCCACTCAGTGGTTATTATCACGCATATGATCGCGGTAAGCATGACCAAGGTGGCCTACATGATCTCGGTGAAACGCCTGAGCCTGCTCATCGGGGTCTTCTACGGACACCTGCTTTTCAGGGAGCCGGGCATCGGGGAGCGACTTGCGGGAACGATGCTGATGCTGGCGGGGTTCGTGTTGATCGTGCTTTCGCATTGAAATGATGAAAAAAAGAAAGCCCGATGGTGAGTCGGGCTTTGTATCTGCAGGAGACTCCGGAATTTTCTTCTTTATTGCTGTACTTCCTTGACAATGCACTCCAGGTCATACTCCTGGCATCTCCTCGTAATCCCCTGATTCGAGAAGTTGAACCGTCCGAAAAGGACCAACACATTGTCAGCGGTTCTTGAAATCTCTTCTTTGCCGGTGATAGTGGTAAGCATTTTCATCACCTCCATCCCTACTTAAATTTTACCATAAAAAAGCCCCTCACATAACGGGAAAAGTATGCAGGTAAGATGTTGATATAAAATGATAAATCAGGTTTTGACGGGAATGGAAACGACGAGCGGCGGGGCGGTGAAAAGGAGAGGGGGGAATACCGCAAGGGATTGCCAATCTGTCCGAACTCTGCTATATCAATACTATGAAAGGCGTATCCCGGTACGATGCATCCACCTCTTTGCTCCCGGTGGTTCAGGAGCTCATGACCGGGTATGCCCGTCTGAGCGGGCTTTCCCCGGCCGGACCGTCTCCGCTGCGCTATCTCTGGACGGACGCCTTTGCCGTTTGCAATTTCCTGGCGCTGTATCGCCAAACGGGTGATGAACATTACAGGAACCTTGCTTTGCTCCTTGTAGACCAGGTGCACACCACCCTTGGCCGCCACCGTGGGGATGACCCGGGGAGCGGCCAGAAAACCGGCCAGAGATCCGGCCAGAAATCCGGGTGGATCAGCGGCCTCGACGAGCAGGAGGGCTCAATGCACCCCACGATAGGGGGCTTGAGGATCGGGAAAGCAATGGACGAACGGAAGCCGGATGAGCCTCCCGACGAGGTCCTGGAGTGGGAGCGGGATGGACAATACTATCATTATCTTACGCAATGGATGCACGCCCTCGACCGGGTAAGCCGGGTTACGGAGAATTCCACATACAACAGATGGGCGATAGAGCTTGCGAAAACCGCTCATGACCGGTTTACCTACGTTCCCGCGTCCGGGGGGCAGAAACGCATGTACTGGAAAATGAGTATCGATCTCTCGTATCCCCTCGTACCCTCCATGGGGTATCACGATCCTCTTGACGGACTCATCACCTACAGCGAGCTCCGGACGACTGCACGGCACTTTGCAGAGCGGTCGGCAGAGCCGGCGGTATGGACGGACCTCGATGCGGAGATTGCCGATATGGCCGAAATGTGCAAGGGAAAAGACTGGACCACCGATGATCCCCTCGGCATCGGCGGCCTCCTGACCGGCTCGTATAAAATGGCACAATTGATTCTGCATGACGGCTTTATACGGCCCGATCTGCTGGAGCAGGTGATGAATGCCTCTCTGGCGGGTTTGGACTCCTATTCGGGAAAGCCCTCCTTTAAGCTTCCTGCCGAGTACCGTCTGGCATTCCGGGAACTGGGATTGTCCATTGGGTTGCATGCTGCCGGGAGATTGCATGAAGTCGTTTCAAGAAATCCCGGAATTTTCAGCGAGGTGCATTCGATAACGGGAAGATTGCTGCGGTATGCCCCTCTGCGGGAAGCAATCGAAGCGTTCTGGCTCGAACCCTCCAACCGGGAATCCGGCAGTTGGGCGGCGCACCGTGCCATCAATACAGTGATGCTGGCCACCAGCCTGGCCCCTGACGGGTACCTCTTGCTCGAATAAAGTGCAGAAGCTACTTCTCGCCGCGCTGGAAACGGAAAAGGCCTTTCCCTTCCCCGAGCTCCCTGTGGCAGGCGGCAATGCAGTCTCCACAGGTGACGCAGGAGATATCCCACTTGTTTTTCCGGGGAAGTATATTCATGAAACAGGCCTTTTCGCAGCCCCTGCAGTTGGTGCACTCGGCAATCCTGGAGGTGTCCATTTTCAGACGGAGCGACACGGGACTGATCCATCCGAAAAAAGCCTGTAAGAGCCCCGGACCGCACACGAATTTGCAGAAGATATGCCGTACGAAGAGGGACATGACAAGAATAAAGACGGATACCCCGGTAATGCCGGCCTTCACCCCGAAAGTGAAATCTCCGGTGAAGATCTGGTGCCAGATGGTTCTGGGATTGATCAGGTAGCCGGTGAGAGCCACTCCGCCGAGCAGGGGGACCACGATCATACTCAGCAGCGCGAGCGTTCCGAACAGGAAGCGGTTCGTCCCCGGCACCTCCGGGTCATTCGGCTTTTTCCCATAGAGACTCCTCCTCCCTGAAAGCCTGAGGGTGAAAAAGTTGGCCAGCTCGAAGAAAGTGCCTCCGGGACAGAGCCATCCGCAGAAGAGCCTCCCGGTGAAGAAACCCAGAAGGGGGAAGAGGGAGAGGAGGGTGACCCAGGGGAGTATGCCTTTCAGGAAGAACCGCAGGGCGATGTGCAGCGCCCCCACGGCACTGTGATCGGTCTGGAATCCCGCCTTCAGTCCCAGCGTCCAGGCGCTGCCGCATACGATCAGCTCTTTTGTCGCCGTATCGTAACGAAAGATGTCGAAGACGGGGATGAGGAGTATCAGAAGAATGAAACCTGCCTGAGTAACCCTCCTCCCGATGGTAATGAATCTTTCGGTGCTCATGATACTCAACACTATCATGCGGAAGACGAGTCTTGGTATGAGGCAGATCATACTGCGAATTTATTGCACGCCCTCTCTCCCGGCCTTCGGCCGCCCTCTCCTTTTCTACTTTTTCCCCGCTTCTGCCCGTATGGGCGGCACATTCAGCACAAGCCAGTACAATCCCAGTTGCCTGGCCGCCTCGATAAACTTGAGGAAGTCCACCGGCTTATGGATATAGCTGTTGGCGCCGAGGTTGTAGCTTCGAATGACATCCTGATCCTCGACGGAGGACGTAAGAATGATTACGGGAATGAGCCTTGTCCGTGGGGAGGCGCGCATCTGCCGCAGCACCTCCAGACCGTCGATCCGGGGGAGTTTGAGGTCGAGCAGGACCAACGACGGGACAGACTCCGGTTCCCGTCCGGACAATTCGCCGGAGGGCAAGAGGTAGTCGAGCGCCTCGACGCCGTCCCGCGCCACCACAAATTTTGCGTCGACGCTGGCTTTGCGGAAGGCGCGCAGTGTCAGCTTCACGTCGGCGGGGTTATCCTCAACCAGCAAAATGACTTTTTCGTCAGCCATAATCTCTCCAATAATCCCGCTCGCTCCTTCTCTTAATGGAAGGAAAGAGCGAAGAGGGGGTATTTTAAGCAGGAACGGTTCCCAGCGGTCTAGCGGGTATGTCTCAGATAAGAGCAGCCGAGGCGTTCTTTGAGCACGGGGCGGTCAAGGGTGAAGTAGAATGTTGCTCCCTGTTCCGGCTCCCCCTCGGCGCAGACGCTTCCTCCATGGCGATGAATGATGCGTTGGATGATCGAGAGGCCGATGCCGGTTCCGGGAAAGTCCTCATCCCTGTGCAGGCGCTGGAACGTGCCGAAGATCTTGCCGGCGTACTTCATATCGAAGCCGGCTCCGTTGTCCCGGACGAAGTAAACTGGTGTCTCCTCGAAGTCTGTTGCGCCGAATTCGATTAGTGCGATATCTTTCTTGCTCGTGAACTTCCAGGCATTCCCTATCAGGTTATCCAAAACCACCTTCAGAAGGGTCGGGTCGCCGGTGGCGACGAGGCCCTCTGCTATGCGGAACGTAACGTGACGTTCCGGTTGGGAATTCTTCAGTGCCTTTGCGATGTTCTGCACCATGACCGAGAGGTCGACCGTTGTCCGGTTCATTTCACCGCGCGTGAGGCGGGAAAGCTTGAGCAGTTCGTCGATGAGCTGTGCCATCCGTTGTGATGCGTTCCGCACTTCTGTCAGGTAGTCGCGCCCTTCCTCATCGAGGATGTCGTAGTAATCTTCTATCAGCGCCTGGCTGAAGCCGTCCATGGCCCGCAGCGGAGCGCGGAGGTCATGAGAGACGGAGTAGCTGAAAGCCTCCAGTTCGCGATTGGCCGCATCGGCTGCCTCCTTGGCCCGGCGGACCGACTCCAGGGCATCCTGGAGCTCGCGGTTGGCCTCTTCCGTCCGGGTCCGCTCAATATCGAAGTCCTCGAGAAGGTTCAGCATTGCGCTCTGTGACTCTTCAAGCCGCATTTTTTCTTCTGAGGAGTCCTGCAGGATGTTGAGAATTGCCCGTTGCATCCTTTCGAGCCACTCTTTTTCTTCTGAGGAGTCCTGCAGGATGTTGAGAATCGCCCGCTGCGTCTCCTTGAGCCGATCTTTTTCGACCAGAGAGTCATCAAGAATATTCAGAACCGCCCGCTGTGTTTCCTCAAGCCGCCTCCGCTCTCCGGTGAGGTCTTCAAGAATATTGAGCATCGCCCGCGCGTAGTTCTCGAGGAGTAACGGGTCATGGATCTCAGCCGTGACCTCCGGCGGTGCTTTTGTCGCTTTCCCTTCCATTACAGCGTCCTCTCGGCAGGCCTCCATTCGGAAGAGGCCTCTTTCCGGAGCTCGTCGTTTTCTCTCTTGAGCTCCTCTATCTCCTTCTTCAACTCGATCATCTTGAGCTCGCGTCCGACGGTCAGCTTCTGGAATCTCTCCAGCTCGGCCAGCCTTTCGAGCTCGCGTGCCCGCTGCTCCTCTCTCGCCCGCTGCTCGACGACCTTTGCCTCGGCTTCCCTCTGGGCCGTCACGTCGCGGGCAGCAGCGAAAACGCCCAGCACCTTGCCCTGTGCGTCGCGATAGACCGAGGCGTTGTAGAGAACGCTTGTGAGCCGCCCGTCCCGGTGCCTGATCGTCAGGGGGTAGTCGGTGACGAACCCCTTCGAGAAGACCTGCTCATACCCCTCGCGCGCCTTGTCCGGCTCGGTGAAGTAGTCGGAGAAGTCGGTGCCGATGAGCCGCTCCTTCGGCATGCCGGTCACCTTGACCGCCGCCTCGTTGACGTCGGTGATCTTGCCTTCAGGGCTGATGGTCACCAGCGGGTCGAGGCTTGCCTCGATCAGACTGCGGGCGTACTGGGAAGTAGCCAGGAGTTGCTCCTCCATCCGCTTGCGTTCCGTAATATCCCTGGCGATGGACGAAGCGCCGATAAGCCTGCCTGCGGAGTCGTGGATCGGAGAAACGGTGAGGGAGATGTGGATCAGCGTGCCGTCCTTGCGCCTGCGGAGCGTCTCGAAGTGCTCGATACGCTCGCCGTGGCGGATCTTTTGGAGAATATCGTCCATCTCCTTTGGCCGGTCAGGGGACAACAGGACCGAAACGGGCTTGCCGATAATTTCCGCCGCTGTATAGCCGTACATCAGCTCCGCAGCGCGGTTCCAACTTGTGATAACACCTTCCAATGTTTTGGCATAGACGGCATCATCGGATGAGTCGACAATGGACGCAAGCAGCGCTATGCGCTCCTCCTCCGTACCCGCCATTTCGCGTTTGGTCCTTTTTATCTTTTGTTTGACGGCATCTCCCATAATTGTTTTCCTCCTCTTCAGAGAACATCATCAAAGCATAGAAGCTCTTTCAAAACCCACTCTTTCACCTTCACCCCAGGGCAATCGCATCAAAATGCCCGGCCAATGTGCATCCCCTTGAGATTGCTTCGCTTTGCTCGCAATGACTGTCATTGCGAAGGGTCGTACCCTGAAGCAATCCCTTTCTTCCGTCTTCCTCTCTACCTCTACCTTTACCTCTAACTGTCTTTTTCGGTATCCTGAAGCAATCTTGTTGTTCTCCCTTGAATCGCTCTTTCGATGCGTTTGCCCTGGCAGGACAGCCGAAGGCCGGGAGAGGGGGTTCTTTCGTTTTATGTAACTGTTTTCAGGATTGTACTTTCTCCTTTTATGTATGTTCTTTTACCTCTCTACTATCAAGGTAGCACCTCATATTCACACCTGTCAACTGCAACGGCGGTTTCGACAGCACCGTTTTCTCTCATTGCAAACATCCTGAAAAATCAAAAAAAACAGCCTTGTCTTTACGTTGAGGAGAAGATAATGCTATTAATTAATAAATAAAGGTGATTTGTTTTGCCTGTACGTTTCTGTATTTTAAATCAATCTCATAAAGCTTATTCCGTAGGGAAAATGGATGGTTACTCGACTGCGTGTTCTTGTCATTGAGGATTCCAGCGTCGATACCAAGCTGCTCATTCGCGAGCTGAAGCAGGGGGGGTACGAGCCCGTCTTCAAGCGTGTCGACACGCATAAAGCAGTGTGGGATGCCCTTCGGGAGCAGCAATGGGATGTCGTGATTTCCGATTATAAGATGCCCGCTTTCGACGGACTCGAAGCTCTGTCGATTGTGCAGGAGAGCGGGCTCGATCTCCCCTTTATTCTCATCTCCGGCAAGATCGACGAGGAAACAGCGGTCGCGGCAATGAAAGCGGGTGCCCACGACTATATTACAAAAGGCAAGCTGGGTCGCCTTATTCCCGCGATTGAACGAGAGCTGAGAGAAGCTGAAGTCAGGCGTGAGCGCACGCGTGTTGAAAAAGAGCTGCAGGAGTATCATAACAATCTGGAAAGGATTGTTCAGCAGCGTACCGCCGAGTGGAAGACCGCCAATGAGCAGCTCCTGCTCGAAATCGAAGAACGCAGACGGGTGGAGGAGGCGCTGCGTGAAAGCGAACAGCGCCTGCGACGGTTTTATGAATCCGGCCTGATCGGCGTTATCTATTGGGACATGAGCGGTACGATCAAAGATGCGAACGACAAATTTCTGGAAATGGTCGGCTATACGCGGGAAGAACTGGATGCCGGTAAAATCAACTGGATGCATATGACCCCAACGGAGTATCGGCATCTGGATGAGCAGTCAGTTGTAGAACTCAAAGCAACAGGCGTCAACAAGAAACCGTTCGAAAAAGAGTATATCCGGAAGGACGGCACGCGCATTTCGATCCTGATCGCCGGGGCGATGCTGGACAAGACACGCTTCAACGGCGTCGCATTCGTTCTGGATATTACCGAGCGCAGACGGGCCGAGAGGTCCCTGCATGAGTCGAAGAGCTTTCTTGAGCGGATCATGCAGAGCGTTACCAACGCTATCTATGTTGTTGATCTGGAAGGAAGATTCTCTCAACTTAACCAGGCCGCTGCAGAGATGTCCGGGTATCTTCTCGAAGAGCTGAAAGGCGTGCCGTTTTCGATACTCTTCGATGAGGAGACTCTTCCTCAAATCCAGAAGCTGTTTGCGCGGATTGTTGTCCACGGAGAGTCTATCATCAATTATGAGATCGAAATCGTCCGCAAGGACGGAATCCGGCGTTTGGTTCTTGCCAGCTCGGTTCCGCTCAGGATAGACGGTGAGATCACCGGAGTTGTCGGCGCTGCCCAGGATATCACCGACCGCAAGAGAATGGAGAATGAAATCAGACATCTGGCGCACCACGATGCACTTACAAACCTGCCCAACAGAAAGCTCTTTATGGACATCCTCCATCTCGAGCTTGCCGAGTCACGCCGTAACAGGAAGAAGCTTGCCGTCTTTTTCCTTGACCTCGACCGCTTCAAATACATTAATGACACCCTCGGCCACACTATCGGCGATAATCTCCTTAAGGAGGTAGCGAAGCGGCTGAGGCACAGCGTAAGGGAGTCGGATACGGTGGCCCGTATCGGTGGCGATGAATTCAATATCCTTATGGCGAATATTGAGCATGCCGAAGACGTCATCACGATCGCACAGAAGATCCTTGCGCAGTTCAAAATACCCTATCTCGCCAATGACAACCATGAGCTCTATGCTGCCACCAGCATAGGTATCAGCATCTATCCTGATGATAGTGAGGATTTGGAGATTCTGTTCAGAAATGCCGACATTGCCATGTACCATGCCAAGGAGCAGGGAGGGAACACGTATCAATTCTACAGCTCCGCCATGAACATAAGGAGCATTGAAAGGCTCAAAATGGAGGGTTTTCTCCGCCAAAGCCTGACACGCGGCGAGCTGGCGGTTTATTATCAGCCGAAGCTCACGGTCGATACCCGCACGATATTGTGCGCCGAAGCTCTGGTGCGGTGGCAGCATCCCGAATTGGGGCTCCTCGCCCCCCTCAGTTTCATTCCCGTTGCCGAGGAGAGCGGGTTTATCGTCGACATCGACGAATGGGTGCTCCGCACAGTCTGCATTCAGATAAAATCGTGGATAGAAGCGGGGTTGCCCTCTCTCCGCATTTCCGTGAACCTCTCCGCCAGACAGTTTCAGAATCCGGAGCTGGTCAGTACGGTTGCAAAAATACTGGAAGAGACCGGTGTGCCGCCGGACTGCCTGGACATCGAGATTACCGAGCATGTGGCGATGAGCAACGTCGAGCGCACCGCTGACCGTCTGAAAGAGCTGACGGAGATGGGAGTGCATATCTCCATCGACGATTTCGGTACCGGCTATTCGTCGCTCAGTTATCTGAAGAGATTCCCTGTCGGAAAGCTCAAGATCGACAAATCATTCATTCAGGACATTGCAACCGATCCCGACGACAGGGCTATTATCAGCGCGGTTATTTCCATGGCGCACGATATGGGAATGAAGGTGGTCGCGGAGGGGGTGGAGACCGAAGAGCAACTGTCATTCCTGCAGGCAACCCGCTGCGATGAAGCGCAAGGTTATCTGTTCAGTGAACCGCTGTCTGCGGAGGAGTTCGGCAAACTGATAGCTGCAGGCAGGTAGCATGGTACAATCAGCAGAACGAACCGATTACGTGATACCCTGCCTGGATAGCTGGTTATGGAGTAACAGACTATTTATCGCCCTGTTGCGGAGCCGACTGATGCGAAAACTGCACCTTATGGCTTTATCTCGAAGATCCTCACTTCTCCGGCCGTAAGTGCTACGTTATACAAGGTAGTTCCGTCAAAAGCGCGGTAGGGTGAGCCTGTCCCGTCCAGCGCATATTCGATCACCCGTGTCCCCCTGCGCGGCAGTCGTACCTGTACTGTCGGAGAGCCGCTTTTATCCCAGAGAAACAGTACCTGACTGTCATCAGGCCGGATAAAGAGATGGTGGTACAGCTTCCCTCTCTCTCCCTCGATGACCTCCACTGCCACATCTCCATCGGCTACGGTATCGCCCCCGTATCGAGAAGGCTGATGAGCCTCTTTATGGTGTGGAACGCCAGCTTTTTCCTTCTGTCGGGATAGGTGATGCTCCAGGTAATAATTTTCCTTCTCCCCGATAACTTCGGTGGACCTTTTCGGCTCTTTGATTTCGTAAATGCCGAGATGCTCGACTCTCGGATGGGCCAGGAACGTGGCCATGGCCCGCACCCACCAGTTTGCCTGGTCCCGCCCGGTTTTCTTCTCCGGGGGAGTGGAAAAGCCGAGCTCGTTGATCCAGATCGGTTTTTTGCCGCACCATGCATCGGTCTCCGGAATGAAATCGTCGGTAAATCCCTGATGGAGATAATTCTCGACTGCGGTGTCCGGGTCGGTCCAGGTTTCCGGGTACGCATGGAAGGGGAGAATATCGAAGCTCTTCCCGTTATCGTACGTGAGGCATACCGCTTCAACCCACTCCAGGTCCGGATAGGTCATTCCACCGAAGAGGACCTGATCGTCTCCCGCGGCCGCGCGGATGGCGGAGCTGCCGTAGCTCAGGACCTCGTTATAGTCCTTCGGGGAGCCGTCCCACCACAGGGGCGCGTTTTCCTCATTATATATCTCAAAGGAAAGCACGTTGGGGTGTTGCTTCATGGCTGATACCAGAGTGAAGACAAACCGGTACCAGTCGTCCAGGGAGGCAGGTGGGTTGTTCCAGGCAGCCTTGTCGGCCCCTCCTTGTCTGGCGGCCCATTCGGGCGTATAGCCGAATAGGGACGTAAGGTGATGTCATTGCGCGCAGCCAGTTCCGCAAACCGGTGCAGCCAGGCAAAATCGTAATTGCCGCGGGAGGGCTCGTAGTCGTCCCACCCGAAACTGCCCCGCCAGGTAGTGACGCCCAGTTCCCTGAAAAGGGCAAAATCGGCTGCCACCTCTTTCAGGTTCTCCCCCTTATCGTAGTCTTCCAGTATGCTGAAGGATATCCTCTTGCTGAAGGGTGCGGGGGTGCCCCGCGTATACAAAGCGGAGCAGCTGACGGTGAGCAGCAGAAATATTGCGGTTCCGAGCGACGCAAGCCTTTTCATTTCCCCTCTTTTGCCCTGCTTTTTTGCCGGGTTTATGGATGGAAAGCACTTCCGGTAACGCTCTCTTATCTCAGTGTAGTCGATATTCGGGCGACCTGCAATGCGAAGCGCATTTGCAGGTGAGATGAAGGAATCTTCGTCTGATCTCTCTGGTGTCATTCCGGCAGGTTCTCTGAGCCGGAATCCAGTCTCTCTGTGAACCTGTCCAGAAGGGTAATTGAATGGTCTTACGCGTTACACATATTTCGTCACTCCGGTGAAAACCGGAGTCCAGAAGCCTTTGAAAACTCCGGATTCCGGCTCTTGTTCCGGCCCAGTCCGGGATCGGTCCGGAATCGTTCTCCCGAGAAGGATTCCCGGCGCGCTCCGCTTGCGTGACAGAAGAAAGATTCACCACAGGAGTGGCTTTTGTTCACATTGTAATGCGCTGTTAATTTCCCGTACTTCATACCTCAAAAATTATCTTGATTTTGCCTCGGATTTTTATTATTCTTAGCAAACTTATGAGTTGTGAATGTTTTGAATGAAAAATCGCTTGAGCTGTTTTTGTTGCTTCTGACTCACAAAGGAAATATTAATAATATGAGCAACATACAGCTCAAAACGCTCATTAGAAAATAGAGCGATGGTTGCCAGAAAAAAGCGTGCAGAAGTTGTGAGGAGTAAATGGAAAGATTGACAGGCCTGCGGGATGATTTGGAGCAAAAGGGGTGAATAAAAAGCATCAGCGCATCTCAGAGGACGGCAGAGAGCATGAAGAGATAGCCCCAGATTTACGGACAAACAATATCATGGTGAGCCTGTCGAACCATGAACAGAGAGCCCCTTCGATGAACTCGTGACGACTGTTCCCGACAGATAACCACTGTTTGGCGGGATTGTGGCATGGAGGGATGTAAATGACTGAGTATTATGCGCATTCAAAAAATAGTCATAATGAAAGACATAGCTTGTCAAAACACTTGCATCAAACAGCAAAATTTTTGGAATCGTTTGCATGTAAGGAAGACTATAAGCCAATTTTTAAACTAACTGGGTTATTGCATGACTTCGGTAAATATCAGCCCGCATTTCAGAGCTATCTTGAGAATGGAGGACAACGCGGTAGCGTTCCTCACGCGTCATGGGGTGCTGGGTATGCAAGATTTCTCAGAGTTCTTGAAACGTCTGTAGCTATTGACGGGCATCATAAAGGGTTACCAGATAACTCGGCGTGGAAGAGCGATACGGAATCTTTCATGCGGGGAGAAGTTTCTGAATTTGAAAATATTAAGAAAGCTTTTTTTAGTGATACCGACATAAAAGAGACAGATATTAAAATACCGAATTCTTTAGGATTTGTTGAAAAATCACAGCGTGAAGTTTTTATAAGATTCCTTTTTAGCGCACTGACCGATAGTGATTGGCTTTCTACGGAAGAACATTTTGAGCGTGATACATTTGGGATGCGTATTAGCTCAGCCTTACCAATAGACGCGATGATGCGCAAATTGGAAGAAGATTTTTTAAAAAAGTCCAAAGAGGGTGAAATAAATCAATTGCGAAATAGCGCCCGCGATTACGCACTTCAAAAAGCGAATATGCCTTGTGGTTTTTATTCGCTAGCTCTTCCGACCGGCATGGGCAAGACATTGACATCAATGGCGTGGGCGTTACGACACGC
This sequence comes from Nitrospira sp., assembly GCA_002634385.1. GTDB lineage: Bacteria > Nitrospirota > Thermodesulfovibrionia > Thermodesulfovibrionales > Dissulfurispiraceae > Nitrobium > Nitrobium versatile. The sequence goes on from NSJL01000004.1 coordinate 45,098, forward strand.
GAAGAAGAATGATTTGGAACGAATAATAATAGTTTTACCTTACCTAAACATCATAGACCAGACCGCCCAGATTTTGAAAAATATTTTCGGAGAAGAATGGGTGCTTGAACACCATTCTGGTTACAATGAAGACGAGCATAACGGTTGCGGCGTTACGGAAAGTTGTTCTCCCATTGAAGAGCGTAAGAAGCTGGCATGTGAAAATTGGAATTATCCTGTTATTGTTACTACAACTGTTCAATTCTTTGAATCGCTTTTCAGCAACAGACCGTCCCGATGCCGAAAAATTCATAACATAGCTAAGTCCGTGATGATATTTGATGAAGTCCAGGCAATTCCAAAAGAAGTAATATTGCCGACACTCCAAATGCTTAAAGATGTTCAAGCAGTCATGAAGACCTCATTTCTTTTTTGTACAGCTACGCAGCCTGCTTTTGAAAAAAATCAGGGATTTGACGGCATAAGTGGAATTTGTCCGTTGATAGATAATCCTGCTGTGCTTTATGAAAGCACCAAGCGTGTTGCGTATCACTTGTTGAATGATTTGAAGCCAATTGATTACAACGGATTGCTTTCGTCCGCAATATTGGCAGGCGATTCCGCCCTTGTTATATTCAATACTAAAAAAGCCGCATTGGAGTTTTATAATTGCACCGATAAGTGTGGCGATTGGGAGAGGAAATATCATCTCTCAACGGCAATGTGTCCGACACATCGAAAAGCGGTTATTAAAAATATAAGGGATGACCTGAAAGCAAAGAAGAAAATACTGGTGGCTTCCACTCAGCTTATTGAAGCAGGTGTTGATTTTGATTTCCCGGTTGTATTTCGAGCTATTGCACCACTTGAGGCGGTTATTCAATCCGCAGGTCGCTGTAATCGTGAAGGAAGTCTGGGTGAGTTGGGAGGCAAAGTATTCCTGTTTAAATTGCATGACGGGGGCATGCCAAACAAGACATATGCGGCCTGTGCAGGACATGCGGAGGAGTTGATTAAGCAGGACATCAATCAATTGTATGGGCATACGATATTCAACGAATATTATGCTCAAGTAATACGGCTTTATATTGATCCTGATAAGTTTAATATCAACGAAGCTCGCAAGAGGTTTGATTTTCAAACTGTTAATGACGCTTATCGCATAATAGATACGTCCACTGAAGGATTATATGTCTATAACTATAGCGATGAAAGCAGACAGTTGTTACATTCGCTTGAATACAAGAATCTTTTATCAAGGGATGACTATCGGAAAATGCAGGCGTTTACGGTTCAAGTTTATAAGCATTTCATTATTCAGAATGCTTCATTGTGTAAATTAATGCCGCAGGGGTTCAAGATATGGTATGGGAACTATGATAACAAAAAAGGTATTTCCGTTGCTCCAATAGAGGCTGATAAATTGGTCTTATAAGCAGGAGGTGTATATGCTTGATAACCGAATTGTTAAAGTCAAAGTAAAGGGCGATTTTGCATGTTTTACGAGACCGGACTTGAAAGTTGAGCGCATGTCGTATCCGTGCATGACGCCGTCGGCAGCGCGAGGAGTTCTTGATTCGATTTTGTGGAAGCCCGAATTCCAGTGGTATGTGAGGCGAATATTAGTTTTGAGCCCGCTCAAATTCTGTACGATTAAACGTAATGAGATCAATTCCAAACAGAGCAGAACGCCAATTGTTGTTGATGAGCTTGATTCATTAGGAAAGCCAAAGTATCGCGCACAACGCAACAGCGTGATTTTGCGAGGTGTGGCATACATCATCGAGGCGTCAATTTATCAGAGACAAGTATCTGAGAGAAACAAGCCAGAAAAATATATCGGAAGAAAAGGTGTCGACGCTGATCATGATGGAATTTTTATCCGCCGCATTAAGAAAGGACAGTGCTGGCGAAGGCCGTATCTCGGCGTGCGCGAGTTTTCTGCCGAGTTTATGGAACCGGATGGAACTGAAACCCCAATAAAGGAAACAATTCCCATTGGAAGCATGCTGTTCGATATATTTTATGACGCAAATGGTAAGCCGGAGCCGTTGTTTTTTCATGATGTAGCAATACGCAACGGTATATTGAACTGTGAAGTCCCCGAGAATGATAAAATGATGCAGTCCAGCCATTTCCAACCGCCTATTGACAGCGAGACATCTGCCTTAATCTATGAGCTCAACCAGCAGGAGGAAAGGGAGGCTGCATTATGATTAAAGAGTTGAGTGAACTTGGAAAGACAATCCGGGCTGGCAAAACGGAAAGTGAATTGGTTCACGATGCAATTAAGAAGGAACCAATTTCAATAGAAGTAGTTATTGCAAATGATGGCAGTTTTCGAGAATTTCAACTAGTAGATAATAAGCTTACAGATGCTGAGGCTATTACAGCAAAAAAGGGGAAAGCAAGACTCTTGCTCGATAAAGCAGAGGAAGTACTCTGCTATGGCGGTGAAAAATCCAAAAAGAAGCATGAGCTGTTTCTGGATAAGTTGTCCAAATACCAAGAATTGCCAGAGCTGATACCAGTTATGGCTTTCTATAAACAAAATAAGGTTAATGGTGTGGAAACGGCATTAGAAAAATTCATGTCCGCATTCCCTGACGAGAAGAACAGAAAAGGCAATATTGGATTTCGCATTGAATCAGAGGGGAATCGTATTCATGAAAAAGCTGAGATATTAAAGAAAGTAATTGCGGTATATGAGACAACGCAGAATGCTTTACTATCAAACTCTCAAAAGAATTGTTCTGTATGCGGTAAGAGCGATTATCCTGCTGAGGATATTCCTCACGGCATGATTAAGCGGGTTCCGGATGGACAGTCAAGCGGGTGTGCATTGGTTTCATATAATGAGAACGCTTTCGAGTCCTATGATTTAAAGGGAAACAATAATTCTTCAATATGTACTAACTGCGCAAAGACATATGTAGAAGGTTTGAATTGGCTTTTATCTGCTGGCAATGAAATTTCCATAAAAACCAAAAAGGGCAAAGACAAGAAAGAGTTCCGCTACAGTAATCGTAAGAATTTCGGATCGGATACGGCAATGGTGTTCTGGACACGCAAGAATAAAAAAGTGGAAGAGATAGACTACCTCGAAGCGCCGAACCCTGCTGATGTAGCGCGGCTGATTGACGCTGTGGCCTCTGGCACAGAAAGAGATGGTCGATATCTTGAGCCTGACCAGTTTTACTCCTGTACACTTTCTGGCTCTGCAGCGCGTATAGCTGTAAGGGATTGGATTGAAACAAGCTTATTTGATTTCCGCAGGTCAATTGCAGAATGGTTCCAGGACATAGCTATTGCCGAATACGATAGAGATTCGGAGATAACCCAAACACATTATGCCCGGCTGTATGATCTGGCAAGAAGTTGTCAAAGAAAAAACAGCGACGGTAGTTATGACAAAGATGATCCGTCGTTGGCAAGAGTGGCCACCAATTTGTGGAACGCTGCATTAAGAAATACATCGCCGCCGTGGTGGATATTGGCTAAGGTTATTCAACGTGCACGTTTGGATGGTGTTACTGCCGACAGAGCGGCTTTAATAAAACTTATTTTAAACCGACATATCAGCGGAGGTGATATTATGATCACGGAAAAGATTATGGAAGGTAGCAGGCCTGTGGCCTATATTTGCGGTCAAATTTTTGCAAAGCTTGAGAGCATTCAGTATGCTGCGTTAGGAGACAGGAACGCTGGAATCCGGGAGAGGTATTTTACATACGCTATGACTTCTCCGGCATCCGCATTTGGACGGCTTTTCAACCTGAATTCAAAACACTTCACAAAATTGAAAAGCGACAAGCCCGGGCTTGCGGTTACTCTGGACAAAGAGCTTCAGGAATTGTGTAAAGATGTTGATATCTATTGTTTCCCATCTGCTTTTTCATTGGAACAACAAGGTCAGTTTGCTATCGGATATTACCATCAGAGACAATTGCAATTCAGCGGCGGTAAATAAAACCAAAGAGGAGGAACAATATGAGAGAGGCAGTCAAGAATAGGTATGATTTTGTATTTTTCTTTGACGTGAAGGACGGCAACCCTAACGGCGACCCCGACCAAGTGAACTTGCCTAGAGCAGATGCAGAGGACCAGCATGGATTGGTGACAGATGTTTGTATAAAAAGAAAGGTCAGAAATTATGTGATGTTGGAGAAGGAACTTAAACCACCTTTTGATGTTTTTATAAGACAGGAGCAGATTTTAAATAAGATTATTGACGCTGCATCCGGTGAAAGTATCCAGCAGCGTCAGAATAGTTTATGCGAACAATATTTCGATATAAGGACATTCGGGGCCGTGTTATCAACAGGAGATAAAGGCGCTGGTACTGTCCGAGGTCCTGTGCAGTTTGCTTTTGCGCGGTCTGAAGACCGCATATATCAAGCAGAGCATTCTATAACCCGGTGTGCGGTAACGACGGAAGAAGATGCCAAAAAACAGGAAAACAGAGAATATGCGTCAACATTTGGTCGCAAATCGACAGTACCGTATGCCCTTTACAGAATGCACGGGTTTATCTCAGCCGTTGATGCCAGAAAAACAAAGTTTTCTGAAGAAGACTTAAAATTACTATGGAAATCGTTAATCAATGCTTTCGAACACGACAGGGCTGCTGCACGGGGAGAGATGAATCCGAGAAAGCTGGTTATATTCAAACACGAAAGCCACTTGGGAAACGAACTGTCGGGCAGATTGTTTGACCGTGTGAAAGTTGCAAAAAATACTGATTTGCCGCGCGGAATTGAACATTATGATATCACTGTTGATACGAACAATCTTCCGAACGGAATTAAGGTTCAGGAGTGGCCGGAAGAGATTGTATTCTGACCAACCAATCCCAGCGGGAAATCGTGACATTTTGTCATGGGTTGAGGCTAACTGCGCCTTATGGGAAAGGGGGCTTTGAACATGGAAACAAATATCGCGGTATTTAAGGGTCGGAAAATCAGAAAAGCCCTTCATAACAACGAATGGTGGTTTTCGGTATCTGACGTAGTTGAGGCGCTGACAGACACTGTGAACGCAACAGAGTATATTAAGAAAATGCGTAGTCGTGACAATGAGTTAGGCAAAGGGTGGGGACAAATTGTCACCCCCCTTTGGCTTGATACTGAAGGGGGCAAGCAGAAAGTCAACTGCTCCAATACCGAAGGAATGTTTCGTATCATCCAATCAATCCCTTCCCCCAAGGCTGAGCCCTTCAAACGGTGGTTGGCAAAAGTCGGTTATGAGCGGGTACAGGAGATCGAGAACCCGGAACTCGCGACGAAGAGAACACGAGAGTTTTATAAGGCGAAGGGCTATTCTGACGAATGGATTGAAAAGCGTATACGCGGCATCGCCATCCGCGAGGAGCTCACTGATGAGTGGAAAAAACGAGAGGTGATGGAAGAGAAAGAATTCGCGATTCTCACTGCTGAAATCGCGAAGGCGACTTTCGGAATAACGCCGAACAGCCACAAGAAACTCAAGGGGTTGAAGCGTGAAAATCTTCGCGATCATATGACCGACCTGGAGTTGATCTTCTCCATGCTCGGCGAGGCGGCAACAACTGAAATAACAAGGGTTCATGAAGCAAAGGGATTTCATGAGAACAAACATGCGGCACTCAAGGGGGGAGAAGTGGCTGGCAAGGCGAGAAAGGACCTGGAGCAGAAAACCGGCAAGAAAGTAATTTCAAAGGAAAATTACCTGAATACTTCTGAAAAAGCAAAAAGACTGGAACGGAAATGAGGCGGTTGGGAAACTCGGCAAAGCGGGAGACAATAGATGGCACTTGAGCATACTGATGATCTCATCATGCTCTCTGCACTGCAACATTTCATCTACTGTTCCCGGCAGTGCGCTCTGATCCACATTGAGCAGGTATGGAGTGAAAACATCTTTACGGCCGAAGGCAGGATCATGCATGAGAAGGTTGATACGGCAAAACACGAATCAAGAGGGAGCGTCCGTGTCGAGTATGGAGTGCCTCTTCATTCCCTCAGCCTTGGCTTGGTCGGCAAGGCTGATGTCGTCGAATTCCATCGTTTGGAGAGAGGGGTATGGCTGCCTTTTCCCGTTGAATACAAACGGGGGAAGCCAAAGGCGGACAATTGTGATAGGGTGCAGCTCTGTGCTCAGGCAATCTGTCTCGAAGAGATGCTTGCCGTCGAGATCAAGGAGGGAGCGCTCTTTTACGGACAGACGCGCCGCAGGGAAGACGTAGCTTTTGATAAGAGGCTGCGAGGGGAGACAGGGGAAATTGCACGAAAGGTCCATGAGCTTATTGCCTCGGGAATTACTCCGGCCCCTGCATACTCCAGGAAATGCGAGAGCTGTTCTCTGTTGGATCTGTGCCTTCCGAAGGCATGTGGTAAAAGCAGGTCGGTAAGCAGCTACCTGCTTGCTGCAGTGGAGGAGGAATGAAGAGGCATCTCAATACTCTCTTTATCACGACGCAGGGAGCGTATCTTCTGAAAGAGGGAGAAACCGTTGCAGTCAAAGTTGACGGAGAGATATCCCTGCGCGTGCCCATTCACACCTTAGGCGGTATTGTCTGTTTCGGGCAGGTGTCCTGCAGCCCCTACCTGATGGGTTTCTGTGCGGAAAACGGCGTGGCGGTCAGTTTCCTTTCGGAATACGGCAAGTTTCTCGCAAAGGTCCAGGGTCCTGTGTCCGGCAACGTTCTCCTCCGGCGCGAACAGTACCGGCGCGCTGACGATCTGGAGACATCTTCATTGATAGCACGTGCGCTGGTGACCGGAAAGGTCGCAAATTGCCGCACGGTTTTGCAACGCTCGCTGAGAGACCACTCCGGCAAGATAGATACTGACGCTATATCCCAGGCATCGCAGAAACTTTCAAGTGTACTGAGGCGTTTGCAGGGAGATTTCCCTCTCGAGGTTGTGCGAGGAATTGAGGGAGAAGCGGCAAACGCCTATTTTGAGGTTTTCGATCACCTGATAACGTCGCAGAAAGATGCTTTCACCTTCAACGAGAGGAACCGGAGACCCCCGCTGGATGCGGTAAACTGCCTCCTTTCATTCCTTTATTCTCTTTTAATGCACGATGTTCGCGCGGCCCTTGAGACGGTGGGGCTCGATCCTGCCGTCGGTTTTTTACACAGGGACCGTCCGGGACGGTACAGCCTTGCCTTGGATCTGATGGAGGAATTCCGTCCGTTCCTGGCCGACCGGCTCACTCTTTCGTTGGTTAACCTTTGCCAGGTTCAGGGGAACGGGTTCAGACGGAAAGAATCGGGAGCCGTGTGGATGGATGATGATACGAGAAAGACGGTTCTCATCGCCTATCAGAAGCGTAAACAGGAAGAGATCTTTCATCCTTTTCTCAGGGAGAAGATCACCATCGGCCTTCTGCCCCACATGCAAGCGATGCTGATGGCCCGCTATCTGCGGGGAGATCTCGACTGCTATCCGTCGTTTATCTGGAAGTAAGCTGCCTTGCTGTGGATGCATGAATTGGAGTATCTGAAAGTGGGGACGTAAAATGTTTGTAATAATCAGCTATGATGTTGCCACCGATGAGGGGAAGGGACAGCGTCGCCTGCGCCGGGTGGCTCGCGCTTGTCAGGATTTCGGACAGAGGGTTCAGTATTCAGTATTCGAATGCATTGTCGATCCTGCGCAGTGGGCTGTGCTGAAAGAGAGATTAATTTCCGAAATCGATCCGGAAAAGGACAGTCTGCGATTTTACTACCTCGGGTTCAACTGGAGACATCGTGTAGAGCATATCGGTGCAAAAGAGCCGATCGATCAGGAGGGTCCGCTAGTCATCTGAGGCGATGGTGCGAACCGGAAGCACACATGTTTTTCCTATGGGGTTCGCGGAGCTTGGATTGTATGAAATAACAATAAGAAAATTATTTTGATCTTTGACAACTTGGTTATAATGCGGTGATCGCAAAGGGGTTCGCAAAAAACAGCAAAAATGTCTTTGTATTTCAATTAATTAGAGGTAAACAGTCGCCCCTCGCACAGGGGCGTGGATTGAAACACAATCCTGAATTCCGAGTACGTCCCCGGAGTGGAGTCGCCCCTCGCACAGGGGCGTGGATTGAAACCAGACTGCGGCGAACGCGGCTATTGTGGTGGACGTCGCCCCTCGCACAGGGGCGTGGATTGAAACAGTTCGTCGTTTCCCGCATTTGGGGTGAAGACAAGTCGCCCCTCGCACAGGGGCGTGGATTGAAACTTCCATAACACTCCGATCTGTTTCGCCATATCGTCGCCCCTCGCACAGGGGCGTGGATTGAAACTGCCCTACTACTACGAGGACGTGCAGCAGTCCCGGTCGCCCCTCGCACAGGGGCGTGGATTGAAACCAATCGGCGTGCGGCTCGGTGAAATGGACATGCCTGTCGCCCCTCGCACAGGGGCGTGGATTGAAACATCCTGCTCCGCTGCACAGGTGTAAGCCCTAACTCGTCGCCCCTCGCACAGGGGCGTGGATTGAAACCAGCATGGGCATTTATCGAGGATCGCCAGTGTAGGTCGCCCCTCGCACAGGGGCGTGGATTGAAACTCTTCCGTTCCTTCGCCACCTCGCGGGGAACGGGTCGCCCCTCGCACAGGGGCGTGGATTGAAACGGAGGATGTGGGCTCATTGAAGTCGGCAGTGGATGGTCGCCCCTCGCACAGGGGCGTGGATTGAAACTACGGCACTTTGACTGGGACGCGACAGATGACAATCGTCGCCCCTCGCACAGGGGCGTGGATTGAAACCGAGTACCTCTTGCATATAGTCGCAGAAAGAGAAAGTCGCCCCTCGCACAGGGGCGTGGATTGAAACAAAAAGTTAAAAGGCCGATACTGCGATACCATGGCGCGTCGCCCCTCGCACAGGGGCGTGGATTGAAACGCCCTACGTGACCTATTACGAGGTGTGGTACAAGTCGCCCCTCGCACAGGGGCGTGGATTGAAACTGAAGCCGGGGAGATTGCCGGGAAGGTGAAAAAGGTCGCCCCTCGCACAGGGGCGTGGATTGAAACCCCACATCCCTCATCCTCATGGCATGCTTCTTGCGTCGCCCCTCGCACAGGGGCGTGGATTGAAACATTTCAATGACTTACGAAGGGAGGGTAAAAAGTGAGTCGCCCCTCGCACAGGGGCGTGGATTGAAACATCAAGGCTCATGACCGGAGTGTCATAGTCCATGAGTCGCCCCTCGCACAGGGGCGTGGATTGAAACGGCAGGGCGGTATCCCTGTTACTTGCCAGCCCGGTCGCCCCTCGCACAGGGGCGTGGATTGAAACTCCAAGACTACTCCCTCGAGTCTCTGCCTGTATTGGTCGCCCCTCGCACAGGGGCGTGGATTGAAACTTCGCTCTGCTCATGCATAGATTTTGCCTCTATGTCGCCCCTCGCACAGGGGCGTGGATTGAAACCAGCCGGGAGACAAAATCCGTATCCCCCTGCGGTCGCCCCTCGCACAGGGGCGTGGATTGAAACCCGTAGACCTAACAAATCAGCTCAGTGCGGAGGGTCGCCCCTCGCACAGGGGCGTGGATTGAAACAGTACGAAACGGCATCCGGTTCAATGACGAAGGCGGTCGCCCCTCGCACAGGGGCGTGGATTGAAACCACTATATTTCACGAGAACCAAGGGTTGAGACAGGTCGCCCCTCGCACAGGGGCGTGGATTGAAACGGAGCAGAAAGCGGCGACCGCAAAGGCGGATACAGGTCGCCCCTCGCACAGGGGCGTGGATTGAAACTCGCTGAGATGGGCAAGGAGCGGGGCAAACCGCAGGGTCGCCCCTCGCACAGGGGCGTGGATTGAAACACGCTCTACAACGGCCAGTTCTGGGCACAGGCATGTCGCCCCTCGCACAGGGGCGTGGATTGAAACTCCTATAGTAGAAATTTCTCTTGACATCATGTAGGTCGCCCCTCGCACAGGGGCGTGGATTGAAACCGCTACTCGTACGATGACAACTATACGGACGGACGTCGCCCCTCGCACAGGGGCGTGGATTGAAACAGGGCGAGCCGGTAGCGGAGGAGGGGAAGGGATGTCGCCCCTCGCACAGGGGCGTGGATTGAAACTGCACCATCCGGCGATACACCACTCGCCCGGAAAAGTCGCCCCTCGCACAGGGGCGTGGATTGAAACTGTTCCCGGATCAATACGTTTACAAAGATATCCGGTCGCCCCTCGCACAGGGGCGTGGATTGAAACATGGAGAGGGGAGGACGGCGATGAATAAAGCAGGTCGCCCCTCGCACAGGGGCGTGGATTGAAACATATCCAACATGGCGGACAACAGGAGGTCACTCGTCGCCCCTCGCACAGGGGCGTGGATTGAAACCCCACATCCCTCATCCTCATGGCATGCTTCTTGCGTCGCCCCTCGCACAGGGGCGTGGATTGAAACCGGAAATGCAGTTGATGCACTCCGGCATCACGTTCGTCGCCCCTCGCACAGGGGCGTGGATTGAAACAGGTGATCGGGGCCATGACCCTCTTTGTCGGGTGTCGCCCCTCGCACAGGGGCGTGGATTGAAACTCCCTCCGGCAGAGGCGGGCGATACCGCTTATTTGTCGCCCCTCGCACAGGGGCGTGGATTGAAACTTTATCCAATCCGTTACGATCTTGAGCCCCATAGTCGCCCCTCGCACAGGGGCGTGGATTGAAACCCCGAGAGCGTCGATAAGCCATTTCATAGCCAAATGTCGCCCCTCGCACAGGGGCGTGGATTGAAACATAGTGCCCTCCGTGTTATAGAGTCTGAATTCGTGTCGCCCCTCGCACAGGGGCGTGGATTGAAACCGATCGGGACTGAAGGTGTAACTCCCGAGAACAGTCGCCCCTCGCACAGGGGCGTGGATTGAAACGAGATGGGCGAACTTTACCTTCCCACCAATCGGCGTCGCCCCTCGCACAGGGGCGTGGATTGAAACGGATGCCTTACGGATGCCTTCGCCAAGGCTTACAGTCGCCCCTCGCACAGGGGCGTGGATTGAAACATGTCGCAAAAGGCGAGGGCCGCCAGTTCCCGGAGTCGCCCCTCGCACAGGGGCGTGGATTGAAACGCCCATCGCATGTAATCGGGCAGGATCTCCTTCACGTCGCCCCTCGCACAGGGGCGTGGATTGAAACTCCATCAAGGAGCTCTATGGGCAGTATCAGTTCCGTCGCCCCTCGCACAGGGGCGTGGATTGAAACAACACGTGGGGGCTGCGGGCTTTGCCGGGCCCCCGGTCGCCCCTCGCACAGGGGCGTGGATTGAAACCTGTCCACAGCCATCTGGAACTCCTGGACATGAAGTCGCCCCTCGCACAGGGGCGTGGATTGAAACGGGTAGGGGTAGGAGTTACCCTACCCCGTCTCTGTCGCCCCTCGCACAGGGGCGTGGATTGAAACTTTTTAAACAAGCGGGACTGAAGCAGTCGGGCAGGTCGCCCCTCGCACAGGGGCGTGGATTGAAACTCATTCGGTGCTCCCTCCTTTCTCGGCATCAGCGGTCGCCCCTCGCACAGGGGCGTGGATTGAAACACATAGTCCCCGCTGCCCTTCTTGTACCACACCTGTCGCCCCTCGCACAGGGGCGTGGATTGAAACACATAACGGTGCTATACCGTAACCCCGCTGTAGAAGTCGCCCCTCGCACAGGGGCGTGGATTGAAACGAATCCTCTAGGGAGCATGAAAAACCTTATAGAGTCGCCCCTCGCACAGGGGCGTGGATTGAAACCGGAGCTGCGCACAATCGTCTTCCCCGATCTTCCGTCGCCCCTCGCACAGGGGCGTGGATTGAAACACATAGACCTGTAGTGTCCCGCCGGTCGTTGAGACGTCGCCCCTCGCACAGGGGCGTGGATTGAAACGGGAACGGGACGGTGGATCAGGCGATGTGGGGTGGTCGCCCCTCGCACAGGGGCGTGGATTGAAACTGGGCAGAAGGCAACGCAAGCGCAGATTGAGAGCCTGTCGCCCCTCGCACAGGGGCGTGGATTGAAACCGTTCGAGGCTTCGGGACACAATGGAGATGTCCGCGTCGCCCCTCGCACAGGGGCGTGGATTGAAACTTGCTCTCGATGTATGTTTTGTACACCTCCGGGTGTCGCCCCTCGCACAGGGGCGTGGATTGAAACCCGTTGCCCTGCGAGCCATAGCCTCCCCCAGCTTTGTCGCCCCTCGCACAGGGGCGTGGATTGAAACTGATGATCTGCGCCCTGTGCCATGGCGATGATACCGTCGCCCCTCGCACAGGGGCGTGGATTGAAACACTGGTTTCGATCACTAGCATAGGGCGGATCGAGGTCGCCCCTCGCACAGGGGCGTGGATTGAAACGCGCAGAGGGCTCAGAAGCTCATCGAGGAAGGCAAAGTCGCCCCTCGCACAGGGGCGTGGATTGAAACCTTTTCAACACGTGGGGGACGCAGGGGTTGCCCGTCGCCCCTCGCACAGGGGCGTGGATTGAAACACATAACGGTGCTATACCGTAACCCCGCTGTAGGTCGCCCCTCGCACAGGGGCGTGGATTGAAACTGTTCCCGGATCAATACGTTTACAAAGATATCCGTCGCCCCTCGCACAGGGGCGTGGATTGAAACTGGTATGACGAGACCAACGGCGTCGTTGAAGCCAGTCGCCCCTCGCACAGGGGCGTGGATTGAAACGAACAGGGCGGGAATCCCTACGGCGGCATATTCCTCGTCGCCCCTCGCACAGGGGCGTGGATTGAAACTGACTCAGAGCTATAAAGGCAAGGCCTGCAACCTCGTCGCCCCTCGCACAGGGGCGTGGATTGAAACCTCACATCGTTGGGTCGGCCGGTCGGCCGTCATTGTCGCCCCTCGCACAGGGGCGTGGATTGAAACTGTGCGGTAACGAGGTCTTTCTCCCCGCATGAGGGTCGCCCCTCGCACAGGGGCGTGGATTGAAACTACTGCGACCCTTTGAAGACCGCCCTATGCCAAGTCGCCCCTCGCACAGGGGCGTGGATTGAAACCTGTTCTCTCTGGTCAGCCGGTCGCATACCGCAAAGTCGCCCCTTGCAGAGCAGGGCAATAGCATCAAATTATCGTCGCCGTTCCGGCAGTTCCGGACTGGGCCGGGACAAGAGCCGGAATCCAGTCCCGTTCAAAGACCCTGGACCCCGGCTTTTGCCGGGGTGACGGCGTTAAGGAACTTGGGTTTCCATCAGAGTGATGAGTGAGGAGGAATTCACCAGGAAAAGGACATTTTCGCATCTGTACCAGCGGACAATCAGGAGGCTCACTTCTTCAACAGTTCCTCCAGAGTGATCACCACTGATCTTCCCAGCGCATCCAAATCGTATCCCCCTTCGAGGGCGAAAACAAAAGGCAGCGGTTTCGTACCGGGGGAATACGCGACAATACTGTGCACTATGCTGCGCAGTCCCTCGTCGGTGACCCGGAACCCCGACAAGGGATCTCCGGCGTGGATATCGTAGCCCGCCGATACGAGGACGATGTCCGGTCTGAATTTGGACATGAGAGCGGGAAGGGTTTCGTGGTAAAGAGGGCAAAGCTCCTTGTCCCCCGAGCCCGCGGGCAGAGGGATATTATAGGTGTATCCCTCCCCCTTTCCCTTCCCTTTCTCCGACGCGCTTCCGGTTCCGGGATAATGGGGATACTGATGGGTGCTGAAGTAGAAGACCGTATCGTCGCTCTCGAAGGAGTGCTGGGTGCCGTTCCCGTGATGGACATCGAAATCGATGATGAACACCCTTTCGTATCCCCTTTTCTGCGCATACCGGGCACCGATAGCCACATTATTGAATATGCAAAAGCCCATCGCCTTGTCCGCCTCAGCATGGTGGCCGGGGGGGCGCACTGCGCAGAAGGCCCTGTCCAGCTCTCCTTCCCTGCATCTGTCCACTGCCTCAAGCACCGCCCCTGCCGCATGGAGCGCCGCTTCCAGGGTGTCTCCCGATGCGTAGGTGTCGGGATCGAGATACCCGGTGCCGTGCTTCTTCATCTCTTCGATATACCCGGCAGTATGGATAAGGGCAATATCTTCGAAGCCGGCCCTGCGCGGTTTCAGGTGAATGAGCCGGTCGTGGAAGGGGGCTTCCCTCAGATGCTTCATAATGGAGACCAGCCTTTCCTTCGATTCGGGATGCCATGGCGGAGTCTCGTGGCGCAGATAGATATCGTCGTACAGGAACCCTACTTTTTGCATAGCTAATTATACAGGAAAATGCTGATGCAGAAAAGCTGGTATAATTGATATAATCCCTTTGAAATCGACTGCCTGACAGTTCAGACGGCGTAAACGAGACATAAAGGAGCGGGTGCATGGACAAGCGCAAAGGCAAGCAGAAGGAAGAGCTGATTCCGGAGCAGGCAAAGAAGTTTCTGCGGGAGACCTTCGCCAACCTTAAGGAGAAAGTGCTGATAGAGGTCTTTACCGGGGCGGAAACGGCGCAGTTGGACGATATTGTTGCCGAGCTGGTGAAAACCGTCGCCTCTCTTTCCGATAAGATAGAGGTTGGCTTTTATCCGGTAAGCAGCGACCAGGCGAGGAAGAGGGGAGTCACGAGAGCCCCTTCCCTTCTTATCGATCCCGAGAAATTCAGGATCCGGTATATCGGCGCCCCGGTGGGGGAGGAAGGGCGTACGCTGATTACCGCTATCCTGCTGGCGTCGAACAGGGGGGTCATCCTTTCCGAGGCCGCGGTGAAGAGGCTGCGGGAGTTGCAGGAGCCCCGCCTCATCCAGGTCTTTGTCACCCCCACCTGTCCCTACTGTCCGCAGCAGGCGCTGAATGCCATTTCCGCCGCCATCGTGCGCCCCGACCTGGTGACGGCTGAAGTGATCGAGATGTACGAGAACAAGGATTATATAGAAAAGTACCATATCATAACGGTTCCTTTTACGGTCATCAATGAGGTCCCCATCGGCACCGGCCTCAAGACCCCCGAACTGTTCGTGGAAGAGGTTATCTCCCTGGTTTCCTCCGAAAAGCTTACCGCCCCTCCCACCGGAGAGACGGTGGAGATGGACATCGCGGTGATCGGCGGGGGACCGGCCGGCCTCACTGCCGGGATGTATGCCGGGCGGAGCGGTCTGAAGACGGTAATCCTGGAAAAGGGCACGGTGGGAGGGCAGGTGCTGATTACGCCGGTGGTGGAGAACTACCCCGGGTACAGCCAGATAGCGGGGAGGACCCTGGTGGACGTAATGTACCAGCAGACCCTGCAGTACGCCCATATCTCCGAAGGGGAGGAGGTATCCGAAATACGGGAGACGGAGGATTTTTTCGAAGTAAAGACCGGCAGGAGGACGTACAAAGTGAAGGGAATCATTCTTGTCACCGGCGCGGAGCACCGGAAGCTGGGGGTCCCGGGGGAGGATGCCCTGTACGGCAGGGGGCTGAGTTATTGTGCCACCTGTGACGGCTACTTTTTCAAGGATGGCAAGAGGGTGATTGTCGTGGGGGGAGGGAACACCGCCCTTACCGACGCACTGTATCTCAACAGTATCGGCGCCGAAGTCTCCCTGGTGCATTGGCGGGATACCCTGCGGGCCGAGAAGTTCCTTCAGCAGAGTCTTGAAGAGAGGAAGATCCCCATTCTTTGGAATACGGTTATCAAGGAAATAATCGGGACGGATTCGGTAACAGGAGTGAAGTTGCAGGATCTGAGCACCGGGGTTGAAAGGGAGATGCCCGTCGACGGCGTTTTCGTTGCTATCGGGTATGAGCCCAATAATGTCCTTGCGAAAATGCTGGGTCTCACCCTTGACCAGGAGGGATATATAAAGGTGGACAGCAAGCAAAGGACCTCCATGAGAATGGTCTATGCGGCAGGAGATGTGACAGGGGGGATAAAGCAGATCGCCACGGCGGTGGGTCAGGGAGCTATTGCTGCGGTCTCGGCTTTCGAGGATATATCAAGCCCCTACTGGAAGGAGAAGGGGAGCGAGTGGTGGGCTGCGTAGAGGGCCTCCCCGGATAAGGGAGCCTTATCTTTTTGTCTGTCTTTTTATCACGGAGTCCGCTTGCTCCGCCCGATTCAAAAAAGATCTTGACACCGAAAAATTTCTGGCTTAAAATGTAAGTGAATATTCACTAACAATATTCAGGGAGAAAAATGATCACCGGAAAGCCCAGGGAGAGGAAGAACAGGGAAACGCGCAGGGAGCAGATCGCGCAAGCCGCCCTCCGCATCATTGCGCAACGCGGAGTAAGGGCTCTCACTACGGCGTCCATTGCGCAGGAAGTGGGTATCTCCGAGGCCAATCTGTACCGTCATTTCAAAAACAAGGATGAAATCCTCTCCGAGATGGTGGAGATCATCGGCAATGATATCATGAGGAGCCTCAAAGACGTCTTCGGGTCCGACGGCGCTCCCGCCGAGAAACTGAGGAGGATTTTCGTCTTCCATCTCACCCTTATCGAATCGAACGAAGGGATTCCCCGTCTTGTTTTTTCCGAAGAGATGCATAGGGGAAATAAGGAGCTCAGGGAGAAATTTCTTGCTCTTATCTCCCGGTATGCGGAGCAGTTACATCTTTTGATACGGGAAGGGCAGGAAGCAGGAGCATTCAGACAGACGCTCGATCCCCTGAAGACCGCTACTATGTTCATCGGCATGGTGCAAATTTCGACTCTCCTCTGGTCCCTGAAGGGGTTCACTCACTCCCTTGTGGACGAAGGAATGGAAATGTGGGAGAATTTTGAGAAATGCATTCAGGTGGAATGATTTTTTGTTCTTAGGTAAGTGAACATTCACTTAGGAGGTGTCCATGAGAGTTTTCTTCTTTCTCCTTTGTTTTTTTCTGTTCTCGGGGGCAGCGGCCGCTGAGAAGGGAACCACTGTGTACACCCTCTCCGAAGCTGTCTCTTTTGCATTGAAGAACAATCCCGGAGTCCGTGCGTCCGGAAAGGAGATCGAGGGCTCTTTCTATGGGATTGCTTCGGCAAAGGCGGAGAGGCTGCCTGCCCTTACCCTGAACGGCGGTATAACCCGCTACCGGTACCCCACACCCGTTACTCCCATTTCAGGATCCCCGCTGGAGGGGGCCGCTTTCCCGGAATTCGAAAATACGCTCTACGATGCGGGGGTCTCCTTTTTTGTATCCCTTTACCGGGGAGGCCGGCTTGACCGTGGAGTGAAAATAGCGGAAATCAACCGATCCATTTCCCAGGACCTTTACCAGTCGGACCGTCAGGGTCTCATTTATAATGTTGCCAGTACCTATTACAAAATTGCGCAGCTCGGAAAGCTCCTCAGGGCGGCGGAGGCATCGGTGGGACAGCTTGCCGCTCATAAAAGGAATGTGGAGCTGTTCCTTGAGGCAGGCACGGTCCCGCGGGTTGAGCTCCTGAAAGCGGAAGCGGAGCTGGCCCATGCACGGCAGAATGCGATCGCGGTACGGAACCATCAGGAGAGTGCGTACGAACTTCTGAAGGCGCTGATGGGGATTGAAGACAGGGAAGAGAGGATTTCCCTCATCTTCGATGAGGAGATTCCCTCTATCGGTTCCGACCGGGAGGCCTCGGTGGTGAAGGCGCTCTCCCTCAGGCCCGATTACCGGGCTCTATTGAAACGGCAGGAGAGGGCGGAGGAGAGGGTGAAGCTTGTGGAGGGGAAAAAGCTTCCTCATGTGTACGCGACCGGAGAGTTCTCGGAGCGTTCGGGGGAAGGTTTGGCGTTCAAAGAGAACTGGAGCTTCGGTGTGCGGCTCTCCCTTCCTCTCTTCGACGGCGGTCTGATCAAGGCCGAAGCAGGGCGGGAGCTGGTGGAGAGGGAGAAGCTGAAAGAGGAAGAACGCTCCCTGAGGCTTGCGATCGTCCGGGAGGTAACGGATGCCCACCTCGCTTTGGTAAATGCGAAGGAAAGAGTGGGGGTTGCGCAGAAGGCGATCGATTCGGCACGGGAAACGCTCCGCATCGAGGACCTGAAATTCGAGTCGGGCAAGGGGACCGGTACCGATGTAATCGATGCCCAGACAGCCGTGCTCCGCGCGGAAAGCGACTATTACCAGGCGTTCTACGACCTGCAGGCGGCAGGAGCTTTCCTGCGGAAAGCGGTGGGAGAAGACGGATACCGGGAGGAGGAGAAGTGAAGAAAGGAATCATCGCAGGGGCGATCGTTGTCATTCTCATAGCGGCTGCCCTGATTATCAAGCGTGCGGGAAATCATCAGGAAGAGGGGGCGATCGTCCTGTCAGGAAACGTGGAAGTCACCGAAGTGAATATAGGCTTCAAGCTGCCGGGCAGGATCGTTGCCCTGCATTTCGATGAGGGACAGAAGGTCAAAGAGGGAGACCTCCTTGCCGTGCTCGACAGCGCCGAGCTCGAGAGCCAGGTGGCGCAAAGCAGGGCGTACCTTGCCGAAATGACGGCGCACCTGGAGGAGAAGAAAACGGGATCACGTCCGCAGGAGCTCGAACAGGCGAGGGCGGGTGTGCGGCATGCGGAGGCGGAGCTGGGCAAGGCGAAGAGGGACTACGAGAGGGACGAAATGCTCTATGGGAACGGGGCCGTTTCCGCCCAGCAGAGGGATGCTTCACGGAAAGCGTACGAGGTGGCTCTTTCGCAGCATCGGAACGCCCTCGAAACGCTGAGCCTTGTGAAAGAGGGGCCGCGCAGAGAGGATATCCGCGCTGTGGAGAGCAGGGTACAGCAAGCGAAGGCAGCTTTGCGGGCGGCCGGGCAGAGGATGCACGATACGGTCCTGCATGCGCCGGTAGCGGGTGTTATTCTTGAGAAGAACAGCGAAGAGGGGGAAACCGTGGCGCAGGGAATTCCGGTATATACCATCGGCGATCTCGGGAACCCCTGGATAAAGGTGTACGTGAAAGAGGACAAGCTCGGGCTGGTGAAGCTCGGGCAGAAGGCCCTCGTCACTACTGATTCGTATCCGGGCAAGACATACGAGGGTACGGTATCGTACATCTCTTCGGAAGCGGAGTTCACGCCGAAGAACGTGCAGACACAGGAAGAACGGGTGAAACTGGTATTCGGGGTAAAGGTGAAGGTGAAAAACGTGAACGATGAGCTGAAGCCGGGAATGCCGGCGGACGTTAAAATACTCCTGCAGTAAGGGGCTGTTCCTATGGAAGAGAGCGCCATAAAAACCTCCGGTCTCACCCGCTCCTTCGGCAGCCTTACCGCTGTTAACCATCTCTCCCTTGAAATACGGAAGGGGGAGCTGTACGGTCTTGTCGGCCCAGACGGTGCGGGAAAGACGACGGTGATGCGGCTGCTCGCCGCCATCATGGAGCCCTCGTCCGGGGAGGCATGGGTTGCGGGGCATTCCGTTCTCAGGGAGGGGGAGAGGCTAAAGGAAAAGATTGGGTATATGCCGCAGCGGTTCGGACTGTATGAGGACCTCACGGTCATCGAAAACATCATCTTTTATGCGGACCTCTATGAGGTGCCGCAGAGGGAGAGGCCTGCCCGGATCGAACGGCTCCTGGGATTCAGCAATCTTACCCCGTTCAAGGGCAGGCTCGCCGGGAAGCTTTCGGGAGGAATGAAGCAGAAGCTCGGTCTTGCGTGTGCTCTGATCCACACCCCGGAGGTCCTCTTCCTCGACGAACCGACGAACGGGGTGGATCCTGTCTCTCGGCGGGATTTCTGGAGGATACTCTATGATCTCCTCAAGGAGAGGGTCACTGTTCTCGTCTCCACCGCGTACCTCGACGAGGCGGAGCGGTGCACAAGGATAGGACTCATGCACAAGGGGAGACTGCTGAAAGAGGACGAACCGGTGAAAGTGAAGAAATCGTTCGCATATCCCATGCTCGAAATCTGGACCGGCGATGCCCGCTCCGCAG
Source organism: Nitrospira sp. (assembly GCA_002634385.1). Taxonomy (GTDB): domain Bacteria; phylum Nitrospirota; class Thermodesulfovibrionia; order Thermodesulfovibrionales; family Dissulfurispiraceae; genus Nitrobium; species Nitrobium versatile. Next base: position 64,851 of record NSJL01000004.1, read on the forward strand.
CAGGGGTGGCACGGGAAGCCGACGGGGTGAAGAGCGTCACTATCTACGGCGACCGTCTCCATGTAGCAGTGGAGCGGAAGGAGGCCGGGCAGCAGCTTCTGACAAGGCTGCACGATGCGGGGCTGACTGTCAGGGAACAGAGGGAGATCCTTCCCTCCCTAGAAGATGTCTTCATCTCGATGGTGGAGGAAAAATGAGAGGGAGCGACGTCGCGGTCCGGGTGGAGAATTTAACCCGTGTCTTCGGGGATTTCACGGCGGTGGATGGAATCAGTCTTACGGTGCAGAGGGGAGAGGTCTTCGGGTTCCTCGGACCGAACGGTGCGGGCAAGTCCACCACCATCAAGATGCTCTGCGGGCTCCTGCTCCCGACGGGCGGCACAGGCACGGTGGGAGGGTTCGATATCATGACCGAATCCGAAGAGATCAAAAAGCATATCGGCTATATGTCCCAGAAATTCTCTCTCTACGACGATCTCACGGTGGCGGAGAACATACGGTTTTACAGCGGCATCTACAGCGTGTCCCCGGGGCAACGGAGGGAGAGGATGGAATGGGTGCTGGAGATGTCGGGGTTACGGGAAAGCAGGAATGCCGTAACGAAGACCCTGCCTGGCGGTTTCAAGCAGAGGCTAGCCCTCGGGTGCGCCATTCTGCATGAGCCTCCCCTTCTTTTCCTCGATGAGCCGACATCGGGGGTCGACCCGGTTTCACGCCGCAATTTCTGGAGACTCATCTACGACATGTCGCGGATAGGGACGACGGTCTTCGTTACCACGCACTACATGGACGAGGCGGACTACTGCGACAGGCTTGCCCTCATCTACCGCGGAAAGATAATTGCCCAGGGGACCCCGGGCGAGATGAAACAGGCGCACCTGGGGCGCGATGTGCTCGAAATAGAGGTGGACAGGCCGGTGGAGGCACTGGAAGTGCTCGGCAAGCACGGGATAGAGGCGGCTATTTTCGGGAGCCTTGTCCATGCCACCGTGAGGGATGCGGAAGCGGATATCCCGGTGGTGCGGAGCGCCCTCGAAAAGTCGCACATCCGGGTGGAGAGGATCGTAAAGATCATCCCCTCACTGGAAGATGTGTTCGTGACCCTGATCGAAACCGCATGAAAAAAAGGACCTCTCCATGAACCTGAAGCCCATACGGATCAAAGCCATTGCGAAGAAAGAACTGATCCAGATCCGGCGGGACCCGCTGAGTCTTGCCATGGCTTTCCTCATGCCGGTGATGCTCCTCTTCCTCTTCGGCTATGCGATCACCCTCGATGTGGACAACCTGAGGACCGTCGTGTACGACCAGGATAAAAGCGGGATAAGCAGGGAACTGATACGGGAAGTGAGCGCATCGGGGTACTTTACGCTTGTCGCTACGCTGCATGACGGAGCAGGCATCGACCGGTATCTCGATTCGGGGAGGGCGCATCTCGTGCTTTCCATTCCTGAAGATTTCTCCCGGGAGATACGGGCCGGAAGAGCCCCGGCACTCCAGGTGATCGTCGATGGGAGCGACTCGAATACCGCCACGATCGCTCTCGGGTACGTGACTGCCGTAACGGAGAGATTCGCGCAGAGAGTGGGGAGAGGAAGGAATCCCCTCGGGATCACACAGCGGCCCCTCATCGATCCCCGCGTGCGGGTCTGGTACAACCCCGAGCTGAAATCCCGGAATTACATCATTCCCGGGCTCATCGCGGTGATCATGTCGGTCATCGCCGCGCTCCTTACCTCTCTCACCGTAGCGAGGGAGTGGGAAAGGGGGACCATGGAGCAACTGATCTCGACGCCGGTGAAGACGCCCGAGCTGGTTCTGGGAAAGCTGATTCCCTACTTCCTCATCGGCGTCATCGACATGATCCTGTCCGTCTTCCTCGCCGTCTTCCTGTTCGGCGTTCCCCTGAAAGGAAATGCGCTCCTCCTCATGGCGCTCTCCTCCCTCTTCCTGTTCGGCGGGCTCAGCCTCGGCATCCTCATTTCCATCATTGCGAAGTCCCAGCTGGTGGCGAGCCAGGTCGCCATGGTGGCTACTTTCCTTCCCGCCTTTCTGCTTTCGGGTTTCATGTACGCCATATCCAACATGCCCATAGTGCTCCAGGGAATCACCTATGTCATACCCGCCCGGTATTTTGTGACGATTCTGAAGGGGATCTTCATGAAGGGGAGCACATTTCACCTTCTCCTGGGGGAGACAGCCCTGCTCTCTTTTTTCGGGCTGGCCGTCTTCGCTCTTGCAAACAGAAAATTCAGGAAAAGGATCACCTGACCATGTTCGAGCGCATCAGGCAGATGGTTATCAAGGAATTCATCCAGGTGCTACGCGACAGGAGGATGAAGGCTATTGTCTTCCTAACGCCGATTCTGCAGTTGCTTGCCTTCGGGTATGCGGTGACCACCGACGTGAGCGACATCTCCACCGCGCTCTATGATCTCGATAAATCCTACGAGAGCAGGGAGCTTGCGCGGAGGCTCGAGGCCTCGGGATATTTCACCATACGATACACCCCTGAATCGTATCGGGAGATATGGGATCTGGTGGACAGGGGGAAGGCGCTCAGCGCCATCCAGATCGACAAGGGGTTCGGCAGTGACCTGAAGAAGGGCATTCCTACATCGATACAGATCATCGTGGACGGAACGGACTCGAATACCGCAACGGTCGCCATGGACTACGCAAGCAGGATCGCCCTGAGCTTTGCCAGGGAGCTCACCCCCTCCGCGGCGACCCCGGTGCGAATCGACCTGCGTACCATGGCCTGGTATAACCCCGACCTGAAGAGCAGAAACTACAACGTGCCGGGCGTTATCGCCATCGTGATCATGCTCACCTGCCTCCTGCTTACCTCTATGGCGGTGGTGCGGGAAAGGGAGATCGGCACCATGGAGCAGCTCATGGTCACCCCGGTGCGGCCCTTCGAGCTCATGCTCGGCAAGACCATCCCCTTCGCCCTCATCGGATTTTTCGACATGTTTCTCGTCACGGTGCTGGCGGTGCTCAAGTTCTCCATTCCCCTCAAGGGCTCCCTCTTTGTTCTGCCGCTTTCGACCGGCATTTACCTCCTGTCGGTGCTGGGTATCGGCCTCTTCATTTCCACCATTTCGAGGACGCAGCAGCAGGCGCTCATGGCAACTTTTTTCTTTTATGTCCCCGCGGTCCTGCTCTCCGGTTTCATGTTCCCGGTCGAAAACATGCCGGTGCTCATACAGTATGCGACGTATATAAATCCGCTCAGGTATTTCCTGGTGATCATCAGGGGGATTTTCCTTAAGGGCAACGGGCTGGGCATTCTCTGGCCACAGATGGTGTCGCTCCTTGTGCTGGGAATCCTGGTGATTGCGCTCAGCTCCCTGCGTTTCAGAAAAAGGCTCGGATAGAATACATCAACTGCTCAGGAGGATCTTTCCTTGAAATTGTGGTTCACTTCTTTGATCTTCTGGATGAGCACGTCCATGGCTATGGGCTTTACGATATAATCGCTCACTCCCAGCTCCTTTGCCCGTACCACATGCTCCTTGTCCCGGAAACCGGTTACCATGATGAAAGGGATATCCTGCAGGTGCGGCTGCTTCCTGACCCAGAGGAGGAGGTCCTCTCCGGAGAGCCCGGGGATACCCCAGTCACACAGCACAAGATCGTACCGCACCATCTCCATCTTCTCCCGCGCGGAGATCCCGTCGTTTGCTTCATCGACAAAGCAATCGGGAAAAGTCCTCTCGAGGATCGATTTGATGAATCTCCGCATGGACGAGACGTCATCTATAAGCAAGACCGAAAGAGTCCGCATGCTTCTATTGTATTCTATTCCTTCCTTCCCTGTCCCGCCCTTTTCTGTTATCCCACTTCAACCCTGTTCCGCCCCCCCTCTTTCGCGCGGTAGAGCGCGTCATCCACCCTTTTTACGAGGATATCGGCCTGGTCTTCGCCCCGGAACGTGGCGACCCCGAAGCTGGCGGTGAGATGCCCTACCGTATCGAAGCAGTGCTTCTCCACTTCCCTCCGCAGCCTTTCCGCCACGCCGTAGGTGGCCTCCTCGTCGGTTTCAGGGGCCAGAATCATGAATTCCTCTCCCCCCCAGCGTGCAAAGACATCCACGCTCCGTATGCTCCCCTTGACGATCCGCACCAGGGATTTCAATACCTCATCCCCTGTCATGTGTCCGAAGGTATCGTTTATCCTCTTGAAATGGTCGATGTCGAACATGATGAGGGAGAGTTGTGTCTTGTACCGCTGCGCCCTCAGCAGCTCTGCGGCGAGAAGGTCGTTGAACGCACGCCTGTTGTAGATCTGTGTCAGGTTGTCGGTACTCGAGAGCTGCTTCAGCCACGTCGTCAGATCGATGAGCTCGGTGACGTCGTGGCCGATATAGATGAATTCCATGATCTCCTCATGCACTCCGAGGATGGGGACGATGGTAATGTCGGCGAAATAGCTGTTCCCATTCTTTTTCCTGTATTCCAAGATTCCCTTCCACACTCTTTTCGAGAGGATGGTGCTCCGTAAGTCTTTGATGAGGTTCTCCTGCACTTTCTCATGCAGGATCATCTCGTGATTGCGTCCCAGCAATTCCTTCTTGCTGTACCCGGAAACCTTGCAGAATTCATCGTTCACGTAGATTATGGTGCCCTGCACGTCCGTCTTGCAGACGATATTGCTCTCGTCCACGGCCCTCCTGTATTCTTCCAGGAGGGCCGTTTTCTCTTTCAGATCCCGGGCAATGCCGATGGTCCTCTCCATTTCCCGGAGGGCGGTGCCCAGTCTGAAGACATCCACGGGTTTGAGAAGGTAGCGGTCGACCCCGATCTCGATGGATTTGAGAAAGAAGTCCGAATCGTCGTGGGCGGTGGTCACGATAATGGGGGTTTGCTTGTTGATGGACTTTATCTTCTCCGCCATTTCAAGACCGTCCATCACCGGCATCCTGATATCCGTTATCACGATATCCGGAGAGTGCTTCAGGAACAATTCCAACCCTTTCTGCCCATTTTCCGCAAGATAGAGGGTCCTCACCTCCCGTTTCAGCATTCGGGCGATCATTTCCCGTGCGGGAATTTCATCCTCGGTGAAAAGAACAGAGAGACCGATTCTTCTCCTTACGTTGTTTTCCATTTACACCTCTATCCTGAATTCCGCCCCCTCGGGGGTGTTTCTGACCGACAGCTTCCCTTCCATATTCTTCTCGATGATGTTTTTGGACATGTAGAGCCCGATACCTGTTCCTTTCCCCTGTTCCTTGGTGGTGAAGTAGGGGTTGAATATTTTCCCCATGATCTCTTTCTCTATCCCTCCGGCATTGTCCGCTATGGTCACCACCGATCTGCCGTCCTCGCGGAAGAGTGTTATGGTAACACGGGGATTCCCGATTTTCCTCTCCAGCAGAATATCCTTTGCATTGTTGAGGATGTTCAGCACCACCTGTGCGTACTCGTTGGGGTACCCGGTTATCTCCACCTCGTCCCGCACCACCAGCTCGACATGAATGCTGTTGCTCCTGAAGCTTGCCTCCACAAAGGATAAGGACCGGAGGACCGTCTCCTTCAGGCTGAAAGGCTCCCTTTCCTTATTCGGCCGGAAGAAGTTCCTGAAATCATCGATGGTTTGAGACATGAGCCGGATCACCTGCATCCCCTCATCCACGCTCCTGTCAAGGTACTCCCTGTTCAGCTCGCCGTGCCGGTATGCGTGGCGGAGATCCTGGATGAGGAGGCCAAGGGTGTTGAGGGGCTGTCTCCATTGGTGGGCGATATTGCCGATCATCTCCCCCATGGCCGCCTGGCGGCTCTGCAGGAGCATCAGATGGTTCTTTGCCCGGCTCTCCGATACTGCTTCGATCACTTTCTGTTCGAGGGTCCTGTTCAACTCCTCAAGGAGGAACTGGTTATGTTTGAGCTCCTCATCGGACCGGGCGAGGTCCCCGATGCTCTTCTCCAGGTACTCGCTTTTGTAGAGGAGCTCGGCGGCCTTTTCCTGAAGCTCCTCCTCCATGCGCTTGCGCTCGACGACGTTTGTGAAGATTTCTCCTGCGATCTTGAGAAGGGTGATATCCCTCTCCTCCCACTTCCTCTCCTTCCGTATCGAGTCGAAACCGAGGAACCCCGCGAGGGTGCCGTGGGAAACCAGGGGTACGATGATGAATGATCTGACCCCATGAAACGGAAAGGATTCCCGGTCGCCCGCGGTCCCGGGGGGGAGGTCCTCTATGCGGGGGACATGGATGGTTTCGAAGTGCTTGAGAGGCAGGAGCACGGGAAAGGAGTCGAAGGGCAATCCTTTCAGTCTTTCGATCCGGGACTCGATCTCCTCCGCGCACCATTCATAGACATTGTCCATGGTTCCGTCGCTGAAAATCAGGAAAAGATAGCTCCGGTCGACACAATCGAATTCCCCTATCCTCCGCAGGGCATGCGTCATCATAGCGTCTATTTCGTCCGGCTCAACATTGATAAGCTTCCGGGCGGTATCGGCAATACACTTTTCGAACTCCACCTGAAAGTGCAGGGTTTTCTCTGCATGGGTACGCTTCGCCAGGGTGCGGGTGAAGGAGATGAAAATGAAAAGGAAGATTCCGCACGTGGCCGCGGCAAAGGCAATAACGAGATTTCTCTGCCGCACGAGCTTTCCGCTGCGGATCTCCAGCTGTCTGTCCAGGGAGACCGAAACAGCATCGTACAGCCGGAAACACTCCTTCAGGGCATTGGTCCCGGTGGAGAAATACTCCTCCGGCCGTATGGTGACCGAACCGGCATTGATGAGTTTTTCATCGAGCAGCGACAGAAAGAAATGCACTGCCTCGCCGCTGTCCCGTGCATAGGGCTCGAGCTGTGCCGCAAGAGAGGGTCTCTTCTGGATTGCCAGCTGTATATTGTGCTCCACTGCTTCCATGGAAGAGCGGATAAGGCCGGAATGCATGATGAGCTGCGCCCGGTCCGGCGGAGAGAGAGAGGAGTGGACCGCTGCGCTGACCCCCGCCGCCCTTGTCAGGCCAAGCCTTTCGGATGCCTGGGGGAGCCTGTCGATGATACTGTCTATCAGGTAGTACATGACGGGCTCGCTGTCGAGGATCAGGTTCGAGGACTCCCCCACATACGAAATCATATCGATGACATCCGTGATCAGGGTGGTATGTGCGGCAGTGCTCTCCGCGGGCCGCATTTCCGGCATCTTCTCTTTCAGGCCGGCCCATTTATTCTTTATCAGGATCCACCGTGCCGATGTTCCGAGGCGGTGCCCGATCTCCCGGTCCATTGCACCCATTTCTTTGATGTCTTTCTCGATCTGCTGCTGCTTGATGAAGAGGTCCTCCTTGAAGGAGACTCCGTCTGTAAGGAAGGCGCTGGCCATGCCCCTGTGCTTCTGCAAGTCATCCAGAATACCTCTCAGGGACCCCACGTACCGGATGCCCAGTCTCTCTTTCCCGGTAAAATCGATCCATCGGTTGATCTCGTGCAGCTGAAGATAGATCAGGACAGTAAAGGGCAGCAGGAAGAAAAAAAGCAGTCCTGCAGGGCCGAGATATCTGCGTAGATCCTTTTTCATGACTTTCCCTGTTCCGGCGAGGTTTCTGCCGCCGGATGCAACATACTGTATATAATAACTCTTTACGGCGGAGATATGATACATGTCATTGCCCCCTTTCCCCTGACTTTGGTATTGTACTAATTGGGTATGTGTTAATCCAGAGAAGAGGCCGGATATGCCGGAAGCGGCGAAAAGGAGGTTTTCATGGTAGACAGGACGAAGGTGGAAGAGGTAATAAACAGGATACGTCCCGCGCTCCAGCGGGACAGGGGCGATGTGGAACTGGTGGAGATTACGGAAGAGAACGTGGTAAAGGTGAGGCTCAAAGGGGCCTGCGGTCATTGCCCCATGTCCATGATGACCCTGAAAGCGGGCATCGAAGCGGAAATGAAAAAGGTGATCCCCGACGTGAAGGCGGTGGAGTCCGTATAGTGCGTTCTGCCCTGCCCCTCAGAATAGTACACCCTGCGGAACGAAACAGGGAGAGTACCGTTCCGGAGGGCAGGGGTGTCTCTTCTCCTCCCCGGCTCGAATCGCTGGACGAGGAGATGCTTGATGCCATTCCCCTGGGCATCGATATTGTTGATAAGGACCTGAACATTATCTACCTCAATGAGACGATGGCCCGGAAGGTGGGCAGGAATGCGGTAGGGGAGAAGTGCTACCGGGTGTACAGGGATGACCAGACCCGGTGTTCCTGCTGCCCCCTAAGGAATCGCCTGCATGCGTCGGAAGGCAATGTTGTCGTGACCGAGAAAGTTATGGGCGGGAGATGCTACAAGATCACCCACCGCGCTATCCATTTCCGGGGACAGGAAGCGATCCTGGAGGTGTTCGAGGATATCACCGATATCAGGCGGGCGGAGAGCTGCCTGAAGCAGAGCTTCGAGAAGCTGCAGCGGGCGTTGGAGGGAACGGTGAGCGCCCTTGCCGCCACGGTGGAGACCAGAGACCCCTATACGGCGGGACACCAGCAGCGGGTTGCCCGTCTGGCACATGCGGTGGGAAAGGAGATGGGATTTTCCTTCTGCCAGGTGAACGGGATACGGGTTGCGGGGATTCTTCATGACCTGGGAAAGATCTACGTGCCCGCGGAAATCCTCAGCAAGCCCGGCAGACTGACGGAGGCCGAATTCAACCTGATCAAGACGCACCCGCAGGTGGGATACGAAATACTGAAAAATATCGAGTTTGAGTGGTCTGTCGCCGAAATTGTCCTGCAGCACCATGAAAGAATGGACGGTACGGGGTATCCCCTTGGCCTTGCGGGGGAGCAGATCCTCATGGAAGCGAGGATTATTGCGGTGGCTGATGTGGTCGAGACCATCCATTCCCACCGTCCATACCGGCCTGCGGTGGGAATTGAAAAGGCGCTGGAAGAGATTGAAAGGAACAGGGTGACCAAGTACGACCCCGATGTCGTGGATGCCTGCCTCCGGCTCTTCCAGAAGGAAGGGTTCGTTTTCTCCTAGGGTGGTGTTTCAAAAGGTCTCACTCTTTGTCATTGGAGCGCAGCGCGGCAATCTCTGCGCTTCAACAACGGGATTGCTTCAGGATACGGCCCTTCGCAATGACAGACATATTGCAGTTATTTATGAAACACTACCCCTGATCAGTTCAGGATCTGAGCATCACCAGGAGCATTTTGAATTTCTTCAGGGCTTTCAGCGCGTGGGGCTGGTTGGCCGGCATAATGATCATTTCGCCGTTTCCCACGCGGTACGGAGTCCCCGAAATGGTGATCTCCGCCTCGCCGTCGAGAATGTAGGCAAAAGCGTCAAAGGGGGCTGTGTGCTCGCTGAGCTCCTGCCCCTCGTCGAAGGCGAACAGCGTGATCGTTCCCGCGTCCTTTCTCAGTATCTCCCTGCTCACCACGGATTGTCCCTGGTACAGAATTGAATTCGCCAGCGGGATACCCCGTACTTTGCCCGTTTCTTCCCCTCTCTGCGTTATCATGGTTGTCCTCCGTGATGCAGCATTCATGCTGTAGACTGCCTGCAGGCGGGAGGCCTGCGCTCTCTATATAAATACTATCCCATGACTCCGCACAAGGCAAGGTGAGGGAAAGAGCTACTTCCTGAAGGTCTGATGGCACTGTACACACCCGTCAAGAAGTCTTTTTGTCAGGGAGAGCATTTCCTTCCGGTCATTCCGGTGCGCTCCCTCGGCCAGCTTTTCGAGGGTTTGGTGAAACTCCTTGTCCATGGCCACAAATTCATTTATCCGGTGGGCGTTTTTGGGAATGACCACAGACCCCGCGTGGACCCCTTTGTGGGTCTTTTCCATGGTGCCATGCATCGAGTGCAGCGCCTTGTGGACCCTTTCCCCGTCTCCCAGTGCCACGGCGGAGACCACCTCACGGAACGCGGTGTCGAGGAGGAGCATCTCCTCCATCAAAGGATTGGGACCGGAGTGGTCATGCCCGGCGGACGACGGGACCGGGAGCAGCATGCCGAAGAAAGTGATACACAATACAATAATCCATCTTTTTTTCATCAGACCCTCCATTTTTCGGTTTTCTCTCCGATTCAGTATATAAATATAACGATGCGTAGTGTATAGTACTATAGTATAGTTTCTCCGCACCGGCTTTATGCATGGTGAAGATCATGTGTTTGCCGGGGGGATGCTTTTGCTCTTGATAAATTATAGGGCATTGGCTATATTTAGAAGAAAGATGTCCCCTTTTCTCATAATTTTCAGGGGTATTCGAGGGAGGCTCCCATGGTAGCAAAGGAAAGAGTGGAAGAGGTTCTGAAAAAGATCAGGCCCGGCCTCGAGTCCGAGGGGGGAGATATTGAATTGATAGAGGTAAAAGATGATATAGTATACGTAAAATTGAAAGGGGCGTGCGGCACCTGCCCCATGTCCACCCTGACCATGAAGAACTGGGTGGAAGCGACCATGAAGAGAGAGATACCGGAGGTCAAGGCTGTTCAGGCGGCATGAATAATTCAGCGGAGAGAGGAAGTACGGCAGAGGACAGAGGACCGGAAGGCAGCGGGATGCCCTTCCCCGCATCGCTTTTTCAGTATCTCTTTTTCCTTTATTTTCTGTTGCTCCCCCTTCCGGGGGGAGCCGACGATATCATCGAAGTAAAGGGCCTGCGCCACTGGTCCACTGCAGAGTATGCCCGGGTTGTCATTGACCTTTCGGGTCCTGCCGAGTTTACCAAGGGAAGCCTCTCGAACCCCGAAAGACTCTTTTTCGACCTCAAGAGTGCGAGAGTGGCGAAGGATGCGCAAAAGAGCCTCTCCGTCAACGGTCCCCTGCTGAAGACAGTCAGGGTGGGCCAGTTCACTGCACAGGTGGTACGAATTGTCTTCGATCTCAGCGCAGGCGATTACGACTATAAGGTTTTCAACCTGGAGGACCCCGCGCGTCTTGTAGTGGATATCTCCCCGAAAGGGGGGGAGAGCCCGAAACAGGAGGGAAAGCCCGAAGCGAAAGTGGACACCAGGTCCGACATGAAGGACAGCGGGAAAGAGGGGAGCCCCGAGGCGAAGACAGAGGCCCGGCTGCTCCAGAGGAGGGTGGTCATCGACGCCGGACACGGCGGGCATGATCCCGGGGCGGTGGGACCGAGCGGGCTTTTCGAAAAGAATGTGGTGCTGGATATAGCGCTCAAGGTACGGGACGCCATACGAAAGGAGCACCCCGAGTATGAGGTCGTGCTTACGCGGGACAGGGATATCTTCATTCCCCTCGAGGAGAGGGCGGCGATCGCCAACAAAAATAAGGCGGATTTCTTCGTTTCGATTCATGCCAATGCGAGCCCGAACCGGAAGGCACGGGGTATCGAGACGTATCTCCTGAACTGGACGAACGACGAGGAGGCGATGAAGGTGGCGGCCCGCGAGAACGCCATCTCTCTGAAAAAGATGAAGCAGGTGCAGGGAGAGCTGGGAGTTATCCTCGCCTCGCTGGAACGGGAGAGCAAGAGGGAGGACTCGGTAAAGCTTGCCGGAACCATCCATCATTCGCTGGTATCCTCCCTCCGGCCCCTCTATCCCAGAATGATCGATCTGGGAGTGAAGCAGGCGCTTTTCTATGTCCTGGTGGGGGCGGAGATGCCTTCGGCCCTTGTGGAGGTGGCTTTCATCAGCAATCCCGAGGAGGAAAAGCTGCTGGAGGACCCGTCGTACCGCCAGAGAGTCGCTGCATCCATCGCTTCCGGGATCCATGGATATTTCACGTCCGCGCCCCCGGTGCAAAGGACAGTGAATACTGCGGTGCCGTCCGGTGCCGGAGGGTACACAACAAAGCCGGTCCAATACTCCCGCAGCGCAAGGTAAGCAGGTGTCTTCCGGCATACTGCTTCTCCTCTATACTCTCTTCGCCGCGACGGTGTTCCTTGTAAGGGAACTCTCCGTCCATGCCGCTTTGTCCGCGGGGATCGTCTTCGCCCTCCTCTTCATTCCCTTCCGGAAGGTCAGGGGGGGGATAGTGCCCATCCTTTTTTTCCTGGGCTTTACTTTTCTCAGCAATGTCTTTTACCGGACGGGGGAAGTGCTCCTCCACATCGGCCCCGTACGGGTTACGGATGAGGGCCTGCGCCTTGCCCTGCTCCGAACGGTACGGGTATTCGAAATGGTGTATGCGGCAAAAGTACTGGCTGCGGTTGTTCCCCTCGACGCTATGCTGGCATCCCTGAAGAGGATCCTGGCGCCCCTGGAACGTATCGGGGTGCCGGTCCACGATTTTTTCACCGTAACCGCCCTGACCCTGAAGTGCTTTCCGGTGCTTGCGCAGAGACTCAGGGAGGAGTACCGGAAGGGAGGGGAGAAGGGGGATGCGGGCGGACCCGGGGAGAGGATACGCAGAGGGGTGTCCTTTCTTGTTCCCCTGTTCGCGGAGAGCATGCGGGACCCGGAGGGCTTTTTTTCCCGCCAGGAGAACCGGATGCAATGAGACAGGGGGAGAGCGGTGCTTGATTTTCTCATAAAGGGCGGGGTCGTAGTGGAGGGGAGCGGCAAAGAGCCTGTCGAAACCAATGTCGGAATTGCGGGGGACAGGATTGTTCATATCGGCGCAGAATCCCCCCCGGCGAGGACGGTCATTGATGCGAAGGGGCTTGTGGTTTCCCCCGGCTTTATTGATACCCATGCCCATTCCGAGTTCACCCTGCTTGCAGACGGCAGGGCGGAGGGAAAGCTCTCGCAGGGGGTAACGGCCGAAGTGAACGGCAATTGCGGTTTGTCCGCGGCTCCATTGTACGGAGAGGCTTTCGCACACCGGGAGAAGGACTGTGAAGAGCTGGGAATAGGGGAGAGGTGGTCAACTTTCCGTGACTATTTCTTTCTTCTGGAAAAAAAGGGAATCGCCCTGAATTTCTGCACGTTGTGCGGCCATGGGAATATCAGGGCCTCGGTAATAGGGTATCGGGACCTTCCGCCCGGTCCGGAGGCCATGGAAGAGATGCGGCAATTGCTGCGGGGGGCGATGGAGCAGGGGGCCCGGGGGCTTTCCACCGGGCTCATCTATCCTCCCGGCGTCTATTCCCGGACGGAAGAGCTCGTGGAGCTTTCGCGGGTGCTGGCGGGTACTGCCGGCATCTATGCCTCCCATATGAGGAGCGAGGGGGATGCCCTCCTCGAATCCATCGGGGAAGTGATCCGTATCGGAAGGGAGGCAGGGGTACGTGTCCATATATCCCATGTAAAGACCTCCGGCGAGAAGAACTGGGGGAAGGCGGAAGAGGCAATCGGCCTCATCGAGCAGGGGAGGTCCTCGGGGGTCGCTGTCACCTGTGACCGGTATCCCTATGTGGCGGCAAGCACCGACCTCGATACGGTCCTGCCCTCCTGGGTCTATGAGGGAGGGGCTGAGGAAGAGGTGAAACGTCTCAGGGACCCGGAGACTGCGGCAAGGATCAGGAAAGAGCTCGCCGTAAAAGACGACGCGTACTGGAAAGGGGTATACCTTTCCTCTGTCGTATGCCCGGAAAATAAATGGATGGAGGGGGAGAGCCTGTTTGCCGTCGCGGAGAGGGAAGGGAAGAGCCCGCTGGACACGCTGTTCTCTCTCCTCATTGCCGAGCGTGTCAGGACCGGTGCGATTTTCTTCTCCATGAGCGAGGACAACCTGAGGAAGTTCCTTTCCCTGTCCTACACCATGATCGGCTCCGACAGCGCGGTGCGCTCCTTCTCCGGACCTACCTGCAGCGGGAAGCCCCATCCCCGGGGCTTCGGGAGCTTCCCCCGGTTTGTCGGGCGCTATGTCCGGGAGGAAAGGCTCATGGGACTTCCGGAGGCGATACGCAGGATCACCGGACTCCCCGCGCAGACTTTCGGGCTGCGGGAGAGGGGAGTGCTCAGGGAGGGCTTTTTCGCCGATATTACCGTCTTCGACTACGGGAGAATCATTGATACCGCGACGTTCAAGGACCCTTTCAGAAAGGCCGAAGGCATTCGCTTCGTCTTTGTGAACGGCATTCCTGCCGTAGAAGAGGGGGAATTCACCGGGTCCCGTTCCGGGAGGGTCCTGTGAGGCCGGTTATCGGGATTACTGTCGATATGCACGAGAACTTCCTGAGGCTCCGCCAGGAGTATGTCTCCGCGGTGGTGCGTGCCGGGGGCGTTCCCCTGCTGCTCCCCCCTGTCGGGGAAGAGATACCGCGCAGTGCGGAGGCCATGGACGGCCTCCTGCTGACGGGCGGCGCCGATATCCCTCCGGAAGAGTACGGGGAAAGGGTCATGGTTCCCCATGAATGCCTTACGTTGGCGAGGGGGGAAAGGGTCGCTTACGAGAAGGTCCTCCTGAAGGAGATCGTCAGGAGAGGGAAACCCGTCCTGGGGATCTGTTTCGGGATGCAGTTGATCAATGTCGCCTTCGGCGGCACCCTCTTCCAGGATATTTCCGCACAGATGCCCCATTCTCTTGATCACCGGCAGAGCCCGCACCTGCTCTCCCTCTCTCCCCTGCCGGGTGGCATCGACCTTGCGGCGCGGTGTGGAGCGTCGACGGTGGCGGTGAACTCTTTTCATCATCAGGCGGTGAAAGAGGTGGGAAAGGGGCTGGAAGTCTTTGCCCGTGCGGAAGACGGGGTTGTAGAAGGGGTATTCTGCAAGCACTCCCCGTTCTTTGTAGGAGTGCAATGGCACCCCGAGAGAGGGGTCGACGGGAAGGGCTCCCCGGACGCGTTCTGGTTAGCCCCTCCGAATTGTGATACACTTTCCTTAGCGATATTTGAGCTCTTTATTCAAGCGGCAGGCGGAAGATGACCGGTACCGGTCTCCCGGCGGCGTACAGAAGGGGATGCTTCCCTGAAATCCTGCCCGTACCGAGGTCCTATGGCAACGAACAGGTTCTATTTCATCACCATGCTGGCCCTGGTTCTGGTTCTGGGCTACCTGACTTTCCAGATCATCAAGCCTTTCCTCGCTCCCCTTGCATGGGCGATCGTCCTTACCATTGTATTTTATCCCCTTTACCTGTACCTCCTGCGGTATATCAAATGGAAATCCGTCGCCTCTCTGGTCGTCCTTTTTGTGATAATCCTGCTGATCCTGGGTCCCTTTTCCTATACTTCCTATCTGTTGTTCAATGAGATCCAGGCCCTCTCGGCATCCCTGGGCAGCGAGCAGCTCGAGTCGGCAAAGGGCATCCTGCACCACCCGACGATCAGGTCCCTCCTGGACAGGGTGTCGTCCGCCTTGAATATTTCCCTCAGCGAGGCGGAGGTGCGAAAAGCTTTTGTCTCGGGTATCTCCCGGGTGGGGAAAGATCTTCTCGGCAGGCTCCCCGGAGGGGTGGGCAATCTGGCGAGCGTGGTGATGGATTTCGTCATCATGGCCTTTTCTATTTTCTTCCTGCTCAGGGACAGCGCTGATTTTCTTGTAAAAGGACGCGATTATCTGCCTTTTTCGCCGGAGCAGAAAGAGAAGCTTTCCGGGCAGATCAAGGATATTGTCATATCGACGATCTATGGGGGGGTAGTGGTCGCCATTGTCCAGGGCATTATCGGCGGTATCGCCTATGCCCTGCTCGGAGTGCACTCCCCGGCCCTGTGGGGACTTACCACAGCGGTCGCCTCTTTTGTGCCCCTGCTGGGCACTTTTGCTGTCTGGGGGGCGATAACCATCTATTTCCTTATCATGGGAATGACGGGGAAAGCCGTCATCCTCCTGCTTGTCGGGGTATTGGGAATAAGCAGTGTGGATAATATTCTGAGACCTGTTCTTGTAGGAGCAAGGACAAGGATGCATATCCTTGTCATCTTCTTCAGTGTGCTGGGGGGGATCAACCTTTTCGGGTTGATCGGCTTTATCATAGGCCCCCTGGTGGTGGCGCTCTTTGTGTCAATGGTAGAAATCTTTAGAAACTTTGAAGGAGGTCTCCATGCTTGACCGGGCGGAAGTAGAGGAAATTGCCTCGACAGAGGGAAAGGGACACTCTTTTGTAAGCCTGTACCTGAATGTCGATCCCCTGTCCAACAGGGGAGGGGACTACGCGATACACTTCAAGAATATGGTAAAAAACACGGTGGATTCCCTGGACAAGGCGCTGTATAAGAAGATCAAGGAGGATATCGACAGGATCAACCACTATGTCAATGCGAGTAAGGGGCTGTTCAAGAAGGGACTTGCGCTGCTCAGCTCGTCGCCGAACAACTTCTGGAAAGTGTACCACCTGGGGGTTCCCGTACGGAATGAGATGGTGGTCAACTCCACTCCCTATGTGAAGCCCCTGCTGGAGGTCCTGGATAACTATGAAGGGTATGCCGTACTGCTCGTGGAGAAGAAGGAGGCGCGGATCTTCGTGATCCATCTCGGCGAGATCGTGGAATACGGGGAGGTGAAATCTCCGGAGGTGCCGGGCAGGCACCGGCAGGTGGGCTGGTATGGACTCGGGGAGTCCAGGTTCGAGAACCATATCAATTACCATGTCAAGTTTCATCTCAAAGATGTGGTCGAGAAGCTGGACTACTTCCTCGGCAGGGAGCATATCGGGCGCCTGATACTCGGGGGATCCGATGAGGCCGTTTCCGCTATCCATTCGCTGTTCCATAAAACGGTGCTCGACAAGGTGATCGACACGGTAAAGCTGGAGATGTTCGCGACGCCGGATGAGGTCCTCAGGACGACGATGCAGGTGATCTCCGATTACGAAAGGAAGCAGGAGGAGGAGACGGTGGAGGCCCTCATTACGCAGTCGCTGAAGGGGAAGGGAGCGGTGATAGGGCTGCCGGATGTGATCAGCGCACTGCAGGAGCAGAGGGTAATGAAACTGGTGGTGCTGAGGGACTACAAGGCGACCGGTTATACCTGCGGTACCTGCGGGTTCCTGAGCGCGGAGAAGGTGGAGCCCTGTCCTACCTGCGACGGGGACGAGAAGGCGAAGCCCATCGAGCATATTGTAGATCTGGCCGGTGAGCTGGCAGTGCAACAGGGGGCGGTGGTGGAGGTGGTCAGCGACAGCAAGCGGCTGGCCGAAGCCGGAGGGATTGGGGCGTTTTTGCGGTTTTGAGGGGGGAGAGGGATCAGGGGTGTGCTATAATTCCGAATGATGCGGCGTATGTTTTTCCTCATTTCTTATATTCTTTCCTCTCTCTTTCTCTTCTCCTGCAGTCCCTCGAACCGCCTCGACGGCTACCTGTACCTGCGCCAGAACGCGAACCCCAGCACCCTCGATCCCGCACTCATTGTGGATGTTCCCGGAGCGGTTATCGCCGCGAAGCTCTTCAACGGACTGGTACGGCTCCGGGAGGACCTCGGGGTTGCCCCCGATATTGCGGAAAGGTGGGAGGCCTCCGGGGATGGGCGGGTGTACCGCTTCCATCTGCGGAAAGGGGTCCGCTTCTCGAACGGACGCGAGGTGACGGCCCGGGATTTCAAGTACTCCTTCGAGCGGATTCTCCATCCCCGGACGAAATCCCCCAATACCTGGGTGCTGGACAAGGCCGAAGGAGCACGGGAGTTCATGAAGGGCGGTGCAGGGGAGGTCAGGGGCTTCAGGGTGCCTGATGCCTATACCTTCGAGGTGCGGCTCGAAAGGCCCTTCTCTCCTTTTCTGAGCATGCTTGCTCTCACTGCCGCATACGTAGTGCCCGAAGAGGAAGTGAGGAAGCGCGGAGCGGACTTTTCGGGATTTCCCACCGGAACCGGGCCGTTCATGATAAAAGAGTGGCTGCCCGGAAGAGAGGTGCACCTGGTGAGAAACCCCTATTATTTTGAGGGCCGGGCAGAGGTGAGGGGCATTGTGTACCGGATCATTCCCGAGGACCTGACTGCGGTGACCGAATTCGAGACCGGCAATCTCGACGTGCTCTCCCTGCCTGCCTCCGCTTATGCAAAATTCAGGGACGACCCGAAATGGAGCCGCCTTGTTGTTTCCATGGAGGGGCTCAATACCTACTATCTCGGACTGAATGCATCGAAGGCGCCCTTCAGCAATGCGGCCCTCCGAAGAGCCGTCTCCCACGCCTTCGACCGGGAGAGAATTCTGAAGACCTTTTATGAGGGGAGGGGCAGACTGGCTGCCGGACCCGTTCCCGACCTGCTCAGAAAGTGGGAGGTGACGAACAGGCGCGACGCCTTCTCCTATGATCCCTCCCTGGCGCGGCGGATCATTCGGGAAGAGGGCATGACCGGGGTACAGGTGAACATGTATGTGACCGTTGACCAGGAGGTGGTGGACCTGGCGGAGATTATTCAGGCATTCCTCGCCGATGTGGGGATCACCGTGAACATAAAGCAGCTCGAATGGAGTGCGTACAAGCAGGCGATCAACAGGGGAGAGGCGGACCTTTTCTGGCTCAGTTGGTGGGCGGATTACCCCGATGCGGAGAATTTCCTCTTCCCTCTCTTCCATTCGTCCAATCTGGGCCCGGCAGGCAACAGAACGAGATACGTGAACAGGGAGGTGGATGCGCTTATCGAAAAGGGACAGCACTCCTCCGGCGAAAAGGAGCGGAATGAGTGGTACCGGAGGGCCGAGGAAATCATTATTGACGATGCTCCCTGGGTCCCCTTCTGGCACCGGAACGACATCCTCGTGAAGCAGCCGTGGGTAACGGGATATGCGGTGTATCCGATTTATTCCATGGACAAGGGGACGGAGACCGGGATAGCAAAGTAGGGGGTGTCTGCAGACTATCATCTCCTGCAGCAGCGGCTTCTGCTGCGACCGGCTGCCCACTGTCTGATAATTCCCGGGCTCCACCCTGAAAAATCTCTGATTTTCCAGACTCTTGCTCCAGAAAGAGCATACCCCCTGTCCCCCCTTGTGTCCCACCGTCTCGGAATCCGTCACCCCGGCGGATCCCCGACAAGCGGGGACAGGCTCCGCACTACTTTCGAGACATTCTGCTATAGTTTAAATAAAGGGATTCCGCTTCGGGAGGGGTATGCCATGTTCAGGAAGATACTGCAGACGGACGACGATATCGCTGTTTTCATCCTGCGCCTGTTGCTGGGAATTGTTTTCTTTCCCCATGGAATGCAGAAGGTCTTCGGCTGGTTCGGAGGGGCAGGGTTCAGCGGCACCATGACACAGTTTACCGAAGGGCTGGGTATTCCCGCCTTCTTTGCTTTTCTTGCCATACTGGCCGAATCCGCCGGCTCCCTGGGGCTGATCCTCGGTTTCCTGACAAGGATCGCCGCTTTCGGCATCACCTGTAATATGGTGGTGGCCGTCTTTTTGCTCCATTTCCAGCACGGTTTTTTCATGAACTGGTTCGGCAAACAGAAGGGAGAGGGGTTCGAATACCACCTCCTCGTGGTGGCGATTACCATCGCCCTGATGATCCGGGGAGGGGGACGCTGGTCCGTGGACAGGCTCCTCACTGCCCGGCGCTGAAGCGAGTGACTCTCTCCTGCTGCTTCGGGTATACTTTTTCGTATCTTTTTCTCCCGGCCGCACAAGGAGCCCGGGAGGAGCAGTAAAGGAAGCGGGAGAGGTGATACTGCATGAAAGGATGTCTTGCTCTGGGCGATTTCGAGCTGATATGGCTGGACGGGGGAAGGTTTGAACTGGACGGGGGGACTACCTTCGGTCCCGTACCCAAGGTGCTCTGGGGGAAGAAATACCCCTGCGATGCGGAGAATTATGTTCCCATCTCCGCCTGGCCCGTTCTTGTGAAGACCCCGCAGGCCCTTGTGGTGATCGAAGCGGGCCTGGGGAATAAGCTTACCGAAAAGCAGAAGCAGATTTTCAGGGTGCGCGGGGAGTGGCGGGTACCGCAGGACCTCGCCTCCCTCGGTCTGCGGCGGGAGGACATCGATTATGTCCTTCTCACCCATTATGACTGGGACCACTCTGCGGGCGTGGTGATGCAGGAGGAGGGGGAGTTGAAGCTAACTTTCCCCCGTGCGCGGCATGTGGTGCAGAGAAAGGAGTGGGAGGATGTGCTCCATCCCAACAGGCGGTCGGGCAGCACCTACTGGCCCGTGAACAGCGAGCTCCTGCGACAAAGCGGGAATCTCGAGCTGGTGGACGGCGCGGAAGAGGTGGTCGACGGGATACGGGTGTTGCTGAGCGGCGGCCACACGCGGGGACACCAGATCATCACCATGGAATCGCGGGGCGAGAGGGCGATCCACCTGGGGGACCTCCTTCCCACCCATGCCCACTTCAATCCCCTCTGGATCACTGCATATGATAATTTCCCGCTGGACTCCATTGCGATGAAAGAGCAGTGGGAGAGGTGGGCCCTGGAGCACGGTGCATGGTTCACCCTGTACCAGGATGGCTCCTATCTGGCATGCAGGTTTGACGAGAAGGGGAATGTAATGGAAAAAGTGGAAGCGCAGGAGAGGAAACGCCCTGTATAATTAAGGAGTAGCAGAACATATGGATGTGCTTGTTAAAGGAATGTCGGCCGATCAGGGCCTCCTGGTGGTGGGCCTTGTGGATACGGACCTGGTGGAGCGGGCGCGGATGCTACACGACACCTACCCCACCGCTTCCGCCGCCTTCGGCAGGATTATCAGCGGTGCCCTCCTCCTCTCCTCCCTCCTGAAAGAGGGGCAGAAGCTGATGGTGCAGGTGGTGGGCGAGGGACCTCTCAAGGAGGTTGTTGCAGAGGCTGATTGGAAGGGCAGGGTACGCGGATATGTCTACAAGCCCCATGTCCACCTCGGGCTCAAAGAAGGAAAACTGGATGTGGGGCGTGCCTTTGGAAACGGGTACCTGAATGTGATCAAGGACCTCGGGCTGCGGGACCGTTACCAGGGGAGCGTACCCCTCCAGACGGGAGAAATCGCGACCGACCTCGCCTACTACCTGAGGACCTCCGAGCAGATCCCGGCCGCCGTCTCCCTGGGCGTCCATGTCGATACCGACAATGCGGTGAAGGCTTCCGGCGGTTTCATGATCCATGCCCTCCCCGATGCCACCGATGAGGTGCTGGAGTACCTCGAAGAGCGGCTGAAAGGGGTGCGCCCGGTAAGCTCCATGATCCTTGAGGGGGCCGGACCGAAGGAAATCCTCGATGAGGCCCTCGGGCTCCCCTACGATATCATCGAAACCAAAGAGGTGATGTATTTCTGCCCCTGCAGCAAAGGGAGGGTGCTTGATGCTCTTGCCGCCCTCGGCCGGCAGGATATCGAAGAGATGGTCCGTAAGGGTGAGACCGTTGAGATCCAGTGTCAGTTCTGTAAAACCGAATATGCCGCTACCAAGGACGAACTCCTCTCTCTCCTGGAAGAACGGGGCGGAGCAGAAGGGTAGCCTTCCGGACCGGGACGCAATCGCTCCAGCAGGGGAGAGTGGATAGGCTCACAGGAAACATGATACCATAGGAGAGCTTCTCTATCCGACTTTTTGCCGTGGAGCAGGTCATTAAAGCGTATATTCTGAAAAGACTTCTTCTTCTGGGCCCCCTCTTGCTGGGAATCACTCTCTTTGCCTTTTTTCTCCTCAACTCCCTTCCCGGAGATATTGTCCTGAACCTTGTGGGAGAGCGCGCCAGTTCGGAGACCATCGAGAGCATCCGCAGGCAGATCGGTGCGGATAAGGGGTTCCTGCAGCAGTATGCGGGCTATCTCTCTCTCCTTCTCAGGGGGGATTTCGGCAGGTCCTACCATACCAACAGGGACGTGCTGACGGACATCGTTATCAAATTCCCCAATACCCTGAGGTTGGCCGGAGCCGCCATGCTGATCGCGGTGCCGGTCGGCATCGTCGCAGGTTTTCTTTCCGCGTACCGGAGGGGAGGGGGAGTTGACAGGATCGTTACCGTCCTCTCCCTGGGCGGATTGAGCGTTCCCGTATTCTGGAGCGCTCTGATGATCATGATACTCTTCAGCCTTACCCTGAAACTGTTTCCCCCTTCGGGCACCGGGGGCCTCGCTTTCCTCGTCCTTCCCGCCTTTGCCCTCTCCATTCCCGCTGCCTCGACACTGGCGCGGGTCACCCGGATGACGGTCGTGGAGGTGTTGAGAATGCCCTATGTCACGACTGCGAGGGCGAAGGGGGTGCACCGCCTGAGGATCGGCGGCGTTCATGTGCTGAAAAATGTCCTTATCCCCATCGTGACCGTTATCGGTCTCGACTTCGGGAGCTATCTTAACGGGGCGGTGGTGACCGAAACCATATTCGGGTGGGACGGAATCGGGCGTTTTACCATGGAAGGGATACTCAAAAGGGATTACCCCGTGATCATGGGATGTGTGATCGTCGGAACCCTTGTTTTCGTGCTCATCAACCTGGTAACTGATCTGCTGTACCGTATCCTCGATCCGCGGGTAAGGCTTCATGACAAGGACAGGTAAGGCAGCACTGGCCATTGTGCTTTTTCTCTTCCTCCTCTCCCTGTTTGCGCCCCTGCTTCCCCTCCAGGACCCCAACCGTATCGATCTCGGGAGACTGAGACAGCCCCCTTCGCCGGAGCACCCCTTCGGCACGGATGGAAAAGGCCGGGATATTCTGTCGAGGGTTATTCACGGGGGGAGGATCTCCATCGGCGTCTCCCTTGTGGCTGCCCTGCTCTCCGCGGTGATCGGTTTCACCGTGGGGCTGACGTCGGGCTATTGGGGCGGGAAATACGATACCCTCATGATGTCCGCGGTGGATTTCATCCTTTCGTTCCCCTCCCTGCTTCTTGCCATCGCTATCTCGGTGGTGCTGCCGCCGGGAATTTATACCGTAATGATTGCCTTATCGGCGGTGGGATGGACCTCCTTTGCGCGGCTTATCAGGGGACAAGTGCTGACACTCAAGAACATGCCCTTCGTGGATGCGGCACGGGCGGTAGGGTGCGGCGATGCGCGGATTCTCTTCCGGCATATTGCACCGCTCTGTATCCCTCTGGGCCTTGTCATGATGGGGATCAAAATGGGGGGCTTTCTCCTCACGGAGGCGACCCTCAGTTTCCTGGGGCTCGGGGCACAACCGCCCGCGCCCACATGGGGAGCGATGATCAGTGCAAACAGGGCGTACGTCCTGTCCTCGGTATGGATGGTGTTTTTTCCGGGGATGGCGATTTCGGTGACGGCATTCTGCTTCAATCTGCTGGGGGAGTCGCTGAAAGAGGTGTTTAAGATAACGGAAAAAGAGTGAAGAAGACGGAAAGTGGATTCATTCCGTTTCCATCCTGATAGTGGTACTGGTGCTGCCGCTTCGCTTACCTTTCTCTCAGCTTTTCTTCCTCTTCCTGCTCGGTTTTGCATTCGATGCACAGGGCGGTAACGGGACGCGCTTCAAGTCTCTTTATGTTGATTTCTTCGTTGCAACTCTCGCAAATCCCATAGGTGCCGTTGTCGATCTTCTCAATGGCCTCATCGATTTTCTTGAGCAGCTTCCTTTCCCGTCCTTTGAGCCGAAGCATAAAATTCCTGTCTATCTCAGCCGAGGCCTGGTCTCCTAATTCCGGGAAGATGGTTTCCTCCGGCAGGGCGTTCAGCGCGATGCCTGCACCGGAAAGCAGGCTTTCCCGTTGTTCGGTCAGTTTCTTTCGTATCTCCTGAAGCCTCTTTTCTCGGTCGGAAAGAGCTCTCTCCGGTTTTGCTTTATCTTTCGCTTTCATAGTTTCCATGCCTCTTCTTTGATAGGGTGAACATATTCTCTTAAAATAACAAAAAAGAGGGCAATAGTCAAACGAAGGGGACAGGTTTCGTAGTGCGCGCCGGGGTTTCGGCGGCCGGGAGAACGTTTTTGCCAGGGGAACTCGCGGGGCCGAGGTCGCCGGAAACGGGCTGTCCTGGCGAAATTGACTGAAAATACTTGACAATTAGGGAAGTGAGTAATATAAAATTAAGATTAAAGGCTTTCAGCGGAAAGGGTCATTACTGCGTAGGGGAGACTAAAAAAGCGAGGTAACCCATGACAAAGGCCGATATCGTCAATTATGTTTTTGAGAAAGTAGGACTTCCGAGAAACGAGGCTCAGAATATCGTAGAGATCGTTTTCGATTCCATTAAACAGACGTTGATAGCGGGTGAATCCATCAAAGTTTCCGGGTTCGGGACATTCAATGTGAGAAAGAAGAATGCGCGTATTGGAAGGAATCCCAAGACAAAGGAAGAGGTGGAAATTACACCGCGCCGGGTGATTACTTTCAAGGCCAGCGATCAGCTCAAGGAAGTCGTCGAGAAAATGTAGAGGGAGGGGTAAACCGGAGGGCTGTACCTCCGGGCGTCGATCTCAGGACGATCCGCGTGGTAACAATGCACGATGCATACAAGTCACCCCAACCGCAGAGACTTTTTCCTGAAAAGCTCTTTTATAAAATAGGGGAAGTCAGCAGGCTTGTCGGCGTAGAGGCATATGTGCTACGATACTGGGAGACGGAATTCCCCTTTCTCAATCCTCGGAAGAGCAAGTCGGGACAACGCATTTATACTAAGAGCGATATTGATCTCATCGAAGAGATCAAGCGTCTCCTCTATGAAGAGAAATACACCATTGACGGTGTACGTCGGAAATTCAGCGAAACTGCGGATGTGCAAAAGACAGCCTTTCCTGCGGGAAAAAAGCAGGAATGCGAAAAAAAAGATCCGGGAATCGATACCGAAGCAGTGCTGAATATGGTAAAATCGAGGCTTAAAGATTTATTGCATCACTATTTCGGGGCGTAGCGCAGCCTGGATAGCGCACTCGCTTGGGGTGCGAGAGGTCGTCCGTTCGAATCGGATCGCCCCGACCATTTTTTTACCCCCCCTTGTCTTTCCCGCAGTACGGGGGAGACAGACACCGCGTGCCGTTACCCCGCAGGCCATTTGTAATTCCATGAAAAAAGGGCGGATTTTTGTCCGCCCTCTGTTCTGCGCCTTCTTTCCTTCACAGGGGAGTTTCAGCATAAGGCGCTGCTTCGGGATGGATTTCTGTCGACCGTCCGTATTCGGCTCTCGGGCATACCTTACCAATGCGCTCCAGCTTCGAGCCTACCTCATCGGAAAAGCTTTTCAGGTCGGAAATGAAATTATCTTTGGAAAGCATCTCCCTCTCTTCCGAGGAAAGATCTCCTACTTTTTCTACCGCAGTATCCAGTTTCTGCTTCACGTCGTTCAACTGATTGAAAAGAAAGTCGCAGTAGCTGTTTATATTGTGGACAGCGAACATTCTTTCCCTCCTTACTTTGAGGTTTCTACTTAAAAAGGCCTTTTATGAGGCCTTTTCCCCCTCTATTTATAGTTTAGGACGAATCCTGAGCTGATTCAAATCTGCTGCTTTACACTAGTTTCTCCTTTATAATCAATAGGAATGTAAAAACTTTTCGTCTCCGTTCCCCGGATTTCCTGCTGTTTTCTCCCGGCACCCTTTTATCTGGAAAACACCCTTTCAGAAGTGAAGCGTACCTTTGCTTTTTCCGGGAAATAATGGCATTATTAATCCCATACTATGGGTGGAAAGTAAGGGAAAACTGGGGAAGCGCCATGGAAAAGGTCGATATTTCTATCTCTTTGGTCGACGAAAACAGGTCCGGCAGACCGCAGGTGAATTATTTCAGGGTTTTTCTCTATGTTTCCATCGTTTTTCTCATGGGAAGCCTGGATGTCCTTATCGGCTCTATCAGCAATACTTCTACGGCATTCTTTACCAGGGAGCACCTCATTTCCGGGGGAACCAATGCCCTGGTAACCTCCATCCTGATCTTCGCGCTGGCCCTGTATGTAAACAAGCTGGAGAGGTCTCTCGGGGAACAGAAGAGGGTGGAAAAGGAGCTGAAGCTGAAACAGCAGCAGCTGGAGATGCTGAATAAGGATCTCAAAGTGTCCCAGGAATACGCAATCCATATTATTGACAGCTCCCTGGATATGATCATTACGGTGAACAGGGAGCGCAAGATCGTGGGTTTCAATATGGCGGCGGAAAAAACCTTCGGCTATAGGGCGGAAGAGGTAATAGGAAAGCATGTGGATATCCTCTACAGCGACAAGGAAGAGAGTGCGAAGATCTATGATTCCATCGTAAAGACCGGGCAGTTTATTGGTGAAATTATCAACAGGCGCCGTGACGGTGAGGTCGTTCCCTCTTTTCTCTCCGCGTCCATCTTGCGCGATACCGAGGGCAACTTCCTGGGAGTCATGGGCATATCCCGTGACATTACCGAGTTGAAACGTGCGGAGGAGGCCCTGAGGATCGCCGCAACGGTGGACAGGCTGACCGGCGCCCTCAACCGGCAGACCTTCGAGGACGCCCTGGGAAAGGAAACGGAGAGGGCGAAGAGGTACGGAAGCCCCCTTTCCCTCCTTATGTTCGATATCGACCGTTTCAAGGGAATCAACGATACCTACGGACATCAGACAGGCGATTCGGTGCTGAGAACGGTCTCCTCCCTGGTGCGGGAAAATATACGGAGCGTCGATTTCTTTGGCAGATGGGGAGGTGAGGAGTTTATGGTGCTACTCCCCGAAACCTCCCTGGAAGATGCGGTCATTGTAGCGGAGAAGCTTCGGAAGCTTCTGGAAAACCATTCTTTCAGCCCTGTTCCCCGGGTAACTGCAAGCTTCGGAGTCGCCCAGTGCCATGAGCAGGAGGCCTTCGACAGCTTGACGAAACGTACGGATACCGCACTGTACCGTGCAAAGAACAGGGGCCGCAACAGGGTAGAGACTGAATCCTGAACGGAATCCTATTTCCCTGCCGTTTCAGCCGGTGTGGGAAAGACTGCTCTCTCCGATGCAATGGCGATAGGAGAAAAGAGTTTTTTCCCCTCATCTGTGGACAAGGCGCTTCCCATGGGATCACGTCCGGAGGGATCCCCCAGGTAGTCGGACGCAGTGTCCACCCGTAGTCCGGACAAGTAAAGGCCGGAAAGGATTTCCTCCCCTTTTTCCCCGGTTATTTCTTCTTCTCCATAGTCCGTTTCCGAAGCCCGGTAGCGGGGAGTTTCATCGTGTGCGGCGGCTTGCATCGTTTCTGCATCGCTTTCGGGACGGAGGGGTGAGCCGGGCACCTCGGGAATAACAATATCCCTCCTGGCTGCTGCAGGGATATCCGCGATTATCAGATCGTATGCCTGGAATCCTGCAAAAGCAAAGAGGGTGGCGGCTGCAGCCAGGAGGAACAGCCGGTGCCGGGAGCGGACTGCCTTTCTCCTTTTTCTTGCTTTCATGCCTTCTCCCCTCATAGTAGTATGGTGCTACTGGTCTTATGCATATCGCGTGCCACATACAACTCTATGATTAACAAATGAATTATTTCAGACCCCGGTGCAATGTCAATAAATCCGACATCATAGCGGGAAAAATGAGCAGGGGGAGATTTTTTTGTAAAGACGGCCGACACGGGGTTTCATTTATTTCCTGTTTCTTTGTGGTAAAATAGGTTCGATGTGTTGAGGCATACCTATCGATGACGCCGTTCTTTAAGGAAGCATGATACCGGCACTATGAGCTACGATATAAAGGAGCTGAAAAAACTTCCCATCTTCTCGACCCTCAGCGACGAGGAGATCAAGGAGATCCAGGCCTATGTCATCCCGGGGAAATACAGGAAGAAAGAAGATATTTTTGCGGAGGGAGATCCCCCCGACTGGTTCTATCTCCTTGTCAGCGGAAAGGTAAAGATTACCAAACTCTCCCACGACGGCAGAGAAATAATTCTCGAGCTCATTTCTGATCAGGATTTCTTCGGCGGATTTGCGGTGCTGAAGGGATTTCCCTATCCTGCCAACGCCGTTGCCATGGAGGACAGCGAGATCATAAAGATTTCGCGGGTAAACCTGCTCAAGATCATTGACCGGTTTCCGCATATCATGTACGATATTACTTCGAGTCTTGGTGACAGGATCAGGGAGTTCCATGATACTCTCAAGAACATCGCCCTGGAGAGGGTGGAAGCGAGGATCGCGGCGCTGCTGGTAAAACTTGCCGACAAGGCGGGTGAGAAGCTCAACCAGAAGGATACGGTGATCAACATGCGTCTTACCAAGCAGGACATTGCGGAAATGGTCGGCACCACGGTGGAGACGACCATCAGAGTGATGAGCAGGTTCAAGAAAGCAGGCCTCGTTGCCGACGAATCCGGTAAGATTGTGATCAAGGATCTCGAAGCGCTCAAAGCAGTCATTACCCCCACTACCTATTAATTTTTTTAATCGGAAGTTCCGCTTGTTGAAAAACAGGAAGATCATTGGGTAAGCTATAAACTTGGTGTTTTAGCTGCTCTCGTATGCAAATTTCAATCAGGAGGGATACAGATGTCTGAAATGGTAGAAATCAGATGGCACGGACGGGGCGGCCAGGGTACGGTAACTGCTGCGAAGGTGTTTGCCGATGCCTGTTTGAGCGGGGGACGGTATGTGCAGGCTTTTCCCGAGTACGGGCCTGAAAGGTCGGGTGCTCCCCTGAGGGCGTACAACAGGGTGAGCTCCAGGGAGCTCAGGATGCATTGTCCTGTTTTGAAGCCGAATATCGTGGCGGTGGCGGATGCCACGCTGCTCGATGCGATAAACGTTACGGACGGTGCACCCGACGATGCAGCTTTCATTATCAATACGGCGAAGGATCCCAAGGAGATACGGGAGAAGATCCAGGCCAAGCCGACCCAGAAGGTATTCACCGTGGATGCCACGAAGATCGCTATCGACTGCTTCGGCAGGCCCATGCCCAACTCGCCCATGGTAGGAGTGCTGGCAAGGGTATCGGGGCTGATAAGCCTCGAGCAGATCCTGGAGGATGTGAAGAAGAGTTTCGGGAAAAAATTTTCCCAGAAGATCATAGATGGCAATATTGAAGCCACGCGGAGAGGATACGAGGAGGTAAGGGAAGGATGAAACTGAAGGGATGGAGAGAACTGAAACCCGGCGCGGTGGTGACCGAGCCCGGAAGCGCCCTGAAATTCAAGACAGGCTCATGGAGGGCGTTCAAGCCGAAGTGGATAGAGGAGAACTGCATCCAGTGCATGTTCTGCTGGGCCTACTGCCCTGATATGGCCATTACTGTCAAGGACGGCAAGAGAGGGGATTTCAACTACGATTACTGCAAGGGGTGCGGGATCTGCGCCCTCGAGTGTCCCGGAAAGAAGGGCAACAAGGCGATCGTAATGGAAGAGGAGGGGAGATAATGGGCCAGAAATCCGGAAAGATTGTCGCGGTTACAGGAAACGAAGCGGTTGCAGAGGCATTGCGCCAGGTAAACCCCGATGTCAGCGCCGCCTATCCTATTACTCCCGCCACGGAAATCATGCAGAGGTTTACCGCCTTTGTATCAAACGGTAAAGCGAAAACAGAAATGATCCTCGTGGAGAGCGAGCACAGTGCCATGAGCGCCTGCATAGGTGCATCTGCGGCAGGAGGCAGGGTTGCAACCTCCACCTCGGCACAAGGGCTTGCACTCATGTGGGAGGAGCTGTTCATCGCCTCGGGAACCCGCCTTCCTATTATCCTCGCCTTGGTGAACAGGGCGATGTCCGCTCCGCTCAATATTCACGGCGACCATTCCGACGGAATGGGCGCACGCGACTGTGGATGGATACAGTTGTGGTCCGAGAACGCGCAGGAGGCATACGACAACATGATCCAGTCGTTCCGTATCGCGGAGCATATGGACCTGAGGCTTCCCGCCATGGTCTGCATGGACGGTTTTATCATCAGCCATTCCATCGAGAGGATGGAGTACCTGGATGACGAGGCGGTAAGGAATTTTGTGGGAGAGTTCAAAACGGTGAACCCCCTCCTCGATATTGAGCATCCGGTGAGTTACGGTCCCCTGATCCTTACCGATTACTACATGGAATACAGGAGGGCTCATGCCGATGTCATGTCCAGGGTAAAGAGCGTTGTTCTCGATGTGGCAAAGGATTTCGAGAGCATTTCCGGCAGGAAGTACGGCCTGTTCGAGACGTACCGGCTGGATGATGCGGAGGTCGGAATCGTGATCCTGAACTCGGCGGCGGGTACTACCAAGGATGCCATCGACATGTTCAGGGACAAAGGCATAAAAGTCGGGCTTCTGAAGCCCCGGCTTTTCAGGCCTTTCCCCTACGAGGAAGTGGGCGAGGCGTTGAAACATCTGAAAGCCATCTGCGTGCTGGACAGGGCCGACGCCTTCGGCGCCTCCTACGGTCCTCTCTTCATGGAGATCGCCGCGAGTCTCTTCCCCTACAAGGAGAAGCCGGTCATGATGAACAAGATTTACGGCCTCGGCGGAAGGGACTATCTGCCGGAGCATGCGGAACAAGCCATCGGCGAGCTTGCCGAAGTTGCGAAGACAGGACAGGTAAAAACTTTCAAAGAATATATAGGAGTGAGGGAATAACATGGCGACACCACTGAGCTTGAAAGAACTTTCGAAGAAAGAAATGTTGCTAACAGGTGGGCACCGCATGTGTTCCGGTTGCGGAGCGCCCATCGTGGTGAAGATGGCGCTGCTGGCGGCCGAACAGCCCGTGGTTGCTGCCAATGCCACCGGGTGCCTCGAGGTCTCCACCTGCATCTCCGAGTACACGGCGTGGAAGATTCCCTGGATCCATAATGCCTTCGAGAACGCCGCCGCCACGCTCTCCGGCGTGGAGACAATGTACCGGTCCCTGAAGAAACAGGGCAAGATTGACAAGGATATCAAGTTCATCGCCTTTGGCGGCGACGGCGGTACCTATGACATCGGCTTCCAGAGCCTTTCCGGTGCCATGGAGCGCGGCCACGACATGCTCTATATCTGCTATGATAACGGTGCCTACATGAATACCGGCATCCAGCGCTCCAGCGCAACCCCCTTCGGGGCGGATACCACCACCTGCCCTGCGGGGAGCGCCATTCCGGGCAAGCTGCAGCACAGGAAGGACCTGACCAAGATCATGGCGGCACACGGAATTCCCTATGTTGCCCAGGCCTCTCCGAGCCACTGGTCCGATTTGATGAAAAAAGTGCGGAAGGCTCTCGAGATACCGGGACCGAAGTTCATGAATATTATTGCCCCATGTAACAGGGGATGGAGGTCCAGGACGGATGATGCTATCCTGCTGAGCAGGCTTGCGGTGGAGACCTGCTACTGGCCCCTTTTCGAGATCGAAAACGGGGTTACGAGGGTTACGGTGAAGCCCAAAGAGAAGAAACCCCTTGTGGAATTCCTGAAGCCCCAGGGAAGGTTCAAACACCTGTTTGCGCCGGAAAACGAGTACCTGCTGCAGCAGGCCCAGGCCCAGGTTGATGCCTACTGGGAGACACTGCTGAAAGAGGAGGCTTTTTACGCTCCCTCCGCCGATTCCAAACAGTAACCAGTGATACGTTTCCGCAAAAAAGCCCCTGCAGGAGTCCTGCAGGGGCTTTTTTTGTACAGCTTCCCCCTGCGCCCCTCCCTCTACAGATTGGCTTCGTGCAGGATCAGCGTTTATTGCCTTCCGGCAAGGCGTCCTCCTTATCGAGCAGGCTCTTCTCCATCTTCAGAAGGGCCAGATAATGTTCGACGATGGGGAGGGGAAGCTCTGCCAGCAGATCCAGGAATTCCTTTCTGAGAGTGTACTCCCTGCCAAAGTGTCCGCTCTTCTTTTCTCCCTGCGGGAGTGCCCGCCCGGATTCTCTGAAAAATTCGATGATAGGTATTCCCAGCGTACGTGAGATGATCTCGAGGGATTTCTGTGTATACTTTCTTTTCCCGCTCTCCAACTGGTTCAGGTACCCCTGGGAGAGCCCGCTCAGGCGGGCGAGATCTTTCTGGGTAAGAAGGTAGTGCAACCGGAACTTCTTGATATTTTCCCCGACTATTGTGCGCGTGTCCATACAAAAAAGCTAGCAAGGAACATGCCTGTTTGTTGTTGGAGGAAAAGTGATTGTCTTTTAACGGTTTCCGGAATACTGGCGAAGAAACACTCCGGGCAGATTCGGTAAAAAATAGCGAGTTGCGGGCGGAGTGTGAGCTAACATTCTGATAAATGAGGAAAAACTACTATATAAAAAATACAGGGTGAGACAGGATGCGAAGACAGGATAAAACAGGCGAAGAAAAAAACAGGAATAAGCCGGCCCCGCTACTGCGCGGGCATACTGGGCACCCTCATACAAGGGCTGGGGGGCCGACCATGTGCTCTGGGGCACTGATCCTGTGTGGTATGGCTCCCCGCAATGGCAGATCGAGGCTTTCCGTCGCATCGAGATACCGGAAGCCCTCCGGAAGAAGTTCGGCTATACGCAGCTCGACCCGGCGGACGGCGAAGTCAAAGGCATGACATTCGCCCGTAATGCGGCAAAGCTATACAAGGTGAAAGCCAGGCGTTTTTCCCCTGCCGGTCCCCTGGCCGCCGCCCAACTTTTCCTTTGTTCATGGTCGAAGGCCGCCTACGGACATGCTACCAGTCTCAGTGCGTCTCTTTCGATACCTATGGTGACAGGGGTTGTTCCTCCATACTCTCCATCGATCTGAACATGTGCCTTGCCGCTGACGGAGAGCTCCTCCGCTTTGAAGTAGCTGACATCTTCCAGGGAAAGGTGGGTGCCCTGAAGCACCCCTGTTACATACCGGAAGAGATCCCTCCTCCTCCCGCCATGTGTCGCAAAAACAGAGAGCCATGGATCGGAGGGGTGGACGTCAGGAGTGACCATGAAGTCCCCTCCGTATCGTGCGGACTTGCCTACGATGACGGCATAGGCGGACAGTTCCTTTTCCCGCTGCATACCGGGAACAGGAGGAGACTCCGAAGCGGTGTGCGGGGAAAAGGAGTGCGCCTTTACGGTGAGCGGGCGGGGAGCATACCCGAAAAGAGTGCGAATTCCGCTCAGGAGGTAGGCGCTTTTTCCAATGTATCTCTTGAGCCTCTCGTTTACCCCGATGATGACTTCCCCGTCAAAACCGATCCCGGCCATGAGGAGGAAGTAGCGGGTCCGGAGGGGCGCAGTGCGCGATAACGGGGCGGGATTTTCGAAGGAGACCTTGCCCAGGTGGACAGTGGTGACTTTCCCGGTAAGAGCGACATCAAGCGCCTTCCTGAGATCGAAAGGGAGGCCAAGCTCGCGGGCGAGGACAGAGGTGGTCCCCAGGGGAAGAATGGCCATGGAGACAGGGGAGAGGGCGAGCCCGTTTGCCACTTCGTTGTATGTGCCGTCACCTCCGGCGGCAATGACCAGACGCGGTGTGCTGCCTCCGGGGAGGTCCTCAATGCCCTTGCCGGAGGCAGACGGGACGCGTGCCTTTTCTTCCCCAGCGATGGTGCGGGCGAAGGAGACGGCGTCCTCTCTCCGTCTCGTCAGGAGCAGCCGGACATTATACCCTTCCTCCTGAAGGATCTGTGTCGCCTTTCGTATCTCTTTCAGTGCCTCTCCGCCCGCTACGGGATTGCCGATAATGACAATTTCCCTTACCACGAGCGCCGGGGAGGCCTCCTCCCGGCCCTGCAATCTTCTACGGCGTGCACTGCCTCGGTCCTCATCTCCCGGGGAACCGTATCGTCTCCCTTCGTCTCTCTCAGGAACCTGTCGAGGTAGTCTACGGTGCCGAGGCAATCATGGGCTGCTTTATGCGTTATCCCCAGATGAAACAGTATCCGCGGTTCCCCGGGCCTGAGGCGCTGAGCGATCCTGAGCTCCCGTACCGCTTCCGCAAATCTGCCGCTGTTCCGGAGCATCTGGCCCAGCCGGATATGGGACAGGGGATTGTCCGGATCGATCCGGATGGACTCCCGCAACTCCCTTTCCGCCCGGAGTTTGTCCCCTGTCATGAAGTAAATATGTGCGAGGAGCCTGTGTGCCCTTGCGGCATCCGGGTCATTCCGGACAATCCTTTCAAGCACCTCCGCTGCTTCATCCAGTTCCTTTGGAGATACCCTGCTCAGCTCCTTCTCGAACCCTGCAAGGCCGGCTTTTGCAAGGGTCTTCCATACCTTTTTCATCTCCTCGTTCGCCTCTTCCCGGGAGAGTACGGAATCGAGCTTTTTGCGGATATCGTCGATCCGCACTTTATCCTTTTCCCGGGAAAGATCGGACAGCAGACGCTCCCTGTCCCTCTTGAGCTCCTCTCCCTCTTTCAGGGCTGCCTGAAGCTGCTCACGCGCCTCCTCGCTCTCCCTGAGGCGTCGTATCTGCTCCGCCAGGAGACCGGTATCGATCCGGGCCCGCGCTCTCGCATGGACCTCAGGGCGCTGTGAGGTCCCCCTTGTCTCTTCAGAGACCACTTCAGCCTCCACCAATCCGGCGGTGTATGCCTTGACTTCGTCGCGGGAGAGCGGCATATTCTTTACTTCGGAGAGGTTTTCGACATAGGCGGTTGCCGCTTCGAGCGCTTTTCTTTTCGCTTCCAGGACCGCGATACGGCGGGCTTCGGCCCTGCTGTCGTTCTCACCAAGGGTATAGCTGCCCTCTGCCTCAAAAGTTTTTACTTCGGCCAGAGCTGACAGTGGAAACAGAGCTGCCAGCACTACCAGTATGCCTGCTGTCCCTAAGACCGTCTTCATTTGTTCCTCCCTTATCTTGTTTCCCTTCATTGGTTGTCTGGTGCGTAACGGGCCTTTGCACAATGCGGAGAGGGGGATCTATGCACGGATGTCTGTCCCCCGGTGCTGCTCGATCGAGGTCCGTTGCCCGGGTATCGCCGGTTATCAGAAGTCCGGAGTACTTCCCGCGCTTCCTATGATAACAGGTTTTTTCTCCAAATAGGCAATGAGTCCTTCCACGGCGGCCCCCTCCCTTATAAAAAAGACCCTGCCCCCGTGCATCTCTCCTGGGTGTTTGATATTCTTGATTCTCCGGTAACCTGTTCTGCGCGAAGCGAGATACCCGGTGGTATAATCGGGGTCGTCGGAGATACAAAGCTCTGCCAGGATATCCGGGTGGGACGCCACCTTCGAGGCGAGGACCAGGGCCTCCCTCACCGTTGCGGTGTTGATACCAAGCCGGGCAAGGCGCCGCATCAGCCTCCGCTCTGCGGTCCGCTCGATGCCGAGACGGGATACCCGCACCCCCCTTTCCCTGTCCGGCTCTCTCCGTCTGCCCGTTTCCGCGGTGACAAGGGCGGCACCGCGCATTGACTTCCCGGAATGCAGCATCTTCCAACCGCATGAGAAAGCCCTTCCGGAAACTCCGAGGGAGGCCAGTTCCCGAAGAAGAATCTCCCGCCCCTCTGCCGGGGAGGCGCAGGGAATTGTTTCGATGGAAAGGAGGGGGGCCGGCGTGGGCTCCTGCCGCACTCGTTCCACCGTAACCACAATGGTGTCGGGCTCTCCCCGCGGGTGGTTCAATGCCCTGAGAGCATACTCCCTTACGATCCCCGCGATCTCCTCCCGGTCATACAGCCCCTCCGCTCCCGAGATATGCATTTCCCCGGTGAAGGGGGGCATGGCAACGGTCCGCCCACGGGCGGACCCGGAACGCTTTTTCGATGCCCTCATCCGTATATTCCACATGTATGAAATTATACTGCTACGGGTATTTTTTTATGCAAGTGAAAAATCCCGCAACCTTTACAAAGGCTTGCATTTCCCAGTACAATCAGATGATGAAAACAGTCAGAATCGCCTTGTGCCAGATCAATCCCACGGTGGGCGATCTTGCCGGAAACGTCGAAAAAATAACGGAATGCATCGAGAACGCGTCTCAGCACCGCCCTGATATCATCGCTTTCCCAGAGCTTGCGGTTACCGGCTACCCTCCGGAAGACCTGCTTCTGAAGCCGCAGTTCATCAACGATAATCTCGAAGCCCTCGACGCAATACGGGGAAAGGTGGAGGATTTCCTGGTGATCGTGGGTTTTGTGGACAGAAGGGACGATATTTTCAATGCTGCTGCCCTCATCCACAACAGGTGCATTATCGATGTTTACCACAAGATCCATCTCCCCAATTACGGCGTCTTCGATGAGAACCGGTACTTCCAGTCGGGGGCACGCTGTCCGGTGTACCGGATGGGGGAGGTCCTCTTCGGCTTTACTATCTGTGAGGATATCTGGTATCCCGAGGGACCTACCTCTGTCCAGGCGCTGGCAGGGGCGGAGTTCATCATTAATATCAACGCCTCGCCCTATCATATGGGGAAATCCGGGTTCAGGGAGAGAATGCTGTCCACCAGGGCTTATGACAACAGCGTAGTGATTGCATACCTGAATACGGTAGGTGGCCAGGACGAGCTTGTCTTCGACGGTCACAGCCTGGTGGTGGACCAGAACGGGGATTTCATTACTGCCGGAAAGAGGTTCGAGGAGGATATGCTTATCGTGGATCTGGATCTGGAAGCGGTATTCATGAAGAGGCTCCACGATCCGCGCAGAAGACAGCAGACAAAGGCACTGAAAAGAGAAGGGGTGGAGGAGATTCCCCTTGCACGGATACCCGGGAGTCCCGAAGTCCTGCAGCCCCTTCCTCCGCAGAACATTTCCTGCCTCTCTGTCTGTTCCCTTGAGGAAGAGGCGTACAGTGCCCTTGTTCTGGGGACGAGGGACTACGTGCGGAAGAACGGGTTCAGGAGGGTCTGCATCGGCCTGAGCGGCGGGGTCGATTCCGCGCTGGTGGCCACCATCGCGGTGGATGCCATCGGAAAAGATAATGTCACCGGTGTTTTTATGCCCTCTCCCTTCACTTCCCGGGAGAGCAGGGAGGATGCGGAGGAGTTGGTGCGGAACCTGGACATTCGCCTTATAGAGGTACCCATTACTGCGGCCTTCGAGGGGTATATCGAGATGCTGCGCCCTGAGTTCAGGGATCTCCCCCCTGATACTACCGAGGAGAACCTCCAGGCGAGGATACGGGGTACTATTCTCATGGCCCTTTCCAATAAGTTCGGCTGGCTTGTCCTTACGACGGGGAACAAGTCCGAAATGAGTGTGGGCTATGCGACCCTCTATGGAGACATGGCGGGCGGCTTTGCGGTAATAAAAGATGTGCCGAAGACCCTGGTCTATGCCCTGTGCAGGTGGAGAAATGAAAAGGAGGGGCGGGCGATCATTCCCGGACGGGTCCTGGTGAAGGCACCCACGGCGGAGCTGCGGCCCGAACAGAAGGATACCGACAGTCTGCCGCCTTATGAAATGCTCGATCCCGTTCTGAAGGCGTACATCGAAGAGGACAAGGCTTTTGACGAGATCGTTGCCCTCGGCGGAGACGAGGAGCGCGCCAAGCGGGTCATCAGGATGGTGGATCTGAGTGAATACAAGAGGCGTCAGGCCCCCCCCGGAATAAAGATCACCCCCCGCGCCTTCGGACGGGACAGGAGGTTTCCCATTACGAACAGGTACAGGAGCTGGTAATCAGCCGCTGTGGCGGTGGAAAAAGCAGAGAACGGTACTGCCGCCAGCGGTCTTTAAGGAGGAACTTCATGAAGGTATCTGTCGGATGTGCCTGGTTCCCTTTGCCGCTACGGTCACCCCGGAGCGTCGTAGCAGGTTTTTTCCTGCTCTTATTCTTTGTTTCAACAGGATACGTATCGGGTGCGGATAAGCCGCAGGGGACCCAGCAGGCTTTTCAGTTTGCCAGGAATCCCGAAATCCAACAAGTGAAGCCGAGAAAACCGGTGAGGATCAAGCTCCACCGGAGTGCGAAGGGAGAGTACTCCTGGGACCTGTCCGGCGATAGCGTGGATGACGTGGTCAGGGCCGATGTCCGCTTGAGAAAACTGTTGAAAGTGGAGTAACATCACAAACATACTTCCTACTCACCCAACGGAGGATTGCATGGAAAAGTTTTCTATCAGAGAAGTCCTGGAACAGGCGGTGCAGACGGAAAAGCTGGGGTATCAGTTTTATACCATAATGACGGAGCGATTCAAGGAGAAGGACCCGGGAATGGCGAAGCTTTTCGCTACCCTGGCGGAAAAGGAAGTGCGGCATGAGAAGACTTTTTCCGAGCTTAAGGACATGATCGGGGAGGGCGATCCCGAGGGATGGGAGGACGTTTCCCAGTACATGAGAGCCGTGGTGGAATCGGAGTTCTTCCTGGGCAAGAATAAAGCCCTCCCCTCCATGGAGGGGATAAAGACAGTAGAGGATGCCGTAAATTTCGCTGTCAGTTTTGAAAAGGAGACCCTTCTCTATTTCTATGGGCTGAGGGATGCCGTAAAAGAGAAAGATGTCGTAGACGAGATCATCAACGAGGAGAAGAGCCATATCCGGTGGCTCATGTGCTTCAAAGGCGCTTTTACCGGCAAGAGCGTCCCCGGCTGTGATGCGTCGTAAGAAATGAAAAGACGGGAAGCGAGCAGGAGTGCCCGGTACTTTATATATCGTCTCCACCCCTATTGGGAACCTTGAGGACATCACCCTCAGGGCGCTTCGGGTACTGAAGGAGGTGGATCTCATTGCCGCAGAGGACACCCGCCATTCCCTCAAGCTCCTCCACCGCTATGGCATTGTAAAGCCTATCATAAGCTATTGGTCTGAAAAGGAAAAAGTGAGGGCGGAGGAGATTCTCGAAAAGCTCCTCTCCGGCAAATCCGTCGCCCTTGTCTCTGATGCGGGCACCCCGGGCATTTCCGACCCCGGCGAGGTATTGATACAGAGGGCGATAGAAGAGGGCGTTGCTCTTGTCCCTATCCCCGGGCCCTCCGCCTTCGTGGCCGCTCTTTCGGTTTCGGGCCTTTCCACCGAGGAGTTCACCTTTATCGGCTTTCTCCCGCCGAAGACAGTCCGGAGGCAAAAGAAGCTCCGGGAAGTCATGCTGGAGCCCAGAACCCTGGTCTTTTACGAAGCCCCCCACCGGTTGCTCGATACCCTGTCGGACATGAAAGACGTTTTCGGGGAGAGGCGTGCGGTGGTGATGAAGGAAATCACGAAAATGCATGAGGCGGTAGTGCGCGGGGTGCTGCCCGAGGTGATTTCCTCCCTGAAAACCAGCGTCATTGCGGGGGAATATGTAATCATGGTGGAAGGGAGGACGAGGGAGAGTGCGGATATTGAAGAGGCCCTCGGGGAAATCCGGGCCTTGATGAAGAAGGGAAAAGGGCGGAAAGAAGCGGTGAAACAGGTGGCTGAAGAGTACGGATTCAGCAGAAAAGAGCTGTACGACAGATCGTTGTATGATACGTGAGGAGCGGGAGGGAGCCCGCCCCCCGGGCCATGCTCCTCGCCTTCGGGGAATGCTCTCTCAACTTCGAGTTCCTCATATGGATCCGGGACCCCTCCATGCGGTTCAGAACCATTGACAGGATCAACCGGGACACCTACCGGAAGTTCAATGAGCTGGGCATAAAGATCCCCTTCCCGCAGAGAGAGTTACATATCTACCAGAGGTCCGCTTGAGATCCTGGAGCAGGGGCTTGCGTCCGGATCACCCCGTCGTATCCCTCCTGCCGGCTTCCCCTCTCTTCCCCTTCCTTCTTCTCTCCTCCCCTGGTCAGCATCTCTATGCCTGTACGGATAACTTGTAGCAGATGCTACTGACAAGGGGAGAGGCCACGCGTACAATGTGTAGTAAGAGAGAGAAACAGAAGGGAGGTGAACCGCCGGAGGGCGGGAGGTTCCATTGCTCAGGAATAGCACCCGAATACCTCCGAAGAAAGAAATCGTCTGGACAAGTCTCTTGCTGGTTGACTGAAGGGAACGGGTTGAGGTCTTTGCGACATAGGGGACCGAGCCCGGGTGAACAAGGAAAAAACGAACCAGGGAGGTTTACAATGGCAATGAAAGATGAGATGAATGGTCTTGTGCGGGTCGCGACCGCCTTGCAGCACAAGGAGGCGGACAGGGTGCCGGTAGCACCCCTCGTATGCGGTGCATCGCATAGAGTGGCCGGTCTTACCTATGCGGAATGGGCCAGAGGCGACAATGTGGAAGCCATGGTCCGCGGGCATGTGGATGCAACAAAGCTTCTGGGGCATGACGGCGTGGTCATGCTGATCGACCTCTCCGTCGAGGCGGAAGCTTTAGGGACCGAGATCTTGTACCCCGAGATGAACACTCCGCATCCCAACTACGAGAAGCCCTTTATTTCGGGCCCCGAGGATTACAAGAAGATCGAGAGGATCAACCCCCGGAAGACCGGCAGGATGAAGACGGTCATCGATCTGACCGCCGGACTGAGCAAGGAGATCGGGGGCACTCATGCCCTGGTGGGATTCGTCTACGGGTCCATCGGCACCCTGAGCATGATGAGGGGACCGGAGAACTTCTTCATGGACCTGATGGAGTACCCCGATGAGGTGCTGGGAGCCATCGAGGTGCTGGATGAAGTCCTGATCGACTATGCCAAGGCACAGGCGGAGGCAGGAGCCCACGCGGTCTGCGTCGACCATCTCTACTGCTCCCAGAGCATCCTGAGCAAGGACCTGTGGGAGAAGTTCGAAGGGGAGTCCCTCAAGAAGATCTGCGATGCGATCAGGGGAACGGGAGCCATTGTCGCCCTCCACAATTGCGGCAACGGCATCTACTTCGACCTGAGCGAGAAGTGGGCGAACCCGACCACCATTTCCCATGCCTATGTTGCCGACGACGTATCCAGCTGGGAGGAGCAGAAGCAGAAGTGGGGAGGCAAGATCGCCTCGATTGGGTGGGTTCCGCCCGGACCGGTTGCCATGATGGGGACCCCCGAGGAGATAGAGGAAGAGGTGAAGTCCGAAATAGAGATCTTTGGCAAGGGAGGCGGGTTCATCCTCTCCACGGGCTGCGAGTATCCGCCCAACGCACCCCTGTATAATGCAAGGCACATCGTGGAGTGCTCCAAGAAGTACGGAGTGTACAGCTAAATTATAGGGAGAATCTGTCAGCATGTCGACCCCGGGAAAGGGACAGAAATCGATCGAAGGGCTGCTGTCTTTTGCTTCCTGGTGTAGTGTCACGGAGGCAAGGAGCGCGGAAGCATACGGCTTTGATGGATTTCTGGAACTTTTCCGGGGAATGTAACAATTGTTACCGATACCTTCCTTGTGCTGGTCGTATACTGAAGACATCCAGCAATGGCAAGGAGGTATCACCCATGAGCGTGAAAGTGTTGGGAGTTTCCGGGTCCCCTATCCCGGACAGCAATACCGACAGGGCGTTGAAAGCCGCTCTGGAGGCAACGGGAGTGGAGACCGAGTTTCTGAAGCTTTCCGATTATTCTGTGGAGCCGTGCCGGGCCTGTCTCGGATGTGTCGCAACGAACCGCTGTGTAATCGAGGACGACGGAGTCCTGCTTGCGGAGAAGGCCAGGGAGGCTGATGCGTTGATTATCGCCTGTTATACTCCGTATTCGAGTGTAGACGGACGCACGAAGGCTTTCCTGGAGAGACTCTACCCGCTCCGCCATCTCAGGGGACTTATGGCAGGCAAGCCGGGGGGCGTTATTGTGACGACGGCTGTTCCCGAAGGGGCCGCCGGGCTGCCGCCTGCCTTCGATATGGCGAAGAATGCCGTCATGTTTTACATGATGGAGGAGGGAATGCGTTTCGAGGGAGCGGTACGGGTGATGGGCAATGTTCCCTGCGTGAAGTGCGGTAATGGGGATGACTGCTCCATGTCGGGCCTCAAGATGCTCAACGGACCCGATGCGACGGTCGCTTCCGTGGGAATCAGGCGGTTCGAGGACCAGGGGGATGCGGTCCGGGAGGCGGTCGATTTGGGGAGAAAGATTGCCCGGGCTTTAATGAAGGAGTGAGGTATCTCCCCGTTGTTTCTTCCCTTTCGGGTGGGCGTAACGGGGGAATATGTAGTATAATTAAATATCAGCCGGTTCCTCGGGGAGGAAGGAGGACAGACAAATGGGTTTTTTATGTGAAGAGATTGCCCGAAAGAGTGCCTCCATCTCCCCTGTAAATTTCGGACATCTGTGGGTCTTTGAGCATCTCAACCCCCAGGAGCTGAAAGCCCTGGTCGCCGCTTCGCTCCGCAAGCAGTACAAGAAGGGGCAGAGCATCTTCATGGAGGGAGACCCCGCCCGTGAGATGTTCCTTCTGAAGTACGGCCGTACCAAGCTAATCAAACATACCAAAGAGGGGAACGAAATCACCCTCGACATCCGCAAAGCGGGCGACTTCATCGGGGAGCAGGTGCTCAACGAGGATTTCGACTATCCCCTCACCGCCGTCTGTATAGAGGATACCTTCACGTGCAGCTTTTCGAAGGATTCCTTCGAGAAGCTCGTCCTGCAGCATCCGAACATAGGCCTCCAGGTGATCAAGAACCTGACCCGCCGCATCGAATGGCTCACCAACAGGGCGGAGACCATGTCTTCCACCACTATCGAAGAGAGGATCATCGGGGTGCTCAGCAATGTCGCGAAGGAACACGGGATAAAAGACAGCAATACGGTCGTCATTCAGTTCCCCCTTACCCATGAGGAGCTCAGCTTCCTGGTGGGAGCCCACCGGGTAAGCATCACGAGGGCGTTAAAACACCTGAAGGAGTCGGGAAAGCTCGCCCTGCAGGGGAAGAATCTCGTCCTCCTCCAGGAAACCGCATGAGGAAAGACGCCGTCTGCCGGCAGAGATACCCGTGCTCTTTTGTCCTGCACGCCCGCTTCCGTTTTGCTCTCCCCCCGGTCGCTCTTGTATGAAGCAGCCGGTCATATGTCATTGCGCCACTTTTTCTTTCCATAATGAGAATGAGGAGGTCAGAGGTAATGGGATGCGTCTGTGAAGAGCTTGCCGGAAAGGGCGCCGGTATTTCTCCTGTCTGTATCGGGCATCTGTGGATGTTCGAGCATCTCAGTCCCCAGGAGATCGAAGCCCTGGTCGGCGCAGCGCTCCGCAGGCACTATAAGAAGGGGCAGACCATCTTCATGGAGGGAGACCCCGCCCGTGAGATGTTCCTTCTGAAGGCCGGGCGTGTCAAGCTGAGCAAGTTCAGCAAAGAGGGGAACGAAATCACCCTCGACATCCGCAAAGGGGGCGACTTCATCGGGGAGCAGGTGCTCAACGAGGATTTCGACTATCCCGTCAGCTCCGTCTGCATGGAGGATTCCCTTGCCTGCGGGTTTTCGAGGGCCTCCTTCGAGAAGCTCGTCCTGCAGCATCCGAACATAGGCCTCCAGGTGATCAAGAACCTGACCCGCCGCATCGAATTGCTCACCAACAGGGCGGAGACGCTGTCCTCCCCCTCTCTCGAGGAGAAGATCATCGGGGTGCTCAGCAATGTTGCGAAGGAGCACGGAGTAAAGGACAGCAATACGGTTATTATTCAGTTTCCCCTTACCCATGAAGATTTGAGTTTCCTGGTGGGTGCCCACCGGGTAAGCATTACCCGGGCGATGAAGAGCCTGAAAAAGTCGGGGAGGCTGGCCCAGCGGGGAAAAACCTTCGTTCTCCTGCAGGAATACGCCTGAAAAAATTTCCTGAAAGCTGTCCTGCCATGCCCCTGATCATTTCCCCTTTTGTTGCCTCCCTTCCTCTCTCCGCCTTGCGTCCTTTATGGTATAATTGCGGGACGAAAAGGGAGCGTATCTGTCCGAAAAGACCGGCCGGAAAGGCTGGCCGGAAAAGGCGGGAAAGGAGAGCAGATGGAGAGGGGAATGAGGATTGCCATAAACACGGGAGGGGGCGATGCCCCGGGACTGAATGCGGTTATCGAGGCGGTGGTAATGGCCTCGTACAACAGGAATTGGGAAGTGTACGGGATCAAGAACGGGTATGCGGGACTCCTGAATACTGATGAGATCGTTCCCCTTTCTCCCGGAAAAGTCCGTCGCATTTCGAGCCTGGGGGGGACGATCCTCGGTACTACCAACAAAGGGAATCCCTTCTCCATGCCCATCACCAACATGGCGGGAGAGACGGAGATCCGGGATGTATCGGAGAAGGTGGTCGAGAACTTCAGACGCCTCCGTTTTGATTGCCTCATTGCCGTGGGCGGAGACGGCAGCCTCAAGATAGCCTACGATTTTTACAAGAAGGGAATTCCCGTTGTGGGGGTCCCCAAGACCATCGACAACGACCTTGCCGCTACGGTGGTTACCTTCGGTTTCGATACCGCGGTAAGCATCGCTACCGAAGCCATCGACCGTCTGCACTCCACTGCCAAGTCCCACGAACGGGTCATGGTCGTGGAAGTCATGGGGAGACATGCGGGCTGGATCGCCCTGCAGAGCGGGGTATCCGGCGCTGCGGATGTGATCCTTATCCCTGAAATCCCCTTCGATCTCGATAAAGTGTGCGATCATATCATGGAGTGCGAATTGCACGGACAGCATTACGCCATCGTGGTGGTTGCAGAGGGTGCCGCACCGAAAGGCGGGCGCGCCCTCGACAAGGGCAAGGGCGAACTGGGAAGGCAGGATGTGGTCCTCGGGGGCATCGGGGAATATGTAGCGAAGGAGATTGCCCTGAGGACGGGAAAGGACACGCGCTCTCTTGTTCTCGGTCATCTGCAACGCGGTGGCTCCCCTACCACCTTCGACCGCCTTTTGGCCCTCCGCTTCGGCGCGGCAGCGGTGCGTGCGGTGGAGAGAAGGGATTTCGGCACCATGGTGGCCCTCGATCCGCCCGAAGTGAAGGCGGTTCCCCTCGAAAGCGCTATCAACAATATGAAAAATGTGCCCGTGGACAACGATATCATCAAAACGGCCCGGGAAATAGGGATCTGCTTTGGAGAGAGCGGGGTCTGCTACGGGTACTGAAGCCGAATCATCAGGAAGGCCGAAGAAGAGGGGCGCTTGCCCAGCGCCCTTTTTCTGCTTCCCGTCACGGTCCTTGTGACTCCTCCTTTGTC
The DNA here is from genome assembly GCA_002634385.1 of Nitrospira sp. GTDB lineage: Bacteria > Nitrospirota > Thermodesulfovibrionia > Thermodesulfovibrionales > Dissulfurispiraceae > Nitrobium > Nitrobium versatile. Next base: position 109,285 of record NSJL01000004.1, read on the forward strand.
GTGGTACACTTCTACTATACCGGCTCACTCTCATTTTTCACCGCATCTCCTGCTGTTACTCTTCCGATTGCTGCAGGAGGGAATTCCCTGAAACCCTCTGGAGCCGCCTTTCAGCGGTATACATGATTCATCCCCTCTATCACCCGGGAGGTGATTATGAAAAGAGACAAACGCAGCCATCAGCATGAAGAGAAACTCGTTTTCCCCCTGCCCCTGAAGGGGGTGGCGGAGGAGGGTTTTTCTCCGGTACAGACCCCGGAGCAGCGCAGGGTGGAGGAGTTGACGAGGGAATTGGCGGGAAAGTACAGCGGGAAAGTGAACATGACCCGGAGGGACTTCCTGCTCACCAGTTGCGGCATGGCCACTGTCTTCCTGGCAATGAATTCGGTTTTCGGAAAATTCTTTGCAGTGGACCTTGCAGAGGCAGCCGACCCCGTCTTCGCCGAAGAGAGAAGGCAAGCCCTCTCCGGGCAGTTTATTTTCGACGTCCAGACCCATTTCGTCAGTCCGCGGTACCGTTCCAAATCCATTCTGGGATTGAGAGAGATGGCGAAAAAATGGAATCCCCAGTTGAAGGGAGGACAGGACGACCTTGAAAAGATCAGGTTTGACAACTACTATCGGGAGGTCTATGAGCTGAGCGATACCAAGATTGCTCTCCTCACCAGCGCCCCCAACGATGATCCGAAAAAATGGTTCATCCATAACGACGAGATGGCGAAGGCGAGGGAGACGGTGAACAGGAGGGCGGGAAGGAAAGTCATGTACAGCCATGCCGTGTTCACTCCGGGGCATCCGGACTGGATGGAGGAGGTCGAGCGTGCCATTGCCGAGTACAAGCCGGACGCCTGGAAAGGCTACACCACCGGCACCCCTTTTGAAAGCTCGAAATACCCATGGAGGCTCGACGATGAGAGGCTTGTTTATCCCGTTTATGAGAGGATGGTGAAAGCGGGCATCACCAACGTCTGCATCCACAAGGGACTGCTTCCCTCCCTGTACAAGGTCAGAATGGCGAAGACCTGGGAGTATGGATCTACGGATGACATCGGCCGGGCTGCGAAGGACTGGCCGCAGTTGAACTTCATCATCTATCATTCCGCCCTTCAGGAAGGCAAGCCACCCTCGGAGGATGAAGTGGAGGAGTTTGAAAAAGCGGGATATATCCCCTGGGTGAGCGATCTGGCATCCATCCCCGAAAAGTACGGGGTGAAAAACGTCTACGCAGAAGTCGGGGCGACCTTTGCCCTTACCGCCATAAGTCAGCCCCGTTACTGTGCGGGCATACTGGGCACACTGATAAAGGGAATGGGAGAGGAGCATGTCGTTTGGGGAACTGATTCTGTCTGGTTCGGCTCGCCGCAGTGGCAGATCGAAGCCCTCCGCCGCCTCGAGATTCCGCAGGACATGCAGAAAAAATTCGGCTACAAACCCCTGGGTCCGGCGGACAGTGACGTGAAAAGAAAGATCTTCGGCCGCAACGCGGCGGCATTGTACAAGATACAGGTCTAAAATTCATAGGGCGTGCAGTTCTGAGAAAATCACCGGAACCGTGCGCATTCCGGTGGCCGAACGCCGCGGTAGGGAGAGAAAGGCTGTGGCTGTATAGAGTCCCCGCAACTCCCGGTGAAAAAGTTGGGATTGCTTCAGGAGAAAACCCTTTCGCAATGACAGGGTAAGAGAGGCTTTTCCAGTGAGGTCCCGTCTTTCTGCCCTGTATTCTGCAGTATTTCTTCGCCGCTCTTCAACCGGATTGTCCCCGGCACTCTTACCATACATAACAAATCGTAATCGTTGCATTAATAAAATAAATTTGATATTAGATGTTTCGAATCCACTATACTATCCTAAATTTCTCCCAGGAGGCACCGAGTATGGAAAGAAGGACCTTTCTCAAAATGGCGGGTGTTGGGCTCACCACCCTCGCTGCCGGCAACGCTGTTCCCGGAGTGAGCCATGCTGCCAAGGAGGACATCGGGGAGATCAGGAGCCTTAAAGTCACTGTGCTCTCCGAAACCAGCTGGTTTAATAACGACATTTTCAAGAAGAACATGATGGACGGCGGCGGCGCCATGGGGAACCAGTACGATACCGCCTGGGACAGGGATAATTCGGGCGGCTACAGCGCCCTCCTGGAGATCGAACAGCTCGACGGCAAAAAGAAGAAGATCCTGATGGATACGGGCTGGAATAACGATTGGATGGATTACGTGTATAAGATGCACGGTATCGACCAGATGCTCAGGAAGAAAGAGATCGACACCATGGTCCTCAGCCACTGGCATCTGGACCACTTCTGGGGCATCGAATCCACCCTGAAGCATAATCCCAACATCACCCTGTACGCACCATCCACGCACTACCCTGAGGATATCAAGCTCCTCAAGGGCGGAAGCTTCGAGAAGGCGGGCTGCAAGAACTCCGTTCCCCACAAGGGACAGCTGGTGGAATGTACTCCCGACAAGGTGGTAAAGCTCATGCCGGGAGCGGCCGTCAAGATGTTCGATGTGCCCATCATTCTCAGGGTCAGGGGCGAGAGCGTATTGTATTTCCATATTAAAGACAAAGGGATCGTCACCGTTACCGGCTGCTGCCATCCCGGAATTCTCACCCTCTACAGCTTCGCCCGTAATAATTTCGCAAAAGGCGACGAGGTGTACGGAAGTTATGGCGGCCTCCATATTTCGCTTTTCGAGACGTGGGACCCCAAATACGATGATATCATCAAGGGCCTTAAGACCTTCAAGCCCGGGAAGTTCGCCTGCAATCACTGCACCGGCTGGATCTTTGCGGAAAAGGCGGCTGCAGCAGGGCTCCCGGTGGTGAAGGGGACGGATAAGTACAAGTCGTACAAGAAGTACTCCACTGTTGCGAAAGCCACGAATGTCTACCTGACCAACGGCGACACCGTCACCTTTTAATAAGATGTAGTACCCTCCCCAGGCCCCCCTCCCTTTACGGGAGGGGAGAAAGAAAGGGAGGAGCAGTGAGAAGAGAGAGGATACTTTCCGGAAGGAGTGGCATGACGTGGGAAACAAGTCGGATACCGGTATAGCCGTCTATGGCAAGGGCATTGTTACTTTCGTGTTTCTTGCGGCCCTGAACGTGGCTGCATGGTATATCTTTTTCAATCCCAAGGGGATCATGCGGCTGTATACCCCGATGTACGGCTTTTCCATGGTGGTGGTCCTCCTGGCATCAGTGGTGATCCTCAGCGATGTCTTTGAATACTGGCCGGTGAGGACGAAGCTTACGGAAAGGCTCTCCGCTGCACAGGGAGCGATGCTTACGGTCCTCTCCCTCGCTCTCATGGCACTGATCATCTTTGTTTTCTTCTATCGTTTTATCGGGAAATACGGCATTACCTACTTCAGTCCCGCAGCCCTTATCGCCACAGGGGAGACAGGGGCCGAGGCCTACAGTTCCCGTGAAAACGCCTCCACTGCCATCATCTATTTCTTTACCGCCTTCATCTGGACAGCCACTCTGTGGCGTGCCGGATTCCAAAAGTGGCCCTGGACACAGGTAAAGGAGGATGCGGGAGTTTTAGGACTCTCACGGCTCTTCGCGGTATCGTTTTTCAGTATCATCGCCTATATTATCTTCTTTCATCCCCACGTGGGCTACCTCTTCTATCCCCCGCAGAAAATGGCGGCAGTGGCCCCCTGGTGGGAGGGAATCGCCGATACCAACAGCGCCTATGTTCACCTGGGCTGGATGATCTGCTGCGTTGCGGCGGTCCTCCTCTCCGAAATACTCTGGGAGGGCTATCCGTGGAAGGCCTTCAGGGGAAGAGGAGGGGAAGGCTCCCTCTTTTCGGGACTGGCGATCCTTTCCGGTATCATTCTGCTGGGGCTCGTTATCTTCGTTCTTATGGTGAAGGGAATGGAGGCCTACTGGGGCAAGCCTTTCGTAGGAGGGCAGTACACCGATGCCCCCTATTTCAGATACCTTCATGCAGGGGAGATGGCGGGCTTTCTGATGATGGGCGTACTGGTGGTCTCTACCTATCTGGGCAACCTTTTCCATGGCGGTCCCCTTCTTGTACGGGCTGCGGTCCGCACCGTTGTGGCCGTGGCCCTGGCGGCGGGTTTTCTGTGGTTTTACTATACTATCGGCCCCCGGGTCCTCGGGCAGGTGCCCGGCATTGCGCAGCCTGAGGACACCCCCTTGTGCTGGACCTTCTTCATGGTGAGTTTCATGCTGATGCACAGGAACTTCTTCCTTTCCTATCGCTTCCATCGTGTAAGGGACATTGCATGAGAAGGAGCTCTTTCCTTTACGATTTGGGCCGGGAGATCGGCTCCGTTATCAAAAGCTTCGAAGAGGGGAAAGAAGAGGTCGCCAAGGCCTATGAGAAATGCGATTTCTTCTCTTCCTACGAGACGAGCTATTCCCTTACCCTGGCTTACCCGGATGATATCCTCGTGGAGAGTGCCCGCCGCATGGGGATCGACGTGGAGGGACGGGAGAAGCTGGCCATTGTGAAAGAGATGTTCGATAAGAGCCGGACAGAGGAACTGGCCAAAGAAGTAGTGGAGGAGCGCCATGATCGACCCGCAGAATAGGGTGAGGGAGAGGCTGGAAGCCTGCTTCATCTATCTCTCCTATGCCACGCCCGACATACGTGAGGATATCGGCATACAGGGACTGAGCCAGGTCTGGATTGATACGCCCGCCTGGTACCTATGGGTAAAGGGGAGGCCCGGCGCTTTCATGATCGAGACAGTGGAGAGCGGGTGCCTGGAAGAAGGGAATATTGTCGCCGATTCGGGGCTCATGGCGGTGCGGTACTTTCCCTCTCCGGGGGAAGAGGTCTTCCGGGACTTCTCTCCCGGTGAAAGGGCTCTCAGAAAGAGCTCTCTCTTCGATATCACCGGAACCCCGCGCTTCGAGGGGGTCAAGAGAGTACGCGCGGGTCTTTACCATATCGCAAATCTGGAGTGTCTCTTCGGTAACCGGAGCCAGTGGATGTCTCTCATCCTGGATGCCCCGCTTCTACTTACGCAGCCTCCCGGGGAGTTTGGCGCCACCCCTGCCGCCGATACGACTGAAGCGACGGAGCGGGCCATTCCCGCCTATGCTCTCTCCCTTGCTCTTTACGATACCCTGGTGAAGATGTTCACCTACTTTCTGCGCAGGACGCCGGCAGCCCACGGGGATGCCGTGATCGAAGACGGGAGGGAGAGAATCTCCTGTTCGTTCTTTTCCCGCACGGACTGCTCCGGCATAGAGAGATTCCTTTCCTCATACACCGGGGTGCACATGGACTCGTCGCTGAGAAAGAATGTAAAGCCGGAGTGGAAAAAGATCGCCCTCATGGAGCACCGCTCGCACCTCACGTCCCTCTGCGGCTGTAAAAGCTGCGGATAAGACCGGCCCTCCCCGCCTACCGCAGTCTCATTGAGAGGGCTCCAAAAACGCATGCCCTGCGGCAGAGGCCGCATCCGAAACATTTGAAGGGATCGACGGAAGCGTAGTCCCTGCCTTCCCCGCGGATGTCCGAAATAGCGTCGAACTGGCAGCGTTCCGCGCAGAGCCCGCATCCGGTACAAAGTTCCCTGTCCACCACCGCGGCATATTCCGCCCTGGCCATGAGCTCCACCCTGATTCCCGCCAGCGTCTTCATGGCAATGCAGTCACGGGCAGTACAGTTGCAGACCGCTCCGATAAAGGGGGTGATCATGGTCCAGATGGTATGGATGGCGCCGTGCTCTTCCATCTCCTCCATCTGGCGCAGCGCCTCCTCCCGCTCCAGGAGTTCCTGTCCTCCGTCCGGCATCTTTCCGAAATACCTCATATCGATGCCCTCATACCACGCGTCGGGGCCATAGCTGATGCCGTAACAGCAGCGTGTCTCTTTCTTCTGCGCGGTCCAGCGGCAGGCGCAGGGCATGCGGATGACGGTCTCCGCCTTCATGACCAGCTCCCTCACCTCTTCCATGGGGAGGACCTGTCCGTAGTGCTCCGCCTTTGCCCGCTCCTCCATCCTGCCTGCTACGGAATCCGGGAGCCTGCCCCTTTTCCTGAAGAGGGCCTCGAGACGCCCGAGGGTCGCAAAGCCGTCCCTGATGGTGGTTTCGAGAAATCCTTCGATATATTTCCGGCGCTTCAGGTCGGCGACGAGGTCCCGGGAAAAGTTGGATGCGTTCTTGTACCAGATCTTTCCGTCCCCATGCTTCGTACAGAATTCACACATTGTTCCTCCCTGGAAAAATACCTGATAGCGTATTGTACTTTTTCCCGTCTCATTGCGCAATCGGGAGGCAGGGCAAACTCATTAAAACCCTGGCTGTCATTCCGGCAGGTCCTCTGAGCCGGAATCCAGTCCTTTTAAAGATTTCTGGATCCCGGCTTTCGCCGGGATGACGGCTTTGATGGACTCCGGTTGTCTCCTTTTGCCCCGATCTGATAAACTCCCTGCATGCAGATTGTCGGCATATCCGCACCCGGTACCCTCGAAAAAAGGCTCTGTCAGTTGGTGATCAGCAGGCTCAATGGCAACGATATCCGCGACAAGGAATACCGTGCAAAAATGGCCGGCCTCGTGGAGAAGGGAATCGGGGGCTTCATCGTCTTCGGCGGAGAGAGGGAGGAGGTCCGCGCTTTCCTCCGTTCCCTCCAGTCCATGGCAGCCGTTCCCCTCTTCATCGCTTCGGATATCGAAAGGGGGGTGGTGCAGCAGATTACAGGGACCACCCCTTTTCCCTGTCCCATGGCCATTGCCGCGGCTGTCGAACGAGACGACCCCGAAGCGGTGGCTCTTCTCGACGCCGCCCTCGGGGCGGTGGCTGCCGAGGCGATGGATACGGGAATCAACATGCCCCTCATTCCGGTGATGGATGTCAACCGGAACCCCGATAATCCCATTATCTGCACCCGGGCCTTTTCCGACTCCCCCGAGATGGTGTCTTGGTTCGGCGTGCGCTATCTGTCGATCCTCGGAAGGGCTGGCCTCATTCCCTGCGCAAAGCACTTTCCGGGCCATGGGGATACCGCAGTGGATTCCCATATCGCCCTTCCGGTCATCGGCAAATCCCGCACCGACCTGATGGAGACGGATATCCTGCCTTTCAGACGGGCAGTAGAGGCGGGTGCCGGCAGCATCATGATAGGCCACCTCACCGTTCCCGCCCTCGACGGGAGACCCGCTAGCCTCTCCCGGAAGGTCATCACCGGGTTGCTGAGGGAGGACCTGGGGTTCAGCGGCCTGGTGCTTACCGATGCATTGAATATGGATGCCCTGAAGGACTTCGGCAGGGTACCCGTGGAATGCATCAATGCCGGGGCCGATATCCTGCTGCACCCCTCCGACGCGGATGACGCGGTGCGGGAGCTCCACCACGCGGTGGTCGCCGGGGAATTGGCAGAGGAGACCGTCGAAACGGCGGTGGCCCGTATCCTGAAAGCGAAAGAGGGCCTCGGGGCCGCTCATAACAATATCCCGCCCGGCATCCCGGACCTCATCGCGCACCGGGCACTTTCCTCCGCTTTGGTGGAGAGGTCAATTACCCTTGTCAGGCATGCCCCCGGTCTCCTGCCCGTTGCCGGGGATGGGGTGCTTCTGGTCCTTGCCGGAGATCCCTCTTTCCATGAGGAGACCCCCTTGAGAGGGTACTTCAGGGATGTCGTTCCCCTCCGCGCCACGGGCGACCTGTCGGGAAGGAAAGCGGTCTTCGCCCTGTTCACCAGTGTCGCGGCATGGAGGGGCAGCTCGGGAATAGAGGCCGGGGAAAGGGACAGGATCCTGGCTCTCCTGCGAAAGGCGGGGCCGTCCCTGGTGATATCCTTCGGGAGCCCCTATGTTTTGCGTTATTTTGAGGAGGCTGCTTGCCTTATCGCTGCGTACGAGGCGACTCCGTCCGCGCAGGAAGCGGTGCTGCGCTGCCTGAAAGGAGAGCGGAATTTCCGGGGGAGGCTGCCTGTCGACCCTTCCCTTTTCCCGGGGAAGAAGGAGAAATGAGTCCCGATCTCTCCCCGTATCTCCGGATATTCCGCAGCCGCCGTATCTCCACCATTCTTCTGCTCGGCTTCTCCTCGGGATTGCCCCTTGCCCTCACCGGCGGGACGTTGCAGGCATGGATGGCGGTGGCGGGGGTGGATTTGCGCACTATCGGTATTTTCGCCCTGGCCGGGCTGCCCTATACCCTCAAGTTCCTCTGGTCGCCCCTCATGGACCGGTTTGTTCCTCCCTGGCTCGCCCGGTTCGGAAGACGGCGGGGGTGGATCGCCCTGACCCAGATAGGGTTGATGGCCGGCATTGCCGCCATGGGGCTCCATTCACCGGAAGCTACCCCCTGGCTCATGGGCGGCCTTGCCGTACTGGTGGCTTTTACGTCCGCTTCGCAGGACATCGTCATCGATGCGTACCGGACCGATGTGCTGCGAGAGAAGGAGCGCGGGGTGGGGGCGGCCGTGTTCGTGATGGGCTACCGTATAGCGATGCTGGTATCCGGCGCGGTGGCCCTGGTCCTTTCCGACCGCATCGGGTGGCACAATACTTATTTGTTGATGGCGGTCCTGATGACCGTCGGGGTGCTCTCCGCCCTCCTGGGCCCTGAGCCGGAGGTCCGGGTATCGCCTCCCGGCAGTCTCCGGGAGGCGGTGGGGGGACCCTTGAGAGATTTCTTTTCCCGCCGCTCCGCCGCTGTTCTTCTCCTGCTTATTGTCCTCTACAAGTTGGGAGACGCCTATGCCGGAACCATGACCACGGCTTTTCTGATCAGGGGAGTGGGATTCTCCGCCACGGATGTGGGCACTATCAACAAGGGGTTGGGGCTTGTCTCCCTCCTTATCGGGGCGATGTTCGGAGGAACCCTGATGGTGCGGCTCGGTCTCTGCCGCTCCCTCCTGCTTTTCGGGTTGCTCCAGGCGGTTTCCAACCTCTCCTTCATGGTCCTTGCATGGACCGGGAAGAGCTACCCGGTGATGATCTTCGCCGTTGCTTTCGAGAATCTCTGCGGCGGGATGGGCACCGCCGCCTTTGTGTCCCTCCTCATGTCTCTCTGCAACCAGCGTTACAGTGCGACACAGTACGCGCTCCTGTCTTCCCTGTCTGCCCTGGGGAGAACCGTCATCGCCCCTTCTTCCGGCTTCCTGGTGGAATTCATAGGATGGGCACCGTTCTTCTTTATCACTGCCGTTGCCGCTCTGCCCGGGATAGGGATGCTGTGGTGGCTCCGTGCCGAGATCGCCTCTCTGACGCAACAGAAAAGGGAGAGGTAAAGGGAGAGGTAGAGAGAGAAATAAAAGAGAAAGAGGATTCCCCTGCACAAAGAGAGATACGGGGGCAGGGGGGTATCCTCTTTCTCTGCGGCGAGTGTCTGGAATAGCAGAGGGGGCCGGACATAGGGAAAACACGCCTGTCCCCATCGTATGCGTGAAGGGGATCAGTAGTATTATCACGATCAGGAGATCCCCTGAGAACAGGGAGGAATTCACTCGCAAAGAAAAAGGGTGCCCCCTTGCCCCATACCTAAGGCTGTCTATTCAGAATCGCTCTTCCCCCTGCTCCCCTTCTGCAATGAAAAAAGGTGACATCAAAAAAATTACCGTATATAATTAGTTGTATCGCATCGTGCTGAAAGATGCATATGCGGATGCGCAGGATGTAGCGAACGTGCCAGGGAGAAAACTCCATTCGTTTCGAGGAGAAGGCCTCCATGGTCAGGGAATACGCAGCGGGGGAGAGCTATCGCGGGGTGCCGGTCATACCGGCACGGTTGGCTCTATTGAATAGCAAATAAGAGATCCATATCTCGAAGGGGCTCCGGTATTTTGTATGGTCACCACAACCTACATCATCGAACGGATCGAAAGCAAGAAGCACGATTACCGGCAGTACGATTTTATTCCTCTGGAAAACAACGCCATTATGACGTTCTTCGATCTGGCGCAGGAGTTCGACAGTATCGATGATTTCTACTTCCTTTGTGTCACTATCCCCAAAGTTTTTTTCAATCTCGAGGCCAGGTTATACCTTATCGACCCGAAATATAACGAGTTGCTGCTGGTGGCGAAGACCGAGCACCCGGAAGAGGGGCTGCACACTCCCCCCCCTCCCGAGCTGCAGCCCAACGGGACCCCCTACCATAAGGGGCACAGCCTGATATCCACCATAAGGGGAAAGAAGTTCCTCATCGATCAACTCCCCTTTAAGACAACCAGCGATGTCCTCGGCTTTCTCGAAGTGTATCCTGCCGATGGCCTGGGGCCTCACCAGGAGCTCTTCTTCGAAAAATATGCCAACCGCATCGGCTTCAACATCCACAACCGCTTCCTCGTGGAGAAGAATATCGAGCATCTGAAGTTTATCCGCACCCTTGTAGCGGATATCGAGCATAACATCATCGTCCCCAATATGGTCTATAAGCTTTTCCTGCGCCGCCTCAAGGGAAAGATCATGAAAAACAAGGAGATCGAGGAGCTCCTCTCTCGCTGCTCCGCTGCCACGCCGGAAGAACAGGCCTGCCTGGAGAGGATACGGACCGAGATGCGGGATGTGAACTACAGCCTTACGGACGAGTTCGACAATATCGAGAAGCATTACCGGAACATGAGCCTCTTCCTCGAGACGCTGCTTCGCAGGAGCCATTTCGACCAGGGGCGTCTTACTCTCCGGACGAAGCAGTGCAATATGAAGAGGGATGTTGTCCTTCCGCAGCTGGAGCGCTATATGGAGCAGTTCCAGAGTCAGGGGATTACGGTGGATGACCGGTTCAGCGGCATGCCCGAGGAAGAGATTATCAGTGTGGTGGATGTGGGGCTGATGGCCCAGGTATACGCCAATCTCTTCTCCAATGCATTGAAGTATACCGAGGAAGTTACCACGGAATCCGGTGAGAAGATAAAGTGCATCTCCTACGGCCACGAGATCATCAAGGATTTCTTCGGGCCCGGAAAGGACGGGGTGAAGTTCAATGTTTTCAGCAGCGGTCCCCATATAAAACCGGAAGAGCGGGGAAGACTCTACGAAGAGGAGTTCCGGGCCAGCAATGTGGACAACAAGCCGGGTACGGGATTGGGCCTGGCGTTCATTAAAAATGCCGTGGAAATCCATGGCGGCGTGGTGGGATACGAGCCTACCCAATACGGGAATAACTTCTATTTCATTCTGCCGCGGTAGGCCGCGATAGGAAAGAAGAGCGCAGTACTGTACCTTCCCTGCGGCGAGGAGTATGGCTTTCCCCTTCGATAAGAGATTGAGAGTCTTATATTTTCTCCTTCCTCCTTTACTCCCGACTTTTTCATTTGGTAAGCTACCTTTTCCCGAAAAATACCAGGGTATGTATGCAGCCGGTCGCAGTAGAATACAGTGTGCCTGCACACCCGAATCCCCCGGGTAAAACCGGACAGAGGAGAAAATGAACGAAGTACATATTGTTGTTATAGCGAAAGAACTGTCATTGTCCCCGAAGCAGGTCAGGGCTACCGCCCTGCTGCTGGAGGAAGGGGCTACCGTCCCCTTTATCTCCCGGTACCGTAAAGAGGTCACCGGCAGCCTGGACGAAGTGGTCATCACCGCTATCCGTGACCGTCTTGCCCAACTTGACGAGCTGGATAAACGGCGGGAGGCGATCCTCACCGCGCTGGAGGAGCGGGGCCAGCTTACCGATGAGCTGAAAGAAAAGATCCTTGCGGCGGAGACCCTTGCCGTCCTGGAAGACATCTATCTTCCCTACCGTCCCAAACGCCGCACCCGGGCCACCATTGCCCGGGAGAAGGGTCTGGAACCCCTCGCTGAAATCGTTTTCGCCCAGGACGAAAGGGATCCTGCGGCGGAAGCGGCTGCCTTCGTGGATGCGGAAAAGGGGGTGGAAACAGTGGAGGACGCCCTTGCGGGAGCCCGGGACATCATTGCCGAGTGGGTGAGCGAGGACCAAAGCGCCCGTGCGCAGATGCGGCAGTTGTACACGGCCAGGGGGGTCTTCCTCTCTAAAGTGATAAAGGGCAAAGAGGAGGAGGGAATAAAATACAAGGACTATTACGACTGGGAGGAACCGGTGAGCAAGACTCCCTCCCATAGGGTCCTTGCCATGCGGCGGGGGGAGAAGGAGGGCTTCCTGGTACTGCGTGTCATCCCTCCGGAGGAGGAAGCACTGGCGGTCCTGGAGCGTCTCTTCGTGAAGGGGCATTCCCCCTCGTCCCAGCAGGTGAAGATGGCTGCGCACGATAGTTATAAAAGACTTCTCTCCCTGTCCATGGAAACGGAGATCCGGCTTGCCACCAAGGAAAAGGCGGATGAGGAGGCGATTCGTGTCTTCGCGGAGAACCTCCGTCAGCTCCTTCTCGCTTCTCCCCTGGGACAGAAGAGAGTACTCGCCATCGACCCCGGCTTCAGAACCGGCTGCAAAGTGGTCTGCCTCGACCGCCAGGGAAAGCTGGTCCATACGGATACTGTCTATCCTCACCAGTCGGAGAGGCTCACCACAGAAGCCGCCTCAAAGCTGGGGGGCCTTTGTGAGCAGTTCCAGATCGAGGCCATTGCCATCGGGAACGGCACCGCGAGCAGGGAAACGGAGTCCTTTGTGCGCTCCCTCGGCCTCCCGCGGACGATCCAGGTGGTAATGGTGAACGAGAGCGGCGCCTCCATCTATTCCGCCTCGGAAACGGCCCGGGAGGAATTTCCGGATCATGATGTAACGGTGCGCGGTTCCGTCTCCATCGGCAGGCGGCTCATGGATCCTCTTGCTGAACTGGTGAAGATCGACCCGAAATCCATCGGAGTGGGGCAGTATCAACACGATGTGGACCAGGGAGCGCTGAAGCGGAGTCTCGACGACGTGGTGATAAGCTGTGTGAACAGGGTGGGGGTAGAGGTGAATACCGCAAGCAAGCACCTTCTCACTTATGTCTCGGGGCTCGGGCCGCAGCTTGCCTCCAACATTGTCGCCTACCGCAATGAGAACGGCCCCTTCCATTCCCGGGAGGAGCTGAAGAAAGTTTCCCGTCTCGGGCCGAAGGCCTTCGAGCAGGCGGCCGGGTTCCTGCGTATCAGGGACGGGGAAAATCCCCTTGATTCCAGTGCGGTGCACCCCGAGAGCTACTCCATTGTGGAGTCCATGGCCCGTGATATGGGCTGCTCGGTTGCGGACCTGATGCGCGACGAGAGTCTCAGGAAAAAGATAAGTCTTGAGAAATATGTTTCGGATACCGTGGGGTTGCCTACGCTGAACGATATCATGTCCGAGCTCTCGAAGCCCGGCCGTGATCCCCGGGAGCAGTTCGAAGCCTTTGCCTTCGCGGAGGGAATCGAGAAGCTTGAGGACGTGAAGCCCGGGATGAGACTCCCCGGGATTGTGACCAACATAACGGCCTTTGGGGTTTTTGTGGATATCGGGGTACACCAGGACGGACTGGTGCATATCAGCGAGCTGTCCGATACCTTCGTAAAGAACCCTGCGGATGTGGTGAAGGTGCACCAGAAGGTGACCGTTACCGTTCTGGCCGTGGATCTGCAGCGGAAGCGTATTTCCCTCTCGATGAGGAAGGCGAGGGCGGCGTAGGGTTCCTTTTAATAGGAATCCTGGTTTGTGGGGTCCAGAGTCTTTCGAAAAAGGACTGGATCCCGGCCCAGAGGATCCGCCGGGATGACGACGGAGGAAAAAGAGCAGGGAGGAGAATGCGAAAAAGGGCTCCCTGAATGAGTGCGTGGGGAAAGAGTCTGAGAGGTGAAGAAGAGGGGGGCAAAACAGTAGTACATGGATTGACATTTCGGGACGTACTTCTTAAATTACTCTGATGTGTCACTTTTATCATACAGCAATAAGGAGCTTCGTATGGAAAAGATAATCGGACCGGACGGCACCTACCGGACAGCCCCCCGTACCCTGTCGGTCCCGGCGCGGCTTTCCCCCTCCGCCGCCTTTTACCGGCAGGTCCTCGGCATCGTGCTCCGCTCCAGCCGCCGGGCGAAGCGGGGAAACTACGGAACAAAAGAATGGGCGGAGAGCAGTCTCGAGATCCTTCTCGCCCTGGAGAGCGTCGGCGTTACGATTGAAGTGACCGGCGCAGAGAGTTTCACCGGGCTTTCCGGACCCTGCATCTTTGTGGGGAACCACATGAGCACCCTGGAGACTTTTGTCCTCCCCGGCATTATCGCCCCCTATAGGGATCTGACCTTTGTGGTGAAACAGAGCCTTATCGATTATCCCGTCTTCAGGCATGTCATGCGGTCGAGGGATCCCGTGGTGGTGGGTCGCACCAATCCCCGCGACGACCTGAAGGCGGTGCTGGAGGGCGGGACCGGGCGGCTGCAGTCCGGCAGATCCATCGTGATTTTTCCCCAGACCACGAGGACCGCGGTATTCGATCCCTCCTCCTTCAATACGATAGGGGTGAAGCTTGCGAAGAAGGCGGGGGTCCCCGTCGTCCCCATCGCCCTGAAGACCGATGCCTGGGGAAACGGAAAGCGGCTGAAGGATTTCGGGAAGATCGATCCCTCCAAAACAGTGCATTTCGCCTTCGGCAGGCCTGTCCTCATCAGCGAAAGGGGGACGGAGGAGCATGCCGGGATTATCGCCTACATCAGCGGCAAGCTGAAGGAGTGGGGGGCGGCATAGTCTCTTTTTCCACCCTGTTTCTTCCCTTTCGCTTGGCGAGGTAAAGGGCGCTGTCGGCACGCCGGACGAGGCTGTCCATTGTATCCCCCTCTTTGAACTCGGAGACCCCGATGCTTACCGTAATCCTCCCCACCTCGTCGAACGAGTGGGTCTCCACGGTCTGACGGATCTTTTCCGCAAGCTCCATCGCGCCCTGCAGAGTGGTTTCCGGGGCGAAGAGGGTGAACTCCTCTCCCCCGTACCGTGCGAACATGTCCGTCTTTCTGATGCTTTTCTCCACAATGTGCACCAGGGTCTTTAAAACGGCATCCCCCCTGTCGTGCCCGTAGGTGTCGTTCACCTTCTTGAAATGGTCGATGTCGAACAGGAGCAGAGAGAGGGGGCGTCCGTACCTTTTTGCCCTCTCTACGCCCTCCTTCAGAGAGTCGAAGAACTTTCTCCGGTTATAGATATTCGTCAGGGGATCCCTTTCCGCCAGTTCCCGCAGCCTCTCTTCAGCCTGGATGCGTTCGGTGATATCTTTCGTCGTGGAGACATAATGGGTGATGATCCCGCGGCTGTCCCGTATGGGGGTAATGGTGTGTTCGTCGTAGAACAGCTCACCGTTTTTCTTCCTGTTGATAAACACGGCCCGGAAGACCCTTCCCGCGCGGAGCTCGTCCCAGAGCTTCTTGTAGAACTGCGCGCCATGCTTCCCCGATTTGAGGATATTCGGGGTCTTCCCGATGGCCTCTTCCCTCGTATATCCGGTGGTCGCCTCGAAGGCGGGATTCACGTATTCGATGATACCGTTCCTGTCGGTGATGACGATGCTGTCCGCCGTCCACTCCACGGCGGTAGAGAGCTTCCGCAGCTCTTCCCCGACCCTTTTACGATCAGTGATATCCTCGGCAGAGCCCACAATGCTGATGATCCTCCCGTCATGCAGGAGGGGGACCGCACTGAAGGTAATTATCCTTTTCTTCCCGTCCTTGCGGACGATTTCCGCTTCGTACTGTGAGACGGTCATGCCGTGCACCGCTACGTTGATAAACTGCCGGGATATCTCAGGGAGGGCATCGGGAGAGATCAGCAGGGAGAAATGCTTGCCGATCAGTTCTTCGGAGCTGTACCCGGTCATTTCGGAGGCACGGCGGTTCACACGGGTACATCTCCCCTCGAGATCGAGGACATAGAGGGCGTTGATGGCGTTTTCCATAATTTTCTCGAGAAACTCCTTGGACTCCCGGAGGGATTCCTCGATATGCCTCTGCCGGGTAATGTCCTTGATGGTCCCCATGGTGGCAATCTTCCCCTGGAAGGGGATAAGCCCGACCACCATATGTACGCGTATTCTGGTCTTTCCATCCTTATGCAACAGGCTGAATTCGTACTCATTGGGGACTTCCTCTCCCGCAAGCCGGTGCGCGTAGCGATACCGGACGATTTCGAGATCCTCCGGGGCTACCAGTCGCTGAAAGTCCATTCCGATGGTCTCCTCTACCGAATATCCCGCCATGGCGGCGAGGGACTTGTTGACGAAGCAGAGGCGGGAATCCTGTATGATGAAAATGCCGTCCTGCATATTCTCCACCAGGGTGCGGTACTTCTCTTCGGACTGGCGGAGGACCTCTTCGGCTCTCCGGGCCCTGACGAAATAGCGGGACAGCATGAACCCGAAGGCGATCGAGACAAGGATGATCACGACTCTGAAATAGAGCTCGGACGGGGTCAGGGAGAAGAGCAGGATGTCGAGAAAGGACTGACCCGAGGAAAAGACAAGGAAGTCCAGGACCGCATTGAGCACCCAGGTGGAAAAGCCTGCCGCAACGGACAGGAGGATTATTTTTAGCTCGGTTTTCATCGGTACCGTTTCTCAGAGTCTTTCAGTCCTTTTTTGTATTATACCTGAGTATCCGTACCGGCAAAGGGAATTTTACCGGTGCGGGGAGCTGTCCCGGCACCTGCACCTGATTTCCATTCCCCCTGTTATCCTCTATAATTGAGGTATACGATCAGTGCCGGTGGTCAGTGCCGATGTTTGCCCTGCAATTTGGATAGCAGGGCACTTCTCCTTTCGGCCGCTTATCGCTGACATCCATGACGGCAAAGGAGGATCCTCATGGGAAGGAAGATCATAACGGTCGACGGCTGCACCGCGTGTGCCCATGTGGTACATGCCACCAATGAAATCATCACCATCTATCCCATTACCCCTTCCACCCCCATCGCCCAGATCTGTGACGAGAAATCCGCGTCCGGTAAGGTGAACATATGGGGGACCGTACCCCGGGTGAGCCAGATGCAGTCCGAGGCGGGGGTGGCAGGGGCGGTGCACGGATCTCTGACCACGGGTGCACTGGCGACCACGGTCTCTGCGTCCCAGGGGCTGCTGCTCATCATTCCCGTAATGTACAAGATCGCCGGGGAGCTTACCCCCACGGTGTTCCATGTCACTGCACGATCCCTCGCCTGCCAGGGGCTCTCCATTTTCGGGGACCATTCCGACGTGATGGCAGCACGTGCTACCGGATTTGCCCTGCTCTGTTCCCGGGACGTGCAGGAGGCCATGGATTTTGCGCTTATTGCACAGGCGGCGACCCTCGAGTCCAGGGTGCCTTTCATCCATTTCTTTGACGGTTTCAGGACCTCCCACGAGATCAGGAAGATCGAGGAACTTACCTTCGACGATATGCGGGCGATGATCGACGACGACCTTGTCCTTGCACACCGGATGCGGGGGCTCACGCCGGACCGCCCTTCGATCCGCGGCACCGCCCAGGACCCCGACGTCTATTTCCAGGGAAGGGAGACGGTCAACAGGTTTTATAATGCCGCCCCCTCCATTGTACAGGGGGCGATGGACAGGTTTGCGGAAATCACAGGCCGGCGGTACCGGCTCTTCGACTATTACGGGCATCCCGAAGCGGAGCGCGTCGCCGTGGTGCTCGGCTCCGCAGGGGAGACGCTCCTCGTCGCCATCGACGAGCTGAATGCCCGGGGGGAAAAGCTCGGGCTGGTACAGGTCAGGCTCTACCGCCCCTTTTCCACAGAGGCCTTTGCGGAGGCGCTTCCCGCAAGCATCCGTGCCATCGCCGTGCTGGACCGCACCAAGGAGCCGGGGGCCATCGGAGAGCCCCTCTACCTCGATGTCCGTACCGCCATCGGTGAGGCCATGGACAGGGGAGCAACACGGTTTCCCCACTATCCGAAGATCGTGGGGGGGCGCTACGGTCTCGGTTCGAAAGAGTTCACCCCCGCCATGGCGAAGGCGGTGTTCGACAATCTCGCGGAGGAGAGGCCCAGGAACCACTTCACCATCGGCATTGACGATGATGTGACCCACTCCAGCCTCCCCTTTGACGAATCCTTCCGTGTCGAGGGGCGCACCACCTACCGTGCGCTCTTCTACGGCCTCGGCGCCGACGGCACGGTGGGGGCCAATAAAGACGCCATCAAAATCATCGGCACCGAGACGGACAACTTCGCCCAGGCATATTTTGTCTACGATTCGAAGAAGTCGGGCTCCGTCACCGTATCGCATCTTCGCTTCGGGGAGGAGAGGATACGAAACCCCTATCTCCTCCCCGACGCGAATTTCATCGCATGCCATAATCCCTCTTTCCTCGAGAGGCTCGATATGCTCTCCCAGGCTGCGGAGGGAGCGGTGTTCCTGCTTACCACTCCCTACGGAAAGGAGGAAGTATGGGATACGCTGCCGGTGGAGGTGCAGGAAAGGATCATCGAAAAGAAGATGAAATTTTATATCATCGACGCTTTTTCCATCGCCGATGAAATCGGTCTCGGGACAAAGATCAATATGATCATGCAGACCGCCTTCTTCGTCATTTCCGGGATTTTACCCCGGGAGCGGGCGGTGGCCTCGCTGAAGGACCAGATACAGAAGACGTACGGGAAAAAGGGACAGGCCGTGGTCGCCATGAACTTCGCTGCGGTGGACCGGGCGCTGGAGGGCATTGCCGGGGTGGCGGTGCCCGGCAGGGTCACTGCGGAGAAGCGGCAGCGGCCCATGGTGCCGGAGAACGCCCCGGAATTCGTAAAGAAGGTAACCAGTGTCCTGATCGCCCGCAAGGGCAATACCCTTCCCGTATCCGCCATCCCCCACGACGGCACCTGGCCCACGGCGACCACCCAGTACGAGAAGAGGAATATCGGCGTTTATATCCCGATCTGGGAGCCCCGGATCTGCATCCAGTGCGCCCTCTGCTCCTTTGTCTGTCCCCATGCCACTATACGGCTGAACGCCTATGATCCCGCCCTGCTGAAGGACGCTCCCCCGGCCTTCAAATCCGCGGACGCAAAGGGGAAAGAACTGGAGGGACTGAAATTCACGGTCCAGGTGGCCCCCGAGGACTGCACCGGGTGCGGCTCCTGCGTGTATGTCTGTCCCGCCTATGCCAGGGACGCCGAAGGGAAAAAGATCCCCGACTTCAAGGCGATCAATATGCGTTTTCAGGAGGAGCACCGACACGAGGAGGTGGAGAACTATAACTTCTTCATGACGCTGCCCGAGCTGGATCCCTCCCGGTACAACCCCGCAACGGTGAAGGGAAGCCAGTTCCGGCGCTCCCTTTTCGAATACCACAGCGCCTGTGCCGGATGCGGGGAAACCCCGCATATACGGCTCCTCACCCAGCTTTTCGGCGACCGCCTGCTCATCGCCAACGCCACCGGCTGCTCCTCCATCTACAGCGCGAATCTCCCCACCACCGCCTATGCTGTCCGGCATGACGGGAGGGGACCTGCATGGTCCAACTCTCTCTTCGAGGATAATGCCGAGTTCGGGTATGGAATGAGGCAGACAGTAGACTTTTTCTATGCCGAAAGCAGGGAGATGCTGGAGCGTTTCGAAAAGAATCCCTCCTATTCCGATATGCGGGAGCTTTTCGCTGCACTGCGTGACGCGGACCAGTCCACCCAGCAGGGCATCGAAGAGCAGCGCTCCCGCGTTGCGGCGTTGAAAGACCGGCTTGCAAAGGATCCATCTTCCGAAGCGAAACGCTTCCACTTTCTTGCCGACTACCTGGTAAAGAAATCGGTCTGGGCTATCGGCGGCGACGGATGGGCGTATGACATCGGCTACGGCGGGGTGGACCATGTCCTCTCCTCCGGTCTGGATATCAACCTCCTGGTCCTGGACAGCGAGGTCTACTCCAATACCGGCGGACAGACCTCCAAGGCAACGCCCATGCCTGCGGTGGCGCAGTTCGCAGCGGGGGGGAAACGGACCCCGAAGAAAAGCATCGGCATGATCATGTCCACCTACGGCACCATCTACATCGCACAGATCGCCTTCGGGGCGAGTCCCGCCCAGGCGGTCAAGGCCCTCATAGAGGCCGAAGCGTACCACGGTCCCTCGCTGGTCATCGCCTATTCCACCTGCATTGCCCAGGGCATCGATATGAGCAAGGGGGTGGAGGCGCAGAAAAGGGCAGTTGCCTGCGGCCACTGGCCTCTCTACCGTTTCAATCCCGATCTCGAGAAGCAGGGAAAAAATCCCCTTATCATCGATAGCGGTGAGCCTACCCTCTCCTTCGAGGAATACGCTTCCCACGAAAACCGCTACCGGATGCTCCGGATGATAAACGAGGAACTGGCGGCGGAGCTGATGAAAAAAGCCGAGGCGGACGTACAGCGGAGGTGGAAGTACCTCCGGCACCTCGCGGAATGGAACCCGGAGGCGCAGGGTACGGAGAAGCAGGGCTAGGGGATATGCCGCAAAAAATTCCCCGGAGGAGGTGCAATGCCCTGGAATATGGTAACGGACCCGCTGCATAATACGTTCCTTTCCGCTTTGCTGGCTCTCTTCCCCGTGGCGGTCCTGTTCTGGGCATTGGCCGTCAGGCGCATGAAAGGCCATGTTGCCGCCCTCACCGTCGTGGGTGCCACCCTGCTTACGGCGGTTTTCGGTTTCGGAATGCCCTTCATCCCGGCCTTGATGTCCCTGGTGTACGGCATGCTTTTCGGCCTTTTTCCCATTACCTGGATCGTCGTTACCGCGGTCTTTTTGTTCAGTATCACCGTGAGGACGAAGAGGATCGAGGTGGTGAAGAGCTCCATCGCCTCCCTCACCGGTGACCGCCGCCTCCAGGCCATTATCATTGCTTTCTCTTTCGGATCCTTCCTGGAGGGCGCGGCCGGCTTCGGCGCGCCGGTGGCGATTTCGTCGGCTATGCTGATAGGGCTGGGATTCGCTCCCCTTCAGGCCGCAGGCATATGCCTGCTGGCGAATACCGCTCCGGTGGCTTTCGGTGCCATCGGTATTCCCATCATCGTGGCGGGACAGGTCTCGGGCGTCAGCACCATGGCCATCAGCGGCCTGGTCGGTCTGAACCTGCTCTTCCTCTCCGCCGTCATACCCTTTTATATCGTGGCGCTGATGGACGGCTGGAAGGGGGTGAAGGAAGTGTGGCCCGCGTTGCTGGTATGCGGTCTCTCTTTCGGCATCTCCCAATGGTGGACCGCAGCCCGGCTCGGCCCTTTTTTGCCGGACATCATCGCCTCGCTGGTCTCCCTTACCCTGCTGGCCGGTCTCCTGAAATTCTGGAAGCCCCGCACCAGCGGGCAGTTTTCCCATGAGGCAACGGACAGCGGCAGGGAGTCTCCGCGCTATACGGGAGGACAGGTCTTCAGCGCATGGGCACCTTTCATGATACTGACCCTCCTCGTCGCCGCCTGGGGGATCCCCTCTGTCAGGCAGACCCTCGATTCCCTTGCAACGGTGAGAGCCGAAATGCCCGGACTCCATAACAGGGTGGTGCAGGACGGTGTTCCCCTTCCGGCGGTGTTTACCTTCAACTATCCCGGTGCCGCAGGCACCGCCATCCTCCTCGCGGGTATTGCCTCCCTGCTCATGCTCAGAGTGCCCTTTTCCGAAGGAGCCGCGATTTTTTTGCGGACCATAAAGACCATGCGGTTTCCCATCATCACGATTTCGAGTGTGCTGGGCTTCGCCTATCTTTCCAATTTCTCCGGTATTTCCGTAGCCCTGGGCAACGCCTTCGCCGGTACCGGGCCCCTCTTTCCCTTTTTCTCCCCCCTGATAGGCTGGCTGGGGGTCTTTATTACGGGGTCCGATACCTCTGCAAACGCCCTCTTCGGGAAACTGCAGGAAGTCACCGCCCTGCAGCTCGGAATGAACCCTGTCATTACCGTGGCGGCAAACAGCACGGGCGGGGTCGCCGCAAAAATGATCTCCCCCCAATCCATCGCGGTGGCCACGGCCGCGGTGGGTCTTGCGGGACACGAGGGAGACATCTTCCGCTTCACCCTCAAGCACTCCCTGTTCCTGGCGCTCGCAATAGGGATCATGACCTTGCTGCAGGCGTACGTATTCGCCTGGGTTGTTCCCCCCTATGATGCGGGGGGTACGGCGGTTGCCGCGCAAGGAGTCCCGGGAGGAGCATCCCATTCTCCTGAGGGGGCTGCCTACCTGGGCATCATGGCGGTGCTTATCGCTCTGATTGTCTTTCTGGGAAGACGGGCAGGGGAAAGGCCAAGACAGTGAACAGGAGAATACAGTGAACGGGAAAACACGGGGAGGTACAAGGGGATGAAGGTGCTTACTGTCAATAATAGAGTGGTGAGCAAGCTCCTTAGGGAGTCGTACACCGTGGAGGACCTGGAGAGGGTCCGGGAATTTTTCGAAACCCGCAATACCCTTCGGTTTTTCAGAAAGGGAAACGGCCTGTATGCGGCTCTGTCCACCGGGAAGGCGGAGTCGGTTTCGGGATATACCTATGCATGGGTGCGGGATATCGTCATGGTAATGAATTATCTCAGGGAGCTCGGGCAGTACGATCTTGCCGTGGGGACCCTGCGCACCCTTCGCGACTATTTTTACAAGCACCGCTCACGGTTCACCGATATGATAGAGGGAAAGGCCGACAGGAATATCCCCCGGCTCCGGCCCCATGTCCGCTTCAACAGCGAGACCCTGGAGGAGGTGGTGCAGAAATGGGCCCATGCGCAGAACGACGCCCTCGGTTATGCTCTCTGGATGGCCTTCCGGCTTGCCAATGAAGGAGCGTATCTGCCGGATGAGCGCGATGCCGCGGTGTATTCCCTTTTCCCCCCTTACTTCGATGCCATCGAATACTGGAGCGACAGGGACAGCGGACATTGGGAGGAGGACCGTAAGATAAACACATCCAGCATCGGGGTAGTGGCGGCGGCGCTGGAAGAAATGGAAAAGTTCATTGAGGGGCGCCCCTCCGTGTCCTTCCGGTATGCGGGAAGGGAGGATCCCGCTGAAAGGGTCCGGCATCTTATCGAAAGGGGACGGGAGCATCTGCAGAGGACCCTCCCGTATGAGTCGCCGCCCTTGAGAAAGGAAGATGCGGCCCTCCTCTTCCTCGTGTATCCCCTCGAAACTGTTGTCGGGGAGCTGGCGGAGGAGGTTACCTCTGCCGTACGTTCCCGGCTGAAGGGCGATTACGGAATCAAAAGATACGAAGGCGACTCTTTCTTTTGCGCCGATTACACGAAGCTCTTCGGGGAGAAGGAGCGCACGGAGGATTTCAGTGACAGGATTGAAGAAAGGAACAGGGTGATGAAGCCCGGGACCGAAGCGCAGTGGTGCCTCTTCGATCCGGTTATTTCCGTCTATTACGGGAAACGATATCTGGCTACGGGGGAGGAGAGTCTCCTCGACCTGCAGACGTACCACTTCAACCGCTCCCTCGGGCAACTTACCCCGGAGGATTTTCCCCTCGGGGGAGGACAATGTCCGGAGTTGTATTTTATCGAAGACAGTTCCAAAGGCATCTACGTACCCAATGATCAGACCCCTCTGGCCTGGACGCAGGCCAATCTCGGGGTAGCCTTCAAGTATATGAGGATTTCCGCACTGCGCCGTACAGCATGAGAGGAAATGAATTTGTTGATCGGCTTTCTCTGGATGCTGATGATAGGTATCCTTGCGATTGCTTCGCTGCGCTCCTAATGACAGAAGGAAAAGAGCTCACAATGACAAAAGGGAAGAACGCAATGACAGGGGAGTGATCCCTCTCTTCTGTCTCTCTCTTTTGTCTCTCTTCTGTCTTTTCCTGCCTCACCTACTGCTTCTCTTCTGCCGTATCTGCTGTCGTATCTGCTGCCTCACCTTGTCTTTCTCTGTCTCTCCTCCTGTCTTTGCCTCTCCCCTTTGCTTCCGCGCATGAAAATGGTAAGATAGTTTCTGTTTTCTCAGGAGCCTGATCATCCGCGAGGGATTGCCATTGCCTGTTCAATCTATTACTTGTCAAGGAGGCGCAATGAAGAGCGTAAAAGGAACACAGACGGAGAAAAATCTTCTGGCTGCATTTGCAGGAGAGTCGCAGGCACGCAACCGGTATACCTATTTTGCATCGGCGGCCAAGAAAGAGGGATACGAGCAGATTTCCGCGATATTCACCGAGACGGCGGAAAACGAGAAGGAGCACGCCAAGAGGTTCTTCAAGTTTCTCGAGGGAGGGGACGTCGAAGTAGTAGCGACCTTTCCCGCGGGGGTGATCGGCGCCACAGTGGTAAATCTCGCAGCGGCTGCGGCGGGGGAGAATCATGAGCATACGGCATTGTACCCTGAATTCGCCCGGATCGCCGATGCAGAGGGCTTCCCCGAGATCGCGACGGTTTTCCGTCATATTGCGGAAGTGGAAAAACACCATGAGAAGCGGTATAGGAAGTTGATCGGGAATCTCGAAAAAGACAGGGTGTTCCGTCGCAGTGAGGTCCAGAGCTGGAAATGCAGGAACTGCGGCTATGTTCACCAGGGAACGGACGCCCCTGAAAAGTGTCCCGCGTGCGACCACCCGAAGGCGCACTATGAGCTGCTCGCTGAGAATTATTAGGTACACGAAATAGAGGGTTTTGCGGACAGTCCGATTGCTACCGGCCTGTCCGCTCCCTCCTCTTGAAACCGTTTATCGCCTGTCAAGCCTCTTTCCCCCCTGTACAGCCTTTTCAAAACCGGTTATACTCCAAACAAGAAGTCTTGCCTGTGGCACAGTCGCCGTAGTGCACAGGGATGAGGGAGATTAGGGTGTGTTTGCACACTCTCTTCTGCTGCGACCGGCTGCAGAGTCCCCGGATCTTCGTTGTCCCGGGCACAACGTCCTCAACGTAGCTCTGCTACGCCTCCGGGCGCTGTACCCGTGGCGCCTTGCCCAGGAACTCTTCGCCCGGTCTCGCGATGAACCCAGTGTGCAGACACACCCTAGCGTGAAACCGGCACTCGCCAGAACTTTTCAGCAAAGGAGAGAGTGATGCGAAAGGGGATCACCAGAAGGGCCTTTCTGAAAAAAGCAGGTACAGGAGCAGCTCTGGCAGGTCTCACTCTTATCGGGGGTATGTCCGCCCGTGCGGAGGAGCCCACGGAGAGGGAGAGGCATCAGCTCCTTATGCAGGGGACGGTCAATTTCAAAGGATTCAAGGTGAAGGAGATCACGCCGAACGATGAGTTCTATATCACGTCATATTCGGACAGGGTCCCTGAAATCGATCCGAAGGCATTCAGGCTCAGGGTAGGGGGGAAGGTGGAAAAACCCTATGAGCTCTCCCTTACGGAGATCGCCCTCCGGAGGGACAAGAAGGAGTTCGTCACCCTCGAGTGTATCGGCAACCCCATCGGGGGCGATGCCATCGGAAACGCCCTGTGGGAGGGGGTGACCCTGAAAAAGATCCTCGGGAGTGCTGTCCCGGAGAAAGGCATTGTCAAGGTCGCTTTCCATGCGGAGGACGGGTATTCCGATAGCATTCCTTACGAGCTTGCCCTCTCGGAAGATGTCTTCCTGGCCTACCGGATGAACGGGGAACCCCTGCCGAAGCAGCACGGCTATCCGGTGCGGGTGATCGTTCCCGGCATTTACGGGATGAAGAATGTCAAGTGGATCTCCCGGATCGAGCTTGTCGACCGCGATTTCAAAGGCTATTGGGAAAAGAGGGGGTGGTCCGATGAGGCGGTGATCCCTGTCAAGTCCCAGATCCTGATGCCCATGGCGGGAAGGGAGATCCCCATGGAGGAGTATGTTGTCGGGGGTGTCGCTTTCGCCGGGAGGCATGGTATCAGCAGGGTGCAGGTCTCCACGGACGGACAGAGGACGTGGCGCGATGCCGAGGCAAAGGAGCCCCTTTCGAAGTGGTCGTGGGTGGTATGGAGATACGGGTGGAGCCCCCTGCAGGAGGGGAAATATACTCTCACTGTCCGGGCTTTTGATAAAGCAGGAAGAATACAGGAGACCCCCTCCCTTTTCGGAAGAGTGCTGGGAACTTTTCCCGACGGTGCGAAGGGTCTCCATTCCGTTACCGTTGAAGTGAAAAGGAGACGGGGTGCCTGAGAGCGGCCGCAGACACCTCCTGCAGAAAATTCTTGTTGTTTTCCTCCTGTCCGTTCTGGTCGCTGTCTTCATGATCTTCGATTTCGGGGACTATCTTACCCTCTCTTACCTGAAGCACTCCAGGGAGAGGCTCGAAGCGCTCTATGCGGGGAATCGCGTTTCCGTCATTGCCGGATACATGGCGGTATATATCCTGGTAACCGCGTTGTCCCTTCCCGGGGCGGCAGTGATGACCCTTGCCGGGGGGGCGCTTTTCGGCCTTTCGGTCGGAACCGTGGTAGTCTCCTTCTCGAGCACCATAGGAGCTACCCTGGCCTGTTTTGTCTCACGGTTCCTGCTGCGTGACTGGGTACAGGGAAAATTTCCGGACAAGATCGAAAGGGTCAACAGGGGAATGGAAGAGGAAGGTGCCTTCTACCTCTTCACTCTTCGCCTGATCCCCGTTTTCCCGTTCTGGATGGTCAACCTTGTCATGGGTGTTACCCGTATGCCCCTGTCTACCTTTTACTGGGTCTCTCAACTCGGGATGCTCCCGGGGACCCTTGTTTATGTCAATGCCGGCAAGGAGTTGTCGCGGATCGATTCCCTCGCCGGAATACTGTCCCCCGGACTGGTTATGTCCCTCGTTCTCCTCGGGTTGTTCCCCCTTGTTGTAAAGAGGCTGCTGCGCTGGTACCGGCTCAGAACAGGAAGACCCGTGTGAAGGAATTATAGAAGGAGGTTCGTATGGCAGAGTTTGATTTCGATATCGGCATCCTGGGCGGCGGCTCGGCAGGACTCACCGTTGCGGCAGGGGCCGCACAGTTCGGAGCGAAGACCCTTCTCATCGAAAAGGAGCGGAAGCTGGGGGGAGATTGCCTGCACTACGGCTGTGTGCCCAGCAAGACCCTTATCCGGACGGCGGGAGTGTATCACCTCATGAAGAACCCTGAAAAGTTCGGCCTGCCCCGTGGGGAGGCACACCGTCCGGATTTCAGGGATATTTCCGGGAGGATCCGGGAGGTTATCAGCTCCATCGAAAAGCACGACTCCCCGGAAAGGTTTTGTAAGCTCGGGGCCCGGGTGGAATTCGGTCAGGCTCACTTTACCGACGAACATTCCGTTGCGCTGAACGGAAAAAGATATACCGCAAAGTATTGGGTGATCGCCACCGGCTCTTCCCCTGCCGTTCCCCCCATAGAGGGCCTGGATGCCACTCCTTTCCTCACCAACAAGCACCTTTTCTCCCTCGACCGCCTGCCGGAATCAATGGTCTGTCTCGGGGGAGGACCCATCTCTATCGAGATGGCGCAGGCTTTCAACCGCCTGGGTACGAGGGTGACGGTGGTGGAGAGGGACAGCCAGATCCTGGGCAAAGAGGATGCTGATATGGCCGGACTGGTGATGGATATATTGGAAGCTGAAGGAGTGGCATTTCACCTGAGCTCGTCCGTCATCCGGGCACGGGACCTTGGCAATGAGAGGGAGGTAACGATAAAAACCGGGGACGGCGGGACGATGACCCTTCGGGCGGAAGTGATTCTGGTAGCTATCGGAAGGGTGGCGAACCTTGAGGACCTGGGATTGGAGGGGATCGGCGTGGAGTTTGACCGAAGGGGGCTGAAACTGGATACCAGGTTGCGGACGAACCATAAGCACCTTTACGGTGCGGGTGACGTCACCGGTACGTACCAATTCACCCATGCCGCCGGATACGAAGGCGGTATCGTACTGAGCAACGCCCTTCTCCGCCTGCCCCGGAAAACGGATTATACCCTTTTCCCCTGGTGTACCTTCACCGATCCCGAGCTTGCGAGCATCGGCGTGAATGAGAAGAGGGCGAAGGAGAGGGGGATACCGTATTCGGTATGGACGGAGGAGTTCAGGGACAATGACAGGAGTCTTACGGAAGGATATGAGACGGGCAGGATCAAAATGATTCTGGATGAAAAGGAAAAGCCCGTGGGAGTGCAGATCCTCGGGCCGCATGCAGGGGATTTGCTGAATGAATGGGTGGCGGTCATGAACGGGAGGGTCAGGCTTTCCTCTCTGGCTTCCGCCATGCATCCATATCCGACGCTGGGCGAAATCAATAAGAAGGTGGCCGGGGATTTTCTGTCAAAGAAGATATTCTCTCCTGCGGTGAAGAAGGGCCTCCGGTTCCTCTTCGGCCTGAAGGGGAGGGCCTGCACACCCTAGGGCTTTCTTTTGCGGAGGAAGGGAACGGCTATCATCCAGGGGAGGGACAGATACTTCCCCTCCCTGAAGTCGCCGAGTCCGATGACCATCGACTCGTGTCCAGCGGCAGGTTGGGCGCGGTAGGTGCCGAAGAGCCGGTCCCACCAGGGCATATTGAAACCGAAGTTGCTGTTCGTCTCCTGCCGGAGGATGGAGTGGTGCACACGATGCATGTCCGGCGTGACCAGGAAAAGCCGCAGCAATCCGTCCATGCGCAGGGGGAGGAGGATGTTGCTGTGATTGAACATTGATGTGGCATTCAGCAGTATCTCGAATACCAGGACGGAGAGGGGCGGCGCGCCGAGGAGTACGATAGTGGCTATCTTGAGAACCATGGAAAGAACTATCTCGATGGGATGAAAGCGGGCGCCGGTGGTGACGTCGATATCGAAATCGATATGATGCATCCTGTGGAAGCGCCAGAGGAAATGAACCCGGTGAAAGAGGACATGCTGGAGATAGATGGCCAGATCAAGGGCGACGACCGCTGCGGCCCCTTTCAGCCATCCGGGACCCCCGATTGCGTTCAACACTCCCCACTGGTGTTCCCGGGACAGGATCGCCACTTCGATCGCCGTAAGGGGGAAGACGAGACGGAGTACAACGGGGTTCAGGAAGGTGACCGCCAGATTGCCGAACCAGCGGGTCCTCCGGGAGGCAGTGAGGGGTCGTCGGGGTGACAGGCGCTCCCAGGCGGCCATGCCGATGAATACAATGAGAAAGAACCCGAAACGGATCGGGACTGCGTTGTCGATGATGAAGGGATTCATATGGGTGATCTCCTGCCGTGCACGGAGGCACGGACCTGTGTTTCTCTTATTGTATCCGAAAGAGAGCCTGCTCTCAAATCGACTTCCCGCCGGCTCCTATCGTATGTCTTCGTAATACCTGATCAGGCGGTGGGGCGACACGTTGAAGAAGGCAAAGGAGAGAGCAAGGGTCCAGTCCCGTACGGTGGTGTAGAAAGGGCCTTCTTTCAACCATCTTCGGGGAGAGGTGGTGATGGGAGGCCTGACGAAAGCGATTTTCCCGATGCTCTTGAGCCTGCGGGATATCTCGATGTCCTCCATAAGGGGCAGATCAGCGAACCCGCCCAATTGCCGGAAGGTCTCCCGTCTCATGAACATCCCCTGGTCGCCATAGGGAATTGAGGTGAAACGGGACCTTCTATTCGCACCCCACTCGATAAGTCTGAAGTATGCCTTTGGATGGGTGATGCTGAGGTCGAAGGCCCCTGCCGCTATCTCCTGCTTTTGCAGTACATCCCTGATGATCCCGAACCCAGCGTCCGGCAGACGGCAATCCGCGTGGAGGAAGAGCAGAATGCTCCCTTCCGCCTGCGCTGCGCCGAAATTCATCTGGTGTGCCCTCCCCTTCCTGGTTACAAAGACCTTTCCGGTAAAGCGTGCGGCGATGCCCACCGTGTCGTCGGAGCTGCCGCCGTCAACGACGATTATCTCTTCACCGCCGGTAAGGGGCAGGGCGGAAAGGGTCTGATGGAGGATACCCTCTTCATTCAGTACGGGGATGATGACAGAAATGGTAATGGCGGACCCCTCCTTTTCGAGAAAGCCTGGCTAACAGGATACAGTAAGTATACCGCAAAATGTCAAATATATGACAGGAGAGGGACAGTACGTCACTCCCCTCGCTGGAGTGTGGAAAAAAAAATGATATCATAGAGTTATGACAAGAATTGGCATTTAGGAGCATCGGAATAGGAATGCCTATTTTTATAAAATACCGGAGGATACGAACATCATGAATTTAGCCAGAAGGGGACGCAGAAAAAAGATACGGACAACGCAGGAAATCGGGCAGATGATTCGCGAGAGGCGTATGAGCCTCGGTATTTCACAGGGAAAGCTGGCGGAGTACATGGGTACCTCCTATCAGCAGATCCAACGGTATGAGACAGGAAAGAGCCGGCTCGATGTGGAGGATATCCAGGCGATTGCCGATGCCCTTTCCGTGCCGGTAGGCGATTTCTTCAGGACCGCAGCGAACACCAGGCGCGGGAGAAAAAAGGATTCCGTCCTTTTAAAGGAGGATGAACGCACCCTATTGCGCCTGTACAGGAATATCACCGACAGGAGCGCAAAATCCTGTGTTACCCATGTCCTGCGCTTTGCCGCAAAGGTGAAGACGAAAAGGGGGGGGGAGGGGACGCGGTAGGTATGCTTCCGTGCAGACCCCGGAAATACGCCTGCGGCGTTGCGGCCTGCACACCGCCCCGTACTACCTCCTTATACGGGCAAGTTTGGGACAATTTTCAGGAAACAGGACAAAAGCCTCCCGCTGAGGCCGTATCGTGAGCCCCCGCGCCGTTATACCATAAATTGAGCTTTGATTCCTGTCGATGCGCTCTTTATCTGGAGAGTGTATTGCTCTGCCTCTTTTGGAAGAGGTCACTATTTATCAGATAAATTGTGCAAACTCTTTCTTTTTATAATACATCATTATTAATGTATTAGCCTTTTTTATTTGTAACATAAAATTATGCTATAATGCTGTGCATGATGAGGACAGCAGGAGTCTTATATGTCTGACAGGGAGAAGTCCAGGGAGCAGTTGATCGAGGAAGTGAAAGAGCTCCGCCGCAGAATCTCTCTGCTCGAAGGGTATAAAGAAGCAAAAGAGCGTATTGAGAACGAATTGAGGTTCTACCGGGAAACCTTTCTGCAGCAGTTGGAAGACCATTCGTCTGAACTTATTTTGTTGAATAACCACCTTATCAAGACGATCTCCGAGCAAAAGAAAGCCGAGTCGCGGCTGCGGGAGAGCGAGTCCGAATACCGCAACCTCGTGGAAAGCTGTCATGAGCTGATATGGAAGTGTGACAGAGAGGGACGGTTCATCTTCCTGAACCCTGCCTGGGAGCGCACGCACGGATATACGATCGGGGAAATGCTGGGGCGGCATTTTCCCGACTTTCAGAAGCCGGCCGCCGCCGCAAGGGACAGGCGGGAGTTCAGGAGGCACTTGAGCGGGGGGACGGTAACGGAGTACGAGACCACGCATATCGCCAAAGACGGAAGCACGATCCACCTGGTCTTCAATGCTGCTCCCTTTTATGATGCGGCCGGGGAGATCATCGGAACCCAGGGGACGGCGTACGATATCACCTCCCGGAAACATGCGGAAGAGAGGCTGTCCGAGTCGCACAAGCGACTGCTAACCATTCTCGACAGCCTGCACTCAGGGGTCCTGGTGATCGATATGGGCTCCTATGAGGTGCTGTATGCCAACAGTCATTTCAAACGGCTTTACGGCGATGTTATCGGTAATTCCTGCTGGAAAGTCATCCGGAAGGAGCAGGCCGGTCCCTGCTCTTTCTGTAACAGCGACGCGCTGCTTTCTGCGGAGGGCTTTCCGACGGGAATCCATGTGTGGCATTCCAAGGACACCCTTGCGGGAGTGTGGTACCTGATACACAGCCAGGCAATACAATGGATCGACGTCCGTATGGTACGGCTTGATATCGTTACTGACATTACCGATATAATGAGGGCGAAGGAGGACGTGAACAGGATGAAGGCCAGTCTCGAGGAGGCGCAAAGGATCGCCCGTATCGGGAACTGGGACTGGAATGTCGTTGCCGATGAAAGCTGGTGGTCCGACGAATTCTATCGTCTTTTCGGTTGGCGCCCTCAGGAGCTTACGCCGACGTATGGCGAATGTATGCGCAGGGTGCATTCCGGAGACAGGGCTCTTGTCAGCCGGTTTTTCCGGGAGGCGGTTCGCGGGCGTCAACCCTGCCCTGTCGACTTCCGGATTATCAGGAGCGACAGGAGCGAGCGCATTATCCATTCCACGGCGCACGTGACGTACAGTGAAGAGGGCTGCCCTGTGCGGATTTCCGGGACGGTACAGGACGTAACCGAGCAAAGGATTGCGGAAAGCGAAGTGAAAGCCTCCCGGGAGCAGTTGCGCACGTTTGCCGCTCACTTACAGACTGTCCTGGAAAAGGAGAGGGCGATGATCGCCCGGGAAATTCACGATGAGCTGGCGCAGGCGCTGACAGTGATCAAGATCGATCTGATGGATTGCGCCGGGAAGCATACCGGGGAAGGGGCCGGGCATTTCTCCTTGAAAGAAAAGATACAGAAAGTAACCTCCTTTATCGACGAAGTGATAGAGAATGTCCACCGGGTAGCCATGGCGCTGAGACCGAGCATCCTTGATGATTTAGGCCTGGAGTCGGCCCTAGAATGGCAGCTTCAGGAGTTCCGGAAGAGAACGAACTGCCATTGCTCTTTCCGGAGCAGCATGGGAAGGGCGGTAGTGAGCAAGGAGGCAACCACCGCCCTGTTCCGGATTTGCCAGGAAGCACTGATAAACATAGCCCGCCATGCACGGGCCGGAAGGGTTGAAGTGGAAATCTGCCGTGACAGGAAAAATATCGTCCTCACGGTAAGGGATAACGGCTGTGGGATTGAAAAAAGGAAGATCACCGACTCCCGCTCTCTGGGTCTGCTGGGAATGAGAGAGCGCGCTGCAATCCTGGGTGGGGAGGTTTCCATAACCGGAACGCGGGGCAAAGGCACATCGGTCATCGCCTCGTTTCCCGTTGAGGGGGAATGATACGTATTCTGATAGCGGACGACCACCCGATTGTGCGCCTCGGATGGGGAAAAATCATATCAAAGGATGCCGGTATTATCGTCGCGGGAGAGGCGGAAAACGCACGGGAGGTGAAGGATTTCCTGCGACAGAAAGGCTGCGATGTGGTCGTCCTCGATATCTCGATGCCGGACATGAACGGGCTTGAGCTCCTCGAGCAGTTGAAGAGAGAGTATCCCCGGCTGCCCGTTATCATCCTGAGCATGCACCCGGAGGAGCAGTACGCCATGCGAGCCTTCAAGCTCGGTGCTTCAGGCTATATCACAAAGCAAAGCGCTCCCGAAGAGCTGGTGAAGGCGATAAAAAAAGTGGCATCGGGAAAGAAGTATGTAAGCCAGTCTTTTGCCGAAAATCTCCTCTGCAGTTTCGAGGGTAAAGCCGCGCAGCCCCTTCACGAGAAGCTCTCGATACGGGAATTCCAGGTCATGCTCATGATTGCCTCGGGAGGCAAACCGAAAGAAATCGCGCAGCACCTGTGCATCAGCGTCAAAACGGTCAATTCTTACCGCGCGAGAATCTTCGATAAAGTCAGAGTGCGCAGTACGGCAGAGTTAACAAGGTACGCGCTGGAGAACAACCTCCTCGACTAGCTACCCTCCTCCGGGGTGCCGCGTCAGGCCCCCTGCATGCAGGTAAAACACCTACACGAAAAACGGCAAAACATCCCTGCGTAAAAAGGAGGATTTCGTCTATACGCCGCCCTTCCTTTATTACATAATAATCCAACTCTTCAGGCCTCCTTGCGCGGGAGCGGAGCAGCGGGGCATTCCCTTCCCGGGAGAGGGGTGAAGAGAAGGGTGAGGTGCGGCGGAGACGCTCAGGAATTTTGCCGGAGAGACCATCCGGCAGGCAAAGCTCGGGGCGGGGTAACGGAAAAACCGGTGTCGTACAAAAAGGGGTGCTCTCATGGACTTTGGAAAGATGCGGATCGTTTCCATCGATGACAACGAAATGGAATTGACTATTCTTAAAAGCATGCTGAAAAAACTCGGCCTGAACGATATCAAGCTTTTTTCCGGCCCCGAGGATGCGCTGGAGCATATAACGGACAACGGGGCCG
The DNA here is from genome assembly GCA_002634385.1 of Nitrospira sp. Taxonomy (GTDB): domain Bacteria; phylum Nitrospirota; class Thermodesulfovibrionia; order Thermodesulfovibrionales; family Dissulfurispiraceae; genus Nitrobium; species Nitrobium versatile. The sequence continues at coordinate 143,061 of NSJL01000004.1, forward strand.
ACATCGTACTGACCGATTACCTGATGCCCCGGATGGATGGAGTGAAACTGGCAAAGGAAATAAAAAAGAGATGGAAAAACATTCCCGTCATAATGATCACCTCGCAAGGTGACGACCAGGATCTCCGGAAAAGGGCACGGGAGAACGGGGTGCTGGATATCCTTACGAAGCCGTTGCACAGCAGGCAACTGAAAGAAGCGGTCGAATCAGCTTTTGTCGTGCGCATTTCCGCGGGCATGGCGGATTGAGTCGTGTGCGCAAAATCCTTCAGATGGTGACGGGGGCAGCTTCAGGATCAGGAGAGGGTCCGATGAGCTCGAAGTCCGTTCCCTTCGGAGCGCACCCTCTCCCGGTTGCGTCGATAATCGGGGCCGTTTTCGTTCTCGATATCATTACACCGGTCGGGCTTGTAGAATGGATACTGTACCTCATTCCCCTGCTGCTGGCGTACAGGATGCCCGGCGGGCGTCCCCTGCTTGTCGTCCCGGCGGTCTGTATCGTGTTCATGTTTACCGGGCTCTTCTTTTCCCCCCCGGGGGTGCCCTTCGTATACGGGTTTATCAACCGGGTTATGGGTACTTTCGTTTTGTCGGGTACGGCGGCGCTTCTGTCCGTCCATAAGCGCGCTGAGGAGAAGCTCCTCCTTTCGGAGAGGAAATACCGGACATTGGTCGACTCGGCCAGAGAAGCCATTTTCGTAATCGATGCTGACACGGGGATAATCCTCGATGCCAACAAGCAGGCCGGGTATCTGACCGGACTACCCCTGCACCAAGTCATCGGCTTGCACCAGTCGTACCTGTATCCCCCCGGGCAGTGGGGCGGTTTGGCGGCGCTTTTCTCTGAGTCTCTCCCGCGTGACAGCGGGCTGATACGAGACCGGTTCATTCTGCATGCGGATGGACGCACCATTCCGGTGGACATCAGCGGGAGCATCATAGAAGTGGAAGGCAAAAAGGCAGTCCAGTATACTTTTTACGATATGAGCGAGCGCAAGCAGGGAGAGGAGCAGAAGAAACAGCTCGAACAGCAGCTCATACAGGCACAGAAAATGGAGTCGATAGGGCAGCTTGCCGGAGGAGTCGCCCATGACTTCAATAACTTGCTCACCACCGTTCTGGGGTACGCGAGCCTCATGCCCACCGTACTTCACTGTCCCGATCAGGCCAGAGCATACCTCGGGGAGATCCTCCGTGCGTGTGAACGGGCGTCGGATCTTACCCGGAGTCTTCTCGCCTTCAGCAGAAAGCAGATCATAGAGCCGAAGCCGGTCAACCTGAATGACATCGTCAAGAGCACCGAAAAGATGCTGCGGAGGCTCATCGGGGAGGACATCGAGCTGAAGACACTCCTTTCCCGCGAGACGCTTCCCATAATGGCGGACAGAACGCAGATGGGGCAGGTCGTAATGAACCTCATTACAAACGCCCGTGACTCGATGCCGGGCGGGGGCAGGCTGACGATAGAGACGGGAATTTTTTGTGCGGATGAGCAGTATCTGAAAAAACATCTGTTTATGAAACCGGGAAGATACGCTGTCCTTTCCGTTTCCGATACCGGCGAGGGAATGGACGAGAAGACGAAAGAGCGGATCTTCGAGCCGTTCTTTACTACCAAGGAGCTCGGAAGAGGTACCGGCCTCGGACTTTCAATCGTTTATGGAATAGTAAAGCAACATGAAGGGTATATCAATGTTTACAGCGAGCCCGCAAAGGGGACGATTTTCCGGATTTATCTGCCCTTGCTCGCTGCGGAAAAAGAGTGCGGGGAGGTACGAATAGAACAAATGGTCCCGCAATCGGGTTCTGAAACGATTCTCATTGCGGAGGATGATGCAGGTGTCCGCTTGGTGCTGAAGGAGTTTCTGGAAGAATACGGATACAGAGTGATAGAGGCCGCTGACGGCGAGGAAGCGGTACGGCTCTTCGAGGAAAACAGGGAGCGTGTTCATCTCGCCCTCATCGATGTGATCATGCCGAAGAAGAACGGCAGGGAGGTGTTCGAGGAGATGAGGGCCGCGGTACCTGATGTCAGAGTGCTGTTCATGAGCGGGTATACCGCCGACATCATCAGCAGAAATGGCGTTATCGAGAGCGGTTTCTCGTTTATTTCGAAGCCGGTCGAGCCGGACAAGCTTCTTGCAACCATCCGTACTGTTCTCGACTGAGCCGGCTGCCCGGAAAGAAACACGAAAACGCATACATCAACCTTACCGTCTTTTCCGCGATCCTTAGCGTCTCCTCCCGCACGCATTTCTTTTTTGATTACCGTCCTGTCGCCGGGAGCTGATGCAGGATTACGGCATTTCTGCTACTATACAAGATAAGGAATGCCGAGGCGCCGTTTTCTCCCGGAAACAGCTTTCGCAGGCACGCGGAGTGCCTTGACGGCGGCATTTTCCCCTTATCCCCCTATTCTCTACGGAGGTCCTTTATGAGTGATTACTATAAGTCGGAAGATCTGGGAAGGTTCAGCGAGATCGGAAAGTACAATCCCGAACTTTTCAGGAAATTCATGGACTGGTACAATGCATCCCTTGAGCCCGGCCTGCTTACCAGGCGGGAGAAGGTCCTTATCGGCCTTGCGGTTGCTCACGCGGTGCAGTGCCCTTATTGCATTGATGCGTATACACAGTCGTGTCTCGGAGAGGGGATGTCCCTCGAGCATATCGCCGAAGCGGTGCATGTGACTTCCGCGGTCAGGGGAGGGGCCGCGCTGATACATGGAATTCAGGCATGCAATGCAGCCGAAAAGATATCGCTCTAGGGCGTACAGGTGAGCAGTATTCGTTGCGGGGCCGGACGAACCGTTCCCGGGCACGGACAGGGGTCCCCGGAAAGTCGAAGACTTTTTGGGGCAGAAGGCGGCACGGATGCGCTTTGGGGGAACGGTATGAATAACTTCGAGAAGAAGGTGATGGAAGCACAGGGATCTCCCCTCACCGCTTCCGCTGTGCAGATACTCCAGGTGAATCTCGGGTATCGGTGCAACAGCGCCTGCAAACACTGTCATATCGGGGCGGGGCCCGGGAGGGCCGAGCTCATGGACGAGGGGGTGATGGAGACGGTGCTGGAGGTCCTGAGGGAGCGCGGTATCGGCATTCTCGACATCACCGGTGGGGCTCCGGAGATGCACCCCCGCTTCAGATACCTGGTCCGGGAAGCGAGAAAAGGGGGGGCGCATGTCATCGTCAGGACCAACCTGACCGTTTCCTTCGAAGAGGGCCTGGAGGACCTGCCCGGTTTTTATCACGATAACGGGGTAGAGCTTGTCGCCTCTCTTCCCCACTACACCGGGACCAGTGTTGACCGGGTACGGGGGAACGGGACATTTGCGAAGAGTATCGGTGCCCTGAGAGAGCTGAACCGGAGGGGATACGGGACGGAAGGAGGGAGGCCGCTGCATCTTGTCTTCAACCCCGCGGGCGCCTTTCTCCCTCCCTCCCAGGCGGAACTGGAACTGCAGTTCAGAAAGGAGCTGTGCGAGAGGCACGGAGTTCATTTCCATCGCCTCTTCGTATTCGCCAACATGCCCATCGGACGTTTCAGGGAGTTCCTCGTGCGCGCCGGTGCCCTCGCCAGTTATCGGGAGAGGGTGGAGGGGGCTTTCAATCCCCGGACTCTCGGCGGGCTCATGTGCCGTTCCCTGGTCAGTGTCGGATGGGACGGCACTCTGCATGATTGTGATTTCAACCAGGTCCTCGGACTATCCGTGGAGGAAAGGTGCCCCCGCCATATCCGGGAGTTTGACGGTGCACGGCTTTCCGGCAGAAGAATTGTGGTGGACGACCACTGTTTCATCTGCACGGCGGGGCAAGGCTCCACCTGAGCGGGTGCCGTCACCTAGCAGGCGGTCCGCCTGCAATGTCCCCTTTACCGCGCCTTCTCCGCCAGTTCTTTTGCCTCCTGACAATCCCTGCACAGGATCGCGAAAGGCATGACATTCAGCCTCTTCTCGTCGATTTCCTCGCCGCATTCTTCACAGACGCCGTATTCGTTCTCCCTGAGCTTCATCAGTGAGTGCTCGATCTGTTTCAGCGTCTCGCTTCTGATCTTCATTGCGCTGATGCTGACATCCTCTATCTGCAGGGAGAGAGAGACATCTCCGTCTTCGTTCCCGGAGCCGTACGCTTTTCTGCTGTCCCCGTTGATGAATCCGTTCATTTCTTTTTTAGAGATATTAAGCAGTTCATCCTTTTTCGACAGAAGAAGGGAGGTCAAATTACTTTTTCTTATGGGGTCCATATATCATCTCCTTATGATTTTCCTCTGGATGTTGTGTTATCAAGCGGTTGGACAGCGCTCTTGACTGGCTTTTTAAAAACTATACAAGCAAAGCGTCGATCTGTCAATACACGAATACCCGTTGATAAAGGCTTTGCGCGGTCTGCCCCCGCAACGGAACGGCCGGCGGGGCATCCCGCCGTCGTGAGCCGGAGTATCCACCTCCGGCTTAGTACTCTTCAAGGTGATACCACTCGGCGTTTTCGAGCCAGTTGAAAGGACGGGCCACGAAGTTGATGATGTTTTCGAGAATGAAATAGTGCCGCTTCTCTTCATCCGCAATCCTCAGAAAAATGTCCTTCTGGCTCTGCTCGGCCACCTCAGCGGCCTTTTCGAGGTAGAAGTCCTGCGTTTTCTTTTCGATATCCTGCGCCCTTTTATATACGTCGATTTCGGATCCGTCAGCGGCGATCACGTCGTCGCTTTCCCTCATCTTTTCAAAAATATTTTTCACTTTGGACAGCAGCGCCGCATCGGTGAACGCATCTACCGCCTCATTGCCTTTCATCTTCCTGAAAATGACGTAGTGTTTCACTTCGGCATCAGCAAGCATGGTCAGGATGGTTTTCAACCCCCCGTGGACCACCCTCCCGGCCAGTTCCCGATAGTACTCCTCGCCGTCTTTCTCCAATTTCATCGCGTAGTCATAAATGTCCATGGCGGCATCCTCCTCGTTTCCGCCGTGTGTACCGGCATACCCTTATCTTCAATTATACCAGCAACCGGGCCGGAGAGATATTTTCTCTCCGGAACCCACCCCGGGCCGCCCCCGGGCTTTTCTCCTTCCCCTTGTGCTAATTCTTTCCTTCCGGTTACAATTGCATATGCGGTTTAAAGACATTCTTTCAGCGGAGTTCCGCAAATCCACGAGCACTTTCAGACTGGCATTGCTGACAATCGTCCCCTTTCTCGTGGCCATCTCCCTGTTCATGATGCTTCTGGTCATCTGGGAAAAAAGACATGCCGGGGAGGATCAGCTCTCCGAATTGAAGGAGGTTGCCCGCGCTTTTTTCGGACAGATCATGGTCACCCGGACCTGGAACGCCCTGCACGGCGGGGTGTACACGGAAGTTTCGGAAACTACCAGGCCTAATCCGTATCTCGAGGATCCCCGCAGGGACATCGTCTGCTCCGACGGCACTCGTTTTACCAAGATCAATCCCGCGTATATGACGCGTCAGCTCTCCGAACTGACTTCCCTGAGCCGGGGGTACTCATTCCGCCTGGTCAGCCTGAAACCCGTCAACCCGAAGAACAGCCCCGATGCCTGGGAGAAAGACTCCCTCATAGACATGGAAAAGAGGGGGACGGCGGAAGCTTCCACCGTGTACGCGGAGCATGACGGCAGAAGGTTTTTCAAGTTTCTTTCCCCGCTGAGGATCGAGAAGCCCTGTCTTACGTGCCATGCGTCGCACGGCTACAAGGTGGGCGATATAAAGGGAGGAATCAGCATTCTCGTCCCCATGGCGCAGTCTGATCAGCTCTATACCGCAAAAACAAGGAGGACTGTCCTCTACATCCTGGCGGTGGGGACCGTCAGCTTTCTTTTCATTACCATGATCACCTGCTTTTTGTCCAGAAGGCTCAGCGGGGAGATAGAGAAGAATATCGACCGGGAAAGGCTCACTGCCATTGTCGAGCTTGCCGGGGCGACCGCCCACGAGATGAGGCAGCCCATGACGGTGATCCATAATCTCGTCGGGCTGATGAATGAGAAGACGAGGCAAAACGAGCCCATCACGGAAGAGGAAATGATGATCATTCACGATCAGTGCGACCGGATGAACGATACCATCAATAAGATGCTCAATATCACGAGCTACAAGACCAAGGATTACTTCAGGGGAACAAAAATTGTGGATTTTGACAGTGCTGCCGCTCCCGGAAGGGAAGGGGGAGAGAATGAAGGTGAAAAATAATTAATGTTTACAAAACAGAGGCTTTTGTGATAGATTCTCATATTTTTGGGGGACACACCATGAAAGTAAAGAAATCAAAAGGCTTTTTCGAAAAGGCTGTTGCGCTGATGCCGGGAGGGGTCAACAGTCCGGTCAGGGCGTTCAAAGCGGTGGGCGGATCGCCCCTCTTCATCGGCAGGGCGAACGGATCGAGGATCTACGATGTGGACGGGAACGAGTATATCGATTATGTCCTTTCCTGGGGCCCCATGATCGCCGGCCATTCGCATCCCGCGGTGGTGAAGGCCCTCAAGGCCGCTGTCGAAAAGGGGACCAGTTTCGGTGCGCCGACTCCCCTTGAAATCGAGCTTGCGCAACGGGTGAAAGAGGCGTATCCCTCCATCGAGAAGGTACGGATGGTCAATTCCGGTACAGAGGCCACCATGAGCGCCATCAGGGCGGCGCGGGGGTTCACCGGAAGGGACACAATCGTGAAGTTCGAGGGGTGCTATCACGGCCATGCCGACGGACTGCTGGTGAAGGCGGGTTCGGGTGCGGCTACTTTCGGCGTGCCCGACAGCCCGGGGGTCCCCAAGTCCTATGCAAAGAACACCCTCACCCTTCCTTACAACGACGTGAAAGCCTTCAAGGAATTGCTGGAAAGGGAGGGGAAATCCATCGCGTGCGTCATCGTCGAGCCGGTGGTGGGAAATATCGGGTGCGTCCTGCCGAAGCCCGGGTTCCTCGAGGCGTTGCGGAAAGAGACGAAAAAGCACGGGATTGTCCTCATTTTCGATGAGGTGATGACCGGTTTCCGGGTCTCCTACGGCGGGGCTCAGGCGCACTATGGGATAAAGCCTGACCTTACCTGCCTCGGAAAGGTGATCGGCGGAGGGCTCCCGGTAGGGGCGTACGGGGGCAGAAACGAGATTATGTCGATTATCTCTCCCGAAGGGCCGGTATACCAGGCCGGAACCCTGTCGGGAAACCCCATCGCCATGACCGCCGGCATCGAGACCCTGAAGATCCTTTCGAAGAAGGGGACGTATGAGAAACTGGAGAGGGCGATGCAGCAGCTTGAGGAGGGGCTCAGGGATGCTGCAAAGAGGGCGGGGGTGCCGACGAAGTTCTACCGGGCAGGGACCATGTTCTGCACCTATTTCACCGGTCAGGAAGTGGTGGACTACCGTACGGCGAAAACTTCGGATACGGAGAAATTTGCTGAATTTTTCCGGGGCATGCTGAAACAGGGGATCAATCTGGCGCCTTCCCAGTTCGAGGCGGGCTTCCTTTCCATCGCCCATACCCGGGGGGACATCGACAGGACTGTCGAGGCCGCGTATCACGCGCTGAAGGGACTGAAGTAGACGTAAAAAGTAAAGAAATACAGGGGGAGAGTACATGTTTATCAGGATCAAAGGCGTCCTTCTCAAGGCCATGGATTTTATCCGGAAATATCCCAAGCTGTCCATTCTCGTCACTCTCGTTTTTTTCGCGGGATATATTTTTCTCACCGTTGAGATGCTGCACCTCAGCAGCGAACCGAAATTCTGCCAGTTCTGCCATCCCGGGAAGACGACGGGACCGCTGAGCGAAGTACACACATGGAGTAAGAACATACATGCCTCCCGGGAGGTAAAGTGTCTCGACTGCCACGGCACTCCGGGGTTTGTCGGGTACATGAAAGCGAAGATCGGGGGCCTTCGCGATATATACGGGTTTGTGGCCCACTCCAAGGAGAATATGGTGGGGATCCTTACCAGGGCGGCCACCGATCCGAAGTATGCGGCAGAAATCGTCCCGAACGAGATATGCCTTTTCTGCCATACGGATAGTTACAACAAGAAGATCAGGGATGAAAGGATCATGTCCGTGGGCGTACAGTTTCGGAAGCTGGACGGAGTGGTCAATCCCGGGTTCAGGCAGTCCGTGGGCCTGAGGGATATCCTCTCGGAGCCTCTGAAGGCCGACATCGACCCCAATCACCAGAAGCACCTGTCCTCCCGGGTGAACTGTATGGATTGCCATCTGGGGGTCGCCCATGGCGGGGAGTTCAAAAACAAGGTGAACCTGGAGCGGTGTGTCCAGTGCCATGAGGCGAGGAAGGGGCAGATTTCAATGTCGGACATCTCCCTGGGGTCCGGGGAAAAAACGGTCACTTTCAGCCATACGATGCATACGGCGCTGTTCAAATGTAACGAGTGCCACACGAAGCTTTTCCCGATGAAGAAGGGCTCTACGAGGATCAGCTTTGCGGACCATACAACCGATAAAGCCTGCTACTCATGCCACAATAACAGGAAAGCGCACTTCGACTGCGGGCGGTGTCATGCGAGCGTCCCTGTCCTGAAGGGGGATGTCGCCTTCGGGAAGGGGGCGGCGGCGGTGAAGTTCAGCCATACTACCCATACTGCCCTGTTCAAATGCGATGCATGCCATACCAGACTCTTCCCGATGAGGAAGGGGGCGACAAAGATCGCCTTTGCCGACCATGGCAAGGACGCACTTTGTTATACCTGTCATAACGGGAAAAAGGCTTCCGCCGACTGCACCCGGTGTCATGCCAAGGCCATTGCACCCAAGGCCCCTATTACGTACAAGACGGAGGGCATGGCGCCCGTTGCTTTCAGTCATGGATTCCATGCGGGGGTGTTCCCCTGTGCCGAATGTCACAACGGGGTCTGGCCGATGAAACAGGGTGCCGTGAAAATGTCCATGGATGCCATGTACCAGGGAAAATTCTGCGGAGCATGCCACAACGGGAAGACCGCTTTCGAGTCGATGCAGTGCGACAAGTGCCATAAGACGAAGTAGAAGGGCGGACACTCCGTTCCGGAGCTCCCCGCATCTCCCCAGGAAGGGAGATGCGGGGAGTTTTTTGTGAGACCTGCAGGGTACCGGAAAAGACAGGGAGAGGTAAAGGTAGAGAGGAAAACAGAAGAGAAGAGCAGTTGTTACTATCATTGCGAGCAAAGCGAAGCAATCGCAAAGGGGATGCTCTCTCACCGGGCATTCTGATGCGTTTGCCCCAGGTACCTTTTGACCCGGAAATAGGCTACACTTATAGTAAGATAGAATAAGAGCTCTTCCTTCGGACTTCTTTCCCTTTTTTCCCGTACCGGTCTCCCCGCTGCCTCTCTCCTTTTTCCGGGATCGCGACTTCCCTGCACGCCGCGAAAAGCACAGAGCGTACCCGGCAGGAAAGAAAACAAGTGAAGAGCATCTGCTCCCTCCTTCCGGGCGGGTGCCGTAAGGGGGACAGCAGCATGGAAGGGCGGGATGGCGGTCCCGCCGGAGGGAATCCCCCTGTTGTTTCCGTAAAGAAAGCGATAAAGGGAGGTTCTGCAATGGTATTGATCAACGAGAACGACCGGGAGCGCGCTGAGTTGTACCGCCTTTTTGCCGGCCTTTTCATGACATTGCCCACCGATGAGGTGCTGATGCAGTTCAGGGATATGTTCCGGGTAAGGTTCAGCGAGACACCGGATGAGATCGGAATGGACTTTGCCCATATTTTCCTGGGTCCCTGGAAACACCTCCCCCCCTATGAATCGGTATATTCCTACTCTCCGGGAGATATACCCGGCTCATGGAGACGTACCGTCAAGGAAGTGCAGGCCTTTTATCACTCGACCGGGCTGGTGCTCCACGACCAGGTGGACCTTTCCCCCGACCACCTGTCAGCCGAGCTGCTTTTCATGAGCTACCTGGCGGAAAACGACCTGGTAAAATACCAGAGACTCTTTTTTGAGCGGCACCTGTTCAGGTGGGTCCCCGACTACTGCGACCTCGTATACGGGCATGCTTTCACCTCTTTTTACAAAGAAGTTGCAAATCTCCTGAAGAAATTTATACTATTTGAGTACGAAGAACTCGAAATACAGAAAGGATACATCGAGAGCTTTCCCTGAAATTCCGGTAAGGGTGTGCAGACAGGTGGCGAGAAAAAAAGAGGAAAAGAGTGTTCTTATTCAACTGTTCGAGTTGAGCGGTATCGGCATTCAGCTGGTACTTTCCACCTTCGTGGGCCTTGCCATGGGGTACTGGCTGGACCGACTGATGGGAACCTCCCCGTATCTTTCCCTTCTCTTCCTCATTCTTGGTATAATTTCCGGGTTCGTAAATATGGTCAGACTTGCGCGGAGGGCGGAGAGGGATAAGGATGGAAGCACTAATCAAGAGGGTCGTTAAGGGAATGCTCTTGCTCCTTATTCCCCTTTCCCTGCTTTCTCTTTTTTTTGCCGGGTGGCGCTTCTCTCTGGGTATCCTCCTGGGGGGCGGTATGGGAGCGGGTAATCTCAAGGGCCTTGCATGGAGCGTCCGCCTCTTCCTCGGGGAGGAAAAGGCGCAGGCGAAGATGCTCGTAGTGAGCATTTTCCGCTTTCTGATCCTCTTCACCCTCCTTGTCGTTCTGGCAGCGGCAGGAGTGATCACGATAGGGGGAGTGCTGATCGGGTTTACCGTGGTATTCGTCCTTGTTCTGAAAGAGGGGCTGTTCGCCGCCCGAAAGGAGATGTGATTGCTGTATTACCTGGTTTTGGCTCTTTTTATTTTTTTCCTGCTGTTCCTGAAGGTGACAAAGTTCTTTTTTATACTCCTGCTCATTGTCGCGCTTCTGATTGTCCTCTCCCCGCGGGGGTCCTTCCTGAGAAAGCTCATGTGGGGCAAGAAACGGGAGAACGACGGCTGATGGTATCTCCCGGGGTGACCTGTGTCTCCGGGAGAGGGGAGCCGGCGAATGATTACGAGCGGGGGTGTTGTTTCCGCCACTCCCCCGGGAGCTCCCTGAGACCTCCCGTTCCCCACAGGCCTGCTTTCTTTGCCTCTGCCCTTGCCCGCGCAGCAGTAAGCTTCTCCGCATACTTCACATTCGGCGGAATGGTATAGGAGAGCGCATACCCGGTCTCGATGAGCTCCTCATTGATCAGGCGTCCGTTTCTTCCCCACAGATATGCCAGGAGTCTTCCATACCGGTCCCTTCTCTCCACGTCGAATTCGACGCGTACGATCCAGTTGCTCTCGCTGATAAGCTTTTTCAGTTGCCGCTTCGAGCGTCTCCCCCAGGGCTCCTGCTCCAGTTCCGGGGCATCGACCCCGATGAGGCGCACGCGCTCCAGCTTGACGGGAATGCCGGCGAAGCTCCTGGCACGTATGCTCACGGTATCGCCGTCGTGAACGGCAGTGACGCGGTACTCCTGTACCGGTCTCCCGTATTCTTTCGCTGCGGGGGAGAAGCGGGGGCTCAGGGGAGAAATAATGAGGAGCAATGAGAGAGTAACTGCTGCGATTACGGTATAATAAAAGAGTTTCATGGGAGCTATTGTACCATATTTGCCCGCCCCTGCCTTCCGCCGCCGGGCTGTGCAGGAAAGGCAGGAAGGAAGCGAGGAACAGGGGAAACGTATGAGAAATATCGTGCTGACCGGTTTTATGGGAACCGGGAAGTCCGAAGTGGGCAGGCTTGTAGCGCAAAAGCTCTGCCGGCCGTTTATCGATGTGGATAGAGAAATTGAAGAGGAATACGGGATGAGCATCCCGGAAATATTCCGGCTCCATGGAGAGGGGGGATTCCGGGACAGGGAGGCCGCTACCCTGCGGAGAGTGGCGGAAAGAGGCGGGGCAGTCATCTCCACCGGGGGCGGGGCGGTCATCAGGCAGGAGAACAGGGATGCCCTCCATAAAAGCGGAGTGATCGTCTGCCTCACCGCAACCCCGGAAACCATACTGAAGAGGACAAGCGGCAACCAGGACAGACCTCTTCTCCGGGGTGAGGACCCTCTCCGGAAAATATGGGAGCTTCTTGAGTCCCGCCGGCACTATTACGAAAGTGCCGATATTACCATCGATACGGAGGGCAGGGATCCCCGGGAGATCGCTGAGGAGATCATAGAGGCGGTAAGCGGGAGATGTGAGTGCTGAACCGGAAGGAAGCGGCTGAACGGGACACTTTCCCGGTGGTGCCGTGTTCCGGGAAAAAGAGCGGGAAACTGAACGATACGCGGAAGAGGAGGGTATGGAAAAAGTACGTGTTGAGCTTGGCGAGAGGAGTTACGATATTGTTATCGGCAGGGGAATCCTTTCCGGCATCGGGGAGAGCATGGCCGCCTTCGGCTTCAGTCCCCGGGTGGCGGTGATAAGCAACCCCACGGTATTCCCCCTGTATGGACCCGTGATGCTAGATTCGCTGCGGGGGGCCGGCTTCGAGTGTTTCGAGATCCTTATTCCCGACGGGGAGGAATACAAGGATTTCTTCTGGTCCCATCACCTTCTGACCTGCCTGCTGAAAAACAGGCTCGACAGAAACTCCTGCATTGTTGCCCTGGGGGGAGGGGTGATCGGGGATATCTCCGGATTCGCCGCGTCGCTGTACATGCGCGGCCTCCATTTCATTCAGATTCCCACCACGCTCCTCGCGCAGGTGGACAGTTCCGTGGGGGGCAAGACAGGGGTGAACCATTCCCTTGGAAAGAACATGATCGGCTCCTTCTACCAGCCGCGGCTGGTCCGGATCGATCCGGACACTCTGAAAACACTGCCCGAGCGGGAATTCCTTTCCGGGGTTGCAGAGGTGATCAAGTACGGCGTCATCCGGGACAGCGCCCTTTTCGACTTCATGGAGCGGAACAGGGATGCCGTGCGGAGGCTGGATACCGGCGCGCTGGAATTCATCATCGGACGATCGTGCGCGATAAAGGCCGAGGTGGTCTCCCATGACGAAAGAGAGTCGGGCCTGCGGGCGATTTTGAACTTCGGCCATACGGTCGGACATGCGGTGGAGACGGAGACGGGGTATTCCCGTTACCTTCACGGTGAGGCGGTCGCCATCGGAATGCACTATGCCGCCCGGCTTTCCGCCTCCATGGGAATGCTGGACACTTCGCAGGCCGACAGGATCGAAGCCCTCATCGAAGCTTACGGGTTGCCCTCGCGGCTGCCCGGCGACCTGAACCGTGATGCCCTCCTCTCCCATATGCAGATCGACAAAAAGACAGTGGCGGGCGAGATCCGGTTTGTTCTGCCGGAGCGGATCGGAAAGGTCCGGGTGCACAAGGGCACGGGAGCCGAAGAGATACGGAAAGTGCTGGCCGTATGAAAAGGATCCTCGTTATCGACGACGAAGCGGATATCGTAGAGCTCGTCCGGTACAATCTGGAAAAGGAGGGGTTTTCCGTCGAATCCGCTCCCGAGGGGGAGTCGGCCCTGAGGAAAGTCAGAGAGGAACGTTATGACCTCCTTGTCCTGGATCTCATGTTGCCGGGCATCCAGGGGCTCGAGCTCTGCCGGATCATCCGGAACGATCCCTCCCTGTCCCGTATTCCCATCGTCATGCTTACCGCCAAGGGGGAAGAGGTGGACAGGATTATCGGGCTCGAAATGGGTGCCGACGACTACCTCTCCAAACCCTTCAGTCCGAGAGAACTGGTGGCACGGATAAAGGCGGTCCTGAGGAGGATGGAGATGCGGAAAGAACCCGCGGAGGCGACAGAGGAAGGGACGGACGCCCTGAGAGTGAGGGACATCGATATCGACAGGGCAAAATACACCGTCGCCGTGGGAGGAAGACAGATAAAGCTCAGCGCCACGGAGTTCCGGCTGCTCCTCTATCTCTGCGAAAGACCCAACAAGATCTACAGCAGGGAGCATCTCCTCGATGCGGTCTGGGGCGACGACGTCTTCGTGGAGCCGCGGACGGTGGATGTCCATATCAGAAGGCTGAGGACAAAGCTGGAGGAGGACCCCAACAATCCGAAGTATATAAAAACGATGCGCGGCGTCGGGTACTTCTTCGAAGTCTGAATGTTCCTTCTGCTCGCCATAGCCCTTACCCTTGCCGCCGGACTGCTCGCCTTCCACCTGGTCCAGTTCTTTCTCTCCGTGCGGGAACTTTCCAACTTCCTGAAGGAACTTTCCACGGGTAACCTCGATGCCCGCCTTTTCTCCCGCCGGAAGGGAAAACTGGAGAGAATCGCGCAGGATATCACCTCTGTCATGGAGAGTACAAAAGCGCGCCTCGACTTTGCCGAAGCGGAGCGGCAGAGAATGGAGGCCATTCTCAGGGGCATGTCCGACGGCGTATTGATCACCGATACGCGCGGGGTGGTCCTCCTCGCCAATTACCCTTTCAAGAGACTGCTGACAGTAGACGGGAATATCGAAGGAAAGCAGATTGCGGAAGTGTTGCGCCACCCGGGCCTGCTCGATATGCTCAGGGATACCCTGCATTCCGGGGAGGTGATTTCAGAGGAAATCAACCTGTCGAAGGACGGCAGGGAGATGCACCTCTCCGCCACCGGTGTCCCGATCCGTGCGGCCAGCGGAGTGAGCGGAATCGTCCTTACCCTCCATAATATCACGAGACTGCGGCAGCTCGAAGAGATGCGAAAAGATTTCGTGGCGAATGTTTCCCATGAAATCAAGACTCCCCTTACCGCCATCAGGGGGTTTGCGGAGACTCTCCTGGACGGTGCGCTCGAGGACAAGGAAAACGCACTACGATTTCTTGCCATGATCCGGAACCACAGCGGGAGGCTGAACAGCCTGGTGGATGACCTGCTCACCCTCTCGCGCATCGAGCTTGGGGATGTGCAGATCAAAAAGACCGTCATCGAGCTGGATCAGGTCGTGGACACGGTATTCATGACCCTGAGAGATAAAGCGGACAGGAGAGGGCTCACTCTCAGGAAGTCGATCCCGGAGAGCGCCGGAACAGTTATGGCGGACAGGGATAAGCTGATCCAGATCGTGCTCAACCTTGTCGATAACGGCATCAAGTTTACCGAGAGGGGTGAGGTGGTTGTCGGACTGGAGGAAGCGGGGGGGCAGACGGCCCTGTATGTACAGGATACGGGAATCGGTATCCCTCCAAAGCATCTCCCGAGGCTTGGAGAGCGGTTTTACCGGGTGGACAGCGCCCGTTCCCGCGAGCTGGGCGGGACAGGCCTCGGTCTTGCCATCGTGAAGCATATTGTGCACGCCCACGGCTGGAAAATACGGATCGAGAGCGAGCGGGAAAGGGGCACCCGGGTCTCTGTTCTCCTGGAAAGCTCTTCCTGAGGGGGGCGGTCCCGCCTTTTCTGGGTACATAGTCCTCCTGCCCTTTTGCCGGAATTCCCTTCAGAAACAGGGGTAAGTTCCTTTCCCCGCTCCCCACCTGTTGTTCATTGCCGCTCCCTTGGTTTATACTATGCCCGTTTGTGTCGGGGGCGCTCTTTTCAGTGCTTCCTCTCCTGGCTAACCTGGTTTGCGGAAAGGAGTTGTCATGGCAGACCACAAAGGGCAGTATATGATGAAATGCAGTCTCTCCCTCTCTTCGGTCCTCTTCTTTATTATTTCCCTCTTTCCTGCTCCGTCGTCCGCGGGCGGCGAGTCGGACCGGTTGCTTGCCGATCTCACGAAACCCTCCTGGCAGTCATTCCTCGCCTCCCCGGAATGGATGGCACAGCATAAGGACGATGCCTCCGTGGCGAATCTCTCCTCCCTGATTTTCAACAGGGGAATCCACTGGAAGATACGGATACGGGTACTGCAGCTTCTGGGCGAGACGCTGAACCCGAAAGGCATCGGTCCCCTGGCGGAAATGCTCACTGACCCGGTCGTGAACAGCGACTGCCCCGCCCTTAAATGGAACAGCGCCTTCGCCCTCGGCAATTTCAGGCATAGTCTCGCTGCAGGCAAGGCCCTCCTCTCCGCATTGGCAAGAGAGGATAATACGGTTGTGAGGGAGGCCATCATCGACTCCCTGGGCAGGATAGGGGATTCCCAGGCACTCCCGGCCCTGGTTCCCCTGCTGAGAGACAGAAGCTTCGCCATTCGGCTCAGCGCCATAAAGGCCATCGGGGAAATCGGTGGTGAAGGGGCTGTTGCCTCACTGAAGATTGTTCTTGATACCGACTCCGACCCGCACATAAAGAACGAGGCAAAAGCCGTGCTGAAGAGACTGGGCGGTGCCCGGAGTTGACGGGGCAATTATTAATTAGGGACATAATACTATTTTCAGAGAGTGAAAGCGTTGCGTAAGGTGTCCCTGTTTTTATTGTAGAATATTAGTATTATGTCCCTAATTTATGAAGGAGGGAATATGCCGAAAGTGGTCGTTGTTCTGGCGGACGGGTTCGAAGAGGTGGAGGCGATGGCAATCGTTGATATCCTGCGGAGGGGGGAAATAGAGACCGTCATTGCAGGACTGCACGGAGGGCCGGTCGTAAGCGCACGGAAGGTGAAGGTCCTGCCTGATACTACCATCGATACCATACGGGCGGAGGATTACGACATGATCGTTCTGCCCGGAGGGCAACCCGGCTCCGACAACCTGAATGCCGATGAAAGGGTGAAACAGCTTATCAGGGACTTCCACGACAAGGGCAAGTATACCGGTGCAATCTGCGCGGCGCCCTACGTGCTCGCAAATGCCGGGGTCCTCAAAGGCAGATGCGCCACCGCATACCCCAGCTACCGGGACAGGCTCGGCGGAGCCGTCTACCAGGAAAAGAGCGTGGTGGAGGACTCCACTGTCCTGACCAGCAGGGGGGCAGGCACCGCCCTCTGTTTCGGTCTCGCCATTGTCGGAAAACTGGTAAGCCGGGAAAAAGCGACGGCCATTAAAGAAGCGATGCTGATACGGGAGGAGTGCGATTGATCCCGCCGGAAGGGAGTTGGCCCTCCGCTTTAATCACACCTCCTGCTGCCTGCTTACGGAGAAAGGGCCAGTGAGAGGATGATGTGCTTTGCATGGAACCAGAGGAGGGGGGAGGCGATTTTTCCCCACCGCTCCCTCCATCGGGGATACGAAGCGGGATCATTCAATGTCCGGGGGGCCTGCTCGGGGAGATTGCCTTCGGCATCGGCCTGCCGCTCTATCCACTCCTTCAGCTCCTCCGCCTTCTCCCTTTGCCCTGCCTCCGTGTAATACCATCCCAGCCACGCGGTGAGCAATATCCATTCGCCTCCCCCATAGTAGGTATCTCCGGAATAGCGGTGCACCCCTCCGCCCTCCCGGCGCAACTCCCTCTCGATGCGCCGGACGGTTGACACCATGCGCCGGTCCCCGGGTTCCACCACACGATAAGGGGTGGAGAGGGCAACAAGACTCGCATCCACTGTATCCGAACCTGCATACTTGACGAACCTCCCCTCCCTTACCGTCATGGAGAGAAGAAATCCCTTCATGGCAGGCAGGGCGGTGTGCCGGGTGCTGCAGAAGAGCTCATGGGCACGCAGCCCTGCGTGGATTGAGGCGACGGTATACGTGTGGATATGCCCGGGCGACTCCTCCCAGCAGTCATAGCAGGGGAAGAGCCAGAGGGCATTCAGATACTCCGCAACCAGTCCTGCCGCACATATCCATTCATCCCGCAGCCGGGCTCCGGTCATCCGTTGATGTTCACCCAGGGCCCACAGCCAGGTGCCGAACCCGTCCAACTGGAAATTGGTCCACTCCTCTTCCGCTTCATTTCCATTGAGGTCGTAGCGGGTATGCAGGATGTCGGGTCCGGGGTATTCATTGCGCCGCGCCTTCTCTACGGCCCGCTGCACCGTATCCCGGCGCGCCTCCACCACCCCGGCCACCCAGTGATGGAAAAGCGCGGCGCTTCCGTGCTCCCCTGCACGGTCCATGGCGTATGCGGTATAGGAGCCGTCCCTGAACCAGCAGTAGCGGTAATTCTTGAAATTCAGGCTCGCCTGGTATGCTCCGGAAGGACTCTGATGCCGGAGAATGATCTCAATACTGCGCTCCAGGAGGTGCTTCATTTACCGAAGAGTCCCTTAAGCAGTTCTTCCGCCTCCGACGGTTTTTCCCCCTCTTTCCCCTCCGGACGCAATTCCCTCAAAATTCTCCTCTCTACCTCCCCGGTAATACCCTTTTTCAGCCGTGACCCCACCCCCGCCGGATTCAGCCCGACCGAGGGCTTTTCCAGGGTGCCGGTTATCCTGAGGGGAATGGTGCTCCATCCCTCCTGGTCTTTTAAGTATCCCGTGACCTTCGCAGAGGGGGAAAGCTTCGCACTGAGCTGCGGGGAGAGGCTGAGGTCCGTCAGGAGGGCGATTCTTTTGTCAAAACCGATGGTGCCTGCGGGATTGAGCCTGAGCTGGTCGGAGGAAAGCTTCCCTTCGAGGGAGACCTTCTCGTCCTTTATGACAAAGGTAACCCGCGCCTTTTCGAAACGGGGGGTCCTGAGCTCTTCGATCCCCGTGTACAGGGCAAGGGCATCGGTAATCCTGGTGCGCTGTACCTGTACCCGGCTCAGATCTACCACTCCCTTCCCCGCGAGGGACCGTTTCACCGATTCCGCAACTCCCGCACTGCCGGAATCGGTCCTGAAGGCCAGGGAGGCTGCCCCCGTCCCCTCTGCGCTCACCTTTTCCCCTCCCGCAAAGTGCATGCTCAGAGGATCTATGCCTGCCACACCGTTCCGGTAGGAGTATCCTGCAGAGAGGTTTCGCACGGTAAATCCCTGATAGCGGGCAACATCCACCTTCAGGTCCCCTGTCACCCTTAGGCCCTTTCCCGGCGAGCCCCGTCTCTCGCGGACCGGACGGCTCTCCGCAGCACTTCCCCGGGTCCCTGCCCCCCCGTCCCCTATGGCCAGGAGATTCCCGATATCCAGCTCTTTTGCAGAGAGAGAGAGCCGCATGTCGGGAGAGGCGCGGTATTCCCTCACCGTACCTACTATTTTCACCGTGTCCTTCCCCAGTGCGGCGGTGAGGTCCATAAGGAGTTGGTCTTGCTTCATGTCCACCCGTCCCGAAACGGTCACCGGGGCTCCCGCCGTCTTCGCCCGGACGCTCGTAATGATGATATGCCCGCTCCCCACCGCCACATCCATGGGGCTCTTCCCGAGGGAAGTGCTCATATCCACCTCAGCAATAAGGGCGGTCAACGGGGGAAGTTCTCCCCGGGCATCCGCGAATTCCACGCGTGCATTCTTCACTACTATCCTGTCGATAAGCAGGGCAAGGGGGAGCCCTCCCTCCTTCTGTTCTCTTTTGCCCGTGCTCCTTTCCTTCATGTCGCTGAAATTATAGGACCCGTCACGTTCCCGTCTTACAAATACATAGGGAGAGATGATTTCTATCCTCTCAATCACCAATTGCTTTCTGAGGAGGGGTTTCAGCCGGTAATCGAGGATGAATTCTTCCATGCGCGCGAAATCACCGCTCCCGTCCCGCTGTTTAATGGCGAGGCCCTTTACGGAAATACCCTTGAAGAGAGAGGCGTTCACCTCCTCAATCTGCACTTTCCTTCCGGTGAGGGCTTCCAGCCGGGGGACGAGAAGAGAGACAAGGACATCGCTCCTCAGGTAGCTTTTTACGAAAAGGGTGAGCCCTGCGAAGAGAACGAGAAGCACCCCGAGCACCACTCCTGCCACCGCCACCCATTTCTTCATTGATCCCTCCGAAAGAGAAGAACTCTCCGCCCCGGCGGGAGAGGAGGACACTTCTGCTATTCAAAGTATAGGGCATAAGAGAGAGACATTCCATAGTAAGGCAGCGCCGCGCCCCGGAGAGAGGCAGCAGAAGGGCAGCACTGCTCTCTGGAAACCTCCTATGGTACAAATGGTACAATTAAACAGGACAGGGGAGGAACAGGAATGAGGAAGAGGCCAAAGGAGCCTGCCGTCCCTGCTGAAAGGCATGAGACCGTACGCCAGGAGATTATTTTTCTTCTGGCAGAGCAAACCCTTTCCGCACGGGACATATCCGCCGAAGTGAGGATTTCGGAAAAAGAGGTCTATGAGCATCTCGAGCACATCCGGCGGACGATAATCCAAAGGGAACTCCATCTTGTCATCACGCCCGCCGAATGCAAGAAGTGCGGTTTTCTATTCCGGAAGAGGGAGAGGCTCAGGAAACCGGGAAAGTGTCCGGTCTGCAGGGGCGAATCCATTGAGGATCCGCTTTTCACCATCTCGGTACCGAAGAGCCACAGCTCGTAGCCGTTGCGGGATGACGGCGTGAAATGCTCCTCCCGGCTTCTCCTCGTACCCTAAGGGGGAGTGAGCCAAGATGTATCCCCGGCAGTGTACGGGTACGTTATCGGACGATAGGAAACTCCTTTGAGGTCCATTCAGGGTATCCCCCGGGAAAGATCCTGATATTCTTGTAACCCAACTCCCCGGCTGCGCCCGCAGCCTGCCAGCTCAGCATTCAGCCCGCCCCCCTGCAATAGAAAATCAGGAGGGTATCCTTCTTCTTCGGCAGCACTGTACCCATGCCGGCAAGGGAGTCGGGAGGGACGTTCACGGCAGAGGGAAGATGCCCTTCCCGGTATTCCTGCACAGTGCGTGCATCCACCAGCACCATCTTTGTTTTCTTCTTCATCAGCCTCTTCACTTCATCGGCATTGAGGGTTTTGAATTCCTCCGCAACAGCGAGCGAGAAAGAAAAAAGCAGAAAAAGCAGTGGTACCATCCATTTCACTCTCATGAACACCTCTTTTTCGTTTTCGTACGGCTTTGGGGTATCCTCCCCTGCGTTTTTCTATTGTACCCCACCGGTACGCAAAAAAACGTCGATGCACGACGGGTCTCAGCCCTCCGGCAGTATTCCTTACCGTATCTCCATCCCTTCTCCCCTGAACCTCTTCAGAAGCCGCATTCTCAAAGCGTGTTGTACGGGAAACTGGTCCTCGAAGGCGCGCACGGAACAGGTAAGGGTAAAGTCGAGGGTAGTATCCCCGAACCCGGGGATAAGCCTCACCAGGGGCCGGGGCTCCTGGAGCATCCCCGGTACCTCCCGGGACGCCTTTTCCGCCTCCTCCCTGATGAGCCCTTCCACCCTCTCCGGATCGGCAGAAGAGGGGACCCGCACAACAAGGGAAAGGGACAGGGCCACTTCGGGAAGACAATAATTGGTGACGATACTCTGCGCTAATTTATTATTCGGGATCACCACCATAGTGTTCGCCAGTGTCCGAATCCTCGTTGTCCTCCAGGTGATGTCTTCTATATATCCCTCCTGCCCTCCGTCGAGCCGCACGAAATCGCCGATTCTGAGGGACTTCTCCATCAGGATATGGACTCCGGCGAAGAGGTTGGAGAGGGTGTCCTGCAGGGCAAGGGCCACGGCGAGCCCGCCGACTCCGAGGGCCGTAACCAGGGGAGCGATGGAAATACCCAGAAAGCTCAGAATGATGAGAATGCCCAGCAAAAGGATGGTACCCTTAAAAACACCGTAGGCGAGACCGGTGGTGGAGAGAGGGAGGGAGGATTTGCGGACATAGTTTTTGAAGATCATTCCGGCAAGATTTGCTGTGGCGATGGTAAAGGAAAAGATCACCATGACATGGAGCCCCCGCCTCAGGAGGACAAGATATTTTTGCGGGAGCTCCGAGAAGGCGATGCCCGCATAGAGGCCGACGGCGATGCACCAGAAGAGGGAGGGGGTCCTTATCGCTCCAATCAGGATATCGTCCAGGTCGGTGCGGGTACCCGAGGCCCATCGATGGAGAGAACGGAAGAGGACGCCCCGAACCCCCAGGGTCAGGAAGAAGACAAGAAAGGCGATAATGAAAGACGGCGCGATGACACTCAATGAGACATCCATGTGTCCTCCCTGCAGCCTGCAACTCCTTACTCCCTATTATCCACGAATTCACTGCAGAGGGCAAAGAGAGAGCGATCAAAAGGGACGGTATGGTAGGTATCCTTGGGTGTGGGTCCAGGGGAGGGACTACCCCTGCCCCTCCCTGTTGAAATTCCTGAGGTTCCCCTGCGGGTATTCCTTGAAATTTCCGGCCATGATGGTACAATTAAACTAAAAGATCAGGGAGGAGTCATGCTGTCAAAGATACCGGCGAATTGGGAAAATGTGAAAAAAGGGATGCTGGACAAGGAGATCCTCAGGGCTGCCATCATTGCCGAGCTGGATGCGGTCAATCTGTACGAGCAGATGGCAGCGCTCACCGATAACAAGAACCTCAAGGTGATTCTTATGGATGTAGCGAAGGAGGAGAAGACCCATATCGGGGAGTTCCAGGCCCTCTTGCTGAGACTGGACAAGGAGCAAGTGGAGGAGCTGGAGCACGGTAAAAAAGAGGTGGCGGAATTAACGGGTCAGTGATCGGCGGCCGCCCGGGGACCGGGGTGGAGCGACAACCGCCCGGCCGGAAGGGGAGCATATGCGTAGTATCATGAAAGGGATTGCCTTTTTCGTTCTTTTGGCGGTGGCGGGCTGCGCCCACGTCGTCTCCCGGGATGTACGGGAGGCGGCCGACAGGAGCCTGCCGTCGCGCGCCTTCTTCGCCGATCCCGATGCGTACCGGGGCAAGGTGGTCATCCTCGGGGGGACTATCATTACTACCACGAATACGAAGGAAGGCACCACCATCGAGGTGCTGGAGCAGCCCCTCGATTCGTTTGAGAGGCCGAAAGACGGAAGGGATGCCTCTTTCGGCAGGTTCATCGTCTTTCACCCCGAATACCTGGACCCCGCAGTGCATACGATGGGAAAGCTTGTCACCGTAGCCGGTGAGGTGATGGGATCAAAGACGGGGCTTATCGGGGAAATGGAATACCGGTATCCCCTCATCAGAAGCAGGGAAATCCATCTCTTCAGGCCGTCCGGTCCTTCCCCCGTTTATTTCGGGATAGGAATCGGGATAGGGGGGAGCTTTTGAAGACCTTCCCGGGAGCATTGTGAGAAGAGCTGTTCCGGCAAGGGCAGCGCGTCTCAGAGGGAGGTGTCGATCCACGATTTCAGCTGGTATTCCTGCATGCCGCCGGTGATTTCGTTGACTTTTACTCCATTCCGGTAGAGGAAGAAAGCGGGGACTCCCTGGATGCGGAACCGGTATGCCAGGGACTGCTCCGTATCCACGTTGACAAGGGCGACTTTCAGCCTGCCTGCCCCTTTCCGGGCTATCTCCCGGATGGAGGGGGCCATCGACCTGCAGATGCCGCACCGGGGGGACCAGAACTGTACCAGGACCGCACCGGGCCATTGCAGGACCTCCCGGGGAAAGGTGGCATCCGTAACGTCCACGGGGACCCTTGGAAAGCTGAGGGGGACTTTGCACTTGCCGCACTTCGGGTGTTCCGGGAGCCGGGATGCCGGAACCCTGTTGACGGTGCCGCATGACGGGCACCGCAGCAGTACCGGATCTTCCGTCATATATCCCTACAGCACTTTTTCCCTCAGCTTGTCGGCGTACTCCAGCGCTTGTTCTCTCGCGTCTTCCACGAAATGGCGCAACTGCCTCCTCGTTTTTTTGCCGGACTGAGGGGTCATGAGAAAGGCGAGTCCCGCACCGATTGCCCCTCCGATGAGAAAGGAAAAGAGAGCGACCAGTCCCGTGTTCCTGCCGTTTCCATTCATCAGAGCCTCCTTTGTGCCTTTCACTATCTTAAAAGTACCATGTGAGGGTAAGAGTGTCAAGGGAACTGCTGTGTCCCCAATCCCTCTCCTCCGGCAAGCCTTTTCCCCAGCTCTTCGGCGGGGAGGGGCTTGCTGAACAGGTATCCCTGCATTTCGTCGCACTTGCTCGAATGGAGAAAGGAGAGCTGTTCCTCGGTCTCCACTCCCTCCGCGATCACCTTCAGTCTCATTTTATGCGCCATTACGATCACCGCGTTTACGATGGCCTGATCGTCGGAATCCGTGGTAACTTCGCTGATAAAGGACCGGTCGATTTTCAGCTTCTGGACCGGCAGTTTTTTCAGATAGCTCAGGGAGGAGTACCCGGTGCCGAAATCATCGATGGAGAGTTGTACTCCCATTTCGCTCAACCTTTGCAGACGGGGAATCGTCATATCGATATTTTGCATGGCGGTACTCTCGGTAATCTCGAGATCGAGGTATTTCGAATCAAGGGAGGTTTCCCGGAGCACCCGCTGCACCATTTTCTCCAGGTCGGGCTGGAGGAACTGATGTGCGGAGAGGTTCACCGTGACCGTTACCGGAGGGAAGCCCTCCTCCTGCCAGAGTCTGTTCTGCTCACACGCGGCACGCAGCACCCACTCCCCGATGGGGATGATGAGTCCCGTTTCCTCTGCAAGGGGGATGAAATGCAGGGGGGTGAGCATCCCCAGTTCGGGATGGTTCCAGCGGATAAGGGCCTCTATTCCCGTAACCTGCCGGGTGCTGATATTCACCTGGGGCTGATAGTAGACAATGAATCCCCCGCTTTCCAGCGTCTGACGCAGGCTGTTTTCCAGGACGATTCTCTTGAAAGCCCTCATGTTCATGGCAGGGCTGTAGAACTGGTAGCTGCTTGCTCCCTTCTCTTTCGCATGATAGAGAGCGGTATCCGCATTCTGTACCAGGGTTTCCGCGTTCTCGCCGTCATCCGGGTAAAGACTGGCGCCGACGCTTGCGGAGAGAAAGATCTCGTAGGTGTCTATCATGTGGGGAGCGCGGAGGGCTTTCATGATCTTCTTTATGATAGTGACCACATCCTGTTCACGTGTGATCTGTGGCAAAAGCACGGCGTATTCGTCCCCCCCGATCCGGGCAATAATGTCCCCCTCGCGGAGCGTGTCTTTCAGCCGGTAGGTGACGGCTTGCAAAAGACGGTCGCCCGCGGTATGACCCATACAGTCATTAACGGACTTGAAACGATCGAGATCAATGAGCAGCACTGCCAGCATCTGACGGTTTCGATGCGCCTGCAGTATCTCGAGGGCGAGGTGCTCCATAAAGAGTATGCGGTTGGGCAGGCCGGTAAGGATATCATGGTATGCCTGGCGGCGCATGGTCTCCCTCATATGGCTCTCCGACTCTCCCAGTTCGCCGACTCTCCGGCGCAGTTCCGCAAGCTCCTCGATAAGCTGCCTCTTCGTCTTTTTTTCATCTCTCATGGCGGACTCCCCGGAGCAGCAGGCAGTTGCAGGGACACACGGGAGAGGGAAGGAGATTTCCCTCTGAAGGGAGTTCCTCTTTGCACGATCCGTGCGCTCTTGCATAGGTTGCGCAGGCACACCCCACTATACAAATTTTATCATGGATTGGGGAGGCCGGTACATGAATGAGCCGTCGCTGGCTCCTCTGCCCTTAGACCTGCAGTTACCGTCTATTTTCAGATTGAAAAAATTTGAAACTACAGATAATATAATAATTAAAAAGTTAAGCTGTTTGTAAACTAACGGAAAGAAACCTGGCGTTGCCAGGAACTACTATCAGACAAAGGGGGAGTTATGGGCAAAAGTCGTTTTATTGCAATGATCGTTGCTCTTACCGTAGCCGGAGTGTTCCTTGGGGGGGCTATGGTATGGGCGGCGGAAATGCCACAGAAACCGAAGATTGCACCGCCGTGCAAGCAATGTCACAAACCGGACGAGAATATTCTCCGCGGGACTTTCACCAGTGTCTCGAACAAGGCGAATACCATCCAGGTGCAGGTCGGCCCGGCCACATGGCTGGTGACCTACGATGATGACACGAAGCTCGTAGGGGCGGACAAGTGGAGCAAGATCCCCAAGGAAAAGGAAATCGGGGTCGCCATTACCCAGAAAGAGGGTGCCCTCTATGCAGCCAGTGTTACCCTGAAGCCTCCTGCAAAGATCCCGGAAAGCCAGTTGATAAAAGTCGACGAGGTGGCGAAGCTGGCGGCCCTGGAACCTGAGAGGGGCAATTTCGTGCTTGTGGATTCCCGTCCTGCGGCCCGCTATGTGGAAGGGCACATTCCCGGTGCCATCAATCTCTATGATGCCGAGTTCGACAAACTGAAGGACAGGCTGCCGAAAGAGAAGGATAAACTTGTTGTCTTCTACTGCGCCGGACCTACCTGAAGGCTGAGTCCATCCTCTGCCAGGAAGGCGGAGCAGGAAGGATACAAAAACGTCAAGGTTTTCGTCGACGGTATGCCTGCATGGAAGAGCGGCGGCAACATTGTCCTGTCTTCCGTGGGGTATCTCAAGGAAACCATGGATAAGGATATTCCCACCGTCCTCATCGACGTACGGCCAGCGGACGAGGCGAAGAGGGCACATATTCCGAAAGCGGTCTCGATTCCCGCAAAGGACATCCTGCAGGCAAAGAATGCCTTCCCCAACGACAAGTCCGCTCCCATTGTGCTGTATGCAAATGACACCAAGACTGCGGCTGAGGTGTTCAAGACGGTACGGGGATGGGGCTACCCCAATACCACGGTGCTTGAAGGCGGCGTCGATGCCTGGAAGAAGGTAGGTGGCCTCGTAGTAAATGCCGGCATGACCTCGAAGATCGTCTATGTGCCGAAACTGAGGCCGGGCGAGATCTCTATCGAGGAGTTCAAAAGAGTTGCCGAGACCCTTCCTCCCGATACGCTCGTCCTCGATGTGAGAGATGAGGATGAGGCGATGCAGGGTATGCTCAAAGGTGCGCTGAATATTCCTGCGGGGGATCTCAGGGAGAAGCTGAAAGAAGTTCCGAAGGACAAGGAGATTATCGCCCACTGCGTCACCGGCGTCAGGGGGGAGATGGCGTATCACCTCCTCAAGGAGGCGGGGTACAAAGCCCGCTTCCTGAATGCGACCATTAAAATCGACAAGGACGGGAAGTACAGCATCACCAAGGAGTAGGAGACAGAGCCCGTGATAAAAACCCTGCGGTAATTTACTGCAGGGTTTTCTTTTGGAAAGGTCAGCCGGCTGCTACTTTCTCCGGTAGAGTCCGATTATCTGAGTCCGGGCGATGATATGTCCCTGCATCATCTTTTCGATATCGGACTTTGTCGCATTCGGGTTCGCCTGGAGCGGCGTATCGAGCGCATAGAGCTTGAAGAAATAGCGGTGTGCTCCCGAGGGAGGGCACGGACCTCCGTAGCCATGCTGTTTGAAGTCGTTCACTCCCTGTCCCGCCCCCTTCGGCACGGAATTCTCCCGTATTTCCCGCGTATGCGGGTCTATGTTCCACATAACCCAGTGCACCCATGTGCCTGCAGGTGCGTCCGGATCATCGACGATAAGAACCATGGATTTCGCCTCCGGGGGGACATTTTCGATGACAAGAGGCGGATTGCTGTTTTCTCCGTCGCAGGTGTACTTCGAAGGGATGTACCCGATATCCTGAAACACTGGGCTGGACAATGTCAGTCCGTTCATTCTCGTACCCTCCTTGCCGATGGCGGCTGCCGCACTGAGGAGGGCAAAGGCCGCCACGGCGCAGTATGCTGCTTTTGTGAGCATCTGTTTCCCTCTTTTTCCCGTACGCTTCACCGGCACCACCCTTATCCTAATGATATGATAGCAAGGCAGCGGATTAAGTCAATAACGGCAGGCTCTCCGGTCGGCACCGGGACTACTTGGAGATGCCTTTTTCTGCTCCCTTACGGTGCCTCCGAAGACAAGCGTGGTGAGCGCCAGGACTACTGCGGCTCCCCTGAACCCCGCTCCGAACCCGAATTGTGAAGCGATGAGGCCTGAAACCAGGGGGCCTGCCGTATGCCCGATATCCATAATGGTGCCGAGTAAGCCCATAGCGGAACCCCTGCTTTCTCTTTCGCTCAGATCGGCAATGAGGGCGGAGGTGGCCGAAGTGACGAGGGAGAGGCTCAGGCCGAAGAGAATACTGAGGGCCAGCAGGGGGACAAAGGAAGTGAAGAGGGGAAGGCTCCCGATACAAAGGGCGCCGAGGATCCCTCCCGACAGGATCTGCGGCTTTCTCCCGTGCCTGTCGGAGAACCTGCCCATGACCGGCTTCGTCAATGCCAGGGTGATCACCTGTGCTGAAAGGAGCACACCGGTTTCGTATGCGGCGAGGCCGCGAGTAACGGAATAAAGGGGGAGAAATGTTTCGAAGGTGCCGTAGGCGAAAAGGAGGGATGCCTCGGCGGTACTGGTCAGGATGATTCCCCTATGGGAGACGACCGCAAGGAAAGATCTGCCCGTCTCCTTCCACCCTTGGGCTTTTCTGCTCCCCTTCGTCAGGGGAGGTATCCTCAGGGAGAGGAGCAGCATCACGGCTCCGGCGGCACCGCATGCCAGATACACCGCCATATATCCTGTTCCGGGCTGGAGAACGAACAGGCCGAGTATACTTCCCCCGACAAGAGGTGCCATGAATCTCCCCAGAAGGGTAGCCGTGGAGAACCACCCTATCTTCTCCCCCCTCTCCCGGTGGAAGAGGTCGGAAACCGCGGCCATGGCGACGGGGATGAAGACGGCGGTGGCAAGGCCGTGGTAGAGTCTGACCGCCGCAAGGTGCCATAGTCCCGTAACGAAAGTATACAGGAGGGGTGCGGAGGCGAATACTGCTGCGGAGGCGAGGAGCATCCGTCTCCTCCCCCACCGGTCCGAGAGAAGGCCGGCGGGCATGCTCACGGCGATGCCGGCGAGGGCCGATACCGCCGCGATCATTCCCACTTCCGCCGGGGTTGCGCCGAGATGGGCGGCGAAAAGCGGCAGTACGGGGCTCTTGGAAAGGGTGGAGCTGAAGACGGCAAAGAGGCCCGTTATGCAGAGAATGAGAAAGGGACTGAGTTTCACTTTGCCCAGGCCGCATCCCGGGACTTGTCCTCTTCCTCCCCGCGGCGAATCAAACCTTGTATTTCGCGGTGGTAGCCAAGGTAACGATCAAGGGTCTTTTCGTCTTTCCCATATTTCGGGATGTTTCTGAGGATTTCTTCGAACTTCCGCTCCGCTTCCCGTTCGTCGCTGCCCAAACTGACGATGCCATCGGTGATGATGTCCACGAGCCTGTCCGCGTAAATGACGATCCTTTCCTCCAGGCTCTTCAGTCGGTAATCCTCTGCCGGGAGGCCCAGCTCACGCGCCTCCTCTTTGGTGAGTCCGCCCCGTATATGCTTCTCCATGATGTCGGTAATTTCCTTCGGAAGGCCCAGACTCCTCCCCATTTCCGCTCCGATCCTCCCGTGCTCGATGGCATGGGTCCTGGCCTTGCCCAGGTCATGGAGCAGGGCGCCCCTGCCCACGAGCTCCCTGTTGACGTCCGCCCCCGTCCTCTCCGCAATCTCCAGGGCCTTTTCCCCCACCTTGACGCAATGGGCGATATCCTCCTCCGAAACCCCTGCCTTTCGGAGCAGTTCCACATCTTCATAATGTCGTGCAGTACGCATATCCGCCTCCTCTGCATTATTGAATAGTCTCTGTTCTGACCGTTGCTGCAAAGGCCGGTACGGAGAGTACCAGCAATGCGGACATGAGCCAGAATGAGGGTGCATACCCGAACCGCGCAATGAGAAGGCCCGCAAGTATGGGGCCCGATGCGTGTCCGATGTCGAAGATCGTGCCGAAGGTCCCCATGGCTGTCCCGAAGTGTCTTGCCTTGCAAATATCCGCTATCAGGGCGGCGGAGGATGAGGTGACGAAAGCCTCCCCGAGACCGAACACCATTGCGGCGAGGGAAAGGAGATAGAAATCCCTCAGGAGCGGGATGGAACCGAAGGCTGCGGCACACAGAAGCATTCCGATCACAATCAGGGGTTTTCTCCCGTACCTGTCGGAGGTCCTTCCCATGATGGGCTTCGCAACGATGGTCACCACCACCTGTATCCCCCAGAGGAGACCGGCCTGGAATTCGTTAAGACCGGCTACGGTCACCGCATATACGGGCAGAAAGGCTTCCAGCGCACCCACGGTCATGTTCTGCAGACCTTCCATATTCGAGGTGATCAGCACTCTGCGGTCGCTCACCACCTCCCGTATTCCCGAGGCAAACTTTTTGTACATCTCCGGGAGAGATCTCCTCCCTTCCGGTCTCTCCTCGCGCCCGAGCACCTTCAGCGCGATAAGGAGTGAAGCGGTACCCGCCA
The DNA here is from genome assembly GCA_002634385.1 of Nitrospira sp. Lineage (GTDB taxonomy): Bacteria > Nitrospirota > Thermodesulfovibrionia > Thermodesulfovibrionales > Dissulfurispiraceae > Nitrobium > Nitrobium versatile. Next base: position 172,928 of record NSJL01000004.1, read on the forward strand.
AACCGCTAATAAAGTACACTGTCCGGAATTCGGCGAGGGAGGGGCCGCCCGATGCCGCGCTGTAGAGGACAAATCCGCCCAGCGGTGCGCCGAGGAGATTCCCTATGATCGTGACGGAGGAGAACCAGGAGAGCATTTCCCCCTTCCTGATCCCCGATGCGAGCTCCGCCACCACTGCCATGGCGACCGGGCCGTAGATGGCGGTGGCGAATCCGTGGAGGAACCGGATGGCGATCAGTACATAGTAGTCCTTTACCAGGAGATAGGTGAAAGGCATGAAGGCGAACACCACGAGTCCGATGAGCAGGGTCTTCTTTCTGCCGATGACATCGGAGAGCGCTCCCGAGGGGAGCTTGAAAAAGATCCCCGTCACCGTGGAGATGCCCACGGCGAGTCCTACGGCCTCCGGTCCCGCTCCGAGATAGAGAGCGAAGAGGGGGAGCACCGGGCTCCTCGCGAGGGCATAGGACAGCCGTGCGAAGAAGCCTATGGTGCAGAGGGCGGTAAAGGGACTGAGAAGCTCTTTCATAAAAACCTCAGTGTTTAACAGGGGTTTGCCTGTCGAAATAGATGCTCTTCCCCGAAACGCTCACCGGGATGCCCATCACCACTTCCGCCTTGATATACCCCAGTGCTCTCGCCGCCGCGCCGACCCGTTGCTGCACCCTGTTGTCCACGTTGAGCAGGCTTGCCGTTTTTGCGGCGGAAGACAGTGCGACCCCTATATCCATCATTCTCATCACGCAGTGGGGACCCGTATATCCCATATCCTTCTCCTGTATCTGCCTGTTTTTCGAGAATTCCGAGCAGGTGGGGTATCCGCATCCGCCGCAGTCGTAGCCAGCCGTTACCGGCTTTGCGAGCCCCACCAGAAGGAGAGCCTGGGAGTTCTCGATGTTCGATGCATCCCTCATCCAGTATGCCTCATTGGTGCTTCGGGGCGCATACTCTTTCATCGCTTCCGCAATCTTTTTCAGATCGTCTTCTTTAGTTAGTACGATAATTTCGAGAAAGTCCTTTCCTCCCGCTTTCGGCGCGGTCCGTGCCGATGCCGCCATCAATTTGACCGCCATTTCCGCTACTTCTTTCATTTTGTCCCTCGCTTTGAGAGTATTGGTGATGCCTGTGCCTCCATCAAGGACGGAAGCGATCCTCTCCGTCGTTTCCCTAGGGTGTGTTTGCACACTGTCTTCGTAGCGAGACCGAGCGAAGAGTTCCTGGGCAAGGCGTCACGGGTACAGCTCCCGGAGGCGTAGCAGCGCTCCGTTGAGGACGATGTGCCCGGGACAACGAAGCTCCGGGGACTCTGCAGCCGGTCGCAGCAGAAGAGAGTGTGCAAACACACCCTAGAATTCGATAACCTCTTTGCGCTCCCCTGTTGTAACGGTGAATTCGTCAAAGTACGTCGTCGAGTCGGCCTTGGTCCACAAGCCGATGAAGCCTTTTACCGCCTTTTCGGCGGCATGCTCGATCAGCAGTTGCCCGTTGAGATACCCCTTGATCCTCCTCTCCCTGATTTTCACCGTAAGGTGATGCCATATTCCTGATGCTATTGACTGCTGTGCGCTTGCCCTTTGCACCCTGTTATTGTTTTTGTATTCAAAGAGGATGATATTGTTCTCGAGGGCATTGATCCTGAGGACGAAATAATTGCCGGCATCCTGTATCCCGAAGGCGATGCCTCCGGCCCTGTCGATATGTCCGCCGACAGGCTTTACCTTTACACTGATTGACCCCTCTTCGATCTCGATGTACTTGGCGATCGCAAGGGGGAAATAATAATAAGCCTCTATGGTGTCAAGGAAGTCCTGGAGCGCCTGTCCCACAAGCTTTCCCATTAGCCCCGCCACTCCCGCCGAAAGAGTGAATCCCGACCGGGAACCGTCCTGGATGCAGTAGACGTGGTCATCCTCGCTGGCGACTTTCCAGTATCCGCCGTGGGTATAGAAGCCCGTTAGTTGGTTTTCCCGTTTTCCGGAAAGGAAGTCATATTCCTCGCTGAAAAAAGAATTGGTGAGGACTTCTATATCGTGCTGATCGGAAAGGGACATGTCCAGGAGACGGGAGGATGCCAGCAATCTCCCCAGAAGGTCGAGTTTCTCTTCCATGCTTTTCCTGTTGTATCCGACAAGGGACCCTTCCATCAGGTCGCCTTTTTCGGAAACCAGGAAGCCGAGCTTCCTGAGAACGCTCCCGAGGAAATAGATTCTCAGCAGCTTGCCGTAATAGTTGCCCGCACCGCCTGAAAACTGCAGGGAGAGGTAGTTCTGGTTGCTGTCGTCGCTGCAGAGGGCATCTATTGTGGCAAAATGATAGCCGAACTTTGCGCTCAGGTTCATATACTCCCGGGAGATGATCGCGTAGCTTACGCCGCCGGGAGGCTCCCCGAACTCGGAGGTGGCGCTCGCGGCAAACAGGGTCATGATGTTCTTCGCATCGAAATTGACGGTCCCCTCCCAGTTGATCCCGGGATGGGTGAACCCTTTCCACAGGGCCTTCAGGGGGATCGATTCGATGTCGTCCGGGGTAACAACGGTGCAGGTGGTCAGCCCGCTCCTGAGCCCTCCGCCCAATTCTATCAAATGAAAGACAAGCGGCAGGGCGGCGGTGAGGCGTACCGACCGTACCTCTTCTGCTTCTTCGGTAAGGTCGAACATTTCTTGCATTGCCCGTTCATGAGTGAACCGGATGATATCGTGCACGGTTTTGCATCCTTCCGGCGCAAAGCAGGGATGAGACGGATCGGTGAGGTTCAGCGGAGAAATCCTGTCGAGTATGCGGCCCATCCTGCGGTGGACAGGGCTTTCGAAAAGGGGCCTTTTGACCGCCCTGCTTTCCTTTGCCAGCTCTTCCACGGCCCCCCGGTATACGATTGCATCGGAGGCCGCCAGGGTTACCACTTCCCCCTCGGGTAAGAGAGAGGTGGCGTTTCCCGTCTCCACGATGGCAGGTATTCCGAACTCGCGTGCAACGGAAGCAAGATGGCTGGTGACGCTGCCCTGGTCGGTGATGATCCCCCTGATCCTTCCCGCGAGGCGAGCATAGTCGGGCGAGGCCGTTTTCGCCACAAGGATGCAGTTTCCCGGAACGTCGTTCATATCGGTTCCCTCCAGTATGATAAAAAGGTGTCCGGTGGCGATTCCGGGAGACGCCGTTTTGCCGGCAGAGAGAAGGACGGGGTGGTCCGGCAGAGCAGCCGGCTTCGTATTTCCCGCATTTTCATGCGGAGGGGCTTCCGGAAGGCTCAGGGGCCTGGATTGGAGGAGAAACAGGGAGCCTTCCTTATCGAGAGCCCATTCTACATCCTGGGGACCCCCGAAAGAATCCTCGAGGAGGAGACCGTAATGGGCAAGTGTCGTGACGGAGGCGTCGTCCAATGAGGGGAGGTCCTTTTCCGGAGACTGCACTTTTTCCCGCTTTGTGCCGCCTTCCGGCGTCATGACGAGCCGGTATTCTTTCCTGCGTATCTCCTTCCCGATAATCGCTTTCGTATTCTTATCGACAACGAAAGAGTCGGGGGAGGTGCTTCCGTCGACAAGAGACTCCCCCAGTCCCCATAGGGAGTTGATCTCGATCATACCGGACGTGCCGGATTTCGTATACATTACTCCGCTCGATCGCGGGTCGATCATGGCCACGGCCGCAACACACATGGGGGTCTCTTTGTCGTCCAGTCCGTACTGGAGCCGGTACGAGACAGCCCGAGCAGAGTACTTGCCGGCCACCACTTCCTTATAGGCCCGAAGAATATCCCCGGCGGTGACGTTCAGCACGGTTGTGTACTGGCCCGCAAAGGTCGCCTCGGTATCCTCCCCTACGGCGCTGCTCCTCATGGCAACGGGAATGCCCGTACCGGATCTCCGCTCCAGGGAGGCGTAGGCGTCGAGGATCGCCCTCTCCAACGATTCCGGCACAGGGGCATTCATAATCAGCCGTTGTATTTCGGTGCTTGCCTCTTCGGCATACCCGGATGTTTCCCGCGCGTTCCTGCAGAAGACCCTCTCTACGGCTTCCCAAAGGTGGTTTTCCTCCATGAATCGTTCGAAAGCGTACGCGGTAACGGCAAAACCGTCGGGAGCGGGCAGGTGCAGCTCGTTCCTGATGAATGCCAGGTTGGTCGCCTTTGCCCCGACGAGTTTCCGTGCCGAAGGGGTGACCTGTCCGAAGGGGAGCGCCAGGATCCTTTCTCCAGGCTCGTACACAGGACTGATATCTCCGGAAACGGCATGGTCGATTTCGCTCAGGGTATCTCTGAGCCGGGGAAACTCCCTGCGGGCGAGGCCTTCCAAAGAAGAGACAGCACCCACTACGGCCTCGAGTAATTCCTCGTATTTGATCCGCACCGACTCCGGAGCGAAAGGCCTGCCGCCGTAATAGAGCTGCTCCATTTCGGCCATGGTTTTCAGGGCTGCATGGTTATGGCTCAGGAAGGATTTGAAGAAACGGTATTTCTTGACATGCACCCCCTGAACGTTCGTGAGCGGCATACAGACCTTTTTGCGTGGAAAAAGGGAACGAATACTCCTCATAACAGTATCCTCGCTTTGTACAGACGCTTGATAGCGGAAAGCATTCTCATGACATCGCCCTCCCGGCAAGCCCCAGAAATGCCGAAGCAATGATGACCGGGATCATGGGCCACTTAAAGAACTGCAGCCCCGCGAAAGCGGTAACGGAGACTGCCAGCGCAAACCAGTCGAACCCTCCCGTATCCGGGAAAAGTGTGTGGCGGGTGAACTGCACCGCGAGGTTCAGTATCACCCCCACGACAGAAGCGGTGATGGCCGCCAGCGCCGCGTTCAGCGTCCTGCTCCCCCTCATCCTCTCGATGAACGGTGCCCCGAGAAAGATCATCATGAAGGAAGGGACGAAGGTAACCCATGTGGCGAGCAACCCGCCGATGGCCCCCGCTGTCGAGGGGGAGAGCCCTTTTGCATGGGTGTATGCGGCAAGGTAGCCGACGAACTGATTGACCATGATCAGGGGACCGGGGGTGGTTTCCGCGAGGCCCAGTCCGTCCATCATCTGTTCGGGCCGTATCCAGCCGTAATGGTCGACCGCCTGCTGCCCGATATAGGAAAGAACGGCATATGCACCGCCGAAAGTGACCACTGCGGCCTTGCTGAAAAGGATTCCGATGTCGACAAAGATATCGTCCCATCCCCTCATGGTCCCGAGGAGGAGGACAGGCGCAAACCACAGAACCGAGCATACTGCAATGATTTTAAGAGAGCGGGGCCATATGGATTCGATCCCGGTATGAGGCCCGGGCATCTCCGCAGGCATGCTTTGTTTTTGTGGACCACTTTCCTTCTCTCTCTTCGGGGCGGAAAATCTGTCCGGCAGAAACATTCCGCCGAGATACCCGAAGAGAGCGGCGGCAAGGACAATGAGGGGGAAGGGGATATGGAGGAAATAGATACCGATGAAGGCGAGGGCCGACAGTGATGCGAGCATTCCGTTCCGCGTTGTCTTCATCCCGATACGGATGACCGCCTCTGCGACAATGGCTGCCACCGCCGGTTTCAATCCGTAGAAAAGGGAGGAGACCCATGGAATATTCCCCATGGTCGCGTACAGCCACGAAAGCCCCCATAGAATAAACACCGAAGGGAGGACAAAGAAAACACCGGCGACGATGCCTCCCCCTTTCCCATGTAAAAGCCATCCGATGTAGACTGCCAGTTGCTGGGCCTCGGGGCCGGGGAGGAGCATACAGAAGTTGAGGGCCTGCAGAAAGTGGTCCTCATCGATCCATTTTCTCTTCTCGACCAGATCCCGGTGCATGAGGGCGATCTGGCCTGCGGGACCTCCGAAGTTGATGAACCCCAGCCTGAACCAGTAGCGGAATGCCTCCCGGAAGGGGATTGTCTGCGGCATCGGTGCTCTCCTCCTTGCCTGTTAAACGGACTTTGCCGCGTACACCATCTCGAACATGGCCATTCCCTTTTCGAGGATTTCCCCGTCGTCCTGCATCGTCCTTCTGATCCCCGAGAGGATTTCCTCTATGCCCGCCGATTCGGGGTTCCGGTATTTTTCGTCCTTCATATCCAGCTCATGGACGATCTCCGCGATTTTTTTCAGGATTTTATCCTTCAGCCCGAAGGACCGCATCAGCACCTCGAAGGTGCACATATCGCCGATATGGGTGAACTCCCCTCCCTTCGCATCGAAGATGACCGTGTTTGCGGGGAGCGCCTCCCCCGCGCTGTCCTCATCAGTGAATGCAAAGACGGCACCCGGATCGATATACTTCCGGATGAGCCACGCCGAGGCCGTCCTGTCAACGAAGGGTCTTTTGCGTGTCATCCAGATCTTTCCCTGATACTCGCTTGTCTTCTTTACCGTGATGTCGTAGCGTATTTTTTCGGGAACCGTACCGGAAAGGCCCTTTATTTCGACTTCGATGCCCCGTATTTTCACCCGGAGCGCATGCCCCGCTTTTGCGGAGAAAAAGTCGATCTTCTGTACCTCTTCGAAGGCCCTGACGAACCTGTCCAACTGCTCCGACAGCTTTGCGTTCTTCATAGCGGCTCCGCCTTTTTTTATGCTGAGCACTTTTCGTTCGAGCTCTTCCAGGCCCTTCTCAATGGAGCGGTACTCTTTTTCCCTCTGCTGGATAAAGAGGTCGACAAGCTCTCTCTCCTCCATGGTCTCGACCCTCTCCACTGCGACGAATGCGCCCTCTCCCTTCAGCGCGGTCACCTCCGCGACGAGCCACTGCAGGAACTCGTAGTGCTCTTCATTGCACGGGAGCACATAGACAGCCCCCTTGAAGGGCAGGGCGCCCGCCCTGAGCAGTTTTCTCCAGATCCTCACCCGGCCGCTTACCGGGCGCGAGGGGACGCTGTAGAAGAAGAGAAGCCAGCGGGGCTTGCCCGCCCCGCACGATGACGGTTTTTTTTTCATTCCGGTGTTTTTATCCTATGTAACTGTTGATAGCAACGTAACAGATGTTACATGAAATTGTCAAGATGCCTCTGCCCGGTGCATGCATCCAGGGAGCCCGGCTCTATGCTATAGTGAGAATAGCGGAGGCTTTGTGCAGGAAAGGGGGGACACCGATGGCCGAAACCACGGGGCGGAAGGGCTTTTCGCGCCATGATCTCTTGCTCGGCATGGAGCAGAAAATAACGAGAAGGGACTTCCTGAATGCCGTGCTGCTCGGAGCCGGAGCTGCCCTGCTGGACCTGCCCGCTCCCCTGCATGGAGCGGCGCAGACGGATCAGTGGGATGGGTATGGCGGAGTGGGCGATTATGCCGCATCGCATGGCAATACCGCAGAAATTGTCCGTACCGCCCACGGGGTGCGCGAGGGACTCTATGACGCCCCTATGCCCGATGTTGCCGATACTGGCGAGATTTTCGATCTCGTGGTGGTCGGGGGGGGGCTGAGCGGCCTCGGTGCCGCTTTCTCTTTTAAGCAGGATACCGGATCAAAGGGGAAATGCCTTGTTGTCGAAAACCATCCCGTATTCGGCGGTGAAGCAAAACGCAATGAATTCGTTGTTGATGGCCGGCGATATAGCGGACCCCAGGGGTCGAACTCCTTTGTCGTTCCGGAGCCCGGTACCGAGGGCTCTGAGATTTACAGCGAATTGGGAGTTCCCCGCAGCTTCACTTATCAGAGGGTCCCTGCCGGAGCGGCGTCTCTTTCCTTTGACCGGACGAACTTCGGTTTTATGCTGTGGCATGACTCCGCAGTGAGTACCGGGTATTTCTGGAGCGGGCGGACCGGAGAGGCGGGGCAGGGCTGGTACCGCGACATATGGCGGCACGGGCTTGAAAACAGTCCCCTCTCCCGGAGGGTACGGCAGGATCTCCTTGCCTGGAGGAGCGGACGGCAGAAAGCGGGTGAAAGAAAGGACTTCGAGCGCTGGCTTGATACCATGACCTACAAAGAGTATCTTGAGGAGGTAATGGGTCTGAGCCCGGAGGTTACCCGGTATGCTGACCCCATCCTGGCGAGCAGTATCGGACTCGGCTGTGACGCGATTTCGGCATACGGAGCCCGCCAGGTCGGCATGCCGGGCTTCGGGGAGGGAAAGGGCCGGGGGGGATCGGGAACCGGCGAGTGGCATTCATTCCCGGGCGGGAATGACGGCTTCTCCCGGTATCTGATAAAGAGACTTGTTCCCGATGCGTTGAAAGGGAAAGATACTTTTGAAGACATCCTCAACCGGGAGATCCATTTCGCAGCACTGGACCGTGCGGGCAGCAGAGTACGTATCCGGCTGAGGGCCACAGCAGTCCGCGTGGAGCACGATTCCGTGCCGGATGCTTCGAAATACGTGTGGGTAACCTATGTAAAAGAGGGAAAGGCGTATCGTCTGAAAGCCCGCGGAGTGGTGATGGCTTCGGGAAGCTGGATGACCCGCAGGATTGTAAAGGATCTTCCGGCTGCCTACCGGGAAGCGTATGGCTCTTTCCATCGATCCCCTGTTCTGGTGGTCAATGTGGCTCTTGCCCGCTGGGGGTTTCTCCACAAGCTCGGGGTGACCGCCTGCCGCTGGTTTGACGGTTTCGGGTTCAGTTGCAATATACGTCAGCCGATGGCGGTCGGCGGTCCCGTACCGCCGCCCACCCCGGACAGACCGGCGGTCCTTACTTTTTATGTTCCCTTCTATTACCCGGGACTTTCCGTCCGGGAACAGGGTGTCCGGGGGCGCAGGGAGATGCTCTCGACCCGTTATTCCGATTACGAGCGGATGGTGCGGGCGCAGATGATCCTGCTCTTCGGGGGAACGGGATTTGATCCGAAGGCCGATATTGCGGGTATTGTTCTGAACCGGTGGGGACATGCGTATGTAAACCCGCAGCCGGGCTTCTACTTCGGGGGGGAGGGGAGTCCTGCGCCGCGCACTGTCGTACGGAGGCGGTTCGGCCGTATTGCTTTCGGGCACTCGGAGCACAACGGCCACCAGCACTGGATCGGGGCCGTTGCGGAAGGGCGCCGTGCCGCGCGCCAGGTAATGGAGATCCTCGAATGACAACGGGACGATCAGGACGGTGGGGACCCGCTGTCACCATCGGTGCGGGGGCGTGCTCTCTCGGAAAGAGAGGCAGCCGGGCATTTGAACCGGGTGATCAGGAGTGGTGCCGCAATGAGGAGGAGAAGCGCCCCGTGGTAAAAGATAAGCGTATTCACCCCTGCCACGGCAATCAGGTAGAACGAGGTGGCAAGAGTGCCGGCTATGCTTCCCGTCGTGGAGAGGGCATAGAGGGTGCCGACCGTATGTCCCACCGAGGAGAGACTGCAGGTCCGGAGCTTGACTGCGTAAGGACTGACGGCCCCGAGCAATACTGAAGGGATGAAGAACAGGGCCAGGGAGGCCACGAGGGGACTTATGCGCTCTCCCATGTCCTGCCTGAATATCCAGCCGGTTACGGCAGTGTGGTAGAGGGGGAAGGAAATGAACAGCAATGCCGGAATCATGATTACCAGCGCGAGCCCCTTCGCCGAGGGATTCCTGTCCGCGAGCTTTCCCCCGAGGAAGTACCCTGCGGCAAGCCCTGCAAGAAAAACACTTATCAGGCTGCCCCACACAAAAATGGTGGTGCCGAAGTTCGGCGCCAGCACCCTGCTGCCCAGGATCTCGAAGGACATGACGACGGCGCCGCAGAGGAAGACAGTGCTGTCGATGAGGGGTGACCGCGTCATTGGCTCTTGCTCCTCCTGTTTCTCAGAATATCGACGGGAGCGAAGTCGTCGGTGAGGATATCCGCTTGTATTTCCTTTGAGGGGTACCTGCAACTGCACTCTTCCGCGATGAGGGAGAGATCGACGTCCCATCTTTTTCCAGCAGTGATCCTTTTCGCTTTTTCCAAAACATCGCGGTACCCTTTGCCCCTCTTCTGTTCGGTTGCGATAAAAGCGTAATTCCCGGACTCCTTTCCGTTGAAAAGATACAGATGCTGAAAGGCATCCTGGTACGTTACGATCATGGAATCGTGGAACTGGTTCATGCGCTCGGACAGTATATTCGAGACGACGACGCCGTTCGGCTTGAGAATCTTTTTTACCTCGGAGAGGAACTCTTTTGTGGTCAGATGAAAGGGAATGCTGCCGTTCCGGTAGGCATCGAGGAGCACAAGGTCGTATTTCTTCTTCGCTCTCTTGACGAATATTCTGCCGTCGTTGATATGGACCCTCATCATAGCATTTTCCCTGAAAAAGAAATAGGTCTGCGCCACCTGCAGCATTTCGGGGTCGATTTCGACGATGTCGATGGCTGCATTGGGATAATACCTGTTCAGATAGCGGGGAATCGCTCCTGCGCCGAGCCCGATAACGAGAATGTCCATCGGCTCGGTGTCGAGGAAGATCAGTCCCGTCAACGACATACGGTAATACTCAAAGGCAAGTTGATCGGGGGCGCTGATCCGCATTCCTCCCTGGGGCAGATTCCGTTCGTTGTTATGTACGTAGCGTATTCCCTCCCTGCTGTCCTCGCTTACGACAATGTACTGATAGAGGGAGTTTTTTTCATAGAGAACCCTTTCCGCTGCAGAAGCGCTCTGCAGCAGCAGGAAGCATAAAAAAAAGACGACCTTTCTGCACATATTTCCTCCTTGTACGGGTATTCCGGTAGTAGCAGGGAGGGGAATATATTTCAAGGAAAGTATCCGGCCGAAGTCCGTATAAGGATCGACGGGCTGAGAGGAGGGGATCTTTCCCCTCCTCTCAAAGGAAACGGTTATTCGGACAGGAGCATCATCTCAACCCTTCTGTTCTTGAACTTCCCCTCTTTTGTCCTGTTCGTGGCGATGGGAAATTCCGAGCCGTGCCCGGAAACGATGAAATGGGCATAGTCGAAGCCGCCCTTTGCCACCAAATAGCTCTTTACTGCTTCAGCCCTCTTTTTGGAGAGCTCCAGATTGTGCGCAGCGGAGCCGTCACTGTCAGTATGACCTTCAATATAGAGTGAGGCATCAGGGTGTTCCGCTACAAAAGCAACGGCTATGTCCAGCATTTCCTTGTCCTCTTGCCGTATGTCCGCCTTTCCCGCTTCGAAGTTTACGTGAAGCACCATCCTGCCGATCGTCTTCACCACCAAGGGATCAGGTTCGGGCTCCGGTGCAGGAGCAGAAGCGGGGTTGGGCTTGGATGCCGGGGGAGGTACCGGCTTGGCAGGATGAAGCGCCTCTATTCTCCCCGGGGCATCATCTGCGACAGCTCCCGGGCTCCCGGTAAGCATCCCCGCCGAAAGCAACAAAAAGATGAGAATCCGCCCCGTCTTGTTCATACCTCCTCCCGGAATAAGAAAAATATTTCGCTGGCGGTAAGAACAGAACAGCAAGTGCTTTCGCCTCTTACCGCAGGATAATAACGTAAGATACTACTATTATACTGTATTTAATGTTGCTATACCTTATTGGTCCTGCTTGCCGGATGTACTGTCACGGACATGCACTTTTCTGCTTGAAAATTAAGAGGTTCTCCAGGGCTTGCCACCTTGACAGAAGGAGCTTCTATTGGTTAAGGTAAGAATAAGTAGAGGGGAGTAGCGATAGCGGCGGGTATCGTCAACACGGCGCAAAGCCCGGTACCGCCGGTTAGTCCTGCTAATGAGCGAGACCTTTACCACGATGAGTATTTATGAATAAATTCGTTTATTGATAAGTATTGATCGGGGTAAAGGTTTTTTTGTGGAAAAATCATATATATAATGTAATTATTGAATCGTTGTCCCAGGAGAGTCGAACCCGGGACAAAGGAGGAGCGAGATGAACGGTCTGAAAACAATGGCTTTAATGGTGACCCTTACGCTGATGCTCGTCTTTATCGGGGGATTACTGGGCGGAAAGACGGGAATGACCTTTGCTCTCATCATGGCCTTCGGGATGAACTTCCTTACGTACTGGTTCAGCGACAAGATCGTGCTCCGCATGTACAGAGCGCAGGTGGTGAGCGAGGCGGAAGCCCCGGAGTTATACGGGATTGTCAGGAGACTTGCCCACCGGGCGGGGCTCCCCATGCCGCGGGTATGCATCATGAATGAGGACCAGCCCAACGCCTTTGCCACGGGGCGCAATCCCAACCATGGCACTGTCGCGGTGACAACGGGCATCATGAGAATCCTTTCCCGGGAAGAGCTGGAAGGGGTGATCGCCCATGAACTGGCCCATATCAAGAACAGGGATATCCTGGTGAGCACTGTTGCTGCTACTATTGCGGGCGCTATCAGCTATCTGGCGCAAATGGCGCAGTGGGCCATGATCTTCGGAGGCAGGGGGCATGACGATGAGGAGGGGAGCAATCCTATCGCGGCCCTTGTCATGATGATCGTCGGACCCATCGCGGCCATGCTGGTGCAGATGGCCATCTCGAGGGCGCGGGAATACGGAGCGGACGAGGTCGGGGCCGAGATCGCAGGGAATCCCCTGCACCTTGCGGGGGCGTTGAAGAAACTCCACATGGCCTCGCAGAGGGTGCATATGGACGCGAACCCTGCGACCTCTCACCTCTTTATCGTAAATCCCCTTTCGGGAGGGGGCATCCTCAAGCTCTTCAGCACCCACCCTCCCATCGAGGAGAGGATCGCCCGGCTTGAGGCCAGGGCGTACAGGAGATAGGAAGAGGACACGAAAGTGCCATGGACGGGGCCGGAGAAGATCTTCCGGCGTTTTTCGTATCCGCACTTGTGGCTGATATCCCCTGTTTTTTTCTTGGCATTCGGGCCGTTCTTCTGCTAAAATGTCAGACTCGGAAAAGACAATCTTTCGGGGGAAAGGAAACAATAAGGAGGCAGGAATGGACAGGCCGCTGGTGGGCATTCTTATGGGAAGCGAGAGCGACCTTTCCGTCATGAACAAGGCCGCGGAAGTCTTGAATGAGCTGGGCATCTCCTATGAGCTGGGAATTCGCTCCGCGCACCGGCTCCCGGAGGAGACCGCTGCGTATGCAAGGAGTGCGCGGGAGCGCGGCATAGAGGTATTGATAGCCGGCGCGGGTATGGCGGCGCATCTCGCGGGGGTGATCGCCTCCCATACCACTTTGCCGGTAATCGGGGTGCCTATCGCGTCGGGGGCGCTGAAGGGCGTCGACGCCCTCTATGCCACCGTACAGATGCCCCCCGGGATCCCCGTTGCAACCGTGGCCATCGATGGTGCGAAGAACGCCGCCTATCTGGCATGCTCCATCCTGTCCATAAAACATCCTGAATGTGCCGGAAAACTGGAGGCTTTCAGGGAACAGACGAGGAAGTCTCTTCTGGAAAAGTCGGAAAAATTGAAAAACAAGTAGGGGTACGGAGCAGTGGAGAAGAAGATAGAGAATATACTTATTGCGAACAGGGGGGTTCCCGCTGTCAGGATCATGCATACCTGCCGGGACAGAAGGATACGGACTACCGCAGTCTTCAGCACGCCCGACAGGCTTGCGCACCACGTGTTCATGGCGGATGCCGCAGTGCATATCGGAGAGGCTCCTCCCATTGAGTCCTACCTCAACATGGACAGGATCATCGATGCCGCCCTGAAGAGCGGAGCCGACGCCGTTCATCCGGGCTGGGGCTTTCTTGCGGAGAATCATGAGTTCGCCCAGCGGGTGCTCGACGCGGGCCTTATATGGATAGGCCCCTCTCCCGAAGTCATCAGGAAGATGGGGGACAAGATCCAGGCGAAGAGCCTGGCGCAGAAGGCCACTGTCCCCACTATCCCGGGCATCAGCAATGTCACCGATGTCGCCCAGATCAAGAAATGGATGCAGGAGGAGGACGTAAGCTTCCCCATTATGATCAAGGCGGCTGCGGGGGGAGGCGGAAAGGGCATGGTCAAGGTGGAGCACGGGGACCAGATGGCCCAGGCCTTTGCCCAGGCCCGTTCGGAGGCGAAAAAGTCCTTCGGAGACGAAACCATCCTGGTGGAGAAGTATATCGAGCGCGGCAGGCATATCGAGGTGCAGATCATCGCGGATGCTTTCGGAAATGTGCTCCATCTCTTCGAAAGGGAATGCACCCTCCAGAGGCGCAACCAGAAGATAATCGAGGAGGCGCCCTCGCCGAGCCTCGACGACAGCCTCCGCCAGGAGATCTGCTTCACCGCCATACGCCTGATGCGGGAGATAGGCTATACCACCGCGGGGACAGTGGAATTCATCTTCGATGCCCCCACGAAGAAGTTCTATTTCCTCGAGGTCAATACCCGCCTGCAGGTGGAGCACGGCACGACCGAGCTGATCACCGGGCTGGACATCGTGGGCATCATGATCGATGTGGCCATGGGCAGGAAGATACCGTTCAAGCAGTCGGAAGTGCAGCGCAACCGGTGGGCCCTCGAAGTGCGTCTCAATGCGGAGGACCCGAAGACCTTCAGCCCCTCTTTCGGCACTGTGACACGTTTTTCAGTGCCGCAGGGACCGGGGGTCCGTATCGCGTCCGGAATCTATGAGGGGGCGGATATCCCCCCGTACTACGACTCCCTTTTCATGCTGTTGATGACGGCGGGGGCGGACAGGGAGGACGCGGTACGGGTTATGGACCGGGCGCTCAGCAGGAATCTCCGGGTCGAGGGAGTAAAGACCCTGGCGCCGCTGCTCCTGAGTATTATCAGGCACCCGGCCTTTATTGCGGGCGAGTTTTCCACCCGGTTTATCGAAGAGCACATGGACGAGCTGATTTCCATGTTCAAGGAAAAAGAGAGCGAGGACGAGGTGCTGAAGGTGGCGAAGTATGTAGCCGAAATATCGGCGCTGGGCCCTCAGAAATGGATGTGAGGATACAGGTATGAAGGAGATACTGATCAAGCCGGGCATGCATCCGGCGGATATCGTCAGGACGGTACGGTCCTACCCCGGGGTGTTCCTGACATCCACCGGTATGCGCGATGCGGGACAGTCGGACTACAAGAACCGGCACCGTATGTACGACCTCAAGACCCTTGCCCCCTTTTACAATGAAATGGGGCTCTTCAGTGCTGAATGCCACGGCGGAGCCCGCTGGCATGTGGGAATCATGAACAGGAGGGAGAGCCCCTTCGAGGAGGTAGAGACCCTGCGGGAACTGATGCCCAATGTGCTGCTGCAGACCCTTATCCGGGAGACCAACCTGTTCGGCTACCGGCCCTACCCGAAAAACGTCATCGAACATGTGGTGTCCAAAGTGGATATCGATGTCTGGAGGTGCTTTTCCTTCCTCAACGATGTCAGGAACATGCGTGCGGTGGCGGAGGTTGTCATGAGGAGGGGGAGGCTTTTCCAGCCCGCCATCTCCTTCACCCAGGCGGATTGGACGACCAACGGGTATTATCTCGGCGTCGTCCGTGACATCGTGGACCTCTGCGCGGGGGTGCATGAGATCATTCTTTGCATCAAGGACATGGCGGGAGTGGGCAGTCCTCAACGCATCAGCAGTCTCGTGGATGCCATAAAGCAGCAGTACCCGGAGCTGGAGGTGCAGTATCACCGGCATACCACCGACGGCCTTGCTATGCCCGCGCTCCTGGCCGCGGCCCGGGCGGGGGCAAAGATCCTTGATGTACAGGAGGACTCCCTGACACGTTTTTACGGGCAGTCCCCCATCCTGGGGATGATCGCCTACCTCGAGGAGGCGGGTATCCGCGTCATGATCGACAAGGAGAAGGCGGAGTCCGCGGTACAGAAAGTACGCGACTGGATCGGGCACTATGACTGGGCGGAGTCCCCCTTCAAAGGATACGATTATACCGTCGTGTACCACCGGATGCCGGGGGGGGCCTTCCCCAGTTCCTTCGAGCAGGCCGACAACGGCGGCTTCCTGCACCTCATGCCCGCTATTCTGAAGACGATGTCCCTCTACAACCGGATCATCAAATATTTTGATGTGACTCCCGGCTCTCAGATTACCTGGGTCACCTGCAACGGCATCATCAACCGGTATGCAAAAGAGAGGGGCGAGGCGGGGGTCAAGCATGTGATTCAGCTTCTTACCCGGTTTGTCGAGGAGAAGGGGCAGGACTTCGAGGCCATGGACCCTCCCGAGCAGGAGGAGCTTTTGCTGCTCTTCCGCAATGCCCCCGGCGACTTCAAGAACCTCCTCCTGGGCGGGTACGGGAGGCTGCCCCAGGGCTGGCCTGCGGAGTGGGTGTACCGCAGCACTTTCGGGGAGGAGTGGGAGGAGAGGATCCGGGAACGCAAGGAGTCGTCTCCCCTCGATTCGGTTGCGGAGGACGATCTCGAAAAGCTCAGGATCTCCCTGGCCGATTCCATCGGAAGAATTCCCACCGAAGAGGAGTTTATCCTCTATCTCATGCATCCGAAAGATGCCCTGGAGATGATCGCTTTTATCGACAATTACGGGGATGCCCCTCTCGTGCTTCCCACCAACGTCTGGAGGAACGGACTGAAGAGACCGGGAGACAAGGTGGAGTTCGAACTTTGGGGAAAACCCTACTGCATAGAGCTCGTCTCCATCGGCGCCGAGCATGAGGGGCTTATCCATGTGGTGATGAAGGTCAACAACAAGACCCGGGTGTATACCGTGGAGACCCCCCGTGCCAGGAAAGTGGAAATCCGGATGGCAAAAGGGCCGAACCATATCGGTGCCCCGATCAACGGGAGCATCTGGAGAATCGGCAATCCTGAAAGGGGTGCCATCAAAGTGGGAGATATTGTTCACAAAGGAGAGGAAATTGCGAACTTGGAGGCGATGAAAATGGAAAACGCCATCATCGCCCCCTTCGACGGGCAGATCGCCGAAGTATGCGTGAAATTGAATGATACGGTCCAGGAAGGGCAGTTGCTTTTTGTCCTCGAAAAGGCGATCGCCCCCCCTATGGAGGCGGAACAGGTATAGCGTTTACGGGAAAGCTGCTGAAAGACCTTTGTCCAGAGTGATCTTCCGCACCGGCAAAGGTCTTTTTTTTGATAGAATGTAAGAGGGGCATTCTTTCTGTCCGGAGGGGGGCGGTATGCATTTTCCTCCTCCCTGTTCACCTGTCCCGGCCTTGCAGGGAGGGCGATGAGAGATATAAAGAAAATTTTCATGACAATAGTCGGGTTTGCAGTGCTCATCGCCGGTATTGCCATGATTGTGCTCCCCGGTCCTGCCCTGCTTCTGATACCGGCCGGATTGGGCATTCTCTCCCGCCGGTACGGGTGGGCAAGAAGCCTCTTGAGGAAAGTAAAAGACTCCATACGGAAAAGAAGGGAGAAAAAGGGGCAGAAGGGCCTTTTCTTCAAGGAGAGCGTCCCGGGTGCTTCCCTGCCCGGAAAAAAGGAGGTCGGAATGGACTGGCATCGGAGGGAGGTCGGCACTGTTCTTAAAGAGATAAAGTCGTCCCATCAGGGGCTCTCTCCGGAAGAGGCGGAGGGGCGCCTTTTGGAGCATGGTCCCAATGTGCTGAAGGCGGGCAGGAAGAAGAATCCCTTCATGATGTTTCTCGACCAGTTCAAGGATTTCATGATTCTCGTCCTTATCGCTGCCGCGGTCGTCTCGGGGGCCATCGGGGAGCCCTCGGACACTATCGCCATTGTGGTGATCGTCGTCCTGAATGCCGTCATCGGGTTTGTGCAGGAATACAGGGCCGAAAAGGCCATGGATGCGCTGAAAAAGATGGCTGCGCCCACGGCGACGGTCACCCGGGGGGGCAGTCTTTCCGATATCCCCGCCGCGGAGCTCGTCCCCGGCGATATCGTCACCCTCGATGCGGGGAAAATCGTTCCCGCCGACATGAGAATCATCGAGACCGCCCAGTTGAAGATTGAGGAGGCCCCCCTGACCGGGGAATCCGTCCCCATAGAAAAGCACACGAAGCCGCTCCACGAGGAGATGCCGCCACTGGGGGACAGGAGGAACATGGCCTACAAGGGGACTACCGTATCGTATGGCCGGGGCAAAGGAGTGGTGGTCGCTACCGGTATGAGGACGGAATTGGGCAGGATCGCCGCTATGCTGCAGGAACAGGAGGAGGTGAAGACGCCCCTTCAGAAAAGGCTCGCGTTTTTCGGACAAAAGCTTGCCCTTGCGGTTATTGTCATCTGCGTCCTCGTTTTCGGACTCGGTGTATTCAGGGGAGAGCCCCCCCTGCTGATGCTCCTCACGGCGATCTCTCTTGCGGTGGCCGCGATTCCCGAAGCGCTCCCGGCGGTGGTCACCATCTCCCTTGCCCTCGGCGCGCGGAAACTGGTACGGCAGAACGCCCTTATCCGGAAACTCCCGGCCGTCGAGACCCTCGGCTCCGTCACCTACATCTGCTCCGATAAGACCGGCACCCTCACCCTCAACAGGATGACCGTCGAGGAGGTGTATTTCGATGGAGCGGTGCAGCGTACGGATGCGATAGGGGGCGGGAGCGGGGGAGAGAAGGAACCGTCCCCTGTTTTTACATTCTTCATGACCGGCCTCGCGTTGAGCAACGATGCGCAGGAGGATGCAGGGGGGAAGCTGATGGGTGATCCCACCGAGACGGCCCTCTATGCCCTTGCACGGGACAACGGCCTCTCCAAGAGAGAGCAGGAGAAGGCTTTCCCGAGGGTTGCCGAGATTCCCTTCGATTCCGAACGGAAGTGCATGACCACCTTTCACAGGGGGGAAATGAGAGATGAGGTCGTCCGGTCCGGCCTCTTGTCGCACCTCTCCGCCTTCCGCCTTCCCGCCTCCTATGTGTCTTTCACCAAGGGGGCGGTGGAGGTGCTGCTCGGTAAATCCGTCTCTCTACTGACCCGTGGGGGACTGAGGCCCTTGAATCCGGAGGAAGTCAGTGCGGTAAGCGAGAGAATGGCGGCGGACGGACTGCGGGTCCTCGGTATTGCCTTCAGAGCCTGGGACGCACTCCCGGAGGACCTTTCCCCTGAGGGGGTGGAAACGGGGCTTGTCCTTATCGGGCTTGTGGGCATGATGGACCCCCCCCGCGAAGAGGTGATGGAAGCGGTGGCGCTCTGCAAGCAGGCGGGAATGAAGCCGGTGATGATCACCGGTGACCATCCCCTTACCGCCCGGGCTATCGCAAAAAGGATCGGCATTATCGCCGACGATGCGCGGTCCGTTATTACGGGCCGGGAGCTGCAGGAGATGTCCCCGGAAGACTTCGAGGACAGGGTGGAGCGCATCCGTGTCTACGCGCGGGTGGCGCCGGAACAGAAGCTGAAAATCATCAGGGCGCTGCAGGACAAGGGGCAGTTTGTGGCTATGACCGGCGACGGGGTGAACGATGCTCCTGCGCTGAGGAGGGCGGATATCGGGATCGCAATGGGGATTACCGGAACGGACGTGGCGAAGGAGGCGGCCCATATGATCCTTCTCGACGATAATTTCGCCTCCATCGTCAAGGCGGTGAAGGAGGGCAGAAGGATATTCGACAACATCCGGAAATTCATCCGCTATACGATGACGAGCAACTCCGGTGAAATCTGGACTATTTTCCTTGCTCCCTTTTTCGGCCTTCCCATCCCGCTGCTCCCCATTCACATACTCTGGATCAACCTGGTGACCGACGGCCTTCCGGGTCTTGCCCTTGCAGCGGAACCTGCGGAAAAGGGCGTCATGAGCAGGCCTCCCCGCCACCCCGAGGAGAGTATCTTCGCCCACGGGCTCGGTACCCATATCC
The DNA here is from genome assembly GCA_002634385.1 of Nitrospira sp. Lineage (GTDB taxonomy): Bacteria > Nitrospirota > Thermodesulfovibrionia > Thermodesulfovibrionales > Dissulfurispiraceae > Nitrobium > Nitrobium versatile. The sequence continues at coordinate 192,452 of NSJL01000004.1, forward strand.
TCTGGGTGGGCCTCCTGATGGGGGCGGTTTCCCTTTTCACCCAGGAGTTGGCGATAAACGCCTCATGGGCGCACTGGCAGACGATGGTCTTTACCGTCCTCTGTCTCAGCCAGATGGGACATGTTCTGGCCATCCGGTCGGAAAAAGAGTCGCTTTTCACCCTCGGACTCTTTTCGAACAAGCCCCTTCTGGGTGCTTTCCTGCTGACCTTTGTCCTCCAGATGGCCACCGTCTACGTGCCGTTTCTGAATCCTGTTTTCAGGACGGCCCCCCTCTCGCCCGGGGAGCTGGCTCTCACTCTTGCCCTGTCGACAGTGGTCTTCTTCGCGGTGGAGATCGAAAAGTGGTTCAGAAGGAGGGAGAGGTAACCCGGACGTTTTGCTGTTGCAGGCACTCTGCAAAAGAGCTGTCCGGCGTCCGCTCTCCCTGATTTGACTTTGTGATACAATAGAAATTTATTTTTTACAGGAGGATTTATGGCAGACGTGGTGATGGAAACGGACTTGAAGGATGTGAAATTCCTCAGGCGAGGGAAGGTGCGCGATATGTATGAGGTCGACGATTTCTTTCTTATTATCGCCACCGACAGGGTATCCGCTTTCGATGTGGTGCTTCCCAACGGCATCCCGGGAAAGGGAAAGGTCCTGACGCAGATCTCGGTTTACTGGTTCAACCAGATGCGGGACATCATCGAAAACCATATCATCGCCACCGAGGTGAAGGATTTCCCTGAGGTTCTCCATAAATATGAAGAGATCCTGGAAGGCAGGAGCATGCTGGTGAAAAAGGCGGAGACCCTCCCGGTGGAATGCATTGTGCGCGGCTATCTCTCCGGCTCCGGCTGGAAAGAATACCAGGCACGGGGAACGGTCTGCGGGATCCGTCTCCCCGGCGGGCTTGTCGAGTCCTCCCGGCTCGAGGAGCCCCTCTTCACCCCCAGCACCAAGGCGGAGGAGGGACACGACGTCAATATCAGCTTCGAGGAAATGAGGGAGATCGTGGGGGGCGACCTGGCGGAAAGACTCAGGGAAACAAGCCTGGCGGTGTACAGGAAGGCACGGGAGATTGCTGAAAGGAAAGGGATCATTATCGCCGATACGAAAATGGAATTCGGCATGCATGAGGGCAGGATGATTCTCATCGACGAGCTCCTTACCCCCGATTCGTCGCGCTTCTGGTCGGCGAGGGACTACCAGCCCGGAAAGGGGCAGGACAGTTTCGACAAGCAGATTGTAAGGGATTATCTCCTCACCCTCGACTGGGACCAGACCTACCCCGGTCCTCAGCTCCCCGACGACATCGTCCTGAAGACGGCGGAGCGGTACCGGGAGATCCTGGAGATACTGACGAAGTAAAAGTGTTTTGGGGAATATCTCATTGCCTGAGCGGCAGTTTTGACTGCCGCTCAGGCCCCGGTCCCCTAGCACAAACCTGCGCTTCGATTGCTGTTTCATTTCGGCAAGAATCGCAACGAAGCCTTCTATTCACCTTACCCCTCAGCCATACAGAAGAGCTGAGGGCGCGACTTGCCGCTGTTTATTCCAGGACCCTCCGGCGGCAGGTGCAGGAATATACCCCCTATACCAACCGCATCAGCATGGTTGAGGACTTTACGCCGGCCGAAGAGGAACAGCGGCTCTATGAGTCGGTTTCTGAATATCTCCAGCGCCCTGAGGTGGCGGCTATCAAGCACAGCCAGCGAGCCCTCATGGTTCTGGTATACAGGAAAATTCTCGTCAGTTCGAGCTTTGCCATAGCCCAAACCATAGAGAGCCTTATCGGCAATCTCGATCGTCAGTTGACCGGGCTTCAGCCTGAATCCGTCGAGGCGCTGGTAAAGGATGTTGAGAGATATGAAGAGGAGATTGAGGAGATCGCCAAAAAAGAGGACGGCGAGCCGATAGAAGCGGAAAATGGCGCAGCAGAGGCGGAACAACCAGACTATACGGCAGCCCCGGAGGATATAGAGAAGGAAAAAAGCGAGCTTTCCGGTTTCAAGAAATTTGCCGAAGGCATTAACAAAAACTCCAAAGGCGATGCCCTGCTTATTGCCCTTAAAAGAGCCTTCGAGCACAACCGGAAGATGGGTTGGCCGGAGAAAGCGGTTATTTTTACGGAATCCAAAAGAACGCAACAGTATCTTTTTGCCCTGCTTTCCCAAAACGGTTATGAGGAGCGCATAACGCTCTTCAGCGGGACCAACGAGGGACCTCTCGGCAGGCGGGCTTTCGAGCGGTGGGAGAGGGAGAGATTCCGTCATGATAAGGAGCTTAAACTTTCAAAGGAGGCGGCGGTCCGCGAAGCCCTTATTCACGAATTTAAGCGCTGTACAAACATCCTGATCGCAACTGAGGCGGGGGCAGAGGGTATCAACCTCCAGTTCTGTAATATTGTGGTCAATTACGACCTGCCGTGGAACCCTCAAAGGATTGAGCAAAGGATAGACCGCTGTCACCGGTATGGTCAGAAACGCGATGTAGTAGTGCTCAATTTTCTTAACAGAAAAAATGCCGCCGACATGCGGGTTTTTGAGCTTCTGGACAAAAAACTTAAATTGTTTGAGGGTGTTTTCGGCGCTTCCGATTTTTTTCAGAGACGACGATACCGGGAGACCGCTTGATGGGACTTTATGCCAAAAAATGATTGCTATTACGGCGCGGGACTGCAACGATAGCTCTTGTGATAAGCCTTCGGCGGCATTGATCCAGGAAGCTCTCAAGGGTGTTGAGGACGATCTTCTTATGAGGATCGAATGTCCGCGCGAAAAGAAGTGCAACGCCTGGAGCAGGAATATAGTAAAATGACTGACAGGATTGCTGCTGAAAAGAAAAGGCTTTTTCAGGAAAAGGACAGGGAGTTAAGAGAGTTGGAGAAGAGGTTGAAGCTGAAGGTCGAGAGGGAAATGATTGCTCAGGCGGCATGGAGAATGGAGTAATGACTGAGCAGATTAATTTATTTGTTTGGAACAATCAAACCCTGTTTTCGAATAACTATCTTGAGAATCGTCTGCCCTCGTCAGCTCTATGGAAAGCCCGAAAAGAACAGGCTGCCGCTGCTTTTGAAGGGATAAAGAAGGCGTATGACTCCATCAAGGTATTACATCTCGGCCCAGGCGAAGAGGCGGGACTTGAGGACAAATTTATCAGGCCGGTTTTGAAGGCACTTGGCTATGAATGGGACGTTCAGCCGACGACAGAACGCGGGGCAAAAAAGAAGCGGCCCGATTACGCACTCTTTAAAGATTGGGACTCATATGAGACTGCACGCAAAGATAAATTCGACTCAGCGAGGTTTTTCTCTCAAGCCCTGACCATTCTTGAGGCCAAATATTGGGGCAGACGCCTTAATGATTCCGATTCGAAGGATAGACTTGACCGCCGCGACCCGACCGCCCAAACAGTGAAATATCTTGATGATGTTTATCATGCAACCGCCGGGCGTATTCAATGGGCGGTACTCACCAACGGCAAACAGTGGCGGCTTTTCTACTACAGAGCTTCATCGCGCTCAGGTAATTTTTTCGAGATAGGCCTGGAAGAGCTCATTTTGAGGAATGATAGGGATATGTTCCTCTATTTTTATCTCTTCTTTGCAAAAGATGCCTTTGTGCCGGATACGGTCACCGGCAAAAATTGGCTTGAGCAGCATCTGCAAGAGACTGAAGAATACGCATCCCGCGTCAGCGACAAACTCAAAAACCTTATCTTTGATCATATATTTGAAGGCCTGGCCGCCGGTTTTATCGAATACCGCAGCCGCGAGCTGGGTATAACGGAAGAAACAGTCGAGAGCCTTAAAGAGGTATTCAGCGGATGCCTTACGCTCCTCTATCGGCTGTTGTTTCTTCTGTATGCGGAATCAAGAGGTCTTCTGCCGGTAAATGACATCGACCGTTACTACAAAAAAAGTCTCAAGAAGATAAAAGAGGACGTAAGCGATGAGTTAAGAATATCTGGCCTTGATGGAATGTGTCATAACGCCTATGATTATTGGTCGCGTCTTGAGTCGCTTTTCAGGATCATCGATAAGGGCGATAGAGCATTGAATGTTCCCATATATAACGGTGGTCTTTTTGAAACCACATCGAACGACTGCCTAAGCAGGCATAAGATTTCAGACCCCTATATTGCCGAAGCCACAGAGCTTTTGACTGTCGATCAGGATGCCGAGCATACACCGGGCATGACGCCCTTTATTGATTACTCATCTCTTAATGTCCGGCACCTGGGTGATATCTACGAGGGCTTACTGGAATTCCATGTCAGGATTGCGAGTGACGAAATGGTGGAGGTCAGGGAAAAAGGCAAGTCGCTCTGGAAAAGACGTTCCGTGGTTAAGGAAGGGACAAAGACATATCGCACTAAGAAAAGAGGCGAAGTATATATCGAAAACTCGAGGCACGAGCGCAAGGCGAGCGGTTCCTATTACACGCCGCATTATATCGTGGAGTACATCGTCGCCAATGCAGTGGGGCCGGTGCTTGCAGAAAGACTGGGCCGTGCGGAGAATCTCCTTGACGAACTGGATACGCTCTATGCAAAACAGCGAAAGCAGCTTAATAAACCCAAAGAGTGGAAACACTGGGAGCATCCCGGAGAGCCGAAAGGCAAACATATTGATGATATTGTGCATAAAGAGAATCAAGTGTTTGAAACTCTTTTTGATATCAAAGTCCTTGATCCAGCGATGGGCAGCGGACACTTCCTCGTCCACACCGTGGATTTCATCTCTGACAAGATTATCACTTTTCTTGCGGATTATCCGGATAATCCGGTTGTGCGGAAGATCGACGAATTGCGGAACGATATACTCAGCAATATCAAAGAACAAAGGGTAACCATAGATGAAAGCAAGCTAACCGAAGTAAATCTTATCATGCGTATGGTCATGAAGCGCTGCATCTACGGCGTCGACCTCAACGAAATGGCAGTGGAGCTTGCGAAACTTACGTTGTGGCTCGATTCCTTTACTCTCGGTGCTCCGCTTTCATTCCTTGACCATCATCTGAAATGCGGAAACAGTTTGATAGGCTCGAGTATCGAGGAACTTGAAAAAGCCCTTTCAGGACACCTTTTCGGGATAAACCTTGAACCACTCAAAAGGGCGCTGAGGGATATGATATTCGTCTCGGAACTCCCGGACGCAACCGTAGCCCAGGTGAAAGAGTCTTACAAGAAGTATGGGGAAGCCAATAAAGGGCTTTACGGATATAAAATCCTGCTCGATATGCTCATAGTAGAACATTTTGGCATTCCCGATGCAAGAAAATTCCTCATTTCCGATTTCGACAAAATAGACCTGAACAGGCTTCACGCTTCGCTTGCCGGTCTGCCAGAGCCGGACATAAAGGTTATTCAGCAGGTAGAAATGCTTGCAGGGGAGAAGAGATTTTTCCACTGGGAAATAGAATTTCCCGAGGTTTTTTATGAACGAACCCCATCCGGGCAGAAGGTTGTGAAGCAAGGGAATCCGGGATTTGATTGTGTAATTGGGAATCCGCCATATGGGTTGCTGGGAAAAGAGTCATTTTTTGAAAGCAATTATTCGTTTGTAAGTCCAAACTGGGATATGTATGTAGCATTTATTGAGAAAGGTGTTTTGCTGCTTAAAAATAAAAGTTTTATTAGCTACATAGTTCCTGTGTCGTGGCAAACAGGGGTAATGTTTGAAAAAATGAGAGGAATACTTATTTCGCAAACAAGCATTATAAAGATTATAAATCTGCCGTTTAATGTTTTTGAAGATGCCTATATTGATACTGGCATCTTTGTTTTTAAGAAGGCAGTAGACAACTTAAATGAGGTGTTGGTTTACGAATATCCGAGAAAAATCAGAATAAATAGTCTTGACGACATTATATATCAGACGATATTGCAGTCTTGCTGGACAAACGACAAGAAACAGATAGTTTTAGATCGTCAGGCGCTTGCATTAATGCCTAAGTTGTTTAAATACGCCGTCAAATTGGAAGATATTGCGGTGTCGACAAGGGGAGTGCTTGCAAGTGAGGAGTTCATATCTGCCGATGGGAAAACAGGATGCTACCCTTTTTTTGATGGTGAAATGTTCAGATATGAAATATCTCCTTCCGATAAATTTATCTACTATTCCGATGACGTGCCGGAAAAACCTTCTGATATAAACTTTTTCAAGGGCGATAGAGTTTTTGTCAGAAGGCTGATTAACAGACAGGATCGTTTAATGTCGACCTGCGTCAAAGACTTTTTTGTTTCCAAAAAAGATATTTACATTCTTAAACTCGCAGAAGACGATTATTCTCCTTATTATCTTTGTGCTTTACTTAACTCCAGACTTCTTTCTTTTAGCTACCTGAGTTCTGCAACAATATCGAAAAAAGACGATTTTCGGCAGGCTACTCTGGAAGGCATCCGGCAACTCCCTATCCCCCGTATCTCCTTCATCACTCCCAACACTGAGCGCAAGAAACGGGTGAGCGAAGCGACTGCTTTGTACCAAGGGGAGATTGCAACGGTTGCGTCAAATTCCGGTAAATGGCAAAATAAGAATGAGGATAAAGGCTATGACAAAGACTCAGATAAAAAAAGCTCAGCAAAGCCTGGCAGCTTGGCGGAAGAGGCACGGGGATACGGACTCCCTGAGGAGGGCGTATCAGGAAAAGGTGCTGGATTGGGTGGTGAAGTCCATGGAGTTCGAGAGGGAGCCGGTGAGTATGAGTCGTCTGAAGGAGCTCCTGGAGAAGGACAAGAGAGCACCCGCCCGATAGATTCGACCCGCTATTTTGAAACCGCGCAAGGAGCAAAATCCTACTCGGAAGTTTCCGAGACACTAGCGGTTTCGGTTGCAAAAACCATCCAAAGTATTCTCAACAAAAGTCCCGAAGAAATAGCCGTTACCCCTGAATGGCTGTGTTCGATCCACAAAGACATCGCAGGACGCCTGTTCCCAGATTGGGCCGGGCGGCTCAGGGATGTCAATGTGCAGGTAGGCGCGCATACGCCTCCGCCGTATTATGAGGTCCCCGTACATCTCAGATTATACTGCGAGGATTTATCTGCAAGACTCTCCTCTGTTAATGCAGGAGATATAGAAGCTGTCGCTGAACTCCTTGCCTTTGCTGACTGGCGTTTTCAATGGATCCATCCTTTCAAAGACTTCAATGGCCGTGTCGGGAGAATCCTGCTCTCTGCTTTGCTCTTTAAACTGAAGCTTCCGCCTGCCGAAACCGCGGCTGTAGAACCGAAAGAACGGGAACAGTATCTCGCGGCCCTTCGCTCGGCTGATGGTGGAGATGTTTCATTGCTTAAGGACATATGGATCGAGAGATTGCTGGCTGCATCACAAGGGGAAAAATGAAAACGATTTTCAAAGATACTATGCGATGGGTCGAGCAAGAGCTTCAAGAGGGCAGAAACGATACCGTGCATGATTTCCTTGCCTATCTTGCCGAACAGATGATCGCGATGAACAAAGAAAAGAATAGGGAAATCAGGGGCTTCCTGAAATGGCTTGAACGAGAAATCGGCGCTGCGATTGAGGACCTGACGAATAAGACGGCAATCAAGGAATACCATGAGAACAATTTTGATCATTTCCTCGGAATATTGAAAAAGAACAAGAAGAAACTATCCATCGATCCCTCCAATCGCCAAAAACAGGAATTGCTCGAAAAACATTTCGCAAAAAGCCTGTCCGTCCTTGCGCCGTTAAAGGCAAAGATAAAAGCAACAGATGAGCTGATAGATAAGATCGTGTATAAGCTGTATGGGTTGACTGAAGAAGAAATAAGGATAGTACAAGTATAGTGCCGACCGAAGAGCACAAAGTGAGTAATAAAGGGGACAGGTAGAACATTTATTGAACAAGGAATAGAATAAATTCGAAAGGAGCTTGTTGAAATGAAGCAGGATCAGCCTACGCTGCAGGAGTGGCGCGCGCTTTACGAAGCCGCTGTCGAGTTCAGGAAGATCGAGCCGTGGAGATGGATGGAAGACTCCGATATCTTTGGAGTGCAGGACCCGCGCAGCGGAGAGATCGGTTATTGCTGCGTTATGGGTGCGCTTGGAGAGGTTTTCGCAATGGCCGTATATCTGGGGACAAAGGGGTTAAACGGCTATCGCCTGATCCAAAAAGGAACCGTGAAACCCGGCAACCCGGATTCGCTGTTTATACAAAACTGCCTGATGGCATCGTTCGAAGATAGAGAATTCATCGAGAAAGAGGACAGGGCAATCATGAAGGCGCTCGGTCTGAAGTTCAGGGGTTCCAATGAATGGCCGCTCTTTCGCAGTTACAGGCCGGGATACTTTCCCTGGTTTCTGGACAGGGATGAGGTGCTCTTCCTCACTGTGGCCTTACAACAGGCGCTTGACGTCTGTGTTCGTTATAAAGCAGACCGAAAGACGTTGAAGCCACCCAGGAGGAATCATTACCTCGTAAGAGTTCAGGAAACTGTCTGGCGCGACGAATGGAAAGAGCCGGTACCGGCTGAAAGTGAGCCCATCGAGAGCAAGCCTGTGGATGAGCTTCGTGTGCAACGCATAAGAAAGAGGGTAATGCCGGTTCAGGCTGTATGGGAAATCGATTTCTTCCATACCCCCATACCGGTTGCCGAAGGCGGCAGGCCCTTTTTCCCCTATGCAATGATGATTTGCGACCACGATTCAGGGTTTGTCTATGATGTCTACCTTTCATCGCCCGGGAAATACATTGCGGAGTTCCCGGCTGTTTTCCTTTCGTCCATCGAAAAAAACGGCATTATACCGTTGGAGATTTTGATTAGGAAAAAAGAAGCTGCCGACCTCCTCACCCCTTATGCAGTGGCTCTTGACATTAAAATCAGCTCAGCCAAACGGCTGAATACCATCGATAAGGCGCGCCGCAGCATGACAAAATTTCTCGGAAGAACATGAGCCGGAAGAGAAGGAGATAAGACGGCGGAGAAAAGGATGAAAAGCGCAATGGTAAAACCTTATACAACAAATGGTTCCTGGTATTCCCTGAGCACTGAAGATGGACAGCTTTCGTAAACTCCTCGACATCATGGCCGCGCTGCGCGCGGAAAACGGCTGCCCGTGGGACAGGGAGCAGACGCACAAGTCCCTCAAACCCTTTCTGGTGGAAGAGGCCTATGAGGTCCTTGAGGCCATCGATGAAGGAGACCCGTCAAAGATAAAGGAGGAACTGGGCGACCTGCTCTTCCAGATCGTTTTTCATGCCCAATTGGGAAAGGAGCGGGGGGAGTTCGATATGGACGGCATTATCGAAGGGATCAGCCGGAAAATGGTCACCCGGCACCCCCATGTCTTCGGCGGTGCGCAGTGCGCCACGTCCGAGGAGGTGCGCACGCAGTGGGATGAGAGAAAAAAGGAGGAGGGAAAGCTGCTGGAGTCTCTCCTCGAAGGGGTGCCGAAGGAGCTTCCTTCCCTCCTTCGCGCTCATCGGCTCCAGGCGAGGGCCGCACGGGTCGGCTTCGACTGGAACCGGGTGGAGGATGTGCTCGGGAAGCTGGAGGAGGAACTGGGGGAGTTCAGGAAGGCGCTGGAAAGCAAGGACAAGGCTGAAATTGAAGAGGAACTGGGAGATATTCTCTTTACCCTCGTGAATATTTCCCGCTTTGTAAAGGTGAGCCCCGAGGATGCCCTGCGTAAAACCATACACAAATTCATCTCCCGGTTCCGCTATATCGAAATGAAGGCGGCGGAGGCGGGGAAAAGCCTGCACGAAATGACTCTGGAGGAAATGGATGCCCTGTGGGAGGAGGCAAAAGAGACAGGGTCGCCCTAGTCCGTTTTTCAGCTCCCCGTAGTCCACTATTTTTTTCGTAAGTCTATCTAATTAAACAATATTATTATAATTGACATCCTTTCTATGTTGGTATACAATTACAATTACGATACTTTGTTTCGGTATTCTTAGCAACCCTGTCTTTGGGGAAAAAGGAGGAAGTTGCAGTCATGGCTTTAGAAGGAAAGGTGAAGTGGTTCAACGAGTCCAAGGGGTATGGCTTCATCCAGCAGGATAATGGCGCGGATGTCTTCGTTCACTATTCCTCCATCAAGAGTGAGGGATTCAAGACATTAGCCGAAGGCCAGAGGGTGCAATTCGAAATCGTGGAAGGAGACCGTGGACCGAAAGCGGTGAATGTGGTAAAGATTTAATCGAATTTTTTTATTGGAAAATACAGGGCCTGCAAGGGCCCTTTTTTTTGCTCCCCTTCCCGGTATTGTTTTGTCTCGCCTTGTATAATTTTCGAATTTTCCGGTATCTTATTATTCTATGCGCTTGCCCGAATGGATCAGAACGAAGGCCACGGGCCTCCACTCCACCAAGAACCTGCTGAGAACCCATCGGCTTTCCACTGTCTGCGAGGAGGCGCGATGCCCGAATCAGGGTGCCTGTTTTGCGAAGCCCACCGCTACTTTCATGATACTGGGAGACCGCTGCACGCGGGATTGCGCTTTTTGCTCTGTCTCCTCGGGTGCTCCCTCCGCTGTCGACCCCCATGAGCCGGAACGGGTGGCGGAGGCTGCAGCCGAATTAGGCCTTCGGTATGTGGTGGTCACCTCGGTAACCAGAGACGACCTCCCCGATGGCGGTGCCGCGCAGTTTGCCTCCACGATACGGGCCATCAGGAGACGGCTCCCGGATGCGCGGGTGGAGGTGCTCATCCCCGATTTCAAGGGGGACAGGGAAGCGCTGCGGGTGGTCCTCGCCGCGGAGCCCGACGTCTTCAACCACAATATGGAGACGGTGAAGAGGCTCTATCCCCTGGTGCGGCCCCAGGCCGATTATGCGCGTTCGCTGGGAGTCCTGCGGGATGCGAAGGAGCTGGCCCCCTCTCTCCGCACCAAATCGGGGCTGATGCTCGGGTTTGGGGAGACCGTGGAGGAACTGAAGGAATTATTCGGGGACCTCAGGTCTGCCGGCTGCACTATGCTGACCATAGGACAGTATCTGAGACCTACAAAAAAGAATCTGCCTGTTGTAGAATACATAAAACCTGAAATTTTCGAAGAGCTGAAAGAACTGGCCCTTGTATCGGGTTTTGATTTTGTCGCCTCCGGCCCTCTGGTGAGGAGCTCGATGAACGCGGAGGAAATGTATAAAAACGGAAAAATTTCCAAATCCTAAGCTCTACATTCGAAACAGAGAGGAAGCCATTCATCTTTTGTTCGGGATTCGGGAAGCGGAGTTTCGGATTTTATTCGGGAGGATGCAGCGTGTTTGAATTTAACAGGATCAAGAGATTGCCGCCGTACGTATTCGCCATCGTCAATACATTGAAAATGGAATACAGGAGGAAGGGGGAAGACATCATCGACCTCGGGATGGGAAATCCCGACATGGCCGCACCCAAGCATGTCATCGACAAACTGTGCGAGGCGGCGAAGAACCCGAAGAACCACCGGTATTCCGCGTCAAAGGGAATCACCCATCTCCGGATGGCCATTTCCGAATGGTACAAGCGGCGGTTCGATGTCGATATCGATCCCGAATCCGAAGCGGTGGTGACCATCGGCTCGAAGGAGGGCCTTTCGCATCTGGCCCTTGCCACCATCCAGCCGGGAGACGTGGTGATGACCCCGACTCCCGCATATCCCATCCACCCGTACAGTGTCATTATCGCGGGCGGTGAGATCACCAGTATTCCCATCGGACCGGGGATCGACTTCCTGGCGGAAATGGAGGAGGCATACAAGAAGACATGGCCCCGGCCGAAGATGCTGATCATCAATTTCCCCCATAACCCCACGACAACGGTGGTCGAGGGGCTCGATCTTTTCAGGAAAGTGGTGGATTTCGCAAAAGAGAACAACATCATCGTCATCCACGACTTTGCCTATGCCGACCTTATCTTTGACGACTACAAGGCCCCCAGCTTTCTTCAGGTCCCCGGTGCCAAGGAGGTGGGAGTGGAATTTTTCTCGCTGACGAAGAGCTATTCCATGGCGGGCTGGAGAGTCGGTTTCTGTGTGGGAAACAAGGATGTCATCAACGCCCTTATCAAGATAAAGAGCTACCTGGATTACGGTATGTTTCAGCCCATCCAGATCGCGAGCATCGTCGCCCTCCGCGGGTCGCAGGACTGCGTGGAGGATTTCAGGCAGGTCTACCAGTCGCGCAGGAACGCCCTGATAAAGGGACTGAACAGGGCGGGATGGGCAGTGGAGTCGCCCAAGGCCACCATGTTCGTCTGGGCAGAGATTCCGGAGCCCTTCAAGAAAATGGGCTCCCTCGAATTCTGCAAATACCTGATCACCGAGGCGAAGGTGGCGGTATCTCCCGGAATCGGCTTCGGCGAGGGGGGGGACGGATATGTGCGTTTCGCCCTTGTGGAAAACGAGCACAGGATCAAACAGGCGACAGCCGGAATCAGGAAGGCCCTTCACCAATGATCGGGGGCGGAGGACGGGAATGTCTCCTCCGTGTGCCTGGCGCCGGCACCGGGTTCTGACGCACGCTGCGGGTTCTGAATACTGATTGATCGATTAAAGGGGTTTCCGAATATGAAGAGTGATTCTATTTCCGTAGGTATCATAGGGTTTGGCACGGTGGGGACCGGGACTGCCCGTATTCTTCTCGAAAACAGCGCTCTTATCAGGGAAAGGTGCGGATTTTCCGTCGTGCTGAAGGGGATTGCTGACCTCGATATCACCAGGGACCGGGGGATCAGGGTACCCGACGGGGTGCTCACCACCGATGCGCGCGCCCTTCTCAATGATCCCGAAATAGATATCGTCGTGGAACTGATGGGGGGAATTCATCCCGCAAAGGACTTCATGCTCGAAGCGGTGAGGAACGGGAAGCACGTGGTCACCGCCAACAAGGCACTCCTCGCGACGGAGGGTTCCGTGATTTTCGCCGAGGCGGAGAGGGCGGGGGTCGAGGTCGGGTTTGAGGCCTCCGTTGCCGGCGGTATCCCGATCATCAAGGTTCTCCGGGAAGGTCTCGTTGCGAATAACATCGTTGCAGTGTACGGAATTATCAACGGCACCTCGAACTATATCCTGACCAAAATGACGGAAGAGAAGGTGGAGTTCTCCTCCGCCCTGGAAGAGGCACAAAGGCTCGGCTATGCCGAAGCCGATCCCACCTTCGACATAGAAGGCATCGATACCGCCCACAAACTCACCCTTATCGCTTCCCTCGCGTACGGGATACCCCTTTCCTTTAATGCGGTGTACAAGGAGGGAATCACGAAAATAACCGCCCGGGATATCGAGTTCGCATCGGAGCTCGGGTATAAGGTCAAGCTGCTCGCTATCACCAAGGCGTCAAACGGGGAGGTGGAGATGCGGGTGCACCCCACCATGGTTCCGAACGAGTATCTTATCTCCAAGGTCGACGGCGTATTCAACGCGGTGTACGTGGAAGGGGATGCGGTGGGCTCGACCCTCTATTACGGAAGGGGCGCAGGCGATATGCCCACGGGAAGCGCCGTCGTGGCGGACATCGTGGATATCGGGAAGAGCATTGTCCACGGTGTCGCCCGGAGGGCGCCGGTCGTCTCCCCGGAAACCGCATCGCGGAGGGGCATCCGGAGAATGGAGGATATCGAGAGTATGTATTACTTCAGGTTCTCCGCCCTGGACGAACCGGGGGTCCTCTCCAAGATATCGGGCATCCTCGGAGCCAATAGCATCAGCATCGTATCGGTTATCCAGAAAGGCAGGAGGATCGGCGGTTCCGTCCCCCTCGTTGTCCTGACCCACAGGGCCCGGGAAAGGAATGTCCTCGATGCCCTCAGGGAGATAGATGCACTGCCCGTTGTTTCAGATAGAACCCTCTTTATCAGGGTCGAGGGGAGCGAGGAATAGTTTGTCCTTGATTTCAGGGCAGTTTCTGTTGCTTTCCTTTGCATATTTGTGATACGTTGATTTTATGGTTCGATAAGACAAGTGTATGAGCAGTACATGAAGCAGGGAGGAGGAGCATGGAAGAGGTGAAACCCGACAGGAGAATCGATATCAGGGGCCTTGTGTGCCCCTATACCTTCGTGAAGACGAAAATCGCCATAGAGGATATGGAGGTGGGAGAGGTGCTGGAGATACTTCTCGACTACGAGGAGGCTTCCCGGAGCATTCCGAAATCCATGGAGGACCACGGACAGAAGGTGTTGAAGGTCGAGAAGACGAACGACTCGGACTGGATCCTGGTGATCAGGAAGGAGACCGAGTAGGCCGGGGCCGTTTGAGATTTTTTTTTCAGCAGAGGGGAGGTTTGTAATGGATTTTACTGAAGAACAACTGCACCGGTACAGCCGGCATATCATTCTTCCCGAAGTGGGAGGGAAGGGGCAGAAGAAACTGCTCAACGCGAAGGTCTTCATCGTGGGAGCAGGGGGCCTGGGATGCCCCGTGGGGTACTACCTCGCGGCGGCGGGGGTGGGGACCATCGGCATGGCCGACAACGATACCGTCGAACTGAGCAACCTGCAGAGGCAGATTGCCCATAGTACAAAGACGCTCGGGATGCATAAAGTGGATTCCGCAAAGGCTGCCTTCGAGGCGCTGAATCCTGATGTGAACGTGGTGGGCATCAAGGAGAGAATATCGAAGGATACCATTCTGGACCTGATACGGGAGTACGATATCGTGGTGGATGGCAGCGATAATTTCCCCACCCGCTATCTGGTGAACGATGCCTGCGTGCTAGCGAAGAAGCCTTTGGTGAGCGGGGCCATTCTCCGGTTCGAGGGGCAGGTCACGACGGTGCTCCCCGGCGAGGGACATTGCTACCGGTGCCTCTTCGAGGAGATGCCCCCTGCGGGGCTGGTGCCCTCCTGCCAGGAGGCGGGGGTAATCGGCGCCATTACCGGGGTGATCGGCTCCCTGCAGGCCCTGGAGGTCTGCAAGCTTATTCTGGGGAAGGGAGAGGTGCTGAAGAACACGCTTCTGATCTACGATGCCCTGCGGGTTACCTTCAGGCGGGTAAAGATCCCGAAGAACCCCGGTTGCCCTGTATGCGGGGGGAATCCTACCATTACGGAACTGCAGGATTACGAAGCGGGATACTGCAGGATGTAGAAAAACCAGGTAGAGAATGAGACAGGTAAAGGTAAAGGAAAGACAGAAAAGAGAAGAAAGAAAAACATAGTTGTTTTTGTCTTTTCTCTACCTTTACCTCTACCTGTTTTACTCTGTTTTTCCTGATGTTGATTATTCCGAAAGACATATTCGACGCGATGCTTGCCCACTGCCGGGAGGGATACCCGAATGAGGTGTGCGGCATCCTCGCGGGCTCGGACGGAGAGGTCTTGAAGCTCTACCGGATGACCAACGTGGAGCCCTCCCCCGTCAGCTATCTCATGGACGCGAAGGAGCAGTTTGCCGTACTGAAAGACATGAGAGAAAAAGGTCTGACCATGCTCGCCATTTTCCATTCCCATCCTGCATCTCCGGCCTATCCCTCACCCAAGGATGTGAGCCTTGCCTTCTACGATGATTGCGTGTACCTTATCATCGGACTGTCTGGGGCTCCGGCAGGGGGGGAACCGGTGGTGCAGGCCTATTCCATAAAGGAGGGCAGGGTGGAGGAAAAACTCCTCTCGGTCCGGTAGTCCCCTTTTCCCTACTTCCCGTGCGGGGAGCCGTATTCCCCCGCTCTTTTTTCCGCCGTGGGGAAAAACACCGGGAAAGCAGCGACTTTCCTCCGTCCTCCCCTGCCGCACCGTGCTCCCTTAACTGCTTTGATTTTCTATCTGTTTTGGGGTAAAATACTATTTTCATTTCCAAGTCTCCCGCGAAAAGTTCTGCCGGAAGGTTTCGCAGGAATCAAGAGAAGGAGGAGGTTCATAATGGGGTATGTGAGCGGTCTTAAATGCAGAGAGTGCGGCAGGGAATATCCTGTTGATCCCATATATGTCTGCGAGTTCTGTTTCGGCCCTCTGGAAGTCGTCTACGATTACAAGAAGATCAAGCGCGTCCTCACCAGGAAGAATATCGAGAAGAGAGAGAAAAGCCTCTGGCGTTACAAGGAGCTCCTTCCCATTGACGGTGAGCCGCAGGTGGGCCTGAAATCGGGGTTCACGCCCCTGGTGAGGGCTGATAATCTGGCAAAGGCCCTCGGGGTGAAGGAACTCTATGTCAAGGACGATTCCGTGGCGCATCCCACCCTCTCCTTCAAAGACAGGGTGGTGGCGGTTGCCCTGACCAAGGCGAGGGAGTTCGGGTTCGAGACCGTCGCCTGCGCCTCCACCGGGAACCTTGCCCATTCCGTTTCCGCGCAGGGTGCCAAGGCGGGATTCAAAAGGTTTGTCTTCATCCCCGCGACCCTTGAACAGAGCAAGATCGTTGCTTCTCTCGTCTACGAACCGAACCTCGTGGCGGTGGACGGCAACTATGACGAGGTGAACAGGCTCTGCAGCGAGATTGCCAATAAATACCGCTGGGCCTTTGTAAACATCAATATACGGCCTTTCTACGCCGAGGGGTCGAAGACCCAGGGGTTCGAGATCATCGAGCAGCTGGGCTGGGAGGCGCCGGACAACGTGGTGGTGCCCTGCGCCAGCGGCTCCCTGCTCACCAAGATATGGAAATCTTTCAAGGAATTCAAGGAGATAGGGATTCTGAAGGAGCTGGAAACGAAGGTCTTCGCCGCGCAGGCTACGGGCTGTTCGCCCATCGCTGCCGCCATCAAGCAGGGGACGGATGTCATACGGCCGGTGAAGCCCAATACCGTGGCGAAGTCCCTCGCCATCGGAAACCCCGCGGATGGGTTCTATGCGAGCCACATCGTGAAAGAAACCGGCGGCCATGCCGAGGACGTATCCGACCAGGAGATCATCGAAGGGATGAAGTTGCTTGCGAAGACAGAGGGTATCTTTGCGGAAACCGCGGGGGGAGTTACCGTTGCCGCCGCAAAGAAGCTCATCGAGCAGGGCAGGATAGGCAGGAACGAGACCACCGTGATATGCATCACCGGAAACGGGCTGAAGACCCAGGAGGCCCTCACCGGTCATACTACGGAGGTGCATCACATAAAGCCGAATATAGAGGCGTTCGAGGACGTACTCACGAGGATAGGATACAGCAAATAGCACGGGGCATACCGGGAACGGCGGCTTCCTGCCGCGGTTCAGGAGGGATGCTCAATTTAACGGAGGTGATACAATGGCGGTTAAGGTAAGGATTCCGACCCCCCTTCAGAGGCTGACACAGGGGAAAGAGGAGGTCGACGGCGTACCGGGTACGATCATCGAGCTCATCAATAATCTCGAACAGAAGTATCCCGGCATTTCGGAGAGGATTTCGGAGGGGGGCAAGGTCAGGAGATTCGTGAATATCTATCTGAACGAAGAGGATATACGGTTTTTGCAGGCTGAACAGACGCAGGTCAAGGACGGTGACGAGATTTCCATTGTCCCGGCGATCGCGGGCGGTGCACATTCGTAGCGCATTGAGCGGTAGGGTATCGGAGAGGAAGCGTGCTTTCCGTACGGTACCGTACTGCCCCGTGTGCCATGGCGCATAAAGGAGGCTTTCATGAAGAGGCGTGTGAAATTGACCTTTCCCCAGAGTCTCATTAAAGAGCCGGTCATCTTTACTATGGCAAAGCGGTTCGATGTGCTGCCCAATATAAGAAGGGCACGGGTAACCGACACGGTGGGAGAGATGGTCCTTGAACTCGAGGGGGGCGACAGCAATCTCGAGCAGGGGATCCAGTTCCTCAGGGACCAGGGGATCGAAGTGGAGTTGATCGAAGGGGACGTAATAGAGTAAGGTGCCGCTGAGCGGGGTCCGGATGGCGCGGCTCCGGTATCCGGACACGTTTGCGCGGAAATGCCTTATGCTTCATCTTTAATGAAAATGGAGAAGGTATGGAGATAGGAGAGTGTAGCAGGTCCGGTATTATGTGGCGGGGCATCATTGAAGAATACCGCTCTTTTTTTCCCGTCACGGACAAAACACCTGTCGTGAGTCTTCTGGAGGGGAACACCCCTCTGATAAAAGCAGTCAATCTGACCAGAAAACTGGGGCTTCATCTTACCCTTTATTTCAAATTCGACGGTGTCAACCCCACCGGCTCTTTCAAGGACAGGGGCATGACCCTTGCCCTGTCGAAAGCGGCGGAAGCGGGGTCGAGGGCGGTTATCTGCGCTTCCACGGGGAATACCTCCGCTTCTGCGGCAGCGTATGCCGCACGGGCGGGAGTCAAGGCAATCGTTATCATTCCCGAGGGGAAGATCGCCCTGGGAAAATTGGCCCAGGCCCTGGTGCATGGGGCGCATGTGCTCCAGATCCAGGGCAACTTCGACGATGCGTTGAATATCGTAAAAGAGGTGGTCGGAAAGTATCCCGTCACCCTTGTTAATTCCATAAACCCTTTCAGGATCGAGGGGCAGAAGTCGGCGGCTTTTGAGATCTGCGATCAGCTCGGTTTTGTGCCGAAGTACCATGCGCTGCCTGTGGGGAATGCGGGGAATATCACCGCATACTGGAAAGGATACACTGAATATTACCAGTCGGGCATTACGCAGAAGCGGCCGGCGATGCTCGGGTTTCAGGCGGAGGGAGCATGCCCCCTTGTCCTTGGGCGTCCGGTAGAAAGACCGGAGACCATTGCCACTGCCATCAGGATCGGGAACCCTGCAAGCTGGAAAACCGCTGTTGCTGCCATGGAGGAGTCGGGGGGACGCATTGATGCGGTGACGGATGAGGAGATACTGGCTGCCTATAAGCTCATTGCGGCTACAGAGGGCATCTTCTGCGAGCCCGCGTCGGCGGCCTCCCTTGCGGGGGTGATCAAGCTGCAGGGGCAGGGGTACTTCGAACCGGGGGATACGGTTGTCTGCACCCTTACCGGGAATGGCCTGAAAGACCCCGACACGGTCTTCAAAGTTGCGGCGGGGGACGCCCTCAAGGTGAAGGCCGAGTTCGGTGAGGTGGAAAAGGTTCTGGAAAAGATACTGTAAGAAGTAAAGAAGAGCGAAGAGTGAAAAAATGAAAGGGGCGCTTTCCCCCTTTCCCGGGAGCGGAACGGCATGAAATATGTGGTAATAATCGGTGACGGAATGGCGGACAAGCCCCTTGAAGAGCTCGGCGGGCTGACTCCCCTCCAGAAGGCGCACACTCCCCATATGGACCGTCTTGCGGGAGCGGGAGTCATCGGGATGGTGCGCACTGTCCCCCGGGGCTTTTCTCCCGGTTCGGACGTGGCGAACCTCAGCATCCTCGGGTATGATCCCTCCCGGTACTATACGGGACGGGCGCCCCTCGAAGCCGCAAGCATCGGGGTTCCCCTCGGGGAGAGCGATGTGGCCTACCGGTGCAACCTGGTGACCCTGAAATTTGAACGGGACCGTTCCGGTGCCGTGATGGAGGACTACAGCAGCGGACATATCACTACCCCTGAAGCAGCTGAACTGATCGAGGCGGTGAGCAAGGAACTGGGGAGCGGGGATCTCTCTTTCTACCCCGGCGTCAGCTACCGCCATCTCATGGTATGGAAAAACGGGAGTATTTCCGCGGAATGCGTTCCCCCCCATGATATTCTCGGGAAAGAGATCTCGGCGTATCTGCCCGCGGGTGACGGAGAGGGGGTCCTCCGGGACCTGATGAAACGCTCGGTACGCCTCCTCGAGGAGCATCCGGTCAACAAAAGCAGGATTGCGAGCGGCAAGAGGCCGGCGAACAGCATCTGGCTCTGGGGGCAGGGGAAGAAACCGCAGTTGGTGACATATCAGGAAAAGTACGGTCTGAAAGGGGCGCTTATTTCCGCTGTCGACCTTACCAAGGGTCTTGGCGTCTGTGCGGGATTCGACGTGATCAAGGTGCCGGGGGCGACCGGGTGGCTTGATACGAACTACGCGGGCAAAACGGAACATGCCCTCGACGCGCTGAACAGGGCGGATTTCGTGTATCTTCACATCGAGGCGCCCGACGAGGCGGGTCATTCGGGCAACTGCGGGGACAAGCTGAAAGCCATCGAGGATTTTGACGCCCTTGTGGTGGGCCCGATGCTGAAGGGGCTGGAGGAGAGGTTCGGGGAATACCGGGTCCTGCTCATGCCCGATCATCCGACCCCCATACAAGCGAGGACCCATACGGACGATCCGGTGCCTTTCGTCCTCTATGACAGCAGGCGGAAGAGAAACAATGAGGGCGTTACCTACAGCGAATCCATTGCCGGCCGGAGCGACATCATGGTGATCGAGGAGGGCCACCGGCTGATGGATTACCTTATCAAGGAGGTCTCGGCGTAATGCTTATCGTACAGAAATACGGCGGCACATCCGTTGCGAATGTAGAGAGAATCAAGGCAGTGGCGGATCGGGTGTCGCGTACGGCACAACAGGGCAATAGAGTAGTGGTGGTCGTCTCCGCCATGTCCGGGGAGACGGACAAACTGATAGGACTGGCCCACCAGGTATCGTCCACCCCCAACGAGAGGGAGATGGACCTGCTCCTTTCCTCCGGGGAGCGCGTTACCAGCGCCCTTACTGCCATGGCGATCGAGGAGAAGGGTCACAAGGCGATGGCCCTTACCGGCAGGCAGATGGGGATCATCACCGATACCGTCCATACCAAGGCGAAAATCGAGAAGATCACCGGGGAGAGGGCGAAGAGAGCCCTCGATGAGGGATATGTCCTTGTCATTGCCGGGTTCCAGGGCATTACGGAGGGCGAGGACGTAACGACCCTGGGAAGGGGCGGCTCGGACCTGTCGGCGGTGGCCATCGCCTCGGCGCTGGGTGCGGACCTGTGCGAGATATACACGGATGTCGACGGGGTCTATACCACGGACCCGAATATCGTACCCGGGGCGAGAAAGCTCCAGAAGATCTCCTTTGAGGAGATGCTGGAGCTGGCGAGCCTCGGGGCGAAGGTGCTCCAGACCCGGTCCGTGGAGTTTGCCATGAAGTACGGGGTGCCCATTGTCGTACGATCGAGCTTCAACGATAATCCCGGCACGCTTGTTACCAAGGAGGATGAAGAAATGGAAAAGGTTGTAGTATCTGGCGTTGCATACGACAAGAATCAGGCGAAGATCACGGTGACAGGTGTGCCTGACAAGCCCGGTATTGCAGCGAAGATGTTCAAAGGAATTGCCGATGCGAGCATCATTGTCGATATGATCGTCCAGAACGTCAGCAGTGACGGCCGGTTCGCCGATATCTCCTTTACGGTGCCCAGGACGGACAGCAAGAAGGCGTTGCAGCTGACGGAGGAGATCGCCAGGGAACTGGGCGCCACGGGCGTTACCCTGAGGGATGATATTGCGAAGATATCCATCGTGGGGGTGGGGATGAGGACTCATTCCGGGGTTGCCGCGCAGATGTTCGAGACCCTGGCGAGGCACGGGATCAACATCATTATGATCAGCACCTCGGAGATCAAGGTCTCCTGCATCATCGAGCTGAAATATACGGAACTTGCGGTGAGGGTGTTGCACGACACCTTCGGACTGGCGGAAGCGGAGTAGTTGTACAATGCGTAAAATCGAGATGTATGATACCACATTGCGGGACGGCTCCCAGGCGGAAGATGTTGCTTTCTCCGTCGAGGACAAGCTGCGTATCACCGAAAAGCTGGACGAGTTCGGCATCCACTATATCGAGGGGGGATGGCCGGGATCCAATCCGAAGGATGTGGAGTACTTCAAAAAGGCGAAGAAACTCTGCCTGTCCCATTCCGTTGTGGTCGCTTTCGGGAGCACACACCGCCCGAAGGGGAAAGTGGAGGACGACCACACCCTGAGGTCCCTGATCGATTCGAAGGCGCGGGTGCTCACCATTTTCGGCAAGACCTGGGACTTCCATGTCAAGGAGGCCCTGAAGATCTCCCTTGAAGAGAATCTCGAGATCATTCATAACTCCGTCTGCTTCCTCAAGCAGAATGCGGAAAAGGTCTTTTTCGACGCGGAGCATTTCTTCGACGGGTACAAGGGAAATCCCGAATTCGCGGTGAAATGCCTGCAGGCGGCCGAGGCCGCGGGGGCAGACCGCCTGGTGCTGTGTGATACCAATGGGGGGACCCTTCCTCCCGAGCTGAAAAAGATCGTGCAGGCGGTGGGCAAGAGGGTGAAGACCCCCCTGGGAATCCATGCCCATAACGATTCCGAATGCGCGGTGGCCAATTCCGTTATCGCGGTGGAGAACGGTGCGGTGCAGGTCCAGGGAACGATAAACGGCATCGGGGAACGGTGCGGCAATGCCAATCTCTGCTCCATTATCCCCAATCTCCAGATCAAGCTGGGATATCAGTGCCTCTCTGACGAGCAGATGAAGAAGCTGCGCGATGTATCCCGGTTTGTCAACGAGATCTCCAACCTGAGGCACTTTAAAAGGCAACCCTTTGTCGGGGACAGCGCCTTTGCCCACAAGGGCGGAATCCATGTCAGCGCGATCAGGAAGAGGCCGGAGACCTATGAGCATATCCGGCCCGGGCTGGTGGGGAACTCCCAGCGGGTACTGATTTCCGATATGGCCGGAAAGAGCAACGTGCTCCGGAAGGCCGAGGAGTTCGATATCCACCTGGAGTCGGATTCCCCGGAAGTCCAGGGTATCCTGGACACCCTGAAAGACCTGGAGCATCAGGGCTTCCAGTTCGAAGGGGCGGAAGCGTCTTTCGAGTTGCTTTTGAAGAAAGCACTGGGACTGCACCGGAGGTTCTTCGACCTTATCGGGTTCCGGGTTATCGACGAGAAAAGGAAGGAAAAGGAAGAGCCCATCAGCGAGGCAACCATCATGGTGAAGGTGGGAAGGAGCATCGAGCATACCGCCGCTACGGGGAACGGCCCGGTGAATGCCCTGGATAACGCCCTGCGGAAAGCGCTGGAGAAGTTCTACCCGGAGCTGAAGCAGGTGAAGCTGTACGATTACAAGGTGCGCGTGCTCACCGCCGGGAGGGGGACCTCCGCACGGGTCCGGGTCCTGGTGGAGTCGGGAGACGAAGTGCACAAATGGGGCACGGTGGGGGTCTCCGAGAACATCATCGAAGCCTCCTGGCAGGCGCTGGTGGACAGCATCGAGTACAAGCTGCTGAAAGAGAAGGAGTAGGAGAGCGCCCGGGCACCGTTGTTGCCGGTGAATCCTACCCTCCGTCGATCTCTCCGTACCGGAAGCAGTCCACCAGATGGTCGTTCACCATGCCCACCGCCTGCATGAAAGCGTAGCAGATGGTGGGTCCCACAAATTTGAACCCCCGCTTTTTCAGATCCCTGCTCATGGAGTCGGATTCCGGCGTGGTTGCCGGGACCTCCTGTAAGGATTTCCATGCGTTGACCCTCTGCTTCCCCCCGGCGAACCGCCAGATATAGGCGTCGAAGCTCCCGAATTCCCGCTGAACCTCCAGGAAGGCCTTTGCGTTGACCACCGCTGCTTCGATTTTCAGGCGGTTCCTGATGATCCCGGTATCTGCCAGGAGGTGCCCTATTTTTTGTTCATCATAGCGGGCCACTTTCTCCGGGTCGAAACCGCCGAAGGCCTCCCGGTACCTCTCCCTCCTGTTCAGGATGGTAATCCAGCTCAGCCCTGCCTGGGCGCCCTCAAGTACAAGGAATTCGAAGAGAAGCCTGTCATTGTGAACAGGTATTCCCCACTCCTTGTCATGATACTCGACGTAGAGGGGGGACGACAGGGACCATGCGCACCGCTTTTTTTCCATTTTCCGCTCCTGCAGTTCTTTGCTTTCAATAAGATGCTCGGTAATACATGGTAAGATATAATAATATAATGTAGTAGTGCAACGAAATCAAAACCAAGGGGGATGACCTATGGAAAAGCGCTGGAAGATACTTCTCGGAGGCCGTGAGGTCGAAACAAAGGATACTCTCAATGTAGTCAACCCTTATAATAATGATGTTGTCTTTGAAGTCTGCCGGGCAGGGGAGGAAGAGGCGGAAAGGGCGATTGAGGCCGCCCATGCCGCACGGGAGACCATCGCCGGCCTCCCCTCCTATAAGAAGGCGGAAATACTGACCGGGGTTGCGGAGGCCCTGCTGAAAAGGAGGGAGGAGGTCGCCCGGACGATTACCCTCGAAAGCGGCAAGCCCCTGCGGGATGCCCGGGGCGAGGTGGACCGGTCGGTCCTGACCTTCCGGGTCGCCTCGGAGGAAGCGAGCCGGATCGGGGGAGAGGTGATCCCCCTCGACAGGAACGCTTTTTCCGAAGGGAGGTGGGGCTTTACCCGGCGCTTTCCTGCCGGGCCGGTGATCGGCATTACCCCTTTCAATTTCCCTCTGAATCTCGTATCCCATAAGGTGGCCCCGGCCATCGCCTCGGGGAACCCGATTATCATCAAGCCGGCCGCACAGACACCCGCTACTGCCCTGCTTCTTGGAGAGATCGTCTCCGGAGCGGGCTTGCCCGAAGGGGGAATCAGCGTCATCCCCTGCGAGGTGAACATTGCGGAAAAATTTATTCTCGATGAGCGTATCAAGGTGCTGAGCTTTACCGGCAGCGCCCCGGTGGGATGGATGCTGAAGTCGAAGGCTCCCCAGAAAAAAGCGCTTCTGGAACTGGGAGGCAATGCGGGCGTCCTCGTGGATGAGAGCGCCGACCTGGAGTATGCGGTGAAGAGATGTGTAACCGGGGCGTTCTCCTACGCGGGACAGGTCTGCATATCGGTGCAGCGGATCTATATCCATGAGCGGGTATATGACGCTTTCGTCGAAAAGTTCCTCTCTCTTGTCAGAACGCTGAAATCCGGAAATCCTCTCGAGGAGGATACGGACCTTGGCCCCATGATCGACGAAAAGAATGCGGTGCGGGCCGATACCTGGATAGGAGAGGCAAAGGAGACGGGGGCGAAGGTGCTGACCGGCGGCCGGAGGGAGGGGAATTTCTATCTGCCTACCGTGCTTGCGGACACCACCCCGGAAATGAAGGTCAGTTGCATGGAAGTATTCGCTCCCATTGTGACCGTGGTCCGGATCAGGGATTTCGAGGAGGGACTCCATGCGGTGAACAGCACGATATATGGCCTCCAGGCGGGAGTGTTTACCCGGGACCTGAAGCATGCTTTCAGCGCCTTCGAGCGTCTCGAGGTGGGCGGCGTCATCGTCAATGATATTCCCACGTACCGCGTCGACCATATGCCGTACGGGGGGGTAAAGCAGTCGGGTTTCGGCAGGGAGGGAGTCAAGTACGCCATCGAAGAGATGACCGAGCTGCGGCTTATGGTGCTGAACGGAAAGTTGTGATATAGTAAATAGCGTATGGAAGAAATAGGAGTGGTACGGGAAATCAACGGCCCCAAGGCCCTTGTCGCCGTGCAGAAGCAGAGTTCGTGCGAATCGTGCCCCGGGGGCAAGCTCTGCTCGTCCATGGGCGGCAATGAGGGGAGGATTGAGGCGCTGAACAACGCCCATGCCCGGGTAGGGGATACCGTCAGGGTAGTGTTGAAGCCCTACACGTACCTGAAGGGAACTCTCCTCGTGTACGGCATCCCCTCCCTGCTGCTGATCATCGGGGCGGTGATCGGCAAGGAATATCTCGCTCCCCTCCTCGGCATGGACCCCGACGGCGCATCCGCCCTGGGGGGATTCGGTCTTTTCGCCCTCGGCTTTCTGCTGATGCGGCTGTTTACCCGGAAGTTCGAGGCGAAGAAGGAATACATGCCGGTCATTGAAGAAATACTAAATCCGGAACACTGAATCCGAAGCTCTTTCTTCCTGTTGTCTTTCGGATTTCGAGTTTTGTATTTCGGATTTCATTACAAAGGGGGTACTTATGTCATATCTGGATGCAGGGCGTATCAGGAATGTAGCGATTATCGCGCACAGCGGCGCCGGAAAGACCTCATTGGCAGAAGCCATCCTGTTCAGTACGGGGGTCATCGACAGGATCGGTAGCACGGAGGCCGGTACCACCACCATGGACTATGAGCCCGAAGAAACGGCGAGGAAGATCTCCGTTTCCTCCGCCATCGCCTTTTGCGACTGGAAGGATACGCGGATCAACCTCATCGACACTCCCGGGTTTATCAATTTTATAGAGGATACAAGGGGAAGCCTCAGGATCTCCGACGGTGCCGTCGTCATTGTCAGTGCGCTCTCAGGGGTGAAGGCGGAAACCGAAAAGATATGGAAGTTCGCCTGTGAGTTCGAAGTGCCCAGGATTGTCTTCATCAACAAGCTGGATAAGGAGTCGGCGAATTTCTCCCTCGCACTGAGCGAGATCCAGAAGTCCTTCGAGACGGAGGCGATCCCGCTCCAGATACCGGTGGGAGAGGGCGAGGGGTTCAGGGGAATCGTGGACCTTCTCGCTCTGAAAGCCTATATCATGGAAAACGGGAAGATGGTCGAGACCGATATACCCGGGCCTTTGCAGGCGAGTGTCGACGAATACAGAAAGAAGCTGGTGGAAAAGATCGCGGAATCGGACGACTCCCTCCTGGAGAAGTACCTCGAAGGCGGGGAGATTACCACGGAAGAGATTATGAAGGGAATCCGTGAGGCGTCGCTGACCCGGAGATTCATTCCCACGGTATGCGGCTCCGCCACGCTGAATATCGGCATACGGCAGCTCCTTGACGCCATGCTTCTCTGCCTGCCCAGTCCGGTGGAGATGAGCAGGATCTCCCCGATCAGGGGCAGGAATCCGAAAGAGGGGAGAGAGGTGGAGAGAAAGCCGGAATCCACCGCCCCCCTGACCGCCTATGTCTTCAAGACCATCGCGGACCCTTTTTCGGGCAAATTGTCTATCTTCAGGGTGTATGCGGGTGTCGTGAAGGCGGACTCCACGGTGCTGAATGCAGTCACCGGCACCAAGGAGCGGATCGGCCAGATCTTCCACCTCATCGGAAAGAGACATGTTCCGGTGCAGGCGGTGGGACCCGGTGATATTGCCGCGGTGGTGAAGCTGAAGGATACGAATGTGGGGGACACCCTGTGCGAGGAGCATCATCCCATCGTCCTCGAAAGGGTGAAATTCGCCTCTCCTGTCATCTCCTACGCCATCGCCCCGAAAACCAAGGGAGACGAGGAAAAGGTCAGCACCGGCCTCCACAGGATTCTCGAGGAAGATCCCACCCTGAGCTTTTCGCGGGACGAGGAATCCAAAGAGATGATCCTTTCCGGAATGGGCCAGGTCCATCTCGAGGTGGCGCTGGAGAAGCTGAAGAGGAAATTCGGCGTGGAAGTGATCATGAAGACGCCGAAAATACCGTACCGGGAGACCATCAAGGCGTCCGCCAAAACGCAGGGTAAATACAAGAAGCAGTCCGGCGGGCGCGGACAGTACGGCGACTGCTGGATCGAGATCGAGCCCCTCCCGAGGGGTGCGGGATACGAGTTCATGGACAGAATCGTAGGGGGCGTCATTCCCCAGCAGTACCGGCCTGCGGTGGAGAAGGGCGTTGTGGAGACGATGCACGAGGGAATCCTTGCGGGCTATCCCGTGGTGGATATGAAGGTCACCCTCTTCGACGGCTCCTATCATTCGGTGGACTCGTCTGAAATGGCTTTCAAGATTGCGGGATCCATGGCCCTGAAAAAGGCCTTCATGGATGCGAAACCCATTCTGCTGGAGCCCATTATGAAGGTGGAGGTGACCATTCCCGAGGACGTGCTCGGCACGGTGATCGGCGACCTCAATTCCCGGCGCGGCAAAGTGCAGGGCGTCGATCCCCAGGCGGGGGGGAACCAGAAAATACTCGCCCTTGTCCCCATGGCGGAGATGCTCACCTATGCAAACCAGCTCCAGGGGATCACCTCGGGGCGGGGACTGTACTCCATGGAATTTTCCCATTATGAAGAGGTCCCGGGACATATCGCACAGAAACTGGTAGCGGAAAGACAGAAACAGAAAGAAGAGGCGGCACAGCATTAGGGTATGCAGGCACAGTGTGCATACACACCCTAGGGTGTACTTACACACTCCGACCCGGATTTTTCCGGAACAAGGGCAGGGTATCCTGCGGGAAAACGCTCTTTTCCCCCGCGCGGTCCCTGCCCCATTCTATTCATAATCGTTTGGTGGAAAAGGCATGAAGAAACCCTGGGCAGGAAGATTTACCGAGAAGACGTCGCAGAGCGTTGAAAAGTACACCGAATCCATTTCCTTTGACAGGAGACTCTGGAAATACGATATCGAAGGGAGCATTGCCCATGCGAAGATGCTTGCGAAGCAGGGCATCATTCCCGGCAGGGATGCGGGCAGGATTGTAAAGGGCCTCAAAGAGATCTATAAGGAGATCGAAGAGGGCAGGTTCCGGTTCAGCGAGGAGCTCGAGGATATCCACATGAACATAGAGGCCGCGCTGACCGAGAAGATCGGCGCAGCGGGGGGAAGGCTCCATACCGCACGTTCGAGGAACGACCAGGTGGCCCTGGATCTCAGGCTGTACCTCAGGGCATCGGTGAGGGAGATTATCGGCCTTCTGAAAGGGCTCGAAGGCGTACTCGCCGATCTGGCGGAGGAGCACCTCGGGGTGATCATGCCCGGGTACACGCACATCCAGCGTGCACAGCCGGTGCTCCTTTCCCATCACCTCATGGCGTACGCCCAGATGTTCGGAAGGGACAGGGCGCGCTTTGAAGACGCCCTTAAGCGGGTTAACGTGCTGCCGCTGGGCTCCTGCGCCCTTGCGGGGACCTCACTGCCCATCGACCGGCGGTATGTGGCGGAGCTCCTGGAGTTCGACTCCGTGTCGGAGAACAGCATGGATTCGGTTGCGGACAGGGATTTCGCCCTTGAGTTCCTCTGCTGTGCCTCCGTTCTGATGATGCATACGTCGAGGATTGCGGAGGAGCTCGTTCTCTGGTCCTCGGAGGAGTTTTCCTTTATCGAGCTTTCCGATGCCTTTACCACGGGTTCCAGCATCATGCCGCAGAAGAAGAACCCTGATGTGGCCGAACTGATGCGGGGGAAGACAGGCAGGGTGTATGGGAGCCTTATGGGCCTGCTTACGGTGATGAAGGGTCTTCCCCTTTCCTATAACAGGGATATGCAGGAGGATAAGGAGCCTGTCTT
Source organism: Nitrospira sp. (assembly GCA_002634385.1). GTDB lineage: Bacteria > Nitrospirota > Thermodesulfovibrionia > Thermodesulfovibrionales > Dissulfurispiraceae > Nitrobium > Nitrobium versatile. Next base: position 221,349 of record NSJL01000004.1, read on the forward strand.
CGATACCGTGGATACGGTGACGGCGACTGTGGGTATCCTCGCGGAGATGCTCCGCACGGTGAAGTTCAGGAAGGAAAGGCTGGAGACCGGCGCCGATGCCGCCTTTTCGACGGCAACCGATATCGCCGAGTACCTGGTACGCAAGGGGGTCCCTTTCAGGACCGCCCACGAAATCACCGGAAAGATCGTCCGGTACTGCATTGACCGGGGGAAGGGGCTTTCCGACGTGAGCGTAGAGGAATACCGGGCCTTCTCGGATGGTATCGGGGAGGACATCTACCGCTTCATAGGAACCTCCGAATCGGTGAAGGCGAAAAAATCTTTCGGGGGGACTTCGCCTTCGGAGGTAAAACAGCAGATCCGGCGTTTCCGAAGAAGGCAGAGGGGGTGAGCGGCGGTATACCGTGCCCGAAGGCATTCTCCTCTCTTTGAAAAGAGGGACTTTTCCCTGCGGATTAGTATAGAATATTCCTTTGCCCTGAGAAAAAGGAGGTCGGAATGCAGGATGCTTTGGCGAGACGGAGAGCGGTGATGTCTTTTCTTCTCGCCCTTCTCGGTACTCTTCTTTTCCTCCTGCCCCTTACCGCCTGCGGCAAAAAGGGGGATCCGACCCTCAGGACCTTCGAAAAGCCCGCACCGGTACGGGAGGTCTCTGCCGTCCATCGTGAGAACGAGCTTATCCTGTCGTGGTCATATCCCGCCGATGCGAGGAATGCCGTCAAAGGGTTTTATGTCGAAAAGGCCGAAGAGGGCGCCGCGGGGGGAGCGGGAGAATTCAGGAATGTCATATTCCTGAAGAGTGATGTGTCCCGCTATGTGGACAGGGATTTTGTGCCGGGGAGGCGGTATTGGTACCGGGTGCGCGTCTATAGTTTGAGAAATGTGCTCAGCGATGATTCCCCGGTACTGGAGGCGCGCCCGGAGCCCTTACCGCCTCCTCCGTCGAAGCTTTCCATACGGGTTCTGAACGACTCCCTCGAGATCCGGTGGGCAGAGGTCTTTCCCGGGGCGCGGTACAATGTCTACCGGAGATACGCCGGCGGGAACTATGCCCCTGCTCCGGTCAATGCCGCCCCCCTGGAGACGCCTCTCTTCATCGACGGGATCGATAAGGAACGCTCCGTTTTCTATACGGTAAGGACCCTCCGCGCCACTGCCCTGCGGGATGAGGGGTTCCCCTCGGAGGAGCGGGAGGTTTCCCCTGCCTCCTTCGTGCCAACTCCGCCTTCCGGACTGAAATATGTCCCCACTCCGCAAAGGGTCTTCCTCCTGTGGAACGGGAACCCCGAGACCTGGATATACGGCTATCGCATTTACCGGAAGAGAGGCCAGGAAAAGGACTTCAGTGCCTTCGGGGATTCTCTTGCCCCCGCCTTTACGGACGACGACCCGCTGACTGAGAAGACCCTCTATTATGTCACCGCCCGGGGTCCGGTGCGGGAAAGCGCTCCGTCGGAGGTAGTGGAAGTCCCTCCCCTCAAAGACGACGAATAAAGGTGAAATGGTAAGGCAAACGCATCAAAACGGCACAGAGAAAAACAACCGGACACATGGCATAAGACACTCACTATCTGTCATATCCGCCACCCTGGCGAAAGCCGGGGTCCAGAGTCTTTAGGAAAGGACTGGATCCCGGTTCTTGTCCCGGCCTGGTCCGGGATCTGCCGGGATGACCGGCAAGGCGGTGATGCGATCGCTCTTGCTGTAGAGCGGGTGGGGAGCAGGTGCCGGGAATATGCTACAATAAGAGGCCCGTGGCCTGTAGCGGAGAGGAATACGATACGTGATAGTGCGCTATGGACCATGAGCCATGAGCAAATTGGGGAGGTGCGATTATGGGAAAAAGGATGCTGCTGTTCGGGGTTCTTGTCCTGGTGCTGGGATCCGTATCCGCCGCGCAGGGCGCCGTACTGCTTGATAAGGTGATGGCTATCGTGAACAAGGAGGTGATCACCTGGAGTGACGTATACCGGGGCATGGAGTACGAAGCGGCGGACGAGATCAAGGCCCTGAAGGCGGAGGAGAGACGCAGGCTTTTCAAAGAGAATGAAATGGGCTATCTCGAACTCCTTATCGATATGAGGCTGCAGTTGCAGGAGGCGGCGAGGGCGGGGGTCTCCGCCAGCAAGGAGGATGTGGAGAGGGCGATCAGGAGCATAAAAGAGAAGTATTCCCTGTCCGATGAGGCTTTTGCCGAGATGATACGCAAGGAGGGTTTTTCCCTCGATGCCTACAAGAAGCGGCTTGCCGAGCAGATCACGCTCAGCCGTATCGTCGACCAGGAAGTGAGGGGCAAAGTCCTGGTGACCGAGAGGGAGATCGATACGTACCTTGCGGAGAACAAGAACGAGGCAAGGGAGAACGAAGGCTTTTCGGTGAGCCACCTCTTCCTGCGGAAGGCGGAGGACAAGAGACAGGTGGAAGAGAAAATGGAGGAGATCCTGAAGCAGATAAAGGCAGGGGGCGACTTCGCCGATCTGGCGCGGCAGTATTCCGAAGATGCCAGCGCCCGGAGCGGCGGGGACCTCGGCTTCATCAGGAAGTCCGACATGTCCCCGGGGTTCCTTGCCGTGCTGTCGGGGATGAAGGCGGGACAGGTGAGCGAGCCGTTCTGGGGAGAAAACGGGCTGCATCTGCTCAAACTGAACGGGATACGGAAGTTCGATACGCCCCAGGAGCTGCGCGAGGCGGTGCGGCAAAAGCTGCTGGATGCAAAGCTCTCCCGGGAGCTCCGCAACTGGGTGAAGGGACTGCGCGAAAAGGCGTATGTAGAGATAAAAATATAGACAGGAGCATATGGAACAACGGATACAGAAAATACTTGCCCTGATGGGAATCGCTTCGCGCAGAAAGGCGGAGGAGTATATTGCCGAAGGCAGGGTAACGGTCAACGGAAAGGTGGCGACCCTGGGAATGAAGGCCGATCCCGAGCGGGATCACATAAAGGTCGACGGAAAGCTCCTGGTCAGACCCGAGCCGAAGGTATACTATATGCTCAACAAACCCCGGGAGGTGGTGACTTCCCTCTCCGATCCTTCCGGAAGAACGACCGTAAAGGCTTTCCTGAAGGGAATCCGGTACAGGGTGTTCCCCGTGGGCAGGCTTGATTATGATTCGGAAGGGCTGCTGCTGATCACCAACGACGGCGATTTTGCCCAATCTCTGCTGCATCCCTCGAAAGAGGTCCCGAAGGTCTACCAGGTAAAAGTGAAGGGGACCGTCGGGCAGGAGAAGATCGAGAAGCTGCGGCACGGGGTACGCCTCGAGGACGGCATGACCGCGCCCGCCCGGGTGAAGAGGATCTCGATGCAGAAGGCGGCGGAAAGCAATTCATGGCTCGAGGTTGCCATTCACGAGGGCAGGAAGAGACAGGTGCGGAGAATGCTCGAAAAGGTGGGGCACCCGGTTATCAAGCTGAAAAGGGTGGGGATCGACGGATTGAGACTCGGCGACCTGAAGCCGGGCGAGATAAGACCCCTCACGCGGGAAGAGGTGGAAAGAATACGGCAGGAGACGGGAAGCGGAGAGTAGGGGATCGGCTTGAATCATATTCGATATACGGGAGGTTTTATTTTTCATGTTTCGCGATAAAGGGTGCGGTACGGTCAGGGAGTCGGATATCGGCTCTACCATGAAGCTTGCGGGCTGGGTCTTCAGAAGAAGGGATCACGGGGGGCTTATTTTCGTCGATGTGCGGGACAGGAGCGGCATTGTGCAGGTCGTATTCAGCCCCGATGTCTCGGCGGATGCGCACCGTAGTGCCCATGACCTCAGGGCCGAGTATGTCATTGCCGTGGAAGGCGAGGTGAGGAGGAGACCCGAAGGCACGGAAAATCCCAGCCTCTCCACCGGAATGGCGGAGCTGTATGCGCGTACCCTGACGGTGCTGAATGAGTCCTCTCCCCTTCCCTTCCCCATGGAGGAGGCGGCTGAGGCATCGGAGGCGCTGCGGCTGAAGCACCGCTACCTCGATCTGCGGAGACCCGAGCTCCAGCACAACCTGATCGTCAGGCACAAGGTGTGTAAAGTCGTCAGGGATTATCTGGACGAGCAGGGTTTCCTCGAGATCGAAACCCCCATGCTCACGAAGTCCACTCCCGAAGGTGCCCGCGACTACCTTGTTCCGAGCCGCCTCAATCCGGGGCATTTCTATGCCCTCCCCCAGTCTCCGCAGCTCTTCAAGCAGATCCTCATGACTGCGGGGATGGACCGGTACTTTCAGATCGTCAAATGTTTCAGGGATGAAGACCTCCGCGCGGACCGGCAGCCCGAGTTCACCCAGGTGGATATGGAAATGTCCTTTATGGACCGCGAGGAGGTCATCTCCCTCATCGAGGGGATGCTGCAGGGGATCTTCGGAAAGACCATCGGCGTCGCTGTCGGGACGCCTTTCCCCCGTCTCAGTTACCGGGAGTCCATGGAGCGGTTCGGAAACGACAAGCCGGACCTGCGCTTCGGCCTCGAACTGAAAGATATGGCAGACCTGGCACAGCAGGGCTCTTTCAAGGTCTTCCTCGACGCCCTTTCCTCCGGGGGCAGGGTGAAGGCCATCAACGGCCCGGGGATGGCCGGGCTGTCGAGAAAGGAGATCGACCTGCTCACCGAAGAGGCGCAATCTTTCGGCGCAAAGGGACTCGCGTGGATCAAGGTGAAGAACGGCTTCGAGTCCCCCATTGCGAAATTCTTCCCCGAAGAGGTGATGAGGCGGATGGCCGAAAGGCTGGAGGCATCGGAGGGCGATCTGATGCTCTTTGTTGCCGACCGGGAAAAGGTCGTGCACGATGTGCTGAGCCGCATGCGGCTCGAGCTGGGAAAGAGGCTGCAGCTGGTAGAGCCGGGATTTCGTTTTGTCTGGATCACGGATTTCCCCCTCTTCGAATGGGACGAGGAGGAGGGCAGGTTCCAGGCCATGCACCATCCCTTTACCGCCCCTTTCGATGAGGACGGGGAGAAGCTCTCTGCCGTGCACGCCCCGGACAGTCCGCAGCTGGGGGAGATAAAGGCGAAAGCGTACGATATCGTCCTGAACGGATATGAAATCGGAGGGGGCAGTATTCGTATCCACCGCAGGGACGTACAAAAGAAAATGTTCGAGGTCCTGGGAATTCCCGATGAGGAGGCGCGGGCAAAATTCGGGTTCCTCCTCGATGCCCTTGAATACGGGGCGCCTCCCCACGGGGGGATTGCCCTTGGCCTCGACAGGCTCGTGATGCTCATGGTCGGCGCATCGTCCATCCGGGACGTCATCGCCTTTCCGAAGACGCAGAAGGCCGTCTGCCTCATGAGCGGGGCTCCGTCCCCTGTCGAGCCGAAGCAGCTCCGCGATTTGCATATCAAAACAAACCTGCCCCTGTAAGTACGAAGGACTTTTAAGACACGCTCCAACCGGCTGCACCCGCGGCGGAAGGGGGAACGGGCATCCCCTCTTCCGTCCGTTGTTGCCGGAAAGCGGCCGATTTCTCCTTCGCAACGGTTTTCCCCCGCTCTTTTCCGAAGTACGGCGGGGAGATTTCCCTTTCCTTGTGATTGCCGTCACAAGGAGCGTATTTCCTATACATAAACAGGGTACAAAGTTCTTGACACGGGGAGTATCCCTGTATGTATGATAGACGCTATGTTATTCAGAAAAAAGAGCCCGATCGGCCTCGATATCGGTTCAAGCCATATCAAGGCCGTGCAATTGAACGATACGAAGTCCGGATATGAGCTCGCTTTTGCAGAGATGCAGCCCCTCCCCTCCGAAGTAATCGTGGACGGCGCCGTCGCCGACAAGAACACCCTCATCGCCTCTCTCAAAGACCTGATGGGAAGGGCGGGCATCAAATCGGGTGATGCGGTGATCGGGGTATCCGGCCACTCCTCCGTGATCATTAAAAAAATCACCATCCCCATGATGACCGAGGAGGAGTTGAGCACTTCCATCAAGTATGAGGCGGAACAGTATATTCCCTTCGATATCAACGACGTGAATATCGATTTCCAGATACTCGGCCCCAAACCGGACGAAGAGGGGCAGATGGATGTCGTGCTGGTAGCCGTCAAGAAGAATATCATCGCCGAGTATGTCGATGTGGTGGAGAAGGCCGGTCTCGTTCCGGTAATCATGGATATCGATTCCTTCGCCCTGAACAATATGTATGAGATGAACTATGACGTTGCCGAAAAGAGGATCGTGGCACTGGTGAATGTCGGGGCGAGCAAGACGAACATCAATATCGTCCAGGAAGGGATTCCGATTTTCACCCGGGACAGTGTTATGGGGAGCAATAACCATACCGAAGCGCTCCAGAGGGAGCTCGACATCTCCCGGGAGGATGCGGAGAGACTGAAACGGGGACAGACCATCGACGGCGTTTCCCCCGAGACGGCTCTTTTTGTCGTTACTTCCGCTTCCGATGAGATCTACACGGAGATACACCGGTCCTTCGAGTATTTCAGGAGCAGTGTAAGCGAGGAGGAGATCGGGACCATTGTGCTGAGCGGGGGGGCGGCCCTGCTGAAGGGGTTCCCCGATATGATGGCGGAGAGGCTCGGCATCCCGGTGGAGATCGCCGATCCGTTCCGGCAGATCAGGATACCCGAGAAACTCGACGGGGCACACCTGCGGGAGATTGCTCCCCTGGCCGCCATTGCCCTGGGTCTTGCCCTGCGGCGTGTAGGGGACAGATGATGATACGGATCAACCTCCTCACCGAAAAGCGGAAAAAAAAGAAAGCGGCGGGACCGTCCCGGTTTCTCGCTCTGCTCGCCGCGGCCGTTGCGGGTGCGCTTCTAGCCATGGGACTTGCGACGATCCTGCTGAAGACCACGGTTTCCCGGCTCAGGACGGAGAGCGAGAAGAACACGGCGACCATCGCCAGCCTCTCGAAGAAGATAAACGAAATAAAGAAGTACGAGAGGATGAATAAAGAGCTCGAGCAGAAGAGCGGCATCATCGAGGTCCTGCGGAAGAACCAGGCGGTGCCGGTGCTGATACTGGACGAGGTGAGCCGGGTGCTTGCTGACGGGGTCTGGCTGAATTCCCTCTCCTACAAGGACAATGCCGTAGTCCTGGAAGGGCATGCCTTCACCAACAGTGATCTCGTTGCCTATGTGAACAACCTGAAGAGGCTGACGAGCATCTTCGATGTCTATCTGGAGGAGTCCCGCGAGGTGGAAGTGGAGAAGATACGCGTGTACCGGTTCAGACTCAACTTCAAGGTGAAGGGATAACCAATGGATCTCAAGCTGAATTTTACCCTCGAGGCCCTTACCCAGACGCAGAGAATTCTGCTGTTCGTCCTTCCTCCCGTGCTCATCGTCGCTTTGTTCGTCTCTCTCCTGATTATGCCCCTGCTCGATGAGCGGACGAAGCTGCAGGCGGAAGTGGACCGGCAGAGGGGTGAGATCGCTTTGCTCCGGCAGAACACCGCCCGCCTGCCCGCCCTCATTGCCCGGAACAAAATGCTGACGAACAAGCTGCATGCCCTTCAAATGCAGCTCCCCGAAGAGAAGGAAGTCTCGGGTCTGCTGAAGCAGGTATCTGAGCTGGGGATCAAGTCGGGGCTGCAGGTCGTGCTGTGGAAGCCGAAGGAGAGGAGCGTTCATGCCAGCAAAGAGGTATACGAGATCCCGGTGGAAGTGGAAATGCGCGGGTCCTACCATCGCTTCGGGGAATTTTTCAGCAGTGTGACGAAAATGAGCAGGGTTGTCAATCTGGCGAACATAACCATGAGGAGCGGAGATCAGAAGAACACCCGGGATGCCTCTCTCCTGCAGGCGGGCTTCAATGCCGTCACGTACGCTCTTATTCCCGAACCGGAGAGGCGGGAACTGGAGAGGAAGGAGAAAGAGAAAAAGGAGAAAGAGAAGAAATGAAGCGGGGGGTCATCATAGCGCTTTCCCTGGCGTGTGTGGTCTTTCTTTTCTCTCCCGTCCTGTCGGGACCGGGGAGTTCCCCGCCCGCACCGGCGGCGCCGGGAGCGATGGCAAAAGCGAATCCGGAAGAGGGAAAAACACAGGGTCTCACCGGCCCCTATGACTACAATGCAAAAGGCAGAAGGGATCCCTTCACCCCCCTTATCAAAAAGACGGAACAGGAGAACAAGAGGATTCTCACCCCCATAGAGAGATACACGACGGACGAAGTGAAGCTGGTGGCCGTATTATGGACCGGGAAAGGATACTACGCGGTGGTGACTCTTCCGGACGGCAAATCCTATACCCTCAGGGAGGGCACAAAACTGGGCCCGCACGGGGGAAAGGTGCTCAGGATCTCCAGGGATTCCATGGTCATCAGGGAGCAGATCAAGGATTACAGAGGCACTGTCAGCCCGAAAGATACTACTTTAAAGCTCCGCAGGGAGGAAGAGGGATGAAAATGGAGTGGGAAATACAAGGTATGCGACCGAGAATGCATGTTCCTGTGCTGCTTCTCCTGCTGATGGTGCTCTGTGCTCCCGTGCAGGCAAAGGAGAGTGACGGTAAGGGGAAGACCCGGGAGATTACCTCTCTCGAGGTGCTGGACAATGCTGTTGCTGTAACGGTTGACGGCCCGGTCAGCTATAAGGTGCATCGGCCCGGCGACCCTTTCAGGGTTCTTGTGGACCTTGAGGGCGTCTCCCTGGGGAAATTCAGGGAGAAGATCTTTTCCGACAGGACGGGGATCACCGAAGTGGCTCCGACACAGATCCAGTCCCCGGCCCTGCTCTCCCGGCTGAATATCCTCCTGCAGTCGCCCTCCGCGATTGTTCCTGAAGTGACAGGGAACCGTCTTGTCCTCCGTGTGCAGGAGGGGAAGGGGGGGGCGGTTGTTCCGGACGCTCCCCGCGGTGCCCCGGGAGAGGAGTCTGCGGTGAAGGATGCCCCGGCTGCTATGACACAGGAGGATCCTGAGGAGGAGGACGACGACAGCGCGGAGCAGATCACCGCGGTTCTTCTGAACAAAACGGCTCGGGGAATGGAAATCATCATCAGGGGAGACGGTGTTCTTCCCGATCCCTCCGTTTTCGAAGTCGAAAGAAAGCTGATGATCGATATCCCCGGGGTGACCATGGGGGCGTCCCTTCCTCCGATGCCGGCTCCTCCGGTGCGGGATATCAGATACCGGGAGCAGGAGAGCAAGCTCAGAATCACCATCGATCTGGCGGGAGCTCTCAACAAGGAAATCGTGACCATCGACGACGAGCTGCGGGTTTCCCTGTACGCCAAGGGGGCGGAGGGAGAGAGGCATGATGCCGCAGCCGATGCACCCCGGACGGGCTTCTTCAGGATGGGAGAGGAGGGGAAGGGCGGTTCCCGCCTGATCTCCCTCGATTTTCAGGATGCAGATATCATTCCCATCCTGCGGCTTCTGAGCGATGTGAGCGGATATAATATTGTCGTTCACCCCGATGTAAAGGGCAAGATCACCATGAAGCTGATGAACGTCCCGTGGGATCAGGCCCTGGACATTATCCTGCGGACCTTCAACCTCGAAAAGGTGGTGGAGGGGAATGTGATCCGTATTGCCACCGTAAAGTCGTTCCAGGAGGAAAGGAAGACCCTCGCAGAGACGAGGGAGGTGTTCGGGAAGGCGGAGGAGGTCGTCACCCGTATCCTCGTCGTCAATTATGCGAATGTGGAAAAAGTTAAGGACTCCCTCGAAAAGGCGAAGATCCTTTCCCCCCGGGGGAGCCTGGGCACCGATACGAGGACCCGCTCCATCATCGTGAAGGATATCCCTTCGATACTTGCGGAAATCCAGCGGCTGGTAGCCGATCTTGATAAGCCCACGCCGCAGGTCCTCATCGAGGCGCGGATCGTGGAGGTCAATACCAACTTTTCGAGGAGCCTCGGTGTGGAATGGGGTGCCAGCCTTTCCTCCTCAAACCGGCTGGCCACGGCGAGCGGCTCTGTCTCCGATTCGTCGGTGACGGGGGGAAATTCCTCCAATACGTCCCTTATCAACCTTCCGGCAACTACGTCCGGATCATCGGTGCCGACGAGCGCGATCACCATCGGATACCTGAATGCCGCCCAGACCCTCGGACTGGACCTGCGGCTCTCCGCCATCGAGGCGGTAGGGAAGGCGAAGCTTCTTTCCACCCCGAAGATCATGACCCTCGAAAATGAACAGGCGCTTATACGGCATGGCAAGAAGATCCCCGTTACCACTCCCGGCACGACACAGGGAACCTTTACCACCGTGTATATCGATGCCAATCTGAAGCTGGTGGTGACGCCGCAGGTGACCCCCGACGGAACAGTGCTCCTCAAACTGGAAGTAAACAAGGACGAACCCGATTTCAACCGGAAAGACACTCTCGGCAATCCCGCCATCGACACCCGGGCGGCATCGACCCAGGTGCTGGTAAAGGACAGTGAAACAGTGGTCATCGGCGGTATTTTGAAGGGCTCCGAAACCGCCGACGACTCGAAGGTCCCCGGGATCTCCGATGTGCCGCTTCTGGGGGCGCTCTTCAAAAAGCAGACAAAGGAGGCGACGTCCGAGGAACTGCTCATATTTATCACCCCGCGGATTGTGAAGTAGCGTGCGGCGCATGGCGGGTTTCTTTGCCGGACGCGAGAGCTGCACCGAGTGAGAGAGGCGAAAGGATGAAGGAGGAGGAATAGATGAAGAAGAGTTGTGCCGTGTCTTTGTTGCTGCTATGCCTTGTTGCCCTTTCTGGGTGCGGAGGAGGGGGCAATTCCGCGCCGTCGGGGTCCACCCTGACCATCAACCCCACAGAAACCAACGTAACAGACACGTCGTCCAGCGTATCATGGACCACACAGTTCTATACCATCTCCCTGAAGAACTCCGAGGGAAAGTCCCTGGGCAAAACGAAAGTCACCATTACGTTCCCCTGGGCGGTCCCCTCGTCTTTCGGAGTGGTCCAGTTCTACGACGGCGATACCCCGGTGAACTCTCCCTTTGATGTGGAGACGGACGATTTCGGGGTCTATTATCTGCGCCTCGACCTGCAATCCGGCGGGGGCTTGTCGTACTCCGGAGACCTTGAGGCCCGTTCCGGGGAGGCTTTCGCCAGTTCGAGGATCTCGGTGAGCAGTGAGTCCAGCGACACCCAAGGCCAGTAATCAAAGAAGAGGAGCTCCATGATGATGAAGAGCAGAAAGCAGCAGTATAAAGACCGCAAGGGGAAGGCAGGGGGCGACAACAGCGGATCCACCGCAGCCGTCCTGCTTCTGATCTGCAGTGTGCTTTTGTTTGCCCTGGCCGGCTGTTCGGGGAATACTACCACCGGGACGGTGATCGGGCAGGAGACCTCCAACGGGAAGATCAGGCTCGCCAAGCTGGAGGGGGACGCCATCGCCGTCTCCACCGCTTCCGGCGACCAGCAGAACCCCCACGTCATCTACCTGGCCGACAAGAACCTCTGGTTCACCGTCTACGAGGACTGGAGCAGCTCCGGCACGGGCTCCGATATCAAGGCGAAATTCATCGACAGCAACGGGACCCTCTGCGGGAGCGAAGCAACCGTAAGCAACTCGTCGGGGAATCAGACAGTGCCCCGGGCCGCTTATAAATCGGGAAGGATCCTCGTCGTCTGGCAGGATACCCGCGCAACCACCAATGTGAGCGGGTATGTCTACTACCGGGATATCGCCGTCTCCAGCCTCGACGCAAGCTGCTCGAACCCCTCAATGGGGACCGAGACCGCGGTGGCCTTCGACGACGACAACCCGGTGACCGGGGGTATTCAGGCGCAGGTCAGCTCGCGCACGGTGCCCAAAATCACCTATGACAGCGTGAGTGACAGGTTCCTGCTGGCGTGGGTGGAGTCCCGCACCACCCGGAAGACGAGCAAGTTTCAGCCTTTTTCCTTGAATCTGACGGAACCCTCTCTTGCCTTTGGAGATACGCAATTTGTCGGATATGCGGCGCTGGAGAGCGACCTTTCCGGATATGAGACCTCTCCGACTATTATCCGCAAGTGGCTCGACACGAGCACCGCACAGGACACGTATACCCGGGCGAGGCTCCTGTCCCGTTCCGGGTCGGCATTCGAGGTAATCAGCACTTTCGAGGCTTTCGACGAGATCTCGAATGTGGATGTCTCCTGCGATTCGACATCGACGGAATGCCTCATCGTATGGGAGGGCAGAAAAGGAATCTTTACGAGAACGGATACCTGCACCAATGTCCCCGCGACCGAAGTAGACGGAGTGTGCGATTCCGACGACAACGTCACGGCTGCGGGAACTGCTGAGTATGATCCGGCAAGCAAGGAAATCTTCGGGCTCTTCGTAAAGAATATCAACCTTGATTATGTAAACTCCATGCGCGTCTCGAGCTCGGATGCCGGTGCGTATCTGCCGTCCGTGGAGTTCGATCCCATTTCGAAGAGGTTTCTCGTGGCGTGGGAGGACACCCGCGACGGTTCAAACACCAAGGTGTACGGCCAGCTTATCGCTTCCGGCAGCGGCCTCTACAACTCGAACCTCATCCTGAGCTATCAGGATACTGACGGCGACGGGCAGCAGGATTCCAACGTGGCCGGCTCGAAGCAGACGAAGCCATACATATCCTACGACTCCGTGAACCAGCGGTATTTCGTCATCTGGCAGGACGGGAGGAACGGCTCCGTGTCGCTGGAGAACCTGGATGTATACGGACAGTACGTGGATGCCGAGGGGTCCCTGAGAGGATCGAACTACTCGATCTCCACCACCCCCGCAAACCAGTACGGGCCGGTCATCGCCTACAATTCGCAGAACAACCAGTTCCTTACGGTCTGGAAAGACGCCCGGAACTATTCGAGTACCCTGTCCGACATCTACGGACAGAGGTTCTCCCTGGGGCAGCCGCAATTGACCCTCCTCAACCAGGACAATACTTCCTTCTCGCCCCTGCTCATCGATTTCGGCTCGGTGATCCTCAACCAGTTCCTGACCAAGTCCTTCAAGGTGAAGAATACCGGGGACGCAAACCTGCGGATCGACTGCGTCACCTCGCTGAGCGCTCCCTTCTCCCACGAGTCACTGACAACGGAGCTCCAGACCTGCGAGGGGACCTACGCGACAGGCTCCTATATCGAGCTGGTGCCGGGCGCCGAGCTCACCTTTACCTCACGGTTCCAGCCCACTGCGCAGGGGGCCTTCATCTCCAGCTTCGTTCTCCAGTCTGATGCCGAGAGCAAGACGATCAATCTCCAGGGTGTGGGTGTTCAGCCGAATATCACCGTGAGCACTTCCACCCTCGACTTCGGCACCATCACCCTCGGCCAGAGCGCTGACCTCCCGCTCAGCATCACCAATAACGGGACGGTGGATTACCAGATCACCAATATCACGGGGGCGAGCTCTCCCTTCTCCATCATCGAAACGGTGAACTATCCCTACACGCTTTCCGCAGGGACGTCGCTGAACCTGACGCTGCGGTACACGCCGACGCAGGTGGGCGGCTCATCGAGTCAGTTGAACATCCAGACGAATATCACGGGACTGGCGGCGGCGGTGACGCTTACCGGTACGGGTGCGGGCGTTCCGGCAATAGCGCTGAGCCCGAATACGAGCCTTGATTTCGGCACTGTCTCCGCGAGCAGCACCGGGGAGCTTTCGGTGACCGTCAGCAACACGGGTACTGCCACCCTTACCCTCAGCGCCGTAAGCGTTACCGGGGACGGCTTCTCCCTTTCCTCCTCCCCGACCCTGCCGCTTAATATCGCTGTCGGAGGGAGCTCTGTCCTGCAGGTGAAATTCACTCCCGGCACCGAATCCAGCTACAGCGGACTGCTTTCGGTGGAAAGCAATGCGGGCACCGCCCAGCTGAGCCTTGTGGGCCAGGGGAAGGCCGTCTCTTCCGGCGGCACGGGCGGAGCGGGCACCGGCGGCACCATCTCCTCTTCCGGAGGAGGAGGGGGGGGCTGCTTCATTGCGACGGCTGCGTACGGAAGTTATCTTGATCCCCACGTCATGGTGCTGCGGAAATTCAGGGACACCGTCCTGCTCAGGACCGAATGGGGTACGGCCTTCGTGCGGTTCTATTACCGGACATCACCGCCCGTGGCGGACTTCATACGGCAGCACGAAACCCTGCGGACAGCGACGCGATGGATGCTCACCCCGGTGGTCTATGCCGTCAAATATCCCCTGGGGCTCGGAATGGTCCTGCTGCTGGGTATTGCTGCGACCGTCGAAAAAAGAAGACGCAACCGATAAAGAAAGGGGGACGGGCAGCGGAATTGCCCGTCCCCTGTTATAAAAAAGGGCCTACGTCTCCCAGATATTGGTATTCTCCAGCAGGCGTATGCCCGTATAATAGCAGCAAAGCTCATTGTTGAGATCGTTGATGAACGAGCGCTCCTTACCGTCCTGAAAGTGAATCCTGACCAGGCAGAACCCTCCCGGCAGGTCGGAATGCTTCTCCTCGACGACCTCCCCGATTCCCCACGAAAAATACCGCAGGTGTCTGACCCTGTCTCCGATATGTAAATACAGTCTGCATCTCATTATTCAATTATAGCAAAGAGGCAAAAAAGGCAGAAAACGACAGGTAGAGGTAAAGGTAGAGAGAAAAAACAGGTAGAGAATGAGACAGGAAAGGTAAAGTAAAAACAGAAAAGAGAAATAAAGAAGTAGAGTTGTTTTTTTAGTCTTTTTCTCCACCTCTACCTTTACCTGTCTTACTCTGTTTTTTACCGTATGTACGTTCCGTAGAGTGAATAGATGAAGCGGCCTGTTATGGTCAGCGCATCGTCCTCTATATTCTCGGGAAGGGGCCAGAAAGGCTCCGCGTTGCGTAACGCCTTCACGGCGGCATCGTCAAGCATTTTGTGTCCCGAGGTCCTTACCAGCTCTACCGCTCCCAGCTTTCCATCCCTCTTGATAGTGAATCGTATGTACAGGTCCCCGTATATACCGCGTGCGGCGGCTTCGGAGGGATAGTGCCAGGCGCTTTCGATCTTCTCCTTCAGGCGCTGCATATATCCGTAATACTTGAATTCTTTCGTGTCGAAGGTGATGCTGTTATCCGGCTTGGCGTTCTCCTTCTCCCTCTGCGCCAGATTCCCGATAATATCGGAGTCGAAGAGTTTCTCCCGGGGGGTGCGGGAAGGTATGCGCGAAGGGCGTCCCGGCTGTCCCTGCTCTCCCGGCTCCGCTCCGGTATTCTCCTCGGGGCGCGCCGCGGGTGCAGCATCCCGGGCCGTATCCCGCGAGGGCACTGGAGGTTTTTCTCCGGGTTGTCCCTTTGCATTACCGCCGTGGGCCGGCGTTTCCGTCTTGCTGTGCAGCGGTGAGGGCAACGGTGTCTTCTGCTCCTTTCCTTCCGGCGCGGGCCGGGAGGGGATTGCGGATAAATCCTTGGGTGGCGGCAGATCCTTCGGTAGTTTCGGCATCCTGAACGTCCTTTCCTTCTGCTGTTTTTCAGGTCTCTGGGGAGGCTTTGCCGCTCTTTCCCCGGGCATTTCCTTCGGGGTGATAATGCGGGCGTAGAAAGGAGCCGGCTCCTTTTGTTTCTGCTCCTTGATAAAAAAGAGGGCCACTGAGAAAAGAAGTATATGCAGGATGAACGAATAAAGGAGATATCTCTTCACGATACTGTTATTGTACCACAGCATCTGCGCCCCAGGATGTGCAGGCACCCTGAGGAAGGCGGAAATCCTTTGTGGATGCCGTTTTGCGCGGGAAGAAGCAGCCGGGATGCAGAGGTCTCGGGCGTGTGGTATTCTGCCTTCTCCCGGTTTTTCTGCATCTTTTTTCTTGACTTCTGCTGATTTTTCTTGAAGTTTCTGTAAAATATAGGTAATATTTATAGAAAAAAGAGGAGGATGTAGAATGGCGAAAGCAGAAACAGGTACGAAGAAGGCGGCACCCGCAAAGAAGGCAGCACCCGCAAAGAAGGCAGCGCCCGCAAAGAAAGAAGCACCGGCAAAGAAAGAAGCACCCGCAAAGAAGGCGGCGCCGGCAAAGAAAGAAGCGCCGGCAAAGAAAGAAGCACCGGCAAAGAAAGAAGCACCGGCAAAGAAGGCGGCACCCGCAAAGAAGGCGGCACCGGCAAAGAAAGAAGCACCCGCGAAAAAAGAAGCGCCGGCAAAGAAGCCTGCAGCAAAAAAAGCCACTACCAAAAAGTAGCGGAAAAAGAAGCGCACCATAACTGCGTTAAACTGCCGGTATCCCGGAAAGGCTGATGAAGAGAGAGGGACAGTATGTATCTTGCCTAAATGCCTTTCCAGGTGGTATCTTAAAAGGTGAGCCTTTCCTTTTTTCAGAAACCAAGCCGCTACATCGATAGTGAGTTTAATGCAATAAAATACCACGCGGGGTCTTCCGGAGATGTCCGGAAGACCATGAGGGTACGGTGTGCGCTCGCTTTCCCCGATGTCTATGAAGTGGGGATGTCCCATCTCGGACTCCGCATTCTCTATGACCTTGTTAACGGTCTGCCGCACGCCTCAGCCGAAAGGGTTTTCTCTCCATGGACCGATCTTGAGGAGCATCTGAAGAGGAGCGGTCTTCCCCTTTCGTCCCTTGAATCGAGCACGCCCCTTTCCGTGTTCGATATCGTCGGTTTCAGTCTGCAGTACGAGCTTTCGTACACAACCGTACTGAATATGCTCTCCCTTGGGGGGATTCCCCTCCGTTCCGCGGAGAGGCTTGCGGTAAAGGGGCAGATGCCCCTCGTGGTGGCAGGGGGACCCTGCACCGTGAACCCGATGCCCATGGCGCCGTTTATCGATGCTTTTCTTGTAGGCGACGGTGAAGAGGCGGTTCCGGAGCTGGTTGATGCGGTGCATCAGTGGAAGATGTCGGGGGACGGCAGGCGGGAATCCCTCCTTCGGGAGATCGCGCAACTGTCCGGGTTCTATGTCCCTTCTGTCCACGGGAAGGAAGCCCGTATCGGAAGGCGTTTTATCGCAGATCTCGATACGGCGCCCTATCCGACCAGGCCCGTGGTCCCCTATACCTCCATTGTCCACGACAGAGTCACTATCGAGGTTTCCCGGGGCTGCACCATGGGGTGCAGGTTCTGTCAGGCGGGGATGATTTACCGTCCCCTCAGGGAAAGATCCCCCGGGCGGGTGCTGGAAATTGCCGGGGCTTCTCTGCGGAATACTGGGTATGACGAGGTCTCCCTCACCTCGCTCAGTGCCGGGGACTATTGCCATCTTCTCCCTGTCACCCGTGAGTTCAACAGACGGTTCGGCGCATCGAAGATCGCCCTCTCTCTTCCCTCTTTGCGGGTGGCCTCTCTTAATCCGGACGTGCTGCGGGAGATACGGTCCATACGGAATACCGGCTTCACTATTGCACCCGAGGCTGCCACGGAGCGGCTGCGGAGCGTCATCAACAAGGATTTCACCGATGACGATTATGAGAGGGCGCTGAAGGCGCTCTTCGAGGAGGGGTGGCTCAACCTTAAGATGTATTTCATGATCGGCCTCCCTACGGAGAGGGACGAAGATCTGGAAGCAATCCGGGAGATGGCGCTGAAGGCGCTGCGGATTGCGAAAAAGAACACCGGGAGGTTCGTCAATATCGGCATCACGATCTCCCCTTTTGTTCCCAAGGCCCATACCCCTTTCCAGTGGTACGGACAGAACACCCCCGGCGAGATGCAGAGAAAGCTGCTGTACCTGAAGGAGGTGCTGAGCAGCAAGAAGTTCAAGTTCAAGGGGCATAACGGGGAAATGAGCCTTCTGGAGGGTGTCTTTGCACGGGGGGACGAGGGACTTGCCGATCTCGTGGAGAAGGCGTGGGAACTGGGCTGCCGTCTGGACGGCTGGTCGGAACTGTTCGATTTCCGGAGATGGACCGATGCCATGGAAAGAACGGGCATCGACGGCCCTGCCTATGCGCGGAAGAGCTTTACCCGTGATGAGCAATTGCCGTGGGAGCCTATCAATATCGGGGTAAGGAAAGAGTTTCTCTATAAAGAGTACGAAAGGGCGCTGGCGGAAGAGAGGACGCCCGACTGCAACAGAGTCTGCACTGCATGCGGACTGAGGTGCGGCGGCAAAGATCGTGAGGGACCGGTTCTGAAGACCGGGGGGGCGGAGCCTGGCGTTCCGGAAGCCGCAGCCCCGCCGGATGCGTATGCCGTACCGCAGGGCAGCAAACACGGTGCGGCGATACGGGTGCGGTGCCGGTTCTCAAAAGAGGGAAAGCTGCGGTATCTCTCCCATCTTGAGCTCTCCACCACCCTCATCAGGGGATTGCGCAGGGCGGGGATCCCCTTTGACTTTTCGAAGGGATTTCATCCCGCACCGAAGATCTCCTTCGGACAGCCTCTGGGAGTCGGTGTGGCCGGGGAAAGGGAATATTTTGATATGGAGGTTTTCACTCCTTTTGATATAGAATTTCATATGCGTGCGGTAAACAGCGCCCTTCCTGAAGGAATCACCGTGCACAAAATGTCCGTCATCCCGGTAAGGGAGCCCTCCCTGGGCAGTTTCATCACACGGTACGAATACGAAGTCAGGGGGCTGGAGTTGAGCGAAGAGAGCACCGGTCTCCTCCCGCACCGTTTCTCCCGGCCTTTGTCCGAACCTTTGCCCGAACCTTTGATAGTACAGAGGGAGGGGAAAGACGTGGATATCTCACCCTGCATCGAGCGTGTGGAGCAAAAAACGGGACAGGAAGGGGTATCAGCGGTGACACTGGTCCTCAGGGAGACCGATGCGGTCAAGGTGAGGGTCGGGGAGATTATCGGGGCGCTTTTCGGTGCCGATATGCGGGGATTGGAGATAACGAGAAAAGCGGTGTATGGCTGGAGGAACGGCTGGGTGGAGCCGCTCTAGGGTGCATCGTATACACCCTGGAGGAAAAGCGGACGGGAACAAGGGGAAGGCATACAACAAGAGGCCGGGAATGAAGACGTTCTGCCATGCCTTCCGGAACGATGGAGAATGAGACTGCGATGACAGGCGAACTGGTTATCAATGTAACAAGGGAAGAGAGCAGGGTTGCCCTCCTCGAAGGCGGCCAGGTGGTCGAGTTGTACATCGAAAGGAAGAGGGATGCGAGCCTTGTCGGCAATATCTACAAGGGAAAGGTCCTGAAGATACTGCCCGGTATGCAGTCTTCGTTCATCGATATCGGGCTCGAAAAGGCGGCCTTCCTCTATGTGGCGGATATCATGACGGATATGGGCGACTACTATTCCGCATTCCTCGACAGCGAGGTGGTGGACCAGGAGCTGTACTCACGGGCGGAATATGTGGAGAAGACCTTTTCCATCGAGGAGCTGATCCAGGAGGGCCAGGAGTTGCTGGTCCAGGTCTCCAAGGACCCCATCGGCACCAAGGGAGCACGGGTAACCTCCTATGTCACCCTGCCCGGCAGGTACGTTGTCCTGATGCCCAATGTGGAGCATGTGGGGATCTCCCGGAGAATCGAGAATGAAGAGACCCGCACCCTGCTGAAGAGCATCGCCGCGGAAGTGAGGCCGAAGGGGTTCGGGCTGATCATGAGGACGGCGTGCGAAGACGCCACCATCGACGAGATCAGGCGGGATCTCGAGTTCCTGCTTCTGCTCTGGGAGAATATCCAGAAAAAGAAGGAAAAGGTGTCCGCCCCCTCTCTCCTGTACAGCGACCTCGACCTGGTGTTCAGAAGCGTGCGGGATTTCATGAGCCACGAAGTGGAACGTCTCATCATCGATTCCCCCGATGAGTACGAGAGGTTGAAGGACTTCGCCAGATCGTATTTCCCGCGCCTGATCGACAAGATCGAGCTGTACGAAGGAAGGGAGCCGGTTTTCGATGCCTTTGGAATAGAGCTCGATATATCGCGGGTCCTGGGCAGAAGGGTGTGGCTCAAGTCCGGGGGGTATATCGTCATCGACCAGACGGAGGCGATGACGGTGATCGATGTGAATACCGGCAAGTTCGTGGGAAAGGAGAACCTCGAAGATACCATCCTGAAGACGAACCTCGAAGCGGTAAAGGAGATTGCCTACCAGATACGGCTCAGGAACCTCGGCGGGATTATCATCACCGACTTCATCGATATGGAGAAGGCCGAAAACCGGGAAAAGGTGTTCAAGGCCTTTGTCGAGGCGATGAAGAAGGACAGGGCGAAGAACACCATCTACACTATCTCCGAGCTCGGCATCATCCAGATGACAAGGAAGCGGGTGAGAGAGAGTCTCGGGCGGGTGCTGTGCGAGCAATGCCCCTACTGCGAAGGCAGGGGGTTCATCAAGTCCGCACGAACTGTGGCATACGAGATATTCAGGAAGGTGCGAAAGATGAACCTTGCCAGCGGGACCATGGCGATGATAAAGGCCAACCACGCTGTTGCCGAGCTTCTTTCCGACGAGGAGAGGCAGGGGATCGAAGAGATCGAGGAAGAGTACGGTATACAGCTCATCATCAAAGAGGATATAAAGCTGCACCAGGAGAACTACGAGATCACGGTGCTGTAAAACCATAGAGAAGACGGATGGCGGGGCGCCGCGCAAAAATCAGCGTACGCTGCGCATCGCGAAGGATATGACGGAAAAGTTCGAGAAACTCCTCTCCCTGCTGCGGGAAATGCATTCTGTAGTCCTTGCCTTTTCCGGGGGCGTCGACAGTACCTTTCTCCTGAACGCCATCAAGGAGGCGGACATTTACTCCCTTGCGGTCATCGGCCGCTCGGATACCATGCCGGAGAGCGAGTTCCGGCATGCGGAGGATCTGGTGCGCCGTATCGGGGTCTCCTACGAAGTGATCACCACCCATGAGCTCGAAAATCCCGATTTTGCCCGGAACCCCCGGAACCGGTGCTTCTACTGCAAGGAGGAGCTCTTTTCGAAGCTCGGCGGGATCGCCCATGCAAAGGGATACCGGTATGTGGTGGACGGCAGTAATGCCGACGATCTTTCGGACTGGAGGCCCGGCAGGCAGGCCGCCTTGAAATGCGGGGTGCGGAGCCCCCTTGCGGAGACGGAGCTTACCAAGAAGGAGATACGGGAGCTTTCCCGGGCGATGGGACTCCCGACCTGGGCGAAACCGGCCTCTCCCTGTCTCTCCTCACGGTTCCCTTACGGCACGGAGATTACGCGGGAGGCCCTCAGAAGGGTCGAGGTGTCGGAAGAGTTCCTGAAGGGCCTCGGGTTCAGGGAGCTGCGGGTGCGCAGCCACCATGAAGTGGCAAGGATAGAGGTGGGTGCCGGAGAGATCGGCCGGCTTCTTGACGAGGGGCTGCGCAAGGAGATTGTGGTGCACCTGAAGAAATTCGGTTTCAAGTATGTGGCGGTCGACCTGGAGGGCTTCAGAAGCGGGAGCCTCAATGAGTAGTGCCGGGAGCAGGAACGCGCAGCGGCGTTCAGGCCCGGAGCTCGATTCCTGTGTCCGGTGCGGAAGCTGCAAAGCGCACTGTCCTTCGTACCGGCAGGAGGGGACGGAGGGGGCGAGCGCGCGGGGGCGGGCCGTCCTGCTGAAGCAGTTCCTCGAGGGAACCCTGGAGCCTTCCGCACTCCTGGATGAACGGATCTTCACCTGTATTCTCTGCGGTGCGTGCAACAAGCTCTGTCCTCTCGGGATCGACGTGACCGGGGCGGTGTATGAGGGAAGGAGAAGGCTCAGCGCCTTCAACAGGAGAAGAAAGCTCCTCGGCTTCGGAATGGAGTTTGTCCTGAAGAGGCCCTCCTTCAGTTTCCGGGCGCTTCAATTTCTCGAGGGGCTCAACGAAGTATTTCCCCTCCACCGGATCAAGCCTTTCGGAACGCTGAGACAGATGGGGATCACGGTTCCCGATTCCGGGCTCAGGGAGGGGGAGTCCCTTTTCCGGGTATCCCGGCCGAAGGGGAGGGTAGCGGTTTTTGCGGGGTGTACTTCGAATTTCCTCTACCCGCACCTGGGGAAGGCCCTGATACGCAGCCTGAATGCATTGCGGTACGAAGTGGTGCTCCCCAAAGGGGAAGTATGCTGCGGAGCGCCGCTTATGGGGCTTGGCCTTACGGAGGACGCCGCGGAACTGGCGGAAAGGAACCTGCATGTCTTCAGAAGGCTGAAAGTGGAGGCGGTGGTGGGTCTCTGTCCTACCTGTGTTCACTTTATCAAAAGCGAATACCGGAAACTGGGGGGGGACGGGCTCGGGAACGCCCTCGATGTGGCGCAGTTTTTTGCTGGAGAACGGCTTCCGGAGGACAGCAGTACGCAGGGGCACCGTACCGCATCCCGCATTGTATACCATGACCCCTGCCATTCCCTCAACTATCTGGGAGTGCGTGCCGAGCCGAGACAGATCCTGCGGGACAGGGGGATTGCCGTCAGTGAGGTGGAAAGGGGGTGCTGCGGGTTCGGGGGAGCATTCAGGGTGCTCTACCCGGAGCTTTCCGGGAGCATCCTCGAAGAGAGGCGGGAAGCCTACCGCTCTGCGGATATGATCGTTACCTCCTGTCCGAATTGCATCCTCCAGCTCAGGAGCGGGTTGAAAGACAAAGAGGTAAAGCATCTTATCGAAATCATCGAAGAGGGAGTGAAGGGGAACAGACATGAGAGAGGAAGACAAGCCGGAAAACAGAGTTGAGATCCTGACCCCCCAGGGGCTGGAAAGCAGCGGTGCGCCGCAGAAAATGCGCATGAAGAAGAGGAGCCACTGTGTCCGGTGCGGCTCCTGCTGTAAAGGGGGCGGACCGGTGCTCACGAAGGGGGATCTGCCCCTGTTCCTGAGCGGGATCCTTTCCCATGAGACGGCGTATACCATACGGGAAGGCGAGTTGGTGAGGACGGAGGGTGACGAAGAGATATTCGCGGCCCCTATGGAGCTTATCAAGATACGGGAGAAGGAGGGGGCCCGGGGATGCTTTTTCCATGGGGAGGAGGCGGGCTGTGCCATCTACGAGAACCGTCCCTCCCAGTGCAGGGCCTACAAGTGCTGGGCGCCGGAGGACCTGCTGACGGGTCTTGAAAAGGAACGGCTGACGAGAAAGGAGATCTTCGGCTCCGTCGGGATTCTTCTGGAGATCATCGCGCGGCATGAGGAAAAGTCCTCGTACGGAAGGCTTTCCGCGGCCTTCGAAAGGCTGGCCCAGGGCAGCGAGGATGCGGTGGAAGAGATCATGGACGCCCTCCAGTACGATACGTATGTAAGGCCTTTTCTGACGGAGCGGTTTTCGGTGCCCGGGGAGACGCTGGATCTGATCCTTGGCAGGCCGCTGGTCGAGACGGTCAACGCATTCGGCTTCAGAATCGAGCGGGAGGGAGATGAATACATTCTACTACCAATAGAGACGGAGGAGCAGAAGTGAAATTTTTCATCGATACGGCAAATGTGGAGGAGATCAGGAAGGCCTGGGAAGTGGGGGTAATTGACGGGGTGACCACGAATCCTTCGTTGATGGCGCGGGAGAAGGGGAATCCGGTGGACATTCTGAAGGAGATCTGCAGCGTCGTCGACGGTCCGGTGAGCGCGGAAGCGGTAAGCCTCCGGGTGGAGGAGATGGTGAAAGAGGGCGAAGAGCTCGCAAAAATCCATGAGAACATCGTGGTGAAGATCCCCATGACGGAGGACGGGCTCCGGGCGGTGAAGAGACTCTCCTCGGCAGGGATCAGGACCAACGTGACCCTTATCTTCTCCGCCAGCCAGGCGCTGCTTGCGGCAAAGGCCGGGGCGACCTACGTGAGCCCCTTTGTGGGGAGGCTCGATGACATCAGCCATGTGGGCATGGATATCATCGGCGATATCCAATCCATTTTCGAGAACTACCTCTTCGATACGGAAGTGATCGTCGCGAGCATACGGAACCCTCTCCACGTGGTCGATGCGGCAAAAGTAGGGGCGGATATCGCCACTATCCCCTATAGCGTCATCACCCAGCTCATCAAGCATCCATTGACGGATATAGGGATAGAGAAGTTTCTGAAAGATTGGGAAAAGGTGAAAAAAGACAGGTAAAGGTAGAGGTAAAGGTAAAGGTAAAGGTAAAGAGTAAGACAGAAAAGACTGAGAAAAAAACTTAAAGAAAAAAGGCAAAGGATGAGACAGTAGAGGTAAAGTAAAAACAGAAGAGAGAAAAGAAGAACAGAGTTGTCTTTTTCTCTACCTCTACCTTTACCTGGTTTTCTTCTGTTTTGGGAGTGGTGAGATGAGCGAAGAATGGGTGGAGCTTCTGGTTACCTATGATCCCCTCGAGGCGGAGATGATAAAGGATCTGCTGGAGAGCGGGGATATCCCGGTAGTGCTGCGCTCGTCCAAGGTGAGCCCCTATCCGGTGAATGTCGGAAAGATCGGCGAGATCAGGATCCTGGTCAGAAAGGAAGACAGGGATACGGCGGAAGAAGTGATACGGGGTTCCGCACCGGAATGAAAGACCAGAGGACGATACTCGTAGCGAACGCCCTGGATCTGGCCCGGGTGACGGGGAGTCACCGCATTCTCCTTTTCCTCAATACCCCCCATGATTTCCGGTGGTTCCTGAAGTCCCGGTTTACCAGGGAGTCCGGCATTGTCCTGGTCGTTCCCGCTGCCCTGCCCCTGAAAGAGTCGGACTGCAGGATCGCCGGCGTGGAGGTCATACGGAGTTGGTCGGGCAATCAGAGCCGGTTTTCACGGATCAAATACGCATTTCTCCACTGCGTGCAGCAGAAGGTGATACGGGTGGACAGCAGGGTGGTGTGTGTCCTCGGACCGTGGGGGAAGAGCCATCTCGACACCATCACCGTCCACGATCTCTCCCTTTCCTGGAGCGAGGACTTTCCCTTCGACCCCCTTTCCCTCGTCGCCCACAGAGGATTCGATACCATTATGGCGGTGATCGACATAGCCCTCGATATCGGCGCCATGGGGCGGGAGGGGAGTCCGGTGGGAACGGCTTTCATCATCGGCGATACGGAAAAGGTCCTTACCCTCTCCCACCAGGCGGTTTTCAATCCCTTCCGGGGGTATTCGAAGAAAGAGCGGCTTATTACCCGGCCTGAAGTAGTAGAGAGCATCAAGGAACTCTCGAAGCTGGACGGCGCCTTCATCATCTCCGATACGGGCGCCGTGGAGGCGGCGGGAAGGCATCTCGATGCACGGAGCATCACCACGGGAAAACTGAAGGGCTTCGGTTCCCGGCACCGCTCTGCTGCGGGCATCACCCGTATGACCGGGGCTATTGCCGTAGTGGTCTCGGAGAGCACCGGACGGGTAACGGTTTTCGAAAAAGGGCATATCATAGCCACCCTCGAGCCGGTGATCAGCAGGAGGCTGGAGTAAAGCAGGTCACCCTTCTTACGCACTCTCCTCCGGGAACTCGATGCTGAGCTCCGCCCCTCCGTCCACGTTCTCCGCGGTCAGCTTTCCCCCCATATTGTTTTCGATAATTATCTTCGTCATATAAAGTCCTATTCCCGTCCCTTTTCCCTGCTCCTTTGTCGTGAAGTAGGGCTCGAAAATTCTCTCCCGTATCTCCTCCGGAATCCCCCCGCCGTTGTCCCTGATGCGGATCCGGCATCTCCCCTCTTCGGGAGAGATCGCGATATGGATATCTCCCCGGTCGTTCCCGGGGATCCCCTGCTGCCGCCTCTCCAGGATCGCATCCCGTGCATTGTTCAGGATATTCAGGACCGCCTGCTTGAATTCGTTCGGATATCCCGAAATCAGCAGGGGAGCGGGCGGGATCCGGTCGAGATGGACGGCGATACGGTCGTTCTTCAGTTGCGCACTGAGGAGGTGCAATACCTCATTCACGGCTTCCGTGAGACCAAAGGAAACCCTCTCCTTCGAGGGTTTGAAGAAATTCCTGAAATCGTCGATGGTCCGGGACATGAACTGTATCTCGCGCATCGACTCGCTTACCGCAGTATCGAGATATCCCCTGGTGAGCTCCCCGAAGTCGGATGCGCTTTTGATGTCCTGGATGATCAGTCCCAGGGTGTTGAGCGGCTGCCGCCACTGGTGAGCAATAGCGCTGATCATCTCCCCCATGGCCGCCATTTTGGACTGCTGTACCAGGAGGCGTTCCTGCTGTATCCTCTTCTCCATCTCTTCCTGTATCCGTCTTTCGAGGCTCCTGTTCATCTCCCTGAGCTGTCTCTCCGCCTGCTTGCGCCATATGAGGCTGACCCCCGCTCCTGCCGCAAGGGTGGATGCCACTGCCAGAAGGACAATGATACGCAGGCGGTCGCGCAAGGGAGCGTACACCTCTTCCGTATCGATTTTCGAAACGATATTCCATGGTGAGCCGGCGACGCGACGTAAGGCGGCGAGAACCTTTACTCCCCGGTAATCGACCCCTTCCCTCACCCCCTCTTCTCCGCGTACGGCCATTGCAGCGGGAAGGCTTTTCTCGTCCAGGGGAAGGCGAAGCTGCAGGACTGTTCCCTTTTTATGGCGGAGCTCGTT
Source organism: Nitrospira sp. (assembly GCA_002634385.1). Classification (GTDB taxonomy): domain Bacteria; phylum Nitrospirota; class Thermodesulfovibrionia; order Thermodesulfovibrionales; family Dissulfurispiraceae; genus Nitrobium; species Nitrobium versatile. Next base: position 247,587 of record NSJL01000004.1, read on the forward strand.
GAGAAATACCACCTTATCCCCCCCGGAACGTACCAGCAGCGTCTCCGCAGTGGGGCTCGGGGTGGGCCATGACTGTATGAAGGGGTACAGGAAGTCGTAGGGATTGATCCGGAGGAAAAGAACTCCGGCGGAGTTGCGGCTGCCCCCGTTTTCACTCCCTTCGG
>NSJL01000071.1 GCA_002634385.1 Nitrospira sp.
CGTATGCCGTGTATGTTGTATGACTAGCTGGTTAAAGTCCAGCCGTGGGAATTCGACAGTTCACCCACGTAGCAAGAGGAAGGTGTTAAGGGTAACCTGAAGCGCTGTGTTTCCTGACAAAGGCTCAGAAAGTGAGTCGAGCAAATCTGCGGGTTGCAACGAAAGTGAACCTATATGTAGCCTCGTAAATTGAAATGGAGCTGCCGACCCTTTGGTCACTAGGGGAAGGCTGAAATATCTATCCTAACGATAACTGTCAAAACCGATAGATGAGCTTCCGGGGTAGCAGGGGTGACACGTAGAGGAAGTCATGCGAAGTAGCACGGGAGACCCTTACAGGCAGCCACATGATTGGCAACTGATAGATATAAGGGAAATCCGAAAGTTCATCAGGTCTATAAGGGAGTCGGAGTTGCTCATAGTACCGCTATTATTTCAAGGACAACATAACCTTGAAAGAGGGAAGGGGCAATACCTTTATCACGTTTCTCAAGAAGAGAAGGAAAGGAGATTGCGTAAATGCTGAAAACTCCGGAAAAGATTCGAAATCTTCAGCGGAAACTATACCAAAAGGCCAAGCAGGAGAAGGAGTGCCGATTCTATCTTCTCTACGACAAGGTGTATAGAATGGATATCCTAAGCCATGCCTATAGCCGTGTCAGAGCTAACAGAGGGGCAAGTGGAGTAGATCAAGTGACCTTTGAAAGCATAGAGACGATGGAAGAAGGAGCAGAAGGATATCTTAAAAGGTTAGCCGCAGAATTATTTGCCAAAAGGTATAAACCGATGCCGGTTAGAAGGGTGTATATACCAAAAGCAGATGGTAATAAAAGACCGTTGGGGATACCCACAGTCAAGGATAGGATTGTACAGATGGCTGTAAAGATAGTTATAGAACCGATCTTTGAAGCGGACTTTTGTGCAAATTCATATGGGTTTAGACCGAACAAGAATGCACACCAGGCTATGGACGATATATCCTTTCAGCTTCGCAAAGGTAAGACTCAGGTAATAGATGCCGATATAGCAAGATATTTTGACACTATACTACACAACAAACTGCTAAATCTTGTGTCTGAACGAATAGTAGATAACCATATCTTGAGACTTATAAAGATGTGGTTAAAAGCACCAGTGGTAGAAGAAAGAGAAGACGGAAAGAAGAAGTACATTGGTAATTCTAAAGGTACACCCCAAGGAGGTGTAATTTCACCCTTGCTTGCCAACATTTATCTTAATGTACTGGATACTACATGGAAACTAAAGAAGGTACAGGAAAGATATGGGGCAAGGCTCGTAAGATTTGCTGATGATTGTGTGGCGCTCTGTAGCGGAAACCCGCAGAGAGTGTTAGGAGGGATAAAAACTGTTCTTGAGGATTTAGGACTAAGTCTTAACGAGGATAAGACAAAGGTAGTAGATGCGAAGAACGATAGTTTCGATTTTCTTGGATTTACAACCAGGCTTGCCAAGAGTTCCAAAACTGGCAGGAAATATCCTCTCATAAGACCCTCCAAGAAGGCCATCAAGCATATCAGGGCAGAAATAAAAGGACTTACCATGAGGAGAAATCTTTCGTTACCAAAGGATGTAGTACTATACAAACTCAACGAGGTAGTACGTGGTTGGACAGGATACTTTTACTACCAAAACTGTAGTAAAGATCTGTCTGCACTAAAGAACTATCTTGAAGAAAGAGTTCGAATTTACTTGAGACGTAAAAAGGCGGATAGGCATAGAGGATATAAGGCTTATCCTTGCGGATACCTTTACAATGTGTTGGGGCTATACAAGATACCGACAACGGCACCATGGACACAAACTGCGAAAGCCTTTGGAAGAAGATAATTGGAAAGCCGTGTATTTTAAAAGGATACGCACGGTTTGATGAGGGG
>NSJL01000015.1 GCA_002634385.1 Nitrospira sp.
GAACGGGGCAGGGGGCTGCCCTCGGCAGGGGCTCCCGCTACATCTTCGGGAAGCTCCAGATGCGTGGGACCCTGCTTCTCGAGGACCGCGATCTTGAACGCCTTGCGCACCACCTCGGGGATGGTGCGCGGGGCGATGATCCGGGAATTCCATTTGGTAATGGGTTTGAGCATGGAGAGGACGTCGATATATTGATGCGATTCTTTATGTGCCCTCAAAGGCGATGCCTGGGCGGTAATGGCGAGGAGGGGGGCGAAGTCGAGAAAGGCATCGGCCACTCCGGTCACCAGGTTGGTCGCCCCGGGACCGAGGGTGGAGAAGCAGACGCCGGGGGAACCGGTGAGCCTGCCGTAGACATTCGCCATAAAGGAGGCGCCCCTTTCATCCCGCGTGACGACCACCTCGATCCCCGACGCGGAAAGGGCGTTGAGGAGCTCGAGATTTTCTTCGCCGGGCAGGCCGAAAGCGAAACGCACTCCCTCATTCTCAAGACATTGTACCAATAACTCTGCGCTGTTCATGATATCAACATATTACCATAATTTAAGAGGAAATTCTAAGGGGATGCAAAATAGGGATATCATCAGAAAAAGGCGGCATATTCCTTTGCTCCGGAAGGCAGCAGAGGGCCAGTGCTCTTATGAGAGATTTCTGCGTCTCTATGGCTCACTCCCTCTCTCTATGCGCACTCTTTCGGGTGAGGAGGGGACAGGGGGATTCGATGTCCTTGCAATGCGACGAATCACCGTTTTCCCTCGCGGATAGTTGATTCTGATTCTCGTATCCTCCGGGGAGCGTCACCCCTGACTCCTACTCTCTGTGTGAGGGGAGTCGTGAAGTCCTTCGCTCCCCGACCTCTTGTTCTGCCTCTCTACCGCTCACTCCGTTACCACAGCGCAAACTCGCTTCCGCTCAAACATGCACTGTGGTGGCCCCTCCGTTTCACGAAGAGAGGAGACGAACAAGAGCTAAGGTCCGCTCAGAACTCCCCTCCTCCCCTCTCTGAGAGAGGGAGCACTCACTCCCTGTCCCCTGGTTTATTCTTGTCAAGGACTCCCCTCTCCTTCTTCATCATGCATGCCCATCAAACATGCATTCCTTTCGGGAGAGAGAGAAAGAGGGGGTCCCTCTCCCCTCTCTTTTCTTCTGTCGTCATCCCGGCGGATCCTCTGAGCCGGGATCCACAGTCCTTTTCCGAAAGACTCCGGTTCAAAGACTCTGGACCCCGGCTTTCGCCGGGGTGACGGAGTAGAGGGATTCCGGCTTCCGCCGGGGTGACGGAGTAGAGGGGCTCCGGCTGTCTCCCTGAGTGATGGACTCGTAAACAGACTGACACAGTGGGACGAAGGGGCATCCTCAGAGCCATTTTTTTCTCTTGAAGAAGAAGAGCATAAAGAGGGCGATGACGAGCATGGACAGGAGGACTGCGGGATAGCCCCAGGAGGAGTCCAGTTCCGGCATGTATTTGAAATTCATGCCGTAAATTCCTGAGATGAGGGACAGGGGCATGAAAAGAGTGGTGATGATGGTCAGTATCTTCATGACTTCGTTCAGGCGGTTGCTGATGCTCGAAAGGTAAATGTCGATCATTCCGGACACCACATCGCGGAAAGTCTCGACGGTATCGATCACCTGGATGGTATGGTCGTACACATCCCGGAGGTAGATGCCGGTGGAGCTGCGGATCAACGATGACTCCCCCCTCTCCAGGGAGCTGATCACCTCGCGTAGCGGCCAGACCGACTTGCGCAGGAAGATCATCTCCCGCTTGAGGCGGTGGATGGCCTGGAGGGTCCCCGGGGTGGGGGTGGAGACCAGCTCCTCCTCGATGAACTCGATGCGGTCCCCGGTCTTCTCGAGGATGAGGAAGTAGTTGTCCACAATGGCATCCATCAGGGAGTAGAAGAGATAATCGGTCCCCATCTTCCGTATGCGTCCTATGTCCTTGCGGAGATGCTCCCGGACGGCGTTGAAGACATCCCCCTCGATGCCCTCCTGGAAGGAGAGGACGAAGTTTCCCCCGAGGACCAGGCTGATCTGTTCGATGGTGATGGTGCCGGTCGCATCGTCGTAGTAAAGCATTTTCAATACGGCATAGAGGTACTCCTTGAAATCCTCCATTTTCGGTCTTTGGTCCGTGTTGAGGATATCCTCCAGGATGAGGGGATGCAGTCCGAAGCATCCCCCCAGTTCCGCGAGGATTTTTTCCTGATGGAGTCCCTCGATATTGATCCAGGTGACGGTGGGCCTGTCCCTGAAGGGGATGCACTGGCTGACCCCGGTGATCTCCCTCTCTTCGAAGCCTGTTTCATCATAATCGATGAGGGTGATCCTGACCTCTTTGCGCCTCTGTTCGCCGATATGTACGAGGGCGCCCGGAGGAAGCCCGGCTTTTTTCGATCTCTTCTTGGTAAGCTTCACGGCGGCCTGTCTACATCTTGTGGCATTTGGCGCAGTCTTCCGCCTTCCCGGAGCTGAATGCCCTTTTCCCGTTATGACATTCCCCGCAATGCTTCCCCTTGATGATTTCCACCATCTTCATTTTTGCGTAGTCTTTTTTCATTTTTTCCCTCTTTTCCGCAGTCGGTATATCCGGTGAAAGCGCGGAATAGGATAATGGTATCATATATTTACCGGAATGGAAACAGCGGTTTCCCATTTGACGGGGCACCGCGGGATTCACTACAATCCATGGAGAAGAGATCGAAAGAGCGAGGAGGAATGCAGTTATGAGCGATACGGAAAGAGAGGTATTGGAAGAATCCTTGAAGGGGTACAAGGAGAAGGTTTCCCCCATCGACAAGGCGACCCTCACCTGGGACAGGGATCTTATCTTCGTCGGGAGGACCGGCCAGGGGTATGAAATCGAGTTCGATGCGCAGGTCCAATGGGGCTGCAAACCCACCGATGCCCTGCTCCTCAGTCTCGCCGGGTGCATGGGGATCGATGTGGTGAGCTTTCTGAAGAAGATGCGGGCGGAAATCGCAGGCTTCAGGATTACCATGACGGGCGAGAGGAATCCCACTCCTCCTCAATATTATAAAGCAGTGGAAATGACCCTCCACATTGCGGGGAAGAACCTCGACCCGAAGAAAGTGGAGCGAGCCGTGTCCTTGTCCCACGAGAAGTACTGCTCCGTTTATAACTCGCTGAGAAAGGATATTGACGTGAAAGTGAACTATGTCCTGGAAGAGAAAGAGCCGGAGGAGGGAGCCCCCGGTAAGTGATCACGCACCGGCAGACGTGTGCGAAGGAAAAGCGGGGCACGAGCGGAGGAGCAGTGCGGTGACCGGGATCGTTGTTTCGACAGAAAGGGAAGCGGGGCTTCTCCTGCGGCAGCTTGCCGGGGGAGAGCGCATCTTCCTGCAGCAGAAGTCCTTTTATCGGGGGAATCTCAAGGGGAGCGTTCCCACGGTGATCTGCATTTGCGGCGTGGGAAAGGCCAATGCCGCCCACGGGACCGCCCTGCTCCTGGAGAGGTTCGGCCCGGATCTTGTCTGGTCCATCGGGGTTGCGGGGGCGTATCCTTCTTCGGGGCTGGAGGTCGGTGCTGTCGCGGTGGCTGAAAAGGATATCTACGGAGACGAGGGCCTGGTGACCGGCAGGGGCGGGTCCGGCTTCCATTCGATGGACGTCCTGCACCTTCCCCTCTGCACGGTGGACAGCACCCATTACTACAATGCCTTTCCCCTCTTCGTTCCCGAATGCCTTCAGGGATGCGGGAACAGGGGGATCTTCGTTACCGTCTCCGCATGCTCGGGCACGCGGGAAAGGGGAATTGAACTGGAAGGGAGGTTCGGCGCCCTCTGTGAGAGCATGGAGGGAGCGGCGGTGGCGCATGTCTGCACGCTGAATTCCATCCCCGTTGCGGAGGTCCGGGCCGTGAGCAATATCATCGAGGACAGGAGCGCGGAACCCCTCGACAGGGAGAGTCTCATCACCGCGGCGGGAAGGGTGCAGGAATACTTCCTCGACGTATGCATATAGGGGTGCCTGCACACCCTGGCCCGGTACCCCGGCCTGCCGGTTATGCGGGGTGCTCTTCCCGGTAGAGCTCCATCACTTCTTCCCGGGTGACCACCGCCTCGACCATCCGGTATGGAACAGCGGTTTCCCTCATCACTTCGCTGATGGCCTCGTACCCTCCCTCCTGTCTGTCGACCAGGGCTATCACTTTTATGATGGAGAGACCCGCTTCCCGTGCCTTCGTAATGGCCTCGATGGTGGACTTTCCGGTGGTGATGACATCATCCACAATGACCACCGTGTCCCCCGCCCGGACGTTTCCCTCGACCCACTGCATGGTGCCGTGGCTTTTTGCCGTCTTCCGCACGACGAAGGCCTCTATCGGCTTCCCCTTCAGGTAAGACGTGTATGCCACCGCCCCTGCAATGGGGTCCGCCCCCAGGGTGAGCCCCCCGATGCCGGTTGCCGGGAGGTCTTTTATCATCTCGAAAATCACATTGCCGATGGTATACATGCCCTCGGGGTGAAGGGTCACTGTCTTGCAGTTGAAATAGTAGTTGCTCATGCGGCCGGAAACCAGTTTGAATACCGGTTCCTCGCTGTATTTAAACGCTTTCTCATAGAGCAGACGGACCAGTCTCTCTTTCATGGAACTCCCTCTTTCTGAAGTGATGTCCGGTATTATAGCAGATACGGGCGGGGGATGCGGGTGCAGGGATACGGAGAGCGGAGAGAGAGGTATCCGTCCGCTCTCCGTATCGTTGCTGCTTTAATATCTTCTTTCGGTTTTCTCGCCTTCGCAGACCTCTTTTATGCGGTCCTTTACCAGGCGCTCGTCCTCCCATATCCTCTCCCGCACCTTCTTGCAGTTGGTGCGTTCGTCGGCTCCCACCGGCTCGGCCCGGTATACGCCGCGACCGTTCTCGGTCGTGTATTCCACCGGTCTGTTCGTCCGGGCTGCTTCCTGCGCGCCGCGGGCCGCCACATCAGAGACGGTGGCGCCGAACAGCGCACCCAGTGTGGCACCGATTACCCCGCCGCGCCAGGGGTTTTTTCTATCGAGAAGCGCCCCTGCCGCACCGCCGACCACGCCGCCTGCCGCGCCGCCTTCATAATGATAGCGGGCGCATGCGCTGACGAAGAGAAAGACGAGCAGCAACGCTATTACCGTTATTTTCCTGCCAGATACCATTGTACTCCTCCTGGATTGTGTAATTACCTCTATTTATCATTCTACCAGCAAGGACAAGGAAAGACAAGGATCGGGAGGGGCGGCCCGGCCGGTTGACTTGCCTTCAAGGCAATCAGTATTGTAGAAATATGAAATTGCTGCTTTTCGATATCGACGGCACCCTCCTCGATTCCGGGGGGGCCGGGACGCGCGCGCTGAATTATGCGTTCAGGGAGCTCTTCTCCCTTGACCACGCCTTCGAGGGTATCGGCATGGCGGGAAAGACGGATATCCAGATTATCAGGGAATGCCTCGAGAAGCACGGCTTTCCCACCGATAACGGGCTCATCCCCCGGATGATGAATGCGTACCTCACCTACCTGAAAGCGGAGATACAGAACAGCACCCGGCATGTCAAACCCGGAATCCATGAGGCGCTTTCCGCACTGAGCGGAAGAAACGGGAAGTGCCTGCTCGGACTTCTGACCGGGAATATCGAGCTGGGCGCCCGTATGAAGCTGGAACCCTTTGCGTTAAATAAGTATTTCCCTTCAGGGGCTTTCGGGAGTGATGACGAAGACCGCAACCGGCTCCTTCCCATCGCCCGCAGGAGGTTCGAGGAGCTGACCGGAAGGGAGATCCCCTTCGGGGACTGCGTCATTATCGGAGATACTCCGCGGGATGTCCACTGTGCCAAGCCGTACGGGGCGTTCAGCGTGGGGGTTGCCACAGGCCCCTACCACTACGAGGCCCTTGAGGAAGCCGGAGCGGACATAGTATTCAGGGATCTCTCCGATACAGAGGCATTCCTGAAAGCGGTCGGCATGATATAAAGGGGATCTCTCTTCGACGAGGGATTCAGTCAGCCGGCTCCCTCTATCTCCTGTATCGATTCCCTCACCATCTCCCTGACGGCGCTGTTTGTATCCCTTTCCGCATCGAGGAGATAGGGGAGGGCGTCCCGGTGTCTGATGATGCCGAGGAGGGAGGCGCTGTCCCCCCGCACGGTGGGATTCGGGTCCCTGAGGAGCAGGGCAAGGGAGGGAATAAGCTCGACCAGGGCTTTTTGCCGCACCCGGGCCAGTTCTTCCACCAGGGCGGTGGCCCCCAGCCGCACCCGGATTCTTTCGTCCCGGATCATATCGATAATGAGCGGGTAGAGACCCTCGTCGTGCTTGAACATGTCGATGATGTTGTCGAGGAATCCCTTCTCCATGGAATCGAGCACCATTGTCCTCAATTCGCCGTCGACCACTGTCCCCTGCTCCCGCCGTCGCCTCTTATCCGTGCCAGTCGTACTTCCTTCTCCTGCGATGGAACACGTACTTCTCTGCGGAGAGGGCGGCGATGCACCCCTGCGCCGCTGCGATCACCACCTGCCGGACCTCCGTGCAGGTTACGTCTCCCGCGCTGAAGACTCCCGGGATGGACGTTTCCGTCATCTTGTTCGTCACGATGCATTCATCCTCCGAGATCTCCACGGAGCCCTGCAGGAAGTCGATGACGGGTTTGCTTCCGTGGAGATAGACAAAAACCCCGTCCATGTCCAGTGAGCTCTCCTCCCCCTGGGCGTCGCGCAGATGTACCCTTTCCACCAGGTCGCCCCCTTCGATGGAGGCTGCCGTCCGGCCGGTGAGCACCTTCAGGTTCTGAATGGACAGGGTCGGGTTGTCCGGGGAGACCTTCAGCTCCTTCGAGGGAGAGATGAGATACACCGTCTCCGCAAAACGGGTGAGAAGCCCCGCTTCCTTGACCGCCTCCTCCGAATCGCCGAGGACGCAAACGGTCTTCCCCCGGAAAAAGGCGGCATCGCAAATGGCGCAATAGCTCACTCCCCTTCCCAGGAACTCCGCCTCTCCCTTTATGGTCGCCTTCCTCCCCATGGAGCCGGTGGCGATGATGAGGGACTTGGCCTGGTACGTTTTTTCCATGGTGAAGGCTTCTTTTACCTCTCCCGTCAGGGATACCCCGATGACCTGCGCCTCGACATACTCGGCACCGAAGCCCACGGCCTGCTTCCTGAAAATGTCGAGCAGTTCCGGTCCCGGCAGGGGCTTTTCCAGCCCGGGGTAGTTTTCGATCAGGCTGGCGAAGGCAAGGGCCCCTGCGGAGGAGGATTTGTCGAGGACAAGGGTCTTCATTTTCGCCCGCGCGGTGTATTGGGCGGCGCTGAGGCCCGCAGGCCCGCCGCCGATTATGATGACATCGTAAAGGGAATCCGTCATAGTTCCTCCTCAGAGAAAAAGGTGAAAAGGCAGTTGCTTTTATTATACCGTAACAATCTTTCTTTATTCTGAAGAATGAGTGCCGGACGGAAGAAGGCTCTGCGGTTTTCTGATTCAGAGAGCGGGGGGAAATCACCCCCCGCTCCTGCCGGTTCAGACCGGGATCAGGGATGTCTTTTCTGTTTGTCGTGCTTCTGCTTGAACACTTTTTTGTCGAGGATGTCCAGCCTGTGGTTCAGCACGTCAATCTCGCGCGGGGTAAGTGCGCCTTTCCGCGCTTTCTCGAAAGTCCCCCTGATGCTGTTCAGGTCGCGCTGAAGGCGCTTGGCTTCCGGGGGGGTAAGGGCGCCCGAGAGCTTTCCCTCATCGATCCTCTGCTGGAGGTTCGCAATGCGGTCCCTGATCTGCTCGGCGGGGGACGCCAGTGCAGGAACCGTCCACGCGAGGGAGAGCGCAACGATTACCAAAGCTGCCAACGGCAAAAGCAGTTTTTTCATAAAGACCTCCTTTCTGCTTTTCTGCCGTTCATTATATCCTTTTGAAACGCCTCTGCACAATCGTACAAATCCGTTTCCGTACAAAAGGCCTGAGCATTGAGGAAAATCGGTCTTTTGCTTTATAGTAGGGAAAGGAGAGCGGAAGGTACGTTCCCGCCGTGGACTATGTCCTGAAAAAAAGAACTGGGGGCCTGAAAGGGAAATTGCCCCGATCAGAAGCCCGATCAGAAGAATGTGTGGGGGATCTTCGATGAGAATTTCAGGAGTATATACAACGTTACAGAACAGGATATGGATATTCCCGGGCCTGGCGCTGGTAACCCTTGTCATCGGGCAGATATGCAAAACAAGTTGCTCCTTCCTCTCCGGGGATATCCTCGGGCTCGATCTGAATATCTTCGGAGTGCTCTTTTATTCCCTGCTCCTGGTTGCCGTCATCGCCTATAAGAGGCTTTTCCCGAAGGACTGGGTGATGTCGCTGATTGCCGCGACGGTGTCGGCGGGGGTGGGGGCGGAATTCATCCTGATCAAGTTCCAGGTGGAACAGGGGGTCTATTGCCCCAAATGCCTCATTTCCGGCCTGTTCCTCCTCCTCATGTTTGTCATGGTGGTGCGGCATCTGAAGGTCTGGCTTGTGGCTCTCCTGGTACTGCTGGGGGCTGTCTTTACCTCGCTGACTTTTAACGGCTCGGTGATCCCCTCCTATGCGAAGGAGGTGCAGCACCCGAGCTTCGGAAATGAGAAGGCCCGCACTGAAATCGTCGTCTACTCGGACTATTTCTGCCCTGCGTGCAGGGACGTGGACGGCAGGATAAACTTCATGCTCAGGAGGCTGCAGGACAAGGCGAGAATCCTCTTCGTGGATGTGCCCCTTCATAAGGAGAGCGGACCCTATGCGGAGCTTTTCCTCTATACGTGGTTTGCCTCGGGAAACAGGCTGGAGGATGCGATCAGGGCGAGGGAGATCTTCTTTCAAGCCTCCAAGGCGAAGACCGACCCGGAGGGGGTCAAGGGTTTCCTGAGGGCACAGGGCATTCCCTTCAGGGAGGACAAGTCGAGGGCAAGGGAAATTTTCCGTTCTTTCTACAATCCCCTGCTGAAGAAGGATGCGATCAAGGCGACCCCCACGGTGGTCATTGTACAGGGCTCGGAAAGAAAGGCCTATGAGGGAGGGGCCGCTATACTGAAGGCTCTGGAGGAAGTGGCCTCCTCCCGGTAAGCGCGCCGGATGCCGGAGGAACGTCAGAAGTACTGTACGATGGAGTAGTACGTGTCTCTCTGCGCCGCCGTGAAGCCCGCGCTCTGTATTGCCTGCACGATGTCCTCCCTGGAAACCCGGTAGCTGACCCCTGCGGCGCGCACCACGTTCTCCTCAAGCATGGTGGAGCCGAAGTCGTTGGCCCCGAAGCGGAGGGCGACCTGGGCGAGCTTCAGCCCCTGGGTCACCCAGGATGCCTGGATGTTCCTGATATTGTCGAGATATATCCGGGACAGCGCCAATACCCGCAGGTACTCAACGGCAGTGGCGCCCGTACGGCCTTCAAACTGCGCGGTCTTCAGCAGTTCCGTATTTCCCGGCTGGAAGGTCCAGGGGATAAAGGCGGTAAATCCCCCCGTCCTGTCCTGCAGCGACCTGAGGGCGTCCAGGTGCTCGATAATATCCGCAGGACCCTCCACGCTGCCGAACATCATGGTGGCCGTTGTCCGCATGCCGATGCCGTGGGCCTCCTCCATAACTTTCAGCCACAGGGACGAACGTATTTTTTTCGGGCTGACGATCTCCCTCACCCTGTCGGAGAGGATCTCCGCCCCGCCGCCGGGGATGGAATCGAGGCCTGCCTGTTTCAGCACGGTCAGCGCCTCTTTCAGGGTGAGGCCGTGCTTGTTCGCCAGGTAGAAAATCTCCGGGGGGGAGAAGCCGTGTACGGTGATGGAAAACCTCTCTTTGATTGCCCTGAGGAGGGAGACATAGTATTCCATTCCCAGGTCGGGATGGAGGCCCCCCTGGATGAGGATCTGGGTGCCGCCCTGCTCGATTGTCTCTTCGATTTTTTTGAAGATCTCCCCTTTGGACAGCACATAGGCTTCAGGGGATTCCGGGGCGCGGTAAAAGGCGCAGAAGGTGCACTGGTTGAGGCAGACATTGGTGTAGTTGATGTTCCGGTCCACCACAAAGGTCACCCGCCCCACCGGGTGCATCTTCGCCCGTAGGGTGTCCGCCCTTTCGCCGAGATCGAGGAGATCGGCGCTCTTCAGGAGCTCTAAAGCGGTCTTTCTGTCTATTCTCTCCATGTCTCTTTCTCTCAGGCCCGGCAGACAGCGTCGCTCCCCGCCGTATTCTCTCCGCCATACTGGTGCAGATGACGGTAGAAGGCATCGCGCTCCACGGGGATCTTGCCCGCTTTCCTCAGGAGGTGTACGAGCTCGTCCCGGGTCATCCCTTCTCCGGTCATTGCGCCTGCGGAGTGGGTAATCTTTTCCTCGATCACTGTCCCGTCGATATCGTCGGCACCGAAGAGCAGGGCCACCTGGGATATCTTCTCCCCGAGCATAATCCAGTAGGCCTTGATATGGTCGAAGTTGTCGAGAACCAGCCTGCTTACCGCGATAGTTTTCAGGTCATCGATACCGGAGGAGTAAGAGCCCCCCATGGCGGTGTTCCTCGGATGGTAGGCGAGGGGGATGAAGGCCTGGAACCCTCCTGTTCTGTCCTGTACCTCCCTCAGTTTCAGGAGATGCTCCACCCTGTCCCCAACGGTTTCCCGGTGTCCGTAGAGCATGGTGGCATTGGTCTTAATCCCCGTGTTGTGCGCCGCTTCCATGACTTCCAGCCAGCGGGCGCCCGAAATCTTCTCGGGGCAGAGAGTGGCGCGCACTCCTTCCGCGAAGATCTCCGCTCCTCCTCCCGGCATGAGATCGAGGCCGCTCCGTTTCAACGCAGCCAGGGTCTCCCCGACGCTCGTTCCGCTTATTTTTGCCATATGGTCGATTTCCACCGCGGTGAATGCCTTGATGGCGAGAGAGGGAAACCGTTTCCGTATAGCGGCGATCATGTTCAGGTAATGCTCGAAGGGCCAGTCGGGGTGGAGCCCCCCCACGATGTGCACTTCGGAAAGGCGGGTTCCTCCGGCATGATGGTCGCCTTCCAGTTTGTGCAGCATTTCCTCTATGGTGAGCTCATAGGCCCCTTCCTCTCCTTTGGAACGGCTGAAGGCGCAGAAGGCGCACCGGTTGAGGCAGATATTGGTGGGGTTGATGTGTCGGTTTGCCACGAAATACGCATAATTACCGTTCTTTTGCCGTGCAATAAGGGATGCGAGCCTGCCGATGGTGAACAGATCATCGCTTTGGAACAGCTCTACCGCATCTTCCCCGGTCAGTCTTTTTCCGGAAAGGACTTTTTTTCTGATTTCATCCAGCATCCTTTCATTATAAAACAAACGAAAGGGGCGTTTCCCGGTACGGTTTTTTTTCCAGGGCAATCTCATCGTCTTTGAAAAGGACTGGATCCCGGCTCAGAGGATCCGCCGGGATGACGACAGGACCAAGGGACACCCTCCCACACCCGAAAGAAAGCGCATAGAGAGGCGGAGATCTCTCATGAGAGGATGGCTCTTTACTGACTACCCCCAAGAGCAAAGGGACTCCTATATCTTAGGGCCACCACCCGCGATGGGTGGGCGTAGAGGCGGGCGGTTTTTTATGTGCTGATGACCTCCCGCACCGTCTTTCCCAGTTCCTCGAGCTTGTAGGGCTTTACCACCATTCTGCTGAAGCCGTACGTGGTGTAATGCGCCATCACCGGGTCATTGGAATAGCCGCTGGAGACCACGGCTTTTACCTCCGGGTCGATTTCGTACAGTCTCCTGATGAGCTCTTTTCCCCCCATACCCCCGGGTACTGTAAGATCCGTGATCACCAGGTCGAAGGGCATTCCCGCTTCAAGAGCGTCCTTATAGAGAGTGAGCGCCGCCTCTCCCTCCGCCGCGCAAACGACCTCATACCCCAGATGCTTCAGCATCTCTCCGGCGATGTCCCGCACATTCTCCTCATCGTCCATCACCAGGACTTTGCCTTTCCCCGTATAGGGGTGCTCTTGCGCCTGTTCCTGCTCCACGGAGATGCCGCACAAGGCGGGGAGATAGATGAAAAAGGTAGTGCCCGCCCCCGGCTTCGACTCCAGGGTAATGTGGCCGTCATGCTTTCTGATGACGGAATAAGTGGTGGCGAGACCGAGCCCGCTTCCCTTCTTCTTCGTAGTGAAATAGGGGTCGAAGATCTTCTTGAGATGCTCTTCCGGGATACCGACCCCTTCGTCGGAGAGTAAAATCCTGATGTATTTGCCCTTGGGCAGGGGGAGGGTATCCCTGGCTGTCAGGATGACGTTCTCCGTCCTTATCCTGATAATCCCCCCCCTCCGGCATTGCATGGACAGCATTGAGCACAAGATTGTTGATCACCTGGCTGATCTGTCCCGCGTCGACCTCCACCGGCCAGAGGTCGTCCGGGAAATGGAAGACGCACTTGACATTGGAACCGCTGAGGATGAACCCTGTCGAATCCCTGATGATGTCCGCGACAGAGGCGCTCTTCCTGATGGGGATTCCGCCTTTCGAGAAGGTGAGGAGCTGCTGTACGAGGTCCTTTGCCTGCAGGGAGGCTTTTTCCGCCATGGAGAGCCGGTGATGCAATTTGTCCTCAGGGTTGACGAGCATTTTGGAGAGAGAGATGTTTCCAAGGATTGCAGTGAGGATATTGTTGAAATCGTGGGCGATTCCTCCCGCGAGGATGCCCAGGGACTCGAGTTTGGCCGCCTTGAGGAGCTCTTCCTCCATCTTCTGTTTTTCAGTGATGTCGCGGAAGACGAGGACCACCCCGATAACTCTGCTTTCCCTGTCCCGTATGGGAGCGCCGCTGTCGGCGATGATTCTCTCCGTGCCGTCCCGTGCGATGAGGGCGGTATGGTTGGCAAGCCCCACAACCTTTCCGGTGCGAAGGACCTTCTCCACCGGGTTTTCGCACTTTTCCCGCGTCTTTTCGTTGATGAGGGGGAAAACCTCGCCGATGTCCCTGCCTGCTGCCTCCTCCTGCATCCACCCGGTAAGCCCCTCCGCTGCCTTATTGATAAGGATCACCCTGCCTTCCGTATCCGTGGTGATCACCCCGTCGCCGATGCTCCTGAGGGTGACCGACAGCTTTTCTTTTTCCGCAGCGAGGATGGACATCATCGTATTGGTGGCGTTTATGATGAGGGAGATCTCCCGGATGCCATGCGCCATCTCTTCCGGCACCCGTTCCCCCTCCCTGGCGCTGTCTTCCCGGGAGAGGTGAGAGGCGATTTCGTGGACCGGGCCCGACAGGTTCCGCCCGATGACGAAAGTGAGACTGACGATCAGGAGGAAGAAGAGGAGGGCGAGGATAAGGGATTGGACCACGATTTCCCTGGTGATGGTAGAGGAGAGCACGGAATAGGGAAAGGAGTAATGCATGATCCATCCCAGGGGCTCCTGCAATGATTGCTGATAGTAGAGATATCTCTTCCCTTCGGAGATATAACTTTTCAATCCCTGCTCGCCGGAAGGAGCGGTCTGCAGCCCGGCCCCCAGCCTATGACGGCTCCTGATCAATGTTTCGTCCGGATGGTACACCACCACCCCGTCATGGGAAATGATGGAGAGAAAGCCTCTCGTCTTCCATTCGGTGGAATTGAAATGGCGGACAAGGGGGATGATTCCCTGCAGGTCCTTTTCGATCACCAGGAGCTGTCTGCCGGGAAGGGGGTAGAGGAGGCTCACCACGGGCCGCAGGTGGAACAGCGACTGGTACACCCCGGAAACGGGCGCTCTCTTCCTGATGGGGTGCAGATGAGAGAAGTCGAGGCCGAGGTATTCCCTGAAAGGGGTACTTATGTCGATAACATGCCCCTTTCCGTCCAGGAGGTAGAAAAGGTCTCCCTGGTGCAGAGAGAGGCTTTCCCTGAGGAAATGCGCCTTTTTTTTGTCGCCCTCCGGCGGGAGGGAGGAGATCAGTTCCCGGATGGCGGGGTCATACTGGTGTACATAGTCCTCGATGATTTCCTTTGCAGTCGCCACGGTGGAGGCAATATGGGAGACATGGCGTTTTTTTTCCTCTTCGATGCGGAGGAAAGCTACGAGAACCGAGAAAAGCAGGAAGGAGGAGATGCCGAAGATGAAGAGAACCCTGTGTATTCTCGAGGAAAAGGAGACCATGGACTATTGTATCTCACCCCTGTTCCGGAAGCGGCCATCCTGTATCTGCACCTCGTAGACGGGGCGGATGACATCTCCGTAGCGGTCGAAACGTACCGGACCCATCAGGGTGACGAACTCCATGGAGAGGAGCGCCGCCTTCAATTCGGCAGCGGTGGGGGTGGGGCATTTCTTCAGCGCTTCGGCGAGGATGCAGACTGCCTCATAGGCCCGGTCGGTCCGGGCGGATACCTCCGCTTTGAATTTTTCCCGTATTCTTTCGGAGAAGGCGAGGTAATCCGGCCTCTTGTTTTCCGGATCGATGAAGGTGAGGAGGGTCATTCCCTCCACCGCGGAGCCGCCGTACCGGAGGAGATCGGGGGTCTGCGCCCACAGGGTCGCTATCAGGTCTCCTCGGAAACCCTTTGCACGGAGTTTCTGTGCCGCGATTCCCGTCATGCTTACCTCCGTCAGCAGAATAACGGCCTGGGGGGCGGCTTTCGTAAGCCCCGGGAGTACCGTGTCCATATCGGGCCTTTTCCGGTAATCGAAGGGGACGGTCACCACGGTCCCGGAGAAGTGCTTCCTGGTTTCCTCGACATATTCCGTCGCAAAGCTGGGATTGGACATGTCCATGAGAAACGCGACGGTACGCACCTTCTTTCTGGCGAGCAGCTTTCCCAGGGCCGCTCCATAGACTTGGGTGTCCACGGAGGTTCTGAAAAAGAGGTCGTCTTTTCCTGTCAGGAGAGTGGTGGCGGTATAGCTGGTGAAGAGAAGGGTGTTATGGGAGGTTACATAGGGATACGCCTTGAGGGTGCTGTCGGAATGAGTGTGTCCGATTATGGCGACCACCTCTTCGTGGATAAGGCTTTTATCTGCCTTCATGACACCTTCATCCGTATTGCCGTCGTCACGTACCAGGAGCTGAAGGGGACGCCCGTTAACACCCCCCCTCTGGTTGATCTCTTCCACTGCCAGCATAGCCCCGTCGCGTATATATTCCCCTGCAGTCCCGCCCCTGCCGCTGAGATTGACGGAGAGGCCTATCCTGAGGGGAGGTTTTCTGCTTTCGCAGGAGACGAGGCATAAAAGCGTTATCGACAGGGCTGCAAGAAAAGGTAGAGCGGTACTGCGCTTATGGTATCTTTGTCTTTGCATACGGCACCCCCGCATTATGGTCCCCCGGTTGTCAGGCATTATATACCCCTAACGGGTAAATAATCAATAAACAATTTACTTGCCGGGGGGAGGGGTTTTGCAGAACCCGGGGCAAATGTATTAAAAGAATGATTCAATAGAAAACAACGGGATTGCTTCAGGGTACGACCCTTCGCAATGACAAAGACAGGAGGAGGTAAAGGTAGAGGTAGAGAGGAAGACAGAAGAAAGGGATTGCTTCAGGATACGACCCTTCGCAATGACAGCACACAAGAACCTCTTCCCCAGTCATTGCGAGTCCGCGTTCTTTTCCCCAGTCATTGCAATCTCTCTTCCCTCTGTCATTGCTCTTTCCCTTCTGTCATTAGGAGCGCAGCGAAGCAATCGCAAGGGAATACACACTCACCGGGCATTTTGTTTTGATGCGTGTGCCCTGGCCCCGACGGCACTTTGTTTTTTCAGCAGAGCCTAAAATGTTACACTATACGGATGTCAAACCGTGATTTGATCGTAGAGGGAGCGAAGCAGAACAACCTCAAGGATATCACCCTGAGACTTCCCCATAACCGGGTTATTGCCGTGACAGGGGTTTCGGGATCGGGCAAGTCGTCCCTTGCCTTCGATACCCTGTTCGCCGAGGGACAGTGGCGGTTCATCGAATCGCTGTCCACGTATGCGCGTCTTTTCCTCGAAAAGCTGGACAGGCCCGATGTGGAAGCGATCCATAATATACGGCCTGCCATCGCGCTGGAGCAGAAGAATCCCGTCAAGGGGTCGCGTTCCACCGTAGGCACCCTTACCGAGCTGTACGACCTGTTCCGGGTGCTCTACTCGCGGATTGCCTCCCCCACCTGCCCCCTGTGCGGAAAGGAAGTGAGGAACTGGGATCCTTCGCAGGTCATCTCCGAGCTCCTCGCTACGTACCCTGAGCAGAAGGCGGTCATTATCTTCGAGACGGGGGAGCCCCTGGAATCCCTGCAACAGAGGGGTTTCCATCGCCTGTGGTACGGGGGAGAGGCCGTCGCCATTGCGGATCTGTCCGCCGCCGCCCCCGGAAAGGTCGAGGTGGTCCTCGACAGGCTGGTGATACGGAATGAACTGCGGCTTTCCGATTCCATCGAGATGGCCTGGAGGGAGGGGAAGGAAAACATCAAGGTGGTTGTCTTCAAAGAGGAGGAACCGAAGCCCGAAGGAAAAAAGAACGGTGCTCCCGGACATCATATCCTGCGGTTCTCCTCCCGGAATGCCTGTGATTATTGTGCTGTCTCCCTGCCGGAGCCGACCCCCCTCCTCTTCTCCTTCAATCACCCGGTATGCGCATGTCCCGAGTGCAAGGGTTTCGGAAATGTCCTCATTTACGATGAGGAGCTCATTGTGCCGGACAAGACTCTTTCCCTGTCCAAAGGCGCCGTTGAGCTCTGGGAAAAGCCCGGCTACCGGTGGTGGAAGGACCAGATGATCAAGGGGACCAGGAAAGCGGGCATCGATGTGATGAAGCCCTATGAGTCCCTGACGAAGCAGGAGAAAGAGGCGCTCTTCAAGGGGAGCGAGCACTTCTACGGCATCGACGATTTTTTCGAGGAAATGGAAAGCAAGAGGTATAAGCTCCATGTACGGGTGCTCCTCAGCAGGTACAGGAGTCCGGTGATCTGTCCGAAGTGCGGGGGGAAGAGACTCTGCAGCGACGCCCTCGCCTACAAGATCGACGGCATGGACATCGCCGAGTTGACGGATATGCCGGTGACGAAGGTCCTGCAGTGGTTCACCTCCCTTCCCCTGTCCTCCCTGCAGAGGGATATTGCGAAAGAGGCGCTGCAGCAGATTATGATGAAACTCCGTTTCCTCGAGAGGGTCGGTCTCGGCTATCTCACCCTGAACAGGCAGGCGAAGACCCTGTCGGGAGGGGAGTACCAGAGGGTCAACCTCTCCAACCAGCTTGCCTCGGCCCTTACCGGGACCCTTTATGTCCTCGACGAGCCCACCATCGGGCTCCATCCCCGTGATACACGGCGCGTTGCGGAGATCATGCGGGAGCTGTCCTCCCACGGCAACACCATCATCGTGGTGGAGCACGACAAGGATATCATCTCTTCGAGCGACTGGGTGGTGGAGTTGGGGCCCTATGGCGGATATCAAGGAGGGGAAGTGATCTTTTCGGGTCCCATGGACGAATTCCTGAAATCCGATACGCTGACTGCCCGGTATATAAAGGCCGGCACCAACGGGAAACCCGCTGCGGAGCCGAAGAAGAAGCTGCAGGGCTCCCGTGCCCTGGGATCGGGAATCTCTTTCCTTACCCTGCAGCGCGCCTCGGGGAACAACCTGAAGAACGTTACTCTCCGGATCCCCCTGGAGACCCTTACGGTCGTTTCGGGGGTTTCGGGTTCGGGGAAGAGCAGCCTTATCGTGGAGACGCTGTACAACGCCCTGGCGCGTCATTTCAGAATAGAGCCGGAGCAGCCCCTTCCCCACAAAGGTTTGGCCGGTCTTGAAAAGATAAAGGGGGTCCGGCTCATCGACCAGAGCCCCATCGGCAAGACACCCCGCTCCAATCCCCTGACCTATCTCAAGATATTCGACTCGGTCCGGAAGCTCTTTTCCCAGCAGGCCGAAGCGAAGATCTACGGGTACACCCCCGGGTTCTTCTCCTTCAATATTCCGGGGGGAAGGTGCGAGACCTGCAAGGGCGAGGGCTTCCAGAAGATGGAGATGTACTTCTTCGAGGATGTCTTTGTGCGGTGTGAGGACTGCAAGGGCAGAAGATACAAAAATGAGGCGCTGCGGGTGACCTACCGTGGAAAGAGCATCAGCGACGTCCTGGACATGACCGTGGACGACGCCTACGAATTCTTCTTCGACACCGCCGAGATACGTTCCCGGCTGAAACTGATGAAAGAGATAGGGCTCGGCTATCTGCGGCTCGGCCAATCCGCCACGACCCTTTCCGGGGGAGAGGCCCAGCGAATGAAGATCTGCGCTGAACTGTCGGCGAACGCCCGGCCCCATGCCCGGGGGGTGCTGTACATTCTCGACGAGCCCACCGTGGGTCTCCATTACAACGATGTCATGATGTTCATGAAGATCATCAGAAAACTGGTGAATTCGGGGAACACGGTGGTAATTATCGAGCATAATCTCGACGTGATCGGACAGGCGGACTGGGTGATCGACCTCGGGCCGGAGGGCGGTGAAAAGGGGGGGAAGATCATCTTCGAGGGGACACCGGAGGCGTTGAAGGACGCCCCTGGCTCACATACCGCGAAGTATCTGAAGAAGGCGGGATAGGGGGCCTCCCGCGCCGCTGCTTCCCTGCTCCCGACTATGGTGTGTTTGCAAATACACCCTATATTACTCCATGAGAAGAGACATACTGATTATCGGCGCAGGGGCGTCAGGATTGATGTGTGCCCTGACTGCGGGCAGAAGGGGCCGCTCGGTCCTGGTACTGGATCATGGAGAAAGGGCGGGACGGAAGATCCATGTTTCCGGGGGAGGGCGGTGCAATTTTACGAACCTTTCGGTGGGACCCGAGCATTACCTCTCTCTCAATCCCCGCTTCTGCATGTCGGCCCTGGCGCGCTTCACCCCCCGGGATATCATCGGAATGCTGGAGGAGCACGGCATCGGGTATTACGAGAAGGAAAAGGGACAGCTTTTCTGCAGGAGGAGCTCCGCGGAGGTGGTGCGGATGCTCCGGGAGGAGTGCCGCAGGTCCGGTGCGGAGATACTTCTCGGGTGCAGGATCGGGGAGGTCAGGAAGGGAGCTTTCTTCAGTGTGGAGACCTCTTCCGGCACCATGGAGGCTGAGTCCCTGGTGCTCGCCACGGGAGGTCTTTCCCATCCTGAGCTTGGGGCTTCGGATTGGGGGTTCCGGATCGCCCGGCAGTTCGGCCTGGGGGTCGTTCCTCCCCGGCCCGCCCTTGTTCCTTTCCTCTTCGCCCCGGAGGACCGGGATCTCTTCGGGGAGTTGAGCGGCATCTCCCTGGACGCGGAGGTCCGGTGCGGGGGAAAAAGCTTCAGGGGGCCGGTCCTGTTCACCCATAGGGGAGTGAGCGGTCCGGCAATCCTCCAGGCCTCCTCCTATTGGAGCGACGGAGAGATCCTTGAAATAGACCTGCTTCCGGGGAGGGACGCTTCCGGGATCCTCATCGAAAACCGGCAGAGCAAGAGGGAGCTGCGGAGCCTGCTCGGCGATTATCTGCCGAAGCGCTTTGCGCAGCGGTGGGCTGCGGCGTACCGCATCACAAAACCGGTATGCCGGTGCTCCGAAAAAGAACTGCGGGAAATTGCCCGGCTGCTGCATCATTGGGAAATCAGGCCGAAGGGTACGGAGGGCTTTTCGTCCGCCGAAGTGACCCTCGGGGGAATCGATACGGAAGAGCTTTCGTCGAAGACCATGGAGGCGAAGAAGGTGCCCGGGCTCTATTGTATCGGCGAGGTCGTCGATGTCACCGGGCAGTTGGGCGGCTACAATCTCCACTGGGCATGGGCATCGGGGCATGCGGCGGGACTCTATGCATAGACGGAAAGCGGACGCCCGGAAAGGGAAAGAGGGAGGGGAGCGTCCCCGTGTCGCAAGGGGCAAGGGGCTCTCTTCAAAAAGGATCGTGCTTGCTTCGGCATCCCCGAGGAGGAAGGAGATCCTGGAGAGGGCGGGCCTGTGTTTCACGGTGGATGCCGGCGATTATGAGGAGGACATGGGGCTGCGTATGCCCCCGTATCGGCTGGCACGGCATCTGTCTGCGGAGAAGGCGAAGGCAGTCGCGCACCGGTACCGGGATGCCCTTATTATCGCTGCGGATACTTTTATTGTCTTCCGCAACAGGTTGCTCGGAAAGCCGCTCACGGCGGAAGCGGCGAGGGAGATGCTCTCCGCCCTGAGCGGAAAGACCCACTCGGTCATCACCGGGTTCACCCTGCTCGACACCGCCTCGCAAAAGAGAATATCCGGGTCGGTGGAGACGAAAGTTTCTTTCAAGAGACTGACCGGAGAGGAGATCGATGCGTACATCGCCTCGAAGGAGCCGCTGGATAAGGCGGGTGCCTATGCGATCCAGGGACTGGGGGCGGTGCTGGTGAAAAAGATAGAAGGCGACTACTTCAATGTCATGGGGCTGCCGCTCAGCGCGGTGGCGGACGCCCTGAAGAAATTCGGGGTTCGTATTTTATAGGGTGTGCAAACACACCCTACTATTCTTGCCGGACGCCGGGTTTCCCTGTCCTGCAAAAAGTGCAATCGTTCAAACAGAGTTTTGATAGAAGGATTTGATAGAAGGAGAGGTATGGAGAGAAAGCTTTCAGCGGGTGAAGAGGTGAGTTCCTACTGCACACGGTGCAAACTCGACCTGACGCATATCGTTATCGCAATGGTAGGACAGAAGATCGTCAAAGTGCAGTGCAGGACCTGTGGCAGCATCCACGGGTACCGGAACAGGGAGCCGGTGAAGAGAGCGGCGGGAGGTGGAGAGCATCGGACCGGGGGTGTCCGGAAGAGCCAGGAGCCTGTCAGGACGGGTATCGATATGTGGGAGGCGGGTATGGCGAAAGCGAGGGGAAGGGAGCTTCCCTATGATATGGGACAGTCTTTTGAAGAGGGGGATATCATTGCGCACCCCTCTTTCGGAAAGGGAGTCGTGCTCAGGACCCATTACCGGAAATGCGACGTGCTCTTCAGGGACAGGGAAAGAGCGCTTGCGTCGGCAAATATATGAGAGAAGCGGTGCAGGAGAAAAATATCCCCCTGGTGAAACAGGGGGATTGGTATCACTCGATCGATTAATTATGATTTCACAACGTTGAGCGCCTTGGGGCCTTTCGGACCGCTTTCGACATCAAAGGTAACCGAATCGCCCTCGGCAAGGGATTTGAACCCGTTGCTCTGGATGGAAGAATAGTGGACAAAAACATCGCTGCCGTCTTCGCTCGTAATGAAACCGAAGCCTTTGGCGTCATTGAACCACTTCACCGTTCCTTTCGCCATCCTTTTTTTCCCTCCTTACATAAATAGACTAAAGTTCCAGAAGGACGAGAACAGAAAAAGCCACAAAGCTAAAAGTCTTTGTGGCCCTTTGCGGTCAAAAACTTCTGTCACTTCAGTTGAAAGGATGACATTTTTCAAAATGAATGTCAACTATTTTTTTGGGCGGTGTCGGATAGGCAGAGACTGCTGACCCTTTGGATGGGTATTTCCTTATGTTCCGGAGTCCATCGGCAGGCTGCGGGAGCGCAGGAGGCAGGGTGCAATAAAGGACGTGCTTCTTTTCTCGTTTTGGGCGGTATTTTCTGTCTTGCAGGCCTTGTATTCCCCACCGATATGGAGTATATATTCTAAAAGCGATACTGGTGATAAGGAATACGAGATGGACGTTACGGACAAGATACTTAAATTTATTCATTTCGAAACGAGATGTGCCGCTATCTACCGTCATCTGAGCGTGCTGTTCAGCGATGCGAAGGAATTATTTGGTACGATCTCGAAGGAGGAGGACGGACACGCCGCTATCCTGGAGCGCGCCCTTTCCTGTTTTAAAGCGGGGGATTTGTCCCTCGAGTTCTTCGCTTTTCTGTCTCCTCAAATAGACGAAGCACTTGACCTGGTGAGTAAAATAGAGAGCCGCCTCACTGCAAAGGACTTGACCCTCCCCGAAGCCCTGGAGCTCATGCTGGAGATGGAAAAGTCAGTCGCAGAGAAATATCTGATCGGGTATCTCATTGATATGTCTTTCGTAAAAGGGGGTCTCGCCATCTCCCATGAGTTCGCAAAAATGGTGTGTGAGGGAGGATGTCACGTCACCCAGATCAAAGAGTTCATGCGAAATGGGGCGACGGAGGAAAGGGGACGCTGAATGGTAGCAGAAGAGTTCCCTTCTCCTCCCTTCCCTTCGCCTGTGCGCCGGAGTTACCCCCTAATGTCCCTCTACCGAGCGGCAGTACCGGCACTCCTTATGGTGGGGCATCCATCTGGTGGTAAAAGAGATATCCCTCTCTATCCTGAAGCGGAAGGGAAAGAATTCGTAGTAACTTGCACATTGCGGGATATTGTACGGGATTCCGTGGAACTCCCTGGTTTTCATTCCGTCGCTCCATGGTCCTTCGTGTGCCTTGCGCTTGCACCAGAGAATGATACCGTTTTCCGTTTTGTGGGCTACAAAGCTTTTCGGAGGCAGATCGGAAGGCACCACGATGTAGGGGCCGTGAATGACGTGTACTGATTGGCCCGAGAAGCGGAAGTAGGGTGCGTCTTCCAGATAGATCATCGTGCCGAAATCATAGGGGGGTATGCCTTCAAGGCACCCCTGAATGCGCCTCATATGCTTCAGGGTAATTCCGAACATACCATGGGTATCACAATCATCCCAAAACCATGTCCGCCAATGGTCGATACCTTCTACGCGGGATACGAGTTCCATAAGGACCTCCCTCTTTTTCATTGCTGCGCAGGGTTCGGCTGCGAGGAGCCGAGATCCTGTTGCACATTGGTTTTTGTGATGCGGAGTATTCTTCCCTAGTTGTAACGGGCTGCCGATGTAGGAGAAGTGCCCGTACTTTCCTCTTCCCGGAAAGGGCCGCTCCTGCTTGCCCGGTAAAGCGGGATACGGACTGGCATCTTTACTGTGAAGAGCGCGGGAAGATTTCTCCCTCTTCCTTGAACCTACTGTAAATCCTCCTGGAGCATGTTTTCAGTAACATTCGCTACAACAGGGAAGGGCGCTGCCGGAAGGGGAATCAGGAATGAGCGGTGTCTCCTGTGCTGGATGAGAGCAGGCGATGCAAAAGGGATCCTGCGGCCCGGTAGTCCCTTATTCCATGATTACATAGCGTTCTGTTTCTGTCAATCTCTTGCCTTTCATTCCCACCTCTTCCAGCCGGGTGATTTTCCGCTCCCTTCTTGCGGTCAGTATCCTGTCTACTGTTTCCGGTCCCAGGCCCGGCACCCTTAAAAGGGCCTCCTTTTCCGCTGTATTGATCCTTACAGGGAAGTATTCGGGATGGGTATCCGCCCAAACCTTCTTGGGATCCTTGTCCAGGTGCAGGTTTCCGTTCCCGTCGAGGAGAAAGTCCTCCTCGCGGAATCCGTATTTGCGGATGAGGAAGTCGGTCTGGTAGAGGCGGTGCTCACGGAGAAAAGGCTCTTCAGCGCTCACCGGGGAATGCTTTTCACCGGGGATATCCGGGTGCCCCAGCCCCTTCTGGTAGGCGGAAAAATAGACCCGCTTGAAATTCATGCGCTTGTAGAGGGAGAACACGGAGGAGATGATCTCGGAATCCGGCTCATCGGAAGCGCCGATAATGAATTGGGTGGTGCATTTAACCTTTGCAAACCTGTTCCCACGGGAAGTGAGCTTTCCCATGAGCGTCAGGGGCCGGATGATGTCCTGCAGGTAATCCTTCTTATGGGAAAGCAGGGAGAAGCGTTTCTTCCCGGGCGTCTCGATATTCAGGGATACGGTATTTGCCAGGGAGAGGCTCTCTTCTACCGCCGCATCCGATGCTCCGGGGATGATCTTAAGGTGGATGTAACCTTTAAACCCATGCCTGCGACGGAGGAGACGGGCAACCGCATTGATCCTGTCCATGGTATGGTCCGGGGTGCCGATGACGGCGGAGCTCAGGAAAAGGCCGAAGGCCTCTCTCCTTCGCAGGTACTCCATGAAGGCCGCGGCAATTTCCCCCGGAGCGAGAGTGCAGCGCCGCACCTGCGTTTCGGAACGGAGCGGACAGTACTTGCAGTCATTGACGCAGCTATTGGAGAGGAGGGTCTTCAGGAGTACGGAATAGCCTCCCTGCGGCAGAGTGACAGGGTACAGCCATTTACTGTCCTGTCCCCTCCTGCGGCGGTCCTCCTTGCCGGTGCCGCAGGCGCAGGCAAGATCGTACTGTGAGTCCGCCGAGAGAATCTTCAGCTTCTCCAGGGTATCCATGGATGATCCATTATAGCACAAGGGGTGACAAGGCGCGAAAATATGAGTCTCTTCTTCGTGCCATCCCTTTGAATTCCAACCCCTGAATTCCAACCCCTTTTAATCAGCACTTTCCGGTGAAAAGGACGGGATTGCTTCAGGATACGGCCCTTCGCAATGACAGTATGCGGAAACCTTTTCTGTCATTGCTCTTTTCCCTCCTGTCTTTGCGAGCGGAGCGAAGCAATCCCAGGGGTTTTCAAATTCACCCGGGAAGTGTTTTTTTGATACGAAGACTTGACAAAATGAATAACAAAGTATAACATTGAATAAAAATATAGAGAAAAGTTAAGGAGGATAATGGACAGGCTATTAAACATAAAAGAGGCTGCTGAATTCTTAAAGGTGTCGGAAATGACGATACGCCGCTGGACCAACTCGGGAAGACTCAAATGCTTTCGGGTCGGGGGCAAGCGGGAACGGCGCTTCAGGCTTTCGGACCTCCAGGAGCTGCTCCAGGCGGACCGCGCAGAGATATCCCTGGGATTCAGGGGAGAAAAAGTACCCAACGAGGCCCATATATCCCATTTCTATACAAGCAGCGAGGAGTCCTTTGCGCTGGGAATTCCCTATATAAAGGAGGGAATTGACCGGGGGGAGTTGATACTCTGCGTTCTGCCGGAAGAGAAAAAGCAGCGTTTCTGCTCAGGCTTGGAAGAGCAGGGAGTGCTGCTCAGCGTGCTTGAGCAACAGGGCATCTTTACGGTCATTACGGGGAAGGCGAGCCTTGACGCCCAGGCAGAGACTATCCGTTCCCTGCTGGAAAAATCGCAGCTCTTCAAGGGGTTTCGCCTGCTCGGCGACATGGTGTGGACCTTCGAACGGTCCTGGGACTTTCCTCAGCTCTATGCCTTGGAAAAAATGACCAATGAGATACGGATCGGAAAAGACTCCCTCTTCCTGTGCCAGTACGACACGACCCGTTTTTCAGCGGATATCGCTTTCATGGCGATGCAGACCCACAATTATACGGTGTACAAGGACCATGTGCGGTCGAGTCCCTACTTCGACATTGCAAAAGGCTGGGTTCCAGCCGTTTCATCATAGGTGCAGCGAGGGGGAGGTAATAGTATGGAGGAGATTCTGTGCAAGATCGCCGAGAGTGTCGATAACGGCGAAGAAGAAGAAACGGTAAGGTTTACCGAAGAGGCACTGGCTGCGGGAGTTGATCCTATTGCAATCATCCAGCGGGGGCTCAGTCCTGGCGTGGAAAGTGCGGCGAAAAAATTCAACGAAGGGATCTATTTCATCCCCGAGCTTATGCTCATGGCAGAGTCGGTCAAAGCGGGTTTGACAGTGCTGCTCCCCCGGCTGGAGAAGGTCCATAAGGGCAATTTCCGAGGGAAGATCCTGATGGGAACTGTCGAAGCTGATGTGCATGATCTGGGGAAGAATATCTGTCTGAGCTTTCTCGTGGCAAACGGTTTTGAGGCAGTGGACGCCGGGGTCGATGTGTCCCCCGATTCCCTGGTGGAAATGATGAAGACGCACCAGCCGGATATCGTCGGCATCGGCTCGTACATGACGACAACCCTCCCTTCACTGAAAGCCGCTATCGACTCCCTGCGGAATAACGGCTTTGCAGGGAAGGTGATTATCGGTGGGGTCGCCGTAAGCGAGGCATGGGCCGATGAGGCGGGCGCGGACGGGTACGCCGACGATGCATGGGAGTATGTGAACCTGTGCAGGAGCATCATGGGCCTTGAGAAGCGCATGGCTGTTTCCGGGTATGGCCCCGGGTCGGAAAAAGTGAAAGTACGGTAAGGAGGGAACCCCGATGAATGCAGAGATCCAGGAGAAAATCGACGCGATCATGGCGATGGTGAAGGCGACCATCGAGAAGAGAGACAGAGGAGAATCCCTTGCACCGGTTGAGAGGATCATTCTCGCAGCCACCCAGAACGATCCCGACCGTATACCGACAGGGACCTTCTTTACCGACAGCATCGCCAACTTCTATGGACATACCTGCCGCCAGGTGGAGTCGGACCCGCAGTTGCATGCAGAGCTTATCATGCGCTGGTACTCCGATTTCGATATGGAGTTCGTGTGCGAGGGCATCGATACCATGACGAGCGAGCTCCATGCGATGGGGCTCGTAGAGCGCAAATGTCCCGAGAACGTTCCCGCGGATATAAGCACCCGCAAATTCGACGCGCTCTCCGATGATGAGATGCTCGGGGAGTGGGAGCGGGCGGTGAAGCGTTTCGACCCCGAAAGCGACGGAAGGCTTCCCCTGCGGCTGAAGCTCTATGAGCTGCTGGTAGAAAAGACCGCGCCGCAGGGATACCCGGTGATTGCGGCACCTTCCTCGCCTTTCGCGCAGGCGGTGCTGGCGATGGGATACAAACGCGCGGTGCTCACGATGCGGAACAAGCCGCAGGTCTTCCACACGGCCATGGAACTGCAACTGGAAGCGAACATGAAATGGTACCGGGCGCTCGGCAGCAGGGGCGTGCATGGCTTCATCTGCATCGACGCCTGGAACTCTGTCCCGAACTTCAGGAAAGAGCAGTTGTTTGAGTTCGAGAAACCCTATGTGAAGCGGCTCATCGGGTCCCTGATGCCCGCCCCCTGCATTCATTTCTATTGGGGGCTGCGCCACTGCGGGCCTTCGAACGGTGCGGGCCCCGGCGGCTGGGTCGAGTTTCTGGAAAAGAGCGCTGAGACCGGTACTTTCTGTGTTACCAACCTGGCCCCTGATTATTACACGGCACCCTCGGACGACCTCAGGCTTTTCCGCGAGACAGCGAACAGGCTGGGGAAGAGCTATATTGTGGGGATCAAGGATGAACTGTTGTTCAGGGGCACCGGTGAGCAGATCAGGGAGGAAGTACGGAGGGTGATCGCGGGTCTGTCCCCCTGCAACGGTGGCTGCTTCGTCGTGCCGAACAGCATCCCTGTCGGCACACCGGCAGGGAATGTGAAGGCATTCCTCGCCGCCCTGCACGAGTTCGGAACTTTTCCGGGCAGGGGCCTGAAATAATTGCCGGAGGAGAACTGTCAGATGACATCGAAGGAAAGAGTCGAAAAACTGCTGAGGGGAGAGCGCCCTGACCGCATCGCGGTGCTCCCCGATATCGGGGACCATGCCGGTTGGGTGAACGGCCTGACAATGGACATCATTTATCATGATGCGGAGAAGGCGGCCGATGCTCAGGTCAAGGCCCTCAGGGAGTACGGATACGACGTGGTCACGGTACAGGTCGAGCCGAGCTGGCCGGTAGCTGAGGCGTGCGGCTGCTCTGTTACGTATCCCCCGGACAAATGCCCCTGGATCACCGACCGGGTGATCAAAGGGCCGGGTGATGTGGACAGAGTGGGTATCCCCGACTTCATGGCCCACTCTGCCACCCGTACCATCATAGAGGCGACCGCGATGCTCAGGGAAGCGGTGGGAAGTGAAGTCATGGTGGCCGGATACATGTCCGGCCCCCTGACTTTCGCTCTCCAGCTGATGGCGTACAACGATTTCATTATCAAAACCAGGAAGGACCCCGCTTTTATCGGGGCGCTGGTCCATAAGGCGGCACAGGTTGCAACGGCCTTTGCACGGGCGCTGAAAGACGCGGGGGCGGAGATGCTGGTGATCTGCGAGCACGACCTCCAGTTGCTCTCGCCGGAGATGGGCGAGAGATACCTGCTGCCGGGACTTCCCGAAATTTGTTCCGTTTTTGAGCACAATATCCTGCATACGTGCGGCAGGGTTGCGGCGCATCATGCACAGCTGGCCGATGCCGTCTGCGCCCTGCCGCATCTCGACCTCGTCTCGTTTTCCCGCGATATCCCCATCCCGAAGATGATCGAACTATACGGGGATCGCCTGGGGATATGCGGCAATATCGACCATATCCACCTGCTCCCGTCGGGAACCCCGGAGGAGGTACAGGAGAGTTGCCGCGTTGCGATCGGCGAGGGAATGCAGGCAAAGGCGTTCTTTCTCTCCCCCGGATGCGAGATCACGATCGATACGCCGCCCGCGAATATAAAGGCCTTTGTGCGCTCCGCCGCATTGTACGGGAGATACACCTGATGTTCCGGTTTGCCCGGGAGCAGCAGGTTGTTACGGTAGGGGACGTCAATCTGGGCGGTCAGCCGGGTGAGTATCCCACGGCGCTGTTCGGGGCGCTGTTTTATGCAGGGGACAGTCTGGTGCGGGGAGTCAACTCCCCCGATTTCGACAGGGAGAGGGCTGCGGAGGTCATCGGGACAGCCCAGGCCAAGTGCCTCGAGGCGGGAGTGCCGCTCATCCTCGATATCATTTGTGCCACGCCGGAACAGGCGCGCGCTTTTCTCGGTTTCGCGCTGGAGGTGTGCTCCCTTCCTGTGCTCATGGACGGAACCACCCCCGACGTGCGGCGGGCCGGTCTTGAGCTGGCAGCGGAAAGGGGGCAGGAGCGGCGGATCATCTTCAATTCCATTTCCGGTACCGTCCGGGACGAGGAATTGCGACAGGCGGTGAAGAGGGGATGCACTACCGCCATCGTACAGCTCTTTCATGAGAGGAAGCCGGGAGTGCAGGGAAAGGTGGAAATGGCGAGGCACCTGGTCCCGCGGGCCTACGATCTCGGTTTTGAGAGACTGATCCTGGATATGGCCCTGTTGGATATCGTCGAGGTGGGGACCTGTTCCCTGGCGATCGGTGAGCTGAAGGAGGAGTTCGGCCTCCCGTGCGGCTGCTCTCCGACGCATACGCACCGGGACCGGTGGAGAAAAGCCCCTCTCTATAGCCGGAAAGAACAGGCGGCTGCGAGGGTCTCCTGCACATCCCTGCTCCAGAGCGCCGGCGCCGATTTTGTGATGTACGACCTCAAGCAGACGGAGGTAATTCCCTCACTGGCGATGGTCGATGCGGAGATCGCCTACGCGGCCAAGGCTTGGAAGATCCTTCCCCGCTCGAAAGAGCATCCCCTGTATAAGATCTTCAGGTGACGGGGGCGGCGGATTTCCTGCCCGTCTGTGTGATTTTTCCGCCCGTTGTCTCCCCTCTCACTTCTCTACTGCTTTTTTCAGCGGTTTTATCATCTCTTCCTTCATCTTCTTTTTGTAGATCTCCTTTCTTACAGGGGGAATTCTCGTCAGGAGCAGAAGGAGTGCATTGGTGATGCGCGCCGAATAATTCTTCTGCGGGAAATCGTATGCGCCGTGCTTCTTGAAGAACGTATGGTCAGCCTGAAAGGGAAACCGGAACCTTCCCCATATGTCATCCCTGAAAATCTTCATTCCCGCAACGCCGAGGAAGGTGGGGGGCTTGACGTAGCCGGAAGAGGCAAAGCGGACGAGCCGCCGGGCAAGGCTGTCCAGCAGGGAGTCGATCACAGCGGAATCCCCGGACTCGTCGGTGACGAAATCGACAAGGTTGGCCTGCTGCCATTCAGTGTGCGCCTCCAGGATCTGCCTGAGGTGGGGGAGCTGGCCCAGAGGGCCTGAAATCAGGACCCCGATCTGCTTTCCGGCAAGGGTCGGAATGTGGGTGTTGAAGAAGGACCTGTCGAAGTATGTTTTCCAGCGGGAGGAGAGATACCTGTCCTTGATCGTGCCGGCGTAGAGGAGAATGTCCGCCGTCTTGACGCGGGAGTTATAAAACTCCATAAAGGCGTCCTGGTCTCCGTAGGCGCAGGCATTGTCGTACCCGCACTGAACGCAGCCCATACACCCTCCCTTGATATCGAGAGCGTTCAGATCGAGCACTTCGATCTCACGGGAAAAGGAACTCCTGATCCTTTCGATCATTCTGCCCAGGTTGGTCTCCGTATCGGAGGAGTCGGTGAGGAGAACGACCCTCTTGTCCCCTGCGTCTATCGCAGGTGCTGTAGGTCCCGGAATGTACTCGTAGCGGTTGCCTACGACCGGCGGATAGGATCTCGGTGCCGGCAAGCGGCACTCTATCGCCTCGAAGAAATATTCCGCGAACACTTTCAGCTTTCCGCGCATCTCCTCTTTTATCAGGTCATACATATCTGCGGAGAAGGAACCTGCATATTTCATCCCCAGGTCGTCGCAGATGCCGTGCATATAGGCGTGGGCCGTATGATCGAAGAAGTGGATCGACGTGGTCAGGACTGCCGTGTATTTTCCCCTAAAGGCCTCTTCCGCCTTTCTTTCCGTAATGAGCTCGATGAACCGCTTGTATTGGGAGGAGACGAGAAAGATATACAGGGGAAAGGCCCAAAGGACTCCGTCCGCCTCCCTGATCGCGTCAATGATGGTACGGAAGGAAGAATCCTCCTTCTCGATCCCCTTGATCTGCTGCGCGATGTTGAGTATCCTGAATTCGTGTTGCGGGAAATTCTTCCGGATGAAATGCACATACTGCATGGTAACACTCATGTCGCCCTTCGGGCTTCCATTCAATACCGCTATCTTCATGACGGCCCCTCCCCGCCCGCCGGATATCTCTCTCTTCCGGGGAGCGGCTTATGCGTTTTCAAATGCCCCATCGTGCAGGACTTACAGGAGGGCATTTGTATGCCTGAGCATAGTTTAGTAACCGCCATGCATGCTGTCAAGGTGTTTCTTTCGATGGGACGCAGTTTCTCTGAACCGGGGCCCCCGCAGGGCAAACGCATCAAAAAAGCAATTCGAAGGAAAACAAAGAGATTGCTTCAGGATACGACCCTTCGCAATGACAAAGATTTCCAGTCATTGCGAGCGGAGCGAAGCAATCTCAAGGGGATACACACTCACCGGACATTTTGATGCGCTTGCCCTGGGGCCACTATTTTCCTGAACAAAACGGTATGTATTCTGATACAATACGTCCGAAGAGAACCCGGGAAACGAGGAACCGCGCCCATGACAGAGTCCGTTGCGCACGATCTTATCAGGACCTTCTTCAGAAGGAGCTTTCTCATGACGGCGATTGTCGCCGTCATCCTTTCCCTTCTGCTTCCCCTGTTGCGATACTATTCCGATATCGAGACCTACAAGGAAGAATCCCTCCGCCTGCTGGAGAACTTCAGCCGGAAGGAGTTGCCTCCCGACCCGTATGATATTCTCCGTACCCCGGAAAAACATGAGGACCTCCTGAAGAGGATCGCCGTTTTCATGGAGTACGGCAACCTGGTGGAGTTCAAAATATGGGCTCCCGATACCACGGTGCTCTATGCCCATACGGACAGCTCTCTTACCGGTCTTTCCTTCCCTTCCAACAAGCACCTCCTGGAGACCCTTTCATCCGGCACCATGCGGGCAGAGATCGAGGAGATGACGGACGCTGAAAACAGGGCTTTGCAGGGGCATGGAAAGCTCCTCGAGATGTACCTGCCGGTATGGAGGAAGGGGAAAATAGCGGGGGTTCTGGAGGTATACCGGAAGACCCCGCAGATCAGTTTTCTGGGTACGCACAATATTATCATCGTGCTGCTCTCCCTCTCGATCCCGGTCCTCCTCTACACCCTGCTGTACGGCCAATTCAAAGTGGCGGCGGGGGAGATCCTTCTCTACCACGTTGAGTTGAATAAAATGTATAAATCCCTTGCCCGTTCCTATTTCGACGCAGTGAGGGGCCTTACCAAGGCCCTCGAGCTGCGGGATATGGGAACAGAGGGGCATTCGGAGCGGGTGGTGGCCTATTCCGTCTCTATCGGCAGACGGCTCAACCTGGAGGAGCGGGAGATGAGCAGGCTGGTGATCGGCTCCTACCTCCATGACATCGGAAAGATCGGCGTATCCGATACCATTCTTCTGAAGCCTGGCCCGCTTACTCACGAAGAGAGGAAGATTATGGAAACACATACGGTGAAGGGCTATGAGCTGATCAAGGACATCGATTTCCTCTCTCTGGGTACCGAGGTGGTCTACGGGCACCACGAGAAGTGGGACGGTTCGGGGTATCCCCGCGGGCTGAAGGGCGAGGGAATCCACATCACTGCACGCATTTTCGCCCTTGTGGATGTTTTTGATGCCCTGATGAGCAGACGGCCGTACAAGGAGCCCTTCCCCTTCGGGGAGACGCGCGCGATCATCCTCGAGGGCAGGGGTGTCCATTTCGACCCCGCAGTGGTGGATGCCTTCATGGAGATGAGCGAAAGGGAACTGGCGGATATTGCCGACGAGGTCAGGCGGACAGGCATCCACCATACCGTCAACAACGCCATCGAAAAGCTCCTGAGCATTACCGGTGATGTGCGTTGACACACAGAGGAATGCCCGGACTCTATCGATGCGCGAAGTGAAGCGGGCCCCCTTTGCTCTACTTTTTCGGAAGGACCAGCGAGTGGAGAAAGGGATACTGCGAGATATCCACCTTGCATTTAAAACGATGATCTCTATGGCAGAGCCATAAGGCGTTCTGTTCATCTACTTTCAAGGTGATTCCTTCCTGTACGATTTTGACTTTGAATTCGCTTAAATCTTTCGACTGCCGGATAAGTCTCTTCAAGATGGAAAAAACTTCGCTTTTCATGTAAAATCCCCCATACTCTAAGGAATTCAGAGACTGATCAATACCTTAGGCAAAGAAAGTGGCAATTACTATGCCATGGGTGATTTATGAGGGAGCATACTGAATTGCAAGGTTTTTTTCATCAGGGGACGAAATGCTCCGGAGGGAGTGTAAAAGAAAGGCTACTTCTGTCGTAAATTTTCTTTGACAATGTAGACTTTGTTTTACGGAAAAACGAGGGCATAACAGCGTCTCTGCATGAAATTGACAAGTTTTGGTATACGAATGTATACTATATGTAAGCCATTGAATTAATTGGAGAGGCAATGAAGCTTCATTGCCGGAGGATCGAGAGATTGCTTGGCGAAGGATTCCTGTACCGGAAAGTATCTTCCTGTAATACTTCCTCCCCCTGTCTGCGCTGTTTTCGAGAAGCAATCATTCGAGGGGACGTATTCATTTTACCTGGTAGGAGTGCGAGTGAAGGAGTATGACAAAGCTTGAGTCTATAAAGAAGCACGGTGTATCCACCCAGGGCAGAAAGGAATTGATGAGGTATCTGAAGGGAAAGGACCTGACCCTTCAGCAGGCTGTTCTTGCCCGCTGCTATGATTGCATGTCCTACTTCGCCGACGGCGCCGCTGATTGCAGGACACCGGAATGTCCCTTATATCCCTATATGCCGTTCCGCACCATACGGCAGTTCAAAAAGGCGGCAGTGAAGAAGAGCGGAACGAACGGGAAAGAGAAAAAAGAAGTGGAAAAGACCCGGAAGGGGAGAGAGGGGAAAGGTAAGAAAAAGAAAGGGGAAGGGAGTGCGGGGAGGAAGGCGGAGCCGCTGAAGAAGAGAGCGCAAAAGGGGCCGGAGGAGACGAAGAAGAAGCAGGAGAAGAGGGGAGAGATGCATCCGCCTGCGCAAAAGGCCGGGGGACCGGCACGGAAGAGAAAGGCATCGGCTGCCCCCCTCAAACTGTTCTGAGAGAGGGAGGTATTCCTTGAAAGGTCTGACAGAGAGACAAAGGAGAGTGCTGGATTTCCTTGTTTCCTTTACGGAAAAATACGGGTATCCCCCTACGGTGCGGGAGATCGGAGAGCATTTCGGCTTTCTCTGGAGCGCTGCGCGCACTCATTTGAAGGCCTTGGAGAGGAAGGGGGCTATCCGGTTGAACCGGTCCCGGTCCCGGGGAATCGAAATACCGGGTCTGCGGCCTGCGCAGGCGCTCAGGGTGCCTGTGGCAGGGAGAATCAGGGCGGGGAGCCCGGTTTTGGCGGTGGAGGAAATCGGTGATCAGATCCTGGTCGATAAGTCCCTCTTTTCCACAGAGGATGCCTTTTCCCTTCGCATCGTGGGAGACAGTATGGTGGATGCCGGGATCCTTGATGGAGATTATGTCATCGTGAGGCCCCAAAGGTCCTTGGAAAACGGAGAGGTCGGGGTGGTCCTCGTCGGGGATGAGGCGACAGTAAAAAGGGTGCTCTTCGAGGAGGGAGTGGTGGTATTGAAACCTGAGAACAGGCATATGCCGGTCCATAAGTATTCTCCCGATGAGGTGAGCATCATCGGCAGGGTCATCGGAGTGGTACGAAAGATGTAGCGTATTGTGTGTTCACCTTTCCGGCATGATTGTATAATTAAAATATGATCCGGGTCGGCACAGCGTCGTGGGTGGAGAAAACTCTGGTCGAAAGCGGCGAGTTCTATCCCCGGGAAGTCTCTACGGCGGAGGAGCGCCTGAGATTCTATGCCGGACGTTTCACCACTGTAGAGGTAGATTCCACCTACTATTCCCTCCCCTCCATGAGGAACGCATCCCTCTGGGTTGCCAGAACCCCGGGTGATTTTATCTTCCACATCAAGGCATATGGAGCTTTGACAGGGCATGGAATAGATCCGAAGACCCTGCCGAAGGATATTCGTGGAAGGATCCCCGTGGGAGAGCAGGGGAAACGGTATATCTATATAAAGGATTCCGGACTCCTGAAAGAGATCGGGCAAAGGTTCCGGGAGGCACTGCTCCCCCTCACCGGGGCAGGGAAAATGGGAGTTCTCGTCTTCCAGTTCCCTCCCTGGTTCCTGTATAAGACCTCGAATCTCGATTATCTCCTCGCCTGTAAAGAGCTCATGGGAGAGTTGCCCGTGGCGGTGGAGTTCCGCCATGGAAGCTGGCTTGCCCCGAACAGGGCGGAACCGGTATTCCGCTTTCTCGAAGAAAACGGACTTTCCTATATCACTACGGATGAACCGCAGTTCGACAGCTTTGCCACGATTCCCTTCCTCCCCCGCGCTACGACGGATATCGCTTATTTCAGATTCCATGGAAGGAACAAGGAGAACTGGTTGAAGAAGGGGATCGATACTTCGCTGCGGTACGACTACTTTTATTCGGATGATGAATTAAAAGGGTTTATTGCCCCTCTCAGGAAGATCGATACACAGGTGAAAGTCACTTATGCCCTGTTCAATAACTGCCACGGGAGCTCGGCGGTGAGGAACGCTCGCAGGATGAAGGAGATGCTGGAGGGCGAGTAGCATGCGCAGCCATAACGGGAAAGGGACAGGGAGGTTCCCGCGATCCCTGTAGCGGTTTGACCATGATTGCTATATAATAGGTCGTATACGCAAAGTACTTCTACTGCGATCATCTGCAGTCGTCCCCTGCTGCGTTATCGGCGGGAAAAAGAGTCCTCACCGTAGCGCTGCTACGCCTCCGGGCTCTTTTCCCCCTCTGCCTTGCAGGAAACGGCTTCGCTCGATCTCGTGGCGAAATACTCTGCGCACACGACCTATAAGCGCGCTGTTCCCGGATGAACCGGGAGGTTCAATGCTGCAGCTATGCGTGATGATGAACAGGGGGGCAGGAGATGAAAAAACGGGATCTTGCAGCGAAAGGGATGGCGGAACTGCGGGTTCTGGCGCGTGAAATGGGAATAAAGGCCGGGAGGTCCTGGAAGAAGGAGGATTTTGTAAAGGCCCTGACCGGGAAAAAGGTCCCTGCCAAAAAAGTCCCCGAGAAAAAGGTGCCCGCCCGGGTGACCTCTGCGAAGGGGAGACCGTCCGGGAGACCTCCGGGGAAACCTCCTGCCGTGCAAGGGCCCCCCGTGGAAAGTCCGGCCCCTGAGAAGGGGCTTGCAGAAAAAGAGGCTGTTGCAGCGGAGTCCCGGACCTCCCTTGAAAGGATGACCATGGGTGAGCTCCGCTCCCTGGCGCGGGAACGGAAAATTCCCCTGAAAAGAGGGTACAAGAAAGCGGATATACTCGCTCTCATCGTGAAGGAAGAGGAACGGAAGGCGCGGGAGGTCCCGCCGCCTGCTCCACCCTCCCTGCCGTCCGAATACCGGGAAGATAAAGTGGTGACGATGGCGGTCACCCCGAAACGGCTTTACCTCTACTGGGAAGTGACCGAAAATACCCTGGCCGGACAGCCCGGAAGCCTGAATCTCAAGATCATCAATACTGTTACCGGTGACGCCTTTTATCTGCCTATTTCCGAGAGGGTCGGAGAGTATTTCGTATCGGTGAGCCCCGGCTATGCTTATACCGCCGAAATAGGGGTAATCGACAGGACGGGAGAATTCACTGCCTTGGTTACCGAACGGGGTGCGGCTCTGCCGCCAAAGAGCAGGGAGGTGGCGGAAGTCTCTCCGGCTGCCGTTCCCGCTGAGAGGGAGCCTAGGGGGGCGGCCCCTGCCCGGGAGAAACAGAAGGAGCCCTCTTCAAAACCCCCGGAGAAGACCGAACCCGTACCCCGGGTGATCTCCATCATTTTTGCTCCGTCCCAAAAAGCGGAGGAGGAACTGCTCCCTGAGGCGGAAATCGGGAGACCCGAAGACGTCGGCCTGGGCATACCGGAAGAGTATCCTTCCGGAGTCCTCGAGACGGGGGGGTTGCCCGGTGAGTTCTTTGCCGTACCCGAATTTATCAGTTCCGCTGAAGCGGGTGCCGCCCCTCCGGAGGAGCAGGGCTGGCGGGGACATGGGGAGAGAGGTTTGCCGGAGGAGTTCTTCGGGCTGCCTGAATCGATCAGTTCCTATTAGGGTGTGGGTGTGTTTGCAAACACACCTTGGTTTATTTCCTGCGCGGGCAGTGGAGCACGGGGCAGGTTTCGCATCCCTCACCGGAATCCCGCTCGAATCCGTAGGGGATTGTCTCTCCGCAGGCGCACATCCAGCCTTCGGAGGTGCGCTCATGGAGAGCCTGTTCACAAAAAGGGCAGGTAAGCATAACGGTATCCTTTCCCTTTCATACTACTCTTTTCCCTTCTCCTTTTTCTATGATTCGCGTCACCTTTCCTGCTGAGGCGGGGTGATTTGCCCCTGAAAAGGGGTGATTTGCCCCCACAGCCCTAGTCTCCGCTTCCGGATTGCCCCTTGGCTCCTCCTCGCGCTGCTTTTCCTCTTTCCTTATTGGAGAGGAAAGGGGCTCTTCACGATAAGGCACGGGAATTGCAAACAAGGGGCAGACATACCTTTACAGAAATTCCTGGCGTCACCCTGTTCCCCTCCAGTGCCTTTTCCTCTCCCCTGGAGGAGCAGGCAGAGAGCGCTGAACGGGATTGTTTTTGCTCATCGAAGCAGTACGCCGCACTGACAAAGGAGGAGTGCATGAAGAAGGAATTTCCCACGATGCGTCTGTTTTGTCTCCTGTTTTTCTGCCTGCTTTCCCTCAGTGCCGGCTGCGGCGGAGGTGGTGGCGGTGGAGAGTCAGCCACGACGGGCGGTGACAAGGAGACCCAGGATTTACCCCCTTTGCCCACCTCTTTTTCGAAGCACGTGCGGTTTGACCTCTCTTTCCCCGGCACCTCGGGCCTGAACAGCGAACCCCTTACCGTGGTCACCTTGTACGGAACTTATGGAGTGGACCCTGCGAAGGGAAAATCGGTGTATGCGGTGGCTACCGATACCGGCGGCGGTCAGGTAGCTATCTTGTCCGATGCACAGGGAACCCCGCTCTTCTACTCTTATTTCGAAGCCGCCTCAGGTGTTGCCGAGATCGACAGCGAGGGGATTGCGAAGGGCCTGCTCTGGATGAACCCCTATGTGCTGTCCCTTCCTGCGGACAGGAAAACGGAATTCATGGAGAAAGCGGTTGCCTCTTCCATGTTCCCGCAGCTCACGGGAAAAATCGAATCTCTCCTTGCGAACGACCCGAAGAACCTCCTCAATCCCGACAGGAACCCGGATACGGTGAAAGTCGCCTTCGCCCTCGTCAAGGAGACGGGGGAGGCCCTGAATGGAACACAGGCAAAAGGATACCGGGACATCGGCTCCCCGGGAGCGGTACGGATCCTGGACAAGGACGGGGGCACCATAGCCTTCGAGAACCCCGAAATGGTGGTATACGGGGCGGAGATCGCCGATTCCCAGGGAGGCAAGCGGTACGAGGTGATCGAGCGGGTGAAGAGCTTTTCGGCCTTCCAGTGGTGGCCCCCTGTCGTGAAGTCGCCCCCCGTGGAAACAACCCTTTCTCTTGCGGACGGACGCTATCGCATCACGCTGTACAAAGGGTTCTCCCTGGAAGAGGGCAACTGGTGGCTGCCGTACGACCCCTCGAATCCGGGGCACTCCGCAGGCGCCACGATAGTCGGGACCGCCACCTGGTATAACACTCTCATTATGATGGGCCAGTTCACCGGAGCTGTTGCGGGGATCTCCACGGAGGACCGTATCGCGTCCCTGATGACAAAAGCCGCGGAGCAGGCGGGGAGCATGACGGGGTTTGCCGATTTGGCACAAGCGGTCAACGGGGGAGACTCCCTGGTCTTTACGGAGGCACTGGTCGACTTCCTCCGCAACGGGACCAACTGGAATGTCCTTGCCCGGATGCTCTGGGACGCCGGGGGGATCGATGCCGTCCCCTTCCTGGATGCGGCGAAGACGCTGGTGAAGAATACGTCTACGGTGCTGAGGACTGTCGACTGGGCAAACGAGCCGATCCCTTTCATCGATGACCTGGGATTCGCGCCGTCGAAGGCGGAGTTTTGCATCGAGCAGGAAAACGGTGTGCTGTCAGAATGTTCCGATGTCCGCATTCTCCTCCCCCCCGTCGCCTCTCTGGCCGCCTCTCCCCTGAACCCGTATGTGGGGGACACAGTGAGTTTCGATGCGGCTGCTTCCACGGATGAGAGCGGCGCTGCACTTTCCTACCGTTTCGATTTCAATGGTGATGGACAGTGGGATACCGACTGGTCCTCTTCCGGGACAGCCTCCCATACCTATACGGAAAAGGGCACCTACAACACGCGGGTGGAGGTGCGGGACAGTGATGGTCTGACCTCCCTTGCCAATTACTATATCACGGTGGACGAGAAGGAACAAGGTATCTCCGTCGCCA
Organism: Nitrospira sp.; assembly: GCA_002634385.1. GTDB lineage: Bacteria > Nitrospirota > Thermodesulfovibrionia > Thermodesulfovibrionales > Dissulfurispiraceae > Nitrobium > Nitrobium versatile. The sequence continues at coordinate 38,907 of NSJL01000015.1, forward strand.
TCGTCATCGACAAAAGCTCGAGCATGGCCGGACTGGACGGCAGCGGCAAGCCCCTCGCCGACGCAAAAACCGCGGCGAAGACCTATGTGAACTATATGGGAACCGCCGACAGGGGCGCGGTGATCAGCTTCGACGGCACCGTTACCGTGCAGCAATCCTTTACCGGGGATAAGGCCCTGCTCACCGCCGCCATTGACGCCATCAAGGCCGGCGAGCATACCGCTTTCTATGATGCGGTGTACCGGGCGCTTCAGGATACCGCCCTCGAAGATTCCACCCGGAGGAGGGCTGTCATTGCAATGACCGACGGTCTCGATAATTACAGCGTCATGAAAAGTGCGGAAAGAGAGAAGGGCGCGGCGAAGATGCAGGACGTCATAGCCTATGCCCGCCAGCTGGGCATTCCCGTATATACGATAGGACTTCAGGGACAGGGCTACACCGCCGAAACGGAAAGCATCCTCAGGGATTTTGCGACCCAGACGGGAGGGCTTTTCCTGAGCGCCCCGAGCAGCAGTGCTTTGCAGTCCATCTATAATACCATCGCGGGAATTCAGTAAAAGGGGAACGGGGGGTTCCCCCGTTCCGCCGTGTATATAGTGAAGAAAGTTCAGTGCCAGGAGGATATGATGGATCTTGCTTTCTCCTATTATATGCCTACGAGGATCCTTTTCGGCGCCGGAAGACTGAAGGAGCTTGCCACGGTCTCCCTCCCCGGCAAGAGAGCCCTTATCGTTATCGGAGCGACGGGCGCCATGAGGGAAAACGGATATCTTGACCGCGCTGCGGAATACCTCAGGCAGAACGGGGTCGAATCCGTTGTGTATGACAAGATCCTCCCCAACCCTGTTTCGGAGCATGTGGACGAGGGGGCCGCGTTTGCGAAGGAGAGCGGCTGCGACTTCGTAGTGGGTCTGGGCGGGGGGAGCACCATCGACTCCGCGAAGAGCATTGCCGTGATGGCAAAAAACCCCGGGGAATATTGGGACTATATCATCGGGGGGAGCGGCGGCGGGAAAATTCCGGTGAACGGCGCGTTGCCCATTGTGGCGATCCCCACCACCGCGGGCACCGGCACCGAAGCGGACCCCTGGACGGTCATCACAAAAAGCGCTATGAAAGAAAAAATCGGATGGGGCAACGACGCCACCTTTCCCCTCCTCTCCTTTGTTGATCCCGAGCTCATGTTGAGCGTGCCTCCGGAGGTGACTGCCCGCACCGGCATGGACGCTTTTTTCCACGCGGTGGAGGCGTACCTTGCGACGGTACGCCAGCCGGCGAGCGATCACCTTGCGTTGGAAGCTATCAGCCTTATTACCCGATACCTGCCCATCGCGGTGCGGGACGGGAGTAACCGCGAAGCCAGGACAAAACTCGCCTGGGCCAGCACCGAGGCGGGCATCTGCGAGTCCCTTTCCTGCTGTATCTCCCATCACTCCCTGGAGCATGCAGTGAGCGCGTACTATCCCCGGATCGCCCATGGTGCGGGACTCACCATGCTCTCCGTCTCCTATTTCAGCTGGCTTGTGGAGCGGCATCCGGAGCGTTTTCCCGACATGGCGGCGGCAATGGGCGAGGACCTCTATTCCCTTGAAGAGGAGAGGGACAAGGCGTTCGGTTTCATCCTCGCCCTGAAGAAGCTCATACGGAGCATCGGGCTGCATGAGGAAAAGCTCTCTGCGTACGGGGTGAAACGGGAGGACCTCAGGGCGATAGCGGAAAATTCTTTCTGCACCATGGGGGGGCTTTACAAGCTTACCCCCGTCCCCATGACCGTAGACGAGGTGACCGCCATTCTCGAGCGGGCGTATGCATAGGGGCAGCACTTCCTGGTGAATGGATATCTCCTTGAGATTGCCGCGCTGACCGCGCAATGACAGAGAAAGTTTTCGCGAACTGCCATTCCCCCCAGAAAGCCTTCTACTTTCCGGGGACCCCGTCATTGCGAAAGAACTTGTTCTTGAAGCAATCTCTTTCTTCTGTCTTTCTCTCTCCCTCTCCCTTTACTTCAACCTGTCTGTTCCGGTATCCTGGAGCAATCTCGTTGTTTTCCCTTGTATTCCTCCTTTGATGCGTTTGCCTGGGGGGGACTAGCAGCTCATCAGAAAAAACATCAGTACCGCCAGGATGAGGAACACTGCTCCGGCGACGGTCCATCGGGTCAGATTCCTCTCAGCGTTTACTATGGTGTTCGAAAGAAACGTTCCTTTGCGGAAACCGGACACGATAAGGACGAGGAGTCGCCCCCCTGCTTCAAATATTTTCACCGGATATTTTTTCCAGCAGGCCTGCAGGGAGCGCAAGCCTCTGACAACCGGCTCGATGATGTCTCCCGGCGGTATTTTCACCGGGAGTGTTGCGGCACGCCCTCTCATCATCCGCCATACGGCCCCGAGGGCCAGTATTCCGCCGAGCACAGGCCAAAGGGCGGAGAGAACATTTTTCAGGGTACGGGATAGCCGGACCGTGTCAAAGGGGTCGTCGAAAGGCAGGGCAAATCCCGCCGCGGCTGCACCCGCCAGGAGGATTATCCAGGAAGCCAGGGCACCGGTTGCCGGTCGTCGGGCCACTCCCTGCTTTCGTGAGTCCCGGACAAGAAAGAGAAAACGTCCCATTAAAAGGGTAGTGCCGAAGGCCGTCAGGGGGAGCAGCCATTCCAGCCATAGCGCCCCTCCGTTGTGAGGCGATCCTGTGGCGGCTTTCAGGCTGACCTTGGCGACCGCCCCGCTGGTGAAGGGTGCTCCTGCAAGTGCAAGGGAAGAGAAGAGCAAGCCGGCATAGGAGAAGGGATTCCGGCTCATTCCCTGTACAATGACTGTGCCCATGAAGAGGGAGCTCTTGTGCAGCGCATGATGCGTTGCATAGACCAGAAGGGAGGAGAGGGCTGCAGGCCACGCCTCGGGGAAAGCAAGGCCTGTGCCGATGGCCAGGGTCATAAGCCCCATCTGGCTGATGCTTGAATAGGCAAGGACGGTCTTCGGATTATCCTGGAATACGCCCACGGCCACTCCATAGAAAGCGGCCGCGATACCCGCCGCAAGACACAAGGTGCCCCAGCCCGGCAGGGCGACTTCCCCTAACGGTAAAAACCGTATCCATCCGAGAAGCCCGGCATTGACCATTGCCCCGCTCAATACAACGGCCGCAGGGACCGGCGCCGCCGTATAGGCAAGGGGCATCCACATATGGAGCAGCGGTGCCCCCGTTTTTACCCCGAAGCCCGACAGCACAAGGCAGACGAACAGATCCCGGTGGGCGGAGGCGGCGGCTGCTGCCCTGATGTGGCGGAAATGGAGGCTTTCCGCCCCCGGTGCAATGAGCATCATGGCGGAAACGATCAGGATCTCGCCTATCAGCGCCATGGTGATATAGACCTTTCCGGCATAGCGGGCCCTTTGTGCCTCTCCCTGCACAATGAGGATATAGGAGGCAAAGGTCATGACGGAAAAGAAAAGATAGAAACCGACCATGTCCTGGGCCGGTATCAGCCCGAGATTGGCGAACAGGGAGATGCAGTAGAAGACGAAAAACCATCGCGTCGTCTCCGCACTCCTCCCGGAGGAGAGAGCGTATGCACCGGCTGCTATCCAGATGAGAGTGGAAAAAAGCAGAAATACCCGTGAGACTTCATCCATCCCGAACTGGAGACCAGTCAACAGCCAGGGCGTTTTCATACCGGTCATTACCGGTACTCCCGTGAGGCAATGAGTTTTGCCCACTCCAGGGGACTGAAAGGGGCTCCCGCAAAAAGTCCGGCGAGCAGGGTGAGGAGTGCGGTAACGACGGGCGGGATCAGGAGCATAAGGCTGGTTTCGAACCGGTACGGAGAGGCCGCAGGCCGGGAGGAGAGGGGCGCTTTACACCATGCGTTATAAAGAGGGGGGAGAAAGTATGCCGCATTCAGGAGGCTGCTCACCCCGAGAAGGGGAATAACCCACGGCTGGCCTGCCTTTATTGCCCCCGTGCCCAGATACCACTTGGTAATAAATCCGGCCAGGGGGGGAATTCCGATCATCCCCAGGGCCGCTGCAGTGAAGGCCGCCATTGTCCAGGGCATCCGCCTGCCGACGCCGTTCATCTCATGGATATAGTGGATACCCAGGGTTTCCGCAAGGTTCCCGGCGCACAGGAACAGGGTTATTTTCATGATACCCTGATGGACCAGGTGCACCAGGCCGCCGATAGTGCCGACAGGCCCGAAAACGGCAACTCCCAGGACGATGTACGCTATCTGGCTTACCGTGGAATAGGCGAGCCTTTTCTTGAGCTCGTCCTGAGTCAAAGCCCGCAGCGAACCGTAAAGAATCGTGAAGGCGGCTGCCAGTGCAAGGGGTCCCAGGAGACCCAGGTTTGAAGCGAGCTCGATCCCATAGACATTATGGACGACGCGGACTATGCCGAAGGCTCCCGCTTTTACGACCGCCACCGCGTGGAGCAGGGCGCTTACCGGAGCGGGGGCGACCATGGCGACGGGAAGCCAGCCGTGCAGGGGCACCAGGGCAGCCTTGACTCCAAACCCTGCGATGAGGAGGGCAAACAGGACGACAAGAGAGTTCCTGTGCTCCGTGCCGATAGAGGTGAGTGCGCCTCCCTGGGTGAACGACACCTCCCCCGCGAGCACATGAAGCCCTGTTACGCCGATAAGGAGGACCGCGCCCCCGGATAGTGTATACCTGAGATAGGTGCTTCCCGCAGCCAACGCCCTCCCGGTGCCGCGATGCACCACGAGGGGGTAGGTGGTCAAGGTCAGCATCTCGTAAAACATGAAAAAGGTGAAGAGATTACCGGCCAGGGATATTCCCATGGTCGAAGCGACACAGAGACTGAAGAAGCCGAAGAAGCGGCTTCGGTTCGGGGAGCCTTCAAGATACCCCACGGCATAAATGGTGGTCAGCAGCCAGAGGACCGACGAAAGCGTTACAAACAATATCGAAAGGGCGTCGGCGCGCAGAACCATGTCGAGGCCGGGCAGAACAGTGAAACGGGTTTCGTAACGGTGCTCGTTGAACACTCCCCATATCATTATACCGACGAGTACAAGCTTTGCAATCGCCCCTGCCAGGTTCAACAGGGTGCGGGAGCCATGCTGCTCCTCTCCCAGGAGAAATATGAATATTCCCGTGAGCAGAGAGCTCAGAAGAACCATCAGGGGTATCAGGTTGTCGATTTCCATTGAAAGTCCTCCTTCCCCTCAGGGAGTGGCACTCGTGACGAGCTTCAGCACGGGCTCTGCCGTTATCCCCAGGAGCAAAGAGAGAACGGCGAGGGACAATGTACTCAGCTCCATGCTTCCCGGTACCGGATGTACCGGATACACCTGATCCTCTGTTTGGTTTTGTTCGAATGCATGCCGGTATATGAGAAACACATATCCAGCCGCCATCAGGCTGCCCGCTATGATGAAGACCGCCCACCACCATTGGCCGCTTTTCAGTGAAGCGATGAGAAGCAGCCATTTTGCCGCAAAACCTCCGCTCGGGGGCAATCCCATAATGCTGATCCCGGACAGTCCCAGGGCGAAAAAAGTTACCGGGAGGCGATGGCCGATGCCGGACATTCCATCCAGACGGTCGTGCCCGAGAGCATGAATGATGTTCCCGGCCGCCATGAACATAGCCGCCTTTGCAAAGGCGTGGGAAAGAAGATGGTAGAGTGAGCCGTTCCATGCCTCACGGACCGGATACCCGGCTCCTGCTCCCGGAAGGGACAAGGGGAACAGCAGAAAGAGATACCCGAGTTGTGCCACCGTCGAGTACGCGATCAGCATTTTGAGACTCTTCTGCCGCAGCGCAAAGAAAGACCCCCAGAGGATTGCGGCAGCGCCGAGAGCTCCCAGGAACGGTGCGGCGCCGGAGAGCAGAGCGGAAGAGAACACGGTCCATAGTCTGGCCAGCAGATAAAAAGACGCCTTTACCACGAGCCCGGAAAGCAGTGCGCTTACCGGTGACGGAGCGCTGGCATGGGCCGGCGGAAGCCAGAAGTGCAAAGGGAAAAGAGCGGTTTTCAGTAAGAGCCCGACGGTCATCAAAGCAAGAGCGGCATGGGTAGGGATGCCGGCGGAAGCGAGCCGGGAGAGCATGGGCATGCTGAGAGTGCTGTGGGCGTTATAGAGGAGTGCGACACCCAGAAGGTAAGAGAGTGAGCCCAGGACGGCGATGAGCAGGTATCTCATTCCGCCGGTAAGCGCCGCCTTGTCCCCGGAGAGGGTGATCAGGGCGACACCGGACAGGCCCAGCAATTCCAGGGTTACATAAATATTGAATATATCCGCCGAAAGATACAGGGCGTTCAGCGCCGCCCAGAGGAACATCCACAGCGGCCAGAAGAGTTCCCCCTGGCCGCTGTGGATGTTTTTACGGAAGTATCCGAGGGAGTAAACGGAGATACAGGAGCCCACGACAGCGGTCATGAGAAGCAGCGCGGCGCTCAGACCGTCCGCATAGAGGGCGATGCCGAGCGGCTCCCTCCACCCTCCCACCGCATAATGCAGGGGGCCGTCTTTCAGCACCTGCAGCGCGATACCGGAGGAACAAAGGGGAATACCCAGGGCGGGTACGCTTACGAGCAAACCGGGAACGGGCCGCCTGACGAAGAAAAAGAGCGCAGCCATCGAGAGAGGGATGAGAATAACCCCTGGTATCAATGCCGGAGAGGTCATAAATGTGCCGTGATACATTTGACCCGAGCTGCTCCTTATTCCCCGCCGTCATCCAGTGCCGGCTTTTTCGTCTCTGAAAAAATGCGCTTGATCAGCATCAAAGCAAAACCTGTCGCGCTTACGGTTACTACAATGCCGGTGAGCACAAGGGCATGGGGTACAGGGTCGGGTGCATGGGGCGTCCGCTCGGCAAAACTCACCAGGAGCAGGAATATCCCGCTCCCCATGATATTGAAGCCGATGACTTTTTTGATGAGGTGATCGTGGACAATAAGGCTGTAAAGCCCCATGAGGAACAGGAGCACGCCGCTCGCGGAATAGAGGGGCTCGTGGCTCACGGACGCCTCCAGGGTGAAAAGAGCTCCGCAAGGATGAAGCCGATGGAGACGGTGAGGACGGCCTCGATAAGAAAAATAAGGCCCCCGGCATAGTCTGCGGGGTACTCCAGCAGATTGTTGCCGGTAAACAGAACACCTCCGGCGATGAGGAGAAACAGGGCGAACCCTGCAAAGAGAAGAGTGTCCGTCGTCTTTCCCCGGAGCCATGGGGGAGGCGGGAAGTCCGAAAGCCGCAAAAGCACCAGGGAGGCTCCCAGTACCGATCCTCCCTGGAATGCACCGCCGGGAGCGTATGCTCCCTCATAGAGCAGATAGGCGGCAACCAGGAGCGCGACAGGAACAAGCAGCCGGGTAAATGCCGCCAGGAGCGTGTCATGGGGTCTTGCCGGGTGATTCCAAACAGTGCCGTATCCGCGCAGCGACAGAACCCCTGTTACGGCGATGAGCATTACTCCTATCTCCAGGAGAGTATCATAGCCCCTGAAGTTCAGCAGGACAGCAGTCACCCTGCTGTTTACCCCGCTGGACGACATATGCGCGTCCACCACGGCTGAAAGTCCTTCCGGATTCCCGGGCAGGTCTGTGATCGCTTGTATCAGTACGCCCCCTGCAGTGGCAAGGAGGAGAAAAAGCGGAGCATGTATGAGGGAGTGCTTGCCCAGCCTCTTCCGTTCCGGCACCGGTGCGTGTGTACGACTCTCTTTCTTTTCCGTTTCCCCATGCCTGACGGCATCCAGCAGCAGCACCCCGGTCAATCCGGCCCCGATTGCGGCCTCCGCGAGTGCGATGTCGGGCGCGTCAAGGCGCACCCAGGCGATTACCATGAAGAGACCGAAAACAATGAACAGGATGACGGCCCTGAAGAGGTCTTCCGACCTGAGCAGGCTCCAGGCAAGCCAGAGCAGGATGAGCACCAGGAGTGCATCGAAGAGCTGCAGGACCGGGGTCATGGCCGCCTCCAGGGGCGGAGCCCGCTTTTCAGGGACGCAGAGGCGATCAGGTAGCAGGCCGTCGCGCTGGTCGCAAGGACCAGGATCCAGACAAGAAAGAGCTGCAGCGCCGCCGTCACGGAACCCTCCTGGAGGAGCAATCCGGCCACTGTGAGGCCGAGACCGAGATTGTCGGCCTTGGTCAGGGCATGGAGCCGGGTGTACAGGTCGGGGAAGCGCAGGAGCCCCACGGTACCCGCAAAGAAGAAGATACCGCCCGAAAGCACCAGGAGAGCGGAAATCCAGTCAATCAGCCCCATCAGCCCCACTCCCCGGCTCGTCATGCCGCGCGCGGGCGCTTTTTACAAAGGCAATGGCGGCCAGTCCGGACAGAAGACCGAACACGAGGGCCATTTTATAGAGAGAGGGGTCGTCCAGGCCTTGTGAAAGCAGGAGAAGAATGGCCGCCCCGGTTGTCCCGAATAATTGGGCGGCCATCATCCGGTCGGCCGGGGCGGGGCCCTTCATGATTCTCACCAGCCCGAGGCCCAGGTTTAACAGCAGGAACAAAGCCATTCCCGTATAAAAAATGCTCATGGGGTGTCCTCCTTCCGGGTTTCGCGGGAAAGGTCAATGTCGAAGAGAGCGGCAACCCTTTCCTCCAGGGTACGGAGTTTTTCCATCACCGGCATTCCCGCGTCGAGCACATGGACGAGAAGATGTCCGTCCTTCAATTCAGTCGTAAGGGTGCCGGGAAGAAGACTGGTCACGGCCGCAAGGAACACTGACGCAGGTCCCCCGGGCAGCCGGACGGAATAGTGGATGACCTCCGGCTTAAGGGGCATGTGAGGGTGCAGAGCCCGCCCTGCGACATCGACCCCTCCCTCCAGGGACTGCCGGATGAAGAAGGGGATGAAGCGCACCAGTCCCTTTATGCTCCACCACCGCCCTTCCTGCAGCAGTCGTATGCGTATCCATGAGCCGGCCAGCGCCGCAGGAAGGCCGAACCACCATGTCCTCAGGTCACCGCCCGTCAGGACGAGCCAAAGCAGTGCCATTAAAAGGAACTGAAGCGCAAAACGGTACTTTCCCGCTTTGCTCATTCCACAGGCACCCTGGCGGCAGGTATCTTCCCTTCCCCCTGCACCAATCCGCTTTTCATACTGCCCTCCCTTATCAAGGGACTTCCGGGGAGATCCCCTGATGCTCCGCCCCATTGTCCCTGATACCTTCCACCCCGTTTCTGCTCATTGGAGTGAATGCCCCCCTCACGGCACGAGGAGGGTGGGCAATTCGGACGCTTCAGCTACGCCATGTGAGACGCTTCCCAGGACAAGCTTATGCAGACGGCCTTTACCGGTGCTCCCCATTATGATCATCGTGGTAGTGAAGTCCCTGGAGACCTGTATGATTTCCCGGACCTCGTCCCCTGCGGAAAGGTGGTACTCCGCTTCGATACCTGCGTCTTCGAGTGTTTTGCAGTACCGCTCCAGTTTTGTCCTGCTCTCCTCCTCCAGGCGCCGCAACCCGGACGTATCCATTCCCGACGTTATCGTACTGCTGATAATATGGGTAACAATTGCCCTGCGCAGTACCTTCCTCAAGGGCAGGAGGAGCTCCAGGCTCCTCTCGGAAGGCGGGGACCAGTCAGTGGCAAGAAGGGGACGCTCAAAAATGCGGTCATTGGTGCGGGTTACTGTTTCGCCTTCCTGCTTAAATTGGACCATATATTTGTGCACCAGTACCGGGACACGGGTACGGCGCAGGATATCCATGGTCCGCGATCCGATAAATATGCCTTCCGCGCCCGTCTTCCTCTTTTTTCCCGCTACGATGAGGTCGACTTTCTCGTTATTGGCAATGGAAAGTATCCTGGGTACCGGGTCGCCGACTTCAATTACTATCCTGCTTTCCACTCCTGCCTGGGTAAGGACCCTCTGCCAGTCCTCGAAGCGTATCCTCGCCTCCTCTCTCAATTTCTCCTCCACCTCCTTCAAGTAGCCTCCGTACGGGACGAAGGCCACCTCATCCCGTGGGATGATGTAAAGGAGCAATACCTCTCGTAATCCGTCTTCCTTCAGAACAAGGAGCGATTCAAGCGCATTGAAGGAAAGCTCTCTGAATTTTGTGGGGAAGAGAATTTTTTCGATTTTTTTCATTTCCGGCTCCTTTTCCGCAACCATTTATCCGCTTCAACGGCAACGATAACCGTAAGGGCGACCGCGAGTATTTCCAGCCATTCACCCGGCGAGATCGGCTCGGTCCTGAATATGAACTGGAGCGCCGGTACGTAAATCACTGCAAGCTGTGCAAAGAAAGCGGCTATCATGCTGTAGAAGAGGAAGAGGTTGCTCAAAGGGTTTACGGTGAAAATCGACAGGTACTCGGACCGGGAGTTCCATGCCTGAAAGAACTGGAAAAATACCATTGTCGTCACTGCCATGGTCCTTGCTCTCTCAAGGGAATCACCTCCCTCCAATGCATCCATGAAGTTATAGACGACTCCCGCAGAAATGATCAGTCCGACGAGAGCGGTCCTCTCGATCAAGACCCTGGACATGATTCCTTCCCTGGGGTTTCTCGGCGGTCTTTCGATCACCCCTTTCTCACCAGGCTCAAAGGCAAGGGCCACATCCTGCAGCCCGTTGGTGACGAGGTTTATCCAGAGCAATTGAGCAGGGACGAAGGGGATTGGTACTCCCATGACAATGGTGCCGAGAATGGACAGGATCGCCGCGATGCCGGTGGGTATGAGAAAGAAGGTCACCTTCCGAAGGTTGTCGAAGACGATCCTGCCTTCTTTCACCGCATTGAAGATACTGGCGAAATTGTCATCGGCAAGGACCATGTCGGAGGCCTCTTTCGCCACGTCCGTCCCGCTCCTGCCCATGGCGATGCCGATGTGTGCCGCTTTGAGCGCCGGGGCGTCGTTGACGCCGTCTCCGGTCATTGCAACGATTTCTCCGTGCCTGACCAACTGCTGGGTTATCCTGAGCTTGTGCCGGGGTGCAACCCTCGCGTAAACGGAGACCTCTTTCACCTGCCTGAAGAGCTCTTCATCGCTCATCGCCTCAAGCTCCCTGCCGGCCAGCACCCGCGTCCCGTCACCGCCGATTCCGAGTTTCTTCGCTATTGCTTCGGCGGTGACGGCGTGGTCGCCCGTTATCATAACCACCCTGATGCCGGCCTTCTTGCACCCTGTAACAGCCTCTATCACCTCTTGTCTCGGCGGGTCCATCATTCCCTGCAGCCCTGCAAAGGTCAGCCCCGATTCTACATCACTACAGGGAAGCCCCTCCTTATCGCGGGGGACCTCTCTGTAGGCGAGGGCAAGAACACGCAAGCCCTCCCGTGCGAAATTTCCGGCAACATGAAGGATATCTTCCTTCCCCCTCCCCTCTTCCCTCACGGGGGGGGAGCACATGTCGAGGACCTTCTCGGGAGCACCTTTTACAAAAACGAGTTTTTCCCCTCCCCGTTCATGCAATGTCGCCATGTAGCCGCGCTCCGATTCGAAAGGGACAATTGCTTTCCGGGGATACTGTCTCCCCTCCTCGTCACGTTTGAGACCTGCCTTGCGCGCGGAGACAATCAACGCGACTTCGGTCGGGTCTCCGTCGGGTTTGTACTGCCCGTCCTCCTCATAAATGTCTGACTCATTGCAGAGGAGCCCTATGCGCAAGACCTGCAGCAGGCGCTCCTGCTTCTTTATCTCCAGGGGAATGCCCTCATGGAGGATCTCGCCTTTCGGCTCATAACCGCTGCCGGTTACTTCGTAAATAAATTCCCCGTCATAGACGAGCCTGACGGTCATCTCGTTCCTGGTGAGGGTGCCGGTCTTGTCGGTGCAAATCACCGTCGTACTGCCGAGAGTCTCCACTGCCGGCAGTTTTCTTATAATGGCGTTCTGTCTGGCCATCCTTGCAACGCCGATGGCCATCGCTATGGTGACGACGATGGGAAGGCCTTCCGGTATTGTCGCCACGGCAGCCGCTACGGCCGTCAGAAACATATTCTTGACGCTTTCGCCAATGAGCAGTCCGACAAAAAAAAGCACCGAGGAGGCGACCAGCACTATGAGTCCGACAGTCCTGGCGAACCGGTCGATCTTTACCTGGATCGGTGCCTTCACAGGACCGATCTCCCTTACCTCACCGGCAATGCCGCCGAGCACCGTGTTCTTCCCTGTCTCCACCACAATGCCCCGGCCGCGTCCGTTCACCACCATGGTTCCCATAAATGCCATGTTCCTCTGATCCCCGGGAGACAGATGTTCCTCACGAATCGGTGCAGGGGTTTTCTCGGCAGGCAGCGATTCTCCCGTAAGCATCGCCTCCTCGATCCTCAGTTCAATCGTATGCACAAGCCTCAGGTCCGCCGGGACCCGGGTGCCGGAGGCGAGCAGGACGATATCCCCGGGAACCAACTCCTCGCTGCGTATTTCCCTCTCTCTGCCGTCCCTGATCACTCTCGCCTTCGGAACCACCATTTTCTTGAGGGACCTGACGTTCTCTTCCGCCTTGTATTCCTGGATATACCCGATAATGGCGTTGAGGACGACGACGGCGAGGATCACTCCCATGTCGATATATTCCCTGAGGAACGCAGTGACTGCCGCAGCAATCAGCAGGATGTATATCAACGGGCTGGTGAATTGATGGAGGAGTATCTTGACCTTGCTGATCCTTTCCTCTTCAGCGAGCTTGTTGGGGCCGTACTGCTCAAGGCGCTTTCCGGCCTCTGCATCGGTCAGGCCGTGCCCGGAGGTCTCGATTTCTCCGAAGATTTCCTCAAAGCTGCGCTGATACCAGGCCATCAAAGGACCTCCTTTGCTCCTTGCCGCAGCATGTCGCCCGGCAAATAGGGCAGACAGACATAGGGACGCCCGGTTTGTCTAGATGCTACCATTCCCCCACTCCGTTGTCAAACAACCGCAATGCACAGGTCCAATGTGCAATCCTCCAGCTGCCGCATATCAAGGGTAAGAGTGGCCGTTTCATCGTCCACGAGCAGATTGTTCACGACACTCGATACGCCTCTGCTCCCGGCCGCAAGGTCCTCAGCCTGTTTCTTTTCGAAATAGGTATCCACGGTCCCCGTGAGATAGACAGTGCCGCGGTCCGCTCACGTTGCGATCTCGAAATTCTCCACATAGGGATCGAGCCTGGGGGCGCTCCTGGCCCGCGAGGCTATCTCCCGGTCGGTTATGTTCCGGCCAGAGGCCACGTGGGGAAGTTCTTCTCTTCCCGAACTCCCGCTGTGCTGCGCGCGTCGGCTGCTGCGGCCCTCTTTGCGGCAAGGCTGTTCACCGTCCGGCGCAGCGTCACGGTGTCGCCCGACACCTCGGTCCTGATGTTAAAGGAGTTGGTACGCGGATCGAACAGAAAAGCGTCTTCCACCGCACGGAACAGTTCCGCAACCGTCTTCTCTACGCACTTCCCCGCACGCATATCCTCATCTCGTGCCCAGCGTTCCACCGGAAGCCCCGGGGAGTCCACCTTCTTTACACCGGTGATGCAGGCGTCCAACACCGTGCAGTCTTTCTCCGCCAGGCTGCCCACTGTCCCTGAAAGGGTCACGACACTGTCGGCAACCTTTACATCTATCAAGCCATTGTCCGCCAGGGCGTCCCGCCGCAGCTTCCCCTTCACATCGGCCGAGATCTCGCTGTTGGTGCGGCGCGTCTTGTACTGCACGGTTATGGCGTTGTCCATCGCCCTGATGCCCCTGACTCCCTTGGCGACATCTCCCGCAAATCGCTTCTCAGCCAGGGAATCCGTCATGCCCGTCAGCTGCGTAGTCCCGTTGTCCACCGATACAACGGTCTCATGAACATCGGTGGCGGTGTTGCTTTTTAGCGCCGTCTCAATATCCTGCTGCAGCTCGTTGTCTGAAACCGTTGTCGCCGGCTCCACGTCTATTCTGTTCACCACGGCCCTGACCCCTTTCTCCAGCGAAGCGCGGCGCTCCGCTCTTTCCCTGTCCAGCAGGTTGTCAGTCGTCCCCGTCAGGGTGACAATCCCATCGGTTACCTGTACTGTCAAGTTGTATGCCGGAACCGCGGGATCACGATAAGTTCGTTCTGGACAGCGAACCTGATGTCCGCATCAGGCAGCTTCTGCTGCGCATCCGCAGACGTCATCGACACGAAAACAAGGAGCGCTGCTATTATGGGAAAAAGCACCTCCACACTTCTGTAATCGCTCATAGTTTTCATATCAGACCTCCTTACAACCTCTCATAGGCTCTGTATGGCTGTCCCTCTGCTTACAGGATCAGCCCTGCCCACACCGCATCAGGACGACACTGTACCCGGTACGGAGCAAACAGGCGATCAGGCGGGCAACCGGGCTCTCGCCTCTTGAACGTACTCTGACGAGGAGATAGCATTAAATCAGGCAGGAGAGGGCATCGGAGTCAGCCGAACGACCGGCACAGAGGAAGCGTTATGTTTTTCGACAGCTGGCAGGGGCTCGTGAGAGTGGCCGTTGTAGGGATACTTGCCTTTGCCGTACTTATCTATCTGCAGTACGCGGTTACCTGGCTCTCCGTGCGCTTTTCGAAGTTTCAGCACTTCACAAAAGCGGAGCCGGCCCTCCTCTTTCACAAGGGACAGTTCCTGTATAAAGCCATGAAAAAAGAGCGGGTCACGGAGGAGGAGATCACCGCGGCCGTAAGGGAGCAGAAGATACCGTCTCTCGAAGGTGCCGAAGCGGTAGTCCTTGAGACAGACGGAACCTTTTCCGTAGTGAGACGGTCAGAAGCTGAAGCCTCCTCTTCGCTCTCTTACGTGAAGAAGACTGAAAAAGAACTACTGGCAACCGAACAAGGAGTTTCATCGTGAACAGCGTAGAACCGGCAGTGAGAACTGCGGCAGTACTTATGATTGTGATGCTCAGTCTCGTGGGAGCGGCTGCCCGCGACCCTCTCGAGCTTTCCGGCGCATCCGGGATTGCCGGAGGCCTGGATGAAGAGCCCGTAAAAACTCCCTTTGCGAAACCTCCCTCCAAAATCGATATCAATACCGCGGGCAGGGAGACCCTGGAGAGACTGCCGGGAGTGACGCCGGACATCGCCCGAAAGATAATTGCAGGAAGGCCTTATTCATCAGTGAACGATATGCTGAGAGCGGGGATTTCATCAGTGACCGTCCAGCGCATCGCGCCGATGGTGTACGCAGGGCCTGTGCCCGTCAGACCGGGAGAGAGAAGGCAAAAGTGTCAACAGAGCTGTGAGCAGGGCTTGATTACGGGTTGATTGTATGAGGGAATAGTGCTATAAGACTATTAAGATCGCCGTATCCAGTGACGTTTTCGTCCGAATACGGTGCGTATCACGACAAAACTGCAGCTCTGCGGAGGGGGACAATGAAAGGCACGGGAAAAGGCGCCGGAAAGAGCGCTTCCAGAATAAAAAAGACAGATCAGAAGACAGAGATAAAACTCCCGAAGAGGCCGGGCGGGAAGCCGGAAATTCCGCAGAGGAGGCCGAAACCCGGAAGAGTTCCCCGGCGGATTCCTGTTACATAGCCCGCCTTAGCGGTGATGAGTTCGGCATTCTGCTGTCCTGTATCACGCAGGCAGGGGACGCGGCAAAAATCGCCCGATTATTCTCTCCCTGCAGCAGCCTTCCTCATAGACGGCCAGGGAATCCGCACCAGCGTCAGCACCGGCATCCCCCTGTATGCATAACAGTGAACCTTTCGGGGCGGCTTTTTAAACAGCCTGATCTTGTAGAGACCGTGACCGCGGTACTGAAGGAGACGGGATTGCCTGCGGAGCTGCTGGAGTTTGAGGTATCGGAGCATACGGCTATGGAGGATATCGAGGTCACCCTGCCCAAACTGCATAAGCTGGCGCATATCGGGGTGAAGTTTTCCATTGATGATTTCGGCACCGGATACTCCTCACTGAACCACCTCAAGAGGCTGCCCCTCCATAAGCTCAAGATCGACCAGTCTTTTGTCCGGGGAATCGGTACCAGCCCCGAGGACCGTGCCATCATCGATGCAGTGGTGGCCATGGCTCACAAGCCCGACTCCAATTGCCAACAGACTTAACCCGAGGACTATCCAGTGGAAAGCCGTCAGCTTGGCAAAAACCTTCGCAGTATCTCTCTGCGCCTCTCCCCGGAAGAGGACCTTAAACAGCCTGCCCTCAAAAAGCAGGACCAATACATAGAATGCCCACACAACGAGCATGAGGGTGGGGCCGATCCCCGCCGTTGTAAAAAGGAGCCTCCCTTCACCGGTAAATGATGGAGATGATAGTTTCCGGCACTTATGCAGACCATAAGGCAGACATCTCCCATCGGGGGGAAATACCCTCCAAGCACCGCAAACCTTGTTTTTATGATAAGCTATAAGTGTCTGAACGATCTGTAGGAAATGTGGAAAGGAGGACAGCATCCCTGAAGACATCGGGACACTGTTGCAACGGCATGCGATCAAGAGAAATTCCTGAAAATAAGATCATTTTCATTACCGGCAGTACGCGTTTCAAGAGGTTCTATGAGGAGCATGCCTTTAATCTCACCTTGCAGTGGAATATTGTGTTGATCCCTACCGTGTATGAGCATGCCGAAGGGTTGACGTTCGATAAGGATACGAAACGCAGATTGAAGGATATGGATAAACCCAAGATTCTCCTTGCTGATGAGGTGTTTGTCATCAATCCCGAGGGCTATATAGGCCACAGCACGATGGAAGATATCCAGTTTGCTCAATCGCAGGGAAAGAAAACCACCTATCTGGAAGAACCGAAAGCAGAGTAACAAAACAGCGTATTCCTATGGACCAATAATGAGCACTTTAGCGCAATAGCAAAACACGACACACTCATACTTTTGTAATTCTGTCGAAGATTCCAGTTTGTCCGCAGGTGGTCAAGCATCTTACCTTCTTCCTGAAGTGCATTGCTGGGAGGAGGTGAAAATGACATTATTACCTTGTCACTATTGCATAGTGCATCCAGAATCTCTATGCTTTAATTAAATCGAGGCTAAATGCCTTTACCCTCATAGACTCAAGGAGAATCCATGAACTTCCGGAAGGTACGCCATCTATTGAGGAAGCTGTTTCTGTCCCTTTTTATTCCCGTAGCTCTCCTTGGTTGCGCAGAGAGAGGCATCGTAATTGCCGATCCGTATCCTTCAGCACATCCAAAAATTCCCAAAGGGCATATGCCCCCTCCAGGGATGTGTCGCATCTGGTATCCGAACCTTCCTCCTGGTCAGCAACCGCCTCCAGGAGACTGCTCGTACCTGAGGCATCATGTTCCTCCCGGTGCATGGCTTATACGAGGATAGGCTCTTTGTCTCTTCGCGGACTCGCAGCCGGTCCCTTCTGATCCTCTCGATATTGCCAGCGGTGACCTGGCGTACCACCAGTGCGCCGATCCCAATTACCAGCCAGAATCAGTGGCACTGAAGCTGCGCGAAATGACGCACATCCGGAACGGATGCAATGGAGGCGGAATTCAAAGCATGGCAGAGCATAAAACTATTTCGATGCCCATGCGGTCCTCCGCTAAAGTGTTACGGTTTTCGATGCATGCTATAATTCTGCTGCAGCAGGGGGCGTCAGTGTTTGACCGGATGGGGGAAAATCCTTTAGAATCAGACGAGCGAGAGTGGCGGAACTGGCAGACGCGCTGGACTTAGGATCCAGTGGGGCAACTCGTAGGGGTTCAACTCCCCTCTCTCGCACCAATTTTTCAGCAACTTGGCTTGAACTGTCATCGTCAGACTGTCACCAGAACCTGATTCTCTATGACTGACAACGGCCCTCCGGATGACTATATTTTGATGAGGAAGGCTGCTGGAGAGCGGCTTTCCCCTTCTATTATTCTTCTCCTATACGGATCATTCCTTTTTCGGCTTTTTCCTTGCTCCTCCACTAGAATCTGTACTTTAGGCCCGCCTCCCACCACCGGGAGGGGTTCTTGTAAGCGCTGATCCAGTACTGCGAACCGTTAAAGAGATTATGCCCCGTCACAAAGAGGGCGACGGCATGCTCCCTGCCCAGGTAGACCGTCTTCTGCAGATTCAGGTCCACGATAAAGGAATTATATTTTGCCGCATAGAACGGCTCGGCGTTCCACCAGAGATAGCGGCCCTTGAGCAGGGCTTTCAGGGTATTCTCGTCGTCGTAGCGGACGCCGAAGTCGTAGACATAACGGGGGATATTCTTCAGGGTCTCCCCGGTATCCCGGTCTTCCGCATCCACGAAGGTCCCCCCGACAAAGAAGGAGAAGTAGTGGAAGGGCACTGTCCTGGCTTCCGCCTCCACCCCTTGTCTCCTTTGATGCCCCTTGTTCACGGTGGTAAAAGAGGAGCTGGAAACCCGCTCTGTATCGAGGGCATTCGAAACATCATGGCGAAAAAGAGAGACCTTGAGGAGGGCATACTGCAGGGCGGTCGTCTCGATGCCCGCCTGGTACGACCAGACCTTCTCCATCTCGAGGTCAGGGTTGGAGCGGTAAAGGAGGTTGTCCCCGTAAGTGGCAAAGAGGGTCGGCAGGTTGAATCCACGTGCCACATACCCCCGGAGAAGGATGTCCGAAGTGATACGATAGGTCAGCCCGAAGCTCGGGCTGATGAAATCCCCGTTGGTGTCGCTGTAGTCGTACCGCAGCCCCGGGACGAGGGAGAAGCGGCCCAGGGTCAGGGTGTCGTTCAGAAAGACGGCCCACCTGAACTGGTCCTGTTTACTGTCCGCAACAACGTTGGACTTCAGGGTCCTCGCCTCCCTGTCAAGACCGAAGACGAGGTTGTGAATGCCCTCCTTGTATACCATCTTTACGTCCGCTCCCTGGGACCTGTTGTCGTAGACAGCCTCGGAGAGCTGTATGTCGCTGCTTAATTGGTCGTTGTAGTTTCTGACGATCTGCTCGAGACTGCTGAGGGAGACGTCGAGGGTCAGCGTATTAGAAAAGCGGTAGTCCAGGGAGAGGGTGGCGAAGAAATATTTGAGGCCGTTCCGGAAGGAGAGGTCGAAGGGTTCGTACTGCCCGGCCTCTCTATCCCCTTTGTTATAGCTTGTGCTGAAGGTGAGTCCCAGGGCATCCGAGGGGCGGTAGCGGAACTTTGCATACAGATTCCCTTGGGAGAGTGCGCTGTTTGTGGTCAGTCCCCCGCTCCGGAACCTCTCCGCGTTCAGGTAGTAGGAAAAATTATTCAGTTTGCCGTAGAGCTCGCCCGTGAGGTGGCGCGTGTCCTGCTCTCCGAAAGAGGAGGTGAAGCTCCCCCGCAACGTCTTCGTCGTATTCCCCGATTTCGTGATTACGTTGATCACGCCTCCCAGGGCGGAGCCCCAGACCGAGGAGGCGGGGCCTTTGATGATCTCGATCTTTTCGATCATGGTTACCGGGACAGAGCCCACCTCCATGAGGTTATCCGAGGCGCTGTTCATCCTGACCTCGTCGAGGTAGACCGTAACGTGTGAGGGTCCCCCTCCCTGGATGTAGATGGTGGAAATAGCGCCAGGCCCGCCGTTTGCCTGAATCTGCACCCCGACCACAGTATTGAGCACATCAGCGAGGGTGTGGGCATGCATAAGTTCTATCTCTTCGGCAGTGACAAGGGAGACATTTTCGGGGACCTGGACGATGGGCTTCGGACTCCTCGTTGCCGAGTAGACGAGGAGCTCTTCGCTGAAGAACATCCAGAGGTACTCTTTTTCATCCGGCCCTTTCGCGGCACCATGCTCCGCCTCTGCAAAGGCATGCACGGGAACCGCTATCATCAACGCACACGCAAGCAGGAATAGGACTCCTCGCCTCAAAAACATCGCACCGACCTCCCTTGTAAGAGTGTCTACTGTATAGATAAAAAATTACGCCATAAAAAAAGGTTTTATGGCGAAGCGGTACGGTATTATTGAGGAAAAGAAATAAAGAATGCAATTATATCAATCGTCTATGCACGAAAAGGGCGAGGGGGAAAGAAAGGAGAAGTACAACTGTTCCGGTAGTCGTGCTTTTTCTTCCTCAGAAAGCGCGGCGAAGCAGGAGGCACACCCTAACGGGCGCGCCTCCTCCAGAAGAACTTCTCGATCTCAACGGCGAAAAATACTATGGACGAGAGACCGAGGGTCAGCAGCAATTCACCGAAGGTCAACGGTACCGTTTTGAAGATAGGATTGAGGAACGGTATGTAGATGGTCGCCATCTGCAGCAGGAAGGTCAGCACAACGGCCCCGATCAGGTGTTTATTGGAGAACAGGCCCATCGTGAACAGCGACTTCTTTTCCGACCGTATCGCAAGCACGTGGCCGAGCTGGGTAAGGCAGAGCACGGTAAAGACCATTGTCTGCCAGTGGGCATTCCCGGTCCCCAGCGACCATGCCTGCACCGACAGTACGACAGCAGCCATCAGGAGGCCCACCCATACGGCATGGATTCCCAGCCCATGAGCGAAGATGCTCTCCTTCGGATGCCGGGGGGGTCTCTTCATCACATCGTCCTCCGCGGGCTCCGCAGAGAGGGCAAGGGCGGGGAGGCCGTCGGTGACAAGGTTGATCCAGAGTATGTGAATGGGCAGAAGCGGAATGGGCAGTCCGACGAAGGGGGCCAGGAAGAGAGTCCATATCTCGCCTGAATTGGTGGTCAGGAGGTAGCGGATGAACTTCCGTATATTGTCGTAGATCTTTCTCCCCTCCCGCACCGCACGCACAATGGTTGCGAAGTTATCATCGAGGAGAATCATATGGGCTGCTTCCTTCGAAACATCGGTACCGGTGATGCCCATGGCGATCCCGATATCCGCCCTTTTGAGCGCAGGGGCATCATTGACCCCGTCGCCCGTCATCGCGACAAACTGGCCTTTGTCCTGCAAGGCCTTCACGATCTTCAGCTTCTGTTCGGGAGCTACCCGGGCATACACCCGTATATGCTCTACCCTCTCCTCGAATTCCTCCATGGGCAGCTTCTCGAGCTCCCGTCCGGTGGTTACCGCGCTCGTCTCCTCGCCGATAATGCCGAGCCTTTTCGCGATAACGTGCGCGGTGATGGGATGGTCCCCCGTGATCATTACCGGGTGAATGCCCGCAGCCTTGCACATCGCCACCGCCTCTTTCGCTTCCTCACGGGGGGGGTCCATCATGCCCGCGAGGCCCACGAGTGTCAGGCTGTCCTCGACCTTCTCCGGCGATATATCCCCGGGGAGCGCCTCCCATCTCCTCATCGTGATACAGAGGACCCTCAATCCGTCCGCGGCCATCCGTTCGGCGATCGACAGGATCTCCTTTACCCCCACGGGTTTCAGGCCGCCGGAGTCCAGGGCATCTTTCGTCTTTTCCATGAGCGATTCGACTGCGCCTTTCGTAAAAGAGACATATCCGTCATGCCACCTGTGAAAGGTGGTCATGGCCTTCCGGTCCGAGTCGAAGGGGATTTCGGCCACCCGCGGGAATTCCTTTTCGAGCGCCTCCCTCTGGAAGCCGTGGTTCTGCGCGAAGTGGTAGAGGGCGACTTCCGTCGGATCTCCCAGTACGTTGTCACCGTCGCCCCTCCGCGCATCGTTGCACAGGGCCATTGCGCTCGCAAAGGCGGCGGAAGGTCTCCCTTCGTCTGTACAGGCCCTGAATTCGGAGCTCCGCAGGATCCTGCCCTCCGTGTACACCTCCTCGACGGTCATCCTGTTGAGGGTGAGGGTGCCGGTCTTATCGGAGCAGATGTAGGTGACGGAGCCGAGGGTCTCGACGGCCGGGAGTTTCCGGATAAGGGCGTTCTGCCGTACCAGTTTCCGCGCGCCGAGGGCAAGGGAGATGGTGACCACCGCCGGGAGCGCTTCGGGAATCGCGGCCACCGCAAGGGAGATCGCCGTGAGGAGCATGCGCAGCGGCTCCTCCCCCCTCAGGGTCCCTGCAGCGAATACAACGCCGCAGATAAGGAGTACTGCAAAAGCGATATTCCTGCCGAAGCGGGAGAGGCGTTTTTGGAGCGGAGTCTTCACCATCTCCTCTCCCTGCAGCAGGGTGGCGATCTTCCCCAGTTCCGTCTCCATACCGGTGGAGACGACAACACCGACCCCCCTGCCCGCGGAGACGGTCGTTCCTTTATACACCATGTTATTCCTGTCTCCCAGGGGTAGGGTTGCCTCGTGCAATGGCTTCATCTGTTTCTCGACGGGCAGGGATTCCCCGGTGAGGGCCGCCTCTTCGGTCCGCAACTGTGCCGTTTCGATGAGCCGCATATCCGCAGGCACAATCCTGCCCGCTTCGAGCAGCACCGCATCGCCGGGCACCAGTTCCGCGGCAGGGATATCCATCGGCTTTCCCTCCCGGAGCACGGCGGCCAGGGGAGCGGACATCTTTTTCAGTGCCGCCATGGCCTGCTCCGCCCTGTATTCCTGGATGAACCCGATAACGGCGTTAAGAATGACGATCACGATGATAGCCACCGTATCGGCTGGCTCGCCGATGATCCCCGAGATAAGGGCGGCGGCGACGAGCACAAGGATCATGAGATCCCTGAACTGATCGAGAAAAAGCAGAAACGGGGACTTCCGCTCCTTCTCCGCCAGCTCATTGGGGCCGTACTCCTGCAGCCTTTTCACTGCTTCATGGGGAGATATCCCCTGTGGAGAGGTAATGAGCTCCCCCATCGCCTCATCTGCTGTTTTTTGGTGCCACTTCATCATATCCTCCTCTTTCTATTCCCCCTTCTCCGGGCGGGGCGTGACAGTCCCGTCCGGCTTGCACACGGGCACATAGCTCTCCCCCTGAGGAGAGAGCCGGGCGATCAGGTACATGGCCGCAGCGAGCAGGGCACTGCCGGCCGCGACTACGCCGGGGCTCCAGACGCTTTTGGGCAGATTCTCGTACAGCCCGGCGCAGCCGAAAGCGATAAAGATCAGTGCGGCAGCCCACTTGATAAGACGTTCGGGAATATGTTTTCCCATCACCATGCCTACGATGATACCGAAAGCGTTTGAAACAAGCATCCCAAGGGTAGTTCCCATCCAGACGGCGAAGATAGCGTTGTATTCCACGGCGAGCGCAATGGTGGCAAGCTGCGTCTTATCTCCCATCTCGGCGATGAAGAAGGCTACCGTTACCGTCCAGAAGGGGCTGAAGGCATACTTCTTGTCTTCCCCTTCGAGCGTATCTCCACGGATTGTCCAGAGGCCGAAGATAATGAACGATGCAGCGGCCGCGATCTTGACGTATCCGAGGGGTACGACGGAGGCAAGGTAATTCCCCGCCGCAGCAGCCATAAGGTGGTTCACCGCCGTGGCGACGAAGACGCCCCACATGACCGTCTGCCACCGGAACCGGCAGGCAAAGGCCATGGCAAGAAGCTGTGTCTTGTCGCCCATTTCTGCAAGGACTACGAAGAGGAGAGATGTCAGAAACGCTTTGACGGGAGTCCCCCTTTGCTGCCCGGAAGTCCGGGACAGCCTCTTTCTTCCGAATAAAAAAGACCTTTGCCATACGTCCGTATGACAAAGGTCTCGCTTGCCAGTTTTATCTAACCGATGATGCCGGGCTTTTTCCAAGCCGTATTGACGACGACCACCGAATCAGCTACTCCCCTTTGCTCTCCTTCAAGGATAGCGAAACAAGCATCTCTTTGTCAATTTATGCTTTCAGGCGGAAACAGATTTTTTCCTCTGCTGCCCCTTTTCCCTTCAAAAATTGTGTAACGCCAAAATGATAATGTCCTATAGTGCCAAAATAGAAATGTCCTATAAGAGAGATGCCATACTGTCAGTTGATGGAGGTCAGCAGGATGGCAGTAAAGGACATTATTATGGTAAGGCAGAAGGAGTTGAGGTGTTTGCATGTCATACACAAGGTGCTGGGGGGAGAGATCACGCAGAGGGTGGCGGCAGAGATGCTCTCGATGAGTGAGAGACAGGTTCGGAGGATTGTGCAGAGGATACGGCGGGAGGGAGATGCCGGGATAGCGCACCGCTCACGGGGGCGGCACTCCAACAGGAAGAAGGCCCCAAAGCTCAAAGAGAGGATCATAGCCCTGTACCGGGAGAAGTACCAGGGGTTTGGGCCGACCCTTGCGGCAGAGAAGCTTTTAGAGTTGGACGAAATAGAGATCAGTGATGAGACTCTGCGGCTGTGGCTCATAGAGGCAGGGCTCTGGGAAAGCAGGCGAAGCAGGAGGAAGCACCGGCAGTGGAGGGAGCGCAAAGCACACTGGGGGGAGATGCTGCAGATGGACGGCTCCCATCACGACTGGTTTGAGGGACGAGGGCCGAAGTGTGTCCTCATGGCCTATATCGATGACGCCACCGGAAGGGTGTTTTGTCGATTCTATGGATACGAGGGGACGATCCCGGCGATGGACAGCTTCAGGCAGTACATAAGGAAATACGGCCTGCCCCTGAGCGTGTATCTGGATAAGCACACTACGTACAAGTCCTGGGCGAAGCTGACGGAGGAGGACGTCATGGCAGGCAGGGAGGAGCCCTTAAGCCAGTTTCAGCGGGCGTTCGGTGAGCTGGGAGTCCAGGTGATCCATGCCCACTCGCCCCAGGCCAAAGGGAGGGTGGAGAGGCTGTTTGGCACTCTTCAGGACAGACTGGTGAAGGAGATGAGGCTTCGGGGGATCAAGAGCATCGAGGAAGCCAACGAGTTTCTGAAGGAGTATCTGCCGGTGTACAACAGGAGATTTGCCGTGGAGCCCCGGCAAAAGGGGAATCTGCATCGTCCCCTTACAAAGGGGACCGATCTCGATAGGATACTGTGCCTCAAAACACAAAGGACAGTGCGGAACGACAACACGGTGGCGCATGAGGGAAGACTCTACCAACTGGAGGAGACCCGGGCGGGCAAAAAGGTGCAAATAGAGCAGAGGATCAAGGGCACGATGAGGATCAGCTATCAGGGGAGATTCATAAAATACCGGGAAATCACGGAGAGACCGGTAAGACAGCAAAAGCCGGGGAGGAAAGTGCACCGGCCTACGCCGCCCGTTCCTTCCCCTGATCATCCTTGGAGAGAAAGTATCAATCACCTGTTTGAGAGGCAGAAACTGAGAAAACGCCTACGGAAGGCAGCAGCGTAAAAACCGGACATTTCTATTTTGGTAAAAATAGGACATTTCTAAATTGGCTTGACATTCCCTTCAAAAATTGTTGCAATGAGTCCCCGAATATGGCAAAATACAGATTTTTTTGAAAAAGACTATTTACTAACAACTGTTAACAACCTGTTATAAAAGAAAGTTTTGGCTTTCCTGAATCATTGCAAATAGGCCGTCCGCTCCGCTTGTGCCTATAATGCAGGCAACCGGTATCCAATAAAAACAGCATGTTGTGCGATATGATCTCTGATAGATGCAGAATTATGTCCTGCCGGCACGGTGAAACAAGGAGATAGGCTGTAAAATTATAAATTTAGGTTTCCTATGGCCGGCGTGGAATCTCCCTCTATTCCCGGGACGAATTTTTCCTTTTGCTGCCGGACCGCTGAGGGGCTGGCGTTCCATACAGGCAAGAAAAAACGATCCGGCCCATCTTGCAGTCACAGACCTTTTATTCTATACTCTTTAAAAAACAACGAGGCCGGTGAATATGGACTACTCGGTAAAAGTGGGCGGTGAGGCAGGGCAGGGCATACAGACTATCGGCGATACCCTCTCCCGGGTTTTCTCGAGGAGCGGGTATCATGTGTTTACCAATCAGGACTACGAGTCCCGTATCCGGGGCGGCCACAATTACTACCAGATACGGTTTTCCGAAAACCCGGTGATGGCCCCCCGGGAGGTGGTCGATATTATCGTCGCCCTCGATAACGAGAGCATCACCCTCCACGAAAAGGAACTCTCACCGAACGGCCTGGTCATCTACGATTCCTCTACCCTGAAGCAGAAATACGAGAGGCCGAATTTCCTGGATATCCCCTTCGTTACCCTTGCGGTGGAGCACGGCGGCAGCAAGATCATGGAAAATACGGTGGCCACAGGGGCTATCCTGGGGATGCTCGGGATGGACCTGGATATCCTGAAGGAAATACTGCGGGAGGTCTTTTTCAAGAAGGGAGAAAGCGTCATCCAGGCGAACATCAATTCCGCCATGGCCGGGCATGATTTCGCAGTGAAGAACTGTCCCGGCTGTTCTTTCTCCATGGCTCCCCCTTCGCGGGCTGCCCGGCTGCTCGTGGCCGGCAACGACGCCCTCGGGTTCGGTGTCATCGCCTCGGGATGCAAGGTCTACTCGGCCTATCCCATGACCCCCTCCACCGGGATCATGACTTATATCACCAGTAAAGGGGAGGAGTACGGAGTGATCGTGGAGCAGGCGGAGGACGAGATCGCCGCCATCAACATTGCCCTGGGGGCCTCCTATGCGGGGGTGCGGGCGATGACGGGCACCTCGGGCGGGGGCTTCGCCCTGATGGTGGAAGGGATATCCCTGGCGGGAATGATCGAAATTCCCATCGTCATCGTCCTCGGACAGAGGCCCGGGCCCGCAACGGGCTTTCCCACGAGGACGGAGCAGGGCGAGCTGTTTTTTGCCCTGCATGCGGGGCATGGAGAATTCCCCCGGGTGCTCCTCGCCCCGGGCACGCCGGAGCAGGCCTTTTTCCTGGCCAACAAGGCCTTCGACCTGGCGGAGAAGTACCAGATTCCGGTCATCATCCTCACCGACCAGTACCTTGCGGATTCCCAATGGACCTTCGACGGGTTCGATCTCGGCAAGCTCAACTACACCGATTACCGGGTGAGGGGAGAGGCTTTCGGTGCCCTTTCCGACTACAAGCGCTTTGCCTATACCGCTACCGGCATTTCGCCCCTGGGCGTGCCCGGCGAGGCACGGCATGTGGTGGTGGTGGATAGCGACGAGCATGATGAAGAAGGGCATATCGTAGAGGACGCCGAAACGAGGATCCTGATGGTGGAGAAGCGTCTCCACCGGAAGATGCCCCTCATCAGGCAGGAGATCGCCCCTCCCGTGCTCTACGGCGACGGGAACCCCGAGATCGTCGTCGTGTGCTGGGGATCGATGTTCGGGGTTGCCCGGGAGGCGGTGGACGCACTCTCAAAGACGAGGAGCATCGCCATGCTCCACTTCAGCGAGCTGTATCCCTTCCCCTCCAATGACACCTTCGACTACATGAAAGTCATATGCAATGCAAAAACGGCCATCTGCGCCGAGATGAACGCCACCGGCCAGTTTGCGCGCCTCATGCGGATGGAGACGGGATATGAATTCAAGGCGAGGATCAACCGGTACGACGGCCGGCCGTTCAGCGTCGAAAAACTGATAGGAGAGATCAATGCCCACATTGGATGAGTACAAGGGACGTACCCCCGCATGGTGTCCGGGATGCGGCAATTTCCCCATTCTCAAGATCTTCAAGGATGCCATGGTGGAGCTGGGGCTGGAGCCGCACCAATTTACCATTGTCTCGGGCATCGGACAGGCGGGGAAGTTTCCCCACTATCTCCGCTGCAATACCTTCAACGGCCTTCACGGCAGGACGCTCCCGGTTGCCACGGGGATACGGCTGGCCAACCACGAAATGATCGTCATGGCGGTGGCGGGAGACGGCGATTGCTACGGAGAGGGAGGAAACCACCTGATGCACGCCGTCAGGAGGAACGTCAATGTAAAACTCTTCGTTCACGATAACCAGATCTATGGGCTCACCAAGGGGCAGGCGTCCCCCACGAGTATGGAGGGGATGATCACCAAAAACCAGCCCTACGGGGTACTCTCCGAGCAGTTGAACCCCGCCGCGCTGGCCATCGCCCTCGACTGCAGCTTTGTGGCCAGGAGTTTTGCGGGTGACGGGGAGCACCTGAAGTCCATGGTCAAGGCGGCGGTGCAGCATAAGGGGTTCAGCCTCGTCGATATCTATCAGCCCTGCGTAACCTTTAATAAGGTCAACACTTTTCAATGGTACAAGGAGAGGGTCTACCGCTTGGAGCCCGAATACAATCCCGAAGACAGGGAGGAGGCCTTCAAACGGGCCCTCGAATGGGGCGACCGCATTCCCCTCGGCATCCTCTACCGGAACAACCGTCCCACCCTGGAAGAGAGGATCCCGATCATCAGCGGCCGTCCCTTGGTGAAGCAGCCTTTCGACAGGGCAAAAGCCGAAGCCACCCTCCGGGAATTTTATTAGGAATCTCGGCGAACGGCGGGACCCGCGTATACGATCTGGAAAGAAGCCCGGAGGAAGCCATGCCAGTCTTCCTGCTGAAATCCCTCCTGTCCGTCCTTATTGTCCTTTCTGCTCTGGTGGGAATGTATACCGCCTTCGAGATTTTCGGGAGAGCGGAAAGGAAGCTCTCCATCGACCTGCTCAAGAAGATGCACCGGGTAAACGGGGTCATCTTCTTTCTCCTGTATCTCCTTATTTCCTACTTCTGCATACGCTCCCTCGTTCTCTCGAAAATGGAGCTCTCCCCGCGCGGGAACTTCCATGCGGTCCTGTCCCTTGCCGTATTCATCCTTTTTCTCCTGAAGATCTGGTATCTCGAAGTGTACCGGAAATACTACAGCCAGGCCCAGACAGCGGGCCTCCTGATCGCCCTTTTCACCTTCGGGATGTTCGGCACCTCCGGGGCCTATTACTTTGCAGTGACCGAGCTCGGAAAGGACAGGAAAACAATGGAAGCCCTGGAGTTCCGGGCAAGGAACTCCCCCCTGCCGCCCCGTGCAGAGGGCATGGGAGGGGCGGGTGTCAGGACCGGCAGAGAGAGCATCGAAAGGGGACGGGAGCTCTTCACCTCCCTCTGCCGGGCATGTCATCTCCCCGACAGTGAGAGAACCACGGTGGGGCCGGGCCTGAAGGGTATCCTGAAGAGGCCGGCTCTGCCGGTAAGCGGACGTCCGGCCACTCCGGAGAACGTCAGACGGCAGTTGCGTACGCCTTTGAAACAGATGCCCTCCTTTGCCTCTCTTCCTGCCGGCGATGTCGAAGATCTTATTGCCTATATGAATACCCTCTGATCCTGCGTAGCGGAGAGTGTGCCGCCGCACACATATTTCCCCGTTTTCGAAAACCGAAACATCACTGGATTCGCTCTTCTCTCCTTTGCTATGCTAGGGTGTGCAGGCAGACTATCTTCTCTTTCGGCAGCGGCTTCTGCTGCGACCGGCTGCACCGTACATAGTCTGCCTCCACACCCTGGTCGAATACGCATTGTATTCCTATGAAAGAGAGGTCCTATGCCCGGCAAAGGGAGACTCGAAAGACTGGCAAAGCTCATTCGTTACTATATCCTTATTTCTACCACGGAGGCGGGTTCGGGACACCCCTCCTCCTCCCTCTCCGCGGTCGAGCTGATGACCGCCCTCCTGTTCGGAGGGGCTTTTCGCTTTCATGCGGACAGGCCGGATCACCCCAACAACGACCGGCTTCTCTTCTCGAAGGGACATGCTGCGCCGCTCCTCTATGCCCTTTGGGCCGCAGCGGGAAGGGTGACCGAGGGGGAACTTCTCTCTTTGAGGAAGTTCGGCAGTCCTCTGGAAGGACATCCCTCTGTCGCCTTCCCCTACACCGAGGCGGCCACCGGCTCCCTGGGGCAGGGACTCTCCATTGGCCTTGGAATGGCATTGAATGCGAAATACATCGACAAGCTTCCCTATAAGACGTATGTACTCCTGGGGGACAGCGAGGCGGCAGAAGGGTCGGTGTGGGAGGCGGCGCAGCTTGCTGCCCATTATTGTCTGGACAACCTTATCGGCATCCTCGATGTGAATCGCCTCGGACAGCGGGGGGAAACGATGTACGGGCACGATCTGCCTGCCTATGCAAAGCGGTTCTCCGCCTTCGGATGGAAGACGGTGGTGATCGACGGCCATTCCCTTCCGGAGATCCTCGATGCCTACGGGCGGGCGCTCCTGCATGAGGGCTCCCCCTATATGATCATTGCCCGGACCACGAAGGGGAAGGGAGTCTCCTTCATCGAGGACAGGGAGAACTGGCACGGCAAGACTCTCAAGAAAGCGGAGCTTACGGAGGCGCTGAAAGAACTGGGGCCCGTGGAGGTTTCTCTCCGGGGGGAAATAGCGGACCCGGAGGACCTTGCGCCCGCATCCTCTCCGCCCCACGGGACGGGGAATACTTCTCCCCTGCCCGAAGGACCCCTTTCCACGCGCAGAGCATACGGGCATGCATTGGCGGATATTTTTCCCCGGTTTCCCGGGCTTGTGGTGCTGGACGCCGAGGTGGGGAATTCCACCTGCGCGGAGATTTTCAGGGACAGGTACCCGGAGCGCTTCTTCGAGATGTACGTTGCGGAGCAGAATATGGCGGGGGTTGCGCTGGGACTCGCCCGGCAGGGGAAGATTCCCTTCGTATCCACTTTTGCGGCCTTTCTCTCCCGTGCCTACGACCAGGTCCGGATGAGCCAGTACTCCCGCCCCCACATCGTCTTCACCGGATCGCACGCCGGGGTATCCATCGGGGAGGACGGTCCCTCGCAGATGGGGCTCGAGGATATCGCTCTTTTCCGTGCTCTCATGGACAGTGTGGTGCTCTATCCGTCGGACGCGGTCTCTACCGTGAAGCTGGTGGAAGAGGCTGCGCGGCATCATGGCATCGTCTATCTTCGCACTACCCGCATGGATACCCCGGTTCTCTACGGGAAAGAGGAGATCTTCCCCATCGGAGGGAGCAAGGTGGTGCGGAAGAGCGGGAACGATGCTGCCACGGTGGTGACAGCGGGGGTGACTCTTCATGAGGCGCTGGCGGCTTATGAAATGCTTAAAAAGGAAGGGGTTTCCGTGAGGGTCATCGATCTGTACTGCATCAAGCCCCTCGACAGGGCAACCCTCGGGGAGGCCGTGCGGGAAACCGGGGCGGTCATTACCGTCGAGGACCATTATGCTGAAGGGGGGATGGGGGAAGCGGTGTGCAGCGTCCTGGCCGGGAGCGGCGTTCCGTTCCGTTCCCTTGCGGTGCGGAAGATGCCCCGGAGCGGAAGGCCCGGCGAGCTTCTCGAGTATGAGGAGATATCACGGAACGCGATTGTCCGCGCCGTAAAAGAACTCTCCGGGGGCTGAAAAGAAAGCCCTGCATTTCCTGACACCCTCTCTGCCCCCGGCGATAGAGCGCAGTTTCGCGTTGTGGGACAGAGCAGTCACTGCCTCAACGATTGCCCTGTTCAGTATCTCCATACCTATACGGACCCAGGAGCAGGAAAGGACTTGCAGAGGAAAACTTTTTCTGCTAAAAGTTAAGTAGGGAATTTGTCTCCCCGGGCGGAGAGCGCTGGAGGTCTTCCTGATAACCCCTGACAAAGGAGGTCTGTCATGTCCTGCATTACGGCACGAGACATCATGCATCCGAGAATGAGTATACCGGCGAAAGATAGAGGTACGGATATTGTGAAGAGGCTCTTATGCCCCTACCCGGCCCTGCCGGTGGTCAATGAGAATCTCGAGGTGATCGGCATCGTATCGGAATACGATATGCTCGAAGCGGTCAGACAAGGAAAGACCCTTTACGAGATCGAGGCTCAGTCCATTATGAGCTGCGGACATGCGGAGCATGGATACTGCACCAATCCCATCACGGTAATGCCGGAGACCCGCATTGAGGATGTGGTGGAGATCATGTATTCCCTGCACTGCTTCATGCTCCCGGTCGTGGAGCATAAGAAGCTTGTTGGCATTATCGGCAGGAAGCAGATCATCAACTCCCTGGCGGAAACGGGTTTCTGGCCGGAGCATGAATTCAAGATGAAGGTCCCCTCCTCCACTGTCGGGGCCGGAGCGTAAAAGACAGAATGAAACAGAGTGAGACAGAGAGAGGCAGAAAAAGACAGAAATAAGATAGAGTGAAACAGAAAAGAGAAAAACAACAGTTCTTTGTCTTACTTTGTTTCACTCTGTTTTTGGAATAGAGAGGTCTTAATGGGCGGTCTGATGGCAAGAGAGGTAATGACACGTCCGGTAGTTTCTGCCCTGTCCAACGCCTCTGCCCGGGACATCGCACTCCAGATGCTTTCGGGCGCGTACAGTGGGATGCCGGTGACCGACGGGAATGGAGAGGTGATCGGGGTGATTTCGGAGCTGGATCTCCTGGGTCAGGTCTGCGGGGGAACAGAGCCGGTCCGCCTGACCGCTGCCGACGTGATGTCCAGGGATCCGGTGACGGAAAAGGGACACCTGGTGGGAATCATCGCCTGTTCCGATATCCTGAGGACCTATCGCGAGCCCGAATTTGCGATCTGCCGCTGATTGTGTGTTTTCCGATACTCCTGTACCTTTGTGCATCCCGGCATTGACATCCCCTCTCCGTATGCTACTATAGGAAATAAAAGCGCAGCACCATGTCTCCCGGAAAGGAGGTGAAGCGAGATGAAGAAGAAACTGGGCAAAAAGGCTCTTGCAAAAGAGGCTGCTTTCTGGCTTGGGGTGAAGAGCGCTTCGTTGCAGAATCCTGGCAGTGCATGCCAGAAGTGAAAGAGCTGAAAGAGTTGATGTTGCCCGTCGGGCAGCAAGAGGGGCGGACAGGGCGGCGGATCCCAAAGGGGAGAGCTGTCCTGTCCGTCTGTTTGTGAGGTGAACCCTGCTTTGGAGGCACAGTATAATTCCTTATGTCCATTCATAACGATCAGGAATTCTTCGTCCAGTGGCATCTCACCGAGAGGTGCAATCTCCGGTGTTCCCACTGCTATCAGACGGGGAACAGGCATGAGGAGCTTTCCCTGCCGGAGATAGAGGCCGTCATCGGGGAAATTGCGGATACCTTGGAGGAGTGGAGCTCCGCCTACGGCATCTCTTTTTCCTCCAGCTTCTCCCTGACCGGCGGGGAGCCATTCCTGCGCACGGACTTTCCCGCGATCATCGAGAAGGTGACGCTGAGGGGCTTTGCCGTCTTTCTGCTCTCCAACGGTACCCTCATCGACAGGGAGAGGGCCGGAATGCTCGCTTCTTTCGGAGTAAAAGGAGTTCAGGTGAGCATGGAGGGTCCACGGGAGGTGCATGAGGGAATACGGGGCAGGGGGAGTTTTAACGCTGCCGTGCGGGGTATCCGCCACCTTGTCGGAGCGGGGGTTCCGGTTACTCTGAATACGACCCTTTCGTCCCTTAACGCGGACACTTTTATGGAGATGATGGACCTGGCTGTCTCCCTGGGAGTGCGGAAGCTCGGATTCTCCCGACTTGTCCCCTCCGGGAGGGGTCTGGACCTGAGGGACAGGATGCTTTCTGCGGAGAAAGTAAAGGAAGTATACTCCCGCATTTTCGCTGCGAAACCGGAGGGGCTTACCCTTGTGACGGGTGACCCTGTTGCATGGCAGATGCGCCACACCGGGGAGAGCCGGAGCGACAGCCAGAATGAGGAGGTAATCCCCACGGGGGGATGCGCTGCGGGGCTCTCCGGGTTCACCCTCCTCGCCGACGGGACGGTCGTACCCTGCAGGAGACTGCCCCTTCCCCTGGGTACGGTGAGAGAAGACTCCCTCCGGGAGATATGGGCTGCATCGCCGGTCCTCGAGGCGCTTCGCGACAAGTCCCGGTACGGGGGCAAATGCGGGACGTGTGCGAGGTGGTCGCACTGCAGGGGATGCCGGGCCATTGCCTACGCATGCTCGCAGGCGAGGGGCGGCGATGACTTCCTTGCCGAGGATCCGCAGTGCTTCATCGGACAGGAGAATTCCCGGGGACAGGAGAATTCCTGACTGCGGGAGGACCCTCCGCGAAGTATCCGTGAGCCGGAAGCGGATTGTATCGCTCCTCCGGTCCGTACTCTTCTTTTCTTATAAGGATACCGTAAAAGGAGCACGCCATGAGAATCGCCTTTTTCGAGATCAAGGACTGGGAGAAGAAGTATCTCAGGAAGAAGCTGAAAGACCATACCCTCGATTTTTTTGCCGAGCCCCTTGACAGCGGGAATGTGCAGAAGGTGAAGGATGCCGGGATTCTTTCCGTCTTTATCTATTCGAAGGTGAATGCCCCGGTTATCCAGAAGATGCCCCGGCTGAAGCTGGTGGCGACGCGCTCCACCGGCTTCGACCATATCGACGTGAAGGAGTGCGAAAGGAAAAAGGTTATTGTTTCTACCGTACCTTTCTACGGGGAGAACACAGTGGCGGAGCATACCTTCGCCCTGATCCTGTCGCTGTCCCGTAACATCCATAAGGCATACGTGAAGAGCCTCCGCTATGACTTCTCCATCGAGGGGCTGAAGGGGTTCGACCTGAAGGGGAGGACCCTGGGGGTGGTGG
>NSJL01000072.1 GCA_002634385.1 Nitrospira sp.
ACCGTTGATGAAGAGGGATTTCCCAAGCAGAGCAAGGTTTTTGAGGGCAATGTGTCGGAGCCTGGTACCCTAAAAGATATTTTGGATGGATTAAAAAAAGAAGACGGTATGTTTTCAAATGATAGAACGATAGTTATGGACGCAGGGATAGCAACGGAAGAGAACATTGCGCTTATCAGGAAGAGTGGCTATAAATATGTGGTCGTCTCGCGCAAGAAATCTTTTGAAGATACTTTTTGGCCTGAAACGGACGAAGAGAAGATTATGTTATCAGACGGGAAAACAACGTTGGGCATGAAATTAGTCCGTACTGAAGAAGAGGCATTCCTTTTATGCCACAGCGAGGCAAAAGAGGCAAAAGAGAAGTCCATCCTTTCCCTGAAAGAACAAAGGTTTGAAGAGGCGCTCTCGGCAATAAAAGAAGGATTAGAGAAGCCAAAAAGACAGAAAAAATATGATACGATCATAGAGAGGATAGGCCGGTTAAAAGAACGCTACAAGGTGGGCAATTTATATACGATCAAAGTGGAACAGACGGATGGCAAAGCGACCGATATCAAATTTAAGAAAAATGCTCAGGCGCAAGCAAAGGAAGAAGCCATAGGCACGTATGTATTACGGACAAACCGACTTGATCTTAGCGGGGAAGAGATATCAAAGCTCCATAGGTCGTTGAGTACTGTTGAGGAAAGTTTTAAAACAATGAAAGGCAACCTTGGTTTACGGCCAAACTTTCACCACACAGATACCCCAACCATTGCCCACGTGCATGTCACTGTATTGGCCTATCACATACTTGCCGGGATATTAAAAAAGCTAAGAACCGCAGGGGTTCATTATAATTGGAATACGATTCGTAATATCCTTGCCACCCATATAAGGGTAACAACGACCATGAACACAAAGGACGGCTGCGTTATTGACGTCAGAACCTGCACAGCGCCCACGGAAAAGCAGCACACGATTTACAATAAACTACAACCTAAATCCTGCAAACAAGGCAAAGCCTTGTTGCAGGAATAGGATTGAAATGGTAGGATTTCCAAGGTATTCGGCGGTATATTGATAACAAAAAACACCTGAAAGGAGATTCACCATTTCGATGAAGAATATAGCAAAAAAATACAGCAAAAGACAACCGAAAATCAAGGCAGAGATGAGCGGGAAAGGCTTAACGGTACATGCAGGGCTTTTACCGGTATTGAATTTTATGGGTAAGCTGATGTTCCGGGAGAGAGTCCATGAAGCGGTCCATAAGGATCGTGGAGCAAATGCCCGGTTGCTAAGCCCCACAATAAATGAACCTGGAATTCTCAGATTAAGTGGAATTAATATATTGAGGTAAAACGGATTTTAGCAGATAGACAGCATCTGGGAAAGAGGAGTTGGAATCTACCATGACGATGTCGATGGTATTAAAGTTTTTTTTACAACGGAAACACCTGGCGAGGTTCGTATTTGGGTTGGTGGCGGAATTAAATTCAGAACAGAGAGGGCAGAGGAAGCGGAAATAGCCTTCGGAGTATTTATGAGGTATGGAGAGGACATCAGCGATGAGTCGATCGATGGGGATATCGTTTCGTAATGAGCGCAAGAGTTGAGGGGAAAAGAGACGGGCCATGGTAGACCTCCTTAAAAAGATTGAATTTCAGCAAGAGCCTGATGGAAGATATCCTGGGTAATTTTCTGTGATTGTCTGATGGAAGCGTTAATCAGGCAGGCGGTGGAAATGGCGTTGATTTGCCTTGGGATGCCGGCGGAGAACTCATGGATCAGGTCTTTGACGTCTGAGTCAAAGATTTTATCGGATGCGCCGGAAGATTTCAGATGGAAGTCTATGTATGCAGCGGTTTGAGTTTTAGTAAGGGGATGAATGTGGTAATGTA
>NSJL01000016.1 GCA_002634385.1 Nitrospira sp.
CTCCCGGCTCCACTGCATTGTCGGCCTCTCCTTCCAGAGCGTATCCCCTGCTTATCATACCTTTTTGTCCCTCCGGTGACCAGTTTCTTTTAGAAAGAATCCCTGCTGCCCCGGGGATCAGGGGCTCGCAATGACAGATCCAATTTCCCGTTACCTCTTCACCGCTTCCAGCATGAGATTTTTGCCGACTACCCTGCCAGCCGTCACGATGTCGAAAAGCCTGCTCACGGGGAAGATAACCCTGTCGTACAGGACCAGTGACCTGCCGCCGAGGGTCCCGTCGTTCCCGAGCCGGTTGTAGAGCTTCGAGGAGAAGTACCCGAGGAAATCGAAAAAACGGCAGGAGAGGACATCGAATCCGGAGCCGGCAAAGAGGTCGACTCCAGGATCCCCTATCAGAAAAAAAGGTGAGCAGAAGTATCAACATTGTCAGGGCTGCATTCAGCTTTGTCCCCTTTCTGTCCGTCATTTATCCGTCTGAACCCCTCCATAGCGCTCTGAAAGGATTTTCGCCTGTTGTCCTTTCTCCGCGCTCCTGCCGTTTCCTCTCCTTCCCGGGACGCCCGACAGGGCAAGGAGATGACGGGAAGCCTCCCAGACCCTCTCCGGCCAGAGGAACCGGAGGCACTTGAGATCATGGGGGCATTGTTCCGCCCATGCCCGGTAGCAGGGCGCGCAGCCGAGGCCGAGCCGGACAGACAGGGTCTTCTGCCCGAGGGGGTGCCACTCGTGAGACATAACCTGCCCGCCGGAGACTACCAGAGTAGGAGCCCCCATGATGCCGGAAATGTGGCAGGGACCGCTGTCGTTTCCGACGAAGAGACGGCACGCCCCCGCCATTGCCATGAATTCGGCGAGGGAGATCTCTCCCGCGCAATTGACCGCCCTTTCTCCGTGCTTCATGAGGGAACGGATATCCGCGGCGAGCTTTCTCTCGGCCCTTCCCCCGAAGATGACCACCGTCGCACTGTCCCTTTCGATCAGCATATCGGCGAGCCGCGCGAAATAGCGAGCGGGCCACTGCTTGATGTCCCCTCCGGCACCCGGATGAATCCCTGCCAGGAACCCGGCCTTTCTCAGGTATGCATAGCGTTCGGGGAAATTGCGTTCCGCATCGAAGCGCAGCTTCGGCAGCTCGATGTCTCCTGACGGAGCGACAGCAGTCCCTTCCACAGGGAGCGCGTCCACAAGGGCGGCAAGCTGCAGGGTGATATGGGGCTTGTAGCGCTGGCCGGGCACATTCCCGATGGCATGGTTCAGCTTCAGGCTGAAGGAAAGCCACGGGAATTCGTTTTCCGGGCTGAAGCCCGCAGTGTACCGGGCACCCGAGAGCAGGAGGACCTCCCGTGTTTCCGGGTGCTTCCTGAAGTCGACGGCCAGGTCGAATCCATAGGCATGGAGCCTTTCCGCAAGGATCTCCTTCTCCTTCCGTCCGGGCTGGCGCACCCCCTTTTCCGACCTCTCGTTGAAGAAATCGAAGGTCAGCACCTCGTCCACATCCGGCGCCGCTTCCGCGACGGCTTTCGCCCAACTGCCCACGAGCAGGGTGATCCGCGCACCGGGGAATTTCCTCTTCAGGAGCGTCACTGCGGGGAGGCTGAGGATCAGGTCCCCGATGTGATCGAGCTTGAGCACCAGGATATTCTTTATTTCCTTCGGCAGCAGTGCAGCGCACCGGTACACTTCAGGGATGAAGCGCGCGGTGCGGTTCGGCTCATGGTGCGCCACGATGACCGGCCTCTTGCTGAGGGAAAAATTGTCCGCCTCCAGGGTCAGGTTCGGATTGTAATAGGGGTCCCCCTTTTCGAGGAGGGGTCTCCAGCGGCTCCAAAAGGCCTCCACATCCTCAAGCACATTGGCGGGCCCCCGCGAGGTCAGCTCCTTATGGTAGAGGACCGCGAAAGGGGTCCAGACAACGGAATATCCCGCGGCGCCTGCCCGCAGGCAGAAATCCACATCGTTGCACTCGATCCGGAGGCCCTCGTCGAGTCCGCCCACTTCCCGGAAGACCTTCTTCGGCACCATCACACAGGCGAAGGTAACGGCAGAGCAGTTCCTGGCCACCCCGGACAACCCGTAATAGGCGGGCGTTCCGGAAGGGAAGTGACGGAATGCATGGCGCCCCCCTCCCCCGTAATCCACCAGGAAGATGCCCCCGTGCTGGATGTTTCCGTCATGGTAGAGCAGTTTTGCCCCTACCACGCCGACGCCGGGTTGCTGCGCGTATTCCAGCAAAGCCTCGATCCATCCGGGAGAAATGACTTCGGTATCGTCGTTGAGGAAGACGAGGTACTCTCCCTCCGCCTTCACCGCAGCAAGGTTATTGACACGGGAGTAGTTGAAAGTATCCTTGTACTCCATAACGCGGAGCCCAATAGAGGCGGGGATCTTACGCTTCAATTCCCCCAAGGGAAGTTTTCCCCTGCTGGTATCGATGATGATAATCTCGCAATTGCGGTAGGTGCTTTTCTCCACAATGGAGCTGATGCACCTGTCGAAGAAGCCGGGATTGCCGTACATCGTGGGGATAATGATGCTCACGCGGGGAGAGCCTTCTATCGTCCGTTGTATCCGGTAAGCCCCTTCCTTCTGAAGAGCGACTACCGTTGCGGAACTCCCCCGCCGTTGCAGAGCCTCTTCGATGACCCCCTTTCCCCGGTCTGCGGAATACACGGAACTGCCGCCGCCTCTCGTATACAGGACCAGAGGGACATGCCCGATATGCCCGGCACTCTCCGTCGCCCTGAGGAGGAGGTCGAACCGCCCTTCGGGAGAGTTCCCGTAGCGCAGCCCCCCCGTCCGGCAAAAGAGCTCCTTTTTCACCAGGAAGAAATCCCCTATGTAATTCATCCCCAGGAGCAGGTCGGGAGACCAGGAGGGCTTGAAGAACGGGTCCTGCCTCTGCCCCCTCCGCAGGGAGTCTTCATCCGTATAAACGAGGTCAAGACCGGGCTCCCTGTTGATCTTCTGCACGATCTGGAAAAAAGCGTCGGGGGCAAGAAGGTCCCCGGCAGTCATAAAGCAGAAGAAATCCCCGGTAAAATCGGAGAGGGGGGGATTTCCTCCATTGATGGCATGCCCTCCCGCCGCTGTCTCCCCGAGGAGCATCCGGGCTTCCTGTACTGCTTCGGACGGTACATCCTCTCCATGGAAAAGTGCCATTTGCCAGAGGGGGTAGGTCTGTGCCATCAGGGAACGCAGAGTGTCCGGGAGAAGAGGGCAGGTCTCCCCCGTCACCCGCAGGGCAACGGTAATGCGGGGCTGCCCGGCAAAATTCCGGTATACTTCCCGCATCCACGCAAGGGTCTCCTCCGTGGGAGTCACCTTTGCGAGGTAATCGCTATAGGCGTTGATGCCGTCCACCGGCTGTTCCACCTCAACCGTCCCTCCCGGCAGGGTAACCGCCCTGATGCGAAGGGAGGGAGAACCCTGCGCCAGGTCATCGTTCCACAGGACGGAATGGAAAAAGAAGCCGGAATGGAGACTGCCCGCCACCGAGGGGAACGCACTCTCCACGTCGGGTCTCGGCTGACCGTACGTCGCGGTTCCTAAAGGGGAATCACCGCACCAGATCTCGATCCTTTCGATCTCTTCCCGCGAAATGGCCCATCCCGAAACTTCCACCATATTCGAAAAGAACAGTGCGCTCTCGCATTTTATCATCGTTGGCGCGGTAATCACGGACTCCTCTATCTTCTGTTCTATTTTCTTCTCGACCACCGCGGGGTCGAAGTTCTTGTAGAAATAAAGGAGCTTCCGCATATTCGTCCCGTTCAGTTTCTCAAGATACTCACGGGGGTGCAGGAGGGCGTGCATTGCCAGCCTGATGACCAGTCTTCTCCGGGTATTCAGGGGGAGCAGGCGGTCCCGTACCGCGTAGTAGACCCTGAGGAGCTTCCACCCCCCGGACTGGTAAATGCCCTGCAGAAGGGCCTCCCGCTCCGCCAACTCCCTTTCGAGGCTCACAATGCGCGCATCCCTCTCGGCAAGGAGAGCCCTCAGCTCTTCAAGGGAAGGGTTTTTCTCCTCTGCACGGCGGCGGTGCGCGTCACACGACCCCTTCTTATCCCTGTCGGGGAAAAGGGGTCGGCTGTTTTTATCCGGATTAAGCGGTTCCATTGCATGCATTGGGGCTACCTCCGTTCCTGCCGGCCACCTTCTTCCGCGCTATGCAAAAAACATAATCGCTGGAGAGGGCGGCTTTCTGAATGAGACTCTTTTCCAGGAGGATAAGGAGTTTCAGAATGGCATCGGCATCTTCATCGCCTTCGAAATTCGAAGCGATATCGCCCAACAATGGATGCAAAATCGTTCCGCCAGTGTTCGCAAGCCGTATGACATCGAGATGCTCCTTCATAACAGGCAGAGTATCCTGGGGCCGTACCGATTCGGAAGGGTCAACCTTGAGGATGTCTTCTAACGGAGTGTTGATGTAGCGACTCCTCACTATGCCACTTCGGTTTTTTCTGTATCTCTCGGGAAGGATCGAGAGGATTTCATTTATCAGGGAAATCTGCTCTTCAGTAAACTGCATCCGATTAGGACCTACATAATCCCTTAGGACAAGCACTCCTCTCAGAGCGAGTGCCTTATTGATCTGGGCAAAAAGCAATTCAAGGTTTTCTATGTGATGAATGGTCCCCACAGACAAAATAAGGTCATAAGAGTTTTCTTCCAATTCAAGAGAATTGAAGTCCCTCTTAATGTGCTCAATACATGTCACCCCCCTGTGGTTCAAAACCCGCTCCCTCTGCTTGTCTAACAAACCTCCCGCGATATCCATTACCTCGATTCTGTCGAAGAAACCGGTATCAAGCAGGGCGATTTCAGGGGGCATTTCACTCTCCATGCAGCCCAGCATTAATGCCCTAAGGCCCTTAACACCAACATGTTCTCTAATATGCCGGAGAGTATACTGCAGATAATCCATTTCCTCATTACCGGTCATGCACTTGAATTGATACTTTCTCACTTCTGACAGAAGCTCCCAATAAACTTTGAAGTCTCCTTTCTGATACTGATTTAAGGAATTATCCCATATGGATTTTTCCTCATCCCTTCCCTCAGAAGCATATACATCGTTATCAGGGGAGGGAGCAGCGCCGTTTCCCGGAACAGGCTTTTTCCCGTAAGGGGAAGCAGGAGGGGGGAAATCCTCTTTGAGTCCGGAGGATTTTCCCAGGTATCGGAAATCCGTGGAAAGACGGCACTCCTCGATAAACGTCCGGATCTTCGTCATCACGCTGCTGTTAAAAGTATCGTCCCAGCTTTGGTTCCAGTTGACACGGGCACCATCCATACGGGCCTCGTAGTCATAAACGCTCCTGAAAGCTGTCTGGAGGGCGGAGAAAATCCCGCTGACGGTGGGATCGGCGGGGATGATATTGGAAGAGATGCTCTGCAGATACTCCGCCGTCTTGTTGGCATATGTGTTCGTCACTACATACATACCAGCAGCAGCCATATCGAGGGGGACCAACCCTGTATGGGGGGAGAGCATCATACTCAAGCCGAGATCGAATTCGGGAAGGAGGTCTCCGTATTCCTGCAAGCTTACCTTGGGAAGAAGGATCATGTGCGCGTCTCTGCCTAAAGTTACTTTTTTGCTATCACCCACCGTACCGATTCCATAGAACTCCCACTGCGAAACATCCACTTCCGCAGCGGTGAGGGCATCAGAGAGAGCCATAACTCCCATTTCATACATGTTCCTTTCTGCATGCTCTTCAGGGCGTGCATAAAATAAGAATCTCTTTTTCTTTCTGCTCTTCATCTTCCCAATGTCGACAGGAAATCTCTGAATAGCATTTTCGATTACTACAGAACTCTCTTCCCCGGCAGCATCTCCCTCTCTGAAGACCCCGATATTATTCTGACGGTAGTATTCCCTGAGCGCTTTCGTGGAGATCAACGCATAGTGAGGGAAAGTATAGCTTTCTTTTGACAAAGCAGCAAGAGTTCCCATCGGATAAAAAATAGGCTCATAGTCCTGTGTAAGGTAGAGAAATCGCTTTCCGTTAATGAACTTTCTCGCTTGATTTGCGATATGGGCCGTCCACCAGCTCGTGGCAAGGAAGACATCCTTCCCGCTGACCTCGAGGGGGATATTCCGGTAGTATGCGCAAACGACTTCGACGAGGTCGAAGAAGTCCCCGAGCCCCTCGTACTTCCTGATCTCCCGTCTCCACACCTCCGGCTCATAATTGCACCTGTCGACGAGGATCAGCCTGACCCGGTACCCTTCCCTGACAAGCCGCAGCGCAAGGTTGAATACCCCGTTATAGCCTCCGAAGAAATACTTGAAGTCGATCATCGAAGCGAGCATATTAAGTCTCTCGGGAGCCTGGCTCGAAAAACTAAGGCAGAGAGGCGCTATGATGCTCCGTGTAAAACCCACCTTGTGTATAGACGAATGTTCTTCGAGTTTCGCCGGATTCACCGTCTGCATTCCTATCAGTTCTTTCAACGAAAAAGACATACAGCCTCCACAAGTCCTACTCAGGACGCTTTAAACGCTTTTCTCTTCAGTTTATGATAGATATTCACCGCTTTATAGGAGCCATAACTCTTCAACAGGAGTCTCGCGATACCAAAAGTCACAGCATTCCTGCGCAACATTACTTCTTTCATTAGAGGAACGAGCAGCCCCAGGGGGGAGCGCTCGAGCCCGGAGAATCTCCGGATGATCCTCTTCTTTTCTCCCGCAATGGTAGAACACCTCAATTCCAACACAGCTCCCATAAGGGCTCGCCTGGTATAATGAATAGAGTATATCGTCCTGTAGAGCCTGATGGCATCTTTCAATCTGCCGATATCACTATGAATACGCTCTAATACGCTCCCCACCGGGTGGTTTTCATGCCAAATCTGCATGCTTTTGAAAAACTTTTCCCGTGTGTAATGTCCCACTACGTTATCGTCATGCTGGTAGTAATCAAACAACGGCCTTTCCACATACTGCACCTTTCCCAGTGCCAGCGCAACAATGGCTATAAAATGATCATGGTACGAATCGCCAATTTTCTCATGGAAAGGCAGCAGATATCTCAGAAGCCCTTTGCGGAACAGGCAGGAGGTCCCGGTGACGGTGTTGGCAAGGATCATGAGGTCCAGTTCCCTGAAGTTGTTCTTCCTGTCCGTCCAGTAGGTAGGAGACAGGATCTCTCCCCTCGTGTTCACGATGTTCATATCGGAGAAGACGAGGACGGTTTCGTCGTCCATATGAGATAGGAGCGCTTCCAGTTTGTCGGGATGCCAGTAATCGTCCTGGTCGGACAGCGCCACCAGCGGGACCCCTTCAGGAACCAGGGAGAGGCATCTCTCGAAGTTATAGTAGTACCCCAGATTGGCGGAATTCCTGTGCACAAAGAAGCGGGAGTCATTCGCGACAACACTCTTTATCATTTCGAAAGCACCCGGAGGCGAGCAATCATCATTGATGATGCATATCCAGTCCGTATACGTCTGTTGCCTGATGGAATCGATCTGGCGGGAGAACTGCTCCGGACCGGGGTCGTAGGTCGCCATACAGATGGCCACACGGGGCATTCCCGGAAGGGGTCTGGCCGGAAGAGATCCGGCCGAAAGAGATCCGGTAAGAACGGTTCCCTCCTCCCTGTATCCCGGGGAAAGGGCGATATCCCCCAGGTGCGCCTCCGCCGTCTCTCCGTTGTCCAGCACGGCGCGCAGCGCGAGGGAAAGGGAGCGCCGGGTCCCCGTGTCGGTTTCCGTCTTCCTGATAGGCAGTAACGCCCAGAAGCCGCTGTTCATGCTATATCCGTTCCTGTCGCTCTTACCGAAATGCTCACTGAAAACATCGGGCCGCGCCGAAGAGAAGTTGTACACCGGACGAGGCACCCCGTCAGCAAGAAGGTACAGCTTTTTTATACGCCGCAGAGTGTGAAAACACCAGCCGTGCAGATAAAGGACGTTCCCCTCCCCGACGGAAAACTCCCCGGGAAGGTCCCTGTCTATGAAATAGAGCAGAGCGCCCCCGGCTATTTTACACTTTTTTTTTTGAAAGCCGGGAAGGGAGAGAAGAGGAGCCCGGCAATCTTCTTTATCGCACGTCTGGTGAAGGAGTGGGGGGGCAGCAGCCTGTCGCGACTCCGGTAATACGCCTGCAGGGCCTTCCAGCCGCGGGAACGGCGAATGGCATCAAGGGTTGCTTCAAGCTCCTGTATGTGGTGCTCCCTGCGGGCAAGCTCTCTTCCCAGATGTTCC
Organism: Nitrospira sp.; assembly: GCA_002634385.1. Lineage (GTDB taxonomy): Bacteria > Nitrospirota > Thermodesulfovibrionia > Thermodesulfovibrionales > Dissulfurispiraceae > Nitrobium > Nitrobium versatile. The sequence continues at coordinate 8,224 of NSJL01000016.1, forward strand.
GCCCGGGCAAGGGCCTCTTCGAGATCGCGAATGTGCAGGCTTTTATGGTGAAGGGCGTCCTCCAGGTTGTGGATATGCCCCTTCAGGTCTGTAAGGCAGGCATCTTTCCCGGCAACGGCATTTTCAAGATTGGCGATATGCTGATCCCTGTGGGAGATCACCGCCTCGAGATTGGTCTTGTGCCGGTCATATTCCGCAATGTACTGGTCCTTGTATTGGAGCTGCCATCCCAGACTGGCGATATATTGGTCTTTCGCCCGTATCACATCCTGCAGATTACCAATATACTCATCCTTGTTCCGGATGCCAGACTCGAGGCTTCTCTCCCGCTCTTCGAACCTCATCTTTTACGTCCTTTCTCGAAAGTACTTGCAAAGTGTATGACGGCAACGATAAGTAACTGTTTTCTTTATAAATAAAACGTATCAGTCAGGTGATGCAGAGGCATGGCGCAGCAATTAAGATAGTATACCGCGTACATTCCCTTTTTACAATAGCAGAGACAAAGATAGAGCGGGAAAGCCGCTCTCATGGGGTGCAAAAGCGCTTCAGTGAAAACAGCGAGATTGCTTCAGGGAACGACCCTTCGCAATGACAAAGACAGGAGGAGAGCTTTTTCCCCTCTGTCATTGCGAGCCCCTGATCCCCGGAGCGGCTGGGATTCTTTCTAAAATGATCCTACGTGTCATTAGGAGCAAAGCGAAGCAATCTCAAGAGGATCCGCTCACCGGGCACGTAATGCGCTTGTCCTTCGCTCTCAGGAAGTGCGGAATATCTTCCCGATCCCCCTGCGGAAAAACGCCGCAACCCTCCATGCGGAAGAACGGTGGATGCGGTTCAGGGCCTCGTCCTTCTGCCGGACCGCCTCTTCGAGGTTCATTATGTGAGCGTCCTTATGATGTAGCGCTTCCTCCAGGTTACCAATGTGCCGATAGAGGTCCCCAAGGGAGGCCTCTTTTTCCCGGACCGCAGCATCCAATGAGGCAATATAGGCATCCTTCTGCCGCATCGCTTCCTCCAGATTCGCAAGGTGGGCGTCCTTATGATGCATTGCCTCCCCGAGACCGCCGATATGGGCATCCTTCTGCCGGACCGCCTCTTCGAGGCCCGTTGTATGGATATCTTTCTGACGCACCGCCTCTTCAAGATTCCGCGCATAGGTCTCAACATTCTTCACATGCTCTTCAAATCCCCTGATGCCCTCTTCAAGATTGGCGATATGACGGTAGAGATCCCCGATCGACGCATCCTTCTGCCGTATCTCTTCATCCATGGTCGCTATGCGAGCGTCCTTCTGCTGGAGTGCTTCCCCGAGAGCTCTGCCATGGGCCTCCTTGTGCTGTATCGTCTCTTCGAGATTCCCTATATGCTTCTCCTTCAGAGTGAACAGGGTTTCGGAGGCATCCACAAGGGAGGAGGCAGTACAGGGGACTTTCTCCAGAAGGCTGTCGGAAGCGACCATGATAAGGCAGCGCGCCTCCCTGGATCCGGCAGCAGCAGGCAGGAAGGACTCCCCTCCCCTCTCCACCACATATTCCTTCACCGTATCCGGCACCGTACCCGGACAACACGCGAGGGGAAAGAGGGATGATGCCGGATAGACCCTTTGGCCATAGCAGAGGACATGAGAGAAGCCCGCCCGGAGGAGGTCCCGCATCCTCTCCGCCGAAAAAGTGTCCCGCACGATGCCCTGCTTATAGAGGGGGGATGCGTAGGCCTCCCCATTGAGAGCCGAAAGGACAAGTATCCCCCCCTTCCCGAGCAGCCTCTTCGCCTCCCTGAGCAGGAGGTCCTGCTCCACCGGAAATGCCTCGATCCCGAGGCATACGACGACATCGAACAGCTCCCCGCCCGGGAGGGGGACAGAGACGGGAGATCCCTGCACAAACCGCAGGTTCCCTGTGGAGCAGCGGGACCCGGCACGATGCAGGAGCTCAGGATCGCCCTCCACCCCCACGACCTCTACGGCGACCTCCGCAAGAAGGGCGCTCCCGTACCCATCGCCGCAGCCGAGATGGAGCACCCTCTTGCCCGCAGCAAGCGCCCGCGCAAAGCAATACTGATGGTGCAGCTCATACTCGCGTACAATAGTCCGGCTCATTTCCGCTTCCACCTCCCGTACAAGGTTTTCTTCGGTCTTCTTCCTCGCCTCGAAGGTCTGCAGGTCCTGCACAAGGGGTGCGTATCTCCGGTACAGCAGCCGCAGCGTGTCGAGGAACGCCCTCCGGTTCGTCGTGGTGTTGGTCCTGTCGGTGCGAACCCTCACTTCCGCGGTAATGGCATTGATATGGTGGAAATCGTAATGGCGGGACATCCGTATCCACAAATCCCAATCCTCGTGGGTGGCAAGGCTCTCGTCGAACATCCCCGCGTCCCTGAAAACATCCCTGTTGTGCACTATGTTGATGGTAGGGATATAATTCGCCACCAGCAATCTCTCCCGGTCGAAATCCCTGCTGAAGAGGAGCTCTGTCCCGGTCGTCACATAGCGGTCATGCACCCATTCCCGGGTGGCGTACAGGGAGTCGGTATAGACAACGTTGCAGTCGGTATTCACCAGGAAGGCGACGGCGGTTTCGAGATGGTCGGGATAGTAGATATCGTCGTCATCGAGATACGCGATATACCTCCCCCGCGCCGCCCTGATAGCGGTATTCCGGGCGGCGGAGCGTCCCTTGCGCTCTTCGTGCCGGAGAGAGACGATTTTCCCCTCCCCGTAGCAGGAGCGCACTACTTCGGATATGTCCACCCCGCCGTCGTTGACCACGATGATCTCGAAGCTGCGGTAGGTCTGCGCCATGACGCTCGCCAGGGCCTCCCTGAGAGCGGCGGGCCGGTTGCAGGTGGGAATAATGACGCTCACCGCAGGAGCGTGTCCTTTCTTCAGGTTCATCTCGACGAGCTCCCCATGCGCCTCCCGTGTCCTCCCCTGTTTCACCCGTGTGGCCTGTCCCCCGTGACAGCGGTACAGGACAAGGGGCTCCCGGATCCGGTGAAAAGAAAAACCCTTTTCCAGCGCGGAGAGATACAGGTGATAATCCTCCGATACGTCAAGCTCTTCGTTATAGGGGCAACCCAGGGCCACCTCCCGGCGGTAGGCGACGGAGGGATGGCTCAGGAAGTTGTACGCCCTCAGCTTCTCCGCCGAAAAGGGGGTGCTTTCCATAAGCTCCCTGCGCCCGTCCTCGCGGAGGAGATGCAGGGACGAGTAGACGAGAGCGGCACCGCTCTTTTCCATCTCGCTGCGAATCACCTCCAGGCGGTGGGGGAGATTGATGTCGTCGGAATCCGCGACGGCGATCACGGCACCGCGGCTCAGGAGGTTGCCGATATTCCGAGAGAAACTGATCCCGTTATGCCCGAAACGATAGAAGCGGATGCGTGGATCATGGTATGCTTCCAGCACTTCCCGCGTCCCGTCCGTGCTCCCGTCGTCAATCACCACCAGCTCCCAGTCCCGGAACGTCTGGGCAAGAATCGAATCGATGGCATCTTTGAGGAAATGCGCCCTGTTGAAAGCGGGCATCACCACAGAGATCTCCGGCCTTGGCTTCCCCTTCAGGTCATCGCAGAGCACCCCGATCAGTGCGGCGTTCACCTTTTCCCGTTGCGCAAGACGGTCGGCGCCGAAAATCCTCTCCCGCACCAGGGCAGGGATCTTTCCGATTTCCTCATAGGCCACCACCGCATCGTGAAGGGAGAGGTCATGGAATATCCTCCCCACCTTGGCGTCGTAGTCCACGGCAAGCACTTTCCTGTTTGCGTTCACCGCGCTGATCAGGGCGTGGAGCCGCATCCCGATAAGGAGGTCGATCTGCTTCAGCGCTTCGTCATAGGGGACCTGCACGGGCTTATGGCGCATCTTTCCGATCACCTTCTCATGGAAAGAGAGATCGCTCTCGGTGTCGGTCTCCGTGCCGGTATACGGCACCGAAAGGATCTCGTACTCCCCTGCAAGATCGTCCAGCACGGAGGCCAGCCGCTCCTCGATCCCCTCCGGTTCGTTGACCCATCTGCGGAAAGAAATGCCTATCTTCCTCCTCCTCTTCTGGAAGAGGGGGTCCGAAGCGAGCACCGCCCGGAAGCCATGCTTCTCCACCACCCTCTTCGAGGCGGAATCCCGCACCGTGATCAGGTCCGCACGGCCCAGGTGCTCCTCCAAGCGGGGATGCCCCTCCTCAACGGTCAGGGAGTAAAAGACGACGGTTTTGCCCCTTTCCTTCGCATACTTCGTATGGTCGTATCCGCCAAGCCCCCGGGGAGTGATATGGCTTCCCGCGCCGATGACCAGGATATCGCACCAATCCAGCAGGCCGGTATCGAAATCGGACATCGAGGTGACCTTTACTTCCCCGAAGGGAGACAGGGTCCGCGCAATGGACTCCGCAAAGAGGTCGTCCCCCGTGTTTCCCCTGAAGTAGAAACCGCAGAGGAGAATATGTACCGTATCGCTCATTTCCTTCATCCTCGCCATTATAGCCCCAGAGCCTCCGCCATCCGTGTCCTCCAGCGGGAGAGGGAGTATTCCTCTTCCACTATCCGGCGTCCCGCCTTTGCCACCTCTTCCCGCAGGAGGGGGTTTCCCCTCAAAAGCTCGATCTTCCCGGCACAGGAGGAGAGGAGGACCTCCCTGCCCCCGGACCAGTCGGGAAGAGAGAGGAGCCGGAAAGGCTCGCGGTCGAAGACCTCCCGTGCGACGCCCACCCGGGTGGAGAGGACGGGCAGCCCGCACGCAAGCGCTTCGGCAACGACATACCCGAACCCCTCATACAGGGAGGGGAAGAGAAGGAAATCCGCAGCCGAATACAATTCGGCCAATGCATCGCTTTCCGCCTCCTCGAAGAGCAGGACATTGTCCCTTCCGGAAAGGGCAGGCTGTTGCCCCCCCGTTCCCAGGGCGATGATCCATAGAACGTCGGGGACATTCCGGATAATCGCCTCGACAATATCCGCTCCCTTGAAGTCCTCCCACCGCCCCGCATACATCCCGATAAAAGCATCTTCGGGAAGCCCCCATTTTTTCCTCGCCAGGAGGGGGTCCCTCTTCCTGAACAGGTCCGTATCCACCCCGTTGGGCACTACCCTTACTCCTTCGTACCCGTACCAGGCGGCCAACTCCCGCCCCACGCCCTCGCTCACCGCGATGGGGGTCCTGCCGAACCCTCCCGCCCCCTCGCAGAGGTCCCCGTAGATGCGCCTGAGCTGCAGGTAGGAGGCAGGGGAAACCCTTTCCCGCACCGCCTCCGCAAAGCCCGCATGCGTCGCATGATAGACGGTAAAGGTCCTCCTCCCCGGAGGAAAATAGCCGAAGCCGTAAAAGGAATTCGCGATAATGATATCGTAGTCCCCTTCCCTCTCCTTGAGCATCTGCCCGGCCAGGTACAGCTTCCCGAGATAGTCGTTATGGAAACCGTGCGCACCTCCTGCCAGGCCGCTGTGGTACACATCGGTCGCCACCTGGAAATCCCCCAGCAGCCGTATGAGATTGCTGCTGTAGACTTCGATTCCCCCTTTGAAGGCAGAGGGGTCGAAGGCGGTAAGAAGCGCTGCCTTCTTCATTTCCTGCCGTCGTGCGCCTTCCCGCTTTCACTGGAGACCTCCGGGGGGACCTCCGGCGCAGCATCCGCCCGGGAAGGGGTTTCCCTATGCTGCGACAGGTAGAGGGAGTATACCCGCATTCCGTCCTCCAGATCGCAGAGACGCTGTTCCCGGTCCCGCAATGTCTCCTCGAGACGGCTGATCCGGTCCTCCTTTTCCCGCATCTCCCTTTCCAGGTCCCGTATCCGGCGCTCTTTCTCCCGAAGAACATCTCCGAGAGCGTCGATACAGGCATCCTTACTCTGTCCGAAGGGGTCAGCCGGAGGAGACGCCCTTTCCTCACTTCGGGGGGTACGGTTCCGTATCTCCACAGAGGGCTCACCAAGCCGGCAGAAACCATGCCGCTCCGGAAGCCGCACCAGCATCCCGTCAGGGGAAGGGAAGAGGTCCCTCCCGATTATATCCCGGGCACCCTGGAAATCTCTCCGGTGCATCACGGAGGAGAGGGGAACGGGGATAACGACCTGCGTCCCCAGCCTGTCGCACTCCGTATTGAAAAAGGTCCGTTTCCCCACCGTCACATACCTGTCCGTCACCCACACCTGAAGGACCTGAAAAGCGGGGGAACAGGCAAAGGGGCATCCACATCCCCTCATATGGCGCACCAGCATCGAGAGATGGTGGGGGTAATAGACTGCAGCGGCGTCAAGATAGGCGATGAGCTCCCCCCCGGCCGCATCCATCCCTGCACGTACTGCGGCACCGTCGTCTTTCCCCTCGGAAGGGAGGTGGACAATTCTGCTGTCCTTGCAGGAGCGAGCCGCTTCCTCGCTTGCTTCTCCCCCCACAACGATAACCTCGAACTTCCCGTATGTCTGGGAGAGGACGCTCTGCAGGGCCTCCGTCAGCAGGGCAGGAGAGTCCGTTACACGCAGGACAACGCTCACCAGGGGATCGTCTTCCCCGACTTTTTCCTTACCATATGCATACATGAGAACTCTTTCTCCCCTGTGCTAGCGGCGGCACCCGTGATAGCAGACCATCTCATGCCCGGAAGGGAAGAGTTCGCTCTTGTACTTGAAAAAGGCAAAGTGCCGGAAGAGGAGCGCCCGGACCCGCCCGTCGGAGAGGGCAAGAATCCCCGGCTCCGGCTCTTCCCGGCAGATGAAGCTTATATAGAACCGTCCCTCCTGCTTCAGAACGCGGCATATCTCCGCCAAGGCGGCACCGAAATCCTCCACACGGTCCAGGGCATTGACGCTGATAACCACATCGAATTTCTTTTCGGGGAAGGGCATGCTCTCGGCCTTCCCCTGCACATACGTGGTCGCATGCGCCTCCAGGGGGTACCCGATGGCGCGGTATTCCTCCACGAGTTCGTCCAGGCCGAACCTGCTCCCCGCAGGGAACCACCTGAGCGCGCCCATGGGACCGCAGCCCACATCGAGGACAGACTTGCCTTTCAGCATGCCCTTGCCGATTCCCAGTTCCCTCAGGTACCGGGGAAAGGTCATCGTCCTGCCCACTTCGAGGATGCGCCCCCGGGCATCCAGGCGTTTCCACTGCTCAGGGGTCATTGAAAATTCCTTCCGGTCCTCGATGGATCCCAGGCCGAGCTTCCTGAAGACTTCGGACATGGTAGGTTCATGGGCAATGGCATTATGGAAATTTTTCCAGAAAAGGAGCTCCCTCCCCTGCCTCTCAGGGGAATGCACCGGGAGCGCAGGCAGAGTGCAGTCGTGCCGGACCGCATCGGAAGGAGCTCCCCTCCGAGACCGGGTAAAAAGAGAGTGCACTCCCGTCCGCAACAGCCCGAAACCGCTCATGTCCCTCCTGCCGTCCTGCAATGAATTATTATTTATTATCAGTACCTTATTTGCATTCAGCCTGAAAAAATACGGATGTTCTTTATAGGATACCCTCTCCGGTAGCGTATGTCAAATAACACCGGGGCGGGATCAAGGGCTGCTCCTGCGATAACGCTGTTTGAGAGGGTGAGGGTGAGGGTGAAAGAGGCAGATACACTTTGTGCATACGATCTAGCTTTCATGCATCCAGTTTTCCACTGCAAGCTCAGGAACTTTTGAAAAATGCCTCATATTACCGGTGATTACCGTCAAGCCATGGCACAGTGCTATCGATACTATTCTCAAATCAGGCTCTGCCAACGGAGTTCCTTTCCTCTCCATCTCAGCCCTCAATTTCCCGTATATCTTTGCAGCACTTTCATCAAAAGAAAGTATATGTATATTCGGCCAGACCAGCTCCTCCAGCCTCCCGATAAAAAACTCCGGACGGCTGCTTTTATATGCACCGTATACCAGTTCGCCGACAGTTATTGTTGTCGTAAATTGTACTTCAGGGGTAAGAGATGCTATTTTTCTAATGAATGGGACAGAAGGGTTCTTTTTGAGTATCTGGCTCAGCGCATCCGTATCAAAGAGATACATCAGACAAGCCCCTCAATAGACCGGTCTTGTGCTTCCCCCCTTTTCTCATAAATATGGGTAACAACCTCTTCAAGGTCATCAAAATCCTCCCAGGCGCCGATCGCGGCCAGCAACCCCTTCTTTCCCTCTTTTTTTCCCGCCTGCTCAATAACTTCAAGCTCTTTTATGCTCACCAGCGCCGCCGTTGGTTTTCCTTTTTTCTCAATAATAAAATGTTCCCCCTTCAACGAAACTTCACTGATAACCGTAGAGAATTGTTTCTTTATCTCAGCAACTCCCAGTGTTTTCGACATAAAAACCACCTCCATAATGACATAATGTCATTATGGCATCTCTAATGCTTTCTGTCAATTATTCCATGCCGAGAAATTCCCTGCCGAGAAAGACCGCCATGTACTTCCTGACCAGGATGTCGTCGGGACAGAAATTGCCGTCTCCGCACCCCACGGTGATCCCCAGGTCCTTGAGCTTCTGGATATACTTGAAAGTCCAACGGCTCTCCGGAACATCGCTGAAAGAGGGCTCGGTCGTGTAGGTGAAGTCATCGCCCACCAGGGCGCGCACCAGCAGCACCGCCATGATCTCCCGGCTCACCTCCGTCTCAGGGCAGAAATTGCCGTCCCCGCATCCCGTTGTGGTGCCCCGCTCATAGAGCCGCTTGATGTACACACAGGACCACCGGCTCGCCCCCACATCGCCGAAGGGAGAGCCGCCCGAACAGTAGTCGGCCGGGGGCTCCCCCTCAAGGGACCGGATGATGAAAGCCGCTACCTGCTCACGGGTGACCGGGTCGTCGGGACAGAAATTCCCATTGCCGCAGCCTGTCGTAATGCCCTTGGCTGCAAGGGCATTGATGTAAGAGGCCTCCGCACTGCCGGCCGTATCCGAAAAGACAGTATTGCCGGAAGAACCGTACTGGACAAGGGAGAGCTGTTGGCCCGCTATGGTCAGGTTTCCCATCACCACCGCATTGTTGCCGTTGGCCTCGACAGTGTAGGCCGCCGTTCCGCTGCCCGTGCTTCATTCCCCGCCCCCTGTAAGACTCACCCAGGCGCTGTCGCTCCGCGCACGCCACCAGCAGGCAGAGCCAGCCGCCACGCTGACGCTCCCCGTTGTCCCCTCATAGGGTATGGTAGAAGAGGTGACTGTAAGCGCAATATCCAACTCCCCGCAGGTGAGAGCCCCGGCAGTAATGGGCACCTCCACTTTCGGCGCATTCTCCGCATTGGACGAGATGACGAGGGACGCCTTCTTTGGCGCATTGGAGGTGTAGGAGGAGGCCACCTGCACGGTGCAGGTGGAACCGGCCGGGATGACGGAGCAGTCGTGACTCGTCGTATATTCGCCAGCATCCCTGCCCTGCAGGGCGATGGAAGAAAGCACCAGGCTGCCGGTCCCCGTATTTTCGATCTCTATATAGGCACTATCCCCGAACTCGATATTCGTGTAGAAGAAGTTGATGGAATCAGTATCCACGGAGATCGCAGGGGACGCATCGGTGGAGGCCGTGCCGCTCAGCGCCACCGTATACTCAGGATAATAGGGGTCATCGGAATGAATGATCAAAATCGCGCTCTTCTCTCCGCTCGCCGAGGGGGCGAACACGACGGTCGCCGTACAGGAGTCCCCCTGCGGAAGGGTCGCACACCCGGTCAGCACGTTGAAGTTCGTTCCACCGGTGCCGGATATCTCCATCGAGCTCATCGTCAGGGGGGCGTTGCCCTCATTGGTAATCGTTAGCGACCTCTGCGAAGAGGCGGTCGCCTTGACGGTCCCCAGATCCAGCGGCTCGGGAGAACCCGATATCCGCCTGTTATCGTTGGTCGCCTGGGTAATGGTCAGCGTCTGTCCCGCGATACTGACGTTTCCCGTCCTGGCGGTCAGTCCCGTGTAGGGGGCCGCCGTAAGGGTGACCGTTCCGTTGCCGCTGCCCGTGGTTCCCGAGTCGATGGTGATCCATGAGGTATTGGATGCGGCGCTCCAGGTCCATTCGGTGCAGCCACCGGGAGAGGTGACCGCGATGGAGTTGGAGCTGCCCGCCGCACTCACCGAAAGAGTGGCAGGGGAGATCGAATAGACACAGTGGGGGGGCTTGGCAGTGAAGGTTGCGGTTATCGTCAGATCGCCCGTCACGGAGAGAGAGCAATCAGCCCGCGACGCCGAGCAGCCGCCCCCGCTCCACCCGCCAAAGGTCGAGTCGCTGTCGGGCACTCCATAAATGATGTTTCCGGTAGTCGGGGGCTGGGGCATCGTGCAGGAAGGCGTGCACCGGGCGAGCTCGATGCCTCCCGAGGTGATCATCTTGACGTATCCCTCCCCATCACCCTCCTTGAGGAGGGTCAGGGTATACGCCGAAACATGCAGCGCCGTAAAGAGGACGCCAACGAAGAAAAACAAGCCCGCAACAATACTCTTTTTCATGTATCTCTCCTCCGCCGAGTCGATTCCTGCCCGTGCCCGATAGCGTCATACCGCACTCAAATTATTAGGCATGTTATCATCTCTGAGCCCCTTTTTCAATAGGTTTTTGAATAACTTTTTCTGATAAGTATGTAATAGAAATTTATTGCAGGTGAAAAGGGAGAAAGCCCGTCAGGCTAACTCCCCCTCACCCCCTCTTAGCCTAAGAGGGGGAATAAAGACTCCTCCCTTAGGGTAAGGTGTGGAGGGGAGGGGTTAGTCAGCGGAAAGCCGATCGTCAGCTTTTTTTGCCGGTAAGAATGAGCAGGTCGTTATAGACCGGGATTCCCTTGAGGGAGAAGAGGTGGGAGCGCTCCACCGCAGCGGACGTGACAGTAAAATGCCTTTCGACGATCCTGCGGTAGTCCTCCGCCTTCCTCACATAGGCGCCCTTTTCCAGTTTCCGGAAAAGACCGCGAAGCAGGGATGGATCATTTTCGGCGAAGAGGATATCGATAAGAAGAAAGGTGCCGCCCTCTTCCAGAAGTCCGCGTATTCCCGTCAGCACTTCATGGATCAGGGAGTCGTCGATATGGTGGAAGCAACAGTTCGCCATGACCAGATCGAAGGGAGCATGCGTTTTCAGCACGTCCGGGGAGGCGGTGAAGAGACAGGTGCTGCTCCGGTAAAGGCTGTTCGCATACTCCGTGAGCCTCTCGTCGATGTCGTACCCGTAGTAGCGCAGTCCCCCGCCGGTGAATACCTTTGCGAAAAGGCCGGTTCCGCAGCCGAAATCGACACACTTGCTCCCCGGCTTCAGGGACAGTCCTTGCAGGGTTCTCCCCAGGTTTCTCTTCTGCTCCCCCTTGTTGCCGGTAAGAATTCTCTGCACGATATCATTGAACAATGCGTTGACCACCCGTTTGCTTCCTCCTTGAAAACAGCTTTTCCTGACATTCTTGTATTGTTCCCCTCTTTGGAAAAGAGGGGCAAGGGGAGATTTTATAAATTATAAGGATTCTCCTATCTTTTCAAGCATGCCTTGCATGTTCTCAAATACATCCCTGTCTGAAAATCTTAAAACGCTTAATCCAAGATGTGTTATGTATGCATCCCTTTTCCTGTCTCTTTCTTTTCCTTCTGTACTGTAATGCTGCCCTCCATCACGCTCAATGATCAGTTTTGCTTTCGGACAATAGAAATCGACAATATAATTCCCTATGATTTTCTGCCGGCAAAACTGGTATCCTTTTATCTGTTTCCCCCGCAGCCTTTCCCATAGTAGTCTCTCCGCATCGGTCATATTCTTTCTGAGTGACCGGGAAAACTCTTTCAGATTTTTATTGTAGCGCAGCATCTGTATCTTTCAAATCCCCCCTACCCCCCCCTTTTGCAAAGGGGGGAGAAAGAGTACTCTCAGAGCTCCCGGGGAGCCCCGCTCTCCGCAGGCCGGCGCAGCGCGGCACCCGCCCCGGGCATATAATAGAGGAGAGCCCCGGGAAGGGAAAACACGATACAGACGACGCGCCAGTAGAAAAAAACTTCTCCTCCCGCGCTGGACCCCACTGCGGCCCACCCGAAGGAAGCCACCAACTCCGTCCATCCTATGTTGCCCGGGGTTACCGGAATGACCCCCATGAGCATCACCACCGAAGAGACGGCCATGAGGGTCACCGCGTAAGAAAAATCGATTGCGGAAATCATGCTCACCAGGGCAAGCACTCCCCCGAGGGAAAGCACCTGGATGAAAATACTCAGCAGGAGAGTATACAAGAGCACCCGCCTCTTCCGGGTAATGACGGCGAAGCCCTCGAGCATGTAATAGAAGACGCTGTTGCGCAGGATCGTGCGCGCAGCCTCTTTCAGCTTTTCCCGGAGGGCTCTATTCTTTCCCCAGAGGAGCACCGCAACGAAGAAAGCCGATACCACGGCAGCCAGAACCAGGATAAAGTGTATTTCCCGGCGGTACGGAGCGACCGCCGTCCGGTTCTCCTGGATGAAATACAGGACAGAAGCCACCGCCACCAGGAGTAGGGCGAAGAGTCCCAGCACCCTGTCCATGATCACGATACCGGAGCTTCGCCCCTTTCCCTCCTCCTCGCTTCTGATGAGGAAAACCCCTTTAATCACATCTCCCCCCACGCTCCCGGGGAGCACCATGTTAAAGAAATTGCCGATGAGCGTCAATCTCAGGATCCGGGAAAAGGTGACCGGCAGCTCGATCATCCGCACAATGGAAGTGAACCGCAGGGCGGCCAGGACCTGTGCGGAGTAGAACGCCAGTCCGGAAAAGAGGAGATACGGCACATTCTCCAACCGGAAGAGTTTGATAAATACCTCTTCGGTGATGCGCCCGCTCCTTACCATATACCAGATGATAAAGGCAGCCAGGGAGATCTTGAGAGAGAGGATGCAATACTTTTTCAGTGGACTCTTCTCCATCACAACCGGCCGTTTACGCCGTCTCTTCCCACTCTGCGGGATTGAGCCGGTGAATCTTCCCCTTTTTGATCGAGCCCCGCTTCCCCAGAACCACCCAGGAGAACCAGAGACGGAAAATATCTTTCACCGAAGCGGTGATGGCCTTGATGCGCGTCCCCTTTGCGGTCCCCTGGCTTCTCGGGATGAAGCTGATGGGCACCTCCTTGATCGACATCCCGTTCCAGTAGGACTTGATCAGACCTTCGGGATTCGCGAAGGAGCTCTTCGCCTCATACTGCACCGATTGTATCCATTTCGTGGGATAGAAGGTCACATTCTGGAAGTCGGAGAGGGGCACATTGAAGAGCAGCCGGATAAGCAGGTAATTGATGATGGAGACGAGGGCCTTCTGTACCGTATCGGACCTTCTCGTCAGGTGCTTCATGCCGAGCATCCTCGCCAGCGCCACAAAAGGCCTTAAAAAACGGATCTTCACTGCGACGGGCTTCCTCCGCACTCCCTGGACGATGTCGTAGAACCTCAGGCATTCAAGGTACTGCCTCAGGTTCGCAATGTCGTAACTCCAGTCGATGGTCTGCCAGAAGAGGAACTCCTTTGAGGCCCTCTGGATAGCCCGCCGGCTCGAGATGCCCACATTGAGGTTTTTTTCGTTCCGGAAAATCTTCAGGCGCGGGTTTTTCTCCTGGAACGCCCGGGCGATCTCGTTCGTCCTGTCGGTGCTGCAGTCATCGATGAGCACGATCTCGTAATCCTCAACGGCGGAGTCAATCATTTCCGTGGCCCGCTCAAGGTACTCCCCGATGGAATCCTCTTCGTTGTACGCCCAGCAGAGCAAAGAAACGCTCCGATCAAATTTAGGTAAAAGACAGGTAGAGGTAAAGGTAGAGGTAGAGGTAAAAACTGAAACAGAGGAAAAGGAACTATTCATGAGAACCCTTTAACGCATTAATAACTTTGTTAATGTCATTATAAAGAGCATTCAACAATCTATCAATCTCTTCTGCTGCTTCAACACTAATGTATCCAACTCTCTTTCCATATTCCAGATGGCTCTGCGTTTCTGCCAAAGAGCCTCTGGACATGTAATAAAAATTAATTTTATCGGAAGTGTGCTTCCTGCCGTAGGCTTCAGCGATATTTGCGGATATACTAAGGGCAGATCTTCTGATTTGTGAAGTAAACCCATAGTCTTCCTTCTTGGGCAAGTTTTCCGTATATTTAAAAATCTTTTCCGCACTGCTCATCGCGTTCTGCCAAATAGGCATATCTTTAAAGCTCTTGTACATCCTTGCCCCAATCTGCCCCGCCTCTGTCTTTACCTCTTGTCTCTTTTCTTTTGTCTTCGTTCTATCTTTTATTTCTTTTCGTTTTGTTTTTTCTCTACCTCTACCTTTACCTGTCTCACTCTATCTTTTAGTGTAGTTCTTTCTTTCCGCTGCGGGTGATGATGGGAACGGCCCGCATCCATAACTGCTTCTCCCACCAGACCCTGTTATCGGTGTACCACTGGATGGTCTTCTCGAGACCCTGCTCCCAGGAGATTTCCGGCTCCCATCCGAAGGTCTTCCGTATCTTCGCTATATCGCCGGTATGGCGGAACACCTGGCCGGGGCGGTCGCCCACAAAGGTGATAAGGGACTCGTCCTTGCACATCATTTTCACTACGTCTTTCGCAATACCCAGGATGGAGCGGTGAACGGCGGTGGCGACGTTGAAGACCTCCCCTTTCACCTTCTCCGGCTCGGCATGCATCACCGTATCCACCGCCCTGCAGACATCCTCCACAAAGACGTAATCCCGTGAAGCGCTCCCGTCCCCGTGCACCCGGATGGGCTCGTTCAGGAGGCAGCTGGTGACAAAACGCGGCACCGCCTTCTCGAGGTGCTGATAGGGACCGTAATTGTTGAAAGGACGGATGATGGTGACGGGAAGGTCATAGGTCGCCCAGTAGGAGTAGACAAGCCTGTCGGCGCCCGCTTTCGCAGAGGCATAGGGGCTCATGGGCATGAGGGGGTGCTCCTCGTCCATCAGCTCTTTTCCAGCCGTTCCATAGACTTCCGAAGTGGAGATATGGATGAAACGCTCGATCCTGTCTTTGTACTTCAGTACCGAATTGGCAATGGTCTGGGTGCCCAGCACATCCGTTTCGAAAAAGAGAAAGTTGTCGTAGATGGAGCGGGTGACATGGGTCTCCGCGGCAAAGTGTACCACGATATCGGATTGGGACATCAGGGTATCCACCAACTCGGCATTCCGCACGTTTCCGTACCAGAACACGAATCTCTCCCCGTTCCCCTCGTTGATATTCACCGGAAAATTCTCGATATTGCCGGCGTACGTAAGCGCGTCCAGTACAATGATCCGATAGTCAGGGTACTTCGTATAGATATACCTGACAAAGTTGCTTCCGATGAAACCCGCACCTCCGGTAACCAGAACCGTCTTTTTCATAAACTGCACATCTCCTTTGCAAGCAGGCGTTTTCATAGTGGTCAGTCACGGTTGAAACTGAGGTATTCCTTTTTAAAACCCCTCTTTGGAAAAGAGGGGTGGGGGAGATTGTATGGATTGAAAGACTCTTCTTCATCAAATCCCTCCTGCCCTCCCTTTTCCAAAGGGAGGAATTCTCTTTCCCCACTTTCAACGGTGACTGACCACCAGGGTGTGTATGCAAACTGTGCATACACACCCTAATTTATAAGCAGGGACAGACTCTCGTCTCCATGGTTAAAAAGCAGGTCCACCACTGACAGGTAGGGAACAAAGTCCCCGTAGAGCTGCCGGTACACCGGATGACGGTAGTCCTGGTACTCGATCCGGATCCCCTGTTGCGCGAAATAGTCGCTGTCGAGGTAATTCCTGCCGGACGCCCCTTCGTAGAAGGTATCCGCACCGAATGTCCTACAGATATTCACCAGCCTCTCGATCCTGTCTCCCGCTACCTTCAAGGTCGAGGAACGGACGATTTTCCTGTCTCCCAGCCCCAGACAGCCCGATAATTGTAATATAAAATGGATGTCAATATCCACAAGGTACTCCCATTCCCGGGCATAGGCTTCCTCGAAAATTCCGATATACCGGGAGAAAAAAGGGGCCTTTGCGTAGTTCATCCGCAGGGCCTGGAAGTGCTTTTTCCTCCAGGGGCTCTTGTTGTCAATCCTGACCTCATGGATGAGGGGGCGTTCCGAGAGCTTCACATGGACAGGAACAGTCAGCCACTGAACGCCGTTGGCGCCCTTTATCCTGTTCCTGTTCCTCCATCCCTCCTTGTCGTACTGAACATCGTCGTAGATGACGAAAACCTCGCTCCGGTACATCTGCTCGAAAAAACCGAGCCAGGGAAGATACCCGGGCTGGAGAATACCTATTCTCATAGCCAGTTAAAGACAGGTAAAGAGTGACTGCAATTTACTCCGGTCTTTTCTTCGTCTGTCATTTCCTCAAGTTGCATTTCTCTCTACCTTTACCTTTACCTCTACCTAGTCCTTTTCCTCTTCGGCCATACAGCCCTCCGCATCCTGGAGATCCAGCTTTTCATAGCGCTGCTGCCGCTTTTCCTCTGCGTTTTTCACGATCTTCCAGTAGTTGTGCTTCCATGAGCGGTATTTCCAATCGGGACAGTTCTTGCAGAGCTCGAGCTCGCTTCCCCTCTGGGAGAGGTGTTTCTGCCGGTAGAATTCGAAGCCCTCTCCATGCCAGATCTCTTTGATGCTCTTCTCGTGGATGTTTCCCATGTCGGTGACGGCGGCGATATCGAAACCGCACACCATTACTTTCCCCCTCGAATCGATATTCAGCCTCTCGAAGAGGAAGGGGCAGGGGATCATCTGCTCGGGGGGCAGGTAGGGATCGGGATCGGCGGATTTCGAGGGGTCGTTGATGCCCCAGGTAAGATACTTCCTTTTCTGGAAGTTGTCCACGAGGGGCTCCCAGAATTTCGCCACCGCATCGATATCCACCCCCGTCTGGTTCACTCCGCTCGCGATGATCTTGGTAGCGCTCTGCATCCGGTTGCGCAGTTCCACCATCCGTTTCACATTGGTCAGCAGGGTGTCCCAGTCGAGGCCCTTCCGCACTTTGTCATAGGTTTCCGGATCCGCGGCGTCGACGCTGAACTCGATCATATCCACCTGCGCTTCGAGGAGTCTCCTGCTGCTCTCCCCGGTGAACCGGGAGCCGTTCGTGATAAGCCCGATCTTCGCCCCCGCCTTCTTCGCGTATTCCACCAGTTCCACCGCTTTAGGGTGGAGCATGGGTTCTCCTCCCCCGGAGATGCGCACCCACGCTCCGTACTCCCCGCACTGGTCCGCGATGAGCCTGAAGGTATCCTCGTTCATCAAAGGCCTGTCCTTGTAGTCGGACCGTATTGCGGAATTGGTGTACGGGCAGTTGGGGCACTGTGCGTTGCAAACATAGACAAAGGAAATGACGCACATCATGGGGAACTCCTGCGCCTCCGGCCTGATGCCGTACTGGTCCTGCCGATGCTCTATTGTATGTCCCTTCTTCTGCTCCGTGGATGCCTGGTTCTCTTTCATTTCCGCTCCTTTTCTCTCCGGGCCACCCCGGTGTATGCATTCATTTCCCGCTGCCGCTGTCCGGCACGGAGAGCTCCTTCCTGTACGAAACCCCCTCGCGCGACTCTCCTTTATACTCCCGCACCTTTGTCCCTTCCCGGGAAAATCCGCACTTTTCGAAAACCCTCTGCGCCGCCGCATTCTCCTTGAGGGTCCATGCCCGGACGGCAGGGATCCCCCTCTCCCGGGCCGTCTCCTCGATAATCGCAAGGAGCCGGGTCCCGATCCCGAGGTTTCTTTCCCGGGCGAAAAAGGCGATTTCCCCCTCCCGGTGCAGGTAGAGGATCGCGACTCCCTGCAGGATGCCGTTCTCCTCCAGGCCCCTCACCTCTATGTCCTCTCTCCAGAGCCACTTCTCCGTCTCCTCACGGCTCACCGGTGTGGTAAGGAGCAGGTCGGCATAGCTGTCGCGCAGGCGGATATACTGATCGACGAAAGCGCGCTCTCTCCTGAGATTAACGACCCGCATCGCCGAAATACTTCTCCCACCAGACCTGGAACATCATGAGGTTCCAGACCTTGCCCGCATAGGCCCTGTCTCCCGCGTAGTAGCTCCGTACAACCTCCTGCACGGCTTCCGCGTTCAGCAGGCCATGCTTTCTCAGTCTCCCCTCCGAAAGCGTCTCCCTGCTGTAGTCCCTGAGTTTCTCCACCATCCAGTCGAAGATGGGGAGGACAAAACCCTCTTTGGGTCTCTTCGTGATCCCCCCGGGGAGAAGGGGCTCCACGGTCCGCTTCAGGATGTCCTTCACGTTCCCGTTCCGGATCTTCAGGCTGCCGGGAAGGGTGGACGCAAACTCCACCAGCCGGTAGTCGAGAAAAGGGGAGCGTATCTCCACGGAGTGTGCCATGGAGAGGAAATCGACAAAGGCGAGGACCTGGTCGGGAAACTGGGTGTTCCACTCCATTTCGAGAATCCTGTTCAGGGGGTTCCGTGCGGTCAGCTCGTCAAATTTCCCCCGGATCAGCGCGTAGGTGTCCGCCCCCCGCGCTCCGGCCAGGAAAGAACCGGACAAAAGGCTCTTCTTTTCCCTGTCGCTGAAGAGATACAGGCTGCAGCGCCATGCTGCCTCTTCTCCCCCGGACTTCCCGTACAGGTCTTCCAGGAGCTTCATGTCGCACGGGGCAAAGAGACATTTTTCCTCATCGGTCAGCGTGCCGGACCGTACCTTGCCGAGCATCCGTCCGAAATGCCAGAGGGGCTGGGCGACCCGGTGGGAGAGATAGCTCCCGAAGAGCTCGTCGGCGCCGTCCCCGGAAAGAGCCACCTTCACATGCTGCCTGATGAGCTTCGAGAGGAAAAAAGTGGAGATGGTCCCGGAAAAAGGCTGGTCAAAGGCGCCGATCACCGCCCCGATGTCCTCCACCAGCTCCCGGTACGACATGATGTATTCGTGGTGCTCCGTCCCGTAGGCTGCGGAGACCTTGCGGGCATAGTAGAGGTCCGCCTCCTTGTTGCTGAGCTCGTCCTCGTAGCCGAGGGAAAAGGTCTTTACCGGCCTGTCGGTGAAGCGGGTCATCAGGGCGACGATGGAGCTGGAGTCCACCCCCCCGCTCAGGTAGGCGCCGAAGGGCACATCGCTGATCATCCGCAGCCGCGTGGCATCCTCCAGCAGGGCAAGAATCCTCTCCCGCGCTTCAGCCTCGTCGAGAGCCCCGTTCTCCTCGAACCGGATCTTCCACCATCGCCTCTTTTCCATTCCGCCCCTGGAGAAGACCAGCATCTCCCCGGGGAAGAGACAATAAATCCCCTCAAAGGCGGTAAAGGGGGCGGGAATGTTCTTGAAGGAGAAGTAGTGGTACACGCCCTCGGGGCACACCGCACGGCGATAGGCGGGATGCGCCAGGATGGCCTTGATCTCGGAGCCGAAGAGGAGCATACCGTTCACCAGCGCATAAAAGAGGGGTTTCACCCCCATCCGGTCCCTGATCAGCAGGAGGCGCTCACGCCTCTTGTCCCACAGGGCGATGGCGAACATGCCGTTGATCCGGTGCATGAAGTCGTCGCCGTACTCCTCATAGAGGTGGACGATAGCTTCCGTATCGGAATGGTCGGTGTAGAAGCGGTGCCCCTTCTCCTCCAGATCCTTTCGCAGCTCCCGGAAGTTGTAGATCTCGCCGTTGAAGACCGTCCAGATGCCCTTGTCCTCGTTGTGGATAGGCTGGCGTCCGGTAGTAAGGTCGATGATGCTCAGCCGCCGCATGCCGAGATTGACGCTCCCGTCGGAATAGAAACCGTCCTCGTCGGGTCCCCGGTGAAGGAGGGCGGCGGTCATTCTCGCAAGGGTAGCCTCGTCAGGACTGCCGGTGAAGCCGCAAATACCGCACATACTTACGAATTGATGGAGTGGTAATCGGCCCGTGCGGACTGCCAGTCCCTGCAGTCCCTGCAGTTCTCCGGAAGCTCTCCGAACCTCTTCTCATTATGCAGGCGCCTCAGCTCCTTCAATGTGCCGTTCCAGACCTCTTTCAGGGTTTGTTTCGTGATATCTCCCGCAATAAACCGCGCATCCAGGTCCACCGCACAGGTTACCACTTTCCCGGTGTCAGTAATGGACATGGTCCGCATGGCCCAGTAGCATGGCCACCTCTCCTCGTTGCCCAGGACCAGGTTGGGGGCGTCGATCATCCCCGCCCAGCTCACTTTGGGCCGTATCTTCACCTTCACCCCGTGGCTGTTCCAGAACCGGATGAAGTCTTCCTTCTCCGCCCGGTTGCTGTCCATTTCCACAAACTGCACAAAGATCTCGGGCTTCGCCGCCCTCATCTCCTTCTTCAGCTCGATCAGATGAAGAATGTTATCCACCGTCTTCCGGTAATTCCCTCCCACCCTCACCTTTGCATAGGTCTCCGGGGTGAAGGCGTCCAACCCGATATAGATAGCGTCGAGTCCGGCATTGATCAGGCCCCGGGCCGCATGATCGTCCAGCAGGTTCGCGTTGGAATTGAGCACCACATCGGTCAGCCCCTTCCCCTTGGCATAGGCGATCATGTCGAAAATGGAGGGGTCCCGCCTCTTCAGGATCAGTGCCTCCCCGAAGAAGACCATCCAGACCCGGGCATCTTTGTCCTCTGCCGCAACTTCGTCGATGATCCTGGTGAAAAGGTTCCAGGGCATGATCCCCTTGGGCCGCGTCATTTTCTTGTGCACGCACATGGAGCACAGGAGATTGCAATAGCTCACGCTGTCGATAAGGACGACCTTGGGAAATACGCCGGCGTCGTCGAGCCGCCCCTGCTGCTGCTGCGCGGTAAAGATAGTGCTTGTTGTGTTGTCTGCCACCGTCTGCTCCTTCTGTTACGTAATACAGTACTCTCTGTTACTAATGGTCAGTCACACTTGAAAGTGAGGTATTCCTTTTTAAGACCCCTCTTTGGAAAAGAGGGGCGGGGGGAGATTGTATGGATTGAAAGACTCTTCTTCATCAAATCCCTCCTGCCCTCCCTTTTCCAAAGGGAGGAATTCTCTTTCCCCACTTTCAACCGTAACTGACCACTAGATCAGCAATTATGCATTATACCATAACCGGATTACCCGGATTTCTGCCCGGAATGCCGCGTAGTAAAGCCCATTTTCCCCAGCTCGCGGAACGAAATCCTGAGGGAGGGGAGGAAAAGCAGGCCCAGCACGATCTGGATGCCGATCCCTATCAGATAGTACACCATGGAAAAAGCCAGGGCGTTGTCCTTCGGAACCCCGAAAAGAGAGAGGCCGACGATGCAGGCGAACTGGAAATTGCCGATAAGCCCGGGGGCGGTAGGGAGACTTATTCCGGCAATGGTGACGATAAGGACGACGAAGGCGCTCGTCACCGGAAGCGCGAGATTGAGAAAGAAAAACAGGCTATAGATAATGATTCCCGACGCTCCCCATATCAGGAGAGAGAGGAGGAAAATATACCCCATATGTCCCGGCTTCCCCATAACGGCAAATCCGTCAGCAAAGGAGCCGACCATATGCTCCGCCCTTTCCCTGAGCGAAGGGGGAAGTCTCCGGAGGAAGGGGCCGAGGAGCTTCAGGGGAAGCCCTTTGCTGAAGTAGAGGAGACAGACGAACAGCAGCACGAAAGAGAAGGCGGCCAGGAGACCGTACCCCGTCTTCGTCATCCATGCAGGCAGGGGCGCATTCACCATCACCAGGAGAAGGATGACGAGGAGGGAGAGGGAGTCGATGACTCTCTCGATGAAAATGGTCGCCAGCGCAGGACTGAACGAGATGCCGCCCTCCCTGCTCACCAGGTAGGGCCTCGCCAACTCCCCTATGCGCATGGGAAACAGGGCAATGGCCATGAATCCCACACAGGTGATGGGAAAGAGCTTCCTCTGCGGTATCTGTTCCGTAGCGGAGAGAATAACTCCCCAGCGGAGGGAGCGGAGCCACGAGATGAGCAGGAGCAGCACCACCGCGGGCACCAGGAAAACATACTGTACGTTCCGCAGCCCCTCCAGGGCCTTCCCGAAATCCACTCCCCTGAAGGAGAAATAGATAAAAACGATGCTGACAAGCAACCCGATGAAAAGTTTCTTCACTGTTTTCTCTATCTGTCCTGCAGCCGCAACGCCGCAGTCAGTCGTCGGGGGTCCTCATCGAGCCCCCGGTAGTCGTGGGGGATTCCTATATCCCTGAAAAAGCCTTTCGTCTCCATTCCGTACAAGCCCCTGCCCACCAGGAGGGGAAGTACTTCGGTTTCCAGCGCAACCTTCCCTTCGGGGATGGATTCGAGGACCTCCCGGTTGAGGACATAGACTCCCCCGTTGATGCGTCCGGAAGAGCCTGCACTCTTTTCCGCAAAGGCGAGAACGCACCCTTCATCGTCGATTTCGACCCTTCCATAGCGGCTCGTGTCCTCCATAAAGACCAGCCCCATGGTGGCCCGTGCCTTCTTCGCGGAATGGAAAGCAGCCAGGGCACGAAAGTCGATTTCGAGGAAGGAATCCCCGTTCAGCACCAGCACCGGTCCTGCATCCGGAGCCTCCAGCAGGACGGTCGCCTTCCGCAGGGCGCCCCCCGTTCCCAGGGGGGATTCTTCTTCGGAATAGGAGATGCGCACTCCCCACTTCTCTCCCGTGCCGAAATGCGCCTTGACCGCCTCCCGCTTGTAGCCGGTGGAGAGAATGATTTCCCTGATTCCCCCCTGCTTCAACTGCAGGACCAGGTATTCGAGGAAGGGTTTTCCCGCGACAGGGGCCATGGGTTTGGGAACTTCGCTGACCACTTCCCGCAGGCGCGTCCCTTCCCCCCCCGCCAGGATGATCGCTTTCATCAATACTTCTTCGAGGGGAAGAGCTCCCCGAAAACAGTGGACAGCTCGATGAGGCCGTTCTTGATGATGCTCCTGTAGGATTTCCCCCCGATCCTCTTCGGCTCGTCCCCCGGTATCTCCGTTGTCTTCAGGCCCTTCCTGGCGCACCGGATGCACATCTGGGTATCGATGGAGAGCCTGATATCCTCCCACAAGCCGAGCCGGGTGAAGATGTCTTTCCGGAAGGCGCGATAAAAGCCGAGCACATCGGTATAGTTGCTGCCGTAGAGCACATTGACCATGGTGGTGAAGAGCCAGTTCCCGAAGCCGCTGACCAGGGTGTCGTCCTCGCTCTTCGCCCCGTCCAGGTACCGGGACACGATCACCATATCGTACCCTTCCTTCATCTTCGCCACCAGCTCGGGGATCTTCTCGGGGATCATGTTGCCGTCCGGGGTAAAGGTGATGACCACATCCCCCGTCGATGCCTTGAGCCCCTCTATGTACCCGGCAATGATCCCCTTGCTCTTCTGCCGGAGGACGGGGAAACCGAGGCTCTCCGCAAACTCAATGGTTCCGTCGGTGGACCCCCCGTCGACGATGATGATCTCGTCCACCCACTC
This sequence comes from Nitrospira sp., assembly GCA_002634385.1. Lineage (GTDB taxonomy): Bacteria > Nitrospirota > Thermodesulfovibrionia > Thermodesulfovibrionales > Dissulfurispiraceae > Nitrobium > Nitrobium versatile. Next base: position 31,497 of record NSJL01000016.1, read on the forward strand.
CTTCTTTATCCGGGGGAGAATCACCCGCATGGACTCTATCTCGTTCAAGCTCAGCATGATCAGCGAAAATGTCATGGTATCTCCTGTATGGCTCCTGTTGTTATGGGTATGATGAAAAGTGAGGGCAAATACCCTTTGTTATGGTGGGCAGCAAAGAGTCATCGCTCTCACGAAATCTCCCCTTACCCCTCTTTTTCAAAGAGGGGGGCTTCCTCCCTTTGGAAAAGGGAGGTGAGGAGGGATTTTCCTGAATGAAAAATCGTTTCGCCGAGAGATGCAACGAAATCCTCTCGATATCGCTCTTCCCCCCTGCTGCCTCCCCTCCCCTGCACCTCTTCTTTGTGCCCTCACTTTTCATCACACCCCCTATTGTCATCCCGGCCCAGTCCGGGATCGGCCCGGAATCCGCTAAAAAAAGTCCTGCGTGGAATAGAGCACCACCTGGGTCCCCAGGTTATCGAAGAGAAAGGGCACATACAGCAGGTCCTTCAGCTTCTCCCTGATCTGCGGGTGCCTCTCCGGAGGGGCGAAAAGGAGCATGAAGCCGCCGCCGCCCGCTCCCAGCAGCTTCCCGCCGATAGCCCCGGCGCTCAGGGCCGCCTCGTACATCGCATCGATCTTGCTGGTGGAGATCAGCTCGGTAAGGCCCCTTTTCAGCTTCCAGGACTCATGGAGGAGTGTGCCAAAATCCCGGATAGTGCTCATCGTACCGTTAAGGATTTCGATGGCACCGTCCACCATCTCCATCATGGCCTTCAGCTCGGCCTTTTTGTCCTTTGTTTTCCGTATCTGCTCCGCCGCGATATCCGAGGCGTTCCGCGAGAATCCGGTGAAGAAGAGCATCAGATGGCTCTGGAAGAGGTCGATCTTCTCTTTGGTGACGGTGACGGGGTAGACGTAGAATTCCTTGTCCCCGCCGAACTCGATCTTGTTCAGCCCGCCGAAGGCGGCGGCCACCTGGTCCTGGGAGCCCACGTTCTCCTGTATCACATTCTGTTCGATATGGATCGCTTCCCTGCTCAACTGCCTCTTGGTGACGATGTTCCCCTTCAGGGCGTACAGGGCGTGCAGGAAACAGACGGTGAAGGCGGAGCTGGAGCCCACCCCCGACCGCGCGGGGATGTCGCTGGTATGCACCATCTCGATGCCCCGGTCGATGTTGAGAAACTTCAGGCATTCGCGGACAACGGGGTGCTTTATCTCGTCCGCCGTCTGCGTCTCTTCGCGCAGGGTATAGCGGATGCGGTACTTGTAATCGAAAAAGGGGGGGAGATAGCGGCAGCTTATGTAGCAATACTTATTGATGGAGGTGCTCAGCACGGCCCCGCCGTGCTCCCGGTACCATACCGGGTAGTCCGTCCCTCCGCCGAAAAACGAGATGCGAAACGGCGTTCTTGCTACGATCATAATTCCCCTCCTCCCGTCCCGTTCACGCTATGACAGGCAGCTCCCGGACAGTTTCCCTTTGAGTGTCCGCACAATGGTCTCTTCATCCAGACCGTTCACCTTGTGGAGATGCTCCCTGTTCCCCACCTCGAAAACGTACCTGTCCCCAAAACCCAGCTTCGTCAGGTCCGCCGGCGACCTGTTGCTCCGTAATACTTCCGCGACGATGCTGTCCAGGCTTCCCTTATCGATGAAAGATTCCTCCATGGTGACGATATGGGAATACTTCCCGATAGCCTTATACAATAACTCCCCGTCGAGGGGCTTCAGCAGGAAGACATCCACCACACCGGCGCTGAGTCCCTCCTGCTCCAGCATCTCCGCCACCCGCAGCGCCTTATGGGTCATATACCCGGTGGAGACAAGGCCAACCTCTTTCCCCTCCCGCACCACGGAAAAGCCCTCCTCCATGGAGATCTTCCGGGGATCGCTGTAGATGCGGGGCTGCGCTTTTCCGTCCAGGCGCAGGTATTTCGGTTTCTTCACCCGGAGGGAATAGTCCACGAACTGCTCGGTGGTGACGTAATCCCCGGGGGAGAAGACCACGAAGTTCGGCAGGACGCGCATGATGCAGGAATCCTCGAGACAGTGGTGGGTGGGACCCGTTACGTCATAGCTCAGACCGGCACCCACGCCGATGAGGTTCACATTGATCTCGCGGACCTGGGAGAGTATGGAGAGGTTCGTCCGTATCTGCTCATAGGCCCTCATGGAGAGGAAGGGCGCAATGGCATAGGCGTACACGACCGCCCCCTCCAGCGCCAGTCCCGTGGCGATGTTGATGAGGTTCTGTTCGGCGATGCCCACATTGATGAACCTGTCCCCGAAATCCTCCCGCAGCCTGTCGAGCGCCGGGGCGCCGAAGTCGGCGGAGACGAAGAAGATGTCGTCGTTCGTGCGCATCCTGTCATAGATCTGCTCGATGAGGGCGTCCCTCATTACTTTCGTTTCCATCTATTTCGTCTCCATGAGCAACTGGTCGATTTCTTCCGTCTTCAAGGCCCTGATATGGCACAGGGAATCCGCCTCCAGGCGCGGGACTCCCTTTCCCTTCACCGTATTCGCGATAAGCACCTTCGGACCGGCGCTCCCGTCCTGCTTCAGGGACTGCAGGGCGGAATATACCTCTTTCATATTGTGGCCGTCCACTTCCGACGGCTGCCAGCCGAAGGCCCTGAACTTTTCGTCCAGGGGCTCCAGGTTCAGGATCCGGGTGCAGTAATCGAGCATGCATATCTTATTGTTGTCGATGACGAGCACCAGGTTGTTCAGGTTGTGGTGCGCCGCGAACATGATGGCCTCCCACACCGATCCCTCATACAATTCGCCATCCCCCGACAGCACGAAGACCTTCTCGGCGCGCTTCTTCCGCTTCAGCGCCAGGGCGACTCCGCACGCCACCCCGAGACCGTGCCCCAGGGAGCCGTTCACCGTCTCGTACCCGGGGATGGAGCAGTCGGGGATGTCCCCCAGGATGGAGCCCGCCTTGCCCACCCTCCCCAGCTCCTCCAGGGCGAAATAGCCGAGGTCCGCCAGGATGGGATAGAAAGAGACGGAACCGTGGGCCTTGCTGATGATGAGCCGGTCCCTCTCTTCGCAATAGATATCCGCGGGGTCATACTTCAGGATCTTTCCGTAATAGAGCGCCGTCAGGAGCTCAATGCAGGAGAGGGACGACGCCAGCCGGATTCCCGGGGCAATCCTGTGTATCTTCAGGGTCTCCTGCTTCACCCATGCGGCCTTTTTCTCCAGGTACTCCATCAACTCCATCTCGTTACCTCACCGGTTGAACGTTTTCGCAGAATGCCCGCCGCCCCAGGGGCAACGGGCAGGCCCTTATGTGCAGGGATGCGCCCGGTACCACTCCATGGTTTTCCGGATGCCCTCCCGCAGGTCGGTGCGCGCCTTGAATCCGAGGACGCTCTCCGCCTTCTCCGTACTGATGAGCCGCACCGGGATCATGGACGGCTTCGAGGAGTCGTACTCCACCACCGCATCGTCGTACCCGTCCACCTCCAGGCAGATCTGCAGGATCTCCTTGATGCTGTACCCTTTGCCGTAGCCGATATTGACGGGATCGAAGGTCCCGATCTTCTCCGCGGCCAGGACCAGGGCATCGATGAAGTCGTCGATATAGATCAGGTCCCTGATGTCGTCGCCCGTACCCCACACCTTGATAGGCTTCTGCCTCTCCACCACCTTCCTGATGGTGGCGGACATCATGTGGGAGGTGGCGAAATCGAAATCGTCGTACGGGCCGTAGATGTTGGAAGGGCGCACCACGACGGTGGCCATGCGCTCCTTCAGCTTCTCGGAGTAGAGTCTGCAGAGGATCTCCGTATACCTTTTCATCCATGCTACGCCGAAATAGATGTCATAGGGGTCCCCGTCGAACATCTCCTCCTCCCGCACCGGCCTGTCTCCCGAGGGAGGATACGCCGCGTTGCTGCTCAGCCAGACGAACTTTTTCACCTTCGCGAACCAGGCCGCCTCCAGCATCTGGGAGTTCATGATGATATTGGGGGTGACATGCACCAGGGGAGTGGACGCGATAACCGCCGCGCCCGAGGTATTGGCGGCGCAGAGGAAGACATAGTCCATATCCTGCACCACCCTCCTGCAGTCGTCCATGGCGAGGAGGTCCGCCTTCACGTATTCGATCCTGCTGTCCGCGATCACCGCATCCCTCCGGTGCAGCGTGGCGCGCACGTTCGCCCCCAGGGACAGCATACGGTTGATCAGGTTTGCGCCCACGAAGCCGGTGCCGCCGGCGACCAGCACGTTTTTTCCCTTAAACATAATGCCCCACCTCGTCTCTCTGTGATAGTACCGGGTTTTTGATCGGCCACCAGATCTTCAGCTTCGGGTCGTTCCAGGTATAGGTGAACTGCCCGGAAGGGTTGTAGTAGGTGGACTGTTTGTAATGGAAGATAGCCCTTTCGCTCAGGATCAGGTGGCCGTTCCCGTGCCTGGGGGGAACCAGCACCTGGTGCCTGTTCCTGTCGGAGAGGACGAAAGCCTGCCACTTTCCGAAGTCTTTCGATTCGGTGTCGCAATTGACCACCACGAGGTAGAACTTGCCGTAGAGGCAGGAGATGAGCTTCCAGGTCTCCCCGTCCCCGTGGATCCCCCGCAGGACATGCTGTGTGGATACCGAAATATCGTCCTGGACAAAGGTCGCGGTTATGCCGCTCTTGCGGTACAGCTCCTCGTTGTAGGTCTCTATGTATTCCCCCCGGTGGTCTTCGAACACCTGCGGTTTGATCAAGAGCACTCCGTCCAGTCGTGTCGCCGTAACTTCCATGTCTATGACTCCTTGAAGTAGTTTTTCTTTTTCAGGTATTCGTCCTGGTTCTGCACGAACCAGTCCCACGTCTCCTTCAGGCCGTCCAGAAGGGACGTATCGGGGTGATAATCAATGAGTTTTTCCGCGAGGGAGATGTCCATCACCCTCTTGGGGAATCCCGACGGCTTCGTGGTGTCGAACTGATAATTGAAATCGAGGAAGAGGTGGAGGGTCTCCACCAGTTCCCGGATGGTGACGCCCTTGCCGCTGCCCAGGTTGACGAAGTCGGTTTTTGTGCCGTGGTAGAGGGCGAGGATCACTCCTTCCGCCACATCCCTGCTATAGGCGAAATCCCGCACCGCGGTCCCGTCGCCCCAGATAAGGACGGGGTCCTCTTTCCGGTAGATGCGGTACATCAGGGTGGGAATCACCATGGCATTCTCCGGGTCGAAATTATCTCCGGGACCGTAGACGTTGCAGGGACGGACCACCGAGAAATTCTCCATACCGTACTGGATCTTGTATGCCTTTATCTGCATCTCGGCCATCCTCTTCGCCCATCCCGGGAACATGTCCATGGGAGGGCCTTCGAGGTTCTCGGTCTCCCTGAAGACTTCCGCGCTGGAGTAGGCGCCGATAGAGCTGGTATAGACAAGCTTCTCCACTTTGTTGAGCCGGGAGGCCTCGAGGACATTGGTATTGAACATGAGGAGAGGGACGAAAAAGCTGGCGGGCTTTGTCTTCGTGACCTCGATGGAGCCCTTGATGCCCGCCATATGGAAGACAAAATCGATGTCCTTCGTCACCTCCCTGCAGAACTCGAAGCTGGTCAGGTCCCCGTAGATATGCTCCGCCCGGTCGTCAATAGTGAGCTTGTCCAGGGAGACCACTCTGACATGGGCCCCCGCATCGCAGAGAATGCCAACCGTCCGCCTGCCGATGAGACCGGTACCTCCGGTGACCACGGCGCTCTTTCCGCTGAAGCTCTTCAGTACCTCATCCTTTATCATAAGAAACCTCCTTTACACGACTTGCGCACATGCAATAAATGACTCTGCAATGTAAGGATTTCCCCTCTCCGTCATTCCGGCAGATCCGTTGAGCCGGAATCCATAGTTTTCAAAGACTTCTGGACTCCGGTTTTCACCGGAGTGACGAAATATGCGTAACTCGTACTCCTTTAAAAACACCGGCTCTCCGCTCCGTCCACGGGAAGGGACGCACCGTTCAGCAGGCTCGCCTGTTCGGAGCAGACAAAAACAATGACACTCGACACCTCTTCCGGCGTCCCGAGACGCCCGAGGGGGTAGCTCTCCCGTACCATTCTGTCGAAGGCCCCGGGGTCCTTCTTCCTTTCGGCATCCCACCCGGTATCGGGGATCATGATACAGCCGGGGGCGACGCTGTTGAAGGTGATCCCCTCCCTGATCAGCTCGGGCCGGAGGGCGAGGTTCTTCATGAGGGTGGTCTGGGCGGTCTTGGCCATATTGAACCAGGGACGGCCTCCCCCCTCCCTGCCCAGCACCGAGGTGACGGTGACTACACGGCCCCACTTCTGCTTCCGCATATACGGCAGCGCCTTCAGGGTGAAGCGGACAGCGGCAAGGGCATTCTTGTTGTATACCTCCAGCCATACCTCTTCGGGGGTTTCTTCAATGTTGGGACTGCCCCAGCGCCCGCCGCCGCCCACATTGTTGATCAGGATATGGAGGGTTCCCCACGCGCCGATAACCGTATCCATCACGGTATCGATATCCTCGCTGACCATGACGTCGGCGGAGACGCCGATAGCCTGCACCCCCTTTGCCCGGATGGCCTCCACCGCCCCGTCTACGCGGTCCCTGTTCCGGGCACATACGGCCACGTTGCAGCCCTCATCGGCAAGGGCAAGGGCCGTGCTGAGCCCGATCCCGTGGCTCCCCCCCGTTACCAGCGCATATTTTCCCGCAAGGCCGAGATTCATTCCGTTCGTTCCGCCGTTTGTTCTGCTGTTTGTTCGTCCGTTCGGGCCTGCATCACGCCTGCCGTACTGCCCGCCATACCATGCAATTGTACCCCTCCATATACAGGCTCCCGAAATAGAGCCTCTTCACCTTCAGGATCTCCACCTTCCCGGCCTTTTCCAGCTCCTTCAGATGGGGAAGGAGGTTGCGCGTATACCCCCTTTTCCCCTGGAATCTGATGGCAAGATAGTCCACCAGGTTGTTCTCGTCGTACAGCTCGATGGTGGGCTCCACATGCACGCAGAGGGAAACGGGCTGCTCCTGGAGATACTCGACAAACGCCTCGAACTTGCTGGCGAGCTGCTCCACCGACCCGATGGTCAGCACAGCGGAGCCCTTCTCCAGGGCAAAGGAGCGGTCAGGAGTGATCATATCGAAGAGATGCCCGCTCAGATTGAAGCGGTGGTGTTCGGCGATCCTGTTCACCAACTCCGCCGAAGAGGTGACGAAATCGAGCCCGAACAGCCTTTTCTCCGGATATAACTGGGCGAGGGCCACCAGGTTGAACCCGGTGCCACAGCCGAATTCGTAGACATGACTGATGGAGGAGAAATAGGTCTTGAACAGCCACTGGCGGAAAACCGCGAAGTAGTCCAGCTCGAAGGCGGGATTGGCGGGCTGAATATAATCCGCGTTGAAACGCACCGGCTGGCCGCGGCGGATGAACCTGGGGACGAGCGTGCCGAGATCGTACCCGCTCCCGATGAAATCATTGAGGTTCTCCTCCCACCCCTTGTCCCATACCTTCTGCCTTTCCGGGGCCCCGATCACCTGCCGGTCCTCCTCGATCCGCTTCAGGATGCTCAGGATCAGCGCGTCGCGCTCGGCGCCTTCGATCAGAGTGTAGGAGAAATTCGACTGCGCGATGCGATCGGCGCATTTCTCGCGGACATCCTCTGCGGTGGTGCCGAAGGACCGGGCAAAATCTTCCAGTGTGACAACGGGCATGCTTCCTCCTCGGTGTTGAAAGTTAATTACACGAGATACGCACTATTCGTCACCCCGGTGAAAACCGGGGTCCAGAGGTTTTTGAAGACACTGGATTCCGGCTCAACACACTGCCGGAATGACGGGGTCCCCAAGAAGTCGAAGACTTCCTTCGGGTGCAATAACGGATACCCTAACTCCTTGCATATCCTCACGTGCTCGTAAAAGTGCGTACGTCGTGTGAATTAAAAAGGCCCTTTAAATCTCTTTTCATGGCTGTAAAACTCGATGCCGGTGAGGTCGGTAGGCTCCACCCCCAGCACCTCTTCGATCTCGCGTATGATGTCCTCCGCATTCGGGTAGAACTCGTTTTCGAGATGCCGCGCAGTGGGGCAGTGGGTAGGGGCAAACCCTATCCTCCGCACCGGCGCCCTGAGCTTTCCGAAGCATTTCGCCGCAACCTGCGCCGCAACTTCGGCGCTGAAGCCGCAGAAGGACCAATCGTTGTCCGCCACGATGCAGTAGCCGGTCTTCTCCACCGACCGTATGATCAACTCGTCATTGAGTGGCGCGATGGTGCGGGGGTCCACCACCTCCACGCTGATACCGCGCTCGCTCAGGATATCCGCCGCGGTGACCGCCTCCACGTTCATCCAGGAGGTCGCCACAACGGTGATATCGCTTCCCTCCCTCAGGATATTTCCCTCGCCGAGGGGAATGGTATAGGGCTCCTCGGGAACCTCGCCCTTCTGCCAGTAGAGCCAGCGGTGCTCGAGAAAGACTACCGGGTTATCATCACGGATGGCGGAGATGAGCAGGCCCTTGGCATCGTACGCGGTAGTCGGGAGCACCACCTTCAGCCCGGGGATGTGCGCAAAAGTGGCATGCATGCTCTTGCTGTGCTGGAACCCCTGGCCCCATCCCCTGCCCACAATGCCCCGGATAACCAGGGGCGCGGCAAGCTGCCCGCCCGAAGCGTAGTGGCAGCAGGAGATCATGTTGGCCAGCTGATTGAAAGCGAGGGGCATGAAATCCACCCGGATATGGACATGGATGGGACGCATGCCGTTCAGGGCGGCCCCCAGCCCGAACCCGGTCATGGCGTCCTCGGAAAGGGGGGTGTCGAAGCATCTCTCCTTCCCGAACCTCTCGGCAAGTCCGGCGGTGGATCCGAAAACCGCCTTGTGGTCGGGAACACCGAGCCCGTAGACAAAGACCCGCGGGTCCCTCTCCATCTCCTGGATCATCGCTTCGCGCAGGGCCTCGCAATAGGTTATCTGTCGCATTTGAACACCCCGTTGTATACCTCGCTGCAGTGGCTGAGAGGCGCCTGTTGCGCGAGGGCGATACTGCGGGAGATCTTTGCATCGACCTCCGCTTCGATCCGCAGGAGCTCTTCCTCACTGACACCGAGCTGCAGGAGTTTGGTGCGCTGCACCCGTACCGGGTCCTTCTCATGCCACCGTTCGAACTCATCCCTGGAGCGGTACCCCGCCTCGAAATCGTAGTTGACCCCCACATGTTCGAGGTAGCGGTAATATTTGAGGTTCATGAAACAGGGCTTCTCCTCTTTCCGCATCCGCCCCAGGGCCTCGGAGGCAAGGCTATGGATCTCTTCGACGTCCGTGGAGTCGCTCTCGAAGACATGGCAGTCGAAGGTCGAAATCACCCGGGGAAGCGAGGTATACCCGCGCCGCGCCGCAGCGGGAGTATGGACGGCAAAGCCGTTGTCCTCGCAGACGAAGATCACGGGCAGTTTCATGAGGCAGGCGGCGTTCATGCTCTCCCAGAACACCCCCTCGTCCACCGCTCCGTCACCGAAAAAGGCCGCCACGATCTTCCCGTTCTTTTGCACCTTGTTGGCGAAGGCGGCGCCCGCAGCAACGGAGATGTGGCTCGCCACGATAGCCGAAGTCCCCATGAAACCGTACCGGGGAGAGCAGAGATGCATCGAGCCGCCCTTGCCCTTCAGAGAGGAGGTATCCTTTGCGTACAGCTCGGCAAAGAAGTCGTCCGTATCCTCTGTCTTTGCGATAAAAGCCGCATGGGAGCGGTATGTCCCGAAGACCTGGCCGGCGTCCCCCAACGCATGGCAGACCCCCACCACTACCGCCTCTTCCCCGAAGGACATATGCATCGGGGTCTTCATATCATCCTCCGGATAATGAATGCAGATCTTCTCTTCCGATCTCCGCACCAGGTACAGTTTCCTGTATAACTCTTTGTTCAGCTCTCTCATCTCTATTGTTCCTTCTTCTCTCTGGCTTCTCTCTCCGCCCCGTCATTTTCCGGCACGCACCGGAAGGTCATCAATTGATACTCTCCACCGCCTCCAGCAGACTCCCCCTGGCGAGGCCGGCGGAACCGGGGGAACCCCCGATCCGGATCGTCCTCAATCCCGCAGCCTTTCCCGCCAGGATATCGCTTTCCGAATCTCCGATAAGGTAGCTGTTTGCGAGATCGATGCGCATTCCCCTGCGCTCGAATTCCTCGACCGCCTTCAGGATCATGCCCGGCTCCGGCTTCCGGCACCCGCATCCTTCCTCCCTGTCGTGGGGGCAGTGGTAGATGGCGTCGATATCGCCGTTACGCTTCCGCACCTCGTCCAGCATTCTGGTATGAATCCTGTCCAGCTCCGCTGCGGAAATGATACCCCGCGCAATGCACCGCTGGTTGGTAACGATAATGATAAGGAGATCCCGTTTCTTCAGCAGCTCCAGCGCTTCGAACACCCCGGGCAGGAAAACGAACTCTTCCCATGCCTTGACATACTCTCCCTCGGGCATCTTCCGGTTCACCACCCCATCCCGGTCGAGGAAGACCGCCCTCTTCTCAGGCACGGAACAGCTCCCGCTCCACCATCTCGCAGATAACATGTCCGATCATGATGTGCGCTTCCTGTATTCTCGGGGTATCCCGCGAGGGCACTTTGACAAGGTAGGTGCAGAGGCCGCACATCTTCCCCCCCGTCTCTCCGGTAAAGCCCACTGTTTTCATTCCCTTTCCCGTCGCTGTTTCCATCGCCCTGAGGATGTTTCCGGAGTTTCCGGACGTAGAGAGCCCGATAAGGATATCCCCCTCGCCCCCTTTCGCCCGTACCAGCCGTGCATAGATCTCATCATAGGAGTAGTCATTGGCAACGGCGGTCAGATACGAGGTATTCACATGGAGGGCCTCGGAGTAGAGGGGATCCCTGTCGAAATAAAACCTGCCCGAGAATTCCGCAGCAAGGTGCTGGGCATCGGCCGCGCTCCCCCCGTTGCCACAGAAGAGCACCTTCCTGCCGCACCGGAAGGCATTGACGATCTCTCCCGCGATGGCACCGATGGTCCTCACGAGGTCCCGGTCCCCCAGGATCTTTTCCTTCAATGCAATATTGTCCCGGATCGCCCGGTCAATGAGAGAAATCCTTTCCATCGGGCTCCTTTTTCCCTTTCCTATTTCGTGATCGTGAGGGCTGTCCAGGGACGGCGGGCCAGTTCTTCCCTCCAATAGTCCAGGATGTCCTGAAGGGTCTTTTCGAAGGGAATTTCCGGCTTCCAGCCCGTCTCGTTACTGAACTTGTCGATGCACGGGATCTGCAGCGTCACATCGGAGGGCCGCAGCAACTGGCGGTCCACCTGCACGTCGCATGGCACTTTCGCATAGGAGAGGAGGATGTTCAGCGCCTCCCCGATGGTCAGGGTACGGTTTCCCCCGATATTGTACACCTCCCCGGGCCTGCACTTGTTCACCAGCATCCAGTAGGCCCGCACGGCGTCACGCACATCGCAGAAGGTCCTGACGGACTGGAGATTGCCCACGCGGATCACCGGGTCTTTGAGTTTCAGCTCCGCCGCGGCAATCTGTTTTGCGAAAGCGGACATGGCGAAAACATCCCCCCTGCGGGGGCCGGTATGGGTGAACATCCGGGTGCGGATGGTCCTGATCCCGTAGGAGACGAAATACTGGTAGGCCACCATATCCTCACCCACCTTGCTGACCGCATAGGGCGATGCGGGCCTGAAGGGGCAGGTCTCCCGGATGGGAACATCCGCCTCGCCCACCTGCCCGTACACCTCGGAGGAGGAGCAGATATGGATGACGGGGTCGATCTCGACGATCCTGACCGCTTCCAGGAGGTTCGCCGTCCCGATGACGTTGGTCCAGAGGGTATGGATAGGGGCGTTGAAGCTGGTGAGGACATAGCTCTGCGCCGCCAGGTGGAAGATGACGTCCGGCCTGATCGCCTTGAAATGCCGGATCAGCCCGCTCAGGTCACCCAGGTCGGTTTCCACCAGCTTTACTTTATCGTATATCTTCTCCAGGTTGTCCTTGGGGCTCCTCCACCTGCATATTCCATATATCTCATGACCCTCGTCAAGGCCGAGGATATACTCCGCCAGGTGGCTCCCCACAAAACCCGTTATTCCCGTTATCAGCACTTTCATTCCTGTATCTCTCCTTCTCGCTGTCTTGTTTGCTCTGCCTGCTCCCGTCCCCGTGCACCCATCCCGGATCGCCCGGAGGCCCGGCGGAAGCTCCGCCTCATTGCACGCGCACCGTCTTTTTCAGCGCCTCGTAGCTCAGGGCGTAGATGTTCTGCCTGTTCGCCTCCCGGGCGTTATAGAACTGCATGACAATGTCATCGCTCAGCTCCGGATCGCCGGGAGAGCGCCAGGCAAGCACGACCACATTCGTCCCCTTGCCCGCCGATTTGAAATACTTCTTCATCGCCTGCGGCTCGAAGAGGGGCGAATAGGCCGGGAAGAGGAGCGGCTGGTCAAAGATGACCAGGAAGTGGTTGATATCGTGCTTCACATACGCCTCCTTCGCCTTTTCGGGGGAGCCGTAGAGGACATTTTCAAAGTCGCCGTAGGTGTTGAAGTCGTTCATCAGCGGCCTCTGGAACCTGCTCTTCGGAATCCCGTAGATGCTCGGGATGAAGTTCATCATGACTACTTTCTTGTCTTCTCCGATCCCCCTCTGCACCTTCAGTCCCAGCTTTACCCCCTCCCATCTCTTTTCATAGAGATCGGCATAGCTGAGCCCTCCGGTCACAAAACCGAGCTTGTCGGAAAGAGGCATCGCCTGAGCCTTTGAGGTGACAGTGTAGAAATTGAGCAGAGCGAAAACCGCCGCGAGGACCGCCGCAAAAAGGAGGACATGCCTCTTGAAATCCGTCGCCCCGAAAAGCGCCCGGATCGAAAAAAGGAGCACATAAATGTAGAGAGCAATCTTGAAAAAGATCAGGAAAACCGTATACCGGTAAATGGATGACTGCTCGGTAATGCCGAGAAGAACGTAGACGACAAGCAGCATGAAGAGCACCGGCACGATAGTGCTGACGCTGCCCGCGGGCATCAACCCCTTCCGGGAGGCGATGGACACGAGAACGGCGGTCAGGACCAGAAGTGCAAAATAAACGATAAAGGGTATCATGGACCCGTCGTGCAGGACATCGATGGCATTCCGGACGATCGTCCCGAACTGAAAGAGCCTGCCGAGGCCCACCGCACCCGCTCCCTCGCCGCTCAGGGTGTTCATCTGTATCTGCATGAGAAAAGCATTGGGGCTGATCCAGTCCCGCATGATCGATTCGATCTTGTATTTGAAAAACAGCGGGAGCGGCGTCGCTTCCGCCATCCCCGAAGTGAACAGGTTGAAGGCGAGCAGTGCAACAAAAATCCCCAGCGAGCCCGCCGTGACAAGAAAGGAGGTACGGAGCAGGGGAGTTTTCCTGGCCAGGAAAAACAACAATGATTGGAGGAGAAGATACGGCAGGAGAAACGCATAGGAAACAGGAGACATGACGAGGGCAGCCCCGGTCACGAGGAGAAGAAGGACCGCCCACGGTCGCACCAGGGAATCGGGCAGGGAGACCGCCAGCGCCGTAAGGTAGGCAGTAAAAATGATGAAGGAGCCGATCATTATATGGATCTTCTGAAATTCCGCAACGATCACGCCCGATTCGTTCAGGATGATGCTCGACGAGAAAAAGAGGAGGAGAGAGAGCAGGACCCAGAGGGGCTCATTGCCCGCTATTTTCCGTACGAGAGCATAGAGCGTCGCCGCGGAGAGGAGCAGGAAGAGAAAAGAGACAAGCTGGATCGACTGAATATCCGTCAGCAGACCGGCCAGGAAGAACAGTCCCACGCCCTTTGAATAATAGTAATGGGGAAAGTACTTGTTCATCCCGATGCCATGGTTGTTGAGAACTTCCTGGTAATAGGGGAGGTAATGACCGATAGTATCATTGGTCAGCAGGTCCGGCATCAGCCCTTTTGAGAGGAACAGATAGGAAATCTGTACAATAATAGCAAAAACCAGGAAGGCCGTTATCGTCCCCTGCAGCGTCCCCTTCTCCTGGAAATAGTCGCGGAAAAGCAGGTTGAAAAACCCGGGCAGCGCCCGGGCCGTCTCTCTCAGGTCCGGGTAGGACAAGAAGACGATCGGGGCGGTGAGCAACACTGCCGTCGCCGTATAATAGGCCTTGAGGAGTCCGAGAAGGAACATCACAAGAGTAAGGAGGGACGCCCCCGCGAAAGAGGAGACGAGAAACGTGTTAAGCCCGTCCAGGCGGAAGTCCTCCCTGCCTTTCATAACGAAGGCAAACAGGGGCTTCCCGGCTGAATACGTGATCCAGGCGAAAAAGAGAAGGAATGCGACCCGGAAGAGGTGATAGAGGGGATAGACGCTCCCTGCCTCGGCAAAATACCTGTTCCAGACATCCACCTTTTGAAACCAGAGGACAAGCAGTACGTAAACGGCAGAAAAGACGGTCCGTCCCACGATAAAACTTTCCTGAGTTTCCTTTTGTACTACCGTATTTTGAAGAGCTTTCTCTGCCTTTTTCGCCATCCCCTCACCTTTTCCCTTCAAGAAGTTACCGCTTCCATAACCGCCCTGATGACATACTCCGCCTCTTCATCCCGCAGGAGCGGGTACAGGGGCAACGAGATCGTTTCTCCCCCGATCTTCTCCGCGATGGGGAAGTCGCCCTCCTTATATCCGAAATATTTCCGGTAATATTCAAGGAGGTGAATCGGGCGGTAATTCACCGCCACCCCGACTCCGCTTTCCTGCAGCTCCAGGAGCACGGAATCCCGTTCTTTCCCCGCCACCTGGCCTGCTACCCGGATAGTAAAGAGATGACAGGCATGCCGCGAGCCGGGGACCGTCCCGGTAAGGGTGATACCTTTCACCGGAGAAAGGGCGTCCTCATATCTGCGGTAAAGGGCGTCCCTCCTTTCCCACAGCTCATCGATCCTTTTGAGCTGTCCCACCAGGAGTGCGGCCTGTATGTTATCCATATTGTATTTCCACCCGAGCACCGGCATATCCCAGTGACGGTACTTTTTTGTGTACCTGTCCGCAGCGGATTTGTCGATACCGTGGAGCCGGAGCATGCGCAGGAGCTCATCCTTGCCGGTGTCGTGCACCGTGATCGCGCCCCCCTCTCCCGAAGTGATATTCTTGGTAGCGTAAAAGCTGAAGCAGGCCGCGTCGCCGAGCCGGCCGACTTTGATCCCGTCGCGGACCCCCTCGATGCAATGGGCGGCATCCTCGATAACAACAAGGTTGTACTTATCCGCAATCCGCCGGATTTCTTTCATATCGCACATCTGCCCGTAGAGATGGACGGGCATGATCGCCTTCGTCCTTTCGGTGACAGCCGGCTCTATAAGGGCGGCGTCGATATTCCCGGTAGTCTCTTCCACATCCACGAACACGGGACGGGCACCGGCATGGAGAATGGAATTCGCGGTGGCACAGAAACTGAGGGGGGTGGTAATCACCTCATCGCCCGGGCCGATCCCCCATGCAAGAAGGCAGAGATGGAGGGCGGCAGTGCAGCTGGTTACGCCTATCGCGTAGGGGACATCCAGGTAAGCGGCCAGACCGCTTTCGAGCTCTCCGACAACGGATCCCGTGGTGAGAAAAATGGAATGCAGGACCTCAACCGTTCTGTCAATATCTTCCTTGCCGATGTTGTGCCTGAAAAATTCGATCTTCAACGATACCCGCTCCCGTTTCTGAATCCTTTACCGTTTCCCAACGGAAAAGGAATTTAATAGGCTACCTAAAGCAGCCCCAATTGTCAAGACAGCACACCCGGTACGTCATCGAAAGGATTACCCGCCGGAATACAACGCGCACCGCAGAGGTTGAGAGGGTAACAAACGCCCTATATATTAAGCGGTGGTCTCTCCGTCTGTCAATATTTTGAACCGGGCTCAGTTGCTTTTCTTTTCTGTCCTGTGGTACATAATATTACTCCGGCAGATACATACCACGAAGCTCGTCTGTCATTCCGGCTTGTGTTGCCG
Organism: Nitrospira sp.; assembly: GCA_002634385.1. Taxonomy (GTDB): domain Bacteria; phylum Nitrospirota; class Thermodesulfovibrionia; order Thermodesulfovibrionales; family Dissulfurispiraceae; genus Nitrobium; species Nitrobium versatile. The sequence continues at coordinate 47,468 of NSJL01000016.1, forward strand.
GGTTACTATTAAAAGCAACAAGGAGCGCAATCATGATACTAAGGACATATAGAAATGCAACAACCCTCGTCCTCCTCGCCTTTCTGTTTTTCATCGCGTCGGCAATGCCGGCTTCCGGTGCCCAGGCCAAAGCTCCGGAAGAAAACTCCAAATGGCGCTACCTCGGGAAAACAGACGAAAACCAGATGCACCTCTTCTATGATCCTCAAAGCGTGAAACAGACATCCAAGGGTTTCGCACAGTGTCTTGTGAAAAAGGAGCTGACTCCGGAAGGCGTCAAGGAATTCAGGAAAAAATACGATGCAATGGTGCAAAAGGCCGAACGCGAATCCGGAGGGAAAGTGGAAGACAGCGAAACTCTTTTCAAAATGCTTGTTCGGAGTGAAACAAAAGTGTATACCTATAAGATGAACTGCAGAGAGAACACCTACACGATCGGCAGTGAAGCCGGGGTTTTCAACACCCTTCTCCTGATGTATCCGGTGCGTGAAGGCAGCACCGAAGAACAGCTGAAGCAGAAGGTATGCTCCACCATCCAATAATTGGAGGGAAAGGACAACCGCTTTCCCCGGAAACGAACGGGAACGCCCGTTTGCAAATTTAACACTTTATCCTTTAGAATACCCCTTATGTCAAAAAAGAGCACCCTTCACCAAAGCACTATTTCCGATACTACCCAAAATGAGTCAGCACCGGCTGCGGAACATCCCGGCATAGCGGAATGGATCGGCTCGATCGCCGAAAAGATCTCAGGCGCCAGGGCGGTGACACTTATTGCCCTTATCGTAATGGCTATTACCGTTTTCGGCTATTTTCCCACCCGTTCCGACGATTACGATATCTGGTGGCATTTAGCCCTCGGCAAGCATTATGTGCAGAACCACACCATGCAGGTGGACCATTCTCTCTTCTCCTGGACCCCGGCCGATCCGGGATGGATATACAATACCTGGCTCGGCAGCACGCTGCTGTATCTTTTTTACCAGGCCGGCTCCAGTTTCGGTCTGTGGCTGATCCAGTGGCTCCTTCTCACCGGAGTTTTCGTGCTTTTGTACCTTTATCTGCGCGTCATCAAAGACAGCTTCGACATCAACTATATCCTCGCTTTCCTGATGCTCGCCGTTGCGCTCAACCTGACAGCCATTTATATCAAGCCGGAGTTGTTCACCACTTTCCTCTTCACCCTGACCGTTTTCCTGTATTTTTACTGTAAAGCAACAGGGAAGAACCTCTTTTATCTCTACCCGTTTCTTTTCGTTCTGTGGTGCAACATCCACGGAGGCTTCCTGGCTGGCCTTCTCTTTATCAGCATTCTTCTGGCTGGCGAAGCGGTCAACTTTTTCCTTTTGAAAAACAGCTCCCTTCCGCGGAAGTCGTTCCTGACACTGGCAGCGGCAGTACCGCTCTCCTATCTTGCGGTTCTGATCAACCCCTACGGGATCGAGTACCACATAAGCGTCCTGAAGGGCATGTTCAATCCCGAGTATATGGGATTCGCGAAGAAGGTTTTCGCTTATATAAGCATGTGGAAGTACCTCCTTCCCACCCCTGATTACGCGTTCCGTTTTCTCAATACCGCGTGGGTTCTGCTCATTTTTGCCGTCCTTTTTTCCATCCTCTTCATCCTGTCGGTCGCGCGAAAACGCTCCCTCGACGCCGCCCTTATCGCGGTGAACCTCGTTTTCTTCTTTTTCAGCATGGACAGCGCCCGTTACACGATATTCTTTCCCATCGTAACCCTTTTTTCTATCTTCTACCTTTTTAAGGATGCGGATCTGTATGCCTTCAGAAAGAAGCTCACTCCTCTTTCCATCGCTTTTTTTGCCGTTTTCGTCGTCTATATAAACTATCTGACGGTAGTCTACCTGGATAACTGGAGCTGGTTCGGAAAAGGCCTGCAGGAGGGGGTTCCCGTCAAGGAGGTACAGTTCCTCAAGAAGCACAAGATACAGGGTCCCCTCTTCAACGACTACCTGATAGGCGGCTATATGATCTGGTCCACCTACCCCGAATATAAGGTTTTTATCGATCCCCGGTACGGGCCCTATTGGAAGCAGGTAGGGCCTGACTATTTCAATTTCACCTCGAAGATCACCCCGGAAACTATAAAGGCATTTAACGGGAAATATCCCTTTAAAGCGGCACTCATCCATATGAGGGACTCCCACGTGATCTTCTCCATGGCGAGTACCGGGGACTGGCGTCTTCTCTATTTCGATAAAGTTGCTGTTTTAATGGTCCACAAATCACTTATCCCAACTCTCAGCGCCGAGGCCCTTTCCACTGACCTGACCCCCCAGCGCTTCAAGGACGTGAACAACCCGACAACATTGAGAGACCTGTTTAATTTTTACAATGCAGTCGGTCCCCAGTTCGGGCGTCAGATCCACGATATCTTCAAAAAGAATGTCTACGATTTTTACAAATTCAAGGAACAATCTCTGCACGTCATGGAGCAGAATATACGCTTAAAAGAACAAGAGATACTGCAACTGCAGCAACAGAAGAACGTCCGAACCCGGTAGTCAGTTGTATTCTCCTTCTTTTTAACCCCTCATGTAGAAACCTGAACTTGACCTATCAGTCATTGCTTGAAGAAGCAATGATCTCTCACCGCGAAACCCGCTACGCTTTCTTCAGCGTAAGATCCTTGAAGTGTGTCGTATAGATTCCCCGGTCCCGTGATACGAGCAAATCGGCATGACTCAGCGCATGAGCACCGATGATAAAATCGCTCAAAACTCTTTGGCGGGCAGAGAGGGCGGAGCCGCACTGCGGGCATGAGGGCTCGGATTTCTTGCCACAGCCCGGGCATACCATCCCTTTCCCTCGGGTCCTGGCGTAGTGTGCCCAGCGCTCTCCGGCAAGGCTCAGTGCCCGCACACTGGAGGAGACCAGGGTAATGCCTGTCTCCGCTAAAAACATATCAAGCTCACTCACGGAGGGGAACTGAGAGGCAAGCTCTGCATAGACGATTTCACAGATGATGAGTCGCCCTCCTTGTAGCCCCTCCTCAAGCAGGTGCTTTGAGCTTTCCATATGCGCCTCATCGGGGATGAGGATATCGAGAAGGATAGTGGTATCAACAGCGGTGACCACTATTCCCCCCTCATGTCCTTAATAAGATCGTCGGTACGCTTCCCCCGCTGATGGCGTAACTTCCCGACCCATTTATCAAAAGGAGAACGGGGGACTACCTTGTGAACGACGATGACCCCGTCTTTTTCCTCAAAACCAACGCTTTCTCCCGGATGCACCCCAAGCGTATCCCTGATATTCTTGGGCAAAGTAATCTGTCCCTTGGATGTTACTTTCGCGGTTTGCATACACACCTCTCGTGGTAAGAAATAGAATTCTTTACTTATATTGTAAGGAATAATTCCCATTTACGTCAACGAGGGTGCATTCCTCAGATCCAATAGCATTCTATCCGCATTGTGGGACGCAACAAACAGCGAAAGACAGGACCTTGTCGGGCGCTGTCCTTCAGGTCAAGTAGTGGCAACTACAAAAAAAAGGCGGGCATTTCTGCCCGCCTTGTGCAAGAGTCGTGTTACTAAGCAGTAATTAGTTCTTCCACTGAGGACCGTTCACGTTGGTGTCCCCGGTAAGAACCGGTACCGGCCTCTTTCCGCCCGTGACAGGATCGGTCTGTGCGCAGGTCATGGTAACGTTGTTCTGGTTGCCTGCCACAGTAAGCTTTCCGGAGTACCTCTTGCTGGTGCTGCCGGTGAAGGAGACAGCAGACAGGTCGTTCAGCGTGGTGGTAGTACCCGCCGCATCCTGGGACTGTACGCCCTGATCGTTGAAGATCAGCAGCAGGGAAGTATTCGCGGCGATGTCGCCAAGGGAAACATTGGTTGTGGTCTGGGCTGCATCGCTGGTGACCACATCCATGAACATGGTAGCGGATGCGCTGTTGCTGTTATTCACCAGGCAGTAAGTCGGAACCGTGGAAGACAGGGTCAGCCAGGGAATGATCGCCTGGTAGCCGTTCAGCGACCACGTCTGAATCGTAGCATAAGAAGGAGCGGTGATGGTATCCACGCCGCCGGTACCGAAATTGATGTCATAGGTGCCGCTGATGGTCCTGGTAGCCAGGTTCGTGGAGCCGGTAACCTGGAAGCAGGTGGTCAGAGCCAGGTTGGTGGCGCCGGCCCATCTGGCTGCAGGAATCGCGACGGAAACCGTGCCGGACGGGGAGTTGGAAGCAAGGGACGGGGCAGCGTTGCTGCAAGCTCCCGGATCGGTGCCGATTTCATTGGCAGCCATGAGAATGACCCTGTTGATACCCGCCCAGCTGGCAGAATCCTGGAAGGATACAGTAGCGTTTACTGCAAGGCCGGCATTGACGCCGCCCTGGGTGGCAGTGGCATTACTTGCCACGGCAGCAAGATTATACCCGGTCCTGGTGATTACGATCTTGTTCGCCGTGGGAGCGGCAATGGTGTTTCCGCCCGGAGCGTCTTCGATGAACCTGGTGCCGTCGCCCGGGGTGCCGAGGTAGTCGATGGTTACGGTATCGGCAGAGCTCAACGCCACCGAATACTCCTGCGCGAAGTTAGCGAGGGTTGCCGTCGAAGCATCGTCAACAGTGATACCACCAGCAGTAATGATATCAACGCTCACAGTGGCTGTCCCCGTAGAGGACCTGGCGCTCAACTGCACAGGAAATGTATTTGAGGCTGCCGCATCGCAATCAGCAGAGTCGGTGAACCAAACAAAGTTTCCCCCTGCAACGTTCGCGGCAGGCGCGTCAATAGTGCCGACTTGGAAACTCTGCGTGGTCGCATTCGCCGAGGGGGACGCAGACCCAATAGCGATATTTGCGGTACCTCCACCGTTAATTGCGCACACATAAATTGCCGAACCTCCCTTGAAGGCCGCCCCACTAAGAGTCATTCTTATGAGGTTTCCCGAAGACAAGTTCTGGCCTAAGACATAGGCAATCGGCTTACTTGTGGGGAGCGAGCTGGCATTCGTGGTCCCAACAATCGCGACATTCCTCGCTGCCCCCATCGCTTCAAGAGCGGCCGAATAGTTGGCGCCGGCAGAGAGATGGTTGACGCTGGTGGTTCCTGCAAAGGCAGTGCCAGCGATCATCGCTATCGCAAGCATCGCCAACAACGAAACCTTCAGATACTTACTCATTTCTTATCCTCCTTTTTTACTGCAGGCTGATGCCTGCGAGCCTTTTCACGACAAATGAATTCCTGATAATAAGAACAGCGCAATCAAAATTACTGATTCTCCCCAACTCTTGCCCTTGCCATCACCTCCTGATTCTCCTGGTTTTTTATCAGTTCTCATCCATTGAGTCACCGACTCAATTATATAAACCATCCTCCCCCCAAAATATATATAAAAATCCTATCCGGAGGGGGTAAGTTGGTCACTATATTATATAAATTAAAAGTGAATGTCAAGTTCTTCTTACCCTTACCTATGGCCCTTACTATGGCCTCTATAGTAGCCCTATAAAAAGGAGGGTAATGAACCGACACCTCACCTGTTAAAAAAAAACACACTCTTGTGGCATAAACACCACAGACACTTTTACGACAGCTCGCCGTGTTGCCTTAATTTACACCATGTTGCACGTTCTCAAAGAACTACTTACCTTCAGTAATTATACAATAAAGCAAGTTCAATGCCTACTACCCTACTACTTCACCGCAATATGTCCGGGTATAGATGAAAAGGCAAGAGGACCCTCTGCGGTGCTGCAAAAGATCCGGGGTACTTCCGAGCTACATAGGATTCTTGATTTTACTGCATCAAACCCGCCCAGCGCAACATTTTTATCCGGGTACCACTACAAGCGCATCAAAAGAGCGATTCAAGGGAAAACAACGGGATTGCTTCAGGGTACAACCCTTCGCAATGACAAAGACAGGTAGAGGTAAAGGTAGAGGTAGAGAGGAAGACAGAAGAAAGGGATTGCTTCAGGATACGACCCTTCGCAATGACAGCACACAAGAACCTCTTCCCCAGTCATTGCGAGCCCCTGATCCCCGGAACGGCTAGGATTCATTCTAAAATGACCCTGCGTGCCATTAGGAGCGCAGCGAAGCAATCTCAAGGGGATATACACTCACCGGGCATTTTGATGCGTTAGCCCTGATCCGGTTATTTGAACCACTGTATCCCCTGCTTCAGCTCATCAGTCAGACGAACGGCATCATCCGTATTGGTAAGGATGCGGGGCGTAAGGAGAATGATCAGTTCCGTCTTCGTCTTGCTCTTCGACGTATTCTTGAACAGGTTGCCCAGGAGGGGGATGTCCCCAATAAGGGGAACCTTGGTATCCGTGTTGCTGTCGTTGTCGGACATCAGACCCCCGAGGATGATGGATCGTCCGGTGCTCGCGACAACGATAGTATTCAGCTTTCTGGTGAGGATGAGGGGAGAGCTCACACTGGACAAGGTATTCGACTGCGCCTCGCTCGATTCGAGGGCAATGTTCAGGGTAAGGATCCCGTCGGTGTTGATGGTGGGCCGTACCGTCAGGATAAGGCCGGTGCTCCGGTATTGGACGCTCTGCGTCGTGATCGTCGTCTGCTGGTCCGCCGAAGTGGACTTCGTCTCACCGGTGATGATAGGGATATCCGAGCCGATCTGGATGCTCGATTCCTCGTTGTCAAGGACCATGAGGCGCGGGCTCGAGATAACATTGATCTTGTTCTCCTGGGCAAAGGCATTCAGCAGCACCTGGACTTTCTCCGAGCTGGAGGTGAACTGGTAGGTCAACCCTGTAGCACCAAGGCCGAGCTGTCCCAGGGTCTGCAGGACATAATCACCGCTTATCATCTTGTTTTTTATATACCATTCGAGTCCATAGTTGAGATCGTCCTTCAGGGTGAGCTCGGCGATGGTAGTCTCGATCAGTACCTGCTTGGGGACCATGTCGAGCTTTTCGAGATAGCTCAGGATGGAGCGGTACTCGGAGGGGGTGGCGCGGATAAGGATCACATTCCTCTTATCGTCAGCGGCCAATCTCAACCCTCCCACCGCGAGGGAGGACTGCGTCTGCTGTTGTCCGGGAGCACCCGGCTTAGCAGCGGGGAGGGAGGGAGGTGGAGCCGATACTGAGGACGGGAGTGGCCCGGAAGGAGCAAGGGAGATTCCGTACAAGCGGCCCAGCGATTCGACCAGATCCGATGCTTTTGAAAAACGGGGGGAATAGGTGAACGCTTTTTCGCTCGACCCCGCCGACTCGTCCGTATCAAGCTTCCGGTACCAGTCGACGACATACTTCAGGGACTCCTCGTCGGGCGCGATCACCAGCACCGTATTCAGGAATTTGATGGGCATGAAAACCACCCCCGGCTCCTTAATAGACGTAGGAGTAGGGAAATTGAGACCCTGGAGAATAGCGGAAATCTGTTTGATAAACTCTTCCGGCTGCCAGTAGATGAGCTTGAGCATCACGATCTTCTTGTCGACAATATAGGGCACATCGAACAGTTCCGCGATCTCCGCCACCTCCCGCACGGCGGAAGCGGGACCCGAGACGAGAAGAGTGCTGTCCTTGTAGTTTTGCCATATGTTCACATTGCTTTTGTAGACGGTCCTGACGATATATTCGAGCTCGGCAAATTTGATATATTTCAGCGGAATCACCTGCAGGATTTCCGCAGGGCTGTCGGGGACGGTGCGCCCTATCCGGATATCCACAGGGGGCTTCGGAGGCTGCACCTTCGCCTTCGTTATATACAGCGCCCCTCCCCGCTCTTCCACGGTCAGATCGTGCTTCTCCAGGAAGCCGATGACAATCTCGATCACCTTGTCCGCGGGCATCTCCCGGGCCATCCTCAGGGTGACGGGGTTCTTCATATTCTTGACCTGCTCGTCGATGAAAAAGGTGACCTTGAGGATATCGCCCAGGGCGTAAATTACGAAGTCGGAAAGGGGCATCGCCTCGGCATTGACGAGAACGGGTCCTTCCGCATGGACGATGCGTTTCGGATCGATGGGCTCTTTCTCTACCTTTCCGGGGAGACTCTTCTGCGGAGCGGGTTTGGCGAAGGAGGGAAGCGACAGCTCCTCCACCCGGTTCGCCGGTTTCAGCTCTTCGGGGGTGAGGGGGGCCTCGCTCCTCTTCGGCATTGCATTCCCCGCAGATGCCGCGGCTGCCGGCTGCGCACCCGCTTCCCCCTGCACCGCGGCGGAACGTGCTCCCTTCGCGGAGGCGCATCCGAAGAGCGCAACACAGATCAGTACGGCCATGATACCTTTTATAACGCTGGACATTTCTCTCCCCTCACTGTTTCTTCTGCTCAAGCTGCTTCACATCGAATATCCTGTACACTTTTCTCTCTTTGCCTTTTTTTGCAGTAACCTGCAGACGGTCGATGCCGGAAACGACAAAACCGTCGACCATCTTGTCGCCCACCTTCAGGGAGACCATGGCCCCGGTGTATTCCCGCAGGACCGCCCTCGTCTCCCTGCCCTGGAAAACGGCAATGAGATTATACGGGTTTTCCGGAAGGGCCTTCAACTCCTTCGGTTTCTCATAGTGCCCCTCCGGGTCGAAAATGTTGCGTGCCTCCAGTCTCTTGTATGCACTTTGGACAGGGAATTGCCCCTTCTGCGGGGATTCCGGTTCCCGGTTTCCCTGCTGCAGCCCCGCAGAGGCGGTGACCGCCTTTTGTCCGGCCTGCTGAACTGGATGAACAGCCTTCCGTTCCGTCCGGTAGTCCTCCTTCGGCCTTTCCGCCAGAAGGAGCGCCACTGCAATGCACAGGACAAGAAAGCCCGTATCAATAAAGTATTTCCTGATAAGAAGGGCCACTTTTTTCATTTCTCCCTCCTGAATGCGGAGACCGTAATGCTGCAGAGGGCATCCTGACCGCTCCGGGCGTTCTCGAACCTCTTCACGATAAACTTTCCGTCCGCTTTCTCCATATCCCTGAGCAGGGCCACCACTCCTTTCTGCTCTCCCTTCAGCCGGATGACCACCGGCACCTCGCTGATCGTCTTGAAGAGGAGGGGGTCAGGGAACTCGAAGTTCAGCACGGTCATTCCCTGTTTCTCCGCCAGGGACGAAATTTCTCTGACAAGCTCCGCCTGCAGGGAGGAGTACAGTTCCGTTTTAAGAAATACGGACCGCAGGAGGGAGCTCTCCGCGGTGTTGTTCCTTTCGCTCCTCGCTCTCTCCTCCTCCCTGAACCTCTCGAGGGCCACCGCCCTCATCCGGTAGGTCTCCTCGTACTCCTTGAGAAGGACCTTCTTCTCCTTCAGGGCCTGCTGGTGCGGGACGATGACGAACCGCACCAGCATCAGCACCGCCAACACATAGAAACCGATTACCTTGAATTTCTCCCTGTTCATCGGAGCTCCACCGTCAATGCGCAGGTGTATACCCCCTTCGAATCCTTTGCGGGAGCCCCCTTCAGTTTCACCGCTTTCACCCCTTCCGCACCGCCCAGGGCCTTGATCACGGCAACGGGGTCCTTTGTCGTCAGGGTCAGTTCCAGGAGATTCTCATTCAGGAGCATCCGCATCACCACGCTCTGCCCGGGGAGGTGTCCCGCCAGCATGTCCATGACCCGGAGAGGAGAAGTCCCCGCCTTCCTTTTCTCTTTCAATTCCGCAATCGTTTCCACATCCTCCTCGTTTCCCTGGCCGGCCCCGTGGACGATCATGCCCGCGGCAAGCCTTCCGATTTTTTCCCTTACTTCCCGGGCCGCCGCATCGTAGTTCCTTTCGGAAAGGAAAAGAAAGAGCCCGTATGCCAGAAGAAGAGAGAGCAGTGCCCGTGCAGCGAGGCCGAGGTACGGCAGTGCTTCCCGTTCGGCCCTTAGCCTGAACGGCTTGAGATTCAGGCGGGGCAGGAAGTCGAGGGAAACGGGATATCCCTTCGTCCCGCCCTGCACCACTTCAAGAGGCCTGTTCTCCAGACCCCGCGGCAGGGCCGCCGTGCCGCAGAGGCGCACTCTCCTGATCTCCCCGGCATGCCTGCTGATCCCCTTGAGAAGGACCTCGATGTGCCTTCCGCTGAGATCCCCCCGAAAAGTGGATCCCCCGAGAAAGCCGTTTTTCCCGTAGGCAAGAAGGTAGGAGCTCTCTTTGCCGCACACGGCGGCGATCTCCGGCTCGTCGGAAGTAAAAGCCATATCTTCGGGAAGGATGTGGGTATACGGGAATACGCGCCTCAGCTTTTCTTCCCCGGAGGCATCCCAGGCCCATACATCCACTGAGGTATACGTTTCGGTACGCTCGAAGATGTTGATACAGTGTGCGGGGTTTTTGAGAGGGAACAGCTCCCCGGCTTCCATCTGCACCGCTTTCCTGATATCGGCTTCCGATGCGGGGGGGAACCTCTTCCGGGTATGGAGGAGGAGATCCCTTCCCACAACGAGCACCTTTTTACCCAGCGCCCTGACCGGTTTCATCCGCTCCGGATCACCGGAAGCGAGCTTCTCGTTCCCCGCTTCCTTCAGGCGGTATATCTCGATGCCTCCTTTATGCCAGTATCCCGCAAGCATGCTCTTTCTCCTGCTCTCCCTCGGCTTCGCACCGCGCCCCTTCTACTTCCAGGGCAATCGCGTCAAAATATATATCCAGTACGTATCCTCTTGAGATTGCTTCGCTGCGCTCGCAATGACAGCAAGAGGTTTCGTGTCCTGTCATTGCAAAGGGTCGTATCCTGAAGCAATCCCTTTCTTCTGTCTTCCTCTCTACCTCTACCTTTACCTCTACCTGTCTTTGTCATTGCGAAGGGTCGTATCCTGAAGCAATCCCGTCGTTCTCCCTTGCATCTCTCTTTTGATATGTTTGCCCTTTTCTACTCTCCCCCCCAGTAAACAACGCTATACGGCTGGTTGAAGCCCTGCCGCACATCGATACCCGCCTTCAGGGAGTAGACCGGCCGCGGCTTTCCCACCGTAATGGCGATCTCCCAAAAGCGGGAGGGCTGGAAATCGGTCCCTTCCCCCGTCCCCTCGATGGTCCTCCCGGTGACGGTGAAAAGCTCCGTGGCGGAAGCAACGGGCTTTTGCGCCATATACGCTTTCAGCGCGGCAAGGGTCTCCGCGCCGATGCCGAGATACGCCGTCAGGACTTCGTCCCCGGCGGTGTTCGGATTGAAGCCCGAGCTGGGCAACAGGGTAAGGGAGGGTGCCGCCTTTCGGTACAGATCCTCATCCATGCCCCTTATAAAAGCAAATTCCTCCTTATACTGTAAAGGATAATTTCTTGGCGCATAGGGCTTCCCCTCACTGCGGTAGTAGGTCTCCTCCGCGCCGTTCACCCGCACGAGGGTATCCTGATCGATCCAGTCGAGGAGGCTGTCGATGATCACCTCCGTCGTGTCCTCTCCCGGCCGGGCATTGCGCAGCAGCCGCTGGAGGGCGGTCATATTGGGACTGGAAAGGGAGATCATGCCGTTGCTGTCCTGTATCCTTATCTCCACATCGTCGCCCACCTTCACCGCCGTGTTGTTCAGCGGGATGCTCCCGACACCGAGCAGTCTCTCCCCGGAAGGGAGGACCACCTCCCGGGAGGAGGTCCTCCCCGAAAGGATCGAGTAGATCAACCGGTCATACACGGAGAGAGCCCTGAGCGTCGCCTCCGACTTGGTCTTCAACCCTTCCGCCGCCTTGAGATGCTCTTTCACGAGCCAGTTGAAGCCGATCCCCACCGTAACGACCACCGCGGCGAGGAGCAGGGAGAGGAGCGTGGCAGAGCCCCGGGAGCTCTCAATAGACCTCATTATACCCTCCCTTCCTGCGGGAATTGATGTTGATTCCGAAGGTCAGGGCCTGCTTCCCGTGTTCGCCGGTATAGGTAAGCCGCACCCGCTCGGGGAGCGAGAGCTTTTTCCCCGCGTCGAAATCGCGGAACCACCCGCTCTTCTGCTCCGGGGTATCGTACCCGTAAAAGCCCATCCCCACATTCTCCACATCCTCCAGCAGCACGATGGAGTTTCCCTTCCGGTGGGCGCCGAGAAGGAAGTCCCTCTCCAGATCCTTGAGGCTCTTCGTATAGACGGGGAGCTCATAGTATACAAGGGCGTACTTTCCGGCCCCCCTCCTCTCCTTCACGATCCAGACGGCGACGGGCATATCCCCGGCAAGGGGTGACAGGGACACGTAGGAGATCCGCTCCTGGCTGCCGTAAAAGTAGGGGAACCAATCCCCGTTCTCCCTGCGCACGTAATAGTCGAGCACGGAACCGAAGCTGCCGTCGATCCAGAGGCCCTTCGCCCTGTCCCAGAAATTGATCCCCTTCTCCATCAGGCCGTGGTACTGCTTCAGTCCCTGGTTGAGGGCCATGGTCGCAAGCAGCACCATGGAGCTGAAGATCGCCATCGCCACCAGCACCTCGAGGAGGGTATAGCCTTTAGAATACTTCTGTGACGGATACATCCGTTTTGACGCTCCTGAAGAAATCCATCTCATACTCCCTGCCCAGTCTCTTGAAATCGAGCCGCAGGCTCACCCGGTACAGGAATACCTCGTAGGGGGACTGCACACTCCCTTCCGGGGAGTCGTAGACAGGCCTGCCCTTTTCGACGAGCTTCGCCTCCCACCGCAGGGTCACCCCGTCGCCCATATCCTCCGTTCCTTCCTTTCTTTCGAGATCGAGGGACCGGAGCAGGGCGACCGCCAGGGGGAGCTTGGCGGAGAGGACATTGGAGTCGTTCGCCCTTTCGAGATGCTCGAACCCCATCTTGAAAAGGTACATGGTGGCGGCAATGCTTGCGGTCAGGATCAGCCCCGCGATGAGGACCTCCAGGATCAGGAAACCCCTCTCGTTCCGCGCCTCCCGCATCCACCGATTCTCCTTCCCCGAAGTCCTCACTCCTTCCTCCTCACCGCCGATTCCTCCGCCGCCGCTCTATGCGGCCTTCAGGGTAAGGCCTCCCAGGGGCGCCTGCACGATAACCAGGAAAGTGTTATTGTCAGCGTAGATTTTGATTTCGCCGCCCGACGTGGTGCCCATCCGGTAGAATTTGATGGGAGAGACCATCTGGATAAAAAGATCCCCCAACCCGTCCACCTCGCGTCCGTCGACGAGCATCTTTCCGTCCCTTGCCTGGATGAGCCGCTCCTGCCCGTAGAGAAAGGATTCCCTGCGCAGGGAGGAGACGAGGGCCAGGACCTTCTCTGCCTTCAGGGAAGCCTGATACCGCTGGTACATGGAGTAAGAGACCGGAAGGCTTACGGAGAAGAGCATGCCGATAAGGGTGATTACCAGCAGCAGCTCGATGAGGGTGAAGCCTTTCCTGTTCACAGCTTTATGTTCCCCGCGCTCATCACCGTAAGAATAAGGGAGATGACGATGAAGCCCACAATGATCCCGGTGAACGTAATCACGATGGGCTCCACCAGGGCGAGCACCCTTTTGGTAGTATTCCTGAACCGCTCATCAAACACCTGGTGGATCTCGAAGAAGATCTCTTTCAGGTTCCCGCTCTCCTCCCCCACCCGGAGCATGTTGGGCACGATCTCCGGGAGGAGCCTGATCCGGGAGAAGACGTCGGCAATGCCCTTTCCCTCCTTTATCTGATCGATGGCCGGTTCGACGGCCTCGCGTATCCGCCGGTCCATGATCACCCCCGTCGACAGTTTCAGCGCATTGATGAAGGCGATACCGCTGTTGAGCATGGAGTACATGGAATAGGAGAACCGCGAGAGCTCGAGGTAGAGGATCAGCCTGCCGACGAGGGGAAGAAAGATAAGATACGAGTATGCCTTCGCCAAAAGCCTGCGCGTATTGACCACCTTCATCATAATAAAGACGAGCACGACGGAGAGGAGGAGGAAATACATATTCGTAAGGCTGAGGAAGTTGCCGATGGTGTAGAGTATCTTCGCCGCCAGGGGGAGAGTAGCCTCGTTCTTCCCGAAAATGCTGAAGAACCGCGGAATGATGAACTTGAAAATAACGAAGACGGTGAGGAGGCTCGCCCCGATGAGGAAGGTGGGATACGTGAGGGCGTTCTTGATCTCTCCCTTGAACTGGATCTGGAACCGCAGGTATTCGGCGATATTCTCGAAAGCCGACCGGATATCCCCCACGCTCTCCCCCGCCCGGAGCATGGTGGTGGTGAGCAGGCTGAAGCGCCCGGTATCGGCAAAGGCCTGGGCGATGGTCTTCCCGGCCCGCACATCCTTGAGGATTTCGGAGAGGTTCTCCTTCAGCGCAGGGGAGGAGAGGGAGCTGCTGATGATCTCGAGCGCCCTGTCGATCTTGATCCCCGATTTGAGGAGAATGCTCATCTCGCGGAACAGGTTGTACAGGTCGGCATCCTTCACGCCCTTTCTGAAGGACCGCTTCCGCGCAGGGCGCACCGCTCGCGCCCTGAGCTCCACAATGGTGAGGTCCCTCTCCTTCAGGAGTGCCCGGGCCTCCGTGACCCCTTCGGCAGGCACCGTCCCCGTGATATTCCTCCCGGCGGGGTCCAGGCACCGGTATTCGAAATCCATCAGCTCACCCTCAGTATCTCTTCCACGGTGGTGAAGCCTTTCATCACCTTCAGCATTCCGTCTTCCCGGAGAGTCCTGAAGGCATGCCGCTCCCGGAGCTGCGCCCGCAGCGTCTCGAGGGAACGGGTCCTGAGAAAGGACTCCTTGAGGTCATCGGTATATTCGAAGCACTCGAAGATGGACATCCGGCCCTTGTACCCCGTCCCGGCGCAGGCCGGGCAGCCCCTGCCCTTCCTGAACGCCATTCCGCCGTCCAGCAGGTGCCGGTGCTCGGCGTACAGCTCCCGCAGGCCGTATTCCTTCAGCACCTCTTCGGACAGGGAGTGCTCCTCGCTGCACCGGGCGCAGTTCCTCCGGATGATGCGCTGCGCAATCACCCCGATGACCGATGCGTTGAGGAGGTAATCCTCGAGCCCCATCTCCATGAGACGGAAGAGGCTGCCGGGCGAATCGTTGGTATGGAGGGTCGAAAGGACCAGGTGGCCCGTCAGCGCGGAGTGGATCGAGATCTCCGCCGTCTCCCTGTCCCTGATTTCTCCCACCATGATAACGTCGGGGTCGTGCCGGAGAATCGACCGGAGGGCGGAGGCGAAAGTCAGTCCGATGTCGGACTTCACCTGGATCTGGTTGATCCCCTCGATCTGGTACTCCACCGGGTCCTCCACGGTGATGATCTTCCTGTCCGTGTTGTTCAGCCGGGTGAGCATGGAGTACAGGGAGGTGGTCTTCCCCGACCCGGTGGGACCGGTGACCAGGAGGATGCCGTACGGCCGCGCGATAAGGTCGATCACCGTCTTCGCGTGGTCCCGCTCGATTCCCAGCTGCATGATGTCGAAGGTGAGCCTTTCGCGGTAGAGGAGCCGCAGGACGACGCTCTCGCCCTTCACCATGGGAATGGAGGAGACCCGGATATCGAGGAAAACGGAGGCGATCTTGGTGCTGAACTTCCCGTCCTGGGGCAGTCTCTTCTCCGCGATGTCCAGGCTCGAGAGCAGCTTTATGCGGGAGACCGTGGCAAGATAGAACGCCTCATCGAGGGATTCGATATCGTGGAGGATGCCGTCGATCCGGAAGCGTATCCGGTAAGTAGCGCCCACCGGCTCGATATGGATATCCGTCGTCCTGAGCTCCACCGCCCTGCTCAGCAGCGTATTCAGGAATTTGATCACCGGGGCCTCGAAGGCCATCTCCTTCAGCCTCTCCGGCGAATCCTCCACCTGGAGGGAGACGAAGGTGCTGTCACGGTCTCCGGAATAGGTTTTCGAGAGGTCCTTGACCTTCTGCTCCGTGGAGAGGAGAGTGGCGACGGAGTAGTTCGAGCTCCGGATCACATACTCCTCGACGGAATTGTTCAGCGGGTCACTGGTGACAAAAGTGATAACGCCCTTCTCCCGGTCGAACCCGACGGGAATGAAATGGTTCCGCACCATGAAATCCAGGTCCAGTTCCTGGGAAAGGGAGGCGGCCACGCTCTCGCGGTCCGCGGCAGTGTCGTCTTCATGATAAAGGGGAATTCGTAACTGGTCCGACAGCGCCCGGACGAGCTGGGTTTCGGTGATAATGCCCTGCTGGATGAGGATCTGCCCCAGGTAACCGCCTACCTGCTTCTGGACTGTCAGGGCCCTCTCGATCTCTTCCTGCCTGATACCGAAGAGGGATGTCAGGATCTCGCCTAAGAGCATCGCTACCAGTTCTTTATGATTTTCTCATCGAGCTTGCCGTTGGGACCGAGGGAATACAGGTCGAAAGGTCCGTGCTCCCCGGGGCACTTGTACTGGTAATCCCGCCCCCATGCGTCCTTGGGGAGCTCCTGCTTCGAGAGGTACGGCCCCCTCCATTTCGGGTCGGTGGAGGTCAACAGCTCGGAAAGGTCCTTCGGGCATCTCCCGGCATCGAGGACAAAGGACTGGACACCGGAGGAGAGCATTTCCACCTGCGCCTTGGAGATCTCCTCCTTCGACCTCTCGAATTTGCCGAGGAGGTTGGGAGCCACGAGGGAAGCGATCAGGCCGATGATCATCACCACGATCAGTATCTCGATAAGGGTAAACCCGCTCTCGTTCCGTATCCTTTTCTTCATCACTCTCACCTCAACGAATTTTGATGCTCTCTGTGCACAATTCCTTCATTTTATGCACATTTTTGAAGCGCTCTATTATGGCACTCCCCTTTAAAATAAATCAAAGCCTACCATAACTTTCCTGAAAATACAATCCGGTAAGTATTTTGTGTCATATCCTTTCATAACTCCACCTCGCCCCCTCTTACCTTAAGAGGGGGAATGCAGACACACCCTATCCCTGCTTCCTGTTAGAGGGGGAATGCAGACCTCTTTCTTTCGGGAAAAAGGGGAACCCTGGGGAGTTTACTCCTCCCCTTACGGTAAGGGGAGGTGGGGAGGGGTTACGAGGAGATGCAGCAAAAGATAGTGTGCATACATACGCTACAACGCTCTCTTGTATCCGTTCACCACTTCCCTTGCCGGACCCAGCATCCGGATGCGCTGGTTGTCGATCCAGACCGCCCGGTCGCAGATCTCCTCGACGTCCTTCAGGGAGTGGGATACGAAGATCATGGTGACCCCGTTCTTTTTGAACTGCATCATCTTGGACAGGCATTTTTTCTGGAAATCGGCATCGCCCACCGCCAGCACCTCGTCGATGAGCAGAATTTCCGGGTCGAGCAGCGCTACCACGGAAAAACCGAGCCGCGCGAGCATGCCCGACGAATACATGCGTATCGGCTGGTCGATAAAGTTGCCCAACTCGGAAAATTCGATGATCTCGCCGATTCTCCGCACCACCTCCGCCCGGGTAAGCCCCATCAGCACCCCGTTCAGCACGATATTCTCCCGGCCCGTCAGCTCGGGGTTGAAGCCGGCACCCAGCTCGAGAAGGGGAGAGACCCTTCCCTGGACGGTCACGGCTCCCGACGACGGTTTCAACACTCCCGCGATCAGCCCGAGGGTGGTGCTCTTGCCCGCTCCGTTTCTGCCGATGATCCCGAAGGTCTCTCCCCTGAGCACCTCGAAGGACACCCCCTTCAGGACATCGTAGCGCGTAGTGATGAATTGCGTGATCGATTTGGGGAAGTTGAAGAGGAAATTCTTGAACCCCCCGGTAATGTGGTAATAAAGGGGATAGCTCTTGTGCACTCCTTCGAATACGATGGCCCGCTCTCTCACAGCACCTCTGCAAACTTCCAGGAGAGTTTCTTGTACACCAGGTATCCCCCCACAAAAGCGATCACCCCGTAGAACAGGGTCGCCAGCAGAGATGCCGCCTCCAGGTGTCCGGTAAGGAAGAGCTCCCGCCAGCTTATCATGAGGGGAGTGAGAGGATTGGCGTACAGCAGGTGACGGTACTCCTCCGGCACCATGGTTTCGGGGTAGAAGATAGGGGTGAAGTAGAAAAGAAAGGTGATGAAGATGTTGATCAGCCGTTCGAAGTCCCTGAAAAAGAGGCTCACCGATGACACCGCCAGGGAGACCCCGTATGTCAGGAGCAACTGCAGCGCCAGGAGGAGGGGAATCCCGTAGAGCCACGAAAGGGAAGGAGACTTGTGGTACATGAAAAGAAAGAGAACGATGACGGGAATGGAGAGGAGAAAGTGGATCATGTCCTGGAGCACCGTGGTGAGGGGGATGACGCTCCGGGGGAAATTCACCTTCTTGATGATGGAGGCATTCCCGACGAAAACCACCGGAGACGCATTCACCGAGGTGGCGAACCATTGCCAGGGGAAGAGCCCGGCGATAAGAAAGAGCGAATAATCCTCCATCTGTATCTTCATGATCACCTTGAAGGCGACAAAGTAGACAAAGGCAAGGGCCAGCGGATGTCCGACGGACCAGAAGTAGCCGAAGACGCTGTTTTTGTACCGCACCTTCATTTCCTTCTGTGTCAGGACGATGATCAGATCCCTGTAGTTTTCGTAATTCCTCATCTCCCCGCCATCGTGAGGGGTATCACCCCTATTCCTCCTTCACCGCGCAGGAGGGTACAGATTCCGGAAATACGCGATGGTCTTCTGCAATCCCTCTTCCAGCGGGGTGGAAAACTCCCACTTCAGCACTTCCCGTGCGAGGGAAACATCGGGTTTCCTCTGCATCGGGTCGTCCTTGGGAAGCGGCCTGAAGACGATCCTGGAGTGCGATCCGGTCAGCCTGATCACCTTCTCGGCGAGATCGAGGATCGAGAACTCCCCGGGATTACCCAGGTTCACCGGTCCCGTGAAGTCGTCGGGGCTGTTCATCAGCTTCACCAGCCCGTCGACCAGGTCGTCGACATAGCAGAAGCTCCGTGTCTGGTTCCCGTTTCCGTACACCGTTATATCCTCTCCCTTCAACGCCTGCACGATAAAGTTGCTTACCACGCGTCCGTCGTTGGGGTGCATGCGGGGGCCGTAGGTGTTGAAGATTCTCGCTACCTTGATCTTCAGCTTATGCTGGCGATGGTAGTCGAAGAAGAGGGTTTCCGCACACCTCTTTCCCTCGTCGTAGCAGGAGCGCGGCCCGATGGGGTTGACATTGCCCCAGTAGCGCTCATCCTGGGGATGGACCTTGGGGTCCCCGTACACTTCGCTGGTGGAGGCCTGGAGGATCTTCGCCTTCACGCGCTTCGCCAGTCCCAGCATATTGATTCCCCCGTGAACGGAGGTCTTGGTGGTCTGCACCGGATCGAACTGGTAGTGGATGGGGGAGGCGGGACAGGCGAGATTATAGATTTCATCCACCTCCACATAGAGGGGGAAGCAGATGTCGTGGCGCATGACCTCGAAGTAGGGGTTCCCGATGAGATGGGCGACATTCGCCCTGCGCCCCGTATAAAAATTGTCCACGCACAGCACCTCATGGCCTTCTCCCAGGAGCCTCTCGCAGAGATGCGAGCCGAGGAAACCCGCTCCCCCGGTGACAAGTATACGCTTGTTCATCAACATGCTACTCCTATCTGGTAGTATTCAAAACCCATCTCGCAGAGCTTCTCCTTATTATACTGGTTCCTCCCGTCGAAGATAATCCTGTTTTTCAATCTGCGCATCATTTCCTCGAAGTCGGGGCTCCTGAACTCTTTCCACTCCGTAATCAACAGCAGGGCGTCGGCGTTGTCGAGGGCGTTGTACTTGGAGTCGGCGTATTCGATATTCCCGTATCCCCTCAGGTAGTAACTTTGCGCAATTTCCATGGCTTTCGGGTCGTAGGCCCTGATGCGCGCCCCGCGACGGACGAGCTCGCCGATGATGACAATGCTCGATGCCTCCCGCGTATCGTCGGTTTCCGGCTTGAAGGAGAGCCCCCATACCGCAAAAGTATACGCGCTCAGGTCCTCCCCGAACCTCTTCACCACCTTGTGCGCCAGCACCTGCTTCTGGTCCTCGTTCACGTCCTGCACCGCCCGGAGAATGCGCGGCGCATACCCGCTCTCGAGGGCAAGCCTCTCCAATGCCCGTACGTCCTTGGGAAAGCAGCTTCCGCCGTAACCGCAGCCCGGGTAGATGAAACTGTACCCTATCCTGCTGTCGCTGCCGAGACCGACCCGCACCTTGTTGACATCGGCCCCCACCCTCTCGCAGATATTCGCGATCTCGTTCATGAAGGATATCTTCGTGGCGAGGAGGGCGTTCGCCGCGTACTTCGTCATCTCCGCACTCCGGATGTCCATGGCGATGAATCTCTCATGGCTCCGGGTAAAGGGCTCATAAAGCTCCCTGATCTTCTCCATGGCCTTCGGGTTGTCCGCCCCCACCACCACCCTGTCGGGACGCATGAAATCCTCGATGGCGGCGCCCTCTTTCAGGAACTCCGGGTTGGAGACCACATCGAAGGGAATCCGCACCCCCCTCCTGTCCAGCTCTCCCTGTATCGTCTTCCTCACCCTCTCTGCGGTACCCACCGGCACGGTGGATTTGTCCACCACGATAAGGTGATGCTCCATATTCCTGCCGATATCCAGCGCAACCTGCAGGACGTACTGCAGATCGGCGCTCCCGTCTTCCCCCATGGGGGTGCCCACCGCGATGCAGCAGATCTCGCTCGCGTCCAGGGCCTCTTTTATAGCAGTGGTAAAGCGCAGGGTCCCCAGCCTGAAATTCTCGAGGACCATCATCTCGAGACCGGGCTCGTAGATAGGGATAACGCCCCTCTTCAGCTTTTCGATCTTGTCGCTGTCCACATCGACGCAGGTAACCGTATTTCCCATCTGGGCCATACAGGTCCCGGTCACAAGTCCCACATATCCAGTACCCACAATTGAAATTCGCATTGCTGTTCGTCTCCCCGGAAATTACAGCCTTACCTTTCTGAGCCAGTCCCTGTTCGCCCGGTACCACTCCACCGTGTTGCGCAAGCCCTCTTCGAGCCCGGTTTCGGGCTTCCAGCCGAGAAGCCGCGCCGCTTTGGAGATATCGGCGCTCGTTTCCGTCATGTCGGCCTTGTGGAACGGTTTGTAGTGAAGAGAGGCTTTCTTCCCCAGATACTCCTCCAGTATGCCAATGACATACTGGAGAGAGCGCGGCTCCCTTCCCCCTCCGAGGTTGATAATCTCGTATCCCACTTCCTTCAGCGCCTGTATCGTGCCCGAAGCGATATCGTCGATATAGGTGAAATCCCTGCTCTGGGAGCCGTCACCGAAAAGCTCGATGGACGTCCCCTCGTCGATCCACTTGATAAACCGGAAAATGCTCATATCGGGTCTTCCCGCAGGCCCATACACGGTGAAATACCGCAACACCGATATGTCGAGGCCGAAGAGGAAGTGGTAGGAGTACGCCATCACCTCCGCCGCCTTTTTCGATGCGGCATAGGGCGAAATGGGCGTATTCACCGGAAGGTCCTCCGTGAAAGGCATCTTCTGCCCCGCATAGAGGGAGGAGGTGGAGGCCAGGACCATCTTCTTCACCCCGTACGTACGCATCATCTCCAGGAGGTTCAGGGTGCCTTGCGCATTGGTGCTCATGTAGACATGGGGGTTTTCGAGGCTGTACCGCACCCCGGCACGGGCGGCGAGGTTGATGACCGCATCGATGTCGTTCCCGCTGAAGAGGGTATCCAGCGCTCCCCGGTCCTCAATATCGAGGTGGTGGAAGGAGAAGTTCCCCTGCCGTACCAGCTCGTCGCGCCGGTGCTCCTTCAGGGCCACGTCGTAGTAGTCGTTCATGTTGTCGATGCCGATCACCTGCCGGCCCGCATCGAGCAGTTGCTGCGACGTTTTCCACCCGATAAACCCTGCTGCCCCTGTGACAATAATTTTTCCCATCTTTTCTTTCTCTCCTGAGGTCATTTCCGGTGCTCCGGAGTGCATGCCATTTTTCACTCCCTGGTGAGGTGTGCCGGAGGAGTTTTCCAATGAAGTTTGATAGTACCATAGAAAAAGGCGGGCTATCCACTGCAGCGGTTTCCGGATCAACATACACTTCAATTGTATCATATCCCCTTTCCCTGCGGAACAGCCTGTTGCGGGCGATAAGGCGGGAGGCTTACCCTTCCCTTGTGCCTTTTTCTTTTTTTCTCTATGCGCTCTCCTTCGGGGAGGGTCGGGGCAGGGGGATTCGATGTCCTTGCAATGCGACAGGATCATGGTATTCCCTCTCGCCTCTCTGTTGTCTGATTCTCGCATCCTCCGGGGAGCGTCACCCCTGACTCCTACTCTCTGTGTCAGGGGAGTCGTGAAGTCCTTCGCTCCCCGACCTCTTGTTCTGCCTCTCTACCGCTCACTCCGTTACCACAGCGCAAACTCGCTTCCGCTCAAACATGCACTGTGGTGGCCACTCTGTTTCACGAAGAGAGGAGACGAACAAGAGCTAAGGTCCGCTCAGAACTCCCCTCCTCCCCTCTCTTTCCTCTGCCGTCACCCCGGCGAAAGCCGGGGTCCAGTTCCTTATTCAAAGGACTGGATCCCGGCTTTCGCCGGGGTGACGGAAAGAGGAGGGACTATGGCTTTCGCCGGGATGACGGATTCCGAAACGGAGTGACACAGGGGGGGCAGGGG
>NSJL01000053.1 GCA_002634385.1 Nitrospira sp.
GGGCTCCGAAGGCGATCACCGCCACGGCGCATAAACTGGCGCGCATCTTTTACACTCTCTGGACAACCAAACAGCTCTATAGGGATAGCGGAGCAGAGTATTATGAACAGCAATATAAAGAGAGGGTCATACGAAACCTCAAAAGAAAGGCTCAGGAGCTGGGGTATACCCTTACCCTGCAGGAGACCCCTGTCCCAGGAGTTTCTTAGGAGCGGAGCGAAGCAATCTCAAGGGGATACACGCTGACCGGGCAGAGTGATGCGTTTGCCCTCGGGGTGCAGGAGTAAGAGATGATTGGGATCATCCGTTCGAAGAGAGCAAATACATTATGAGAGGTTCAGGAAGATATGACTGGTAAGCTTTTCGTAATCGGCGTAGGACCCGGAGATCCGGAGTTGTTGACCCTGAAAGGGGCGAGGATCCTCAGGGAGGTACCCTGCCTCTGCGTTCCCAAGGGACGCGAGGAGGGCAGCAGTCTTGCCCTGTCCATCGTGCAAAAGGCGGTGGACCTGACCGGCAAAGAGATCATCGAGGCGCATTTTCCCATGAAGAAGACGGCGGGCAGCGCACAGGAGGCCGCCCCGTCCGATGCCCGGGTTCTCGATACAAAGTGGAACGAGACAGTGGAGACCGTCTCCGCCGTCCTCGCCAGGGGCACCGACATGGCCTTCATCACCATCGGAGACCCCACCATCTACAGCACCTTCTTCTACCTGTACGACAGGCTGCTCGAGCTCAACCCGGAGCTCCCCATCGAGTTCGTACCCGGCATCTCGTCCATCAATGCCGCCGCAGCGCGGGTGCCCCTCTCCCTGAGCCTTGCCGACGAAAAGATCGCCATCGTTCCGGCGACCTATTCCCCCGATCTCGAAAAGCTCCTCGGGAGCTTCGATACCCTCGTCCTGATGAAAGTGTACAAGGTATTCGATACGGTACGGAAGACGCTGGAAAAGGCAGGGCTCGCGGAAAAAGCGGTCTACGTGGCGAGGGCGGGCATGGAGGACGAGAGAGTCGTCGCGGATATCAGGAAAGTGACGGAAAGCGACCTGAACTATTTCTCCGTGATAATCGTAAGGAAATGACAGAGAGCGACCTGACCCGCTTCCGGCAGTGGTTTTCCGGCTATGTCCGCTCCTTCCGCCTTCCAGATCCGGGCGACCAGGAAAATATCGCCCTGAAGGAAGAGCACACCCGCAGGGTCTGCGAAAACAGCGTCAGAATCGCAGAAGCGGAAGGCCTGGGAAGGAACCGAGTGTTGCTGGCGGAGACCATCGGCCTCTTTCACGACGTGGGCAGGTTTCCCCAGTATGCGGAATACCGGACCTTCAGGGACAGCGTTTCGGTGAACCATGGGGAGCTCGGGGCGAAAGTGCTCGGTGAGAAGGGGGTTCTCCATCCGCTTTCCGGAAAGGAGCAGGGGATCGTCTCCACCGCCGTCAGGTTCCACAATGTTTTCCGGATTCCCGATCTCGACGACCCGGAAAGAGTCCTCTTCATCCGGCTGATCCGGGATGCGGACAAACTGGATATATGGAGAGTCTTCTTCGAATATTACGAGGAAGAAGCGGGGGACCGGCCCTCGGCAGTAGGCCTCGGGCTGCCCGACAGCCCCGGATACTCCCCCGAGGTGCTGGCGCTCCTCTTCGATTTCCGGTTGATCCCGCTCTCGATGCTGAAATCGCTGAACGATTTCAAGCTGACAAAGCTTTCGTGGATGTATGACCTGAATTTTACGACCACTTACCGCCTGGTCAGGGAGAACGGGTATATCGACAGGATCGCGAAGACCCTGCCCCGGACGGAGGAGATCGAAAAGGCCGTGGCTTTTTTGCATGCGTACCTGGATAAAAAAATAAAAGAGGGGAAAAATGGCTAACGTATATTTCATCGGAGCAGGACCGGGTGATCCCGAGCTCATCACCCTGAAGGGAAGAAGACTCCTCGATGCGGCTGATGTCGTTATCTATGCGGGAAGCCTGGTGAATCCGGAGCTCCTGGACGGGCTGAAAGCGGAGATCCATAATTCCGCGGGCATGAACCTGGAGGAGACCACCGAGGTGATACGGAGGTCCGTGGCGGCGGGGAAGAGGGTAGTGCGCCTGCATACGGGCGACACCTCCTTCTACAGCGCCATTTCTGAACAGATCGAGAGGCTGAGGGAGCTGGGTATCGGATACGAGGTGGTGCCCGGGGTATCCTCCGCCATGGCAGGGGCAGCCGTGCTCGGGCAGGAGCTCACCATCCCCGAGATTAGTCAGACCGTGATTTTCACGCGCCTCGAAGGCAGGACCCCGGTGCCGGAACCTGAAAGACTCGGCCTCCTGGCGCAGCACCGGGCGACCATGGCGATCTTCCTGAGCGTGGGGATGATCGAGAAGGTGAAGGAGGAACTGCTGCAAGGGTACCCCGGGGAGACCCCGGTGGCGATCATCGAAAAGGCCTCCTGGCCGGAACAGAGGGTGCTCCGCGGCACCCTGAACGAAATCGTCGGGATGGTCAGAGATGCGGGAATCAAAAAGACCGCACTGATCTACATAGGCGACTCCCTGAGGGCGTCGGAAACGTCTCTCGGCAAGGAATCGAAGCTGTATGACAAGGAGTTCAAGCACGAGTACCGGAACTGAGGGGATACCTCCCCCTCTGCCCCGGCTTCGGGGTCAGAAGGCTGAACAGCCCGTAGGTCTCAGCGCCGCTCGCGGAAAGGACAGAATGCCCGTTGCACTTATCTACATAACGGATACCGGACGCTCCCTTGCTGAAAAACTGACCGGACTGTATCCCGGGGCGCAGGTGATGAAGTTCGCTTCAGAGGCCGTGCCCGCCCTCTGGGAGACGCACGGCAGGCTTGTCTTCATCATGGCTGCGGGCATCGTGGTGCGGACTATTGCGCCGCTGCTCAGAGACAAGAAGAAGGACCCCGCCGTCGTCGTACTGGACGAGAAAGGGAAATTCGCGGTCAGTCTCCTGAGCGGACATCTTGGCGGGGCGAACGAAGCAGCCCGGGAAATAGCGGCCTTCCTGGGGGGCAAGGCGGTCATCACCACCGCCTCCGATGTAAACCACCTGCCCTCCCTCGACCTCTGGGCGCGGGACAACGGGCTCCTCATCGAGGAGTGGGAGCGAGTGCCCCGCATCGGGACGCGCTTCCTCGACCGGGGGACGCTGTACGTCTATGGAGAGATCGATATCCCTTTGCCGGGCGCATTTCAGCGGGTCGGCGAGCCCGCCCGTGCGGATGTGCTCATCACCAACCGGGAGGATATCTATCGGGAGAGCTCTTCCGTTCCGGATCGTGCCGTAGAGCAGCTCTACCTGAGGCCCCGGAATCTCGTCCTCGGTATCGGATGCAACAGCGGGACGCCCCTGGACGAAATAGAGGAGGCGGTAAGGGGGGTTCTCCATACCTATAACCTGGCGTTTTCCTCGGTACGCTCCCTGGCGACCATCGATATCAAGGCGCAGGAGCCGGGACTCGTGGCCTTCGCCGAAAAATATTCTCTTCCCCTCGCTTCCTTCACCCCCGGCGAACTGAACCGTGTGCCGGGAGTGATGAAATCGGAGGCGGTCTTCAGGGCAACGGGGGCCCATGCCGTTTCAGAGCCCGCCGCCCTGCTCGCAGCGGCAGAGGGTGCCCTGCTCGTCGTACCGAAGCAGAAAGTCGGAAACGCAACCGTGGCAGCAGCCGAACAGAAATACTATACAGAAAAGAGGAATTGAGAGCACATGGGAAAAAGCGCGCTTTATATCGTGGGAACAGGACCGGGGAGTACCGAGCATATTACTCCCTATGCACAGGATATCATCAGGAAGTCCGATGTCATCGTGGGGTACGGGACCTATCTCGACCTTATCCCCGAATTGATCAAGGACAAGGAGGTCTTCTCCACCGGGATGACAAAGGAGACCGACCGATGCCGGAAGGCGGTGGAACTGGCCCTGGCCGGAAAGACCGTCACTGTCATCAGCGGCGGGGACCCGGGCATCTACGCCATGGCGGGCCTGGTGTTCGAGATGTTGAGGACGTCCCCTCCCGTCTCCCCGTGCGCGGCATGCAGCCCGGAAAACGGGACCGGTGGAAAAAAGGATTCTCTTCCGCATGTGGAGGTCATTCCCGGCATCTCCGCCCTGAATGCCTGCGCCTCGCGGCTCGGAGCGCCCCTCATGCATGATTTCGCCTGCATAAGCCTCTCCGACAGGCTCACCCCGTGGGACACCATCGAAAAGAGGCTGGCAGCGGCCGCGGCGGCCGACTTCGTGGTTGTCCTGTACAACCCGAAAAGCATGGGAAGGCAGGAGCATATCTCGACCGCACGGTCGATCCTGCTGAAGCACCGGAGCACCGAGACGCCGGTGGGTCTCGTCAAGGCGGCCATGCGGCCGGAAGAGAGAGTCGTCCTTACCAACCTGCGGGATATGCTCAACCACGAGATCGACATGCAAACGACCGTCATTATCGGAAATTCGACAACCTTTACCTGGGAAGGCTGGATGATTACTCCCCGCGGGTACGAGAAGAAACGCATCGGCTAAGGACGGGAGCGCAACACATGTGCCCTACCGCATCGACCAACACCCTTCCGGGGAAGGCAGCCCTCCTCTGGGATGAATCGTTTCTTTGGGGGCTGATGGCATGCAAGGCGCTGCAGGATGCGCGCCTCCCCTTCGACCTCATCCGCTCCGAAGACATAAGAGAGGGGAGGCTCGGGGAGTACCGGCTCCTCTTCGTCCCGGGCGGGTGGGCCTCGAACAAGATCAAAGCCCTCGGAGACGGGGGAGTGGCCGCCATCAGGGATTTCGTACACGGGGGGGGACGGTATCTGGGCTTCTGCGGCGGGGCCGGCCTCGCCACCCGGGACGGCATCGGCCTCCTGCCCGTCAGGAGGAAACCCACCCGGGAGCGTGTCCCGAGCTTCAGCGGAAGGGTACGGCTCTCTCTGTCCGGACACCCGATCTGGCGGAACGTCGCCGAACCGGTGTTTCATGCCTGGTGGCCCTCCCAGTTCATCGCGGAGGACCCCGGTCTGCAGGTCCTCGCCGCCTATGGGGAGGCCCTGCCCGATGCCTTCAGCTCCGATGTCAACGTGGGGGATACGGAGCAGTTCGGCTCGTGGGCGGAGCTTGAAGCCCTGTACCAGATCAACCTCGACCCGCGGCGCATGCACGATGACCCCGTCGTGGTGGAAGGAGCCTTTGGGGAGGGGCGGGTAATTCTCTCCCTCATTCATTTCGACACGCCGGATGATGAGAGGGGTACCGCAGTCCTGCGCTCCCTGTGGGAGTATCTTCTCGGCGCGCCTGGGGCACATGCGGAAGCGGGAAGCGCGCACGGACATCCCGCCCCGGAGTGCATCGGGCAGGAGGAGGCCGCGGCACGGAAGGCGCAGGCGGACAGGCTGGGATCCCTGGTGCGTGATCTCGAAGCGTCGGTGGACGGACTGATCTCCCTCGGCATGCGCAACTTTCTCTGGTTCCGCCGCAATGCCCTGCTCTTCCAGTGGAGACGCGGGGTGCGGGGGCTCGAATACTGCACTCTTTTTATGATGACAAAAGAGATTGCGGAGCTCGTACGGCGCGGCAGCCATACGTGGGATATCGATGAGAGTGCGTGCATCACCGACCGGGCGGAAAAGGTGAAGGGGATACTGCTCCCTTTTGTCGGGAAAGCAGAACGTCTTCTGGTCCTCGAACGACACGCTCTTCAGAGCGGGCATATCACTTATGAAAAGTGCGACGACTCCATCATCAAGGAGATGAGGGGGGAGCTCTTTTCCACTTCCAAGAGCCACGGCGGCATGTTCAAGGAGCTCATCGACGCCATCGACGCCCTTCTCTTTTCCCTTCTGAAGTCCTGCGGATAAGGATTGATCTGAATAGGAATCCTCTGGCATGGGGGCGAGGGGGTACCCTCTTTCTTTGCGAGTGAATTCCTCCGTGGTCTCAGGGGAATATCTGTTCATGATAATACACCGCTCTCTCTTCAACCAAGCATGGGGACAGGACGTTACCTGCCCCCTCCGATATCCCAGACACTCGCTGCAGACAAGAGGATACCCCCCTGCCCCCCTGTGTCTGTCTGTTTCGGAATCTCTCACTCCGGCGAAAGCCGGAATCCCTCAAAGCCGGGGTCCAGAGTCTTTGAACCGGAGTCTTTCGGAAAAGGACTGGATCCCGGCTCAGAGGATCCGCCGGGATGACGGCAGAAGAAAAGAGAGGGGAGAGGAACCCCCTCTTTCTCTCTCTCCCAAAAGGAATGCATGTTTGATGGGCATGCATGATGAAGAAGTAGAGGGGAGTCCTTGACAAGAATAAACCAGGGGACAGGGGGTGAGTGCTCCCTCTCTCAGAGAGGGGAGGAGGGGAGTTCTGAGCGGACCTTAGCTCTTGTTCGTCTCCTCTCTTCGTGAAACGGAGGGGCCACCACAGTGCATGTTTGAGCGGAAGCGAGTTTGCGCTGTGGTAACGGAGTGAGCGGTAGAGAGGCAGAACAAGAGGTCGGGGAGTGAAGGACTTCACGACTCCCCTGACACGGAGAGTAGGAGTCAGGGGTGACGCTCCCCGGAGGATACGAGCATCAGAATCAACTATCCGCGAGGGAATACGGTGATCCTGTCGCATTGCAAGGACATCGAATCCCCCTGCTCTTCCCTCCCTTGAAAAAAAGTGCAGTAGTAGGAAAGAGCGCAGTATCCAGCAGCATTGGATTCTTAGCCTTTGCACGTCTTTAAATTTCCTTATAGCTACGTGTGCGCTCACAACAGAGCCTCCACCCTCCTGACGAGATGCTCCCGCACCTCCCTGTCGAGGAGGATTTGTACATGGTGTACGTGAAAGTCCCGGTGCTCATCCGCGTAGGACAGCACGGAGCTGGCGGCCGATACCAGTCCGTCCCCATATCCTACCCTCACCTCATCGGGGATCAATCTGCCGGGAATGACCCGGGCGGCAAGCTCATGGAGGGAGAGGGACTTTATTCTGAAAATGTCGGGATTCGTTCCGCCGAAGGAAAGATAAAAGGTGTTGCGCTGCCTCTCCTCCTTCAAGTCCGCAAAAAAAGAGGACCCGGGGAGCAGTTCCTTCAGTCCGGTGCTGGTCAGGAATTGACAGATGCGCTGCACCGCTGAGAGCACCTCTCTCCTCCGGTAGCTTTCAATAATCCTGTTCAGCAGCAACGCGGCCGGGTAGACATACCCGGCCCAGCGGGCCAGGGTGGTGCCCCGGTGGGGGGATCCCAGGGTGATCACCCCCCGCACCCTGTCGTCCCCCGATTCGAGGTATTTCCGAGCGATCAGTCCGCCCCTGCTGTGGCAGATGAAGAGCATCCCCGCCTCTGCGTACCGCTCGTAGGCGCGCACGAGCGCGGTCAGCTCCTCCACTGCGGCGAGTATCGGCCCCGCCGGCCTCCCCTGGCTCCAGGTGAGCGCCGGGAAGCCGCGCTCCCGCAGATCATCGAACGAGGTCGCCATTTCAACAGTCTCCCCGCGGAAAAGGACGGAGAGAGGATACTTCCCTCCCAGCACCCGCGCTTCGGCGGGGGTGCGCCATATCCGTACATCCAGGCCCATACCGTGAATGAACACGGCCAGCGGCCTTCCCTTCCTCCCCGGGTAAAAGACGGTCTCTTTCATGGCATCATCAAAAGGAGTCCTATATAAATTCCTGTTATCTAACTATAATTTAATATAATTTTTAATTCTTGCTCATTGACAATTATAATGTATAATTGGTATAAAGTCATTTATACCTCTCTCTTATTTTTTGCCTTTTTACAGAGGAAAGTCTGCGGGACAGACAAACAAAACGAAGGAGGTGCAGGAGAGTGAAACTTGGTGTTTTTGTTAGCGATTTCAGAAGTGGATCCGATGTTCTCGACAGGCTCACCGCCGAGAAGCTCGGTATTATCCTTGTCGGAAACGGCGTCTACCATGCAACCGTAAAGGAGGGAGGGAAGGGCTCCCCCGTTCTCGACAAGCAGGCACAGTTCTTCGTACTCACCGAAGACCTCGAGAGCAGGGGCTTCACCGCCGCAAGCCTCGACAGCCGTGTCAAAGCAGTGACGTACAGTGATGTTGTCGACCTCATCTTCAACGACTACGAGAAAGTGATCTGGATATAAAAGAAAGGAGACAGGAATGGGCAAATTGACGATTGGCTGCTTTTCGTCGCTGGTGGGCTCGGTATCTCTCGACTTCGCCGTAAAGCTCTCCGATGCGGCCGTACAGAAAGGGCACAAAGTGGATCTCTGGCTTTCGGGTAATGGAACCATGCTCGCCAAAAAGGGGCAGAAAGCCTTCAAGGATTACTCCCACCTCGCCAAGAAGGTGCAGGAGCTCATAGCAACCGGCAACTTCCAGGTTACCGCCTGCGAGGCGTGCGCTGAGGCAAGGGGCTATCACAAGGACGATACGATGGAGGGCGTCAAGAGGTTCAGCATGGATTGGTACCTTGCAAGCACCTTCAGCGCAGACAGAGTTCTTCATATAGGAGGCGATTAATATGGCGACCAGGAAACTCGGATTCGTTATCAGGACTCTTCCGTATAAAATCGAAGGGTCGCGGCTCGGCATGACCCACGCGATCTCCAGCCAGACCGTCGAGATCTACCTCGAAGACGGCGATCTGGTAGAACCGACTGTCTGCTTCATCGGAGATGGTGTACTGAACTGCCTCAAAGGCCAGCAGGCCATGAAACACTATGGCATTACCAGCCTTGAACAGCATGCCAAGAACTCCCTCCTCCTCGATCTGAATGTCATGATCTGCAAAGAGGATCTCGACAAGCTCGGCATTCCCGAGGATGCCCTGGTACTGGATGCCGAGGATATCGGGGGAGAGACAGCGGCGAAAATCGTCCCCTATAGTGAAATCCAGAAGGTGATGGAATCGGTGGACCATCTCCTCTTCTGCTAACAACCATACCAATAACAGGAGGATTGTACCATGGCAGAGTTAAAATCGCAGACCCCCTCGGAAACATTGGATGTCCTTGGCAGGGTGTGCCCCTATCCGTTAGTACTGACGAAGAAGCAGCTCGAGAAGATGGGAAGCGGCGGCATTCTCAAGATCATATGCGACGCACCCGCCTCCGCCGAGGACTCCATCCCGAGATACGCCGAGAAGCAGGGATATGATATCGAGGTGGTGAAGCTGGAAGACAAGGGCTACTGGGAAATTTTCATCCAGAAGAAATAGACACCCCGGTTCCGAAAAAAAAGGAGCACAGCATATGTGCTCCTTTTTTTCTTCACGGAAAAACACTACATCTCGGTTATCTTGATCGCCTCGCTCGGGCAGACGCCGATGCAGCTCTCACAGAAAACACATTCGGACGTCTGGTAGGGGTCGGACTTGCTGTCGACCATCCTGAAGACGCCCTGGGGACAGACGTTCACACATTCTTCACAGCTTTCACATTTGCCGGAATCCACTGCAACCAGGTACATACTATCACCTCCTGTCTATGGTAATGGAGCAGATACTTTGCACATTCAACACTTATTGTAACCAATTTACACCAGAAATGTATAGACGAGGGAGAGGCAGAATAAGACAGGGTAAAGCAGAGTGAGACAGAAAGAGGCAGAATAAAACAGATAAAGAGAAAAGCACCGATACGTATTACTCCCCGCCCTCCCCTCCCTGCTTCTTTTTATCCGCATTATAATAGGAGGGGTACAGTTTCACCAGGCACTCGGGACAGAGCCCATGGCTGAACTCCGCTCCGGAATGCTCACTTATATAAAGCTCAATCTGGTTCCAATGCCCCTTCTCATCACGTATCTTTTTACAGGAAGAACAAATGGGGAGGATACCCTGCAGGGTCTTAATGGTGGCAAGAGCGTCCTTCAATTCATGGTTTGTCCTGCTGAGCTCCTCCTCGGCCCGGTCGATTCTTTCCCCTATCACTATTGCTATTTTCGAGCTGACGAGAAGGACGACGAAGATCGACAGAACCGACAGGAGGGAGACGGTCAATGCCGGGTTTACCACGTGCGCGAAAATGGTGGTGCCGATCCATCCGTTGATGATAATCATCATAATCGTTACCGGGACGAAGGAGCGCATAAGCAAAGCCCTGGTCGACGCACCGGCAAACTGTCTCGACAGCCAACTCTGCGGCCCGGCCAGAACAACCTGCCCGATGCCGAGGAATAAAAAGGCGACTGCCGTATTCAACGCCATGGGGATGATCTTGCCCCCATAGAGGACAAGCGTTCCATAGGAATACCCGAGCACATGCACCGCAGCTACCAGCACCACTACCAGGGCAAGGCCAGCAGCCATGCTCTTTCCCCTCCGGGAATCAGCCGGCAGCGAGGCCATAAGGAGCAATGACATACCCGAGGCGATGAAACATGATGCGGTGATGAGGGACATCCTCCCGAGGGCGACGGTGCCGAACATCTGCGGACTCCGATAGAAGATCTTCTCAATACCCAAAGGCAGCCCGGTGGAGATTTCGACGGCGATCGAAAGGCAGAAGAGCATAACGGCAAGAGCGGCTCCCCTCACCACTACGTTGACAGGCGGTCTAGCGGGGTAGGCGCGGTGGAGCAGGAGAGCTCCGCTCAGGCCGATAAAGGAGAGGGCCGTGCTCGGAGCCATGGGAATGAACCGTTCGCTTGTCCGCGACAGGACAAGAAACCCCGTCGTCCAACCGATAAGAGCGATAAGGCTTATTACGATTGTCGCCGTAAAACATACCAAAGGCACCTTTTCGACGAGAGCTTTTCCCCTCCTAAGAAACTCCTGGGACAGGGGTCTCCTGCAGGGTAAGGGTATACCCCAGCTCCTGAGCCTTTCTTTTGAGGTTTCGTATGACCCTCTCTTTATATTGCTGTTCATAATACTCTGCTCCGCTATCCCTATAGAGCTGTTTGGTTGTCCAGAGAGTGTAAAAGATGCGCGCCAGTTTATGCGCCGTGGCGGTGATCGCCTTCGGAGCCC
>NSJL01000017.1 GCA_002634385.1 Nitrospira sp.
GATACGTCCGGAAAGCCTGCCTGAAAATCGTTGGCTCGTTCAAGTCGTTAACAGTGATAAAAGTCATAAACTCCGCTCCAGTGCTGGGTTTGCAGCTAATAGTCCTAAAATCTGTCGGACACTACTGTATTTATATATAAGGAGATCTCCGTGGTCGTCAAGTCATTGGCTCTGAAATTTCTACATTCTGTTATTTCTGCTCTTCTTTTCTGGACCTTCATGGTGTTTGCCCCCTATGAGGACATCAGAGTGCTGGGGGACCTTCTGGGAAGGGGGAGGGCGATAGCCGGGGAGGTCTCGGTGAGCAGCCCCTATTCGGTACAGCCCCCCTATGCCACTGACCTGAGCGAGCCCTCAGGGGTGATCAAGTACTCCTGGGCACGGGTGGCAGGCAATGAGAGCGCCGTCTACCTGAACATCCCCGGCAATCAGTTGAGTAAGAAAATAGAGCTCCCCCGTGATCCTTCGCCCCTGATCCTGGGCAAGTATGACTCCACCAACTCAGTAGGACAGATCGCCCTCATGAGGATCAGACAGGTAGGGGGGAATATACAGGCCGAGATCAGACAGCTCTCTCCCCGGGACTTTGGACACTTCTTTACCCCCCATCTCTATCACTTCGCCCTCCTTGACTGGAATACGAGCAATGACCCCTCCTGTGATTACTCCCAGAAGTACCTAAAGAGCGACGATCCCCCTTCGGTGAGCATGGAGGAGATCAGAAAGAACCTGACGGACTATGACATGGGGAGGACCTCTATTGCCCCCACCTTCCTGCTGGGAATGGAGGAGGCGAAGGTGAACCGCTCCAACTCCTACTGGCATCAGAGGATCAACACCGACCCCTGCTGGACCAAGTGGGGGCTGAAGGACTTCGAGTCCGCTTCGGACAATAACTTCCATAATCTCTCCTACTATGGGTTCATGAGGCTGGTGGCTCTTGCCCAGCACATCCATAAGGCATCGGTGTCGGTGACGGCTGTCCCCGAGTACCGGCAGGATGTGCAGACCAGTACGAGTAAGAGCTTCTTTAAGAAAAAGGTGACGACCACGGTATCCTACTATCTGAAGCCGCAGTGGACAGTGGGGACACCCCTCCGTTCAGGGGTATACTCCGACTTCATGTTCAACCCGACCTGGGATACAAATGGATGGTTCTCCTTTGTGAACGTGACGGGGAATCACACTTCCCCGGTGGATGAGACGATGATCTATCAATGGACGAAGACGGAGAGTGGATGGACAGGGCTCTTCGTGTTCGTGGCCTGTGTGGTGATAGGGGCAATAACGGGAGGACTTGCTTTAGGTCTTGCAGGCTATGGTTTTTCTTTCGCTGGCTTCCTAGTTGGAGCTGGTGCTGGAGCTGTAGGTGGGCTGGTAGCAACAGGGGGAAGCCCTACCACAAATACTACGGCTCATAGCACCCCGCGAGGGTGAATACTTCACTTCGGGAGCATTTTTGCTCCTTTGCGAATTCATCGACCTCTTTGAAGATTTCATCAGGGATGGATATCGCTGTTTTCATACTATAAGTATAACCCTATGCCATACCACTGTCAACGTTTGAAGCTTTCCATTCCTGTTCAGGGATATACCCCCCTTCGTTTCTGAAAGTCGCCGGTAATATTAAATAAAACAAAGCAGCCCAAAAGGAAATTTATTTATGAAGAAAGCACATATTGTCTTCCTTCTCCTGACAGTTGCCTCCCTTGCCGGCTGCGGCAAGCCTGCGTTCTACAAGGCAGAGGAGCTCTCAAGAGAGGCTGACCTGAAAGCGGAGAGCCGGGAGCTGATCAATGAGGAGAGTGTCCCTGTCAGGGAGCTCCGCATACGGAGCCCCTTTGTGGAGGACCGGTTGAACCTGGATGCCCTCACCGATATAGTCTCCATCGACTATAAGGAGCCGATATTGCTGAACGACTTCTTTCTTGACGTTTTTAAACAGACGGGGATCTCGGCCGTCTTTAACCTGACGACTGAGGAGACGGCTCAGGGCGGCACTGTGCAGCAAAGCAGCGGTGCAAACAAGGGGAAGGACATTATTCTCAATGTCCCCCACTACAAGGGAACGGTCCGGGACCTCCTGCACTCCCTTATGGAGACCCACGGGATCTTCTTCCGGCATGCCCATAACACCCTGACTGCGGTCCTGAAGGATACCTTTGCCCTCCATATCGACAACTACATGGATGTCGGCAAGGTGCTCGAAAGCACTCTGAAGAGCCTTGGGGCGGAAAAGATCTCCTATGACCCGATCTCCTCGAAAGTCTACTTCAGCGCCGATTACAAGACCTACCGGAAGGTCAGGGAGATGGCCCAGAACATGAAGGACAACATGAGCATCATCACCCTGCACATGATCGTGGGAGAGCTTGAGCTTACGGACTCCTACAGCAGGGGGATCGACTGGAACAACCTCTCTTTGGCGTATCTGAGCCCTGCATCCGCGCTCAGAAGTGCTGCTTCGAGTACCACTTCAACCAGTACGGATGGCTCCTCCTCCGACAGTTCCTCCACGAGCTCCACCGGAGGGGTCTCCCTGGGAGGTGCTACCGTGGGTAACAAGTCAGGGTATGTGCAGTTCAGTAACGGGGTGGCGGGGATCAATATCAGCGCTTCGAACTTCGGCCTGAGCTCTTTTTTGAACCTCCTGGACCAGTACGGCAAGTTCAAGACGATACAAAACACCTATGTTGCCATGAACAACGGCTACCGGGGAAAGATCGACGCTTCCCAGAAGACCCCCTATGTAAGCCAGGTGGGGCTGGGAGTGATCGGGTCGGGGACGGCAACCTCCAACACCCAGACGGTGCAGTTTGAGGAAGTTTCGGCGGGAACGGTGATCGACATCGTCCCCTACTATAATGCAAGGACGGACCTGCTCAGTTTTTCCATCGACGGAAAGGTACAGTCCATCGTGAGCTATGTGACGCTTTCGACCGGGCAGGTGACTGTCTCAAGGCCTGTGGTATCGGCAAGAAACATCAACACACAGATTGCCATGAGGCCCGACAGTGTGGTGGTGCTCGGGGGCCTGATGAACCGTGAGGAGTCCTATAGCACACAGGGGCTGCCGGAACTGTCCGCAACGGTGCTGGGCAATCACAAAAAGAGCAACAAGAAGTCGGAGCTCATCATCATCATACGGCCGTACATAACGAAAGTGGTGGTGGAGGGATAGAGGGGGAAATGGATCGTGTTTGGTGCTACATGCTGTCTCTGGTGATAGCGTTTTCGTTCTCCACTTTCAGCGTAATGGCTCAGGATGAGCCTGCAAGCTCAGAGACTCCCTCCGGAGGGGCGGCTCCTGTAAAGAAGATCATCATCAGGGTCAAATCTTCTTCGAAGTACCAGAAGGAGGAGGAGAAAAAGTCCAGGTACAATGAAACGAATACAGAGAGGGTTGATGAGGAGGTGACCTCACTCCTGCATCGAGAAAACAAAGAGCCAGCGGCAAAAGAGCCCGAGGTTTCCCTCACCTCTTACGGACGAAGACTGGGGGACGTGCTCCTTGAGCTGGGGGGAGCGCTGCGCTACACGGTCATCTTCGGGTCCCAGGTGGACCCGAACCTTCCGGTGGTGGTGGACCTCAAAGGGGTCTCCCTCACGCAGGCACTCTCCGCCATCACCGAGTACCTGAACTACGGCTACGTGCTTGAGGGCAGGAAGATTACCATTCTTAAGCTTGCATCCCGCGCTTTCTCCATTCCCGATATCGTCATCAGCGCCCCCACCATGTCGGCGGACATCGGAGGGGACATGCTGGGAACCAGCGGGGGCGGCAGTACGGGCAGTGCCTACGGCTCCGTAGCGGGAGGGACGGACAGCGCCTCCCAGAACCTGAAGGCGAGCGTGCTTCTGAGGAAAGCGGCAGACCACCTGGACGGAAGGAAAGCCTTTGAGGAGAACGTAAGAAAGCTCCTCTCTCCTGACGGGCACTATGTCCTTGACTGGAATGCCGCCACCCTCATGGTCCATGACTCCCCCCGGAATATCTCCCTGATTGAGAGGTATATTGCTGAGCTGAGGGCTTCGGCGGACAAGGTGCTTATCGTTGAGGCCACCATCACCCAGGTCTCGACCAATGCCGACCGGCGGTTCGGGATAGACTGGACCCTTTTAGCGGAACGGATCGGAGGGGAGGTGCTGAGCAGCGGGAGCAAATCCCTGAGCTTCACCACCACGGTGACGGACATTGCAAATCCTTCTCTCACCGTGACCCGTATGGCAGGGGACGTGAGTGCGGTCTTAAAGGCATTGGAGGAGCAGGGCAGGGTG
This sequence comes from Nitrospira sp., assembly GCA_002634385.1. Taxonomy (GTDB): domain Bacteria; phylum Nitrospirota; class Thermodesulfovibrionia; order Thermodesulfovibrionales; family Dissulfurispiraceae; genus Nitrobium; species Nitrobium versatile. Next base: position 4,279 of record NSJL01000017.1, read on the forward strand.
AATGTCCTTTCAAAGCCCTTCATCTATGCCCGTAACCTGCAGCCCGTTGCCATTTTTGAAGGAAAGTCGATTCCCTATATAGGGAGCGTGCAGAAGACGACGACCGGGACCATAGGAGAGTCCACGACCAGCTACTCCATCTCCCGGGCACAGGACGGGGTGATGCTTGCAGTCCGGTGTCATATCAGGGATGACGGGAAGGTGGATATCCAGATCGCCCCCATTCTCGCCACCGTTGATGAGTTCGTTACCTTCACCCTGGGAGGGGATACCTTCACCCAGCCGGTAAGCTCTGTCCAGCAGACGCTTCAAAGCGTGACCCTGAAAGACGGGGAGATCGTGGTGATCGGAGGGATCAAGAGGGATAAAAAGGAGCTCTCATCGCGGGCTGTCCCCGTGGTCTCACAGATCCCCCTTCTGGGCGAGTTTTTCAGGTCGGACAACGACACCAACACCAGCTCCGAGCTGGTGATCGCCCTCAAGGCAAAGAGGGTGAAGGGGTAGGGGCATGGGGAAGCAGGGCAGTGGCAACCGGATCATCATCTATATCGACTACCAGAAGGAGCGCTTCTTTATCAGAAGGAACGGCTCGACAGAGGACCCCTCCCCCGAGCTCCTTTCCTCCGGACAGGTAGAGAGCGTTGCGGTCCTGACCGACTCCTCCCTGTTCAGCAAAAAGAGGGAGGAGGGCTACAGATACTATGCAAAGGGGGCCAAATACCACTTCCATGAGAAGCCTCTGGATGTTCCCTCCCTTAATAAGCCCAGGAGCCTTTTTCAGTCCCTGAAGCTGAGGGAGAACACCATTGTGGGGCTGCTCTTTTCGAACCGTCTGCTCTTTTTTGCCTACCACCGGGGCGAGGTGGTCTGGCGCTTCACCGATGTGGACTCCACGGAAGAGAGCGAAATCGAGGGGAGGATCAACGAGCTGAACCTGCCCGGGCACTACAAGCGGGAGATCTACGGCTACACGCTCCCCTTTGAGCGTCTCAGTGAGGCGATACAGGCAACCCCTGTCTACCGGGACCTGGAGCAGGAGGCGCGGAGGAGCCGGCGTCTTCAGATCGCCCTGAGCATCGGTGCCGTCGCCCTCAGCCTTCTTGTATGGGGATTTCTGTTTCTTAAGGAAAGCAGGGCTAAGACGAAGGTGGAGGAGCTTGCAAGGGAGAAGAGCAACATCATGAGGGAGATCAAGCGGGAGCTTCAGCTTAGGCTTCCCCTCTACCTTGACCATCTCAACGTGCCTTTCGATGCCGTCCTCAAGGAGCTCGCTTTCCTGGAGGGCAGGAGGTTTGCCCTGATCAACGTGACAGTGGAAAAGGACGAGATTGCCGGACGGGTAACGCTCAGCGACCCGAAGGAGGCGTTTAAGATCAAGGAGGCGTCGCGCGCCACGCTCTCCCTTAAAGGAGGAAACATTGAAGTCAATTTCACCCGACCGCTTAAGAAAGCTGCCGCTCTACCCGGCAGCCGCTCTGTGCGCGGTCTTTTTACTCTCAAGTAGCCTGGTTCTTCCGCAGTACCAGAAGACGGCTGATGCGGCACGAAAACTCGCTGCGGAAGAGAGCGAAAGGAGAAGAATTACGGAGAAGCTCGGCGACATACGGAGGCTGCCGGTCAACCCGGTTACTCTCGACGCCAAGGAGGATGTCGCCCTTGCCCTTAAGAGCCTCTTTGACCGGAAGGGCTACCGTATCAACGACGTAAAAGAGGCCTCCGACGATATCGGGAAGTTCATCACTTTTGAGATCGATATTCATAACTACAAGTCCATGGCGGACATCATCGTGTTTCTAAGCGATCTGCACGAAACACTGCCGGTGGCCTATACCAAGTATACGATGGCGAACAGGTCCATCAAGGTGCAGACGCGGTGCTACTACAGAAGCTGAGGGGAGATCGTGCAGCAGGGAGCATGCGGCAGAATCGGTTAGAACCCCCTTTTGGGAAAGAAGGGGGAGAAGAGGAGAAAAGAGAATGAGTGAGCAGCACCAGCGCATCGGGGAGATCCTCATTGGGCACGGAGTACCCCGGGAGTACATCGAGCTTGCCTTGAAAGAGCAGCGAGTGCGCGGCAACAAGCTCCTGGGGGAGATCCTGCTTGAGATGTCGCTGGTCAACTCCGAAACCCTTGCCTACTGCCTTGCCAAGCAGTGGAAGCTCAATCATTTCTCCCTCTTCAAGTCGGACATCCAGGAGGGGATCATCGATGACCTGGGCTTCATCGAAGAGCACGGCATTGTTCCCATCGAACAGAACGGCACTGCCGTACGGATCGGCATGGTGAATCCGAAGGACTACCGGAGACGGGACGCGGTGCACCGGTACGTAAAAGCGAAGCTCGGAAAGCATACGGAGTTTTCCGTGGTCTCCAACGAGACCTTCCAGAGGTATCTCGAGTCCCTGATCCGCATTACGGATGAGGAGGTCGTAAAGCCCCTTTCCCAGGGGACGGACCAGTCGGTGGCCGGGCTCCGGCTGCTCCTTAAAAAGGGAATCATCGAGAGGTGCAGCGACATCCACATCGAGCCCGCGGTGGAGGGCGGCAGGATCAAAATGAGGAGAAACGGCATCCTCGGCATGCAGACGGCTCTCGATCCGAACCAGTACCAGACCCTTATGAACATTATCCGGGTGCGGAGCGGGATGAACCTGGTGGAAAAGCAGATGCCCCAGGACGGCAGGATCGAAGGGGAGTTCATCGGGGAGGAGAAGTATAAGCCGGTGGATTTCCGGGTGTCCCTCATCCCCAACTGGAGCAGGAGCGGCAATGCGGACTCGGTGGTCATCAGAATCCTGGACAGAAGGACCAGCATTCTCCCCCTTGAGGAGCTCGGGATGAACCGTGCGGTCCTTGAGTTCCTGAACAGGGCGAAAAACAGGTCCCACGGGATCATCATCTTTACCGGACCCACGGGCTCGGGCAAGAGCACGAGCATCTATTCGGCCATGGCCACGGTCGACACGATCAGAAGGGCGGTGGTGACGGTGGAGGACCCGGTGGAGTACAGAAACTATCTCTGGAAGCAGATACAGATTACCGGCAATTTGAAAATGGCCGATGCCCTGAGAAGCATTCTCCGGCACGACCCCGACATCATCTTCTGCGGAGAGATCCGGGATGAGGAGAGCGCAAAGATCGCCTTCGATACGGCAAACACGGGCCACCTTGTTTTCACGACCCTGCACGCAAACGACTCGATCAAGGCGATCCCCCGGCTTCAGGCCCTGGGCATCCCCAACTCCATGATCGAGGCGACAGTTCTGGGGATTGTCTCCCAGAGGCTTGCGCGGGTGCTCTGCTCCTGCAAGGCCGAGGACCCGCAGAGCTCAAACGGGGACGTGAAGCGCTACCGGGCGGTGGGCTGCCCCAAGTGCAACCACACGGGCTACAAGGGCAGGACCATGATCGCCGAGCACTTCCCCCTGGTGCAGAGCACCCGGGAGGCCCTGCAGTATGCCCTGGACGGTAATATCTTCAAGGCGAGGGAGAGCGCCGGGGCAAACGGCATCCACGATCTTCTGAAGGATGCCGACACCAAGCTCGACAACGGCATCATTTCGGTCGAAGAGAGGGAGCGGGTGATATGAGCGCTCCTCTCAAATATGAGGAGATCATCATTATCCTTGAGGTGTTCGAGGAGTCGGTCAGGGACGGTCTCAACATGCACTATACCCTGAAGCGCCTGGAGAGCATCTTTGCCAAGAAGAAAAAGGCGCACCTTATCGAGGCGATGAGGCGGAAGCTCTTTGAGGAGAGGGGATCCATCTCGGGAATGTTCGAGGGCGTACTGCCCTCAAACCTGATCGAAGCGATCAGCGCAGGGGAGAAATCGGGCCACATGGACGTTATCTTCGGGGAGCTGAAGCGGGTGTATGAGCTAAAGCAGAACGTCCATAGCAGGATAAAAAAGGCCGTGGCCTACCCGATCGGGGTAATGAGCATTCTTGTGGTGATATTTGCGGGCATCCTCGTCTTTCTCGTCCCGCGCTTTGAGGCCTCTTTCAAGATCATCGATCCCCAGAAGATCCCCCCTGCCACCAAGAGGCTCTTTGCCCTTTCGGCCTTCATGCGAAACCACTCCATGGCTTTTGTGGTGCTTTCCGCAATCCTTGCCGGCCTGCTCATCATGCTCTTTAAGCGGTACTACTACCTGCTCTTTAAGGTGCCCATCATAAAGAGCCTCATGACCCTCCAGGAGAACGCCACCGCTTACCTGCTCCTTTCGGTGTTCGAGGACTCAGGGATCAACACCACCCGCTCCCTGCAGTCCATAGGGCAGACCCTGGTGGGACCCCTGAGGGAGATACTGGATAAGGCATACCGGTACATGAACGAGGGAAAGTCGGTGCCCGACTCCTTTCAGCGGGCCGGGGCGAGCGAAGACGTGGTGATCTACCTTGAGGTAGGGGATACCACGGGAAGCATCTCCAAGTACTTCAAGAAGCTCTCGGACATCGAGATCAAGAGCCTCGACAAGCTCATGAACCGACTGATCAGCATCATGAACTACCTCCTCATGGGCATTGCGGCCATGTCCGTCGTAGGACTCTTTTCGATCACGCTTTTGCCCATCTATAAGATGATCGGCGGTTTGTAACCATATAAAACACGACAAGGAGGGAAATATCATGAAAAGCACCTTTCACTTGAAGCAAGTAAAAAACCAGGAGGGCTTCACCCTCGTGGAGATCCTGATGGCGGTGGCCATCCTGATCGTCCTGATCGCCCTGCTCATCCCGAACCTCACGGGAGGTTCCGACAAGAGGAACGCGGCCATCGTGATGCGCTCTGCCGAAGGCATCATGTCAGGCCTTGCCAAGTACAAGGCGGACATCGGCGCCTACCCTGCGGCCCTCCAGGCCCTCTGGGACAAAAACGCGATCGACTCCTCCATTGCCGACTATTGGAAAGGACCCTACCTCGATACTCCCTCAAAGACCAACGGGTCCTCCCCGAGCCAGAACATTGCAGACCAGAACATCGCAGGGGTGATCTACGAGTACAAGAAGGTCACGAGCAGCGGAGGAGGAAGCGGCACCTGCGCAGACTCAAGCGCCATCGGCAGCAACAACTCCTCGGGAAGCGACCACACGGTGAAGATCACCGCCGTGCCCCATGAGACGGCCACCGTGGTGAGAGATAAGCTCGGCAACAAGATCTGCCTGTCCGATGCAAGCGGAGGCACCACAGACATCTATTTCATCATCGAGGAGGCCTGGTAGACAGTGCAGGCTGCCCTTGCAGTCATCCTCCTTTTGGCAGCTTCGGCTTTTCTCTCCTCCTTTTTGCTCGGGGTGATGGATAGCATTGCCGACCACTCCATAGTGGAGCGGGAGGCCTTCTTGGCCCGTGAGGCGGAAAGCGTAGAGAACTGGTATGAGGCAAACCTGGTCAGTATCGACGGCACAGAGGAGCAGGTCCTGCCTTCCGTGAGCAACAGATACGGGGCCGTGGTGCTCGGCTCAAAGCGGGTGGCCTGTGACGGGGAGGTGCAGGCCCATAAGTACGCGATCGTTATCCCCGGAGTGGACGGGATAGGCACCACCCTGGATGCCGATACAGGGGTGCTGACAAAGGGGAAGAGCGATCAGGTCAGGGAGGTGGATGGCTGCAGTATCGAAAAGAGGAGATTTGCCGAGTCCCGGCAGCGGGCCCACCACCTGGTCCTTGCCCTTGAGAACTACTTTAAAGGGGAGATGCTCAAGGAGCAGTACGGCACCGACAAAAACTACTTCATCGATTCCGGGTGCGGAGGAGGAGGGAAGATCGCCTGCACCGAGGACTCCCCCGCGGATGTGCTTATCGCCACCCTGGGGGTGAGCCAGAGCGACCGCGAGGACGCCTATGGAGTTGTCATGCGCTTTGACAACTTCTCTTCCAATGTGAGCACGAGCACCCCTCCCTATTCCGCCCGGATCGGGTTCAGCACGCCCTGGGGGACGACCGTATGGACGCAGGCAACAGCGACCTTTTAACCATCATCGACGACAACCTCGGGACCGAGGGGCTGAGCGACTTCTACTTCGCCTCTGAGTCGCTTCCCTTTGTCCGGGTGAGAAAGGAGATCCTTCGCGCAGGGGAGGAGGTCATCTCCGATGAGGACATAAGGACCCTCCTTGAGGGACTCGGGTATGCATGCGACTTCGGGTTACTGCCCCTAGACTTCGGGATCACGTACCGAAAGAGGCGGCTCCGGTGCAACCTGGACAGAAGATGGCAGGGGCTTGACCTGACGATCCGTCTTCTTCCCTCGGAGATCAGGCCCCTTAAAGAACTGGGCCTGCCCGAGTCCCTTCATCAATCCATGGAGCTGCGGCAGGGGATGATCCTGATCTGCGGGCCCACGGGCTCGGGGAAGTCCACCACCCTTGCCTCCCTGATCGACTACGTAAACGGCCGGCACAGCAGGAAGGTCATCATGGTGGAGGACCCCATCGAGTACATAATCAGGGAGAAAAGGTCCATCGTGAGCCAGCGGGAGATACGGAGCGGGGAGAGCTTCCATCCGCACCTGAGGGCCGCCATGCGGCAGCACCCCGACGTCATCGTGGTGGGGGAGATCAGGGACAAGGAGACCGCCTCCACCGCCCTTCAGGCCGCGGAGACGGGGCACCTGGTCCTTGCCACCATGCACACGGACTCCACCCAGCAGACCGTTACCCGGTTCATCGACATGCATACGGATGACGGCAAGAGCAACATACGGTCCTCCCTCTCCTCGGTGCTGAGGACCGTGGTGGTCCAGAGGATCATAAAGGGGGCGGGCGGTGCGGTAAGGCTCGCCTATGAGCTCTGCTTTGTGAACAAGGCCATCTCGAACCTGATCAGGACGGACAAGATCCATATGATCCCCAACCAGCTCCTCTCCGGAGAGGGGTGTATCCCTCTGAACAGGACACTGGATGAGCTGGTGCGGCAGCGTTTCATCTCTCTGGAGGAGGCAAAGCAGTATTCCAATGACAAGGATGCATTATAGGATGAGTATAAGACATGGCCTGACAATGCGCGTCTCTGGCGAAGAGGGCTTCACCCTGGTGGAGATCATGCTCGTAGTGACCATCCTGATCGTTCTTTTCGCCCTTATGGCAAACCCCACCACCAACCTGCTCAAGTTCCTCCGGGAACTCGAGACCAAAAGGAAGCTCGATGCCCTCCAGCGGGGGATCGAGACGGTCTATAAGGCACATGCCTGGGAGGTGGACAGTAGCGGCGAGGCCCAGTTCTCCTTTACGATCAGCGGGACAGGGTATGTGCTCAGCAGCGGCTCTGCAAGTGATACGGGCAATCTTACCGCTCTGGGCGCCGTCGCCTCTCTCTCCAACCTTGCTTCAAGCGAGATCGAGCGGGACTCGATGCGGCAGGCTCTCCGGGTGTGGGTGTCAAACCGGCTTCAGGATGCAAGTACTGGGGTCTCCTACCATGTCATCGCCTTTGTGTCCCCGGGTTGGAACGGGGAGCTCGACAGCTCCTTTGACGCCGCTACAGGGGTGCTTTCCGTACGGGGGGACGATGCGGGGTTCCTCGTCTCGGGCCTTCAGCAGGGGATTGCCTTCCTTGAGGAGACCCGAAAGATGCTTGCTTCGGTGCGGGACGCCTACCAGAACTACTTCACCTCTCTCTACCTTGCCGACAGTAACCGAAGCGTCTATGTCGACCGGTTTGCCAACACTGGGTCGGACTGTGCGGCAAGCGGCTCATGGGACGGCAGCTCGGGAGTGGGCAACAGTAGCTGTACGGCTTCGGCCACGGTGACTGATACGGGGCTCAAGGCTGCCCTCGGCCTGAGTGCAGAGAACGTGACCACTCCCTGGGGCAGGGAGCTTCTGGTGGATAACGGTTCGGCCGTCACCCGGAACCCCGAGACCGTGGGAAACGAGACTCCCTATACCGCGTTCCTTTCTGCAGAGCTGCCCTGGGGAGGGTCCGTGGTGGTTACCGTAACAGGGATCTATTAAAACCGAACCGTGCCGGTACTATCTTTATGTATATCTGAACTGAACTGAACGGTACAGGAAAGGGGGAATGGGTTGTGGACAGAGAAATGATCAAGAGAGTTTTTCTTTTTGTAGCACTGTGTATTATCTTTCCCCTTTTCTCTGTCCATGCGGCCGTTTCTGCGGGCAGTCAGCTCAAGACCCTCTTCATCTCGGAGAGCTATGGGGTGAGCGCGGGGTCGACGGCGTGGAAGAGCGCAGAGACCTACCTGACCAAGAAGATGAACGCTACTTTCAGCCTGGGGGCAGGGGGGATAAGCCAGACCTCCTTCTCCTCGGCCTCCTCTGCCATCAGCACCCTTGAGACTGCCCTCTCCCCCCAGTTGAACTCCTATATCGGCAATATCGCCTCTCACCTGAGCAGCGAAGGCTACGCCTTTGCCCGGGTGGACTGGCTTTACAGCTTCTATGACTCAGGGGACAGCAACGCCCTCAAGAAGGCCTACTTCCCCCTGATCATCTACCCCGACGGAAGGGTCAGAAACATGGGCATGCGGGTCATCACCTCCACCCCGAGCATCCTGTACTACATCTATATGTCCAAAGGGACCGAGGAGGACCTCCCTTCGGACTGGACGTATGAGGACGGCGGGATCCTCTATAAGTACGTGCTCGACCAGGACTTCGCCGTGATCTCCAGCTCCCAGGTGGACACGGCAGGCAGGTACGACCCTCCGAAGACACCCGAGGGGGACAGCACCATCGACCCCGATTCGGGACTGAAGCTCCTCATCAGCGAGGTGGTCAAGGGGGAGATGACCAACAAGAGCGCACTCTATGCTCTCATCGACTACTCCCGGAGGATCACGCCTCTGTGGGACTGTGACAGCGAGGGCAACTGTATCGCCCGGATCAAGGTGGAGTCGGAGACCCGTGAGTATGCAAAGATGTGCGGCAAGCCCCCCACATACCGGAACACGGGGAAGACAGGCTACACCCTGCAGTACCAGTCGGAGCGGTACTTCGTGAGCACGGATGGAAGCTACACCATGACGGCCTCCTCCACGGGGGAGACCGTCGCCCCCAAGGAGGACCCCTTCGACTGGCTCATGGACGTAGAGGAGGAGCCCTCCTACGAGCAGGTGATCGACCCCTTCAAGGGCCTTACCCTCTATGACTTCACCAATGACACCTTCAATAACCTTCCCTGTAACTACTACCTCTACGCCGGAGGGCAGTGCTCACAGGCCCCCCTTTTAAAGACCATCGAGACCTTCACCATGGGAGGCTCGGTGGGCTGGGACCCAACCACGTACTACAACTATAGCCGTTGTGGAGTCCCTGCCTGGAACCTTTCGATAGCCGGCACCACACTTTCCATGACCATGTGGGTGCCCGGTCTGTCGGAGTTCTCTCAAGATGGCACTGTTGATTACTACTATGATGATAGCAGCGGGTGCTACAGGAACTGCCCCTCTGACTGGGAGGGAGATACGAGCAAGTGCACACTGGGATGGACTTACAGTGCCGGGTCCATCACCCTTCCTGCCAACATGGCGCACTCGGGATCGGCAAGCAGCACGCTTCCTCAGGACGGGCAGCTCCTGACCGCCTATACCTTTTCAGGGAGCGGCAACCAGCTTCGGGTGAGCGCGGCAGTGGGGAGCGGGTCGACGGTGGTGTTGGGCACCTTCAGCTTCGGGGATGCCACAGTCTCGGGCTCGGTGACGTTTCCGGCGGGGTTTGCGTCGCCGGCAAACTTCATGCTCACGCCCCAGGGCAACTACTTGAACATCTATGACGGCAACGGCGTATACCGGGGCAGGATCGAGTTCATCTGCTGAGAATTATGAAAGGTAAAGAAATATATCATGCCTTTTTCTCCACGACGCGGTATGAGGAGGTACGATGATACTGAAAGAGATACTTGCGGCAAAGTTCAAAAGAAAACAGAAGGAGGACGAAGAGGAGGAGCCCATCGATGTGACCCGGGACGAGGAAAGAAAAGTCTCTGAACAGGACGAGGAGGAAGTACAGGGTAAGGAGCAGGGGGACACAGAAACTCCTGTCCGGAAGAAACCTGGCTCCCTTACCCTGGTTATGTTTGTAACCCTCGTTCTTCTGACGGGTCTTCTGGTCTATAAGAGGCTCCCTTCGGCCTCACAGCTCTATAAAAAGGATATCCCCGGAAGCGTTGCTTCGTCTACTACCTCTCCTTTGGCGGCGGCGTCTCAGGCAACGGGCGCTGCTGCCCCTTCTTCTTCGCCTGCTACTACTGTAGCCGGAGGAACGGGAAGTTCTTCGCCGGCCGGCTCAGCTGCCCCTGCATCTTCTCAGCAGCAGAAACCAGTTGTTCCGGCGCAGACAGTGCAGGTGGCCTCAGCGAGCCCCTCTGCCCAGGGCCAGGCCGGAAAGAGCCTCTATATTCCTGCGCGGGACATTCTTTCCGGAAGCAGCACGGCGGAGCTCCAGAGGCAGGAGGAGGTCAACAGGCTCCTTGAGGCCCAGCTCAAGGAGAGGAAGCTCAAAAACGACATCAAGAAAATAGAGGGCGATATCGAGATCCTTCCCTTCCAGGTCACGGACAAAAAGAAGGAGCTTACCGAAAAGATCGAAAAGAAGGCGAACTTTCAGCCCGTGCTGCTCACCGAAAGGGAATCGAGGCCCCCCACGCTCTACTCTGTCCAGATGGTCGAGGGGGTCATGACCGGTTCCTTCACCCTCATGACGGGCGAGCGGGTGGGAGCCCGGGTAGGGGAAAGCGTGGGGGAATTCACGGTAAAGGAGCTTACGCACGCTTCCGCTTCCCTGGAGGGCAGAAACGGCAGGAGGCACCTTGTGTCGATGAGCCTTCCTGACCGGTACCCGGTCTCCTCCCCCCTGTTTGCCGCAAAGTCTTCGGGCACGGGGCCTTCAGCACAGGCCCCGTCTGTGGCAGGCCCCTCTGTCAGGCAGCCCATCTCCGTGCCCATCTCCCCGGTGGGGAGGCAATAGGGACCATGTTTTCAAGCCTGCGGAACGCCTGTATTTCGGTGGAGCCCCTGAGCACCCCCATCATGGTCTCCCGCGCCCTGGAGCAGTTTGCCGCTTCACGGGACATCGATCTTCTTCCGGTGGTGGAGGGGGGAGCGCTGAAGGCCCTCTACTTCAAGGACTGTATCCCCTTCATCCTGGGCTGCGAAAACGGCAGGGCGTGTAAGAGCTATCTGCCTTCAGAGGTGGTCAGGGAGATGCCTTCCCTGGACATCAGGGCAGGGGAGAAGGCTTCCATGGAGGCACTGAAAGAGGCGGTCAAGGGGGAATCCTCGCTTGCCCTCTTTGCCGAGCGGCTCTTTCTGGGCATCGTGCCTCTTAAGCAGCTCATGCTCTTCATCCACAAAAACGAGATCAAGGAGGCCATCACCCTCAACCCCCTTACGGGCCTGCCCGGCAACTACTCCATCGAGAAGGAGTTCGAGCGGAGGGTGGGCAGGGAGCCCTTTGTGGTCTGCTATGTGGACATCAACGACTTCAAGGTCTATAACGACCAGTACGGAATCACCCAGGGGGACGAGATCATCAAATACACCGCCTATGTCCTGGGGGAGGCCTGCAAGGGGCACTTCGTGGGGCATGTGGGAGGGGACGACTTCATCCTCATGCTTCCGGAGAGCGGGGCGGCGGAGGTCTTTCAGAGGGTGGGGGCGACCTTCGATAACCGGGTTCCGAGCTTCTATAGCGAAAGGCACCGCGAGCTGGGGTATGTGACGGCCAAGGACAGGCAGGGGGTGATACGGAAGTTCGGCTTCATGCACCTGTCTATGGCCGCGATGGTGATCAAAGAGAAGTGCAACTTCCAGGAGGTGACTGCCTCCCTCGCCTCTCTTAAGGCGTACGTGAAGACCGAATCCAAAAGCAAAGGACAGTCTTTCCATGCGTTTGATAAAAGGAAGGTGGGCGGCAAGGCCTCATGAACAACGGCAAAGAGAATTCAACTAAAAAGGAGCATCTGTCTATGCATTCGACAAACGGAAAATCAATCGACCTGCCGGAGGTGATCGCCGTAGCCATGGAGCAGGGGGCCTCGGACATCCACTTCTCCCCGGGCAAGAGGATCAAGCTCCGGGTGGACGGCAGTCTGGTGGACTACGAGGGGAGCCCCGTGGTGGGGAGGACCGACACCCAGTGCTTCTTTGAGGACTATCTCTCCAAGGGGGAGCAGGGCAAGTATGACCAGAGAAAGTCCTACGACACCTCCATCCAGATCGAAAGCACCCGGGCCCGCCTGCACTTCTATGAGACCATGGAGGGGGTCTGCATGAGCTGCCGCATCGTGCCCCTCATTCCCCGGAAGATGGATGAGCTCCTCATCCCCCCGGTGGTAAGGGGCTGGATCGAGCAAAAAGGGATCGTGATCGTCTCGGGGCTTGCCAATATGGGCAAGACCACCACTCTTTCCTCCATCGTGCACTACCTGAACACCACCCGGTCTGAGAAGATCGTGATCCTCGAGGACCCCATCGAGTACGTGCACCGGGATATGAAGAGCAGCATTTTCCAGCGGGAGATCGGGCAGCACTCCCCCTCCTATGCCGACGCCCTCAGGGACATCTCCCGCGAGGACACCAATACGGTGATCGTGGGGGAGGTGCGGACCGCTGCTGCCATGGATGCGGTGTTCGGGATGGCGGAAAACGGCCTGAAAGTCTTCACCTCGGTCCATGCCACGGGGGCGCTTGAAACCCTGGAGAAGATCATCAGCCTGTTTCAGCCTGCCGACTACGACCGGGTGCACAAAAGGCTGTCATGGAACCTGGTGGGGATATTAAACCAGCACCTCCTGCCCCGGAAGAAGCCCGGGCGGGTGCTCGCCTGTGAAATTCTTACGGCCTCCTCGGATAAGGTGAAGACCCTGCTCAGGGAGGGCAAGATCTATCAGCTCAACACCTACCTGGACCCGGGGGACGGGGAGACCATGTGCTCCCTTGCCAAGTACCAGCAGATGCTGAGGCAGAAATGTTTGCTGTAAAGCGTACTGTCGTGCTCATCCTCTTACTCCTCCTCGTCTCTCTCCCTCATGCCCCCGTACACGCCCTTACGGGTGACGGGGGCACTCTTTCTGCCTGCTACCCCGGAGGACTCGATCAGGTACTTGCAGGAGTGAACCCCTTTAAGACCGAGTGCGCCCAGTTCACCGACCTGGGGACCTGCTACTGTGCGGGGGTGCCCTGCGGCAGGATGGTGAGCTTCTGGCTCCCTATGTATGCGATCGAGATCACGGGGCATGCCAACACCACGGTCTTCCCCTTCAGTGTGCGGGACGTGGTGAGCCCCGATGCCCTGCTCGGGATGACGCGACAGGGGAGCATGGTGCAGGGGGAGCCTGCTTCAGGGGTGAACACGAAGTACCGTGAGGCGCACCTCTATGAGCTGTCCCGCACCGAAATCCTGAAGATGCTGGCAGGGCACCCCCGCATCGCCTGCATGACCCTGATGAACCTCTCCAGCACGGGCAGGACCGCCTTCAAGTCGGAGGCCCGGACTGACTGGAGGATGGGCAAGGACCTCACGGCCTCCCTGAACCCCACGGACATGCTCACCAAGGTGGGAGCGTGGGGGTATCTCTTCCCGAGGACAGGATGGGTGCAGCATCCCTCCAATGTAACGGGGAGCCTGCTTCTTGCCTTTAAGACCCAGCACCTTGCAGCGGAGCTTTCGACCCTCTCGAAGCCCACGGTGTACGTGGACAAGTACGAGATAGGAGGTCCTGTGCCCGGGACCTGCTACCCAATAGGGACGCCCACGACCCTTCAGGAAGTGAGCGCAAACAAGGTGGGGTGCGCCGACCGGATCGTAGTGCTCTTTTGGAAGTACATCACCACCTGCTGTCCCTACGGAACGTGAGGGGTTTGGGTTAAGTGAAAGGAGTGGGGAGGTTCATGCGAAGGGTGGGAAAAGGGGTGCTCGGAGCGGCGCTCCTTCTGTCGTTTGTCTCTTCCGGGCATGCCCTCGACCTGGGCTGCGGAGTGAACTACTTTAACGGCTGGTGCGACGGGCAGAAGAAGGAGGAGGGCAAGGAGCCTTCCGCGGTAAAGGAGAGCACCCCTAAAGGGGACAAGAAGAAGGAGCTCGACCCTTATGAGTGGATGCCCAAGGACACCCCTCCGGTGATGGCGGACCTCTTCAGGAGCCCCACGGAGGAGAACGCGGAGAAGGCTCTCAAGTGGAAAGAAGAAAGGATGCAGAGGATCAACGAGGTGGCGAAGCTCCTTCAAAAGAGGGCAGCAGGGACTTCAGCGGGCAACGGGCAGGGGAATGCCGACGCCTCTTCCGGGCTGGCCGGGCAGAAGGCGCAGAGGGTGCTTTTCAACAAGGCGGTCTACTTCTTTCAGGAGGGCTGTCCCGCCTGTCAGAAGATGACCCCCCTTCTGGCTGAAGTGCAGGGCACGGGCAAGATCGTGGCCGTGGGGATCGGCCTTTCGGACAGCGGCGCCGCCCAGTACCTTGCTCGACACGGGGTGTCGGTGTCCGCGGGAGGGGACCCTTTAAAGCAGCTTGCCCGTAACTACAAGGTGCCCAACACCCCCGCCCTGATTCTCCTTTCCCCCTCAGGGGACATTGTGCGGCGGTATGAGGGACTTCTGGACAGGGCCACTATTATGAGTATCTTTACGGAGGGCAATCAATGAAAACAGAGGGGTTGTTTCAAAGGGCACTGGGGATCATACAGCTTCTCCTTTTCATCTGGACCTTCATGGTGTTTGCCCCCTATGAGGACATCAGAGTGCTGGGGGACCTTCTGGGAAGGGGAAAGGCGATAGCCGGGGAGGTCTCGGTGAGCAGCCCCTATTCGGTACAGCCCCCCTATGCCACTGACCTGAGCGAGCCCTCAGGGGTGATCAAGTACTCCTGGGCACGGGTGGCAGGCAATGAGAGCGCCGTCTACCTGAACATCCCCGGCAATCAGTTGAGTAAGAAAATAGAGCTCCCCCGTGACCCCTCTCCCCTGGTTCTGGGGAAGTACGACTCCACCAACTCCGTGGGACAGATCGCCCTCATGAGGATCAGACAGGTAGGGGGGAATATACAGGCCGAGATCAGACAGCTCTCCCCCCGGGACTTTGGACACTTCTTTACTCCCCATCTCTATAACTTCGCCCTCCTCGACTGGAACCCTAGCGGTGACCCTTCCTGTGTCTATTCGGATAAGTACCTAAGGAGTGATGATCCTCCTGCAGTGAACACGGAAGAGATCAGAAAGAGACTGACGGACTATGACATGGGGAGGACCTCTATTGCCCCCACCTTCCTGCTGGGGATGGAGGAGGCAAAGGTGAACCGGTCAAACCTCTATTGGCATCAGAGGATCAACACCGACCCCTGCTGGCAGAAAAGAGGACTCAGGGATTTTGAATCACCTTCTGATGGTAATTTCCATAATCTCTCCTACACCGGATTCCTTAATTTGGTAGCTTTAGCTCAGCACATCCATAAGGCATCCGTGTCCGTCACCGCATACCCGGAGTATCGTCCTGAGACGACTACCAGCACATCGAAGAGTTTTTTCAAAAAAAAGGTGACGACCACGGTTTCCTACTACCTCAAACCGGTCTGGACTGTAGGGACCCCCTCTCGTTCGGGAACCTATGCGGACTATTTGTTCAACCCGACGTGGGACACTAATGGATCGTATTCCTTTGTGAACGTGACGGGGAATCATACCTTCCCGGTAGATGAGACCCTTATTTATCAATGGACAAAGACGGAGAGCGGATGGACAGGGCTTTTTGTGTTCGTGGCGTGTGTTGTTGTGGGAGTATTGACGGGCATGGCTGGTGCTGTTTTCCTTAATACTGCTTTTGATCTGACTCTGAGCCTTACTTATGCAGGTTTGGCAGGCGGTGCTGCTGGCGCTGTCGGGGGCCTCATAGCCTCCGGAGGGAATCCCACAACAAGTACCACGGCTCATTTTACACCTTTCAGCAATTCTTCCTATGAATTGAGTGACGCAGATACCTTAGAGGGGGATCAAGCAGAGATAGCGTCTCGAACCTTCTCAAATTGGCTGTCTCCTGAGATAATGAGTACCCCAGGAGGGGTACAGGTATTTGCAAGTCAGATTGACTTCAGAAAGGCTCTCGCATGCGGAGGAGCATCGAAGGCTACGGATGCATGTGCTACTCCGGCAATCACCGAGGTGGGAATGAACGATCCTCGATTCAATCAGGTCTACCGGGAAATGTTTCATTTCCCTCATAAGGAACTTCAGAAACATACCTATCCGTATGCTGCGGATTAATCAGGAGGTGAGAGCATGAAAAGATCTATTTCAGCGTTCTTGTTCGGAGTGCTTTTTGCGGCATCTTCTTTTGCAGCAGACATACCGAAAGAGGGAGTTCTTCCTGCGAACTTTCTGAAAGGGCCGACTATGGCAGAAAAGAAAAAAGGCTCTTCTGTTCAGATCACGTGTGATTTGGATGAAGAAGCCCTTGAAAAAGGAGTGATTGTGGTACGCTTTACTGCCGATAATATCCAAGACTCCAGAAGGATCGGAATTAACGGCATTTCTGCAGCATGTACCTTCAATGATTTCCTGAAAAAATAACCATTGGGTGGGGGCCTGCTTCAGCCCCCACTTCCCTATTATTCAAAATATTTTTCAGAGGTCTTATGCAATCTGGATGTGCTACCTTTCAGTTATGCGGAAATCATACAAGTTGTTATACAATCCATTTGTTGTTTGGATGTCTGCTTTGACTTCCACGGGCAGCTTGTTAACATCAAACCGATTCCCATTTAAAGAGATATTGAGCACATAGGCAAGTAAGTGAGATACGCCCTTCAGGTTATTCGATAATACTCTTTCGTCAACTATCGACAGCTCGTTGGGATGCCTAGCAATCAATTTTACTGGTTCATTATTTATATGAAGCGACAATGAGGTGTTGGGTTTTATGCCCACTTTCGAAACTAAATTGAGATCCTTGACCTCGATTAAGATATCCCCTTCCTGTTGATTATCAACAAAGACAATGTTTTTGACATCGCTGTATAGAGCTTGCTTTAGCCATAGTGTCAAATCGCCTTCAACTTTAACACGACCAAAAGCACGGGAATCATTAAAGCGATATGAGCTGATAAATACCCGCACGGCATCAGGCCTATTCACTGCGATTAAATTCTCATTATTAATTAAGGAGTCCATGGAATAATGAACACATCCTATAAGGGCTCCTATCACAAAAAGCAAGCAGCTCAAAATGATAATCTTTCTCATTGTCTCCTCCTGAATTGTTCGATATAGATATATACGGAGAAAGAGGGGGAATGTCAAGGAAAAGAGGAAAGTTTGTCAAGGCAAAATAGAAATGATAATCATATAGAGGGCACCTCCCGAGCATAACGGTTAAGGTATGCTCAAGGAAAGAGTCCAATCTTTACCTTTTTGAGGAGGTGCCGTATGAGATTATACGCAGCTTTTGATTTGCATTCAAACAACTCGTATCTGGGCATTATCGATGAGAGCGGCAAGAGGGTCTTCAAGAGGAAAATCCCGAATGATCCAGCAATTATCAAAGAGACACTGGAGCCATTTAAGTCTGATATTCAGGGGATTGTTGTGGAGTCAACGTACAACTGGTATTTTCTGGTTGACCTGCTCCGCGAGGAGGGATACCACATGCATCTGGCTAATCCCTCTAAGATACAGCAGTACTCCGGGATGAAGTATTCTGATGACAAACATGACGCATTCTGGCTTGCTGAGATGCTCAGATTAGGCATACTGCCCGAAGGGTACATTTATCCCCGGGAGGATCGGCCGATACGGGATCTTTTGCGCAAAAGAAGTCACCTGGTACGGCTAAGGACATCACTCATCGTAAGCCTTCAGAACATTGTCAGCAGAAATCTGGGCGGAACATTAAGGTCAAACGACATAAAGGTACTGAGTGCTGATCGGGTCACTCCGCTTTTTGAAAACCATGAGGATCTGGCACAGGCAGGGAGAATCAGTAAAGAGACGATAGACTTTCTGACCTCCCAGATAAAGCTGATAGAAGGGACTGTTGAGGAGAAAATGCAGCTCAGGAAACCCTATGACCTTCTGATGAGCATTCCCGGTGTAGGGAAAACATTGGCCCTCACCATAATGCTGGAGACGGGGTCCATCGAGAGATTCAAAAAAGTGGGTAATTATGCCTCCTATTGCAGAAAGGTATCAAGCGTATGGCTGAGTAACGACAAAAAGAAGGGAAAAGGGAATAAGAAGAGCGGCAATAAGTACCTTGCCTGGGCGTTCTCAGAGGCAGCAGAGCTTGCTCGCAGATTCTATCCACAGGTCAGGAGTTACTACAATCGCAAAATGCAGCAGAAAAACGCCATGATCGCTCACGCTGCGTGTGCTCACAAGTTAGCACGGGCTGCCTACCACATTATGAAGGACGGCGTTGAATTTATTCCCGACAAAGTATTCGGGTGAGGACTGGCCGGGGGCGGTGAACCAAAAGCGGACTGGTGTAAAGCCATGAGAAATGATTGGCAGATCCGCCCTCGTCCTGGGATACAAAGCATAAAGGGGAAATGATGTCTTAACTGCCTGTGACTGTGAGCCACAGAGGGATGGTTCAAAACCATGAGATATGTTTGATTCTCCTGGACACGGCCATGGTAACCGATAATTTTCTGGTCCGCTTTTAAGCGGAAGGGACCTCAAGAGACTTTACAGCTCTTGGTGAGTCTTGATCCTGATGGGTGTCTGGTGCAGCTGAAAGCTGACACATCATAGATGAGAAAATGCGGAAGTGGTTGGAGCCGTCAATTCCTCAGCGAGTAGAACGGCAATTTAAGCTCACTGATATGCCGCAGGGGGGAGTAGCGTCCCTTGACAGGTGCCCTCTAAATGGGTGTCCGGTTGGTTCATACTGTGGCCCCTGCAGGTTTTTTAGCGTTGGCGTTCCATTTCATTTGCCGCCAAAGGTAGTTGTTAGCTTTTCCCCATGGATGAGCGGGTGGTACCACCGGCGGCTTCCCCTGCCGGCGTGGTACCGGCTTGTTGTGCTGCTTCTCCGGCCGCTCGGTTATTTCCCTGAAAGGCACCCTGTCGTTATGCGAGGCAAGATACCTGTCCAGTAGAGAATATGGCAGCGAAGATTTCCCTCAACCCTCCAGCCAGACAGCAGCCGATTCTGAGAAGAAACTTTCAAGGGGTATCCCTTCCGCACCCACGAGCAGCGATTTTGCACCCGGGTATTTTCTCCGGAATTCATCCATGCCGGACATTTTACCGCTCCTGCCGCTCTTGACCTCCACGGCCCATAGGGAGCTGCCCTTGGTTACCACAAAGTCTACTTCCTTGTCGCCATCCCGCCAGTAGGTCAGCTCATAGCTTGTTCCCGAGAGGCTGTTGCAGAGATGTGCCCCCACCGCATTTTCGACAAGCCGCCCCCACCATGATGCATCCCCGATAGTCTCCTTAAAGGTTTTTGAAGAAAGTGCATTGATCAGGGCATTGTTCCAAAGGATGAGCTTGGGGCTGCTCCCGCGTTTTCTCACCTGTCCCTGGGAGAAAAGCTCCAACCCGCTGACCAGGAAAGCTGACTCAAGCAGTCTTAGATAATGGGCGAGCGTTGTAGTATTACCCGCATCCTGAAGCTGTCCCAGCATTTTGTTGTATGAGAGTATGCGGGCAGGAAAGATTGCCGAAAGGGCAAAGAGATGGCGAAGCAGCGCCGGCTTGGCGACCTTCTGCATCTGTAGCACATCCCTCGCCAGAACCGTTTCAATAAGAGAATCGGTAACGTATCTTTTCCATTGGCTTTCTTCCTGAGCAAAAACGGCAGCGCCAGGGTACCCGCCAAAATAAAGCCATGTATTAAGATCCCAGTCAAAGGCCGAAGCACATTCAAAGAAAGACCAGTGGGGGCAGCGTGTCAAAAAGAACCTGCCTGCCAAGCTTTCGGTAAGCCCCTCCTGCAGCAAAAGGGCCGAGGAGCCAAGTACCAGCAGTCGTATATCCTTTCCCTCGCGACGGGCACGGTCCCACAGCAGTTTCAGGCTTTCGCTCCATCCTCTCACCTTTTGGATCTCATCCAACACCAGTACGACAGGCTGTTTCGCTCTTTGTGCTTCAAGCTCCGCCCGCCGCCATTGCGTCTCGACCCATTCCGGGCCGGGAGGAAGAGGGCTGTCCGCCGATGCATACACCGAAGGGTAGGACAGCTCATTGACCACGTGTTCTGCGATGGTTGTTTTGCCGACCTGCCGGGGGCCGATTAGTGCTTGAAATACTGGGAGCTTTTTCTTTAGAGAGGATACGAGGTCTTTTACGAGGGGGCGTTTGTAGTCCATGGCTTAATCATACCATCGAGCACAGGACTATGTCAAAAATACTCAGTCATTGAGTAATAATACTCAATATGGTGGCAATAAAAGATACAAAAAAAGGTGCCTCCCTGAGGTTGTTTTCCGTTCGTGACCGGTACTATTAAGAAAAAGAGTGGAAAGAGGTGCCCCACGATGAAAAGAACGATAACGGTCATTCTGACAGTGCTGGTCATGTGCAGCGCCCTTGCTCCGGTCTATGCCCTGGACCCCGAGCTGGCTCCCCGCCTGGGCATCCCCGTAAACCCCAACGACCTGGGGGAGACCTATGGAGACGATAAGGGGCTCCTAAGCGGAGGGCTGAACCTCTCTCTGGGGAGCTGCGGAGACCTGGGGATCGACAACTCCCTCACGAACCTCGTGGGACTGGTCTACTCCTCGGTCTCCAACGCCCAGAACCTTTCCGGCTCCCTCGCCATGGCGGCCCTTGCCTACTACCTGCCCACCGAGTACTCCGCGGTGACCAACATCTTCGCCATGGCGCAGAAGTACCTTTCCATCTTCTCCGAAAAGTGCAAGACCTACCAGGAGGCGCGGAAGTACCTGGAGAAGAAGGATATCTCGGGGATCAGGTCGGCGGCCTACGCCAAGTGCCTCGAAAAGTACGGCGCCACCATGGGGGACAGTGTGGACAGCGTCTGCTCAAACCCCCAGACTGCGTGGCAGGCCCTGACCGGCACGTCCGAGTGCCTGTCGGTGGTCGAAAACGCCCTTGCCAATGTGAACAAGCTCCCTGCGGGCATGACAAAGGAGACCTTCAAATACGTGTTCGGGGACGCAAAGATCTGTGCCACGAACAACAGCGCTGTCTCCCCCTCCCTCACCATGAGCTCGATGTACTCCTCAAACAAAAGCTACTACAGCTCCAAGGTGGAGTCGGCAGTCTCTTCGGCTAAGTCCAAATATCACACCCAGGACGATATCGCCAACTCGGGGCTCTGCGTAGGGGCTGCTGCGGATGGCTCCAACAAGGGTATCATCTGCCCTTCGGCCGAGACCCTCTATATGCTCTCGAAACTCCCTTCTGACGAGCAGTCCCTCTATAAGCAGCGGCTGATCGAGGACCTCTCGGTCTACAGCATGGTCTATCAGGTCTATGGCATGTCGGCGATCATGCACAAGGGGTTCAATGCGAACTCCAAGGTGGCCGGCATCGACAGCGAGTCTGTCTCAAAGCTCACCGATGCCAAGGAGAAGGAGGTGAACGCCTTTGTGAACACCCTGAAGCTCGCCAAGGGGGCGGACGGGGACCTCCGGACCTGGGAGAACGAGGTGATGCGGCGGTACAACTACTGGAAGGACTACAACCAGAAGGTCAATACAGCCAATTCGTACAATGACCGGGTCTATGGACGGGACAGCACCAAAAAGAGCGATTCCCTGAAGAAAGCGGTCACGAGCGATATGAAGAACAACTACTACAAGGACTGACGGGATATGGAGACAGCAATCGTTGAAATGGCCGAAGGGGCTGCAAATGGCCTCAGTGCTTTCAATGAGACGGGGGTTTCGCCCCTTTTCAAGTATCTCTATGCTCTCATGGGAGTGGTAAGCATAGGGATCATCTATAAGGACTTCAAGGGCTCTCAAGAGCTCACTTCGGCCCTGCGGAGCCATCTCTTCACAATGATTTTCATCTGGCTTTTCTTCGGGTATGGGATTGTCACCGAGATGGACGTAAAGCACCTTCGGACGGACCAGAACAAGGAATGGAAGGTGAAGAACGTGCCGATCGGCCTGTATGGGGCGGTCACGGTGATCAACCAGTTGACGGGTTGGGCACTGGGTTCCACGAAAGGGCTGATGAAGAATGTGGATATAGACTTCACCAAGATGCCCTTTGCCAGGGAGAAATACACGCTCAGACTGAAGAGGGCCACGGACAGGCTTGAAAGGAGCATGAGGCAGTACGGGCAGGAGATCAGCTATTTTGAGAAGAACTGTAAGGACTCCTCCAAAGTGGATACAGAGAATGTAGTATACAACTACCAGCTGTTCGACAAAAGCTATATAGCCGACAGCGCTCCTTCGGATTGTGCTGCCAGATCAGAGGCCCTGGTTAGCAACATCAAAAACCTTAACAAGGAGGTCGCAGCATTCGAAAATGTCTCCGAGGATGTTCTGGCACAATACGATGACAGGAGCTGGTTTGGGAAAGTATGGGACGACACCAAGGACTACTGGTCGGAAAAAGTTCCCAGCGTAGCCGACGCTCTGGAGGCCATGATCATCCGCCTCTTTTCGACCCTGACGATCGTAAGCGCTTACCTCTATGCGCAGGCGCTGCCCTACTTCCTCGGGATAGTCACCAATCTGTTCTTTACGCTGTATCCCCTCTTTGTGGCTCGCGCGTTGCTGCCCGGCAACTGGACAGTGATCGTCTCTTTCATCGAGGGGTATCTCTGGCTTGCCTTTATCCCGGTGATCATTGCGGCAGTGGATGGGTTCGATGCCGATAAAATGTCCTATGGAGACTATCTGTCTCTTCAGGACAGCTTCATCACCCTTGCAAAGCTCGCCATCGTGCTGTCGGCCCCCGCTCTTGCGGGGTTTCTGCTCTTTGGACAGAGATCGAGCAACATCGGGATGAGCGGGGTGAGCGGCATGATTGCCGGAGCGGTTGTCGGGGCGGCCACCATGGGCGCCAGTCGTCTTATCAGCAAGGGCAGTTCAACCCCCTCGGGCAGCAGGGGAGCCGGGAGCAGCGGAGGAGACACTCCTGTTTCAAAGGTTACGTCGGGAAGGGAGCCGGGAAGGGTCTCTTCGGAGCCGAATGCCTTTACAGACGGCAGGAGTGCCGCCGTCACGGATGCGGGCAATCTGAAGCAGAGCATAAGTAACGGGGCGGCCCTCGACAACGCACGAGGCCATGTGTCGGGAGCGCAGGATCGCTCCGGCTCGGGTCCCGACTACGTGAGCTCACAGGATGTGGTAGGAAAGATCTCGGAAGGGAAGCTCACGGAAGGGCTTTCGGTCATTCCCAAAGACGTGCTCAGGAAGCAGGGGGCAGGTCTCCTTGTCCAGGACGCAAAGACAGGGGAAGTCCATCCGGTCATGGCAAAACTGCAGAAGTCAGACAATATTGCAGGTAAGCTGGGCAAAGAGGAAATGGTCTACTCGGCAATGCCCGGAGGAGGGGCAGGGTCGGAGGCGATGGCCCAGCGCCTGAACAATCCCCAAAAGGGAGATAGCCTCAATGCAAAGTCGATCCGGGACGGTCATCAGTTTGAGTACGGCACAAGCGTCAACCCGGAAACAGGGGGTGTTGCCCACTCCGTAAAAGTCAGTGATGTGAAGTGGGGGCATGTTTCAAACACAAAGGAGCTCTCCGGAGGTGAGGCGGAACGATGGCTCAATAATCGAAAGACCTGAGTTGCAGCCGTCTATGAGGAAAGGAAGAGAGCAGGGTGGCCGGGCGAACCCTGCCCTCTTCCTTTTTAGAGGTTGACTATGTCTAAGAGGCATGCCATGCGATCCGGCCATTACCTTCCAAAGTAAGGGATACTGTGTCTGTCCCTTTGGGGATACCGGCAATGGCAGCCCCCACGCTGTTGATGATCACCTCATCGGCTCCCCTGACTCCGTAGCGGCAGGAGCGCACCTGCCGGGCCAGATGCCGGTAAATGTTCTCTGCAACCTCGATCCGGACACCTTCTTCCTCTTTCCGGGCAAGGATGCATCCCACCCTCTTTCTGAGAATCCCCTCGGTGGCTCCTTCCGTGAGCTCATTGTACACGAGAATACGGTTGATCCTGCCCAGGAGCTCGGTCCTGAAGTGATAGGCAAAGAGATCCCTCCTTTTGTCATTACCAAGCGCTTCAAGAGGAGTGTCTTCCTCCCGATCAGGAGCGAGGTTTGTGGTCATGAGAATGATCGTGTTTTTGAAGGAGACCCGAAGGTTCGTGGCAGCATCCCCCATCTTGCCCTCGTCAAAGAGGGTGAGGAAGGTGTCGAACACCTCGGGATGGGCCTTCTCGATCTCGTCAAAGAGCACCACGCAGCTCCCCATCTCAGTCACCTCTTTGGTCAGGGAGCCCATCTTGTACTGGTCCCCAAAGAGTCTCCTTCCGTCAGAGGGGTGCTTGTACTCGCCCATATCCTTTTTGATCATCCTGCCCTCAAAAAGCCACTTTGAAAGGGCACTCGCTGTCTCGGTCTTTCCCACCCCGGTGGGGCCAAGGAGTATGGCGTTGCCGAACTTCCGGTCCCCCCTGAGCACGGGAAAGGGGTGGAGTCCCAGAGCCTTGTGAGCGCCTCCTCCTGTCCGACGAGGGAGCTAAGGAGCTTTCTTTTGTTCTCCTCAGAGGGGGAAAGGACCGTTTTGGGTGGAATTTTTTCTTGTACTGCCGGCTGAGAGGGTACCGGTGCGGCATAAATAGTATGCTTCTTCCTCCCTTCTTCGCTGAGCATTGAGAACGCTGAGCAGAAAGGGGACCAGACTGATAGCATTGCCGATGAGCCAAGACCGGGTGCCGAAGGTGATGGGGTTGGTCTGCCGTATGAAAAGAGCTTCGGCAATGCTCAGAAAGGTATCATGGTAAAGGAAAGCTGGAACGCGGGCCGCGGCAAAGGGGGCAATGACCAGCATAATGGCGATGAACCCGTTAAGGGCGCATCCGCAGACAACGCCGCGCCAGTACGACAGGACAAAGATGGGTCTCAGCACGAATGCCCTGCTCCTGAACCGATGATCCTGTAGCTTTGTGGCGAGTCCATTCATTGTCCCCTTCACAGTTTCAATGATAAAAGAGAGTTGCTCCGATAATAATACCCCTCTGGCCAACTGTTATAGTTCCCTGACTCTTTTCAACCATACTGCTTTATACGGAGGAAAAGAGAGAATGTCAATTAAAAAAGTGAAAAGTGAAAAGGAAAAGGAGAAAGTTTTTTAAGATTTCCAGAAAAATGAAAATACCCTTGCGCTGCGTCTTCACTTCCGGTTTTGCCCCGGTATCGGATGTACTTTAAAGGGCAATCTGTATCCATTTCCCGAGGGGATCACGCCTGCCCGTGTGTATTCATTGGACCTCCTGAAATGTGCTATACTGGGACCAGTTGAAGGGTCATTCAGGAGGTGCTTAATGCGTGTTAAGTTTTCCGAAGACATTGTTCCGGTCAGTGATCTCAAGGTCAATCCGGGCAGAGTGGTGCGTCAGGCTTCCGATACGCACCGGCCTGTTCTGCTGACGAGCAGGGGGAGGGGGGTTGCCGTTGTACAATCCCTTCAGGATTATGAGAGGGCTGAAGAGGAGCGGGAGTTTATGAAAGCCGTTGCACAGGGGCTTGTCGATGTTGAGAGAGGGCGGGAAGTCAGCCTCGAAGAGGTAAGAAAGCGTCTTGGCCTGAAATAGAGAGTATGAAGGAGAAGATCTCCCTCACCTTCTCAGAAACCGCGCTTACTGATCTCGAAAGACTCCTGGAATACTATAAGGAACAGGGATCCCCTGATGCCGGTAAGCGAGTGGTTTCTCAGATACTGGCAAAAGCGGAAAAGCTCACCACTCACCCGGAGATGGGGCGTGCTGTTCCCGAGTTTGGCCTTGACCGCCTCAGGGAGTTAATCGATCCTCCTTTTCGTATCATTTACCTTCGGGAGAAGGGGAAGGTGCGGATTGTCCGCGTCTGGAGGAGCGAGAGGCTATTAGGGCAGGAGGCAATCCAGCATGATTGATGTCGATGTCCTTGAAACACAGACCCGCCTGTCCTGTCTTCTGAGCCTTGTGGAGAACGGGGAGGAAATAGTCATTTTACGGGAAGGAAAGCCTGTGGTCCGGCTGGTTCTCTTTAAGGAGAAGAGGGGGGAGGAGGGTGCCTGGCACTGCAAAGGGACTCATCGCTCTTTCAGGAGATTTCGATGCTCCTCCTTCCGAAGCAATTCTGAGGGATTTTGAGAGCTTATCCTAAATGATAGCTTCTTTTGAGAGCTGACGGGATCATTGCCGAGTAGATGGTGATCAACGAAGTTGAAGGACTGCCCGTACAGGCGGCTCGTGCCCTTTGTAGCTTTTTCCTCTAGCCCAGGCGCATTCGTCTCATTCGTGGACGGGCAGAGCGCTTGATGAAAGGACGTTTCTTCTTGTATCATTATAGTACTGAATAAGGTACCGAAAGGAGTACTGGCTATGAGAACAATAGCAGCGCAGGATATTAAAAGAAAAGGCATATCGTCGGTAGATGAAGCATTAAAAGAAGGCCCCGTCCATGTCATCAAGAACAACAGGCCTCAGTACGTCATCCTCTCTGAGGAGCGCTATGCGGATCTTCTGAACGCCGAGGAGGAAGCGTATAGGGCACGTATCAGGACTTCGCTTGAGGACCTTAAAGCAGGCAGGATCAGGCGCTTCAAGAATGCGAATGAGCTCCTCAAAGCCCTTGATGAAGAGGATGTGGACTAATAAGCGTGTACACTCTCATTGCCACTCGCCATTTCCTGCGGAGTTCGAAGAAATTTCTCAGAAAGCATCCGGACCTGCGAGCCCGCTTTGCAAAAGTTATCGATGAGGTGAAAGAAGACCCTTTTCAGCCTCACCTTACCCTTCATCCCCTTGGTGGAAACCTGGAGGGGATTTTTTCAGTAAGCCTTACCTACAGCTACCGGATTACGCTTACTCTCAAAATAACGGAGAAAGAAATCATTCTGCTTGATATCGGCAGTCACGAGGATGTTTACAGAAAGTAACGTAGAGTAGTGCCTTCTTGAATGTACGATTTCCCGCTCCTTTGGATTTGAGGAGATGTCTATAAATTTCTCTCTCTGCCTCCCTTTTTTCTAAGTTGCTGTTATTCCTGACAATAAAATTTTATCTTTTTTGCCGTTTTCCCCCTTCCAAAACTCCACCCCGGAAGTATTATTAAGTAGTGGAGCAGAAGGTGACTGAAGCACCTCATCTATCAGAAGGCAAAAGGAGGTCGGCAAAGAAGCGTATGCGGATTGGAAGGAAGGCGGTGCGGAATGTGATGCTCTCCCTCTTTCTCCTCTTTTGGGCCCCTCTGTCCCTGGGCGCCCAGCCGGAGCAGCAACCGGAACAGGAGACGGTCCAGGAAGCGGGGCAGGGGGAAGCAGGGGAGGGCTATAGCCCGGTACATGTGCAGGAACAGGTGCAGGAGAGACCCAAGACGATCCATGAAATGATCCAGGAGGCCGAGCAGCGGGCCTCTGCCCATTACCGGGTACCCCTGGAGCTCCTCATGGGCATCC
The DNA here is from genome assembly GCA_002634385.1 of Nitrospira sp. Classification (GTDB taxonomy): domain Bacteria; phylum Nitrospirota; class Thermodesulfovibrionia; order Thermodesulfovibrionales; family Dissulfurispiraceae; genus Nitrobium; species Nitrobium versatile. The sequence goes on from NSJL01000017.1 coordinate 31,775, forward strand.
GGAAGGTGGAAAGCAGAGGGTATCCCTGGGCGCTCTGCATCAACCTGGGCAAGGGCAGAAGCGTCTCCCTCTATCCCCGTTCCTACCAGGAGGCCCTCTACTACCTCGCCCGCCTCGCCACCGACAACATCGACATCGGTCCCTGGCAGGTCAACTACCACCACATCGGAAAGCGAGCCGGGGTGAGCAAGGAGCAGATGCTCAACCCCTACATCTCGAGCATGCTTGCCGCCTACAAGCTCGCCTACGAGATCGCACTGAACGGCTATACCTGGAGCGCGGTAGGCAACTATCACAGCCGTGCCCTGGAGCGGAAGGCGCCCTATATCGACCGGCTGAAGCAGCAGCTCAGAAAGGAGGGCTACCATGTCAACTGAGATGCTGACTACTATGCAGACCGAGATGCGGTGCGACACCCTCATCGAGGAGCTCCTGCTCCATGCCGTCAGGCTCGGGGCAAGCGACCTGCACCTGACCGAGCTTAAGCCCCCCGCCTTCCGGGTCGACGGGGACCTGCTCAAAGTGGAGAGGGGAAGAGTGAATGTCTCGGACATGAACCGTTTCCTCGATAAATACATCCCCCAGGGCTATGCGGGCCTGGACGGGGACTTCTCCTTCACCTTCTGTGAGCGGCGGTGGAGGGGCAACTACTTCCATTCGGGGGGAAAGAGGCTCTCCCTTGCCCTCCGCCTCCTGCCCCTTACCATCCCCCGCATACAGGAGCTGCGCTTGCCGGAGAGCTTTCTGAAGGCGGCCTCACTCAGGGACGGCATCATCCTGGTCACGGGCCCCACGGGCTCGGGCAAGTCCACCACCATCGCCGCCCTGATCCGGCACCTCCTTGAGCTGAGGAGCGTGCATCTGATCACCATCGAAAACCCGGTGGAGTACCTCTTTGAGCCCACCAACCACTCCATTGTCAACCAGAGGGAGATCGGCACCGACACGGTGGACATCGCCTATGCCCTCAAGTACGCCCTCCGGCAGGACCCAGACGTGATCCTGGTGGGAGAGATCAGGGATACCGAGACCGCCCGTTTGGCGGTGAACGCCGCCGAGACGGGCCACCTGGTCTTTGCCACCCTGCACACGATCAGCGTGGTGGAGACCGTCAACCGGCTCTATGGCTTGTTCCCCCCGCTGGAGCGGCACTTGGTGCAGCAGCAGATCGCCTCAGCCCTGCGGCTCGTGGTGGCCCAGAGGCTCGTGAAGGCCCCTGAAGGGGGCAGAAGGGCCGTGGTAGAGGCCCTCTTTCCCCACGACCCGGTGCGGGAGCTGATCCGGGAGGGCAGAAGCTACGAGATCCCCCTTTACCTGGAAGGGGCCGAGTACATCAACACCATGGGAGTAACCGGATGAAGCGGACGGGACTGGAAGGGATTCCCTTTTACACCAAAGGGGAGGTGCGGGAGTGGTTTCATGCTGCGGAGTCCTTCGGGGACCTGCTCCCCTACCGGGACTACGATCCCGCCACAGGGCTATTCCTCCTGGGGGAGAAGGGCAAGAGCGAGCGGCATGTGGGGGCCATGTACGAGTTCAGGGGCTTTGTGCACGATGCAAACAGCCTCGAAGGGCAGCGGCTCGAGATCTCCGGCCTGATCGAATCGGCCCTCCTCAAGATCCCCGAAGGATATGCCTTTCAGTTTGTCGTGGACTCCGACCGGAACGTGAGCGCCTTTCTGCCGCCCCCTCTTGAGGAGGTGGACCCCGAAAGCGACCTGGACCTTCTCTATAACGAGCAGCTTGCCTTCCTGTACCGGAGCGCAAAGCACGGGCTCTGGGACAAAAGGAGCGTATTCCCCCGCCTCCTGCGCTTCTTTATCTTTGTCTTTCATGTCCCCCGGAAGGTGACTCTCGGGGAGAGGGCCGTAAGCGCCCTTGAGCGGGAAGAGCTGGAGTCCGCGGTGCAGGACATCGAAAAGAAGAAGTACCTGTTCACCTCGAAGATCGCCCTCTTTGAGTCCTCGATGAAGAGCGCGGGCTTCCACCTGAGGCGCTGCGGCGCCCAGGACCTGATCGACTACTTCTTTCAGCTCCTCCATAAAAACATGTTCAAGGAGGGCATGAGCGCCCCGTCCCACATCCCGGGCATCGACCTGGGAGAGCAGGTGCTCCGCACCTTCCTGTACACCGATTTCAAGTTCGTCTATGCGGACGGACACTACTACCGGAGCAGTGCGGCAACCAACGCCCCGGGCTACGTCTCCCCCTGTGTCATGTACCGGATGCTCGGGGTGCCCGGGGACATTCATCTCTGCCTGACCGGGTATGTGCCGGTGCAGGACAAGGAGAGGAGTGCGCTCAGGTGGAAGGGCAACTTTGCGGCCCACGGGCTCTTGAACCCCTTCGGCAGGGAGGACAACAACAATGCGGCGATCCTCACTGACATCGACACGATCGAAAAGGAGATGCTCCGGGGCAAGAAGATGTTCCACTTCACCTTCACCATGACGAACATCGCGGAGAGCTACGAGCTGGCGAACACCTATGCGAACAAGGCGAAGGACCGGCTTGCGGAGCTGGAGATGCCCCTTCTGACGGACAACATCATCTCCCAGAGCCTCTTCAAGGGGAGCCTGCCCTTCCACTACGCCCCGCTTTCGCAGGACAACCACCTCTACCGCACCTTCAAGCTGCCCTCCCACTACTTCTCCCAGCTGGTGCCCTCCACCGGCTCCTGGCTGGGCACGCAGAGCCCTGCCATCGTGGGGCTTACCCGCACCTGCGAGCCCGCGTACCTGGACTTCTTCGATGGCACGGTCCCCCACTTCCTCATCTCCGGGGACACGGGCACAGGCAAGAGCGCCTTCTTCAACCTCCTCCTGCCCCGGTACCTGAAGAAGGGTGCCCGGGTCTTCATCATCGATCCCATGGGCTCTTTCACCAAGTCCTGCACCCTGTACGGGGGGGAGCGCATCTCCTTTGACCTGAACGATCCGGTCTCCTACAACCCCTTTGACTGCGAGCTCGATAAAGAGAGACTGGCCCTCCTTTCGAACTTCCTGGCCTCGATCATGACGAAAGCCGGAGAGGAACTCTCCATTTCCGACACAAGGACCCTGGAGCGGGCCATCGAGCTCACTTTCGAGAAGATCGGGGCCTACAACGAAAGGCCCGAGCTCGAGGACTTCAACAACGTGCTCAAGACGCACTTCGGGGAGCAGGGCAAGGCCCTCTCTGAGCGCCTGGGCTTCTATGTGGGAAGGGGAAAGTACTCGAACTTCTTCCGGAAGGGCACGTTTGACCTCACCCGCTGCCTTACCCTCTTTGACATCAGCGGGCTGAAGGCGGTGCCCGACCTGATGCGGGCGATGCTCTACAACATCATGCTCCTGGTAGGGGAGAGGGTGCGGAAGCTGCCCGGCATGAAGATCCTGGGGATCGACGAGATCCACACCATCCTGTCGGAGTCCATGAATGCGGAGTTCATCGAAAACGCCCTCCGGACCTACCGGCACTGTCATACGGCCGTGGGGCTCATGATGCAGAAGATCTCGGACCCCCTGAAGTATGGCCGCGTGGGGGAGGTGATCCTCACCCAGCCCAACTTCCAGATCTTCTTCCACCAGCCCCGGCAGAGCGTGCTGGACGTACTGGGGTACCTGGAGCTGATGGAGTCCGATGCGCAGGCGGTGGAGGAGCTGAGGACCGTGATGGGCTACTACAGCGAGGCGTTCATCCATGCAAAGAAGCTGAGGACGGGGGGCACGGGCAAAGGGGTGTTCCGGTTTCTCTCCACCCCGCTGAACTATGCCGCCTTCACTTCCGACCCACCGGACAAGGATGTCTACGGACCTCTCAAGGAGGAGATCAGGGCGCAGCATGGGGGAGCGTCGGAGAGGGAGGTGGAGCGAAGTGCCAACCGGGAGTTTGCCCGCAGATATCCCCACGGGGTGGCGACCCCCGCCATAAATCCGGAGGACCTGTGGTAGGTATAGGTTGTGCAGGCAAACTATCTTCTCCTGCGGCAGTGGTTTCTCCTGCGGTAGTGGCTTCTGCTGCGACCGGCTGCCCGCCGGCTGGCCGATAGTATGATAGTACAGTGGCTGCGTTATCCCGGGGAAAACGTCCTTACCGTAGCACTGCTCGGTATTGTCTCATTATGGCGGGTGTTTCCCCCGTGCCACCTTCTGCCCCAAAAAGTCTTCGACTTTCCGGGGACCCCTGTCCTTGCCCCTGCACGGTTCGCTCGGTCTCGCTACGAACACAGTCTGCCTACACACCCTAGCATGAGCTTTCGGCCTTTGCGTACATCAGGCGGGGAAACGTCTCCCACTTATGGAACGATTTAGTAAGGTGAAACAGGTACAGGAAAATGCATCATCTTGAGCAGATACTCAATAAAAGCTTTCTCGCGGATATCGCTCACTATCTCCGCACGACAACCGGGCTGCCCTTCACTCCTAGTCAGATCCTCGTATTCTTTGTCGTGCTTGTCGGAGTGCCCTCTCTTTTTCTTATCCTCTATGCCCTCCTTTATACAAGGGCCAGAACAAGAATCGGGAATCACCCTGCAGCAACGGGACGTTTTGCCACGGACCGGGAAGTCCTCAAGAACTTCCGTATCCCCACGAAGGGATACTTTTTAAAAAAGTGGACAGTCATCGGTAGCCTTGTCCTCTTTGTCCTGGGAGAGACGGTATTTTTCCTGATCAAGCGCGAAATCTCCCTCTCCCCCTTTCTTGTCCTTCTTCCTGTTTGCTTCTCCTCTGTGTCCGCATATTTCATTATCCATAGCGAGGGCCCTCTCCTGAAAAAAGTTGCCGGGCATAACTACTTTCAGATCGGGGCATACAAGGGAGTGCGGGTCGGCATCAAAGCAAAAGGCCGGCAGGAGGGCATTCTCGTTCCCGGACCGACTGGGTCAGGCAAGACCTCTTCCTTTCTCCTCACGAACCTGATGAGCGATGCCCACGGAGACAGCTCAGCGATAGTCATCGACAGGAAGACCGATGAGGACATTGTGGATATCATCGGCCATGCATGGCAAAAGCAGGGGAAAAAGGTGATCAACTTCGACCCCTACACATGGAAGATGAATATAAATCCCCTTCTCCTGGTCGAGCCCGATTTTAGCCGTCAGGAGACGCATGATGCCATAAGAGAGATCATTGAGTCTCTCTTCGGGAGCTACTTTGCCCATGTCGGGGAGATGGGTCCCGATACGGACCACTTTATCGGAAGGGAGTACCGCCTTCTTAAGGCAATCATCATGGCTGTTCTGAAGCTTCCCATCGAGTATAGAAACCTGGTGACCGTATTCGATGCGGTAAAGCTTCCCCCCGATGAATTGACCCGGCTCATCGCCTGCACCGGCGACAAGCAGGTAACAGATGAGTTCCGATTCTTTACCGGGAGCAGCGTCCAGGAGAGAGTGAATGCTTTGCAGGGTATCTACCGGAAGCTTCAGTTCCTGGACGCCCCGGTGATGAGACAGGCGTTGGTCCGGAATGACTTCGATCTGAATCTCTTTTTCCGTGATCCTTGCCTTTTCGTAATCAAGGCCCCGCTGCACCGGGAGGACATGGGGATCATGGCGAGCATGATTACCCGCCTTCTTCAGATGCGCCACTATGAATATGCAGCCCTATGCTACCGGGAGGGGAAAAAGCCCCGCCCCATATGGTACTACCTCGATGAGTTCGGCCACCTTAACCTCCCGAATGCCCATACGCTTGCCACCACGATACGCTCCTCCGGAGGAGGCCTGATCATCTGCGTTCAAGATAAGGAGGACCTTCGGGAGTTCACGCGCAAGCTGAAGTCGGGGAGCGCAAAGGCCTTTGAATCATCACTGAGGACCATGGTTGTCCTGCCCGGCTGCCATCATGAAATGTGCAAGGAAATATCCGCCTGGCTGGGAGATATACCCTTTGAGAACCACTATAAAATGAGGGGTATCTTTGAGATTATCAATTTTCGCTACCAGAAAAGGATCGAGAGGGCGCCGCTCCTGACTCCTGACTCCCTCCATTACATGAACGAAGAACAGTGCCTCGTCCTTACCAAAAAAAGGCCTTTTTTTGCGCTGCAATTGCCGTACTACAAAGACAAGAGGCTCAAAAGACTGATAGGAAAGCCGGTGAAATTCCATATGCCCTCGCCCGTGCAGGAAATAAGAAGAGGGGAAATCTCAGCGTTACTGAAAGAGAGGGCATCGGATATTCAGCATTATGGTAAGGCATTTGACACACAGGGTCAAAAGGAGGCAATCGGTGCTCCGGGTAATGAAGACGCGCCTTTGCAGGCAAACAGGGGGAGCTCGATGGTGCGGCTGCAGAGCCTGGGAGAATACGACGATCCGATGGATGATTTATGAGGCTTGAAAAGCTGTCGGAAAGGGACTATGCCATTTTGAAATATCTTGCCTATGGTCCGAGCAATATCGCGTCCATAGGGAAAAAGTTTTTCCCCTTGCAGAAGAATGAATGCGATATGGTACGGCAGACGGAAAGCGCAAAGGGAGTATTTTCAAAATACCTGTATAAGCGTATGGAAAAACTGCAGAATGCGGGACTCCTGCAGTATAAGAGAGCGGACCTCCATGACAGCCCCATCGTGGTGCTGCAGGAGGAGGGTGCCCGGGAGATTGCAATAAGGTTCGGCTTTGACAGGGACAGTATAAGGACCTCTTTTCCGAAGAGAACAGACCTCATGCATGATCTGATGGTCGCTTCCACCATCCGAAAGATGGTGGAAGAGGCGGAAGAGCATGACCTCTACCGGATAGAGTACCTGCATTCTGCGCACTATGCGAAAAAGAGCCTGAAAAAGGGCGGCAGAAAGGAGGAGGGCAAGCGGTTCCTTTTTCCTGATTTCAGGATACGGATTGTGCCCCACAAAGGGAGCGCCTACACTTTTGATATTGAAATCGATGCGGGCAATCTCGGGCGCTCGATGGCGTGCAGGAAAGTGTTTTCACTCACCAATCCGGTTCTTATTGTGGCGCCCAATTCATTGCGACTGAAGAAACTGTTCGAATACCTGCTGACCGACATGAAAAAGGAACCAAAGGAACTGCGCCCGGTCTATTTCGCCTTATGGGGTCTCTTCATAAAAAACGGTATGCGCTTCAGCGACGTGATCCTGTTTCCCTCAGGGGAAAGGGGCCGGCTCCCCGTCGCCTGCAGATAGGGGAGAGACGATGACGACAAGGAAAGATACGGAATTTCATGCGGTGCAGCTCGGTATTTTAAGCTCCGAAAAAAAGCTGTCCCTCTCCTCTGGGGAAATATCCTCTCCGGAGACCCTCGACGCGAAGACACGAAGACCCGTAAAAGGCGGGTTGCTCTGTGAACGGATCTTCGGCCCCTTGAAGAAAGGCGACTGCCCTTGCGGAGGGAACAAGGGGGAGAAGCAGGGGACGGTTACCTGCGCTCGCTGCGGAGCACCGTTGATCGATCCCGGAGAGCGCAGGAGGCGTTTCGGGCACATTGCTCTTGCCGCTCCGGTAGTCCATGTATGGTACTACAAAGGAGCGCAGAGTATCATCGCGCACCTCCTCGGTCTTCCCCCGCGGAAAATCGAGAGGCTCGTGCTGTACCATCTGTATATTGTAATCGAGCCGGGCGTATCCGGTCTCAAGGCGAATCGGTTTCTGTCTTTGGAGGAGTACAGAAGACTGCGCGACAGGGCGTCGGGCTTGCGTGCGGAAACAGGGGCGGAAGCGGTCAGAACGCTTCTCGGAAGACTCGATCTCCCCTCTCTTGCCCGGGACTTGAGAGGGAAAGCCGCATCTTCCCTGCGCGCCCGGGCCCGCCTTCAGATAGTGGAGAGATTTCTTCTCTCCGGCGTTCCTCCCGAATGGATGGTTATGGATATTCTGCTCGTACTGCCACCGGACCTCAGGCCGACTCTCTTTATGGACGATGGAACAATTGCCGAATCCGACCTCAACGCCCTTTATGGCAGGGTTATCCGCAAAAACCGGAATATCAGGACGATGCGCCGTCTATGGGCACCGGAGATACTCCTTGATTGTGAAAAGAGACAACTGCAGACTTCGGTCGACTGCCTGCTTCATAACGGCAGAACCGCGTCGATCACCTCGCGCTCTCAAAGCCGCTTTTTGACATCCCTGTCCGACCTGCTCGGCTCAAAGCAGGGGATGTTCAGGAAGAATCTCCTGGCAAAGCGGGTGGATTATTCCGCGAGGTCCCCGATCACCGTCGGGCCTGAGCTCAGGCTCCACCAGGTGGGACTGCCCAGGGCGCTCGCTCTTGAACTCTATAAGCCGTTCCTTTATGCGTATCTTATCCGGAAAGGGTTTGCCCCGAACCTCAGGCAGGCACGAAAACTCGTTGAGCAGGGGAAGCCGGAAGTCTGGGATGCCCTCGATGACGCCATTTCGGAACATCCGGTCATCATCAACAGAGCGCCTACCTTGCATACACTGAGTATGCAGGCTTTTGCCCCGGTGCTCGTCGAGGGCAGCGCCATTCGCCTCCATCCTTTGGTCTGTTCGGGCTTTAATGCGGATTTTGACGGAGACACCGTGGCGGTGTATCTGCCCCTCTCCCTCGAGGCCCAGATCGAGGTCCGGACTCTCATGATGTCGGTAAACAACCTCTTTCACCCGGCAACCGGCGCGTCCGCGATGTCTCCCTCCCAGGACATCATCCTGGGTCTCTACTTCCTTACCATGGAGCGAGAGGGAGCGAAGGGAGAGGGGATGATCTTCGCAGACCCCGAAGAGGCGGAGCGCGCCTGCGCTGGTGGAGTAGTTGAAGAACACGCAAAGGTGCGGGTCCGGGTGAGCGGTTCCCTGGTGAATACGACGGTGGGACGGGCGATCCTCTTCTCGATTCTCCCCGGTGGCATCCCCTTCTCTTTTATAAATAAGGTGCTGAAGAAAAGGGATATCGGCGCCCTGGTGGAAAGGTGCTATGAGGTGCAGGGCAAGGCGCGAACCGTACGGCTTCTGGATGACCTCAAGGCCCTCGGCTATGAGTACGCTACCCGCTCGGGGATCTCCCTCTGTCTTGATGACCTGCACATTCCCCTCACGAAGGCGGAGATAGTGGGGACGGCGCAGCGGGAGGTGGAGGAGGTTGTTGCCCACTACGCCCAGGGAAGGATCTCCGGGAGCGAGAGGTACAATAAAGTCATTGATATCTGGACAAAAGCTGCCGACAGGATCGCCGACGAGGTCATGAAAGAGCTGAAAGAGTGCGGGGTTACCGCGGATGACGCCTTCGCCGGCAGCGGCTTCCGCACCATGAAAGGGTTCAATTCGCTTTACATCATGGCGGATTCCGGGGCACGGGGTGACAAGAACCAGATCAGGCAGGCCTCGGGCATGCGGGGCCTTATGGCGAAGCCCTCCGGGGACATTGTCGAACTCCCGGTAACCGCAAGCCTCAGGGAGGGGCTGAGCGGTTTTCAGTATTTTCTGTCCGCCCATGGTGCCCGTACCGGAAGGGTAGCGGCTCCCCTGAAGACCCCGCTCTCGGGATACTTCACTCGCCGGCTGGTCTATGCTGCCCGGGATGTCTCGATTACGAAGGAGGACTGCGGGTCCATCGATGGGATCTATAAGGAGGCCCTCAAAGAGGGCTCGGTAGTCCTGCAGCCCCTGGATAAGAGAATCTGGGGAAGCTTCCTGGCTGATATCGTTACCAGTCCGGTCGACGGTACCGTCGTTGCTCCGTTTAATACCCTCGTGGATGACTCGGTCGTACAAGCGATTATCAATGCCGGGGTGGAGAGAGTCAAGATGAGGTCGCCTCTGACCTGCAAGGCAGAGAGGGGCGTCTGCGCACGGTGTTATGGCGTGAACCTCGGGCGCAGGATTCCCGCCGAGATCGGCGATGCCGTGGGCATCGTCGCTGCTCAATCCATTGGGGAGCCGGGGACCCAGCTGACCCTCCGGTCCTTCCACGGAGGGGGTACTGCCTCAATGAGGAGTACCCTCAGCATGCTGGAGGCACGCTATAGCGGGGTAGTGCGTTTCAATGATCTGAAGTGTGTCCGGAGGAGCGATGCTGCTCTCGTGCTCATCAACAAAGCGGGAAGTGTCTCCCTGCTGGATGAAGAGGGAGGGCGGGAGAGGGAAAGACTGCCGGTCCTGTACGGGTATGAGCTCTGTGTGGAGGACGGACAGTATGTGGAGGCCGGCCATATCCTGGCACGATGGGATGCCTATACACTGCCGATCATTGCCCATGTGGGCGGTACGGTTGTCTACAAGGATATCAAGGCAGGGGATACTGCAAGGGAAGAGGTCGATGAATACGGGATTGTCAGGAGAATCATCACGGGATCGACGGTTACGCTGAAACCGGGAGTCTTGGTCAGGTCGGCTGATGCGGTCTATCAGTATCCCCTCCCTCCAGGGGCCCGCGTGCTTGTACAGGAAGGTGGGACGATATCGCCGGGCAGTGCCCTTGCCTCACTACCCAGAAAGGCTTCAAAATCCATGGATATCGCCGGTGGTCTCCCGCGGGTGATCGAGCTCTTCGAGGCAAGGGTACCGAAGAATGCGACGCTCATCAGCGAAATCGACGGAAGGGTACTCTACGGTTCGTACAGCAAAAACAAGCTGAAGATCACAATAAAAGGAGAGGGAATATCCCGTGACTACCTTCTCCCTGAAGAACGGACCCTTACCGTCTACGATGGAGACTTCGTCAAGGCGGGCACCCCGTTGGTCGATGGTCCCCTCAATCCGCATGATCTGATCGCTGCAGCGGGACTCCCCTCGCTCTGGACCTACCTGATCGAAGAGGCTCAAAGGGTGTACCGTTCGCACGGGGTGGGCATCCACGACAAACACTTTGAGGTAATCCTGCGGCAGATGACGGACTTTGTGCTGATTACCGATCCCGGCGATTCCGGCTTTCCGCCCGGGAGGATAGTCAGCAGAAGGAATTTCGAGCAGCTCTGCGTACGAATGAGGCTCCGGGGGAAAGGGGCTCTTCCCTCTGCCAGGCCTCTCCTTGTAGGAATCACGAAGGTTCCCCTCCTCTCCGGGAGCTTTCTGGCTGCAGCTTCTTTCCAGGATACGGTAAAGGTGCTGGCCGAGGCTGCCATCGAGGGCAGGATTGACGCATTGGAAAGCAATGCAGCCAGAATAATGGCCGGGAAGAAGATCCGTGCAGGCACCGGACTCTATGCAGGATGAGGGAGGGGAGCCTGCAAGAGGCGGCCTCTAAAGGAGAAGATCGGAAAGGGCACTCAGATTTTTCCGGAGTGTGTCAGCCTCATCGGGGTGTTCCATACTTGTCCTGTATTTCATCTCTTCACACTCCCCTTTCCCCTCCTCCTCCCGGGGTGGCGGAAGTTCCGTTTCATCAGCTTTGCGTTCTCTCAGAATGCATTCTTTCCCCAGCCTTCCCCGGGCATTTGCCCTGAGGGAAGGGTGAGCTGATGAATGCCCGGAAAAGTACTCGAAGAGGATCTTCTTTATGAGCCGGGTTTTATCTCCTTTAATGGCTGTATGCTTTTCCAATCCTTCCAGTATGACTCGATCCTCTTCTCTCTCCTCATACAAACGAAGAAGAAAAGGAGCGGGTTTCTTGCTCATCATCCCTCTCCTGTCGATCAGGCTGCTGCTTTCGCCAGCATAACCGATCTCTTGTAGTATCCCCTGGCATTTGCCATCTGGGGGTCCTCCGCTTTGAAGGTGGAATGGGCGATGGAGGAAAGGTAGTGGTGGAGCAGTTCTGCTCCCCCTCCCTCCAGGAGCAGAAGGTCGATCTCCCCTTCGGAGCTCCATTTCGATTTCACGGTACCGGTAATGCGCAGGCCTATCTGCTCAAGGACATTGTTCACAATATGGCTGATATTCCGTATCTGGCCGGCGACCTTCAACTGTTTGCTCTCGATGCAGGCCTCTGCATCGGCGATAGTGAAGTGGTCCAGTCCGTATTCGTTCATCAGTGCCGTACAAAGCATGTCGTACAGAGTATAGGTGCCGATCGGCACGCTCCCTGAGGCCTTCTCGAGATAATTCCGCGCGTTTTCGACCAGTATCCAGTCGGTGGTGCCGTGGCCGATGTCGAGCACCCCGAAACGACGGGCATGAGGAGCATTCCTGTTCACCCCGCCATCACTGTCGAAGAAAAAGTGGAAGAAAGCACCGAAAGGTTGGGGGATTACATTAACCTTGACCATTTCAGGGTTGATCCGGATACTGCTGAAGACCCTGAGCACAACCTGCTCGGCCTTCTCTTTGTCTCTCATGTAGTTCACGGGCAGTCCCGTCACGATTACTATTTTTTCAATTTCATAGAGGTTGATTCCTTCCATGAACCTCTTCAGGGCAGAGATCATGAGAGCCGCATAGATATCGCTTTCGATCCAGTCCCTGGTTTTGAGCTGCAGGGGAAAGTCGCTGAATTTTGCCCTCTCTCCGACAAAGAACCTTTTGCTGTTATACTCCACTTCATCTCCAACGGAAGAATTCCCCTCTTTCAGGGAAAAATTCAGATCCTTCGCATACCCTACGACAGAAGGAAACCTGAAATAGCCTCCCTCCCAAACCCCCTTTGTCGCACTGTACCCAATATCCAAACCGAGCCGCAGTATCTTCCTCTCTGCTGTCATGGGACCCCCTCAGCAATGATCGATGGTCGCCAAAGGCAACCTTTTCAGTGATGGTGATTCATTATAGATATTACTTGCAGGTTTTCATTTGAAATCGTGCTGCTAGCGTTTTGCTATCAATTTGCTATCGTAGTGCACACAGGTCTTTTTCCAGTTGCTTGGGTTCTCTTCCCGTCAGTTCTTTTTGAGCAACGGCACAGAGGCCCTGGCCGATGACTTTTTCCCCTGTAGAAGAACTCCTCCCTGGGAGCCTTGACCGTGCACCGCACTGTACCCGATACGAGCGTTGAGTAGCTATTCCTCGACGGTAAAAAAATGTTTTTTTCAGTGAGGGTGACCAAGCGGATTACTTCTAGGTTACTATCAGGATGACCAAGCGGGTAACTGATAGGTGACTATAGCTTGCGCGATAGCGCTATTAGATTAGTTCCACCACTGTGAGCACTCCTCATTTTTAAATCTTTATTCTTTCTGCTCAGCAGCGGTTTTTGGCAGTAATGGTTTTTAACAAAACTTTTCAATAGCTTAGATTGTTTTTTCGGTTGCCAGCCCTCGCTTCCTCTCTCTGCCTTTTTTTCTCAATTTTTTCAGCAACTTTCAATCCTCCCGCTTTTTCCCCTTGGCTGCAGCCTCCGTTCTTCCTATAATGAAAATATCTTTTTTCCGATTGATTTTTATATCAATATCCTCTCTCCTGCGACATTGCAGACCACCTTCCAAGGCGACGAAGAAGCCTACTTCTAAACATATAATTTCGCTGCTCTTCATTTTCTGTTGCTATTTCAATCCCTTATCTTGAGCCTGCAGAGTTCTTGCCCTTTTTGTCTCCCCTGTAGATAGAAAGTGCCGGCTCCGCCTCATTTCCTCTCTGCTATGGGAGAAGTCAACGCTCCCTCCCTCTATGCCTTCCCCTTTGCCTTCCACAGTCCTCCACGCTTCATGTATTCCTTCCGGTCCAGCCCTGCTTGCCACCGGAGAGGTAAGTCCTTAAGTTCTCTCGATTCATAGTCTTTCTATTGAAAGCTTTCTGAAGGGGTGCTTGCGGTTTTACCGGGGCACCCCTTTTTTGTCAGATCCGTTCGGAGGTGTTGTATGGCGTACCTGGTAAAGCATGGCAGTCGTCTTATTGCATCCGGCAACAGAGAAGATGCCTTGGCAACAGCAATGAAGGTTTCACAGTTGTTTGTCGGCATCATTCATGTTGAAGGGGGTGACGGCAGAATCGTAAGGAGATACGTTTACGGTAAATCGATGCCCTCCATGGAGAAGGCCCGACACGCTTTGGTGTACCTGAAATACTGCACGGAAGTGTAGCGAGTATCTCCCCTGCGATCCTATTTTCTGCCCGCCCCGTTCTCTGCTGTTTAAGCCACTTTTCCTTACTGCAAGACCTTACCCCTCTTTGCCCCGGCATCCGGATTCCGGACCAATCTTTTCAACTACATATTCCATAAGGAGGCAGAACATGTCTTCGTCTATCGGAGCGAAAGTTGTTGCTGCACACAGGGGTATCAGAAACAAGAGATCGAACTGGGAACGACTGGAGGAGGTAGCCAGGACCTCTCCGGGGAGATTCATGGCCGCCTTCGCCTCCCTCTCGGAGGCGGATAAGCGGGCACTGAAACCTCTCCTGAAGAGGATAGGGGCCTCCGCCACTGCCGACTCCGACAGGTAGCAGGAAGGCCGTTGCAAGTACATGAGCAGATCAGCTTTCCCCTTTTCTTTACCCGCCTGTCTCAATCCGCGCAGAAAGGCTTCCCAAGGCGACACCGTAATCACCTAAAGGAGATTGTTTGATTCGGAAAGCAAAAAGGTATCCTTCCGCCCCCTGCGGGACGGCGGTACAAAACAAAATACGAGGTGAACCCATGAGAGCACAGATGAAAAAGATGATAAAAGAAGGAAAAAGAAATCAGACAGCATTGTTGTTGATAATGGCAAGCGTGTTGCGCTGGGGTGCGGAGGAGATGATCAGCACTTTTTCGTTCCTGGCCGGTTTTATCGGACTCTCCCTTCTGCTCGGGTATGTTGTCTCGAAGGAACTCTTCAGCAAGTACGGCTGGGATGTGGGGGAAAGACTCAACGATGCCTGGAGGGACAGGGAGCTCTCTCACGCTCTCCTTGCCGTAGGCGTGTTGATCGCCCGGGTATGTGTCTATAGTGCGGTGATGGGGGCGATGGTCGCCTCTCTTTTCTTTCTGAGAGGAGGTGCCCAATGAGACTTTCCCTCCTGGCACTGGCACTTCTTCTGATAGCAATCGACACAATGGCAGCAGTTCCCCAAAGGGCATACCGCTATTTTCCTGTTCTTAAGGAGGAGCAGGGGAGGATCTGGCCTGAGGGCGATATCTGTATCATTGCGGAGCAGATACACCATGAGTCGGGATGGAAAATGGATGCTGTCCGCCGTGAGAAATCGGGAGTTGTCAGCTACGGGGCGCTTCAGGTCCTCGACAGAACTTTTCATGAGCTGAGGAAGCAGCACTCGGCAGCGCTGCAGAAAGTGGCGAGCCCGGCAGACTTGTTACAGGCGAGATGGGGGATCAGGGCGGGAATTCTTTACGACAGACATATGTGGAGTCTCGTCTCTTTCGCCGCCGATACGCGGGAACGGTATGCAATGATGCTCAGCGCCTATAACGGAGGGTACGGATGGTTGCTCCGGGATCGAAAGCTGACCAGGGCAAAAGGGTTCGACCCCGACCGGTGGTTCGGCAACGTGGAGCGGTTCTCGGAGAGGTCAGGAAGAAATTTCATCATCAACCGGCGGTATGCCCGGGAAATACTCGACGGCGCAGCGCAGTACAACGGGCTGTTGTGAGGTATACGAGGCGCAGACAGGAGGTGCAGCGTCCCGGTCCTGGAGTACGACACCGGAATTATCTGCGGAGACATGAGTGAAACAGGGAGGTATACCGATGACAGATGATAAGAACAATACGCTGCAAGAGAATGTCGAAAAGAGAGTAAGGAGCTACCTCGTGCTCTATGTCTGTGTTCCTGTCTTTATCGTATGGAGTGATGAGATTCTCGGCTTGATGGCCACGGGGCTCGGGGGGAGGGGCAGTAGTGATCTTGCCCATAGAACGCTGATCTTTATCGCTACGGTCGTGGGCACGGTATCGGGCATCCTGCTCAATCTTGTGAGGGATCTGAGCTTGCCCGTACTCCTGGACGATTGCCTGTTCCACGTACGGCGCACCACGAACAGGATTATAGAAGAGGGGCTGATAGAGTATGCACGCCTGCTTACCGTTGCGGAATGGCAGGAGATGAGGAGGAAAAGGGCGGGATTGCCCTATCTTTTCTGCTGCTGCACCAGAGAGCAAAAAGAGCTTAATGCACTATCGGCACGGTGCTGGGAGCAGTACTATGTAAATGTCTCTCTTATCTGCCTGGGAGCCGTAAGCTTTACCGTCTCGACGGTCCTCGTCCTGCTTCGCTGCAGGATCGATCTCATCACCGCCTCCCCGCTCGGCATCCTTGCAATTGTAGTAACAGTGGGGTTCTCCACAAGGATGTCTCTTCTGGGAAGGATATATGCCCTTCCCCTGCAGCAATTGGTGGAGATACGGCCTGAGGAGTTCAGACGGGAAGCCAGCCGGAGGTGGAGCAGCCCCGTAACGGCTTTGTGGAGATATGGGGAGCAGGACAGGATGCAGAAGATTTCTTATGCGTTATGGTGAGCCCCGGAGAAAAAGAGGAGGCGCAGGGGAAAAAGGGGAGGGGGAAGGGTATATCCTCCTCCCTTTTCTTAAAAAAATTTTGCCGTCTCGACACTGTTTTTCGTTAGAATTTTTGAATCGAAGATCCGTATTATAGATCATATCATTCTGTAAGGATTTTCCGGGAGGTTGCAATTCATATGAGGGTTCTGATCATTGAGGACGATCCGATACATCGGGAAGGGCTGACCTTCATGCTCGGCCAGGATAAGGATATCGACATTGCCGGCTCCTTCATGTCTGCGGAGAGCGCCATGGAGTTCCTTGCCGCTTCCTGGTCTCCGGGAAAGGTTGATATAGTGTTGATCGACCTCGGGCTTCCGGGGATGTCCGGGGTTGAATGCATACGTGCTATGAAAACACGCTATCCCGATATCGAGATAGTGGTCCTCACCATCTACGAGGATGATGAAAAGGTTTTTTCAGCGATACGGGCAGGGGCCTCCTCGTACCTGTTGAAAGGGAATAAACCCTGGGAGGTGGTCGAGGCCGTAAAATGCCTCTACTATGAAGGAGGGGCGTTTATCAGCCCTAAAATCGCCCGCAGGGTGCTCACGATGCTCAAAGGTGACAGTCAGGAGGTGAAGAACATACTGACGGAACGGGAAAAGGAGACCCTGACTCTTATCGGCCAGGGAAAGGCATACAAGGAAATTGCGGGTATTCTGAATATAAGTATTGAGACAGTGAAAGTTCATATAAAGAACATTTACGGAAAGTTGCAGGCAGGCAATAAGACGGATGCCCTCAGAATAGCCAGGTTGAAAGGGTATATATAGGGAACGAATGCACTTTCCTCTACCACAAATATACCCCGGAAGTGTTATTTCTTTCTGTGCGTAAGAGTTGTATTCTATCTCATGCTTTTAGAAGGGAATTGCCTCTCGGAAGATCACAGGATTTCGAAGGAAAGAAATCTCTCTCTACGGATAAGAGACAGGGTCTGCTCTTTCCTTGAGGAATACTCCATCACGAGCCTGAGGGACTACCAGAGGATCCTGCGGGCCTTCGGTGCCTGCCTGTACTTTCCAAAACGACTCCCTCTAAAAATAAGCGGGATAACAATACCAGCAGGTGAGGGCCGCCTGGTGACGGTAGTCAACGGTAATTATGTCGGCACACGGAAAGGCATAGCAGTGTGGCGGGAGATTGCACATATTCCTCTCGGTCATTGTCGGGGTAGTGCTGTCGTTACCTTTGACTGCCCGGTAACCGATACTGATTACACTTCGTTTTTATTTGCTGCGGAGATGGTAAATGCATTATCGAGAGGACGGGATCGAGATGAATATGATATCCCGGGAGGATTCCCCTACCGCCCCTGAGGGAAAACAGTCTCCTTTGCCAGGGCTGCCTCTCCGGGCGATGTCAGATCAGGCTGCTTTGCTCTCAATTCATTGTTTTTGATGCGTCTGCTGTTTGTGATGTCTTCCTTCTGACCATCTGACGACGTCTTTTAGCGGTTGGGCACCCGTATGCTGCAGTACTTGCGAGCGCAGTGCTCCTGACAGGGGCATCGGGGAGCAGAAGAGCGGAGCAGGGGAGCAGTGGTTCTTTACGGATGAATCGCTGTTCTGCAGAGCACTTGCTCAGCAAGAAAACCTTTATTGTAGAGAGGGAGGTCCCTGTTCGTGGCTTCTCCGGAAGGAATCTCTAAAAACCGTCTCTCCGAGCCATGCTGCGCGGACAGTAGATATTTCCCGTTCGGCCTTTCCCGGAAGCGGCAGAACAGCATGCGCTGGGGAATCATTTTCGGTGCCGCACTCATTCTTCTGATCGTTCCTTTTCTTTCCGGGGCACGAGCCGCTGATGTTATTGCCGTCCGGAGTCAGAAGTCTAAGTTCTATGACCAGGCAATCGATGGCTTTAAAAGCACCTGCGGTTGTTCGGTGCAGGTAGTGGACTATTCCGCTGGTGTGCCCGAAATGCTTCGTCGCGACCCGCCCCTTGCGGTGCTAGCAGTGGGCTCCCGGGCATTCCGGCTTCTGAAGAATGAGATGAAAGAACTCCCCCTTTACTATATCATGGTCCTTCCCTCGGAGCTTGTCGACCCCGTACGGAACAGTACCGGGGTAGCTGCAGCAGTGGCTCCCCGGATATGGATCGATACCTTGCTCGATTCGTTGGAGGAGGTGAGAAAAATAGGCATTCTGTACAGTGAAAAGAATTCCGGCTCGTATGCGAGGGACATAGATGAACAAGCAAGGCGGAAAGGCATAAAGGCCATTTTAAAAGAAGCGCATAGTCCAAAGGAGGTTCCCCTTCTGATTGAACGCTTCCATGACATTGATGCATTCCTCCTTCTCCCTGACGCCTTTGTCGCCAATACGGAAGCTGTCAATTACATTATGCTCCATTGCTATCAGAACAAAATCCCTATCGTAAGTTTCACGAAAAGACATCTTGAGCTGGGGGCACTCCTCTCTCTGGATATCGAGGTGCCGGAAATGGGAAAGCAGGCGGGAGAGCTGGCAAAGGCCTCCATGAGGCAGGGCTTTTACCGCACCGGGAAAAGGGAATATGCGCGGAGAGCCGCGGTAAGCGTCAATTTCGAGGTAGCGGAGAAACTGAAGGTCAGGATGCGCCAGAGCGTGAGAAAGAGGGGGAAGGTGAAAGGGCCGACCCGGTAACTCCCGGTGAACTCCCTGTCGCTCCTTCCAGTTCCGGGATCTTCTGCTATCGTTGCCTGCATTCTCCTGGCTTTTGGTGCCGGAACTCACCCGCCGTGTCGGCGGTATGGTATAGTAAAGGATTTACCATGCAAGCGTGCAGGTGAGCAGCAAAGGAGGAGGAATGAGCCATGAGCAATGAGCCGAACAAGATCATTTACTCCATGATCGGGGTAAGCAAGCATTATGACAAGAAACCGGTACTGAAGGATATCTATCTCTCCTATTTCTACGGAGCCAAGATCGGCGTCATCGGCCTCAACGGGTCGGGGAAGAGCTCTCTTCTGCGAATCCTTGCGGGGGTGGATAAGGAGTTCAACGGTGAGACAGTTCTTTCTCCCGGTCATACCGTGGGGTTCCTCGAGCAGGAGCCGAAGCTCGATGATACGAAGACGGTGCGGGAGATCGTAGAGCAGGGAGTGCAGGAAATAGTGGACACTCTCAATGAATACAATAGAATAAATGACAAGTTCGCCGAGCCCCTGTCAGAGGATGAAATGAACAGGCTCATCGAGCGGCAGGGTGCGGTGCAGGAAAAGCTGGATGCTCTGGATGCCTGGAACCTGGATTCCCGCCTCGATATGGCCATGGATGCCCTGCGCTGCCCGGCGGGCGACACTCCGGTAAAGGTGCTTTCCGGCGGGGAGAAGCGCCGTGTGGCGCTCTGCCGGCTTCTCCTGCAAAAACCCGATATTCTGCTGCTGGACGAGCCCACCAACCACCTCGATGCAGAGACGGTAGCGTGGCTGGAGCATCATTTGCAGGGATATCCGGGCACCGTCATCGCTGTGACCCACGACCGCTATTTTCTCGATAATGTGGCGGGCTGGATCCTGGAGCTTGACCGGGGGCAGGGAATTCCCTGGAAAGGGAACTACTCCTCCTGGCTCGGGCAGAAGAAAAACCGGTTGCAGCAGGAGGAAAAGGCCGAAAGTGAGCGCCAGAAGACACTGCAACGCGAGTTGGAATGGATCAGCATGTCTCCGAAAGGACGTCATGCGAAATCAAAGGCGCGCATCAACTCCTACGAGGCGCTGCTCAGCCAGGATACCGAGAAGCGGGCAAAGGAACTGGAAATTTATATCCCCCCTGGGCCCCGCCTGGGCGATGTGGTGATACAGGCTGATGCAGTGAGTAAAGCATATGGTGAACGCATCCTCATGGAGGAAATGACCTTCTCCCTCCCCCCCGGAGGGATCGTGGGAGTCATCGGCCCCAACGGGGCGGGAAAGACCACACTGTTCCGGATGATTACCGGGCAGGAAAAGCCCGATTCAGGATCATTCGGGACCGGGGATACTGTAAAGGTGGCGCATGTCGACCAGGGCCGTGAATCTCTCGATCCAAATAAGACCATATGGGAAGTCATTTCAGGAGGCGAGGATGTTCTTCAACTCGGCAAAAGGCAGGTTAATTCAAGAGCGTATGTGGCGCGCTTCAATTTTTCGGGGGCCGACCAGCAGAAGAAAGTCGGAACGTTGTCGGGCGGCGAGCGGAACCGCGTCCACCTGGCGTGCATGCTGAAGGAAGAGGCAAACGTTCTGCTGCTGGACGAGCCCACCAATGATCTGGATGTCAACACCATGCGGGCACTGGAGGAGGCGCTCGAAAACTTCGCCGGATGCGCCGTAGTCATCAGTCACGACCGCTGGTTCCTCGACCGGATTTCCACCCATATTCTCGCCTTTGAGGGAGACAGCAAGGTGGTCTGGTTCGAGGGGAATTACTCCGAATACGAAGCGGACAGGAAAGCAAGACTCGGCGCTGCCGCTGACCAGCCCCACCGCATCAAGTACCGCCAGTTGACCAGGGAATAGAAGCTCTTCGGAGCAGGGGGGCGCTCGCGCCCCCTACCTCCTTACCCTCTCCGTCCTTGCTTTCCAACAATCGATAATTTCTACCGCTATCCTGACAAGATCCGGAATGGATCTCAGGACAGCGGGGGAAAGATCGAGGCCGTACCCGATAACCTCGGGTTCCACCCCAAGTATGGTGATCTCCGGCTGCCCTTCAGGAGGGAGCCTCCGTACCGCCTCTATGAAGGCGGGCTGGTGCAGCGAGCCCTGTATACCATACCCGTTGCCGCTGCGGAGCGTAAGGGAATAGATCATTCCGGGTGTTCCCCTTGCCTGCATGGCATCGATAGCGAGGACCCTGTCTGCCCACGCGAAAAGGTGGTGAGCATCGCGCACCGCTGTGCCGATCTCGCTGACGAGGATCTCCGTATTGTTCATCTTTTGCATTTCCCGTATGGCGTGTATACCTACCCCGCCGTCCCTGAGCAGCACGTTGCCGAATCCGGCTACCAATATTCTGCGTTCGCCGCTCTTTGCCCCTCTCGTACCGTTTCCCAAAGCTTCCATGATGCATGTCCCTTCACGGCAGGTTCCGCGCGGGCTGTTCTCCTTGGTGTTTTGTTTATAATTCCTGCTGCATCGCCATGATGGAGCAGAAGTCTCTTCCTTTTCAGGGTTCTGCCCTGTCGGCAGAGGTTCTGTCCGGGCATCGGCGGCATTATTAGCAAATATTGTGCCAAGGATGAAGGTAGCTGAAAAAAAAAGAAAGTACCTTTGGCCGCTACGGCGTTCCGGTAGGTTTGTATGGAATTTCAGACATGCGGTTGGAGATTACCGGGCAAAAACAAAAGCTGCGGCAGATTCTCCGGGAATCTGCCGTGCAGCAAAAAACATACAATACTCCTTCCCTCTCTCCTTTCGAGCGCCATCGGTACGGGACAATGGCTCCGGAGCAGACAGCAGAGAAAGAGCAGGGCCGTGTACGGGAGAAGAGGGGCTGCTATTTGCCTACTGCAACCAGCACCACTCCCAGTCTCTGTTCTGCCTCTTTCAGTTGGCTGATTTCTGTCTCGGACAGGTCTGCAGGCGCGACATCCTGGCATGTATACGCCACAAGGGTCCTGCCTATTTTCTGTTCGAGAGACTGCACCTCTTTAAGCTTGCTGCTGTCAAGCTGGGGAATTGTGCACATCATAGTAGTCTCCTCCTTTTCCTCGTTGATGTTTTTCTCGCCTCAATTAAATAGTCGCACCATTTTGCTCTGCTGTCAATGCCTGGAGCAAAAAACACCTTATTGCTCTTTTTTTGTCTGCAGACCTCTCCTCTTGCATTCTTCTCCCTTCCTGGTATACTTAATTGAGTATAATTCATGTACTTACGGTCTGCACTCTTTACTGGAAAGGAGGAGGTACAACATGGGAACGTGGAATATCGACTCCGATCACTCGGTTGCCGCCTTCGCCGTACGGCATATGATGATTGCCATGGTACGCGGCCAGTTTAACAAGCTGAGCGGCAGCATCAATTTTGATCCTGCTGATGTTGCACGGTCTTCCGTGGACGTAGCAATAGAGGTGGCGAGCATTACCACGGGGATTCCAAAGCGTGACGAGCATCTGCGTAGCCCCGATTTTTTCGATGCCGAAAAATATCCGAAAATCACTTTCAGAAGCACCGGCGTCGAGATTGCCGGAGGCAACCGGGTCAGGGTCACTGGTGACCTTACCCTGCACGGGATTACCCGAACGATCACCTTTGCTGCAGAGTACTTCGGACCGGTGAAAGCCCCCTATGGGGGAGAGATAAGCATGGGATTCTCTGCTTTCATCACCCTGAATCGTGAGGGCTTCGGAATTCTTTGGAACGAGACCCTTGAGGCCGGAGGGGTTATGGTGGGAAATGAGGTGCAGATATCCCTTGACGTTGAGGCAGATTTCGCTGCTGATCAATAATAATAGCCGTCTCGCCGTGCTCTCCTCCGGAGAGTTCCCCTGCCTGCCACACCCGAAGCAACCATTTCAACTCCTGTTGGGGGAGCTCTCTGTCGTTTCCCTCTGTTTTTTCCCGGTTGGCGCCTGAAACGTGGCAGATCAATCTGCTACAATCAAGGGAGAGAGGACAGCACAAGTGATGAATACGTGGAATGATTTTCGCCGCAGTACGCGGCGCGTCGGGGGGGGGGGAAGATGGTCAGGCTGACATATTACTTCAAGGCAGGGTGCTGTATCTGCGATACAACCGAGGAGATGCTGAACGGTCTCAAAGAAAAATATGGTCTCGATATCAAAAAGGTTGCCATCGATTCCGATGACGAGCTCTATGAGTTATACCGGTTCGATATTCCCGTCCTAGAGTTCAGGGATGGTTCGACGCTGCACGGACGGGTAAAAAAGAAAGATCTGCTCGAAAAACTTGAAGAGAACAGGGAGTAGTGCTGTTCTCTTCATGCCCTTTTCCCGAAGCGCACCCTATAGATCGGCTACTGATGCCTTTTCCTCGTTGATATCGTATATCCTCCCTAAAAGGTGGCTCCGGAGCTTCTGATTCTTGTTGTTCAGAATCAGCAGAAGAGCCGACCGGAGTTTGCTGTCGTACATCAACTGCTTGAAGGCGTCTGCATGGGAAAAGGCGCACAGAAGGCACTGTGCGTCGCATTTATGAGTGTCGTCAAAGCAGTGTGCGGCGATGAAGTCGATGATATCCTCCCCTAAATCCCTCGCATAATTCTGTTTCAGGAAGATAGTGAGTCCCTTTCTCGTCATAAAGTTGCACTGTGAGAATATCCCATCGGCCAGCTTTTCCATAGTCCCCTCCCCTGTTACATAGTTTTGAAACAATATAAAGTACCGGGGTTGCGGGAGTCAACAACTTTTTGTTGTGCCGGGAAGATTTTTCTGCTGAATGCCAGGCTTTTTCTGCAAGGGAGGAAGAACTCCGGAGCGGACGCGGTACCCATGAGAGGAAAGAGAAAAGGAGGGCGCATCGGGAAGCGTACTCCCTGCCCCGCTCCCCGTACCCCCTGACGCACTCCTCCGCGTATACAACCTATTTCTTGAGGCGCGATTCGATGTTGCTGCTGATTTTCCGGGAAAGGGCCTCGTCACCAAAGGTGCCGACCTTGATATTGACTACTGTTATGTCGGGTTTCTTTGCCCTGAGCAGTATGCTGATCTTGGTGCCATCCCTCCTGGTCCCCTCGATCGTACCTCCGCTCATATCATGTTGGGCGCTGTTGATTACGATATCATTATCCGCTAGAGCCCCGCGGGCAGCCTCGAAAGTTCTGAACACGGTATCCGCAAAGGTCACCTGAAGCTCCCCCTGTGAATAGAGGGCGGCTTCCGTCCCGAAGGGAGGTGAAGGGAACTTTTCCACGGTGACGCATCCCTGGACAAAAAGGCCGGTCAATACGAGAAGCACAAAAGCGATTCCAGTCGTTTTTCCCATAGGGCATCTCCTTTCCGTTCCGGATTGATGTGCTGTGTTCCCCGGTAAGCAGGAAGAAGCCATGATTCCCTCCCTGTTTCCGAAATTGCTGCCGGAGAGGAATGCGGCCTCTCCTTAAACTATACTTCCTTTTCCGGGTTTTGTCATCCAGCCACAGGAGCGCTTTTTACCTCCGGTACTTCCCTTATTGACAGGCCCTGCCCCGGCTTTTATGCTTTCTATAGGCACTGCGGAAGATGCGGTACTCTACAAAACACTGTCAAAACGGGATGCGCCTTTTGCAATCCCGGGGGAGGTGATATGGCACGGAGAAAGCAGCACACCGGCACTAAAGTTCTTGAACGGGGGAACATTTATTTCATGTACCGGCCCAAGGTCCAGAGGGAAACCGTACGGGGGCTGCAGGACGTACAGCGCTTCTATTTCATTTTGAGTCCTTCGCATAAAAAGGTATACCGTCTTATCACGGTAGGGCAGAAGGAGATGCCTGAAATCGAAGAGGGGCAGCGGAACTGGGGCTTCGTAAGCAAGGTCGGCCATAGGGCGGAAGAGATGGAAGACGAGCTCCATGAGGAAAAATACGGGACAAAGACGAAGGGAGAGCGGGTCAGACCGGCTGTCCGTCCCGCGGGGGAGGGAGTCTATGCCATTGTCCGGCATGGAGATCATACCCATCTCGCCTATGTCCTGGAAATACCGAAGAGGGCTGAAAGGGTCCAGAAGGACCTGAACATCGAGGAAGAGGGAAGCTATATTATTTCCGTAAAGAATCCGGATACTCCCGCTCCTCGCGGCGCAGGCCTCAGGGGGGAGCAGAAGGCGGATTTTCCCGAGGAGCTCCGGAAAGCCTTCAGGGGCAGGAGGTTCGCTGATGCAGATCCCCCCGATTTCCTCGATTATGAAGGCGCTGAGATCATGCTTATCGGAGCGAAGGGGGATGCCATGAGGGGACTAGGCATCGACCTTAATCCGGAAGTCGAGACGGAAGCTACCGCCGAAATCTTCAGGGATCTCCATCTGGAAAGGGATCAGCACCCCACCGCACCTCTTTTTGCCGGTAAATGGGAATAGGGGCGGATCCTTGAAGGCAGCATGGGCGCACTTGACTTGAGGTGAGAAGCTTTTTCGCAAACAGAGCCCGCAGCCTCTCATCGCCCCGATCTATAGCGGCGTGCGCGTGCGGGGGCTTTCAATTCTGCTCCGGTCGGACAAGTGCGATCTCACCTCAATCCCTCCCCGCAGGATTTTGCTGATAGGGCAATGGTGGGAGATCTGGAAGAGTTTCTCCCGCTGAGCAGGACTCAGATTGCCCGTGAGAGTGACGTCCATCGAAATGTGCTCCCGGTATTCGGCGATATCTTCACAGTTGACGCAGTCCCTGTCGAATGCCCTTTCATACTGAAGTGCGATCTCCACTTCGTCAAGGTCGATATTATGATGGAGCGCATAGGTGTGGAGAATATCGGCAGTACAGGAACCGAGTCCTGCAAGCAGCAGTCCGTAGGGGGATAAAGAATGGAGGTGTTCCACCGGCCGGAGTCTTCCCGATTCGGGGTGGTCGGGATCAAGACTCCAGAAAGCAGCCTCAAACTCGCTGTTTTGCTGAATAACTATCCTCTCCGCCATGCTGAACCTCCTTTCCGGGAATGCTTCCGCTGCCTATATCCAGTACTTCGGCCACTTGTAGTAATCGTAGAACCGGACTTCGTATTCACGGCTCAAGGGAACTGAAGGATCATAGCGCGGACTATGTTTCACATACTCGCGGGAGATATTCACCAATACCTTCCTGTCATGCCGGTTGATGGAGACTATCCATTCGGGAACGATCAGCACACGCTTTCCGGGAAGCCAGTTTCTCGTATCCACCGCCATATAGCGGATGATCCAATCGGTATCTCCTGCTATGAAATCATCTACATGGCCTATTTCTCCATCGGCGGCACGGAGGTGGTATCCGATGACCTCCCGGGTGCTCCAGAGTGACACGCGCTGCTCCTCGTTCGGGGGCTCTGTTGAAGGGCCCGTTCCCCTCTGCTCCGGAGGAGGCGATTCCGTAGGCGGTGACAGGGACAGCACCGCATCCTCCTCACCGGCCCAATAGGAAGACCATCCATAGTAGCGGTGCAAATCCCTCTGTCGTCTACGGGTGAGGGGAAGATCCATGTCGATTCCGGGGCTGCTCCTCACCTGCTCGCGGGTCAGCCTTACGGGAATGCCCTGCTTCTCCTCCTGGGGCTCCCCCACGACTTCGGGAGAGATGAGCACCCTGCGTCCGGATATCCATTTCCCGGTATCCACCACCAGGTAGCGGATCGTCCACCGGTGCTCATCGAAGAGAAAGTCATGCACCTTTCCTATCTCACCGTCTCTCGCAAGGACTTTGTACCCGGATAACGGTTTCAGTCCCCTCAGCATAGTATTTTCCTCGCCCTGCGTACATTTCACTACTCTCTATACACCTGCGGACGCCCGGCTGCGATGCACGGAGTGTTCCCTCCTGCGGAAACCCGCATAGGGAGGAATTGCTGCCCGGCGGAGGCGGAAAGGATAGGGGTACCGTTACCGGCCCTACCAGGAGCAGCCGGATGCCTCCTGCCGGAATGGGGGAGTTCCCCGCGTACGTTACGGGGGAAAACTCCCTATTTACCATTTAGCAGCCTTTTCCCTCGTTGTCAAGCAAAGCAGGAAAAGAGAGTCTCTCCTTCCTTGCCCCTTCTTTGTATTTCGCGCTATGTAGGATATAATTTGAGAAAGCCGCCCTGTATGTTGCCTCTCCTGTGAACCTTTATCGAGTAGAGAGGAGAAGACCCATGCCGACGGAAACCCTGCCCCCCCCGCCGGTATGCCTGCAGCCCGGCGCTACGGATCATGGCGAAGGCCTGGTGACGTTTGCCCTTTATGCTCCCGGAAAGAGGTCCGTTCACCTCATCGGCAGCTTCAACCGGTGGAACTCCCGTGCCGACCCTCTGCAGGAGACCGATAAAGGATTGTGGTGGATAGAAAAGAGACTTCCCCCCGGCGAGCATTCCTACCAGTTTGTCGTGGACAGGGAAACAGTTCTCTGCGACCCTTATGCTCGTGTCATCAATACTCTGAGGGGGTGTCCCCCCCCTTGCGCCGTTGTCGGGGTGGGGCGTACCCCCTACCGGTGGAAACATGACGCATGGCAGCGCCCCGCATACAAGGATCTTATTATTTATGAGATCCTCATCGCCGACTTCGCCCCCGGAGGGGGCTTCAGGGGAGTTAAAGGGAGGCTTCCCTACCTGAAGGACCTGGGGATTAACGCTATTGAACTGACGCCTGTTTCCACGGCGATGAACGGGGAGGGATGGGGATACGACCCGACCTTTTTCTTTGCCGTTTCCGATGAGCTTGGCACTTCCGACGACCTGAAAGAGCTGATTGATACCGCCCATGCCTGGGGAATTGCGGTCCTCCTCGACATGG
This sequence comes from Nitrospira sp., assembly GCA_002634385.1. GTDB lineage: Bacteria > Nitrospirota > Thermodesulfovibrionia > Thermodesulfovibrionales > Dissulfurispiraceae > Nitrobium > Nitrobium versatile. Next base: position 59,411 of record NSJL01000017.1, read on the forward strand.
TCCTTGCACATACGGGAAAAACGCATCCCTTCCTGCAGCTCTATCCTATCGATGAGAGCCCCTGGTACGGGAGGGGACTCGGCGAGCCGAACCGTTTCGGGTTTCCGACCCTGGACTATTCGAAGAAAGCTGCGCAGGATTTTGCCCGGGAAGTCATCCGGTATTGGCTGCGCGAATTCCACTTCGACGGAGTGCGCCTCGATTACCTTCTGGGTATCGGTGCACGGGGGGAGGAGGGGCTTCCTGTTCTCGCCCGCTGCGTAAGGGAGGCGAACCCCGAAGCCTATCTTATCGGCGAGTACAGCCCTGAAGCTCCGGGCATGATGAGTGCGGCCGGGTACGATGGATCCTGGCATGTGATCACCCGGTATGCGCTGATAGCGCTGCTCCGGCAGGGACGTCTCGACGAGCATGACTGGAACGAATTTGACAAGGTCACCCGCTACTTCGATCCACGTGCACATGGGTACGATACCGTGTACAGGGCGATCAATTTCATCGAGTCCCACGACGAAGAGAGGATTATTTACGACACCCGTGTTGTCGGCCTGAGCGAGGAGGAGGCATACCGCAAATCGGCCCTCGGTGCCTCCGTGCTTTTCACTCTTCCCGGACAGCCGATGCTCTACCACGGCCAGGAGTGGGGGGAGGACACGAGAAAGAAAATGGGAACCAATCCCCTCCATTGGGAGAGGTTCTCCACGCAGGCGGGACGAGGGCTGCACGAGCACTACCGGAAGCTCTGTATTCTGCGAGGGCTCTACCCTGCACTGCGGTCGGAGAACTATGCGGTGGAGGCCCTGTACCCCGAACAAAAATGCATCGTCTACCGGCGCTGGACCAGGGAGGGCAGCAAGGCGGTTGTCGCGGTCAATTTCTCCCCGGAGCCCCGGAGTATCGTAGTCCCCCTTCCCGCAAAGGGACGCTGGCGGGAAGCATTGGAAGATGAAGTGTTCGATGCAGGAGGGCTATGCACCGTAATGATACCCCGTTCCGCCGCACGCCTCTTCGTGCAGGTCTGACCTGATTTCCCCCTCTCTGCAGCCTCCCACAACAGAGGGTACATGCTATCTTTCGCCACACCAAGGTCCGTTCCTTTATTGCTTTTATGAGATATAATTTGAGTAAAGCGGAAAATCCCTTTTTTTGATCCAGTATAGGCGATCGGTACCATCACATTCACGCACGAAGCTACAGAGGTGTCTGATGCTCTTTCCCACGACCGGAGGGCGCCGCAGAAGTACTCTCTTTCTTTTTTGCGGGACTCACCTTTTCCTCCTGTTCCTTGCCGGAGCGCTGCTCTGCATGGGAATGCCGGGGCTGGCGCAGGCTGCTCCCGCTGTGCGCATCTCCGTCGAAGGAGTGGAGGGCGAGCTCCGGGAAAATATTCTCGAATATCTCAGCATTGAGCAGCGTAAAAGGGAGGAGGATCTTTCCGAGGAGGACGTGCGCAGGTTATACGAAAAAGCCCCGGAAGAGATCAGGCGCGCCCTGCAGCCCTTCGGTCTTTACAAGCCGGACGTCACCTCCGAACTCTCCCGGAAGGAGGACGAATGGAGTGCCCGTTTCATGGTTGACCCGGGGCCGGCGGTCAGGATACGCGAAATTGACCTGGCCATTTCGGGGCCGGGCTCCGGGGATGCGCGGCTGGTGCGGCTCAGGGAGGATTTCCCGGTGAAGGAGGGGCAGGTTCTGCACCATGAGAGATATGAAAGGGCGAAGCGTATGCTCCAGGAAACCGCCGCAGAGGGGGGCTACCTCGATGCCTACTTCCTTGAGCATAAGGTCGTCGTACATCTCGAGGAATACTACGCGTCAGTGGAAATACACCTCGATACCGGACCCCTTTACTACTTCGGAGAGATAACTTTTCACCAGGAGGCGCTCCGGCCCGAGTTCCTGACCCGCTTCATCCCCTTCCAGCAGGGAGACCCCTATCGCATTTCAGCCCTGCTTGATCTGCAGAGCGTGCTTTATGAGAGCGACTACTTCAGCCAGGTAGAGGTAAGGCCCCGGCGGGACCTGGAGGAGGATCTGATCATCCCGGTGGAGGTGCTCCTTGAGCCCCGGAAACGGCAGAGATATATCTTCGGGATAGGATATGGTACCGATACCGGTGTGCGCGGCGTCCTAGGATGGGAAAACCGCAGGGTCAACCGCAGGGGCCATAAATTCACCGCCGAGCTGAACCTGTCGGAGATACGGGGCAGTCTCACTTCCCGGTATACCATTCCCATGAAACACCCTGTTACCGACCATTTCGATATCTCGGCTGGTTTTTCCCATGACGACACACAGACCAGCAGGAGCTCAACACGCCTGCTGGGTATCAGCTATACGCAGGTGCGCGGGAAATGGCAGGAGACCTTTTACCTCAATTTCCAACAGGAGAAATTCACCATCGGCGACGAATCGGGGGACTCCACCCTTCTCCTGCCGGGGACGAACTGGGTGCGGGTCAGGGCGGATAACCGCATCAATACCACAAACGGGAGCAGGCTGCTCCTCGACCTCAGGGGGGCTCACACCGCCCTGGTGTCCGATACCTCTTTCATCCAGGCGCGGGTTCATGCAAAGGTGATACGCAGCCTGGGTACTGTCGGCCGGGTTATTCTACGCGGAGATGTGGGCACGACCCGGGTGAAGGACCTCTCCCGGCTTCCCGCATCCCAGCGTTTCTTCGCAGGGGGCGACCAGAGCGTGCGCGGATACGCCTACAACAGTCTCGGTCCCGAAAACGCGGAAGGGAAGGTGATCGGCGGGAAGCATCTGCTGGTGGGCAGCGTGGAGTATGAACAGCATATCATGAAGAAATGGAGTGCCGCGGTATTCTATGATACGGGGAATGCCCTTAACAGGTTTTCCGGTGCGCTGCAGCAGGGGGCCGGTTTCGGGATACGGTGGAGGTCCCCGGTGGGCCCGGTGCGGGTGGATATGGCCTGGGCCCTGAGCAAACCCGATACCCCGTGGCGCATTCACATTGCTATCGGCCCCGACCTATGAGACGCACGCTCTTCTGGATAGCCCTTCCGGTCCTGCTCGGTCTTGCCGGAGGCTTTGCCTTCCTGGTGTTCCTGCTTGCCACGGAAACGGGCCTGCAACGGCTTTTCCCGCTGCTCTCGCGCTATGTGCCCGGTGAGATGACGGTAAAAGAGCTCCGGGGTCGCTTTATCGGCCCCCTCTCAATAAAAGGTCTGCAATACCGTACCGGCGGATTCTCTCTTTCCATTGAGTCCCTCTTCCTGGACTGGATGCCGTACTTTCTTACCTCAGGGGAGCTGTATATTACCCGCCTTACCGCTGAAGGAATCACCTATGTCGGTGCAGGAGAGGAAAAACCCCCTCCCGCGCCGAAGCGCATACGCCTCCCCGATATCCGCATGCCCCTGGCTTTCACGCTCCAGGATGTCGGGCTGAAGAGGATCGCCGTGTACCGCACCCGGGAAGATGCTCCTTTTATAGTGAATGAAGCATTCCTGCAGGTAAGCAGCGGCTGGAACACCCTTCATATCCATGAGCTCAGGGCAAAGGGACCCCTGTTCGCCGTACGCCTGATCGGAAAGCTCCGGCCCCGGGGTGACTATCCCCTCGGATTCCAGGTGAATTGGCTTGTACGGCCGGAGGGATATCCGGAAGTGCAGGGAGGCGGAGAGGTGACGGGGAGCCTTATTCGTTTGGAGGTGAGCCAGCAGGTGACCGCACCCGTTGCTATGGGGATCGAGGCGGTGATCTCCGATGCCCTCTCCGATCTATCGTGGAAAGCGGACCTGGAAGTGCAGAGATTCGTTCCCCGTGAAATAAAGGATGCCTGGCCTGCACTGCATTTGAGCGGCAGGGTGCAGGCCGCCGGAACCCTCTCTTCCTTCAGCGCCGGAGCCGCTCTTGCCGCAGACAGGACAGGATGGGGAGCAGTGGACAGCACCTTCAGGCTGCAGTACCATGGCAGAAGATGGACAGTGGAAGACCTCCGCCTGGCAGCGCGGGGCTCTCCCCTGCGGGTGCAGGCTCGGGGGGAGTATCATGCGGAGCCCGGCGGGAGAGGGCGTATTGCCGCAAGCGGGCGATGGACCGGCCTCTCCTGGCCCCTGCGCGAGGGAGCGGCGCTCTTCTCCAGTCCGGTGGGCAGCTTCAGTGTCGGGGGCTCTACTGAGGGGTATACAGCACGCCTCGCCTTTGCCCTTACCGGCAGGAATATGCCTGCAAGTCGATGGAGCGTATTCGCACACGGGGATCTCACTAGCCTGACGGCACGGTCTCTGCGCGGGCAGCTCCTGAACGGAGAGATAGCGGGCCGGGGCAGGATACAATGGAAGCCGGAGCTGCAGTGGACGGCTTCACTGTCGGGACGGGGGCTCGATCCGGGTGAAGTGTGGACCGAGTGGCCGGGAAAGATAGCATTCGAAGCCGCAGTTTCCGGGAGCCATGCTAAAGGCATGACGAGGAGCTCCGTGCAGGTGAGCAGGGCGGCGGGCACACTGCGCGGGTATCCTTTCAGGGCGGTGCTGCGGGCAGCAATGGAAGGGAATACCTACCGGCTGACTACCTTTGATGCCGTTTCGGGAAGCACGCATATCACGGTATCCGGAGCGGTAAGCGATACATGGGGTCTCGCGGGAAGGATACGGAGTCCGGAACTGGAGAGCCTCCTGCCCGACGCAAAGGGTTCCCTCAGCGGGAATTTTGCCCTGACCGGACCGCGCGGCGCTCCCCGTATCGCCGCCACGGTGAGCGGGAGGAATATCACACTGAGAAATTTTGTTGTCTCGGGAGTATCGTCGCTGAAAGCGGAGGCGAAGCTCGACCTGCAGGACTCCTCCTATTCACGCCTCGTCCTCTCCGCAACTGCTCTGCGGGTAAGGGGGAGGGTCATTCCTGCTCTCGACCTGCAGGGGGCAGGGAGACTGTCCGGGCATGAGGTGCGGGTTTCCCTCCGCGGTCCGGAGGAGTCCCTGCAGCTGGAAGCAAAGGGAGCATACCATGAAAAAAGGTGGGAAGGAACCCTCATCGCTTCTTCTTTGCATTCCCGGGAACTGGGGATATGGGCCCTGGAGAAACCGGGACCCCTTCTGGTAGACGGCACCGCCGGAAGGATAAAGGCGGGCCAGTGGTGCTGGAGCAACCGTTCTTCGCGTCTGTGCGCCGAGGTGGATTGGAATGACGCGGGGAAATCTCACGGCAGTATTCTTGCCGCACAGATACCCTGGCCCCTGCTCCAGCCTCTTCTGCCTCCGGAGATAAAAATAGCGGGTATCGTGAATGGTACCGCCGCCGGAGCGTTCGATGGGAAGACGCTCAAAGCCGAGGCTTTTCTTAAGGCGGCACCAGGCTCGGTAACCTATGAAGGAGAAGGGAAAAGGCGTATAACAGTGAGTTACAAGGAGGTCTTCCTTGATGCCCGTGCCTCAGGGGACAGAGTGAGGGCCAGGATTTCCGCTCCCCTTGTGGAGGGAGGGACTATACAGGGAGAGGCTAACATTTCCTATCTTCGGGCCGGGAAAAGGCTGCAGGAAGGGTCCTCTGCCACGCTTACTGCAGAGAGGATCCCGTTTGCCCTGCTGCTCCCCCTTCTGCCCGCTGATCTTCCGGGAGATCCTGATATCACCGGCACTTTCAACGGCAGGGTGGAGGCATCATACCGGGAGGAGGGGATATCTGCACGGTTCAGCCTGAACGCGCCTCCCGGCTCACTATCCTATTCCCTGGCGGAGAAGGGGCGAGGTACCCTGTCCTATCGGGAGATAGCCCTGGAGGCCCGCCTTGATGAAAAGGGCCTGAGCGCACGGCTTGCGGTACCCCTGGCAGAAGGAGGACGTATCAGAGGGGATTTCGAGATGCCCGGTTTTGCCGCGCCTTCTCCTCCCTTGCGGCAAAAACCCCTCAAAGGACACTTTAGTGTCCATTTTCCCCGCCTTGATTTTGTTTCCCTCGTATTCAAGGAAATACGGGAGGTAAAAGGCAGTTTTAGCGCTGATGTGCAGCTTGCGGGTACGCTGGAAGTGCCCCTCATTACCCGAAGGGCCGCCATAGAGAACGCTTCTGCATCGGTGCCCCGCCTGGGAATACGGTTGGATGACATACGGCTTGCCGCCTTTGATACCGGGACCGGCAGGACACAGTTTGAGGGGCGCATCCGCTCCGGTCCGGGGGCGCTGACGCTGACAGGAGAGGCGGGTCTCAGGCCGGAGGAGGGACGGCCGGTACTGCTTCGTATCGAGGGGGAGGCGTTCGAGGCGGTGAATATACCCGAGGCAAGAGTCCTTGCTTCACCGGATATCGAGGTCAGGATACAGGGCAACAGGGTCGATGCAGAAGGTGTGGTCCGGATTCCTCAGGCATCCATAAAGCTCCGGGATATTTCCGGTGCGGTGCCGGTCTCCCCGGATGTCATTGTTGTCGACGGAGGAGAAAGGGAAAAAAAGGAGGAAAAAGTAAAAATATACAGCCGGATACGAATTATTCTGGGAGACAAGGTCTTTTTTGACGGGTTCGGCCTTGTTGGACGGGTTACCGGAAACGTGCTTGCCACGGATGTTCCCGACAGGCTTACCACCGGAACCGGAGAATTGCAGGTGGTAGAGGGCAGGTACCGCGCATACGGTCAGACGCTCCGCATTGACCGCGGCAGGTTCATCTTTGCGGGAGGCACCATCAACAATCCCAACCTCGATGTTCGTGCTGTGCGTACCGTGGGTGATGTGACGGCAGGGGTCAATGCGCAGGGCGGATTGAAAAATCCCCGCCTCACCCTGTTTTCGACTCCCTCGATGGACCAGGCGAATATCCTTTCCTATCTCGTGCTGGGCAGGCCCCTCCAGAGCGCTACGGGTGAGGAGGGACGGCTCCTCTACCGTGCGGCAAGCTCACTCTCTTTTACCGGAGGGGAGTTTCTGGCACGGCGCATCGGCGGCGCTTTCGGGATCAGGGATGTCCGTATCGAACAGGGGGAGGAGTTCAGGGAAGCCGCCCTGGTTGTCGGTACCTTTCTCTCTCCCCGTATCTACGTAAGCTATGGAATCGGTTTGTTTGAGCCGGTCAACAGGGTGCGCATTCGCTATGAACTGAGCAAAAGGCTTCTGCTGCAAGTGGAATCGGGACTGGAGAGCGGAGCGGATTTATTCTACAAAATCGAGAAATAGGGGCTTCGCCCTCGACGTAATCGCGACTGGCGGCGTATCCCTTGTGGCAGAAGAGAGTCGGCGCGGTTTTACCCCCCCTCACTGGAGATTTCCGCGTTTTCAGGGCTCACTTCCTCTCTGCGTCTTCTCATAATGCGCTCTCTTTCGGGAGGAGAGGGGGCAGGGGGATTCGATGTCCTTGCAATGCGACAGGGTTATTGTATTCCCTCGCGGATGTCTGTTGTCTGATTCTCATATCCTCCGGGGAGCGTCACCCCTGACCTCTCCCCTTCCGTCTCAGGGGAGTCGAGGAGTCCTTCGCTCCCCGACCTCTTGTTCTGCCTCTCTACCGCTCACTCCGTTACCACAGCGCAAACTCGCTTCCGCTCAAACATGCACTGTGGTGGCCACTCCGTTTCACGAAGAGAGGAGACGAACAAGAGCTAAGGTCCGCTCAGAACTCCCCTCCTCCCCTCACCTCTCTCAGACTCACTTCACACGCATTCCCTTTGGGAGAGAGAGAAAGAGGGGGTCCCTCTCCCCTCTCTTTCCTCTGCCGTCATCCCGGCGGATCCTCTGAGCCGGGATCCAGTCCTTTTCCGAAAGACTTGGACCCCGGCTTTCGCCGGGGTGACGGATTCATAGTAGACGTACACGAGGGGGCATGGGGGAAAGGCAGGTAGAGGTAAAGGTAGAGAGAGAAGCAAAAGAGAAGAGAGGGGGAGGTATCATGATCAGAAGATCCCCTGAGAACAGGGAGGAATTCACTCGCAAAGAAAGAGGGTACCCCCTTGCCCCTCACCCGAGGATACCTATTTTCAGATATTTGACTGAACAATGGATTTGCCCTAAGATTGAGATAGAAGGGGAGAACGTATGTTCGTTGGAGGGAAATGCAGCATCGGGGAGGTGAACCATGGAAACCGTATACAGAGAGACTTCTGGAATAGGGGAAGCCGGAGAGGGAGCATATACCCGGGGAATATTCAGACGCATATCCTGGGGTGCGATTTTCGCAGGCACCATTGTGGCTCTTGTTATCGGGCTTGCCTTGAGCCTTTTAGGGTTGGGCATAGGACTGGGAACGGTCAATCCTGCGACAGAGGAAAACCCGTTGGGAGGAGTGGGCCCCGGAGCGGGGATCTGGATGGCGATAAGCACCCTCATCTCCCTCTTTGCCGGGGGATGGGTCGCGGGGAGACTGGCGGGATTTCCCCGTTCGCCTATTGGTATTTTACATGGAATCGTCGTATGGGGTGTGGTAACTCTTTTCTCTTTCTATCTGATGACCACTGCTGTCGGGATGCTGGTGAGCGGAGTGGCGGGAGTAATAGGAAAGGGAATCTCTCTGATCGGCAGCGGGGTAATGGCGGCGGCCCCTTCCGGGACTGCACGGGGGGGCGGTGCGGAGTCTCCCCTGGATTCCATCATGAACCAGGCGCGCAATCTGATCAGCCAGCGGGGAAAGGCAGTACCCGGGCAGTCGGATGAGGAGGTGCAGCAGGCGGTACAGAGATTGATGAGCGCCCCGACAGTTACCGAACAGGACCGCACTACCGTAATCGATTTGCTGACGGCCCGTACCGACATGAGCCGTGATGAGGCAACACGGGTTGTCGATAACTGGATTCAGGTGAAAACTCAGGCGATGCAGGCTGCAGGCACTGCACTTCAGGTGACCGAAGAGACCATGGATACCCTTTCAAAGGCAGCCTTATGGGCTTTTGTCGCGGTCGTCCTCGGAGCGGCAGCAGCGGCCTTCGGAGGTTCTCTGGGCGCTCCAAAGGGAATGACGGTACCCGTGGAACGGACACAATGACAACACGATGAGTTCGGTCTTGACATTCTTCCTGCCTGCTCCTATTCTTTAGATAGGTAAGAAGGTTTTCCCGTGCGGGAAGTGGCCTCGGAATGCTGCTGCAAGCCGGTTTTGACGGGGGGAGGGCCGGAGGAAGTTCCCATGCATCACCAGGAGGAAACCGAAAAGCAGAAACAGGACGAGGAGCGTAGCGAGAACCTGAGGCAGCTCGAGAGCTGGCTTGAGAGGCCCATGATCATTCTGGGTTTTATCTGGCTGGCACTGCTGGTTGTCGAGTTCCTTGGTGAAGGGAATCCTTTTCTGACTGTACTCAACACAGTAATATGGGTGCTTTTCATTATCGAGTTCTCCGTCCGGTTCGCCTTGTCGACGCACAAGGCTTCTTATTTCAAACATAATTGGATCACCGTCCTCTCCCTGGCGGCACCCGCCCTCCGTATATTCAGAATCGCCCGTTTTTTCCGTATTGCACATGGGGTGCGGCTTGCCCGCGGGGCGCGGCTGTTGCGCTTCATCAGCTCCGTAAACCGGAGTATGCGGATTCTGCAAACGACCATGGGCCGTCGCGGCTTCGGCTATATACTGCTCCTTACCATCATTATCGTGGTATCGGGCGCTGCCGGGATGCACGCTTTCGAGAGGGATGCCCCCTCCGGGCCCGACTTCAAAAGTTATGCTGCTTCCCTGTGGTGGACAGCCATGATCATGACGACAATGGGATCGCAGTATTGGCCCGTGACGGCGGAAGGACGCCTGCTCTGTCTTCTTCTGGCTATCTATGCCTTTACGGTATTCGGATACGTGACGGCGGTGCTGGCAACATTTTTCATAGGACTGGATGCTGAGGAACGGGAGAGGGGGGTGGACAGTGCAGGCGCAATCGAGGACCTGCGACGGGAAGTGGCCTCCCTGAGACGCGAGATCCAGACAGGTAAAAAATATTCTTGAGGAGTGGCGGTGAACTTACCCAGACTACCGGGAGGGAACGATGGGAAGGGAAGCGTTCAAGTGCATAGTGGAGGAGGTACTCTCTCCGTTGGACATTCGCGCAGACGGCAGCAGGCCGTGGGACATCCGTATTCTGGACGAGAGGTTCTACCAGAGGGTGATCAACG